>CAWCEZ010000001.1:0-134646 GCA_963794745.1 uncultured Acidimicrobiaceae bacterium
CGGCGCCAGCAATGAGGCGACCCGACAACGCCTGCACTAGTGCAGTTTCGTCAATGAGATCCCCGTGGCTGTGTTCGAGCAGCGTTGCAGTCCGACGCATCACAGACAGGCTCTTGTGGTTTATGATGTGGCGGGACTCGGACGTGAGAGGGAGATGCAAGCTGACGATATCGGATGTGGCCAGCAACGCTTCAAGTTCTCGATAGCGAACGCCAAGGCGAGCTTCCTCGTCTTCGCCTCTTCGTGAAATGTCAAAGTACTGCACTTCCATCTGAAATGCCCGAGCACGGACTGCTACTTCACGAGCGATCCGGCCGAAGCCGATCAGACCCAGTGCCTTGCCCGCGAGTTCGTAGCTCTCGTGGCGGTACGCCCAGACCGGCCATCGTCCAGCACGCACGTCGTTGTCGAGACTGCGCAACCGTTTATATAGAGCCAACGCGAGGAGGAAGACGTGTTCGGCAACACCCACCGAGGTGCCCTCTGGCGTGATCGCCACCGACACGCCGGCCTCGGCCGCTGCCGCGAGGTCGATGTTGTCTAGCCCGACCCCCTGGTGTTGGATATGCTTTAGTCGCTTGGCGTGAGCCAAGACGTTCCCGTCAATGCGGGTAGAGGCAACAACTACAAACTCTACATCGGCAATTTCCCGAAGGAGGATACCCGGGTCACGGCTTGACAGCACGCGGAGTACCATATCGCCCGAAGGCAGCTCCCCACGCACTAGGTCAACAAGCACATCTGGCAATGGTTCCGCGTACAGAGTAGTATAGGGACGTCCCGCGTTCACCGTTTTCCTCCATTGGTACCGGGGATTTAGCTGATTTCTCAACCACAGCTAGAAGAGAGACCTACATTGTCAAGGCCGGGGTTCGTCGTAAACACGCTATTCGAACGACCTGATGCAGCGATCGTTGCTCGGTTCTCCAGGTCTCCGACCGGGCACATCGGGGATGCGCTCGGACGGTCGGGGGCTATGTCGAGCCGGGTTAGGCCCATCGTGGGCAATTTGCCGATGTGCGGTACAGCGATAACTGTGGAGGCCCCGCCCGGGGACAATCTTGTTGTCTGGAAGGCGCTCTCGATAGCGTCCAGCGGCGACGTGATCGTGGTAGCCACGGGCGCCCACGATGGGCACGCCGTTTGGGGAGACCAGACGGCCCGGCTTGCAAGACAGAGAGGCCTAGCTGGCCTGGTAACCGACGGAGCCGTGAGAGATGTCACCGGTTTACGAGACGTTGGCCTCCCAACCTTCGCCGCGGCAGTCACGCCCAATAGCCCCGAAAAGGACGGTCCAGGACGCGTAAACCTGCCCGTGTCTTGCGGCGGGCTTGTTGTATTTCCTGGCGACATCGTGATCGGCGACGACGACGGCGTTGTCGTTGTGCCAAAGGACCGTGCAAAGAGTGCCCTGGTTGAGCTCGATCGCATAGACGGGTATGAGCATGACCGTGCCGAGGCCATCGTCCAAGGTGGCGGCATGCCTGCCTGGGTCGATCAAAGGCTCGCTGAACTCGGCTGTATTGAGTTGTAGAGCATCCGCCCGCCCGTTCTCTTCTTCCAAGGTTCCTGTATGCCCCAGGCGGCAGAAGCCTTGTTTTAGACTTAGCCCGTCTCAGAGGTCTTCGCCTTAGGTGGTCGCGAAACGGTTTGCCGGCGGCCCGGTTACGCCCGGCTCCACAACGAAGATGTCACCGGCGTGCAGTTCTTCGGACAGGGTCGCCGGGCTCAGGCCTTTGCGGGCTGTCGTGATGTAAACCTGGTCTAGGGATGGACCACCGAACGCCACGCTCGATACGTTCGTCGTAGGGACCTGTACCACAGCGATTTGGCGCCCCGTGAGAGGCTCGATCACCTCCACGCGCCGTCCGCCCCACACTGCCACCCAGAGGTTCCCATCGTCGTCTATCGCCATACCGTCCGGGCCGCCGTCCACTTTCGCTACGACACGGCGGTTGGACAAAGCGCCACTGTCCGGGTCGACATCAAAGGCGTCGACTCTTCGAAGCGCTGTATCTATGTAGTACAGAGTTCGCCCGTCGGGAGCCCAGGCCAAGCCATTCGAAATAATGGAGCCTTCTAGCAGGGTCGTGACTGTCCCATCACCGGCGAGCATGAGAAGGCAACCTGCGGGATGTTCCTCAGCCCACTCCATGGTCCCCACTACCAGCCGCCCCCATGGGTCTACCTTCCCGTCGTTGAAACGGAGTTGAGGATCGTTAGTGGAGAAGGTCCCGAATTGGACAAGCCCCTCACCGTCCGGCCCCGACGTGAAAAAGGCATCTTCGCAGGCCATCAGTAACCGACCGTCGTCCTGGAGCACAGCGCAGCCGACCGACCGGTCTAAATTAAAGCTGCGGTGCGCGCCATTGCGGGGGGCGAACCCGTGGACTGCCCTGCCCGTTAGGTCAACAAGGAACAACTCCTGTCTACGCTCGTCCCAGACGGGGCCCTTCCCCGAGCTCGGTATTTATTGCGAGGGCGACCTCCGCGCTATACGTCTTTAGTGTCATCTGGGCGGCTTCCTTCCCGCTGCAGGGCCTTCGCCGGCCGCTCTTGGTGTTGGGTTACTTGCCGTGCCCTAAGCAGGGGGGCGTGCGCTTGTATGACCAACGGTGGAATGCTATCGTACCAATTGGGCCGGGCACGGTCAACGGCTAGGGCCGCTGGACCTTGCAACAGGGCTTGAACATTTCCAACCGACTTCCTCGGGGAGACGCTGGCGCGAGCTCGGACTGGCGAAAGCATCGTTCCCGGCTTTCAGGGCCTTCGTTGCACTACGCGTCGAAAGCGCTGATCGGTGGCGTCGGACAGGACCACGAGACGGAGAGCAGATGGGACAGGACACGAAAATCGCAGGGCGCCAGGCGGTCCTCAACTCTTACCGTCGTTTTTTGATCGATATGCACGTACCGGACTGGGACGCTGAGTTCATGGGGAACATGGACCCAACCGAGCTGATTTCACGCGTCGCAGGCGCAGGAGCGACAGTCATTACGGTCCCCGCGAACAACCATGGGGGCCTGAACTTTTGGCCGAGCAGTGTCGGGGCGCCGCACCGCGGCCGCCGCTGTGGGGAACTGCTCCCGCGGCTTCTTGACGCCGCTCGGCGGAGGGGCTCGCCTCTGTAGTTTATTACTGCATCTCGTACGTCGACTGGTTCTGGCACCACCATCCCTCGGCTCGAGTGGTGGACGCCTCAGGTAACGCTCGGCGGCTCCGTGTCCCAAGTACCGGAGATGCCGAGAGGTTCGGGGTGTGCTGCATCAACAACCCCGAGTACCGGGATTTCGTATTTACGCAGTTGGACGAGCTTGCCCGCTGGTACGAGCCGGACGGTTTCAACCTCGACATGACCGTGTGGCCGGGCGTCTGTTTTTGCGCGGCGTGCAAGTCGCCGCGCTTGCAGTGAACTCGGTATGGACATCCCGCACGTCCTGGATTGGGGACAAGATCGCTGGCAGGCCTTCGCCGACGCTCGGAGGAGGTGGATGGCTGAGTTCGTTGAGCAGTTGTCGGGCATAGTCCGGCTCCATAGGCCAGGAGCGTCTCTAACCCATCAGTCGGGAGGCTACGTGAACGACTGGGGAAGTGGTTCCTCTGAGACGTTGTCGCGCTCAGCCGATTGGCTGTCCGCCGATCTGTACCAGGACCGCGCGTCGCTGTCGGTAAGCCTGAAACTGTTCGAAAGTATGAGCATGTACCGGCCGGCAGAACTTATCCATTCTTGGTGCGCGCCGACGATTTTCGAGCACAGCGCTACCAAGACGACCGACGAGATTTTAGAGGTTGCCGCTGCGGCCGTTGCCAACGGGACGGCTCTTAGCATCATCGAAGCCATTAACCCCGACGGCAGTACGTCTGCAGACCGCTATGACCGGGTACGACCCGTCTTCGGGCTCGTTGCTCAGCTGGAACCCGTGCTCGGCGGGGCGCGCCTGGCCGACGTGGCGGTCTACCGGAGCTTCCGGGCCAACTTCGACCCTTCCGAGCCGGTCACAAACCTCGCGGACTATGGATTTGTCGGAGAGCCGGGCTATCGGTCGGCCAGTGGTGTCGCACACCGGCGGGCGGCAACTGCCGTTGGCGAGGGGTTAACTGGAGAGGCACCTGCTCTTCTCGGTGATCACGCGGCTTGACCTGGGCCATCTCTCAGATTGGAAGCTGATCGTCCTACCCAACGTGGCGCTGATTGACGAGGTCGAGCGCACCGCATTGGTCGAATACGTAGAGTCCGGTGGTTGTCTCTACCTGAGTTTGGTCGGTGCGACGGTCGGCATATCAAGTGACGATAACGCTCTCCGCTTTGTCAAAGACTTAATGGGGGTAGAGGTGCTAGGGCGTTCCCAGGGGGGTGTGACTTACATGGCGCCCACTCGCGACGGCTCTAACATCTTTGAGCCCTTCAGCGAGTCCCGTCCGTTTACGGTGCACAGCGACCAGGTCCTGCTGCTCTCCAGTTCTGAGGACGTGCGGGTTCTAGCGCGGGTTGGGTTACCCTACACAGACCCGAGAGGCAGTAGGTACGCCAGCGTGCTTACCGATCCAATGGGACGGCTGACGGAATATCCAGCATTACTGGAAAGGAACATCGGTCAGGGTCGGGTGGTTGTGGCGACCGGGCCGATGGAGACGGAGAAAGCCACGGAGCAGCAGGACGTATTTGGACATCTCATGCGCTATCTGGTGACTTCGCCCTCCGTGGAAGTATCCGGCCCTGCTTGTATAGAGGTGACGTGCTATTCGCGGCCCGACCTGGGGGCGACCCTGCTTTATTTTCTGAACTCCCAATTCAGCGCCCCACCCGTCCCGGTCTTGGGGATCAGGACAGGGTTTGCCGGTGACCGCCGCCCGAAAGCTGTGAAGGTCCTTCCCGGGGAGCGGGAGTTGTCTTGGGAGGAGAACAAGGACGGCTTCGGCTTTGAGCTCCCTCATTGTGAGGCGCTGGCAGTGGTCCGGGTCGATTGGTAATCCAGGTAACACTTACCCAACTGTCAAATAGGAGGAGAAATGAGCGATCGTCTCGGCGGGAAGCACGCCGTAGTGACGGGGGCTGCTTCAGGCATAGGGCGCGCCATCGCGGAACGGTTTTACCGGGAGGGCGCCTCGGTGGCGCTGCTGGACCGGCGCGAGGACGCTCTTCGCGAAGCCGAGGCAGCGATTGGCCCCGGCCCCCGGCTCGTACCGTGCCTCGTGGACGTGTCGCGTGAGGCCGAGGTGGCCAAGGCGTTCCAGGAGGCGGCGAACAGTTTTGGGAGCATAGAGATAGTTGTCGCAAACGCTGGCATTCAGCTGTTCGGGCGAGACGCTCCGGTCGACGAGCTGGACCTTGAGACTTGGCAGCTGACGATCGACGTCAATCTGACGGGCATGTTCCTCACTTGCAAATACGGGGTCCGCGCCCTCCTGTCTTCGGGCGGGGGTTCAGTGATATGTCTGGGGTCGCCCACCGGCCTTAGGGGTACGGCGTCAAGGTTCCACGCCTACTCTACGAGCAAGGCTGGCGCCTTTGGCCTAACACGGGTTATGGCCGCGGACTACGCACAACGCAACATCAGGGTCAATGCTCTCGTGCCTGGGTTCACAAATACGGCGCTGGTCTCCGAGTTCATAAACGACGACGTGGCACGAAACCGGATCACTGGCCGCATCCCTATGCGTAGGTACGGCGAGCCCGACGAAATTGCCGCGGTCGCTGCATTTCTCGCCAGTGACGAAGCATCCTTCGTCACTGGTGCTACCTACATAGCAGACGGCGGCGAGACCATCCTCTAGGTTCGCGGTGCCACCCTGATCGCTGCGACGAGTACAACTAAACTGAAGGAGCGTGGACGGACAAGGCCGGAGCTGACCATTTCGAGGCGGCCCGCTCTTGCCCATCCACCCCTCGGCTGGAACAGTTGGGATGTCTACGGCGCGAGCGTACGAGAGGACGAGGTCCTCGAGAACGCCGAGCACATGGCAGCGCGTCTGGCGCCGTTTGGGTGGGAGTACGTTGTTGTCGACATCCAGTGGTACGAGCCCGGGGCGTCCTCATCGTCCTACAGGCCCTTCGTCCCTCTTGAGATGGACGAGTTCTCGCGGCTGGTCCCTGCGGCGAACCGTTTCCCATCGGCGGCCGGCGGCGCCGGGTTCGCGCACCTCGCTCGGCGAGTCCACGCCCTCGGCCTGAAATTCGGTATCCATGTAATGCGTGGTGTCCCTCGCCAAGCGGTGCACGCGGGTACGCCCATCTTGGGTACTACATGTCAGCGCTCGGGACATTGCCCAAACGAACTCCATCTGCCCTTGGAACACCGACATGTACGGGGTGAACCCATCCGCCGCAGGGGCGCAGGAGTATTACGACTCGCTGTTCGCTCTCTACGCGAGGCTGGGGTGTCGACTTTGTAAAGGTCGACGACATCTTGCTGCCCTACGCAGCGGGTGAGATCGATTGCATAAGGCAGGCGATCGACAAGGCCGGCCGCGACATGGTCTTGAGCCTGTCGTGCGGCCCAACGGGGCTGGAGCACGCAGACCACCTGCGCCAGAACGCGGACATGTGGAGGATCACGGGCGATTTCTGGGACCGATGGGAGGACCTCTACTCGATGTTCGAGCCCTGCCGAGCTTGGGCGGCGTTCTCCGGGAACGGCCATTGGCCGGACGCCGACATGCTGCCACTGGGCAGGATCGCCCTACGGTCCGCGCGAGCACGGCTGTGGAGACCGTTGGACCAGGTTCACCCGGGCGGAGCAACAGACGATGATGAGCCTGTGGTCGATCGTGGGGTCGCCGCTGATGCTTGGCAGCTTTCTCCCGGACCTCGACGACTGGACATTGGGATTGCTCACCAACAGCGATGTGCTCGCTATGCACCGGCTCGCGAGCAACCCGCGCCAGGTCTCTCGCCGCGGGGACGGCGTGATATGGGCCGCGGACGGCCCCGACGGCTCTTCTTACATGGCCATCTTCAATCTCGGCGATCGCCGAGCTCGCATCGTTCTCCCCGTCCAAGGCACCCTCGGCGCCGGTGGTCTGGACGATTTGTGGTCAGGGGCACAACTTGGGCCACGCGAAAGCGGTGAGATCGAGGTGGATCGCTCACGGTGCACGGGTCTTCCGCGCCGCGCAATTGAGTGCGACTGTCTAAAGCCCGGGGTTAGCCGGTCAAGCCAGTGCCGGGAGCACCTTTTCCTGGAACAGGCGCAGTGGCGTGAGATCGAACGGGTAACCCAGTGCAAAAATAAAATGACTGATCCCGACGTCCAGGTACTGCCGAAGACGGGTCGTCACTTCAGCCGGGTCGCCGATAAGCCATGTGTCGCGGAGGGTGGACAACTCCACTGCATGGCTTGCCGCGATCACGTTGGCATAGCTTTCCGCAGCTTGCCTGGTTGATGCCAGCGCCAACGTCGTGTGGATGGAAAGCTCGATATCGTCAGGGGCCCGCCCGACTTCCTGCCGCATCGGCTCAAATGCCGCTATGAGCTCGGCGCATTTCTCGGGCGAGGCAATGACATTGAGCCGGTCAGCATGCCTAGCGGCAACCCGCAGCGTCCCTAGCCCAGTGCCCCCAACCGTGATGGGAGGGTGCGGCCACTGGACGGGCTTGGGCTCACAAGGAGCATCGTCGAGGTGGTAGTAGTCGCCGTGGAACGTGGACCGAGGTTCGCGCCAAAGAAGCTTCACGAGCTGCATCGCTTCCTCCAGACGTGCATAGCGTTCGGTCAACGACGGCGAACTCGAGGCCGTAGGTGCGGAACTCTTTCGCAGCCCAACCCGCGCCCAGAGAAAACTCCAGCCTGCCTTGGCTCATTTGGTCGACCTGAGCCGCCGCCTTGGCCAGGATCGCAGGGTGACGATAAACGACCCCGTTTACTAGAGCCCCAATCCTTACCGTGCTCGTCGCGACGGCAAGCGCGCCGAGTGTGGTAAGAGTCTCGAAGCAGGGCCCGTCAACGTCCCCTGAAAACGGTAGGAGGTGGTCGAAGGTCCATATCGACCCGTACCCCAGTGCCTCCACCGCCCGGACGGCGCTCAGGTACTCGGCCCAGCTCGTGCGCTGGCCTTGCATATGTACGCCAAAGTGAAGTTGCCGTCCCCGAATTTCCATTGCTGCCCTTTGCGTCAGCGAGCCCGTGCTTGTCCGGTGCAGGGCTCCGGTTTCACAGACATGCTTTCAATCCTTACTCGACCCCCGACCCAGTGAGGCCCCTAATAAAGGCACCCTGGACTGCAATAAACACCAGGATCATAGGCAGCGTGACGATAACGACAGAGGCGAAAATAACGTTCTGTGGGGTGATCTCGCCTTGGCCAGTAGTCCCCACCAGCGCCAAGGTCTGTGTTAGCACCTGCAACGACCCACCCTCGGCGGCCACCAGTGGCCAGAGGTACATGTTCCAAGCGGTCAGCACTGATATGGCGAGGTAGGCGGCCGTGGCCGGCTTGGCTAGAGGTATGACGAGGCGTCGGAAAATGGTCCACCACGAAGCCCCGTCTATACGTGCCGCGTCGAAGAGCTCCTCAGGCATCTGGCGCATGTACTGGCGGAACAGGAGCGTCCCGAAACCGGTCTGAGCGGCAATTGGCAGGATAAGGCCGGGGTATGTGTTGATGAGGTGCAGCTCGTAGGTCACGATGAAAGTAGGGATCAATGTGGTGATGATCGGGATGAACAGCGAGATGGCGAAGATCGCGGTGACAAGACCCCGACCTCTGAAGTGCATCTTCGCAATAGCCAGGCCTCCGCTCACACACAGCAGCCACTGGAGGCCCACGGCTCCAGTCGTGAAGATCACCGAGTTGAGGAAGCTCCGCAGTTGGATGACCTGGGTCATCCCCGTGAACGCCTCCGAGTAGTTGGCGAAATGCAAGGAGCTCGGGACCACTTGGGGCGGCTGCACGGACAGCTGGGTGTTGGACATCAGTGAAGCCGCCACCATGTACAACATTGGTGACGCCAATATAAGGCCCACTACAACCGCCACGACGATCCTAATGCGTTTCGTGAAACGGGTAGAGCGGGTCATCGCCTGACCAGCCCCGAGACCACGCGCAGGACGAGTAGGAGCCCCCCCACCAATGCGATCTGCAGGATCGACAGGGCGGCTGCATACCCGAAGAACCCGTAGCTGAACCCGTTGACGAATATGTAATAAATAAGAGTCTGCGTCGCGTACAGCGGGTCGCCCTTGGTGAGGATGTTCACCAAGTCGAACGAGCCATTGGTGAAAGATAGCAACGCCACAATTGCCACCAGGACAGTCATGTAGCGCACGCCGGGCCAGACGATGTGGCGAACTTGGCGGACCAGGCCTGCACCGTCGAGAGCGGCCGCCTCGAGAAGGGAGTCCGGTATCCGCTGCAGCGCCGCCAGGTAGAGAATAGTGGCCGCGGGCAGGCTCAACCATACGGTGACTATGTCCAGTGCCGGTAGCGCCCAGGTTTGGCTGGCCAGCCAGTCCGGAGGGGTGACCCCGAACCGCGAGATAACGTAATCGAGGATCCCGTAGCCCGGGCCGTCGAGGAATATGTACCGCCAGACGACCGCTGAGGCAGCGTATGACATGGCTGCTGGTATCAAGTAAAGGGAGCGCACGACAGCAACAAACCGGAAGCGGACATTGATCAGGATGGCCAGCCCAAGAGCGATAAGTATCGTGGGGACCACTCCGAACACCAGGAACTTTAGCGTCGTGACCACGGCCTGCCACACCAGCGGGTCGGAGAACATCCTGTGGTAGTTCGCCAACCCCACCCATTTGGGCCAACCGTTGGTGATGTCCCACGTAGTAAAGCTGAGCATGAGCCCGCCGACGATCGGGACCACTACGAAGACCGTGAACATGATGAGGTTGGGTGCAAGGAACACCCAGGGCGCTACACCGCTGCGGCGTGAACGTTGCGATGGCGCTGTCGACCCAACTCCCGCCGGTGCCCCGAAAAGCCGGCCCGCGGTGGACGTGGGAGCGAAGGCCGGGTGCCGTGGGCACTACAAGCCGCGAACTCAATACATCCCCCTTGGGTCCTCAAAGACAAGCGACGGCGCAGCTCATGGCTGGCCGTCGCTTGTCAAGCTAGGTCTTTGACTATCCGGCCGACAACACTTGGGCCGTTAGCCGTTCAATGCGTAGGCGGCCACCATCTCGCTTTGGAGCTTCGTGAACGCCTTGGCGATGCTCTGATGGCCGGTAGTCGCCGCTGTCACCGCGTTCGGGACATCGGTGTTCGACAGGGTGAACACCGTGCCAGGAGTTTGCGGGGCGATGGTGGCTGTGTCGGCGGCAATGACGTAGGCCTCACTGTTGGCCGGCCCGCCGGACTGGGTCCTCCACAGGCGCGTCCGGGCCATTGAGAGAGGCTACGGCCGGTACTACGCCGAATGTCTTCTCAGCCACAGCTTGGCCCGCTGCCGAGAAGAGGTAATGGAGGAACGCGATGGCAAGGGAGTTGTGTAGCGCATTGGGGGCGAGGCCCCAGCCGAGGCTACCCCCGCCCGTCGGGATTACCTGCTTGCCGTTCGCCGCGGTGATCGACGGCATAGGCACAACGTTGTAGTTGAACTTGGTGCCGATAGCTTGCTGCAAGCCGGGCAGGTTGCCCCGCACCTCGATGGACATCGCTGCTTCGCCCGATTCGAAGAAGGGCTCGCAACCTGAGGACCCGTTCTTGGCCTGCTGTTGGGCCTCAGGGACGGCATCACCGTTCAGCATGGGGTCGATCATCAACGTCCAGGCCTTGAGGGCAGCCGGCGTGTCGAGCGTCGCCTGCGTCTCAGTGAAGCCGGTCACACCGTATGCCTTGAGCACCGGGTTGTACTCCGCCTGCCAGTCCGGTCGTTCACAAATCCCGTACTGAGTTTGCGAGGCCCCCGATCCCACCTTAAGTTTCGCTGCATCGGCGAGCATGTCCGCCCATGTCCACCCGTTTTGCGGGAACGGTACGCCGGCCTTTTGGAACTCGTTCTCGTTGTACATGATGACGGTGGCATCGGCCTCGTTAGCCAGAGCGAACACCTGACCGACGCCGAAGGGCGCGCCCTTGGGCGGGATATAAGAGGCTTCGAATGTCTTGAGCCAATAGTTCTGGGGGTACGGGTTCCCAGCCTTCAGGTCAGGGGTGAGGTCGCCGAGGAGACCGTCCACCTCGAGCGTCGGGGTCAGCACGTCGTAGGTCTCGTCGATCATGGGCTCGTTACCGGCCAGGCGTTCAGTCTGTAAGAGCGGGACATAGGTGCTCGGAGTGTTTACAACATTGGCCGCTTGGATGTGCACGCCGGGGTTAGCTTGCTCAAAAGCTGCGATAACTGGTTGCATCACAGGCGTCGTGAAGGTGAAGACGTTCATGGTTAGCGTCCCGCTCAAGGCTGGCCGCCTCGCGGACGCGCTTGCTGGGGTAGTCGTGAGCCCAAGGACCAGGCTGCACGCTCCCGCAACGGCAAAAATGTGCTTCCCGGGCAGGGCGCCTCGGCGGCCCCGCTGAGAGCTGTTGGTTGATGTCATTAGCAGTAACCTCTTTCGGTGGTGTCGTAGGACGTAATTAAGCGGGCAACTGTGCGGTCGGAGAAATATTGCGGGCAACTGTCACGCATGGGTGTGGTCCCTGATGATGGTGTTTCGATGTACCCCCCTTTCTAGGTAAATGAAACGATAAATGGTTGCGGCGGGCCGGTTCACCCACCGTCCGAGCTTGTCGCTGGCGGATAGAGTGGTGGGAGCCCCACCGCTCCGTCTCGCAGGAATATCGGTATGCGTTCGAGCGGTGCCTCGACGGTGGCCCACTGCCCTCCACTGAGGTGCTCGTGGCTGTAGGCGTCGGTCCAAAGCGGCCCTTCGGGGAGGTATAAGTCCCTTGATCTTGCACCCGATCTTGTCACAGGCGCGACCAGTACCGAGGGCCCGAACAAGTACTGGTCCTCGATCGTCCACGCGGTGGTGTCGTCGGGGAAATCGAACCAGAGGGGCCTCATGGGCGGAGTTCCCTTTTCAGCGGCCGAAGCCATTTGCTCCAGCACATAGGGCTTTATGCGTTCCCGGAGCCTCAAGATCTCGGTCAGGATCGCGTAGACCTCGTCTCCGTAAGACCAGACTTCGTTGGGGCCGCCAGACATCGCCTGAGAGAGCGGGCTGCGGGGCAGGCGGTCCCCATGGAGCCGGAAGAGCGGGCACCACGCGCCGAATTGGAACCAGCGGACAATAAGTTCCCGGAACTCGGGGTCGCTCGGGTCACCTCCGTGAAAGCCGCCGATGTCAGTCGACCACCATGGGATGCCTGAGAGGCCCACATTGAGGCCGGCCCGGACTTGGGCAGCCAAGGACTCGAACGTGGCCGGGATATCACCGGACCACAAGAAGGCGCCCCATTGCTGGCTTCCGGCCCAAGCGGACCGGATTAGGGTTACGACCTGCTCCTCTCCAGCTGCACGCATGCCGTCGTATATCGTGCGTGCGTGGTCGGCAGGGTAGCGGTTCAGGACCTCCCTTCCTGGCCCACTCGTAAGGCGGAGATTATCGACATGCCCCGGCCTAAGTTCCGGCTCGCAGGCATCTAACCAGAAGAGCTTTATCCCGTAGCTGTAGTAGTTCGCGCGGAGTTGGTCCCATACGTACTCACGAGCGTCGGGGTTGCTGGCGTCATAAAAGGCGACTGGGACCTTGGTGCTGGCGTGACGGTCGGGCCAGTCCGAGTGGTGACCTGGAGCGCCCCGCTCGTTGGCGATGAAATAGCCTTCGTTCAGCATCGGCTGGTAGTTCGACGACATCATGCTCACTGACGGCCATACCGATACCATCAAACGAACTGCCAAGGGCCGAAAGTTCATCCACCATCGCTTGAGGGTCGGGCCATTCGCTCGGCTCGAAGCGCCAGTCGCCGAGCTGGGTCCAGTGGAAAAAGTCCACTACGATGACGGACAGAGGTAGACCGCGACGGTTGTACTCCCGCGCGACTGCGAGAAGCTCCTCCTGCGTCCTGTAGCGAAGTTTTGACTGCCAGAAACCGGCCGCCCATGAAGGCAGCATTGGCACGTGGCCGGTGACCTCAGCATAGCGGGCCGCGATTTGTGCTGGAGCGCCGGCGGTTACCCAGTAGTCGATCTGGCGAGCACTGTCGGAAACCCAACGCGTGCTGGCGCGCCCAAGTTCAACCCGCCCTATGGCCGGGTTGTTCCAGAGGAACCCGTACCCGCGGTTCGATAACAGAAAAGGGATACTTACTTCGGCGTTGCGTTGTACGAGGTCGAGCACCATGCCTTTTTGGTCCAGACGCCCGTGGGTGTGCTGGCCCAACCCGAAGAGGCGTTCGTCCTCATAAGCGGCGAAGGACTGCTCAAGCTGTTGGTAACCGTTGCCTGTGGCTGTGAAATTGCGTGGTCCGGGCCACCAAAAATGGATCGGTTTTTCGGCTAGGAGTTCCGCACCACTTTCCGTCCGAAGAAACCGGATGTGCCCCGAGGAGTCGACCAGGGCGGTGATCGCCCCCACCGTTATCGTGGTCTTGTCACCCTCGTGCTTCACGACGGCACCGGCGGATGGTTGGGCCTTGAGGGCACCACGCCCTTCCGACAGGGTGGTGAGACTGGCCCGGACGCGCACGCTGTCTTGTCCCCAGGGCTCAATCCGTACAAGTTCCGGTCCAGAGCGCCAGGTGAGAGCCTGGTCATCGTCAATAAACCTCGGAGGAGCGAGCTCGTCGTCAGCCTGGGGAAAAATGGAGGTCACGTTGTCCTTCGGTTGCTTGATCGTCGTACGGTTGGCACGGATTTTCCTGTCTGTGAGCCTGCATCGCGATGTACTGGACGCTCTTTGAGGCGCGAAGCAACAAGGCCATCGGCCTGGTCTAAATGCACTTTGCGATTAGGTACCTCGGGGCGACGCCCCCCCGGTGGCGCGTCCCGGCTCTCAAGCAGCGGAAATGTTGCAGCTACTGACGAACCGGCGTCGCCAAAAGGTTATGTGCCTTGTGCCTCTTGGTTGCCGTGCTTGTGGCGATGTGGGGTCATCTGTGCGCGTTCATGGTCTTCTCCGGTGATGCTCTGTCGCTGGCCTCTGCAAGCGCGTGATGATGCGCGTCCCAGGCCTTGCCCGAGCCATTGTCGGTCGCCCACTCAGAAGGGCTGGTCGTCTCATGGGGCCCCGCTCGGCGGGGTCCTTCGGGAGTCGAAGCGCATATTGTTGGGTCAAGATAGCGGATGAGAGCCCGCAGGTCAAGGGCAATCTAACCGGTTAGATGTTTGGGCCCCGGGAGCGGATTTGAGGATGTCCCGGAAGGCTCACCCCGCCGACCGCGCAGAGCCACCCGCATCGGAGGCGACGAGCCGGCGTCACGGAAGGGTCGTGCTTTTCACCCGGCCTGCTCATGCGGTTCCTGCCCCTTGGCATGCAGGGACCGGTCGTGCCTGCTGGCGGAGTTGTCGACAGCCCGCTCGGCGGTATGGGGGCCGACCGGCGCGGCTGCCGTGGACTCGCGGAGGATGATCGGTAGCTGCAGCAAACGGCTAATGGGAGGGTGCGCGCGGTCTTCGAGAAGGCGGACCAGGAACCGCACTGCCTCGGCCGCCATCTCTTCGACCGGGTGGTGAGCGGCAGTTAGGCGCGGGGACAACGCTTCCGGCCATCGCGTGTCCGCAAGGGCGATAATCGAGACATCTTGCGGTACCCGGAGCCCGGCGCTGGCAAGGGCCTGATAGATGCCCCAGAGCGCATGGTCATTGATCACTGCGATACCAGTAAAGTCGCGGTCCTCGGACAGTAGGTCTTGGGTTACTCGGAGGCCGGACTCGGGGTTCACATCGCTGTAGACGACTCGGCCACTGACGCCGAGCTCTTCACAGGCTTGAATAAAACCCTCCTGAGCACGGCGCGCCGGGCCGAAGCCTCGCGAGTACAGCTCTTCGCCGGCGTTGAACAAGACGATGCGCCGATGACGTAAGTCCGCAAGATGGTGTACAAACGCCCGAGCTAATGCCGCGAAATCAATGTCAACCCAGGTGTAGTCATTGGGGCGCGCCGTGCGGCCTACCGTCACGAACGGGACACCTGCCGCCTGAAGACGGTCAACACGTTGGTCCTCGAGCGAAACCTCCAGCAGTATCACCCCGTCGACGCGCTGCTCCTCTATGAGGCGGGCGAAGACCTGGCGCTCCTCAAGGGAGATCGAGACGAGCACGTCATAGTCCGCGCCCTGTGCCTCCTGTACGACGCGCGGGATGAAATCGACTGCGAAGGATGAAAGTGACCTTCCCTGGGGAGGTATGAGCAGACCGATCGTATTCGTGCGCCCGTGAGCGAGAGCTCTCGCGGATGCATTGGCCCGGTAGCCGTGCATCTTGATCGCCGCTTCCAAGCGCGCTCGAGTGGCAACTGACACGGGCCGCTTGCCGGAAAGAAATGCGGATACCGTGGCTGTTGACACACCGGCTTGTTGGGCAATGTCGCGCATGCTGACCCGAGAGCCGCCATGCCTTGGGTTATCCGCCTCTGCCATCGGGCTCCTTTCGTGGCACCGATGTCGCATCAATGCTTCGCTGCGCTGGAACGGTCAGCCCATCATATTAAGACCATACCCAGCAAAAACAAGGTTTGCGCCCAAAACGGCGCCGTGGACGGAAGGTGCCCCTTCGACGAGCAACCCAGGAGCAGTTGGGGTTATTGGTCCGGCAGCGCTCGTTGGACAATATGAGCCCGTTGATTATGGCCGGTCCCCGGCCCCGCCATACACCACAGGCCCATTGCCTTTGCGCTTAGCCTCGTACATTGCGGCGTCGGCGTGCCTGAGAAGTGTCGTCGGGTCCCGGCCGTGGTCCGGGAACAGGGCGATCCCCACGCTCGTAGCTGCCTGCACAGGGACGTTGCCAAGCCAAAGGGGCTCTAGGAGCCGCTGATAGATGCGCTCCGCCATGGCAATGGCAGTGCGGGCAATCGGGCCCTGGCCGACCACCAGGATCGCGAACTCGTCGCCGCCGAGCCTGGCAACGGTGTCGCTCGCGTGGGCCAGTCCAGCCAGGACTGCGCCTACCTTTTGCAGCAGGAGGTCACCGTAGTGGTGGCCGAGCGCGTCGTTCACTTGCTTGAAGTCGTCCAAGTCGAGAACCAATAGCGCCAAAGCGGCATCCCCCGCGTCGGCCTTGGCTAACGCCTCTTCCATTCGCTCGGCGAGAAGGTCACGGTTAGGCAGGTCAGTCAGTCGGTCGTGGAACGCCCGGCGCTCCATCTCCGCCAACTGCGCCCGCTCGGACTCGCGCAGCCGAGCGTTGTCGACGACTAGGGCGCCCTCCAACATTAACTGGCGGGCGAGAGCTTCGTCGTGACGTGCCCACGTACGCGCGACGGTGACATCGCCGCACATGACGTAGCCGATGTGGCCTTCAGCAGATAGCAGTGGGAGGGCGACGTAAGACTTGAAATCCAGGGTCTCCACGAGCCCGCCGGGCCGAACTGGGAGCAGCTTTGCGTCACCAACCAAGGCGGGGCCGAGCGACTGGGCCGTCCTCTGCCAGGCAGGCGAGTCATTAGCCCGTTTGCCTTCGAGCGCGGCGGCCAAGGCGTCGCAAATCTCCGGCGGGGCCCCGACACCCACTGTGAACGAGATAACCCCGTTCTTGTCGACGGCGTACATGCCAGCGCGCTCACAGTGGAACGCGTCAGCGGCTACTTGGGCGAGGATGGTGCCCGCTTCACGGACGGTGCTAGCCGCCGAGCCTTCCTCGAGCAGCCGGCGGATGGCGGCGGTGGAGCGTTCGTTGACGGTCTGTTCCTCCGCCCTGGTGTCCCGCTCGATCGCTTGAGCCAATTGACGGTTTATGGCCTGCAGGACTTCCGCGTGCTCTTCGATGTAGCAATTGCCTTCGCTGCTCGCCGCCACCAGGACGCCCAACACGCCCGAGGAGCCGCGTACTGGCGCCGCCAGCCAGCTCGCGCTCTTGCTCCAGGAGGCTTCGGCAAGGCCACTCGATAGCACACGCCGGGCGGCACGAGTTTCGCTTGCCATCGGTCCGTCAGCGGTATTGGGGTACCTGCCGGCCAACTTGAATGAGGCCGGTCCACTAGTTGCCTCACCGACCCGTTCGACTAGTAGCACGAACGCGCGGTCGAGGTTCAACGCCACGGCCAGCCGGTTGCAAACCAAGTCGACGAAGCTGGGACAGCAAGATATCCGGGTTGGAAGCCAGTTCGACGACGCTTATGAGCAGTTCGCGCTCGGCCGCCAGGTGGCTGCACTCCGCCGAGCCACACCTCGTGGGCGTAGCGCGGTCGCCCGCGTGGCGGAGAACACCTTCCGTGGTCGTCACCCAGTCTTATCGACTGCGCAACCGCCTCTCTGAAGACAACCAGAAGTGCGGTGTGGAGCCCCCCCGAGGGCGGTAAAAAGCGCGGGGGTAGCCCCCGATCAGATTTGCTGAGCGGGTGGCTCGGAGTGGTCGCCGCCTAAGGCTGCCGTCAGCCCCTCGAGGTCGGCTACGGTGACGGTGAGCGCGGAGTGACCGCTTCGTCGAAGTTTCGACGGCACCTTCTCGGCGAAATGCACGCACACGCCTCCGTCGTGGTTGGTCCCAAAGCTCAGCCCGTCGTCAGCACGTGATGTGCGCGCACCGAAAGCGGTCCACCAGCGATATTTCCGAGTGATATGCGCACCGTTGACGTTCGCGAGCGTTGTTGCAAGTTTGAAAAAGCCGAAGGTTGCCACGAAGGAACCGTCATCGGTGAGCGTGACGCCGTCCTTTGCGGGCCGGAGCCCAAAGGGCACCAGCACAGGTAGGTAGCGCTTGTCGATTGCGTAGCCGAAATGTCTGGTCATCAGCGGTCTGATCCTTTTGTTTAGGACAACTTACGTGCTGCAGCCGCCGGCGCGGCGGGCATCACCTGCGGTTGGTTCCGCCTGAGGCCCCCGGCGGCGCTCCGGCGCCCGCATCCTCCGCGACCGCGACGACGCCCTACTGCCACCATTGGCTAGGAATGAGCGAGCTCGGGCACTGGCGTAACGTGCGGGCTGTCTTAGCTCATCGTTGGAGCGCGAGGTCCAAGTAGGGCCAGAGGAAGCCTTCAGGCACGTCCGGCGCGACCTGGTGCAAGAGCCGCAGGAATTGCGGTCGTTGACGACGGAGGTACCTGTGCATCGCCGAGCTCAACGGGAGGTCCGCCAGCGGGGTACCGAGCGCGAGTACGAACTCGTGAAAACTGGCCCCCCTACCCCATCGAGCAAGGTCCAAGAGGGCGTCCGGCGAAGGGCCAACGAAGGCCTGATTGAAATGAGGGCGGGGCGTCAGCGGCGCATACCGAATGGCGAGGTCGTCGGGGAGCCAGTGGAAGAACGGGGCCATCGAGGTATGGTCGTCGTACCACCACAGCCTGTTCGGCGTCTCGATGATCACCAGGTGTTGGCCCGGCGACAGCATCGCCCATGCCGTGGTCAGAGACTCGAGACGTTCATCGATTGTCATGTGCTCCAGGCACGCGAAGAACACGATCACGTCGAAGTCGCCGCGCGCTCCGAGCGTGCTCATAGTCGTTGCGTTTGCCTCGACGATCTTGACGCGGTCGTCGAGGCCCATCAGCTGGCAACGTCGCTCGGTCACCCGAAGAGCTTCGCCATGGACATCGACCGCTGTTACACTCGCTCCCTGCTCAGCGAGGCAAGCGGTGGACGCCCCCATCCCGGCACCTATCTCGAGGATCCTCGCGCCGTTCAGTGCCCGTAATGAGTCGAGCCACGGGACCACGGTACGGCGGTCGCCCGCAATCCTGTTATGTAGGTGGTTCTCGATGTCAGCACGTCCTGCGTCGCTGGCGGCATAGTCGTCCGCTGGGCCGAAAGACGCTTCCATGCTCGCGAAGTAGTTGGTGCAGATGCTCTCAGCGAGGTCGGCTTCCTGTTCGGTTGTCAGCGTTCGAAAGCGCGCTACTAGGTGCTCTGGGACAGCCGGTTCGCCCGGCCGAAGCGCCCTGTATGCCTTCCGGGCAGTCGCTCTGCGACGCGAGCCCGTAGGCAGTACAACTTCGGCGAGATCGTTCAGGCGCTCCACAGTCGGGAGCCTATTGCGCGAGCCGACGGCCCGGTGCCATGGGCAACGCCGCGTGCGTTGGGGGAGCAACGGTCCTACTCACAGGTTCGCAGACCGGAGATGGTTCAAGCGCCTCATTCGAACCACAGTCCGCTGTCGCGGGGATGCCTTGCGTTTCGGTGGTCCGGGCCGGCGCCGAGCGCCGATCGGTGCTCGTCGTCATTTGCGTGCCCTTTCGGAGCGGCCGCCGGTTGCAGCTACGATCTAGACCGCCTTGGCCGCCCAACACCGAGGTTGCATCGTCAAACCCGGCGTCAGACTTGGGAGGATCTGGGTTGTCCGGGAGATTTCCAGTAACCCGGACAAGGGGTGACTAGACATCTGAGCGGCAGGTGTTGCTCGATGCCCCGGGTTTCATGACTGCATTATCATCCCAATACGTTCGCCGCTGCGGCACGGACGGCGCTTGCTACGAGATCGAGGGACATCGAGCGCAGGCGCCACTGCTGCCAATACAAGCTGACATCTATCCCACCAGCCTGGTCGAACTCAACAAGTTCCTCCCCCTCGTCGCCGCTGCGTACTTGGAGGTCCGGGACCATGCCCCAGCCGAGACCAGAGCGGACAGCCTGGACGAAAGCTTCGGAACCCGGCACGTAGTGCCGGGGCGGGTCGAGGCGACGGTGCGAATGACGCCGCAGGTACGTGTCCTGGAGGATGTCGTCGCGGTCAAAGGTGACGACGGGAGCCTGCGACAGCGCCGGCCCGGTAACCCCTTCACTGAACCAGCGCTCCACGAACGAAGCCGAGGCCCTGGCCACGTAGCGCATCCGCCCAAGCCGCTCGATGGTGCACCCGGGCACCGGTTCAGCAGACGATGTCACCGCCGCCATGACCGTACCGTCCCGCAGCAGGTCGGCTGTCATGGTCTCGTCGGCCCGCTGCACGTCGAAGATCATTGAAGGATGCCCGACACTGGCCAGGGCGGGGATGAGCCAGGTCGCCAGGCTGTCCGCATTCGCAGCGAGCGCGACCGTCAAGGGTTCGGCCGCATCGTCGCTTCCGAGTTCACGGTTTGCTTCGGCCGTGATTGTCCGGATCTGGCGGGCTGCGCGCAACAGGGTCTGGCCCGACGGCGTCGTCCGGACAGGCTTCGAGCGGACCAGCAATATTCGCCCGACCGCCGTCTCCAAAGCCTTTACGCGCTGGCTCACTGCTGACGGAGTGACGTGCAGGGCTCGCGCGGCCGCCTCGAACGTTCCTTCCGAGACCGCCGCAGCCAGAGCTTCGAGCTGGTCCAGGTCGAGGTCCATAGTTAGCAACTCTAATGAAACGTCAGAAACATTAGCTGGCTACGTGACGCTACCCCTGCTTACCTGAGTGGATGCTCAACGCAGCTTGGACTGCGCTTGTCGCCGGTTTGGCGTTCGGCCTTTCCTTGATCATCGCCATCGGGCCACAGAACGTCTACGTGCTGCGCCAGGGCGTGCTCCGCCACCACGTGCCGACCGTTGTGGCCATTTGCTCCGTCTCCGACATCGTGCTCATCGCGGCAGGTGTCGCCGGTGCCGGCGCCGTAGTGGCCAGCGGCCATTGGCTCGTACCGGGAGCGCGGGTCATCGGTGCCGCCTTCCTCTTCGGCTACGGTGCCCTCGCCGCGCGACGGGCCTGCCGCTCAGCGGCGGTCCCTCCTGGCGCCGGGACGGACGACTCGTCGTGGACCGGTGTCGCGGGAGCTTGCTTGGCTTTCACCTGGCTGAACCCGATCGTCTACCTCGATACGGTGGTGCTGCTCGGTTCGATCGCCAACACTCGGCCCGGGTACCAATGGTGGTTCGGGGGTGGAGCCGCCGTTGCGAGCATCCTGTGGTTTACCGCGCTGGGCTTCGGTGCTCGGCTGCTCGCGCGAGCCCTCAAGCGACCTCGGGCTTGGCAGCTCATGGATGGCTTCGTAGCCGTGGTCATGGCGAGCACCGGTCTACGCGTCCTGTTGGGAGGATGACGTGCCACGCCGGCCAAATCTCCCCGACACCCTCAGGGCACCCCAGAAGAGCCGGCCACCAGGGCGACAGAGCGCTGCCGGGTCGTCCGGCACATTAGAGGACCTTGGGCCGCGAGGTGCCGCCTTGAGACCGTCCGAGGTTAGGTATTTATTCCGGAGCCATAATTACACCGGCGGAACGAGGCCAAGAAAGGTCGACCACGCTGCCGACTTGGTAGTTACGGTCCGCGCTGGACGGCAAGCTGACCTGCCAGTCCCGCCCCAAGCCCATGATGTTGTAGTGCACCACCGATCCCGCAAATCTTACGTCCGAGACAGTGCCGCTGAGCGTGTTAGCCCCTACTGGGGCGGCCCCGTTCGAGGGGTGAAGCTCGATCATGTCCGGGCGCACCACGACGCTGAAGCGGGCACCAGGAGAGGCGGTAGACAATCGGCTGTCGACGACGATCCGCAAGCCCGCGGCAGCGAGCTCTAGCTCGTCAGGACGGACCGCGACGACGGTGCTATCCAAGACGTTGCCGAGACCGAGGAAGCGGGCCACGAAACCCGAGCACGGGCTTTGGTAGATCTCCTTCGGCGTGCCGAGTTGCTGGATGCGCCCGGCCCGCATTACCGCCACCCGGTCGGACATGCTGAGTGCCTCTTCTTGGTCATGGGTGACGTATACGAACGTCGTGCCCAAGGTCCGGTGGATCTCTTTGAGCTTGCTTTGTAGTTGCCTGCGGACGGCCAAGTCCAGTGCCGAGAGCGGTTCGTCCAGCAGGAGTACCCTGGGGTTGTTGACCAGTGCGCGGGCCAAGGCGACTCGTTGAGCCTGGCCTCCCGAAAGCTCGCTTACACGACGGGGGCCGAAGCCGGCCAGGTCCACCATCTCCAGCATCGCCTCCTGTTTTTTCGAGACTTCTTGGCGGCTGACCCGACGAAGCTTGGGCCAACGCGATGTTGTCGGCAACATTCAAGTGGGGGAAAAGAGTGGCCCGCTGGAACACCAAGTTGAGGGGCCGCTTGTTTGGCGGCCGGTCAGTGATGTCCTGACCGAAGATGTGGATCCGCCCGCCGGTTGGCACTTCTAACCCGGCGATCATGCGCAGTAAGGTCGTCTTACCACACCCGCTCGGGCCGAGGAGGGTCAGGAATTCCCCGCCGGCCACTGTCAGGTCCAACGGGTACACGGCCACCTGTGTCGCGAACCGCTTTTCGAGTCCTCGCAAATCCACTGCTGCTATGAGGCCACCCTCTCCCGCTGCGGTGCTCGATTGAGCGATCGACAGCGAAGGGGGCTGGCCTGTGCCGACGTGGCTCACGAATAGCTCTCCACGATCAGGCGACGAGTCAGGAGGACAATCAGCAACGACCCGGCGATCATCAAGGTCCCCACAGCGTTGACCGAGGGGTCGATGACGCGTCGTGCCCTTGACCAGATCACGAGGGGGAGCGTACTGCGGTCCCCGATGGTGAAGAAGCTTATCTGGAACTCGTCCCACGACAGAGCGAGCACGACCATGGTAGCCCCGAGGATTGCGGGCGCTGTAAGCGGCAGCACCAAGCGCCGGAAGCGCTGCCACGGCCCGGCGCCCAGGTCCATGGCGGCCTCCTCCAGGTGACGGTCGAAGTTCTTCAGACGGGCATTGAGGATCAGGTAGAAGAACGGTATGCAGTAAATAACATGGCCCACGGTCACCGTGACTAGCGACAGGGTCATGTGTAGGTCACCGAAGAGGTTGAGGAGTGAGACGCCGATGACGAGCCCGGGCAACGCGGCTGGGGCGATGAGGATGGCGGCCGCCGCTCCTGCCCATCGAAGGCGTGTCCGGCTCAGCAGGAGGACCGCTGGCGTGACGATGCAGGTGACGATGAGGCCGGCGAAGATGCCGACTTCAAGGCTGTTGAGGATCCCGTCGAGGACGCTGGAGTCGGAGAAGACCTCACGGTACCAAGACAGGGTGAACCCGGTAATGGGGAAGCGCATGTCGCCCGACTTGACGAAGGAGAACAAGACCAGGACCACGAGCGGGAAGAACAGCAGGATAAACATCGCCCCCACATAGATCTCCAGGGCACCGATCCGGCGCCGGCGCATCAGGGGACTGCTCCAGGGACAAATATGTCGGCCATTTGAACTCCTGTCCTACCGCGTGTCGAACCGGCGTTCCAATAGCCGGAGCAGGCCATAGACCACGACAAAAACCAAGAGCATGAGTAGGGTGAGGGCACTACCGCCCGGTGGGTTACCTACGTTGACAAATTGGTCGTAGACCGAAACACCGATCAACTGTCCGGAGGGCCCGCCTACGAGCTGGGGCGTGACATAGTCACCAGCGATGGCGACAAAGCCGTACGCCAGGCTAGCCACGATGCCCGGCATGGCCACCGGTACGAGCACGGACACGACCGCGCGTACCCCTCCAGCACCGAGGTCCCGAGCACTTTCGACCAGGGCTGGGTCGGCGTTTTGCAGCGCGCCGACCAGGATGAGGATGGAGACGGGGAGGGACAGGTAGGTCACTACGATGAAGACGGCCAGCTTGCTGAACAATAGGACACCGAGCGGGTGGTGTACGACGCCCAGCGAGGTCAGCATGGAGTTGAGGACGCCATAGTTCCCCAGGATGACGCGCCAGGTATAGACCTTCACGATGTAGCCGGCAAAGAGCAGGACCATTGTCAGCAATAAGGCCAGGTTCTGCGCCCGCTTGAGCCGGAACCTGATGAAATAGGCAACGGGGAACGTCATGACTGTCGTTAGCAGCGTCCCAAACCCGGCGATCTCCAAGGTGTTGAGGGCCAAGGCCCGGTAGACCGAAGAGCTAAGCACCTGAGTGTACGAACTGACGCTGAACGACGAGCTGGGCAACAACCCGAAGCCTTGGGGCGGGTGGAAGCTCTGGACCACCAGCATCGCTAAGGGGACGACGAAGCCCAGGCAGATCGCCGCCCCGACCGGGAGGAGCGCGAGGAGAGCCCACGGACGACGGCGGCCTCGCGCCGGAGCCTCAGCTGCGAGCGAGGCCGCTAGGCTCACGACGCTTTGACGCTCTCCCAGGCATTCTCCCAATCGGCTATTGAGGTATAGCCTTTTGGTGGGTTGGTCGGCAGGTCGAACAGGGGCGCGGTGGCGAAAAGGGCTGCCACGTTGCTCGGTTGGTAAGCCGCCTTGTTCGCGGCCGACAGAGCGGCAACCCCGTTGACCGTGGTGACCCCAGCCTGGAGGTACCCCGATTCCTGCGCCTGCATAGGGGGGGCGAGCGCCTCGTTTATGAAGGCGTAAACCGAGTCGCTGTCGTTGGAGCCGGCGGGAATGAAGAAACTGTCGACGAAAGAGAAACTACCCTCGGCAGGCACGACGCTCCTGATTGACTTGACCCCCTTTTGCGCGACGAGCTCCTCCATGCCGAGGAAGCCGTCGACACAGGCGACGATCTCGCCGCTAGCGAAAAGGTTGGCGATGTCGCCGTTGCTGGGCGCGACGAGGAGAGCATTCTTCTTGAGACTGTTCAGGAAATCAACGATGTCGCGCAGTTGGGCCGGAGTGAAGAGCCCTTTTTGGTTGGCGATCTTGAGCACCTGGGCTGCCAGCAGGATCTCACCCTGGTAGTCGTCGTTCAGCGCGAACTTCTTCTTGAACTCAGGCTTTAGGAAATCGGCTGTCGTCTTGGGCGGCCCGACCTTAGCCGAGTTGTAATTGTTGGCGGCATAACTCCATGTAAAGGGGATGCCCCACTGGTGCCCATCGAAGTTCCAGTAGCGTTGCCACGTTGGACCGCTCTTGAAGAAGGCGAGGGAATTGGCGTAATTGGGGATCTTGGTCATGTCGAGGGGCGTGAGTATCCCGAGCGCTTTCCACTCTTGCCCGTATTGCGCCCCATATGTGGCCAGGTTGTAGAGCCCACGCGAGGCTGGCGATGTGAGCTTGGCCGGGATCTCGGGATAGTCGCTGATGTAAGTCGAGTTCATGCCGATCCCGTGTTGCTTACGCCACTGGTCCATGAGCGGGAAGCGCAGATCGTAGGCGTCCCATGACAGGAAGTCGATTGTCCCCTTTACGCTTCCGGATGAGTCAGGCAGTAGACGGGCGCTCGCTTGGGCCGTACCGCCCAGCAGGTAGGGCGCGGCCGCACCGAGAGCGCCCACTGCCAGTCCGCCCCTGAGAAAGTCCCTACGAGAAAAACGGCGATCGTAAACGCCTTGGGGTACCGACCCGATGCTTTGCGTGGTCATAAGACTCCTCCCACTCTCACCGGCGTGACACCGGTGGTCTCTAGCTGACCGGCTGCCTTGCAGTCTGACTGCACGCGAGATGTTACGCGGTCACGGCGGGGGAGGCAAGCCCACCTTGGCCGGACAACTGAGGAACTAGTTCCGGAGATTTCAATTCGCTGGCCTCTCCTGCGGGGAGGCTGCCCGGCACCAATTGGCCGCCTTTATAAACGGCACGCACGTGGCGCAGGCACCCGATATCAGTGGAAGGGTCGCCCGACACCACGAGAAGGTCTGCTTGCCGGCCCGCTTCCAAGCGACCGATGGAGCTGGGCAAACCCAAAGCGGCCGCGCCGCCCTCGGTCATGAGCTCGACGACTTGGGCCGTGGGCCAACTGCCGTAGGCGACCAATGCTTCGGCCCTAAGTATGAGGTCCTGCCATCCGGGGAACTGGCCGAACAGCGAGTCTGTTCCCAAAGCCACCCGCACCCCCGCATCGATGAGTGCTGCGGCATTGGCCCACGCCTTGAGGACGCGAACGGCATTTGGGGGCAACGGCTCGGAGGGCGCGCTCGAGTAGCCCCCTGCCAATTCCACTGGCAATGGGCCAGCTACCACGACAATGATGCCCTGCTCGACGATCTTGTCCACCAAGCGCCGCACGGGCTCGCCAGGAAAGTCTTCCGGCGTCGCCCAGCTGCAGTGCTCGATCGTGTTGACGCCGGCGCCAACCGCCAGCTCGATGCCGGCCAAGCCATGAGCGTGGGCAGCCACACGCAGGTCGTGTGCTCTGGCACGTCCAACGACCGCGCGGACCTCGTCGGCGGAGAACTGGGCGCTGCTCGGGTCAGTGCCGGGCGTCAAGTTCCCGCCAGTTAGAACCAGTTTTACGAGATCGACGCCCTCTTCGGCGAGCGTATCCACGGCCTGGGCTAGGTCGCGAGGACCGCGGGCAACGATGCCAAAGGACGCGAAATGACCGTCGGGGCTCGTTATAGGGCGACCGGACACGAGCAAGCGTGGGCCGCTACGACTGGTCAGCGCACCCCTGACCAGCTGAGCGGCCCGACCGCGAGCACCCAGGTCCCGCGCCGTAGTCACTCCGGCGGCAAGCATCCCTTTGGCCGATATCAGGCCCTGCGCGACTGAAGAGGCGAGCAATTCCTCAGTGACAGGTCGGGAAAGGTCCTCGCCTGATGCCAGGCAGACATGGGTATGGGCATCCACGAGCCCGGGCAGGACCGTAGCCCCGGGGTAGTGGACGACCCGGTCTTTTGGCAGGGCCGTGCCGCGAGGTACCAAGCCCGAGATACGGCTGCCTTCCAGGGCTAGCCCGTCGAACTCTGCCGAAGGGGCACCGCCCAGCAGTAGGCGGTCCGCCACGACATACCGGGGGCCGGAGGAGGTGCTCATTAATCGTCCGCGAGATTTGAGACGCCGAACAATTGGCTCACCCCTAGAAGGCCGGCCTCGTCCCCCAGGCGGGCACTGCAAATTTCAAGGGCTGTCCACGGAGGCCTTTGATCCTCCCATGCTGGCTCGACCAGGCTGCGCAAGTAAGTCTCCTGTCGAAGGACGCCTCCTCCCAGCACAACCCGATCGGGGTCGGCAGCTGCAGCGATGGCCCTCAAACCGGCGGCCAGAGCTATCGCCGCGTCGCTCAGCATAAGCCGCGCGGCAGGGTCCCCCGCCAGGGCGGCGTCATCAAGGTCACCGCCGTGGACCGCCCTTTGTCGTCCTAATGCGGTCAGTTGCGGAGAACTGCCACTCGTCGCCAAGGCCCGCGCTGCGTCGTCGAGCACGCGTCCCGACACCAGTTGCTCGAGGCAGCCCGTCCCGCCGCATGCGCACCTGGGGCCACCCACCAAAATTACCGTGTGCCCGAAGTCGCCGGCCGCGCCACGTCCCCGTACCAGGTGGCCATCGTGCACAATCGCGCCCCCTACGCCCGTGCCCACCATGAGTAGTACCACGGTGCTACCGCGAGGGGAACCCTCCGCCTCTGCGAGGGCCGCGGCCTGGACATCGTTGATGACGAAGACTTCTTGGCGCAGCCGCGAGGTGAGCTCGGAACGGAGGTCAACGCCGCTCAGGCCGGTGTTTGACGACGAAATGACAGCTCCGTCGTGACTAACGATCCCTCCCACCGCCACCCCGACGCCAAACACCCCACCCGACTGCTTGGTCAGCCGGTCGACCAGGTCCGCCACTATTTCGAGCTGGTCACCGACATGATCCGGTTTGCGCGCCCGATGAGGCCCGACGGTTATAGCGCCCCCCTCGACCACTGCCGCCCGGACCCAGGTCCCGCCCCAGTCGATGGCTACTACGGGCTTCGGCCCTCCAGGAGCGAGGCTCACAACGCAAAGGCCGCGCCGTCAAACATCGATGGCCAATAGTCGTCTGGGGTTCTGGACCAATATCCGGTCGATGACGTCTTCATCGATGCCCATTTTGAGCAGTCGGGGGACGAACGACTCGAACATGTACCCGACGGGGACGCGGGCATTGAGGAACTCGGGGTCAAGGTCGGTTACCCGTGCCCGCGGGTTATAGAACCAGCGGTCGTAAGAAAAGGTGATCTGGTCGCCATAACCGCTCTGAACGAGCTGGAAAACCTGTTCAGCCAATTTCCCGTCCAACTCGTCCGTGCTCCCGTGTTTCCACGGGATCCCGACATGGTCGATGTTGAGGGTGGCGCCGCGCTCTACTATCTCGTAGAGCTGCTGCAAACCCATGTTCTGAATGAAAGCATGGCCGATGATCACACGGGACAGATCGGCTCCCTCGTCCTCCAGCAGGTCCAGTTGTTCCATACCGGGGTTGGTCACCGCGTAGTCATTGGGGTCGGTGTGGGTGTTGACCAAGCACCCGACTTCGCGTTGAGCGCGGGCAGCGGCCCTGACAACCCGCTGTTCGATGGCGGTAATACGCAGGCCGTCCGGTCCCGGCGGGGACGGTGCCGTCGCAACCCCTTCGCCGCCAGTGGCGATCTTGATCGCACCTGCCTTTATATTCGTCTGTTGGCCGGCCCACATCATGCCCACCCGAAGGTCGGTGGTGAAAAACTCGGCGATCTCGTCGACCGTTTGGCGCCTCCAGTAGTACGGGAGGCCCATCGACTGAGGAAAAAACCCGGTGACAGCGACCACATTGACCCCGCTGCGCTCCGCCGCGGCCTTCATCAAAGGGGGATGTCGGTACACCTCCGCGGGGGTCATCTCCACCACGGTCCTTACGCCATGTTCCTCTTTAGCCTTCGTGAGGTCCCCAGCCACCCGGTCCACGATCTCCTCGAAATCGAAAGCAGCGCGATGGTCCAGGTCGGCGCCCGGGTAGGCGTAGAGCAAGTGCTCGTGGGTCAGGGTGACGCCGTTGGTACCGGCATCGACATCGCCCACCACTGTCCTTATAACCTTCATGAGTGCCTCGCTTTCGCCCGGGATCCCCGGGAGGGGGTGCGACCGTTATTGCTTGCCGTTGCCCGGCCGTTCCTTGTCGGTGTCCCACGACCGTCAACCAGCTCCGCCATGGATTCCTCCAAGTGTTCCAAGTGGGCCGACATCACCCTTTCGGCCGCCTCGCTGTCAGAGCGGCGGATGGCTTCGAAAAGCTCCCGATGTTCCTGGGTTGCCGCCGCCCGACGCCCGGGGACGAGGGACACGGCTAGGGACTGCTCCTCGACAGCGCTTCGGAGGTCTTCGACGAGCCGGGCGAAAAGCGGGTTGCCGGTGGCGCGCGCTACGCAGACATGAAAACGCGAATCGACGCGTACGCGCCGGGCCGGGTCCGCTTCGGCTTCGAACTCGTCAACTAAGCGGCCGAGCTCGGCAAGGTCCTTGTTGTCCCGTCGACGGGCGGCCAGCCCCGCGCATGGGACCTCAAGGCAGCGTCGGACCTCGTGAAGCTGCTCGGGGGAGTTACCTCCAAAAGACAGGGGGATCCTGATCCGGTTGGAAGCCACGAAGGTACCTCGTCCCGAGCGAGCGGAGGTCAAGCCGAGGATCCGTAGGCTGACAAGAGCCTCGCGGACAACGGGCCGGCTGACCCCGAAGGCGGCGGCGAGCTCCGTTTCAGCCGGTAACCGCTGCCCGATGGCGATGCGCTCCGACTCGATCATCTCGATGAGTTGGCACCGGACCAGGTCGGCCGCGCTGTCCTGGTTGACGCGCGACAACTGGAGCAATTCCAACGCCCCTGCCGTCGTACCTGCCACTCGGATCTTTTCCTTAGCGCCCGACGAGTGCTGACGTTGTTGTGTAGTTCGCTGTGGCCCGGCCGGCCGGAGCCTGGACCAGGCGTGCGGGCACCTCATAAACGGCGGACGCTCGGGGGCCTGCGGCGGGCCAGGTGGCACCAGATCCCCGGTGCTCACCCAACTCGGAAACCGCCCTTATGATCTCGGCACAAAAGACCGGGACGTCGTTGGGTAGCCGAGAGGTGATGAGGTTACCGTCTCGGACGACGGGCTTGTCGATATATTCAGCTCCTGCCGCCAAGACGTCGTCCCGGATCACAGGGACGCATGTGAGCTGGCGGCCTTTGGCGATGCCGGCGGATGCCAAGACCCACCCAGCATGGCAGATAGCAGCCACGATGCCACCGCCATCGTGGACCTTGCGCACTAGGTCAATGATGTCGGCGCTCTTGCGCATCGCCTCGGGGGCAAAACCTCCGGGGATGACGAGCACGTCTATGTCTTCGGGGCTCAATGCCGCCGCAGCCACGTCGCTAACGACTGGTATGCCCAACTTGCTCGAGTACATCTGCGCCGCTTTGGGCCCGACGATGATCACATCGGCCCCCCCTTCCCGGAACCGGAGGACCGGGTACCAGAGCTCGAGTTCCTGGTACTGGTTCTCGGCCAGTACCGCGATGCGCGCCTCACTTAGCTTCACTGCGGGCTCCTTCTGTTAGTGCTCACTCGCGCCCGGCACGGTACATCTAGTCAGCTCCCAGTAGCGTACGGAACAATTGAGGCAAGCCATCAGCATCCTGGCACTGTGCCTCAACCTGCACGTTGGCCGCCGCTGCGACAAGAGCCCCTTTGCCTATCGTGACCACCCTGGCACCGTGGCCGGCCAGGGAGGATACGAGGGCGACAGCGCCCTCGTCGGCGGCCAACTGCTCGGCCGCCGCGCCACCCGGGATGACCACTAGGTCACAGTGCTCGCCGGCCTCAGACGTGCTCTTGTCGGGCACCACCGGGTAGCCCAGGGTGCTGCGCAGGGTGCCGTCTGCTTCGGGCCCTAGGATCGTGACGTCTACGCCCGCCTCCCGAAGGCGCAGGACCGGGTACCAGAACTCCAGGTCCAAATAGCCGTCAGTCACGAGGACAGCCGCAGACCCAGCGGCGCCGACCAGGGACGTCATGCGCCTTCAGTCCTCACTGCCTGGGAGGTAGTCGGGGGCCACCGAGAACACGCACCGCGCCGGCTCGTGCGACATGTTGTAGAAGGAATGCGGCACGCCCTCGGGGATGCGGCACCCGTCCATTGGTTCCAGCTCCACCCAGGCCTTGGTAGCGGGGAACTCGATATGCAGGTTGCCCTCCTCCAAGACGACGATCTTGTCACCCTTATGGGTGAACACCGAGGAGCGCTGACCGCCCAGGAAACTGATCTTGCCTACCGTTACGTGCTCGGTCGAGAGCATTATGCCGACAAGCAGTTCGCGGCCACGGGTGCCGCCCTCCAGCCGCCAAAGTATGTCTTTTTCACCGATGTGCCACATTGTGCGTTCGGCCTCCAGCTTCTCGCGGGCCGCGGGCCATTGGCCCAGGAGGTCGTCCCGCTTGTGGCGGTATTCCGTGATGTTCGTGTGAGAGCGGGCATAAGCGCCGCCCGTGCCAGCCTTGGGCGCAGGCTGGAAGAACTCAAGCATCTTCAGCTGGTGGTTGGAATAGTTCCACTGGTGATGCCAAGTGTCCTTGCGGAAATAGGTTGCTTCGCCCGGCTTGACGACCAGGACTTCTCCCGTGGCTGGGTTGGACTGGACCATCATGCCCTCAAGGACGTAAAAGAGCTCATCCGCACCGAATATGCTCGGGTTTTGCGGAGAGTGGAGGACCGCGCCGTTTGGTGCCATCCCGACAATGTTCAAGTTGAGCTTGAGATTGTCGGCGTAGAACCAGTCGGGGAGCCGTCCGGATTCTTCGTCGCCCCAGGTCCGCCGCTCCATGTCCCGGTACCTGACGACCACCGGCCCCGAATCGAGCTCTGCCATTACCCCTGCTTTCTTCTCGCTTTTATCGACGGTGTTCCGGCAAGTTGGGAGGCAGGGCTCGTAATAAGGTGGGCAACGAAGCGACCTGCGCTCGGCCTTGCCTACCTGCCTTGCTGTCTTACTGCCTAACATGGAATGCTACTTATCCTTCCCCAATAGTGCAACTGCCGGTCGAGCGGCAAGCTGTCGGGGCGAGCAGTGCAGCCGGGGGACCGCCCCCGCGACGAGGAGGTGCTTTGACAACCGCATTGATCGCCGGTGGTGCCACCGGGATTGGCCTGGCCACCCTGCGCCGGCTCCGAGAGCGGGGTGACGATGTGGTGGTGGCCGATATCAACCTCGCAGGGGCGGAAGGCGCTGTGGCGCAGTTGTCGTCCCTGCCCGGTACGGGATGGGCGGTCCGGGCCGACCTAGGCACCGTCGAGGGGCCCGGGCTGGCCGTCTCGGCGGCGCTGGAGCGGTTTGGCCGGCTCGACTGCCTGGTCGTGTGTGCAGGGTACCTGGTCGAGGCCAAGCTCGAAGACCTGTCCTTGGAACAGTGGGAACGCACGATAGCCGTGAACCTGCGGGCCCCTTACCTCTTGGCCCAAGCGGCGAGCGGCGCGCTGCGACAGTCGCCCGCCGGGCGCATCGTCTTGACGGGCTCGACCTCGGGACTGCAAGGAGGCGTAGGCACGGTCGCTTATGCCGCCTCGAAGGGAGGGATCATCGCCATGGTCCGATCGCTGGCATTGGGTTTTGCCGACAGCAAGGTCCGGGTCAACTGTGTTGCCCCCGGATGGGTGGACACACCCTTCAACGACCCTTACTGGGCTCGGGTAGGCGACGGTCCTGAATCCAGGTCGGCCTTGGAGGGGCGTATCCCGGTCAAGCGGCAAGGCCAGCCCGACGAAGTGGCCGCCGTCATCAGCTTTCTCCTGTCTCCTGAGTCGAGTTACGTCACAGGCCAGACCATCGTCGTGGATGGGGGGATGTTGGCAGGGCCGCCCTGAGACAGGTCGGGCACTTGGTCGGCCGGACCGGTGATGATCGAGGTTAGGCGCCGCTAGCTAGTCGGCGACCAGGCTCGCGAGTTCATGTCGGTCCCAACCTCGCGGCACACTGGCACAATGACCGCGGCGCTCGACGAGCTCGACGACGAGCAGCGAGCGGCCGCCTCGGCGCTGGCGGGCCCGGTTTGCATAATTGCCGGGGCCGGCACCGGCAAGACCCGCACGGTGACGCACCGGCTCGCTCACGGCGTTGCCACGAAGAAGGTGGACCCCCGACGCGCCTTGGCGATCACGCATTCTCGCAAAGCGGCAGCTGAGCTGGGCGAGCGGCTCAGGCGGCTGGGGGTTAGCGGCATCGATGCCCGCACGTTCCATGCTGCCGGGCTCTGGGTCGCCAAGGCTCACTGGGCACGCACGGGCAGGTCCGAGCCCTCACCAGTCGTCCTGCCAGAAAACGAGGAGTGGCGTTTGTGGCGCGACGCCCTGCGCGCCGCTCTCGGCCAGGAGCCCGATAACGCGGCGCTGCGTGACGTCATGGACGAAACCGGCTGGGCACGCAGCCAGCTCGTCCATGTCGAGGACTACTCGGCAGCCGCGATGTTGGCTGGTCGACGGCCCGGCGTCGACCCCTCCTTGGTGGTCCGTTGCTGGGAGCGGTTCAACTCGGTAAAAGCCAGGAGTGGCAAGGTCGATTTCGCGGACCTTTTGGAGATCGCCTCCGGGCTGGTCGAGCGCGATGAGGAGGTCGCTCTGGCGGTGCGGCGCCGTTGGTCGCACGTGACGGTCGACGAGTACCAGGACACCGACCCCTCCCAGCAGCGCCTCCTCGACGCCATTTTGGGCGAGGGTCGCGACGTCTGCGTCGTCGGCGACCCACGCCAAGCGATCTACTCCTGGAAAGGCGCCGACCCCGTCTACCTGACCGGCTTCACTCGCCGGTACACCGACGCCCAAGTGTTCAACCTCACACGTAACTATCGCTCCAGCCCGCAGATCCTGGGTTGGGCGAACCGGGTGGCGGTAGGTAGCCAGACAAAGCCGCTCGTGGCCACCCGGGACGCCGCCGCCATGCCCCGGGTCACCCGGCTCGACGACGAGCAGGCCGAGGCGGCCTGGGTGGCAGGTGCCGCCCGGCGGGCCATCGGGGCCGGGATGCCGCCGTCGGAGATAGCCGTGCTCTACCGCTTCAATTCCACCCAGGCCCGCTTCGAGGCAGCGTTTGCACGCGCTGATATTGCCGTCGTCGTGGCCGAGGACACTACGTTTTTCGATCGCGAAGAGGTGCGGGCGGTATTGGTGCCCTTCGGGCGCGAAGCCCGCGCCCAGCCCGAGCGCGGCGGCGTGGAGCTGCTTTCGGCCCTACTTTCCCGGGCGGGGTTCAACCGTGCCTCGCCGCCCAGTGGCCTTGGTGCTGCCCGGGCACGCTGGGAGTCCCAACAAGCCTTGTTCGAGCTTGTCGAGGCATTGCCCGGAGCAGCGACGGCCGAGGCCAAGTCACTGCTCGCTGAGGTCAACTCACTAGCAGTCCGTACCCACGGCCCACGCACCTCGGGGGTGACCCTGGCCACGTTGCACAAGTCGAAGGGCCTCGAGTGGGACCTGGTCTTCCTCGTCGGCATGACCGACGGCGCGATGCCCTCGACGTATGCCGAGAGTGACGCGGAGCTAGCCGAGGAGGAACGCCTTCTCCATGTCGGGGTGACCCGCGCCCGTCACGAACTGCACCTCACCTGGGCAACTTCAAACGCGCGTGGTTGGACGAACCACCCGAGCCCCTTCCTTGACCGTCTTGCGGCACCACCACAGAAGCGCACCGACCCTTTCACGGCGCCCACCAAGCAGCGACGCGGTCAAAAGGCGGGACGGCACACATCGGACGCCAAGGTTGTCTCGGATCCGACGGCGCTCTGCCCCCATTGTGCTGGCCCACTAAAGGGGATCGCGGCGCGCCGCCTCGGGGTCTGTGCCCACTGCGTCATTTCGGTCCCCGGGCAAACTGGGGAAATGGCCAGGGCGCTGGCCGGCGTGATCAATGGTGCCGCCAGCGAAAGTGGGCTGCCCAACGACGCGTTGGTGACTGCCGCCGGCATGCTCCGTCTCCTGGACCAAAGGCCCGACAGCGGCGGCGCAGTTGCGGCGACCCCGGGGGTTGCTTTGCGCGGACCGTGGGCTCAAGCCGCGGCGGACGTCTTGATGCCTTGACCGAGCAGACGGGCCGGCGTATGACCGGGCCCGTCTGCTCCAGTTGCGGGGGCCTTTAGGACCTAAAGGATGTACAGCATTTCTTGGTAGGTGGGCAGCGGCCACAGGTCGTCGGCGACGAGGCCTTCCAGCTCGTCGGAAGCCGCACGGACGGCCGCCATGGCCGGCAGCAGTGCTACTTGGGCATGCTTGGCCTCTGCGGCCGCGTTTTTGGCTGTCTTGGTGCCAAGTTCGTGACGCAGCTTTGCGAGGCCGGCCCGAAGGGCGGCGAGCCCCTCGGACACCTGGTCGAGGCTGCTCGAGTCCCCGGTCACGCCGACGGCCTTCAGGGCGGCCAGGTTGGCCGCTAGCTCGGTCTGGTACCTGCTCGCTGCGGGCAGTACTGAGGTGGTAGCCATCTCCAGGGTGAGGCGGGCCTCTACCTCGATGCTGAGGATGTACTGCTCCAGGGCGATCTCGTAGCGGCTGTGCATCTCCCGGTGCGAGAACACTCCGTATTTCTTGAACAGTTCCAACGACTCTTCCGTGATGAGCTGGGGCAGGGCGTCCAATGTCGTGCGTAGGTTGGGCAGGCCTCGTTCAGCCGCCTCTGCTTGCCAGGCGTCGGTGTAACCGTCACCGTTGAAGACCACGTTGCCGTGTGTGGTGATGATCTCCTGAAGCACAGCCTGGACGGCGTCATTGAACTCGGTCCCACTGTCAAGAAGCCCCTCGAGAGCAGTGGCGATATGGTCCAGCGCCTCGGCCAGGATCGTGTTGATCGTGACCATAGGCCCGGCGATGGACTGCATGGAACCGGGGGCGCGGAACTCGAACCGGTTGCCCGTAAAGGCAAATGGGCTCGTGCGGTTACGGTCACCCGGGTCCGACGGCAGCACAGGCAGCGTGTCCACCCCGATCTGGAGCGACCCTTTTTTCTTCGAGCTGGTGGCGCCGCCCTTGGCGATCTGGTCGAAAACATCCGTCAACTGGTCGCCGAGGAAGATGGAGATGATGGCAGGTGGGGCCTCGTTGGCGCCGAGGCGGTGGTCATTGCTCGCCGAAGCAACCGACGCCCGTAGCAACCCGCCGTACTTGTGCACCGCCCGGATAACTGCCCCGCAGAACACGAGGAACTGTGCGTTGGCGTGAGGTGTGTCACCCGGGAACAGCAGGTTCCCCTCGCTGGCGTTACCGACCGAGAAGTTGACGTGCTTGCCCGACCCGTTGATGCCCGCGAAGGGCTTCTCGTGGAACAGGCATTCCATCCCATGCTGTTGGGCGACGCGCTTGAAGGTGACCATGAGCAATTGCTGGTGGTCCGCTGCCACATTGGACCGTTCGAACATCGGGGCGATCTCGAACTGGCCGGGGGCCACCTCGTTATGCCGTGTTTTGGCCGGTATGCCCAACTTGAACAATTCACGTTCGGCCTCGAGCATGAAACCCAGCACACGCTGTGGTATGGCGCCGAAATAATGGTCGTCAAACTCCTGGCCCTTGGGTGCCTTGGCCCCGAACAGAGTGCGGCCCGCGTTCAATAGGTCGGGACGGGACAGGAAGAAGCTCCGGTCGATCAGGAAGTACTCCTGCTCGGGCCCGGCAAAGGAGACCACGGCGTCGGGGTTGTCGTGGCCGAAAAGGCGCAGCACCCGCTCCGCCTGGGCCGCCATTGCCTGCTGAGAACGCAACAGCGGGGTCTTGTGGTCCAGGGCATCGCCCGTCATCGAAACGAATACGGTGGGGATGCAAAGGGTCTTGCCGTTGGGGTTCTCCAGCAGGTAGGCCGGGCTGGTGGCGTCCCAGCCGGTGTAACCGCGGGCCTCGAAGGTCGCCCTTAGGCCGCCGCTCGGGAAGCTCGAGGCATCCGGCTCGCCCTGGGTGAGCGTCTTGCCACTGAACTCGGCGATCGAGCTTCCGTCCCCACCGGGTTCCATGAAACTGTCGTGCTTCTCAGCCGTCGAGTGGGTCAGCGGGAAGAAAACGTGAGCGTAATGGGTGGCGCCCTTTTCCATGGCCCAGTCCTTCATCGCCGAAGCCACGACATCGGCCACGGTCGGGTCCAGGGGCTTGGAGTGTTCGATCGTCCCGATGAGCGACTTGTAGACCGCTTTGGGAAGCCGTTTTTGCATGACCGCCTTGGTAAAAACGTTCTGGCCGAAGATCTCGGCCGGGTTGCCCTCCGCCGTGGAGAGCTGCGCGGGGGCCTGGTAATTCTTGACGGCATCGATCGCCTGAAGGCGGGCCTTGCTACCGCTCATTGGAACTCCTGTTCGACAACCGGCCCGCAGGAAGTCGGCACCTTGCGCGACCACGGGCTTACTGCCACGGAGAGGTTAGGGGGCCAACGTGACGTGCGTATTTCGGCTACGTGAATGTTTTGGGTACTTGGGCGCGGTGCGCGCTCAGCCCAGCAGCACCTCGCCGTCGCTGGCCAGGGCTTCCCCGGCAGCGGGCCCACGGCCACGTTGGTCCTGCAACAAGACCTGTAGCAGCTCTTCGTAGGGCCCCAGGATGTAGGCCTCGTCTCCGGTCCCGAAGCGGGCCCCTCGACGAGGCGGGTGCTCGAGCACGCCCGTGCCAGCCCCTCTGCGGATGGCTATCACCCGCGTACGCGCGGGGAGGTCCTGCATGGCCAGGCCATCGAGACCGCTCCCGCTCGCGATCGAGAGCCGGCCGACCAGGAAAGGACGGTCCTCAACGTAAAAGGTGCCCATGACCTGCAGGCCCAGGGCTGCTCCTACGAACCAGGGCGCGGCCAGTGCCGACGTTGAGCGGACCTGGCTGAAGCCGAAGCTGACCTCGACCGTATGGGCCAGCATCCGGTCGAAGACGCGCAACACGGTGGGCACCGACGACGCCCTGTCCTCGAGGTGGGCCCGGGCGGCCAGGGCCGCCTCGATGTTGGTCAGGTCGTTGCTGGTCAGCAGGGCCACTGCGGACGCCTGTTTGAGCCCCACCGAATCGAGCGTCTGGCGCTGTGTGGCATCGGCCAGCACCACAGGCACCCCCAAGGCGCGGGCTCGGTGTAGGTACCGGTTGTGCTCGTCGGTTTCGACCACGACGACCCGCCGGCCCTCGGCTATGAGGCCCTCGACGACTCGGAGCCCCACTGCGCCCAGGCCCACTACCACCACATGGCCAGACATCATGGTGACCTGTTGGCGGCCGAGCGACTGTTCGATGCGGCGGCTTACCAGCAGGTTGGTGAACAGGGCGAAGGCGGTGGTCATGAGGGCGACCCCGGCCACCATGAAAAGCACGCCGTAGGCCAGCAGCCAGGCGGGCTGCCCACCGAAGGAATAATCACCGAACCCGATCGTGGTGATCGTGGTCGCGGTGAAATAGATGGCCTCGAGGACAGAAAGATGGGTGTGGGGGTGGACCGGCCGGTAGCCCACCCGCACCACCACAGCCGATACGACGAACAGGACGACCACGGCGAGCAGGGTGCGCCGTAGCGCCCTGTCGGAGCCGGAGACGACGGCGGCTATAAAGCGTTGGACGGCGCGACCGCCCCTTTTCTTAACTCGCGTGGCCGAGGTGCCACCGAGGGGGCCGATGATATCGGCCCCCTCCATCTCCTGGGGGGTGCCGAGCAATGTGACCCGGTCGCCGGCGCTGACCAGGTGGTCGCGCCCGGGGCAGACCACGAGAGAGGAACCGTCGCCCGGGACCACCGCCACCGGGGCCAGGTCCCCGTACAGGTGGCGGATACTGACCTGAGATTCCCCCTCTTCTGGGGCCGCCGTGACCTCGGCGGCCACGAACTGCTCGCCGCCAAGGACAAAGCCGTGCGCCCGCCGGCGCACACACGCTTCCACCACTGACGGGGCGGCAAGAGATGCCATATCGAGCACCGAACCCTGGCCCAGGACCTCCTCGATGGCGCTGCCAACGGCTGGGTTTGCCATCTGCACGACCACCCGCACTTCGGGCCGTAGCTGGCGGACGAGCAGGGCCGTCTCCAGGCTGCGAAGGTCCGTTTTCTCCACACACACGACCGCCTCTGCGCCGGCCAAGCCGGCCTCCCACAACGCCTCGCCGAGCCGGGCGCTCCCGGGCACGTGGGGGACTCCCCACTGGCCGATGACGGGCACCAGTTTGGGATCGGGGTCGTCATCGACGACCACGACGGCCACATCGGCGAGATGGAGGAGTTCCACGATACGGAAACCCAAGCCCTGCAAACCGCACACGATGACGTGGCGGGACAAGTCCCGGTAGCTGACGGCGATCACTCGACCTCCAAACTGCGCCCAGGCTGGCACTCCTTGCCGTCGAGCCGCCCGGCCATGGTCGCCCCGCAATGTATCCCGCCGATGTCGGGCCCGTGAACCTTTGATAAACCCGAGGCGCTATCGTTCAGCCATGTCTCTCGGCTGGCCGGCGGTCAACTATGAGCAGTGGAGCGGCACTTGCGACACTCTCCATGCGCACACCCAAGTCCTCGGCAAGCTGGCCGCGGCGCTTGCCCCCCCTGAGCCCCAGCTCCAGCATGCTGCCCTGCGCCTGAGCGCGCGAGGCTGGGAGACCGCCCCCCTCCCGGCGCCAGACGGTTCAGGCAGCTTCGTCGTCGCGCTCGACCTGCGCGTCCATGACGTGGTCATAGAAACCAGCAATGGGCGAGACCGTCGCGTTTCGCTCGTACCGGACCGTGCCGTGGGCGCCGTCACTCGCGAGGTCCTGGAGACGGTGAACAGCCTTGTCGGCCCCGTAACTATCGACCCGAGGCCCCAGGAGGTCCCTTGGAAGGAGCCCCTCGACGGGGACATCGTGCATGCGCGCTACGACCCGGACGAGGTTGCCCGCTACTTCGAAGCCGCCACGCAGGCGGCCCTTGTGCTAGCGGCGTTCCGCGCCCCTTACCGAGGGCGGACGACGCCGGTCAACGCGTGGTGGGGCTCGTTCGACCTTGCGGTGAGCCTCTTTTCAGGTCAGCCCGCCAGGCCTCCGTCGGACGACTTCATCATGCGCAACGCAATGGACGCACAAGAGGTGGCCATTGGTTGGTGGCCCGGCGACCCCAGGCACCCCAAAGCGGCCTTTTATGCTTACGCGCACCCGGCGCCCGAAGGGTTTTCCAATGCGGTCCTTTCTCCGGCGGCCGCGCACTGGGACGGGGACCTTGGCGAGTACATCCTTGATTGGGACGACGTCCGCGACGGGCCGGACTTACGTGCTGTCGGGCTAGATTTCGCGCTGTCGGCATTCCGTCATGCGTGCACGGTTTGCAACTGGGACCCTGCCTTGCTGGCTAGTGCCGAAGGGACACCGCCGCCTATTTCGTAAGCCCAGCTGGCTGTAGGAGAGTGCAGGGTACCCGTGCGCTCGGCCACAGCCTCCCGGTTAAGCCCGCCAGCGGGTACGGGTTTCGATGTCTTAAACCGGGCGTGGGAGGGTGCTGTAGTTGAGCGTCGTGAGGTATTCGCGCGCAGTCGTCTGGGTGATCGCCTTGTTGTAGGCGACAGCGAAGTTGCCGTGGCCCAGCCCCTGTACTACGAAGTCGGTCCCCGTGTTGTTGAGCGCCAAGCCTGTCGCCGCCGGTACTGACCAGTGTCTTCCTGCGTCCGAGCTCCAACTGACGACCAGGCCCCGCTTGTCCACCCACGTGGCGTAGATGGCGCCGGTCTGGTCCTGGGAGAGACTGACTTGACTTGCACTACCCGTCTTCGTTTCGTTGGAGATCTCGACCGAAGCCCCAAAAGCGTCCTTGGCCATCTCGAAGCGGCGGTAGACGAGTGCCAATTGCGTCCCGTTTGCGAGCCCGGGGCCCTCCTGGTCGAGCTCACCGATGCCGCTCGGGCCACCGGCCAGGGTGGGGGAGCCCGCTGCGCACGACAGGAGCTTGAAGCCGCGGCGGGGCCATGTGGCCGAGTCGTTGAGCCGCGCCAGGCGTGCTTGTCTGGTCCACGTTGCCGCTCGCCGAGCCCCAGCCGACGGTGGTCAGCGACGAGTGGCACGCCGCTGTGTTGGTGCCGAGGGCGACACCCACGACGATGTCGTCGCCCGCGGGTGAAGGTACCGGTTCGGCGGCAAGTTGGCCGCTATTACTGTTGGCGGCTTGGCCGAACCCGCCTGTCGGGTCGGGGTCCGCTGGGGCAACCGGCGCTGGGCCAGTCAGGCTGAAGTCAGAAAACGCGCTTTGGTAAGTGTCGTTCTCCATCACTGCTACCGTGGTCGGGCCTAGGGCCACCGCGCCTGCCTGTGGGGGCACAGCCGCAACTAGCAACCTGCCACCGTCCAGCACCCCCCCGCCCGCTCGGCCGAAGGCCGCACCACCGGGAGGCGAAGCCCAAGCGATGTCCCCGCCGGAGCCGGAGTACCCGGGAGGGTCGACCGTCGGCTTCTGAGAAGCAGCCACGCCGACTACGGCGGCGACAACTACGACCTGGCCGGTCCCGGGCATGATGACGATGCGCGGGCTCGAGTACTGGGGTGGGCCGCTGGTGCCGATGGCGGGGTCGGTGAGACGGTCGGGCTCGCCGCCGCCATTGCAAGGCCCGCCGGCCACAACGACGCACAGGTCGATGGCGCCGCCGCCGTCGGTCGCCCAGGCGACGTACGTGGTACCGGTCGCCGGGTCGGCGGCGGTCACTGGGAGCCCGTTCCCGCTACCGAGGAGGGTCGTTGTCGGTCCGCTTGTCGACGTGACTTGCGCGTTTTCGGCCGCGACGGTCTCGGTCCTCGCCGCTAGCGCCGCGACCAAGCCGGCTGGCCTGCCGGTGGCGGCGGTGTCATAGATGCAATCCTCGAGAAGGTTCGCGTTGGTGACCCCTGCCTTGCGGCAGGTGTCCTTGATGTCGGTCAAGCGTGCAGCAGGGACCGATGCGAGGACGTAGCCACTGCCTGGGAAGTTCTTGAGTATGTAGGAGCTTGTCCTCTTGCCTCGGGGATAGGTGAACAAGGATTCCTTCGGGGTGATCTGCCAACTGGGGGCGAACTCTCGGTATAGCGCGGAGGACGGCAACGTCGTACCGGTGTTTACGAGGTAGTGCTTGCCGTTGCCACCGATGAGCACCTCGTCGCCAGTTGGGAGGCCTGGCACGTCTTCCGGTTCGGCCACTGCGCTGAGCAGGCCGGTCAGCTTGCCTGCGAGAGCGGGCGGGGCGGTGAAGACGACATAGCCCCCGATCCCGGCGGCGTAGACAACAGCCTTGCTCCCGTCCGGCCACTTCACGACCACGTCGCCTACGGAGTCGTAATAAAGCTCGCCGCCGCCGATTAGGTGGTCGACCGCCCCGCTGAGCTTGACGGGGTGACCGTCGACGAGTATCCCCGTTGCCAAGCCCGGGTCGACCTCGACACGAGTGCCGGCGACGAGCATGGCGACGGCGGTGTCAAAGGCCACCTCGTCTGAGAGCGCCAGCTGAGGTTGCTGGCGCACCTGGACGTCGATGCTGCGGTCGTCCGAGCGCACCAGGGTGAACTCTCCGGCGGCCTGGAAGTCGTAATGAAAGCCGTTGAGGGTTTCAATGTGCGGGTCGCCCCAGGTGAGGCCGCTCGAGGCCGCGCCGCCACCCTCGGCGCAGCCCATGGCGAGCCTCCGGATCTGCCCCTTCTTGACCGTCGTAGTCGTAGTCGTAGTCGGGCTGAGGATGCGACCTGCGTAGGCCTCGAGCGCAGCGGCCGCGTGGTCCTCAGCGGAGGCTAGCGAGGGGGAGAAGAGCAGGGTCTGCAGGTCCAGCGTCTTAGGTTTGGCTCCAACTATGGCCTGCTCCAAGGGGGCTGTGTCGACCAGCATGGCCTTGAGCGCCAGAACTTCGGCGTCGGTCTTCGGCCGAAGCGCGCCGGCCGACACCGCAAGTAGCCGGGTGATCTCGGGTGGCAGCCCGTGGTGGGCCACCTCGGCCTGCCCTGCGGCGACCTGCTCCAGCGTGATAGTCAAGACCATCCTGTCAACCGCAAAGGCACGCTCGACCGCAGTTGTGAGCTGAGGGAGGGTCTTCAGAAGGGTTGCCGCCTGGACGGCGTACCTGGCCGACGCGTCGGCCTGAAGGCCCAGCCAATGCTGGTTGCCGGCGGCGTCGGCGGCTTCGGCCCGGTCGAGAGATGCGCGGTAGGCGACCACGGCCTCAGCAAATATGACCTCTGTTCTGAAGAGATGGTTAAGGGCGGCGAAGGCCCTGGCCATGCCTGGCGCCGGGGCGCCTACCGCCGGGACGGCAACAAACTCAGGCTTGAAAACCGCCTGAAAGTCTTGCTCGACCGGGTCCTTGGCCCCGAGGTTGAACGCGTTTGCCGCCGCCTTGAAAGCAACGGCGGCAAACGCCAAACCGCCCGCTTCGCCCAGCGGCTCAGCCCCTTCGCTGAGGCCGAGGCCCTTCGCAGCTCCTGCCAGTGCGCCTTCACCGGCGTACTTTTCCGCGACCCCACCTAGCGCCCCCGCCGCTTCGAGGCCTTTGGCGGCGTTCTCGAGCGCCTCGCCTGCCTGTTCCCACGGGCTTTCTCCCTCCGAGCACTCCGGTAGCCGTACGAGCGCACCCGTCTTTAGCGCCTCCTGATATAGGGGAGCACGGCTCGCCGCCGCAGCCACGGGTGTATTGAGCAGTACCGTCGGTAGGGACGCCCCGGCAACCAGGGCGCTCAGTACTGCCCGCTGGGCGTGGCCCCACATTCGCCCGGGCGTCGCTTCTCCCATCGCCCACTTCGGCATGGCGCCCACGCTGCTCCCTGCTGCTCTCAGACTCAGATTTAGCGGCCTAAGCCTATAGGCAAAGGCGTCGGCTAGAGCCCCTCGCCGTGCACGAGGTTGGCAGCTTCTCGCTTTTCTGGGCCGGCTGGCCGCGACGGGAGGGAGATTGCCACCGCCGCCTCTTCCCAATGTTCGTAGACCCCGCTCAAATACGCGTGCGAGCGCGCGTCCGGCTCTACCTCGCGTCTTACGAGAGGTTCCTGGCGGATTTTCCCAATTACCCCGGCGGCTTGGCCGCCAAGCAGCGCGGCTCCTCGCGCTGAAGCATTCGGGTTCTCGACAACGAGCAGTTTTTTGCCGAGCACATCGCACAACAATTGGCGCCATTCTGCGTGGAGGGTGCCCCCTCCGGCCAGATGGAGCACCGCAGCGTCGGCGAACTCGGGGAGCGTGGCGGCCGCTTCGGCGATCGAAAAGGCGACCCCTTCAAAGACGGCGCGCAACATGTCCGCCCGTGTGTGGTGCAGCGCAATGCCCACGAACCCAGCTCCCGCCGAAGGGTTCATGGAAGGTGACCTGGTGCCAGCTAAGTGGGGCACGAACAACGCTCCGTTCGCACCGGGTGGCGACTCTGCGAGCGCCTCATATGCCTCGTCCCATGTTGCCGCGAATGCCGTGAGCGCCCATGAGATCGCGACCCCCGCGACCAGCACCGCCGCCAGCGCGTACCACTGCTCGGGGAAGGCAGTTGCGAAGATGTGGTACCGGAGGCCGGGATCCGGGTCTGGGGTTCGCCGGACCGTGACAATTTGTGCGGCCGAACCGACGGTGAGCTGGATGGGGCCGGTCTCGGACAGCCCCGTGCCCACCAACGCGGCAGCGGTGTCGGCGCAGCCGAACGCAACCGGGGTACCGGGCAGCAACCCGAGCTCGCTGGCCGCCGCCGCGTCGAGGAGGCCGGCAACGGCCCCGGACTGGCCAATTTGGGGTAGCAGCCGGGCGGGCAGCCCCAGGCCCTCGATCACCGCGTCGGCCCAGCACCCACGCGCCAGGTCGAACAGCAGCGTCGCCGAGGCGTCGCTCGGTTCGGCGCCGGCGGTCCCGACGAGCCTCAAGCGCAACCAGTCCTTTGGCTGCAATGCCCAGACAGCTTGGCTCACTACCTCGGGCTCATTGGCCGCCAGCCAGTGCAGCAGCGGGCCCGCCATACCAGGCACGAGCGGGTTTGCCAGTACGGCCCGGACCTGCTCAGGCAGGGCGCGGTAGGCGTCGAGGTCGCCCTGGGCGCGCCGGTCCAGGTGCAGGATCGCCGGCCGGAGCGGCTGGCTGCTGGCGGTCGCCAAGACCACGCCGTGCATCTGGCCCGACAACCCGATCGCGCGGACCCGGGCCTGCCTGCTGTCCAGCGTTTCGACGAGCTGGTGGACGGCTGCCCGCACGGACGACCACCAGTCTTCGGGGGCCGACTCGGCCCAACCTGCCCGCGGGCTCGAGACGCGTACGGGCGCCGATGTACCCGCGAGCTCGTGGCCGGCAGCGTCCAGGAGGACTGCCTTGACCGACCCCGTACCCAAGTCGATCCCCAACGAACAGTCCTGATTGCCCGTCGACATGCTCATCTCAGCGCGCCCCGTAGTCCCACATTATGAAATGCTACGATATTCCGCTAGAAAGCTTCGAGTTATGGCGGGACCAAAAAGGTTCGGAAGTAAAAAGGTGGTGTTGTGAGCGCAGGCCCGGACGCCTCAGACGAGCCGGCCGCACCGAGCGGGGACAAGCTTCGCATGTTCCCGGGGGAGCGGCGGCGCCAGATCCTCGAGATCGTGAACGCACGGGGAAGCATTCGGGTGAGCGAACTAGCCACGTTGGTCCGTGTCACAGAACCGACGGTGCGCAAGGACATAAGCGACCTCGATTCGCAACGGTTGCTCCGGCGCACTCACGGTGGCGCGCTTGCGGCCAGGCCCGCTTACGAAGCGAGCGTATCGGCCCGGGCCGGCACGAACGTCGAGGGAAAGCACGCGATCGCGCGGGCTTGCCTGGCGGAGATCAAAGACGGCGACGCCATCTTCATCGACAGCGGCACGACGATGATCGCTCTTGCCGAGGCGCTCTCACCGAGCTCGGGCGACTTCGTCGACGGGCCCCAACCCGGTGCCCCGTCAACGTTAACGTCCTCACCAACGCGCTCGAGGTGGCCAGGATCCTCGCTCCTGTGCCCGGTGTCCGCCACAGCGTCCTTGGCGGCCAATACCGCTTGGCCGGCGGATGTTTCGTGGGACCTCTCACTATCGAGGCCTTACAACGCTTTACGCTCAATATCGCCTTTGTCGGTGTTACCGGGCTGTCGCCTCTCGGGTTCACCGTCGCTGACGTGAACGAAGCTCAGGTAAAAACCGCTGCCATGGAACGCGCACGTCGCGTCATCGTCCCAATGGACCACACGAAGGTGGGCATCGCCGATTTTGTCAAGCTCTGCGGCCCCGACCAGGTCGAGACGGTTGTGACCGACGAGGCCAACGCGGACCTTGCCCGGATGTGCAAGGACCACGGTGTCCGCCTGGTGGTCGCCGGCTAGCTCTCTTCAGACGGCCTCTTTCAGCATCGACCGCATGCGGGTGCCCTCTTTGGTCCACCAGTTATGGAGGATCCCGACGTCGTGGCCGATGCAGAAGTGCCGGACGCCACGCTCGAGGTAGTAGCCCGCTTGGCCGGGGTCGGCGATCTCCGCTCTCGGGGCAACCCCGTGGCGGAGCGCTGTCGCGATGACGTGCGCCTCCACCTCCCTGATGGCGTCGGCGTCCCTGGGCCGCACCAGGCCCATGCTCATGGCATAATCGCCCGGCCCGAACTGGACCATGTCCACGCCCGGGACATCCAAGATGGCGTCGAGGTTTTCCAAGGCTTCTCGTTTTTCGATCATCAGCGCGACCACCGAAGACGCCAGTGCGCCGACCCACTCGGCCGTCCCCACGTGGAGCACGGAGCGCGAGTCACGGCGCAGCCCGACGCCGTGGCGTCCCAGGTGCTCGGGGTGCTCGGCACGCACTGAGCGGACACATAAAACCGCGTCCTCCACGGTCCGCACGTCGGCGAAGAGAACGTTTTGCAGGCCCGAACCGATCGCCCGCATGGCGAGGTGCCCGCGCGTGTCCTGTTCGATCTTGACCATGCCGCTGAAGTCCGGGAACAGTTCGATGGCGCGACCGAGGTTGTCGAGGTCGTGCATCGTCCATGGGGCGTACTCCGCGACAAACTCGATGTAGTCGAACTGGCCGGTTTGGCCGACCAGCTCGGTAACCGTGGGCCAGGTGGACATCAGGTGCGTGCCGAGGCTCGGCAAGCCGGCGTCGAGCAGTTCGCGGAGGCGGTTCTTCCGCAGGGGGTACAGGTCCAATGACTTCTCCGAGGTCTCCTAGTCCGGCTTTACGCTAACCTTGTGTTGGGTGATCGTCAACAATTGACAACATTGGCGAGCACGGCACAAAATGCTTGCAAGGACGTAACGGGCTTCATCTGGGCCCGATCAGCTATCGAGGGAGAGCGGTCAGGGAACATGCCTCATGAAGCGACATACTCCGCTGGGTTCGCAGAGGGCGTGGCCGAAGAGATGGCGACGAACCCCGACATCTTTGTCATCGGTACCGATCTCGTCCACCGCGGAGGCCACTGGGCACAGATCAGAGGGCTCGTAGATATCGTTGGGCCTGGCCGGGTGTTCGATTCCCCCATCTCCGAGGCGGCGATGGTAGCTCTCGGTGTGGGCGCAGCGATGGCCGGCATGCACCCGATCGTCGACTTGAACTTCGTGGACTTTTCTTTCGGGGCAATGGACGAGATCGCCAACCAAGCGGCCAAAATCCCGTTCATGCTCGGGAGGCCCGTCCCGCTCATCATCCGGGCAACGGCGGGTGTCGCCCACGGTGGCCCGCAGCACAACAACAGCCTCGAGAGCTACTTCATGAACTTGCCCGGGGTGAACCTGGTTGTGCCCGCGTTCCCCTATGACGTCAAAGGTCTCGTGAAGACGGCGCTACGCACGCCCGAGCCCGTCATTTTCTTGATGCACAAACGCCTAACGGGCATCAAGGGCCTCGTCGGCGGCCCGGACGACCTCGTCCCTCTCGGGAGCGCCAACGTCGTGCGCGCCGGCACGGACTGCACCATCATCACCTACGGCGGGGGAGTGGCCAAGGCCCTTGCCGCGGCCGAAGTGCTTGCCGAAAATCCCATCAGCACCGAGGTCATCGACCTGCGCTCGTTGGCGCCGCTCGACGTAGAGACCTGCATCGCATCGGTGAAGAAGACGGGCCGTGCCGTCGTCTTGGACGAGGCACCGAAGTTCGCAGGCCCAGGGGCCGAGGTCGCCGCGACGGTGCAGGAGCTTGCGTTCGAATACCTCGATGCGCCCGTTGGGCGCCTGGGTGCCAGGCGCACGACGATGCCCGAGAGCCCGCCACTGCTTGAAAAGGTGCTACCCAGCGTGGACGATATCGTGGCGGCGGTGCGTAGCACGTACGGTGCCTTCCAGAGCGCCGAGGGCTCGTGAACGGTTCGGGCCAACCCGCACCTGACCACGATGCCGTAACCCGTCCCGAGTGGTTGAGCGAGCGCGGGCGTGAGATATACGGGGCTACGCCCCCGGGTCGTTCGGTGCCCGTGGCCCGCCAAAGCGCCCTCGACGAGGGGGAGGTGGAAGAAGTCGTATCCCTGATCGCCGAGGGCCGTACGGCTCGGCACGCCGTTGCTCTGCCGGAGCGCCTGCAAACCCGTCATTGGCCATCGATAACGCGCGTTTCACTTGCCCTCGACGCCCGGCTCGGATGGGAAGGCTACGGCTGGAAGATCGGTGCCGCCAGCGAGGAGATCCGGCGCTCGGAAGGAGTGCCCAGCCCATCGGCCGGCCGGCTCCACAGGCGCGGCCTGTCAGCAAGCCCGGCCGAGCTCCCCGCTGAGCTCTTCGTCCTTTATCGCAACTGCGAGTGCGAGTTCGCCTTCGAGCTCGGCGTCGATTTCCCAGCTCGCGACAAGCCTTGGACCGAGGCTGACGCCCGCGCCGGGATCGAATCGGTCATGCCCGTGCTGGAGATCGGCGACACCGTCTTCGATGACTGGTACGGCGCCAGTGGTTTCTTCGGGTCCTGCATGGACAATGGGGGCGCTGCCGCCTTCGTCGAAGGGCCAAGGCACCGCGACTGGCGCCAGTTCGACCTTGCCGAGGCGGGTATGGACGTTTACCTCAACGACCATTACGTCAAGTCGGGTAGGGGAGCGGCGGCCATGGGCCATCCTGTGACGAGCCTCACCTGGCTGCTCAATTGGCTGCGCGAGGAGTCCCTTGGTACCACGGCGGGAGAAGTGGTGAGCACGGGTACCTGCACGGGCCACCTGTTCGCTCTGCCCGGCGACAGCGTGCGCGCCGAGTTCGCTGAGCTTGGCACGGTCGAAGCCAAGTTCCTGTGAAAACTTCAAGGCGTGGAGGTACCGCGCTCGGGGGAGGCAACTAGATGGCAAAGGGTGTCGAGCGGTTCCTTGTCACCGGCGCAGCTGGTTGTATCGGCGCATGGGTGGTCCGAGCATTGCTCGATGACGGAGCCCCCGTCGTGGCGAGCGACCTGAGCGAAGACCTGCAGCGTTTGCGACTGGCGTCGGGCGGCGACCCGGGCACGGGTTTCGAGTTCCTCACCCTCGACGTGAGCCGATTGGACGACCTTGTGGCCGCCGTAGAGGACAACGGGATCACCAACATCATCCATCTGGCCGGGCTCCAGCCTCCCTTCTGTGCGGCCAACCCTTCCCTCGGGGCGATCGTCAACGTTGTCGGCACCGTCAATGTGTTCGAGGCAGTCAAGCGCGCCGGGCGGCCGGTCGGCGTTGCCTACGCCAGCACAGCCGCCGTCTACGGTGCCACCTACACGCACACCTCCGCCGTGATGGGCGACGGCTCGTTGCCTGTGCCGGGTTCGCATTACGGCGTCTACAAAGCCGCCAACGAAGGCACGGCGCGGGTGTACTCCATCAACGACGGGATCGGCTCGGTCGGGCTACGCCCCTTTATCGTTTATGGGCCCGGGCGCGACCAAGGTATGACAGCCGAGCCGACCAGGGCCATGCTGGCCGCGGCGGCCGGTGCCCCCTACCGCATGCGCTTCGGGGGGTCGGTCTGCCTCACCTACACCGAGGATTGCGCAAGGACTTTCATCGGCGCCAGCCGCAGCGCTTTCGGCTCGAGCGACGCAGTATGTGCCAATGTCCCCAGCCACCGCACCAGTGTGGCGCAAGTGGCCAACCTTATCGAAACGATCGTGCCGGAGGCTCAGGGGACAATTACGTGGGAAAGGGCGCCCTTACGGGCGGCGGCGCTGGTTTCGGCGCCAGCTACCGAGGACATCGGTTCCGCCTTCAACAGGCCGCTCGAAGACGGTGTGCGTTCGACTATCGAACAGTTCAGGCGCGCCCTGGACGCCGACCTGCTGGCGCCCCCGGACGTGGTGAGGCTCTCATAGCGGTTCAGGCCAAGGGGATTCTTCGGCGAAGCGCACCGCTGCTTCGACGGATTCCTTAGCCTGCTTATCGAGATCTTCGAGGTCGCCGTCATCGAGAAGCCCGACTTCGGAGAGCCGCTGAGCGCATCGCGCGATGGGGTCGCGGGACTGCTTCCAATCGGCAATCTCGTCGGCGTTACGGTAGGAACCGACGCCTTCGCCAGAGCCGTGCCCGGAGTAGCGGTAAGTCTGCGATTCGATGAAAGTCGGGCCGTCGCCGGCGAGGGCGCGAGCCCGTGCCTCGACCGCAGCCTTATGGACTGCGAACACGTCCTGGCCGTCGACGGCCAGTGCTGTAAGCCCGAACCCTTCGGCCCGGCGCGACATTGACCCACCCCCGGTCACAGACGCCGTCGGTGTTTCCACGGCGTACAAGTTGTTCTCGCACACGGCTATCAGCGGGAGGCGCCACGCGCCGGCAAGGTTGAGGGCTTCCCAGGTACGGCCAGTATTGATACCACCGTCACCGAAAAACGCCACCGCGACGCGTTGCTCGCGCCGGTAGTGGGCGGCGAACGAGTCGCCTAGAGCCAGCCCTACCGAAGCGCCCACGATCCCGTTGGAACCGATGAAGCCCACATCGAACCCGGCGAGGTGCATGGACCCGCCGCGGCCTTTGGACACTCCCGTGGCTTTGCCGTAGAGCTCGGCCATGAGCCCATCAGGGGAGACCCCCTTGGCAAGGGCATGGTGGTGGCCGCGGTGCGGCGCGGAAACCGTGTCGCCGGGGGCGAGCGCGGCAGCGAAGCCAACGGCGGTGGCCTCCTGGCCGACTGCGGGGTGTACTCCTCCGGGGACCTTGCCTCGCATCGTGAGCTGTTCGGCACGCTCTTCGAAACGCCGTATCAACAACATCGTGCGGAGCCAGGCGAGCGCCTGCTCCTCGACCGCAGCAGCGGCGGCGCTATCAGGCGGGCTGCTCACGCCGTAGCCCCCGCTCATCTCAGTGCCTCAGCGGTGAGCCCGGTGAGGTTCTCGACGAAGGCGGCCAAAAGCTTGGCCGAGTCGACACCGTCGTAGCGACGATGATCGGCGGTGACCACTGCTGAGAAGATCGGGGCGGCGATGATTTTTCCATCCTCCACGACGGGACGAAGGGATACTTCGCCGACGGTGACTAGAGCAACTTGGTTGAGCGGCACGATGCCGTTGAACCAGGTAACCCCCGCCGGGCCAAGGTTCGACAGCGTGGCGAAAGCGAGAGCCGTATCGGCGGAGCTCAGGCGCCGTTCGCGGGCTCGGCCGACCGCCGCCTGACGAAGCGCCGCCACATCGGCAATAGACGCGTTCACGAGCGAGCGAAGGACAGGGATGAGAACTCCCCAGTCCGTCGCCACCGCCAGCCCGACGTCGGAGGGCTCTCCGAGATCCTGCAGGCCACGGGATAGGGCAAGTATGAGGAAATCGGTGACAGTGGCCTGCGTCCCGGCCGACCTCAGCGCCTGCACGGCTTCGCTCAAGCCGTCGGCGCGCACATCCTTCCCGACGGAGAAGTGCGGCGCGGTATGCCACGATTCGCTTACCAGCGCAGCAGTCGCCTCCCGGTTGCTCGATGAGGAGCGCTCGGGAGCCTTGGCGGCTTCGACATTGGTTTCGTTGGCAGGCCCGTTAGCGCCGCTGGCTGCAGCCTCGGCCAGGGCACGGCGCTGCCGCGGGCTCAAGGCATGCTTGGTCCCAGCCCCGTTGTCGTCCGCGACGGAGGGGGCGGCGGGCGCGTCGGCCGGCGGGGGAGCCGTCGTCGCCGCGGCAACCGTTGTCGCTCCCGGCTCGTCCTCGCCCTCGGCCAGCAGGTACGCGATCGTCGTCCCGCCCGGCACCCGGGCACCGGTGGGCACCAGGTGGCGGGAAAGACGCCCGGACGTTTCGCCGCTCAGCTCGACGACAGCTTTGTCGGTTTCGACGACGGCCACCGGTTCGCCTGCGGTCACTTGGTCGCCCGGTTGTTTCAGCCACTCCGTCACGAGCACGTCCTCAGCGGCCATGCCCGAGGCGGGGATAAAGATCTCCTCCACTAGGGCCTCCTCGTGCAGTACCCGTACCTCTCGGGCCTCGAGCAGCCGGCGCCCGCCATCAGCGGGTCCCCCGAACTACGAAGTTGCCGTGCTCGATGGTGTTGGAGCGCAGCCAAGCAATGGTGTCCGACACAGTCCAGCTGGCCAAACGCCACACCGAGCGTTCCGAATAAGAGGCGCAATGGGGGGTGAAAAGAGTGTTCTTTGCCCCGAGGAGCGGGCTCGTCTGGGGCAGCGGTTCGACCGGGAACACATCCAGAGCGGCCCCACCGATGTGCCCGCTGTCGAGAGCGGCCACGAGCGCGTCTTCATCTACCAGGCCGCCCCGGGAGACGTTGACCAGCAGGGCGCCGGGGGTCATCATCGCCAGGAAGGCGGCGTCCACCATCCCTGCGGTCTCGGGAGTGAGAGGCAGGTGGAGCGAGACCACATCGGACCGAGCAAGAAGCTCTTCGAGAGGCGCAGGAACTGCGCCGTCGGCGAGGGAAGGAGCGGCTGGGTCGTAGACGAGGATTTCGCCGACCAGCCCTTTCAGCATCTCGGCGGTAGCCCGCCCGATCCGCCCGCCACCAACCAGGCCCACGACCAACTCGTCGAGCGGCTTCATCGGTGCGAGCACAGGTGGGCCCGACCACCCACGGCGCACATAGTCGTCCAGCCCGCACAAGCGCCGTTGCAGCGCCAGCAGCAATGCGACCGCATGCGAGGCCACCTCGCGGGTGCCGTAGCCCGGCTGGTTCACCACGGTGATCCCGGCTGCCTCCGCCGCTTCGAGGTCGATGGTGTCGACGCCGACACCCGCTCGCCCGATGACCCTGACGCTTGGGGCAAAGGCTGCGATGTGAGCCGCCCTCAGAGGCTGCAGGGTAACGACGACCGCGGAGGCGCCGGCCGTGAGGTCGGCTAGCGCGCCGACGTCGGATAGGTCGCCAAAACGTAGTTCCACGTCGTCGAAATGCTCGACTAGACGCTTACCATCCCCGAATGAACCGTCCGCCACGACGATCACGAGCCGGTCCTGGGCTCCGGGGGCTGACGCGAATGCTTGCTCAGTCCTCACGAATTTTTCTCCCTGGCGCCTTTATATTTAGTCACAGATCCGGCGTCATCTGTCTCATTGGAACAATGTTGACAGTAGACGACACCGGTGCGATAAGCAAGTCCCGCCCCTCGTCAAAACAGCTCAGGGAGGGCTGCTCGGGCCAGTGGGGCCAACACGGCGACCTCTTCGTCAGGTACCGAACTGTAGGGCCAACGGGCGCGGGTCCCGATCGGTGCCCACCCGCCGACGGCGGCCAGTGCTTTGTCCAGCGCAGTATTGGAATAACCCCGGGCCTTCAGGGGAGCAATATACGCATCAAAAAAGGCCATAATCCTGTCGCCTAACTCTTCGGCCGCGACAGGGTCGCTGTCCATCTGCCTCTCCCAGGCCAGGGCCCCGGCCGGGGCCAGGCAGGCGACATTGGAGTAGGACCCGACGGCCCCGAAGCGGCGGGCGTGGGCAAGCTCGTGACCCGGGGCAAAAATGGACAGATGCGGGGCCGCCGCGTGCAGGCGGGAATAATAAGCATCGTCGCCGGCCACCTTGACTCCGACCATTCCCGGAAATGCCAGAGCCAATGCGCCCAGCTGCTCGGGGCTGCAAGCCGTCTTGGCGTGAGGGGGGTTGTACAGCACTAGCGGGATGCCGCCCGCGGTTGCGAGCATGCGCTCGAGCGTTCGCTCCACCTCGATGGGGCTGAGTGGAGACCAGTCCGGGAGGATGACCTGGATGGCGGTTGGGCCAAGGGCGCGCGCCCGTCGGATCCGCGACAAGCTCACTTGGCCGCTCATATGGCTCGCCCCGATCTGGAAAGGCGCTCCGGCCTGCCTCGCCTTTCGCGCCACCAGTTCGCTCAGTGCGTCAAATTCGTCCTCTTCCAAGGTGTGGAACTCTCCGGCGGTCCCGCACGTGTAGATGCCGGCCAAGCCGACTTCCAATAACGACGCCGAGTTCGACTTCCAGGGCCGCGAAGTCGATGCTCTCATCAGGGCGCAGCGGCAACAGGACCGTGCCCCAGGTGCCGCGGAGCGGGGCCATGGGGGTTGTCGTCGAGCCGTCGCTCACCGTAAGCCGAAGCGGCCGATGTCTACGCCGAGCTCGTCCGCCAGCTCGGTGATCTGGCGACGGATCTCAGTGGGCACCACCACTCCCTCCTTAGAGCGGGCCGCAAGGGCACGGGCCTCGGCCTCGCCGGGCAACAGGATGTCGACGTGCTGAGGGCCGGCACCGATCCGTTTTGCTTCCCGACGGAACGTTTCTGCCTGTTCGAAATAACTGTCCAAATCAGTGAACGCACTGATGTCGAGAGCCATCAACAGGGTCCCGTTGCCACCCAGGTAACCCGGGTCACACGAAGAACCCATCTTTGACACGAGCCCGGCGGTCAGCTCGATGAGCATCGACATACCCGAGCCTTTATGGTCACCGAAGGCCAGCAGAGATCCTCCGGCATAGAAGTCAGCGGGGTCGATGCTCGGCTGCCCTGCGCTGTCGATAATGCTGCCCGGCGGGGCCGTGTGCCCTTCGGCCAGAGCGATCTTCAGCTTGCCTTCCGCAACCTTCGCGGTGGCGAAGTCCAGCACGACCATCCCGTCGCGAAGAGGCGCCGACCACGCGAACGGGTTGGTGCCCATGACGCGCCCGGCCCCGCCGAAGGGTGCGACGACCGGGCCTGAGTTGCACCACGCCATCCCCATCTTCCCCGAGCTGGCGATCGTGGCCACATATTCGCCGAGGCGGCCAATATGGTTGCAAGCACTGATAGAAACCGCAGAGACGCCGTGGGTGCCTGCCAAATCGATGCTGAGCGCGGTGGCGAGCTGCGCGGCCGGCTGACCGAACCCCCAGGCCCCGTCCACGTTCGCCACGGCGCCTCGACCAGAAGCAACCGAGGGTTGGCCGTCCGGGCGGATCTGGCCGGACTTGACCCACTCCGAGTACTGGATCAGCCGGACGATCCCGTGCGAGTCGTGGCCGACGAGATTGGACAGCGAAAGCGATTTGGCCACCACAAGGGCAGTGTCGTCCGATGCTCCCAACGCACGCAGGACATCGGTGCCGGTTCGTACGAGGTCGTCTTCGCTGAACCGCGGCGCGGCGGGGCTGTCCCCCCCGGGGGGAGTTTGCGAGCCAGAACTTTCCATATCGAGCCGTCCTCGCTTACGGGCCGCTCCGGCGACGCGGGTGCCGGCCCAAGGGTAAATTGTTTACAGTTAGCGATGCTAGGCTATACGAGGCAGACGACAAGTCAAGGAGAACAAGCTGTGACGAGCGATCTTAATGCGGGCGGTCCGTCGCGTCCGGGCGCGGGTAAAACTGGGCGTTGGCTGGAGGGGATTGTCCCGCCGGTATGCACTCCCCTCGACGCCGACGGGGAAGTGGACGTCGCCTCTTTGGAGAGCCACATCTCGTTCTTGCTCGGCGCCGGCGTGAACGGCCTGTTCATGTTGGGCTCTTCCAGCGAGGTGGCCTACCTCACCGATTCTCAGCGTGACCGCGTCGTCGAGGTCGCCGTCAAGACGGCCGGTGGCGAGGTGCCGGTCCTGACCGGGGCCATCGACATGACGACAAACCGTGTTGTCGACCACGCCCTTCGTGCCAAGCAGCGTGGCGCCGACGCCATCGTCCTGACGGCGCCGTTCTTCGCTCGGTCCGCCCACCCAAATGAGGTAAAGCTTCACTTCCGCAAGGTCCGCGAGCGCGTCGGCCTTCCCCTCGTTGCCTACGACTTGCCGATATCGGTCCACAATAAGCTCGACACGCCGATCGTGGCCGAGCTTGCTGCAGACGGCGTCATCGAAGCTGTCAAGGACTCGAGCAACGACATCCACGGTTTTCGTTCCGTAGTGACAGGTACGCGGCAATTCGAGAAGTTCTCGGTCTTCACCGGGTCCGAGCTCGTGGTCGATTGCGCTTTGTTCTTGGGTGCCGAGGGGGCGGTCCCGGGCCTGGGCAACGTCGACCCGCATGGTTACGTCGCCCTTTACGAGGCCAGCCGGGCGGGCGACTGGGCCAAGGCTCGTGAGATCCAGGACCGCCTCGTCCGCCTGTTCGACGTCACGGCCTGCGCTGACCCGTCCAAGAAGGGCGCCAGTTCTTGCGGTATCGGAGGCTTCAAAACCGCCCTGATGCTCCGGGGCGTGATCGCCACGAACATTACGGCGCTACCGCAAATCCCACTCGATGCCGACGAGATATCGGCCGTGCGGGCCGTACTCGTGCGCGAGGGCCTACTGTAGCGAGCGGTTTTCGCTAACAGCGGCTAGCGGGCCTGGAGCGCCGGCACGACCCGCTCTGCCAACAGGTCAATGGTTTCTTGGTCCTGACCGTTGACCGTTGCCAGGAAGTACTCTGCGCCGGCATCGACGAGGCCACTGTAATGAGCGATGGCCTCGTCGGGTGTAGCAAATAGGGGCCGGGTGTCTAATTTGGCGTCCGGGATTCGCGCCGCCTCCCGTTTCCGCTCGAGCTGGTCGCGGTCGGGGGCGAGAGTCAGCAGCGGCGTCCAGTGGCTCCGCAGGATGGCTTCGTACGGACGGCCGACCTCACCGCAGTAGCGGCGGAGGACCTCGTACTTCCGCCGGACGTCGTCGGGCTCGAAGGCATTGCCCACCCACTCGTGCGGGCCGAAGTTGGACACGTCGGCGTAGCGGGCGACTTGGCGCAGCGTGAAACGTTCGCCGCCCCCGCCGATCAAAAGTGGGATGCGCGGCTGCTGCACCGGCCCCGGCTTGAGCGTTGCATTGGTAAGGGGGAAGGGCTCGGGGCTGGTCTGGGGCTCTCCCGCTAATAGTCCTTGGATAGTCACTATCGCGTCCGTCAGGGCCCGGTGGCGTTCGGCGGCTGGTGGGAACGGCAAGCCCAGCATGGAGAATTCAGGCACGTCGTCACCTACGCCGAGCCCAAGGACTAGACGACCTTTGCTCATCCGGTCGACGTCGGCCGCACCTCTGGCAATGAGGTAAGGCGAGTGGTAATAGACGCAACTTACGAGCGAAATGAGCCTGATCGTTGTTGTCTCGGCTGCGAGCGCTGCCAAGCTTGTAAAGGTGTCCATCGACCGTGTCGGGTGGTCGTTGACCCAGTAGGCGTCAAAACCTCGCTCTTCAGCACCAACAACAAAGGCCGTCAGTTCATCGAAGTCGGGCACAAATGCGGCGACTATCGAGAACCTGACCCTGGACCTGGCTTCGGCGACCCACGGGTGCACATCGGTTGTGACTGCCCCAAGTTGCTGCCCCGCCGGGGCGGCGTGCCCACCGTTGGCCAAGGTCAATGGCCTTTCGACGGCCCGTTACCGACGGACGGCTCTTGGTTGGCCTCGAGCACCCGTTGGTACGTGCCCTCGATGTGGCCTTGCACCATCTTCACCGCCTGGGCTCGTTTCCGCCGCTTGAGCACCTCGAGGAACTCGAGATGGTCTTCGAGCCAGGTCTGCGAAAAGTCATGTCGGAGAGCACCTCGGTGCACCAGGTAGAGAAAGATTTGCGAGCGCAGGGAACGCCAAGCTTGGTAGAGCCGGCGGTGATGAGCGGCTTGGAAGAGGGCGTCGTGGAAGGCAACGTCGAGCCCGGCCACTGCCGGGCGAGTGAGAGGCCGAGGCAGCTTGTCAAACTGTTGCAGCACCGCCGCCATCCGTTGAAAGTCCTCCTCGGTGGCGTTGACGCAGAGCCACTCTGCCGCCAAAGATTCGAGCGCTGTGCGCAGGCTGTAGATTCTCATGGACCTCGTCGAGACCGAGGTGCGCAACGGTCGCTCCCCGGTGGCGTTCGAGGATAACCAGCCCCTCTTGGGACAGAAGCACCAAGGCCTCGCGTACAGGCCCGCGGCTCACGTTCATGTTCGAGGCGAGCTCCTCCTCCACCAGCCGGTGCCCTAGGTCGATGCGGCCAGAGAAGATGGCCTCCCGGATCCCATCGGCGACTTCGTCTGCGAGCACACGCCGGCGCGCTGGACCGATCGCAAGTCCAACGCTGCTGATATCGGTCACGGTCAGCCTCTCAGGGTCAACAACCATGGTGAACGCCAACAGTCTACAGGTGGCGGTGGCCCGCGGCCCGAGTCGTGGCCGCTCGTGCTCGGGCGGCGCGCCCGACCGCGCTCACGCGGCGCGACCGAGCGTGGTCATCCGGCCCACGCAGGCGCGTTCACGCGGCGCGCACGGTGTTGACGAGGCTGCCGATGCTCTCGATGGAAGATGTCACCGTTTGCCCCGCCGATAGGAACACCGGTGGGACCATACCCTGGCCGACCCCGCCGGGTGTCCCGGTGAAAATGAGGTCGCCGGGGTCGAGGGTGATTATCTGGCTCACGTAGACCACGAGTTCGACCGGCTTGAACAACAGGTCAGAAGTGCGCGAGTCCTGGCGTACAACTCCATCGACTGCGCACCTGATCGCCAAGTCAGGCTCAACTCCGGTGACGTCGGTCGTCGTCATGTACGGCCCTACTGGGGTCGTCGACTCGCAGGTTTTGCCCTGCAGCCACTGTGATGTACGGCCTTGCAGGTCGCGCGCAGAAATGTCATTGCCGACGGTGAACCCTGCGATGGCGTCCGCTGCTTCTTTGGGGCCGCGTTGCGGACCTCTCGCCCGATGACCACGACGAGCTCGACCTCCCAGTCGACGCGCTGCGAGATGGACGGCAAGACGATCGGGTCGCCGTCGCCGATAAGGGCGCGGGTGTACTTGGCGAAAACCGTGGGGTACTCGGGCACGGTCGAGCCGGTTTCCTCGATATGGCGGAGATAGTTCTGACCGATGCAGAGCACCTTGGGAGGTCGCGTTATGAGGCCCCGAACCGTGACAGCATCCTTGGGCACGGTGGATGTGGCCGGCGCCGTACGCGCCGCCTCCACCCCTCCCGGCGCCGCGAGCAAAGCACCCACGTCCGGCGGTCCCAGTAATTCAAAGTGGTCGTCGCCGACCCGAGCAGCATATGTGCGCTCGCCGTACCACACCGTCGCCAACTGCACCTAGTCGTCCTCCTTGAGTTGATGAAAATTAGCCCGCCCCGGTTTCACCCGAGGAACTCGGGGCCGGGGAGACCCTGGACGCCAGGGTCGAGCGCAAAAATATAGCCGGCCTTCTCGGTCCTGAGCGAACTGTCGTCGAGGCCGTGAGCAGAAACGGCGACAAAGAGAGTCGCCAGGTCGGTACCGCCAAAACAGCACGTGGTAACCAAGCTCCCGGGTAGGCGGACCACACGGTCGAGCCGGCCGGACGGCGTGAACCGCTGTACCTCCCAGCCACCGCACAGAGCCACCCAGATGCAGCCGGAAGAGTCGACCGCGAGCCCGTCAGGTACCGCGTCGATCTCGACCAGTGTCTCGCGCTCGCCGAGCGGCTGCCCGCTGTCAGCATCGAACGGGTACACATCGACGCGGCGCCGAGCGGTGTCGATGTAATAGCAGCGACGGTTGTCCGGGCTCCACCCGATCCCGTTCGAAACGTCGATCCCGGTCAATTGCTCGGTCGCCTGCAGGCTGACCGGGTCGAGGTAATAAAGGCTGCCGGCTGCCGGGTGCGCGTCAGGTTCCAAACATGTCGTGCCGGCCCAGAAGCGCCCGCGGGCATCGACAGCCCCATCGTTCATCTGTAGGTATGGAATGTCACGCAGTTGGTCCGTCACCAGCGAAAACTCGCCCTGTGCGCTCAAGAACCCAAAACCTTCTTTTACCGCGCAGACGACGCCGTCATCGTCGCGCCGGGGCGCCACTGCTCCGACGGCGCGCCCGAGCTCCCACCTTTGCAGGGGGTTTGACGCCAGGTCATGGGACAGGACCAGACCGTCGAAAATGTCGACCCACAGCAACCTGCCCCGACGGCCGTCCCAGACGAGGCCTTCGGGGTGGTCGAAGACCTGGTCCACCACGACCTCCACGGCCGGCGAGGCTTGCTCAGCCATGTTGCCCGTAGTCGTGTATAACCCGGCCGCCGACGAGGGTGAACTCCGTTTGCCAGTAGAACCCTTCGAGGTAGGCGAGGACGGGCAACCGGTAAAGCGGCGAAGTGGCGTTGGGCCGGACCTCGGCGGTAGAAGGGCCGGTCCAGCATCCGCGAACCTCGATATCAGTCAGGTCGCGCGCCGTGAGCTGTCGGAGCGCGGTGCGCCCGTCGATCTCATGGAGGATCTTGAGGTTGATATTGGTGACGAGGTTCACACGCCGGCAGAGATCCTCGAACGAGCTGCGGGCCCCCTTGTACGGCAGTGTCCCCGTGAAGATCTCGATGCCGTTGTTGGCTACGGTGCCGACGACGAGGTCGCCTCGGTGCTCGAGCTTCACCGTGCCGAGGCGCTTGGGCTGACCATGGAGCTCCCTGCCCCCGGCCATGGCCCGGTCGCTTGTCACCCAAAAATAGGGCGAATAGCTCCCGGTTAGGTCTCCCAGTCGGGCCCCCACCATCACGTTGGCCTCGTATGTGTCCCGGCCCAGGCCGCCGACGTCGCCCCAACGTGCAACCTGGACCATGACCGTGTCATTGGTCGGCACAAGCGGCTCGGGCAGCAGCGCACGGATGGCTGCGGGGTCGCTACGGTACTGGACTGTGAGCACCTCGCCATCGGCAAAGCGTCCGGGTGGTGGGCCGTTGAGGGGCGAATCGATTGGCGTCGAGTACGCGGCTTGTGGCGACGGGACCGCGAGAAAGTCGTCTGAAACACTCATGCCAGGCTCGTGTGCGCAGTCAACGATCGGTCTCCCTGGTCTGCACGCCGCCGCGTCCCGCTATCGGCAGGACCAACGCGAGCTGTACGCCTTCGCACGTACCTTATCTATCTGGCGGGCCGTCGTCAACAGTTGACCGGATCAGGGCCTGGCCGGGGGCGAGGCTTGAGCACGTGCGAAGCATCGTATACTGTTGACAAGACGCGCCGTCTGGCGGCGCCGATGGCGTGCCAACGAGGCATGGGACGCCCAGGAGGGGAGAGAATTGGAAGCCGAAGACCGGTCATCGCCTCGTCAGAAGGTGCCCATGTCGTCTTCTTACCAGTACGGCGCCTTGAGCGCCCTCGACGCTACTTCTACTGTCGCCCGGTGAGTACAGCACCCGCGGTCGCGGTGGCGACCCGCGTCCCCGGGCCACGACGGCGCTCTCGGTTCAGCTCGTGGACGGACAGGCGTTTCTACGTGATGGCGACGCTGCCGGCGCTTGTCGTCGTCACGGCAATAATCGCCATCCCGTTGGTCATAGGTATCTACTTATCCTTCACCAACTACACCCCGGTACGGCCGACGTTCAGCTGGGGCGGGCTGGTCAACTACGACCAGATTTGGAGCAGCCCGACCGTCCATGCTGCCATCAAGAACACGGCCATCTTCGCTGGCGCGGGCATCGTCATAGAAATGATCTTCGGTTTGATGTTCGCTCTCCTGCTGGCCCGCAAGCTGCGCGGCATGTCGTGGTTCCGGGTCATTTACATGATGCCGCTACTTGTACCTGGTGTGGCATCCTCGGTCGCTTGGTCGGTGCTGTTCAACACCGGCAACGGCTGGATCAACTACTTCGCGTCCGTGGTTGGGCTGCCCCAGCTGAACTGGGCGGGCGGCACGCACACTGCAATGCCCACGGTCATCATCGCCAATGCGTGGGCCGGGATCCCGATCATCACCATCATCCTCCTGGCGGGCCTGCTATCGCTGCCGAAAGAACCGGTGGAGGCCGCAAGGATCGACGGCGCTTCGGAACTACGGGTCCTGTACCACGTCACGCTCCCGGCCCTGCGCCCTGTACTGGCCTTTGCGGCCCTGTTCCAGATGGTCAACTTGTTCCGCGAATTCGCCGAGTTTGCCATCATCACAGGCGGCGGGCCTGGCCTAGCCACCAGCGTGCTCAACTACTACGTCTACCAGACCACGTTCGTGTTCGGGGAGCTTGGTTTCGGCGCCGCGCTCGCCGTCCTGCTCGTGGGCCTGATGGCAGTGCCCTTGCTGGTCATATTCAAGCTTTCTAAACGAGGCTCAGCGCCAAAGTGGGCTTCATGAACCGAGGGTGGTCCAGACGTGGCTGTTGATGACTTGGTGACCCCTGGGGCTGCGGCCCCAGCGCCCCCCTCCCCGGCAGGCCGCCCCCCAGCCCTGCCCCGGCGACCTCCCTGGAAAAGCCTTGGACGACGGGCCGGGGACGTCTTCACGATCGTAGCTCTGCTCGTCGGCGCTGCCTTTATCCTGCTGCCGATCTTCTGGATCGTTACGACAGCGTTCAAGCCCCCGGCCGAGGCGTTCGTCCTACCCCCGAAGTTCATCTTCACGCCGACGCTGAGCAACTTCAATTCGCTGCTGAGCGGCCAATACAACCAGTACATCGATGACATCGGCCACTCGCTCATTATCATGGCCTTCAGCGTGGGGATCGCACTGCTGCTCGGCGTCCCTGCCGGCTACGGCCTGGCGCGTTCGCGCTTCAAGGGAAGTGGTGCCATCACCGGCTGGCTCATCGTCGCTTACATCGTGCCTGCGCTGGTTTACATCGTCCCGCTTTACGCCATCTACCAGAGGCTGCACCTGAGCGGCAGCTACCTTTCCGTCATCCTTTACTACCTCACTTTCGAGCTGCCCTTCGTCGTGTTCATGATGCGGGGCTACTTCTCCGACCTGCCCAACGACCTCGAAGACGCTGCTCGAGTCGACGGCTGCTCGCGCTTTACTGCATTCCGCCGGATCATGCTGCCCTTGGCGATACCCGGGCTCTCGACGGTGACGATCCTCGCCTGCATCCTGTCCTGGGGCGAGTTCTTCGGCGCTCTCATCTTCACGGGCTCTTCGAACCTCACCGCCCCGGTCGCTATCGAGGAGTACATGGGCCAGACCACATTGGACTGGAGCGCGCTGGCGGCGGCCGCGGTGTTCCTCGTCGTACCCGTGCTGGTGCTGGCTGCATTCGTGCAGCGGGGTTTCCTACGCACCGCGACCTCGGCCACCCAAGGTTAATCGGTTCGCTGCTCTTGGCAGGCCGACCAGCTTTTGTTACAGTCAACTGTTAACGTTCCAATGGTCACTGCTCAAGTGGCCCTAACGACGCCAAAGCCAAACAACAGGTCCAGCAACAGGTCCAAACAACCTAAGCAACAACATGAGCCCAAATATGAAGGGGGCAGTATGAAACTTTCACACCAAAGAGCTCGGCTTATCGGGTGCGCAACAACCGCCGCGATCGCCATGCTCGGCACCACCCTCAGCTTCACCGGGACAGCCTCTGCTACGCGAGCCGCAGCCGATACCGTCACGCCGGCAACGAGCATCACGTTGTGGACCGGTGACGGCCCAGACCAGTCCTGGCAGCAAGCGCTCATTCCCCAGTTCACCAAGGCGACGGGGATCAGTGTCACCTACGACTCCATCCCCGAAGACGTATTGCAGAACAAGGTCCAGGCCGCTCAAGAGGTAAAGTCCACCAGCTTCGCCCTGTACGAAGAGCCTGAGAGCCTCACGCCTGCCTACAACGCCCTGCACGCCATCTCCCCGATTGCTTCGTACCTGACCAACTCGACGCTGACACCTGCGTCGTTCGACCTGGCCGGGATACCGAAGGCATCCGAGGCCCAGTGCACGTTGAGCGGGGTCCAGTACTGCCTCCCGCAAACCGTCGACCCGGGCCCCGAGATGTTCTACAACATCGGGATGTTCAAGAAGGCCGGCCTCACCCCGCCGAAGAACTGGTCCCAGGTGCTGGCGGACGCCAACAAGCTCAACTCCAAGAAGGTCTCCGGGATCTGCATCCGAGGCTCTGTTGATTCGCCGAACGGTTACCCCGTGCTGCTGATGCTGCCCTACTTCCTTCCCTACGCCCCGAACTACCAGGGTGAGTACCTCAACGCCAACTGGAAGCCGCTCTTCAACACGCCGGGGGCATTGAAGTGGGCCAAGCTGTACGCCCAGCTGATGCAGCACGACACCCCTCCGGGTGTTTCTGCCTACGGCTACCCCCAGTGCGTGCAGGCGTTCCAGTCCGGTCAAACGGCCATGTTCTGGGACGACTCGACCCTCGCCAACGTGCTGTACTCAAAGTCGATCGACCCCAAGGAGTACAAGAACGCCGGCATCGACGAGATCCCCTGCTCAGCGTTCAACCAGACGTGCCTCCTCGAGGCCCCCTGGGGTTATTTCATCAACAGCAACGTAAGCGCCTCTGAGCAGCTGTCTGCGTGGATGCTGGAGGAATGGCTCTCCTCGCCGAGCGTGCAGATCCAGGCGCTCAACTCGAGCAAGGACGCGGCGGTTGCCACCAGGCCAGCGACGCTCACCTACGCCATTGCCCACGCCAGTAACTACGGTGTGCCCACGCAGTTCCTGCAGGCAGTGCAATACGCTGGCGCCCATGTTGAGCCGAACGCCATCCCCAACACGGCTGCGTTCCCCATTATCCAGAACACTCTGTTCGTCACCGACTCCGAGCTGATCGCGGCGCAGATCACTCCGCAACAGGCGGTCGCCCTGCTGCAGAGCAACATGGTCGCCACCCTCAAGGAGTACGACCTCCCGCCGAAGTAACGACCGGCTGAAAGCAATAACAACAGCAGACTGAAAGCAACACACCACAAGACCCCACGTCCAGGGACCACCTGGCCGTGGGGTTTTGTTTTGTCCTCTCACAACAGCTACGACAGTGCTCACTTACGACGGTGACTAGGAGGACCCAAGCCCGTGGCCCGCAATCGTGTACAGACGCCAAATGGTGCCCTGGGCCAGCTCCTTTCCTCGGCGGAGTACGAGTCGTTTTGCCGTACCGAACTTGACGACCCTTACGCGCTGCTGGACGAACTGCGAGCGGCCGCACCGGTGCACTGGAGCCCGCTGCTCGGGTCTTGGGTCGTTACCAGTTATGACGAGGTAAACCATGCCCTGCGCGGGGACTGGCTTTTGCATGACCGTATCGAGATCAACGTAAGAGGCATCCCAGGGCCCGTCCGGGACGGGTACGGCGGGCTGGTAACTCATATCTCCAATTGGTTGGGGTTCACCGACGGGCAGAAGCACTCGCGGATGCGAGAGGTATCGCGCCAGCTCGTCAACCCGGGCCTTGCGGCCAAATTGCAGCCCCGGATCACTCAGCTTGTGCGTGACATGGTGGGGGAAGTGCGGGCTTTGGAGACGGTGGACCTACTTGAAGACCTGGCCCTGCGACTACCCGTCACGGTGGTCTGCGACGCCCTTGGGATGGAGGGTGCAGACGCGGCGCAGTTCCACGCCCTGACTGAGGACCTGGGTCGGTTCGCCGGGCGCGTAGAGACCTCATGGGGCCCCGAGGACCAGTCCATGGTCTACCGGTCAAACCAGAGCTGGCTGGCGCTGGAGGAGCTTTTTCGCCGCTTGATAGCCCAGAAGCGGCATCACCCCGGCGACGACGTGCTCTCCGCCCTCGTGAACGCCCACGACGCCGGGCTGCTCTCAGACGACGAGGTGGTGGGCTTGTCTGTGTTCTTCTTTGCCGCCGGCCACGGGACGACGCGTGACCTTCTGGCCAACGGCCTTTACCTTCTGATGGCGCACCCCGATGAGGCGGGCAAGCTCCGGGTGGCCACCTCCCGCATTGGCCCCGCCATTGAGGAGGCGCTCAGGTACGAAAGCCCCATACCCATGGTGTCGCAACTGGCGGGCGCGGACCACGTAGTCGCCGGTGCCGAAGTCCGAGCGGGCGAGACGGTCATCTTGCACATCGGCGCCGCCAACCGGGACCCGGCCCAGTTCGTCGACCCTGCTCGCTTCGACGTCACTCGAAAGGAAAACCGTCACCTCGCATTCGGGCTGGGGGCTCACTTCTGCCTTGGGGCGCCGCTCGCCCGGCGCCAGGTGGCCATCGTCCTGGAGGAGCTCGCACCGGACCTGGACCGCCTCGTTTTTGCCGAGCCGGCAGCCAAATGGGGTCGGGGCAACATGAGCTCGCGGACGCTGACCACGCTGACGGCTAGGTGGTCAGCGCGGGTGCCCGGCTCGGGCGGTGCTCCCGAGGTCGAGCCTTTTACTGAGTGACGCGGACGTGCGCGTCCGGCCGCGACGTCAAGCCGGGGAGCAGCTCGACCCCGAGCCCGGGGGCCTCGCGCGGTGCGATGCGGCCGTCGCCGATAATCGGCAGTTGCGTAACGATTTCCTTGTACCAGTCGGTGTAGTAGGCGCGCACCGTCTCCTGGATGAGCACATTGGCATTGCTGACCGAGAAGTGGGCGCCAATACAGAGCGCGACCGGCCCGACACAGTCGTGCGGCGCAACGGGGATGCCGTAGGACTCTGCCATAGCGGCGACCCTTAGCGCTTCGGAAATCCCGCCGCTCCAGCCGAAGTCGAACAGCACGACATCGATCGCGCCCGTGTCGAAAAGACGCTTGAAGTCGAACTTGTTACCCATGGTCTCGCCGAAGGCGAAACGCACCGACGTGGCTTCGCGCAAACGGCTGAGGGCCTCGAAGCTATCGAGCCTTATGGCGTCCTCGACCCAGTAGGGGCGGTAGTCCTCGAGGGCCCGGCAGATCCTCGTGGACGGTACCGTCTGCCAGAGCCCGTGAAGTTCCACCATGATCTCCATGCGGTCGCCGACGGCTGAGCGGATCTTCTCGAATGGTTCGAGCCCTTTTTTGAGTTCTTCGAGGGATATCTCGCGGCCACCGGTCGGACGCGCAAGTTCGTCGAAAGGCCATATCTTCATGGCCGATATGCCCTCGTCGAGGAGGCTCAATGCCAGTTCGTCGGCGCGGTACATGAAGGCGTCGAGGTCCTCATAGGGCCCTCGCGGCGCCTCGTCCACGGGGGCGGCCGCAGCGGGCGTCCGGCTCGTGCCCCGGTACTGCAGCTCCTTGCGGCCGTACGCGTAGCCCCCGCAGGTGTTGTATATCGGGGCCGTGTCACGGAAGCGGCCCCCGATCAGCTGGTAAAGAGGCTGCCCGCAGACCTTGCCGAGGATGTCCCACAGGGCAATGTCGACGGCGGAATGGGCGCGGGTCGACACCCCTGTGCCGCCGTGGGTGACATAGAAGCCGGGGAGATCCTTGGCGTGCCGTTCGATGGCGAGCGGGTCTTTCCCGATCAGGCGGCCCGCCACTGACTCATGGACGTAGGCTTCGACGGATTCAGGTCCGAAGCAGGTCTCGCCGAGACCCGTCACGCCTTCATCGGTGTGGACCAGCAGCCCGGTGAACTCGGGGAACTGGTCGACTCTGACCGTCTCGATGCCAGTTATCTTCATGACCGTGCGTCGATCCCGGAGATGATGTCGTTTACGAGGCCGACGCGGGGAGCCGTCACGCCGTGGAGCTGTGCCCGGCGGACCAGGTCGCCAAATATCTGTTCCGCCTCAGTCGTTCTTCCCGCAGCAATGTCCTGGGCCATTGACGAGAAGCTCTGTGGGCCGTGCGGGTCGTAGGGCCCGGATCCCATGGCCTGGGCGACCTCTTCGCCCGTCGAATTGAGGTAGGTCCTCATAGGCAGGCCGGGGTAATCCCCGATGTGCACACCTTCAGCCAAAGCCACAGCGTCAACCTCCTCCAGTAGCGACCGATATGCCAATACCAACGAGCGGCGATGGGTCATCGCGCCGGTTGACAGTCCTGTCAGTCCCGTGACCGCGAAAATTCCCACCGCGTGGGCGAACTTTGACCACACCAGGGCGCGGCCGTCGTCGACGACGGTGACGGGCAACCCGGCCCCGGCGAACGCGTTGCACGCGGCGGTTACCCGCTCCGACGGGGGCGCGCCAAGCTCGCCGAAATAAGTGGTGCCGAGAGAACCGACGGTTACCTGTGCCACGTCGGTACGGCGGGCGTTCAGGGTGGTGGCGGCGCCCAGCACGCGACCGGGCCCGAAGGCTTCGCTCAGGACGTCGTCTTTCACCACACCGTTTTGGAGACCGGCGAACCAGCAATTTCCCAAGGCCCCGGGCCCTGCAGCGGCCACCTGGTCTACCGCCGCTTGGAGATGGTGGCCTTTGGTGGTGAAGATCGTGCCCGTTACCGCGGGCAAGCCCGCCGGGTCGTCGACAACGCAAATGTGGCCGGGGCGGGCGGGCGCGCCAGAGACCGGTACGTGTAGGTCGAGAAATCCCTCGAGCTGTACCTTGCCCGCCTCGGCCAGACCGGCCGCCGAGGCGGCCCGGCCGAGCACCGTGACGATGTTGCCGGAGGCGGCGAGCGCAGCGCCTAATGCGAGACCGAGCGACCCGGCCCCGACGATCGCGAAGGCTCGGCTCTCGGCCGGCCCAGTTTTAGCCTGTCCGTCGACTTCATCCATGCTACGCGCGAAACGCGGCGAGCCTTCATCGGTGCGTCGGCGTCGAAACATCGCCTTTAGCGCGCCGGATGGAACCTGCCGCGCAGGCCGCCAGGTTGCCGCCGTCCACCGGGAGGAGCACGCCCGAGACAAACGATGCGGCGTCCGATGCCAGGAACAGCACCGGCCCGACCATGTCCGCGGTAGTGGCTAACCGGCCCATAGGGATACCGGTGAGCACCCGCTGACCGAATGTCATACCGCTCGGGTCGTCCCAGTCCATCATCGAAAGCACGCCGGGCGTATCAAGCTGGCAAGGCGCGATGGCATTGACGCGGATGCCGAGATGGCCCCACTCGATGGCAAGCTCCCGCGTCATCTGGATGACCCCGGCCTTGGCGATACTGAAGCCGAAGTTACCGCGGCCCATCGCGCGCACCCCGCACGTTGACGCCGTATTGATGATGCTGCCTTGAATTCCGGCCGCTATCATGCCTCGCCCGAACCCCTGTGCGATCAGGAACGAACCGGTGAGGTTGATGCGCAGGTTGTCCTCGAACTCCTCGAAGGTTTGTAGCTCAGGGACGGTGTGCGAGCCGGCACCGACATTGTTGAAGACGATGTCGACTTGCGGCAACGCCCGGCTCGCCTGTTCTACGACGGCGGCGGCGCCTTCTGGCCGTGTGGTGTCACCCACCACCACGAAGGCTTTTCCGTACTTCTCGACTTCTGCGGCCGCCTCGAGGAGGGGCTCTTCGCGGATATCGACAAGAACGACGGATGCTCCCTTTTGCGCCAAGCCGACCGAGACGGCGCTCCCGATCGCCCCTCCCGCGCCGGTGACGACGGCGTGGCGCCCGGTCAGGTCGAACAAGTCTCGTGCCCCGTTAGTCAACAGTTCCTCCTGAGGAATGGGAATTTCCGTACGCGACGATCGTCGCGCCGGTGTCGTCAATTGTCAACAATGAAGCCATTCTAGGCTCACAACTGGACAACTGCCTTCACGCACGTCCGATCGTTGCGGACGGTTTCCACCGCTTGGGGGTAAGAAGCCAATGGGAACCGGTGCGTGATCATCCCGTCGGGACGTACCCGGCCGTGCCGCAGCGCGCGGACTGCGCGGTCGAAGCTGAAGCACTGCGCGAACGAGCCCTTTATCGTCAGCTCGCGGCGGAACACGTCGTACGGGCTGACCGGGAGGCGGGCCGCTTCGTCCGCCATGCCGTAGACGAACAAGGTCCCACCGTCGCGCACCATCCCCAGCGCACTTGTGAGGACGCCGAGCGCCCCTGTCGCGTCCACGACGATGTCGAAGCCATCGGGCGCCATCTCCGACAGGACGCCGACGCCCGCTTCGGGGTCCGCTCGCCCGAGGCGCACCGTGGCGTCCGCCCCAAAGTGGCGAGCCAGCTCGAGCTTGGCCTCGGTCGGAGCGGCAACCGTGAGCCGCCCGGCGCCGCTTTGGCGCAGCAGCTGGGTCAATATCAACCCGCTCGGGCCGGCGCCAAGGACGAGGACGTCGGACCCCGGGCGCATCGCCAGTACGTCGAGGCCGTGGATCGCACATGCCACCGGTTCGGCCAGGACAGCCGTGTCGAGGTCGAGGTCATCGACTGGGTAACATTTCGCCGCAGGCGCCACGAGGTACTCGGCAAAGCCCCCCGGGTCGGTAACGCCCAGCGCGCGCAGGTGCCGGCAAAAAGCCGGTCGTCCCTGCCGGCATTTGTCGCACAGGCCGCAGGTGAGCATGTTGTCGAGCACCACCATCTGCCCGACGGCCAAACCCTCCGCCCCGTCGCCCAACATGTCGACCTCGCCGAGCACTTCGTGGCCCGGGATGAGCGGGTACACCGGGAAGAACTCGCCGTCATGGAGGTGGACATCGGTACCGCATACCCCGGTGACGCGGCCCGCAAGCGGACCTCGCCGGGGCCGGGCTTGGGGTCTGGGACCTCTGCCAACCGGAGCTCGCGGGGCCGGTCATAAACGGCTGCTTGCATTGTCTCTCCTCTTGCTCGCTCAGTGGGCCAGCACGGTTGCCTTCAGCCCGAGGCCTTGGCGAGTGCGGTCGAACGCCTGCCCGATCTCGTCCAACGCTACGGCCTCGTCGAGCAGCTTGTCGGCGGGGATGCGCCCGCTCGCCAGGAGGGCCAATGCCCGTCCAAAGCTGTGGCGCACGGAATTGGTACCGACGATGGTCAGCTCGCGTTTGAAGACCTCGTAAGGAGAAAGCTCGACCCGGGCATCTTCGCGTGCCACACCGAACACGACGAATGTCCCAGCCCGGCGTACGAGCGAGAGCCCTTCCTGGATCGCTGCCGGGTTGCCGGAGGCGTCGACGACCACCTGCCAGCCGCGTTCACGGTCCAGCTCGTCGGTACTGGCGACGGCCCGGTCGGCTCCGAACAGCGTCGCTGCCTCCCGCCGGAAAGGGGTCCGCTCGACGACGTCCACCCGAGCTCCCCCGAGGGACAGCAGCCGGGTCAGGAGTAAGCCAGTCGGGCCGGCGCCAGTCACGAGCACGTCGGCGCCGACGACGGCGCCAGCCCGGTCGAGGGCGTGCAGCGCGCACGAGAGGGGCTCGGTGATCGGCGCCCAGTGAGGCGGGACGCTCTCAGGCACGGGCTCGCAGCGCTCGCTGCGCACCGAGACGTAGCGAGCGAAAGCCCCGTCGACCGTCGTCCCCAGCCCGCCGCCGTTGGCGCACAAGTTGGTCCAGCCACTGCGGCACTGCTGGCAGTGGCCGCAGTAGACCATGGGGTCAACAGCCACAAACGTGCCCATTGCCGGCCCGGGTGCACCGGGGCCGACGGCGACAACGCGCCCGCTGAACTCATGGCCGGGGATCACCGGGTAGCGCACCGTTGGGATTTCCCCGGCCACGACATGGAGGTCGGTGCCGCAGATCCCGCAGCGCTCGACCTCGACTACGACCTCTTCCGGCCCAGGTGTGGGGTCGGGTACTTCCTCAACCCCCCAGCGACCCGGCCCGCTGACAACAACCGCCTTCATTTCGCCGCCAATGTCGTCATTTCGCTCCCGCCGGGCGGCCGAGGCCGTGGAGCTCGCGTACGGCGGCGACCGGGTCGGGGTGGCCGAAGACCAGCGAACCCGGGACGACCCCGTCCGCGCCCGCGTCGGCCAGGACCTTGACGGTATGAGCCCGGATGCCGCCGTCCACCACGATGAGCGGCCCGCCTCCCTCGCCGTGGCGAGCGTCCCGAGAGCCGACCAAGGCCGATACGCGCCCGGGCGTCGCCGGGTCGAGCCCGACACCCTTGATGCCGATCTCCGTGCCCATGACCAGCACCCGGTCCACGGTGCCGAAGAAGCCTTCGGCGTGCTCCACGGGTTCGTGGAGCTCCAATCCGAGGGACGGCTGCGCGCCCGCTGCGCGGATGGCCCCAAGGGTGGCGGCGATGTCGTCGCTGGCCCCGCTCTGCACTGTCACCATGTCCGCTCCCGCCTCGATGAACCGCTGTGCCCAGAAGTCCGGGTCGGACACGTTCAGGTGCACGTCGAGCAGAGCCGCCGTGCGCGCTCGCAGCGCCGCCACGACGTCAGGGCCAAAGAGCAGCTCGGGGACGTTATGACCGTCAAAAACGTCCAGGTGGAAACCGTCGGCGACCTCACCGAGGCGGTCCACCGCCTCCCCGAGCGCCAACAGGTCAGCTGACCACAGGGAAACATAGGCCAGCATTTTCGTCCCTTCCTAAACCGTCAGGAGGCCCTCTTGTCCCCCTAGGTTCCGGAACGCTACGATATTGCACCAGAAGGACCCGAGTCAAGAACGATTCGAAAGGATTCGTAAGCAAGTGGAGGCTTTGGCCAACGAAGGCCACCGGGGCGAGCGGGCAGGCCGGGCCAGAGCGAGGGCCAGGATGGTCGTCGGGGCGGACATAGGCGGCACCAAGCTGTGCACCGTCCTTGCCGATGCCGACCACCGGGTTGTCCACCGGACCTGGGCAGAGCACGGCGTCGGCGCAACCGGCGAGCTGGTCGATTACCTGGTGAACGCCGTCGAGGACTGCCGCGAGGTGGCCGGCGGGCGCGGGGGCGAAGTGGCGGCGGTCGGGGTCTCGGTGGCCGGGTGGCTTTCGCCCGACCGCGAGCGGCTCATAATCGGCGCCAACCTGGGTGCGCGCGACCGTGACCTCGGTGGCGAGCTACGCGGTCGTCTGGGCCTGCCCGTGGTGATCGAGAACGACGGCAATGCCAGCGCGCTGGCTGAGGCCCGCACGTTCGAGGAGAGCCGCTGCGTCGTCGTGCTCACTCTCGGGACCGGGGTTGGCGGCGGGGTCGTGGTCGGCGGGCAGCTGTTGTTGGGCGCCTCAGGGTTGGCGGCCGAGCTGGGCCACCTGTCAGTGGGAAAGGGAGGCCCGCCTTGCGTATGCGGGGGCCGGGGCTGCCTCGAGCTCTTCGCAAGCGGGCCCGCGATAGCCCGCGCCGGCCACGCTGCGACGAGCGCCGAGGTGGTCGCGGCGGCCGACGCTGGAGACGCCACGGCGCAGAGAGTGTTGCGCGCCGCCGGCGCCGCCATCGGCCGGGCCGTTGTGCTCCTTATCCCCGTGGTAGACCCCGACCTGGTGCTGATCACCGGTCGCTTGGCGGACGCAGCCGGCCGTTACCTGGTCCCTGCCGCACGGGCCACGGTAAATAGGGCGCGGCCCCTTGCGCCAGGTCGTCGCACCGCCTCGCATCGACCTCGGGCGGGTCGGCCCGGAGGCTGCAGCCATCGGCGCCGCCGAGCTCGCCCTCCTTGTCCCTCCAAACGTGGCTCCCACTTCGGTGGCTAGCCCCCGATCGGCATAGGCGGGCATATGACGACAACAGGTGCGCCTCGGTCTCAACTTCGTCTCGGTGTCGTCGGCCTTGGCCGCATCTCGCAGGTCGCCCACCTGCCCGCTGTCACCAAAGCCGACCGGGTGCGCCTCGTAGCGGTGTGCGATGCCAGCCCGAGCCTCGTCGAGCAGGTCGCCAGGCACTACGAGGTACCCGGTTTCACAGACCTCGCACAACTCCTGGCCGGCGACATCGACGCAGTCCTGGTGGCCACCCCGGACCGCTCCCACGCGGCCCTGGCCACCTTGGCGCTACAGGCGGGAAAGCACGTCCTGGTTGAAAAGCCGTTGGCTGACAACGTCGCCTCCGCTGAGGAGCTGGCCGACTTCGCCGCCGGCACAGGGTTGAAGCTCCAGGTCGGTGCCATGAAGCGCCACGACCCCGGTATCGAGTTCGCCAAGGCGTCTTTGCCCCGCATCGGGCCCGTCATCACAGCGCAGGCTTGGTACCGGGTGATGTCGGCGTTACGGCCGCCCACCGAGGCGACCTTGTTCCCCAAGACGTTCGTGGACGCCGCCGTCCGTGAGGTGGAAGCAACCTACAAGGCGGACCGGGAGCGTTACTTGCTCAGCACCCACGGGGCCCACGTCTTTGACGGGATCCGCCACCTCATCGGCGAGGTCGCCACCGTGCGCGCCGAAGTCGCGCACGTGGGCAAGGATTTCAGCTGGCACGGCACGGGCCGTTTAGCCGGTGCCGGCGGCCTGGCGTCTTTTGAGATCTCCGCAAACGTGCATGCGAAATGGGCGGAAGGCTTCGACGTGTACGGGGAACTGGGCCACCTGAGCGTCCGCTCATCGTTCCCGTTCTTCAGGCGTCGCGAGCGAGGTGGAGCTCTTCATCGAGGGTGACGCCGCCACGACAAGCCCGTCCTTCGGGGACACGGACCCCTACGAACGCCAATTGGAGGCCTTTGCTCGGTCCGTCCTGGACGGCGAGCCTGCCAGCCCGAGCGGCGAGGACGGGGTGGCGGCCGTCCGCTTCATCGAGGCGGTCCGCACCAGCGCCGGCCGCGGGGGAGAGGAAGTGCGCATTTGAGCGTGGAACTGGGGATCTTTGCCCGCATCTTTACCAGGCCCACCGCCGATGAAGTGGCTGCGGCCGTGGCCGGTGCCGGTTTCAACCTCGTCCAGCTCAACCTCTCGTGCATCGGGGCCCCCACCGTCCCGCCCGTCGGCGCGGCGATCGACTTTGCCGGTATCCGTTCTGCTTTCGAGGCGTATGGCGTCGGGATTTGGGGGCTCTCGTGCACCTACAACATTGTCCACCCCGACCTCGCCCAGAGGGCCGAGTACACGGCCAGAGCGCAGTGGCTGATCGGGCGGGCGCCGGAGCTTGGAGCCGAGTTCGTGACGCTTTGCTCGGGGACCCGCGACGCGCAGGACATGTGGCGGGCTCACCCCGACAATTCGACCCCGGGAGCTTGGGCCGAGCTCCGCGCGGGCCTCGACAAATTGTTGCCCGCGGCGCAGGGCGCAGGTGTACGCCTCGGGATAGAGCCTGAACCGGGCAACATCGTTGCCGACGCCGGACGGGCGAGCGACCTGCTCGACGAGCTTGGCCCCGACGCCAGGTTGATCGGGATCGTACTGGACCCGGCCAATTTGGTCACTCCCGCCACAGCCTTTGACCAGGACAGGATCCTCCGCCACGCTTTCGGCGTGCTGGGTGACGAGACGGTATGCCTCCATGCCAAGGACGTCGTCGACACGGGGGCCTATGCGGCCGCCGGGCTCGGTCACCTCGATTACGACCTGGTCTTCGAGTTGCACGCGGCGCTCCCGCGGCCGGTCCCATTGGTGATCCAGGACAGCTCCGAAGCGGACGTCCCTCGAACCCGGGACTTCTTGCTCAGCGCTGCTTCGAGGTAAGAGGCCGCGGCCAATGGGTGACAGCCCGGTCGGTGCCAGCGCAACGCGTGCCAGCACGGCCGGCTCCTACGCCTCTACCGCCAACTACCGGCTGGAAACCAATGGGGGCCACAACGGGGCCATCGTGCTCCTACACGGCCTTGGGGGCGACCTGGGCCAGCTCTGGGGGATATCGCCGGGGGAGGTGGGCGGCCGGCCAACCACCATGCTCGCTACGGATGCCCGTGAGCACGGGCAAACCCAAGCGGCCAAGGTACGGTCATTGAACTTCGATGTGATGGCCGAGGATCTCGCCAGCCTCGTTGACAGTTTGCAGCTCGGCCCCAAGCTCGTCCTCGTTGGCGTGTCCATGGGGGCCGCCACGGCGTTGGCCCTAGCGGTCAAGGACCCGGGTCGTGTGCATGCCCTGGTAATAGTGCGGCCCGCCTGGCTCGACCAACCCCTGCCCGGCAACCTCCGGGCATTCCCTCAAGTGGCCAAGCTGCTGCGTGCCGAAGGGCCCGTCAGGGGCCGCGCAATTTTCCAGGAGTCGGGAGAGTACCGGGAGATCGAGGCCATTTCGCCGAGCGGAGCGGCAAGCCTCCTCGGCCAGTTCGACCAACCGGGGGCCCTTGCGAGGGTTCGTCGCCTCGAAGAAATACCCTCCTCCGTCCCTTACCGAGACCCCCGTTCGCTCGCGAGCGTGTCGGCACCGGTGCTAGTTATTGGGGCACCAAACGACCCGGTCCACCCCATCGGTTATGCCGAAGAACTGGCAAGTCTGATGCCTGGCAGCAGGTTCGCCTTGCTCACGTCTCGGGATCTCTCCCCGGAGCGCAACCGCGCCGACCTCGAGGCGGCCGTGACCCGTTTCTTGGCGGATCTGCAGCCCATGTCGGGGTTATAGCGCCCTGGCAGGACGAGTGCCCGAGCAGCGCAGGGCCCTGGCTCGCGGCGGATATCCGCACTTTTCGAGGAAGCTATGGGCTTCGAGGGTGGCGGCGGTCGTCCCTGGCCAATTGCCTGGCATCATCGAAACGCGCCAGAGCATCGCGCCTTTCTTCGGCGTGGTTGACGATGGGCGCCCCTTCGTCGGGCAGCACCGACGACGACCCGGACAGGCGTTGCTCGTCCACTTTTGCTGGGCTCGCTAGGAACCTGCGGGTGTAGTGCCCGTCGGGGTCGAAGCGTTCTCGTTGAGTTTCGGGGTTGAAGATGCGGTGGAAAGGGGCTGCATCAGTGCCGGTGCCGGCCACCCACTGCCAACCATGCTGGTTTGACGCCAAATCACCGTCCACCAGGTGCCAAAGGAACCAGCGAGCTCCAAGTCGCCAGTCGATGTGCAGATCTTTGACGAGGAAGCTGGCAGCTACCATGCGGGCGCGGTTGTGCACCCACCCCTCAGCTAGCAACTGGCGCATCGCCGCGTCCACCAACCCGTAGCCGGTCCGGCCTTCGGCCCACGCCCGGAACCTGTCTTGGGCTTGGCGTCCGCTGTCCCAGCGGAGATGCTCCCCGAAGGCCTGCAAGGGGCGATTGGTGGAAGCGGGCTGGTGGAACAGGACGTCTGCGTAGAAGTCCCGCCAAGCCAGCTCGGAGATGAGCCGTTCTGTGCCTGGACCGGTCGGCAGGCGCGCGAGGACCGTTCGCGGGTGGACCGAGCCGAAGTGAATGTAGGGCGACAGCCTTGAGGTGCCATCCACGCCAGGTCGGTCCCGGTTTTGCGCATATGCGCCAACAGAAGTCCGTGCAAAGCTGTCCAGCCGGGCCTCGGCTGCGGCCGGTCCGCCCGGGGGCAGTTCTGCGGCCAAACCGAGGGGTAAGCCCTGCCACCAAGTTGGTAACCCGGCCACGCCAGGGACGGCCAGGTCGCCTTCAAGCTGGTCTAGGGCGCCATCGCTGGGCGCGCCCACAAAGTGAGCGGGAGGAACGACCGCAGGCTCGTCCCAGCCAACTCGCTCCCAGGCACTGCGGAAGGCGGAAAAGACGCGCAACGGTGCCCCCGCCTGCGAACGGACAATGCCGGGCGCCACGAGATAAGGGGAACTCACGGTGACGAGCTGACAACCGACTGCGGCTAGGGCGTTGGCGACCGCCTGGTCGCGCTCACGCCCGTAGGGGCCGAAGTCGGCGGTTGCGTAGACGAGGGACGCGCCAAGCTCGGTGGCCAAAGCCGGCACGGCACGGCGGGGGTCGCCACGCCGCAGGACAAGCGGGCAACCGAGCTCGATCTCGAGCTCCCGGAGCGACTCCGCCAGGAACCGCCGGCGATTTGGGCCCACCGCGCCGAGGACCTTCGGGTCGATGACGAACAGGGGCACGACACGCCGGCCAGCCGACGCGGCAGCGGCTAGCGCCGGCGAGTCGCCGAGACGCAAGTCACGCCGGAACCACATGATGGTGACAGCCAAATTATGCTCCCTCCTTATTTAGTACTAAACTAGCAAGCCTATGAGGCAGGCAACTTCCACGTCCTGCCACCGGGGGGTGCGCCCCAGGTGAGCATCTCGGTCAGCAGTGTGGTCTCTTCCCCGGTAGAGGAAGTCTTCGACTGGCACGAACGTCCAGGTGCCCTGGCCAGGCTGCTACCGCCGTGGCAGCCCATCTGGATAAAGCGTGAGGCAACCAACCTTCGCAACGGCCGCGCCGAGCTGCGGCTCCCCGGCGGGATCGTGTGGGCCGCTGTCCACGAGGACTACGACCGTCCCAACAGGTTCGTAGACCGTCTCACCTCGTCGCCTTTGCGGTGGCGTCACGAACACCGTTTCGAGCCCATCGGCACAACGCACACCCGTGTGGTCGACGAGGTTGGCACGCAGGTACCGGGACGAGTGCTAGAAGCTACCTTCGCGTACCGGCACCGCCAACTGCACGCAGACCTGTTGTCGCACGGATGGGCACGGCGTCTCGTGCCACGTCCGCTGACGGTCGCCATGACGGGTGCGGGCGGGCTAGTCGGCACATCGCTGGCCGCGTTCTTGTCGACCGGAGGCCATCGGGTCATCCGTCTTGTGCGGCGCGCTCCCGTCGGGCCTGACGAAAGGCAATGGTCCCCTGAGGATCCCGACCCGGAGCTCCTGAAGGGTACCGACGCTCTCGTTCATCTCGCTGGCGCGCCGATCATGGGCAGGTTCAGTGCGAGGCACAAAGCGCAGATATACGAAAGCCGCGTCGGGCCGACTCGTCAACTGGCCACTCTCGTGGCCAAGGTCGGCGACGGCCCCCGGGTGTTCGTTCAGCGCGTCCGCGACCGGCTATTACGGCCCGGACAGAGGTGACGAGCTTTTGCACGATGGAGCCGAGAAAGGCGAAGGCTTCTTGGCGAGCGTCGTAGCGGACTGGGACGGCGCCACCGAGCCCGCTGCCAACGCGGGGGTGCGCGTCGTCAACGTCCGTACCGGGATCGTGCAATCACCGCGCGGCGGGGTGCTCCGCTTGCTGTACCCACTGTTCCTGGCGGGGCTTGGTGGGCCCGTAGGGCAAGGCGAAGAGTGGGTGCCCTGGGTCGCTCTGGACGACCTCGTCGATGTCTACCTGCGCGCTCTCGTCGACGCCCGGCTGGATGGGCCGGTCAATGCTGTTGCCCCAAACCCGGTCCGCGCCCACGACTACGCCCGCTCACTGGGCCGTACCCTTCACCGACCAGCGTCGCTCCAGGTACCCGAGATCGCCCCGCAAATCTTGCTCGGACCGGAAGGCACCCGCGAAGTCGCGCTGGCAAGCCAGCGGGCTGTGCCCGACCGGCTGATGTCGCTCGGGCACTCGTTCCGCTACCCCGAGCTGGGTCAAGCCCTAGCGCACGTGCTGGGAAAGGCCGGCTTCCCGGACGAGGCTAAAACTCCTTTGTCGCCGCCTCGTCAGGCTTACGGGCGAGGCTAAACGTGAGCGGAGCACTTCGCTCGCCAGCGCCCGGCACAAGCGAGCTGGAGCACCGGGCTACTTGAACCGGTTCATACGCCGCGCGTGTCGATATCGGCTTGTCGAAAGCGCCACGTTGCTGCCGGTAGAAGGCTTTTCTGCGCCGGGCTAAGCGAAATTCGGGGGGATGCCTTGACACGTGAACGTTACGGCACTAGATTCTGTCAAATCGATTTGACAAGCGTGAGTAACCGAATAAGACACGGATCACCTAGTCGTGTCGTATCGATTCGGAACGAGGGACAGGTGGACCAGCTAGCCCGGCGTTGCACGCTCAAGGACGTCGCTCAATTGGCGGGAGTGTCGGTCACGTCGGCGTCGATGGCATTGTCTGACAGCCCTCGGGTGTCGGCCTCGACAAAGGAGGCCGTCCGCCTCGCCGCCATCAAGCTCAACTACGTCCCCCACTCCGCGGGGCGGGCCCTGCGCAGCCAACGGGTAAGCGCCATTGCCGTCGTCCTGCCGCACTCGAGCCAGCACGTGTTCTCGCACCCGACCCTCACCGCTCTTCTTGACGGCATCGTTTCGGTCGCCGCCGACAACGACCTGTCGACGATCTTGTCGACCTCGCGTACCGAGGAGGACGAAGCCTCTGCCTATCGGCGTTTCATGAACGGCCGAGAGGCGGACGGGGTGATAGTCGCTGCAGCCGCCGTCGCCGACGCCAACGTAATCGGTCTAGCCCGTTCCGGCTACCCGGTCGTCATCGTCGGCCGTGCCCCCCATTTGGCGCGCGCTACCGCCGTGAGCCTCGACGACCTGCACGGTGGCGAAATAGCTACCCGCCACCTCCTCGAGTCCCATGGCGTCAAGCGCATCGCGCATATCTCGGCGCCTTTGGGCCATCAATCAGCGCAGGACAAGCTGAGCGGGTACCGCAACGCTCTGATGACGTCGGCGATCGCCCCCGACGCGGCGCTCGAGGTCGAGGGCGACTACTCCGACGAAAGTGGTGCGCGTGCAGTCGAGAAGCTGGTCGGGCGCGGGGCTCCTTTTGACGCGATATTCGCCGCCAACGACCAGATGGCGCTCGGGGCGCGTGAGGCGCTGCAAGCCATTGGGCTCAGCGTTCCCCGGGACGTCCTCCTGGTCGGCTACGACGACATCCCACTGGCCCGATATGTCGAGCCGGCACTGACATCGGTCCAAGGTGACATGGCCGAGGTCGGTTCGGTGGCGGCATCACGCCTACTCGATCTAATAGGTGGCCGCCTGCCAGAAGAGCCGGTCACCCTTTTGCCGACAGAACTTGTCGTCCGGAACTCGTGCGGGTGTGGCCGGTCTTCGGCCTGAGCACCGCCACGTCGCCTCGGCAAAGTCCTAACGGAGAGAAACAAAAACCAAACACCACAGTGAGCGAAAGGGGAGCCTCAACATGAGGAAACAAGTGGCATTACTGGGGGCGGTGGCTTGCATCTCTGCAAGTCTCGCGGGCGCCGGAGCATCTGCGGCATCCGCCTCCGCCGGCAAGGTGACGCTGACCTACTGGGCCGGCTTCACCGGAGGCGATGAGCCGACCTACGTGGGGCTCGTCAAGCAGTTCAACAAGACGCACCCGGACATCCAAGTTGACATGACCATCGAACCATGGGACACGATCGCGCAAAAATTGCCTACGGCAATGGCGACCGGTGCAGGCCCCGATATCGCCACACCTGACTACAACGTAGGCACGATCAGGGAGTACATCAAAGAAGGTTTGATCGCCCCGATCGATTCGTTGCTCGGCAACGGCCCGAACCAGGTGCCAGGCAGCGTCATCCCGCCCGCCATCAAGGACGCGTTCACCGTGAACGGTCACCTCTATGCCGCACCGGCCAACTGGGCGACGCTGCAGCTGTACTACAACAAGACGCTGTTCGCCAAGGCCGGGATCGCGGCGCCGCCCAAGACCATGACGCAGCTCCAGCAGGACGCTGTCAAGCTGACAGTCAAGTCCGGGTCACGGGTCACCCAGTACGGGATGGCCATCGCTGACCATGCCACGATCGCCATGTGGCCCATCTTCATCTGGGCCAATGGCGGCAACATCCTCAATGCCCAAGGTTGCTCTGACCTTGACAGCCCGAAGACGGTGCAAGCCGTTAGCAGCTGGGCCAACCTCATCGTGAAGGACCAGATCACCCAGATAGGTCTCGCCGGCCAGGACGCCGACAACCTCTTCTCGGCTCAGAAGGCTGCGATGGAGATAAATGGCCCCTGGGCGATCGGCGAGTACGTCCCGGCAAAAGTGGACTTCGGTCTGGCCCCGGTCCCGGTCGGCGCCATCGGCAAGCTCGTCACGACCGGGAGCACCGTCCCCATGGTCGTAAATGCCAAGTCGAAGAACATGGCCGCCGCGCTCACGTTCTTCGCCTGGTGGATGAGCAAGCCGGCCCAGGCCGGGCTCGCTGAGGGTGTGGGCTACCCGCCCTCCCGGACGGACATGGGCAACTACCCGGGCCTCGGGAAAAACCCTTACGTGGCAGGTTTTACAGCTGAAAGCCCTGAGGCCCAGTTGTACCTGCCCACCCTGGCCAACTTCAACTACGTCGACTCCAGCATCTTCTCGCCCGCTATCGCGGCGGCCGAGCGGGGTGGCAACGTGGCGTCCGTGATGAAGGCCGCCAGTCAGCAACTCAACCAATCCGTAGGCTGTAAGTGAGGAGCAAGTCCCAGAGCTGGTAACTCGGGGACCAACAACGTCGGCTGCCCGGAGGCCAGGCACCATGCCTGACCTCCGGCTTGGCGTTGCTCACGGCGGCGACCGTTGTCCCCAGCATTAGTATCCCAAAGGTCAGTGTTTGGCGAAGCGGCGGGACCGCGCGTTGCGGCTGCCCGTAGCGTAGCGATGATCAGGAGCTTACGATTCCACAAGACGCAGGACCTCTGCTTGCCATGACAGAGGGGAGCGGTGCTGCCGCGGTGGTCGCACCATCGCCGGCACGTCGCAGCCCGAGAGCGGCCCGGTTGGGGCGCCACGCGCGCGCTTACCTCTTTTTGGTGCCAAGTGGCCTGATCTTGCTGGTGTTCGTTGCCTACCCAATAGTCCAGTCGTTTTGGATGAGCCTGCACAACTGGTCCTTCTTCGCTTCGGCCCAGCAATATATCGGGTTCAAGAACTATGAGGCTTTGTGGCATGACTCTCGTTTTTGGAGCGACCTGCGCAACACCGCCATCTATACAGGGGTGGTCGTGCCTCTCCAGGTTGGCCTCGGGCTCGCGCTAGCCGTTGCGCTTCAACGCAACACGCTTAGCAACAAGTTCTTTCGCTCGGTCTACTTTTTCCCGGTCATCTCGTCGTTGGCGACCATGGGGATCGTCTGGAAGTTCCTCCTTGACCCAGAGATCGGGGTGATCACCCACGCCATGGAGAGCGTTGGGCTGCCCGATGTCGACTTCTTGCAGAGCACCACCTGGGCTCTCCCCGCCGTGATGTTGGTTGGGGTGTGGAAAAGTGTCGGGTTCTCCATGGTCATATTCATCGCTGCTCTCCAAGACGTGCCCGAGTCGCTCCTCGAAGCGGCCGTAATCGACGGGGCTGGCCCTTGGGTGCGGTTCCGTCGCGTGGTGCTGCCACAGCTACGGCCGAGCCTTTTGTTCGCTTCGATCATCTCGACCATTGCATCGATGCAGCTGTTCGACTCGGTCTACGTTATGACCGGCGGCGGCCCGATATTTCACACTGAAACGCTGGTGACGTATATATACGACGCGGCGTTCGATTATTCGGAGCCGGGTTACGCGGCTGCGCTGTCCTGGGTACTGTTCGCCCTGATCCTGTTGGTCTCGTTGTTCCAGCTCAGGCTGTTCCGCTATTCGGAGGGGAACTGAGAGCCATGGCATCGGTCGCTGTCCGCCAAAAGGCTCCCCGCAAACCGCGTCCCTCGGACGTGCCGGTCTACGCACGAAGGGGCGGTTGGTGGTGGGGGCTGTCCCGGACGACGAAATGGGTGGTCTTGGTCGGTGGTGCAGTGATCATCCTGCTCCCGTTCGCTTGGATGCTCGGCACCTCGTTCAAACCCGAGAGCGACGTGTTCGGGTACCCGTTGAGGCTCCAGCCGACGCACCCGACGTTCTCCAATTACATCGGGATCTGGCAGGAGCTCCCGTTCCTCAGGTTGCTAGTCAATTCGGTGGTCTTCGCCGGTGGGGTAACGGTGTCGTCGGTGTTCTTCGACTCGCTCGCCGCCTACGCTCTCGCGCGGCTGCGCTTCCCCGGCAGGACACTGGCGTTTTACCTCGTCCTTGCGACCCTCATGGTCCCCTTTCAGGTCACGCTGGTGCCGGTGTTCCAGCTGTTGTTCAAGTTCCACTGGCTCAACACGTACCAAGGATTGATCGTGCCCAGAGCGACCAGCGCGTTCGGGATCTTCCTGCTGCGCCAGTTCTTCATCACCGTCCCGCGAGAGCTGGACGAGGCGGCGAGAGCCGACGGCGCGTCGGAATGGTATATCTATTCAAGGATCATGCTACCGTTGGCCAAACCCGCCCTCGCCACCCTTGCTGTGTTTTACTTTATGAACAACTGGAACGATTTCCTCTGGCCGCTCGTAGTCACTTCGACCACAAATATGCGCACACTTCCGGCGGGGCTGACCTTGTTCGCGGGCCAGTACGTGGTTGAGCACGGAGTGCTGATGGCTGGGGCCATCATCAGCCTGCTGCCGCTGGCCGTCGCTTTCGCTCTTGCCCAGAGGTACTTCACGCGTGGCATTGCCACTACGGGGATCAAGGGGTGACGTCCTGGCTCAGTGACAGCGAGGAGCTCGTGTTCGCAGTCGGGGTCGAAGACACCGCGATCGGCGAAGCGCTCCGCGGGGGAGGCGTTGCCCTCGACGAGTACGACTTGACCGGGCATAGCCAGCAATGGCGCGAGGATCTCCGGAGGGCTCGCGACACCGGGTCCAGCGCGCTGCGCTACGGGCTCCCGTGGTACCGCGTAAACCCCGGGCCGGGAGCCTTCGACTGGTCCTTCGCTGATGAGGTGGTCGAGTTCCTCGTCGAGCATGTCAAGCTCAAGGTGGTCCTGGACCTGGTGCACTATGGGGCGCCGACCTGGTTGCGCGGGTCGTTTGCCGGCCCCGGTTTCCCCGACGCCATTTCCGAGTACGCGCAGGCTGTAGCGGCTCGCTATAAGGGAGCCATCGAGGCCTATACCCCGCTCAACGAGCCCCTCGTTACGGCCTCGTTCTGCGGGCTGCGCGGTATCTGGCCACCGTACCTGAGCGGTGATCGCGGATGGTCCGAGTTGGTGGTGTCACTAATGACCGGGGTACAACGAGCCATTAAAGCCATCCGCGAGGTCGATACCGGAGCTGAGATCGTCCATGTCGAGGCCGTCCAGTCCTATTTCACCGCGGACGCCTCCTTGGACCAGGAGGTCCGGAGCTGGGGCCGCAGAGCCCAACTGCCTACCCGGCTGCTGCTGGGCCAGGTTACCCCTGACGACGAAGACTGGTCGTGGTTGGTGGGAAACGGCGCCGACCCAGTGTCCTTGCAAAAGCTCGTCGAGGGAGCCCAGCGTCCCGACGTGCTCGGGCTCAACTATTACCCGGAGCTTTCGTGCCGGGAGATCGTCAGGCTCGATGGGGCGACCGTTCACGTTGCCGTTGACGGCGGCCTGGACGAATTGGTCAGCGAGTTGCGCCGTTGGCATGCCGCTTACGCGATCCCACTGATGGTGACCGAGACCGCCGTCGAAGACGACGTCGAAAAACAATGCAAGTGGGTCGACCAATTGGTCGAAGGCCTGGACGGCCTGCGCCGCGACGGCCTGGCGATAGTGGGGCTGACCTGGTGGCCGTTGATGGATTTTGTCGACTGGAGCTGGGCCTCGGGTGGCTCGGTTGTCGAGGAGTTTTATCTCCGCGACGGGCCAGGTGAAGCGCCGCACCCGGTGTCCCCATTGGGCGTACCGGGCGGGCCGGTGGCGCCCTTTTTGCGCCGCATGGGGTTGTACCGCCTGGACGTCGATAGCGCCGGCGGGCTCGAGCGATGCCCAACGGTCGCCCTGGAGCATTTCCGCCGGCAGGCTGGCGCAGCTGAGCCGCGCCACATCGCCGAGAGCTAGTCCCCGTCGTTGTAGATAAAGGAGTGAGTATGCCCGTCACTGTTGCCAGCGCCCCGCGGTTCCTCGGAGATGGCAAGATCATTTTTGAGGACCGCCCGGTCCCGTCGCCTCGGGCTGGGGAGCTTCTTCTCAGGGTCCGTGCCAACGCCATTTGTGGCACCGACCGCGCTCAGTACTTCGAGGGTTCCGCGGTTACGCCGGGCCACGAGGCGGCCGGCGTCGTGGCCGCCGTCGGGCCGGAGACCTCCGTCAGCGAGGGCACCGCCGGTGTGGTGTTCTTGATGGACTACTGCGGGCGCTGCCGGAGCTGCCAGCTCGGTTACACCAACCAATGCTTGGCAAAGCGCGCCGACATGGGCTTTAGTAACGATGGCGGCTACGGCCCTTACGAGGTCGTACACGAGACCAACTTCTTCGCGTTGGGCTCCGGCACGGACCTGGTCGAGGCGACGATGTTGCTCGATGTAATGGGGACGAGCAGCCACGCCATCGCCCGCGCGCGGCTTTTGCGTCCCGACATCGAGTCGGCCTATATAGCGGGTGCCGGTCCTATTGGCCTCGGCCTGCTCGTGATGTGCAAGTTGACCTTCGGGAGAGATTTCCCTGTACGCATAAGCGACCTCTCGCCTTGGCGGCTGAATTACGCGGAGTCGTTCGGCGCGCAGGCGGTCGACGCCTCGGAGGGCGACGCGCTAGCTGAGTTGGCCCCCTGCGACGTGGCGTTTGACTCCACAGGCAGGGCCACTCGCGCGGCGGGGCGCCATGTCGGTGCTCTCCAAGAGAGGTGTGCTCGTGTGCGTTGGCCACGGGGAGACGCTCGAATTGGTGGTCTCTGATGATCTCATCGCTCCCGAGCGCGCTGTGCTCGGCAGCGAGTACTTCCGCTATGACGAAATGCCCCACAACCTTGAACTACTGCAAGCGAACCGAGACCTTTTGGCCCGGGTGATCACTCACCGCTACGACATTGCCCAGATCGGCGACGCGTTCAAGACATTTCTCTCCGGCGAGTCAGGCAAGGTGGTCGTGACCCAGGAGCTGGAGCCATGACGGCCGAGGCACATGTACAAGCCCCGACGAAGGTGGCCGTCGTTGGTGCGGGGCAGTGGGGCCAGCAACATGCCCGTGTCTTTTCAAGCCATCCGGACGCAGAGCTCTGCGCGATCGTGGCCAGGCACAAGGACCGGGCGCAGGCGAGAGCGGCGGCTTGGGGCGCCCGCGCCTACACCTCTATCGAGGAGATGTTGTCTACGGAGCGACCGGACCTTGTGACCCTGTCGTTACCAAATGAAGAACATTTCGAAGCGACACTCGAGGTAATCGAGGCCGGCGTGCCGTTATTGGCCGAGAAGCCGCTGGTGTTCGACCTGGCCCAAGCAGACCGACTGATCGGTGCCGCCGCTAGTAAGGACCTGTTTTTCGCCATCAACTTCAACCACCGTTACGCTGAGCCGGTCAAGAGGGCGAAGGCAGCAATCGAAGCCGGCGAGCTGGGCCAGCTGGTCTTTGCCACCTGGCGTTTCGGGGGCGAGCCCGGTAACAGCTCCCATCCGCACGCAAACCTCATCGAGACCCAGTGCCACGGCTTTGACATGCTCGAGTTCCTTTGCGGGCCGGTCAGCTCGGTCATGGCCCAGATGACGGACAAGGCCCAAATGACGGACAAGGCCCAAGGCGTCTACTCGACGCTTGCTGTCGCGCTCGAGTTCGCTAACGGGGCAGTCGGCAGCCTGGTCGGCTCATACGGTTCCTCGTACGCCTACCCCATGGCGCACTTGCTCGAGGTAAATGGCACCACTGGCCGGTTGCTGGTCCAGGACACGGTGAAACGGTTGGAGATCTCGCGGGCGGGGGACGAGACGCGCCAGGTCTGGGAAGCCGGTTATTTCAACGACGTTGACCGCGAGTTCCATCGAACCTTCGACAAGCACGCGGACGCCCTCCTGCGCCGCGCTGCGCTCCGGCGACGCGCCCCCTGTGCACGCGCGGGCCGGACGGCGCGCCCTCGAGCTTGCTGAACTTGTGATCGAGTCCTTCGAGGGCGGCCGGCGCGTCGCGGTCCCCGCCCCGCTGACTTCGCCTTGACGGGGGACCAGGCTGCTGCCACCGACAAGGCGTGGCCGTCGACGACCATCGACCTCAACGGGACGTGGCAACTGGTCATTGGCGAGCACTCCGTCGAGGAGCTGTCCTCGCTGAAAGGCGAGGAAATCAAGGTCCCGGGACTGTGGGAGGCCCAAGGTTACGTGGGCCTTGACGGGACGGCCTGGTGCCGGCGTTGCTTCGATTTGGCGGACCAAAGCGGTTGGTGGACGCTGAACTTCGGGGCCGTGATGGACGACGCCGACGTGTTCGTGAACGGGGACCACGTTGGCTCTCACCGCGGCGGGTTTACGCCGTTCGCATTGGACTGCACGGGGGCGCTCCGCTCAGGGACAAACGAGGTCGCGGTGCGCATCGTCGACCATCCCCGTGGTAGCCACGGGCACAGTCGCAGCGCGCACGGCAAGCAAGGGTGGATGAACGAGGTGTTCCCCAGCCCGCCGAGCCTTTACCTGGACTACGGCGGGATTTGGCAAGCTGTTTCGCTCGACCAGCACGGCCCGCTGAGCATTGTTAGCTGCTGGGCCAACAATGACCCCGAGGAGCTCGTTGTCGAGGCGGACCTTGGCGGGGCCTTCGACCGCCCGGTACCGGTGGAACTAGCTGTTCTTGGCCGCCTGTTGAGCCAGGAGGCGACAGGGAGGGAAATCCGCTTCGAACTTGGTGTAACAGGTGTAGCCGAGCGGTGGTCGCCGGCCCGGCCAAGCCTGCATGACGCGGTGCTTACCGTTTACGCGGACGGCCGCATCTCAGACCGACGGGCACTGCGCTTCGGGTTACGAACCGTGGGGGCCACTGCGTCTTGTTTCGAGCTGAACGGCGAGCCGTTCGAAATGCGGAGCGCTCTCGTCCAAGGATTTTCGGCGCGCACCTTGTACGGCGGAGCGACCCGGGCCGAGGCTGAGGCCGACGTTGCGGCGGCCCGGTCCTTGGGGCTGAACACGATCAGGCTGCACATCAAGGCTTTCGACCCTGTTTATCTCGACGTGTGCGACGAACAGGGGATGTTGGTGCACTGCGACATCCCTATCGCCGAGCCGATCGCGCACGACGAGCTGGGCTCCGACGGGGAGCTCACTGAGCGTTGCGTGACAACGGCGCTCGAGCAGGTCCGGCGCGACCGTGGTCATCCGTCGATCGTGTTGTGGTCGGCCATGAACGAGCTTGGCGCGGAGCAACTTGCTGTGCGCCGGAGCCGGGGGTACGAAGGTTTTGCAAGGCGGGTATACCGGGAGATCCGAAATGCCGACCCGACTCGTCCCGTAATCGAGAACGACTGGATAGAACCCGACCCGCAATATGTCTTTGAGAGCCCCGTCCTAACCGCGCACTGGTACGGACGCCTCAGCCCGAGCTACATGGCCGAACTGGAGGCGAGAGTGAACGTGGCGGCGCAAGGGGGACGCCCCTTGTTCATGAGCGAGTTCGGCGACTGGGGCCTGCCCGACCTCAGCTCCGACGAGGGTGCCTTCTGGTCGTACGGGCACGACCTGAGCCGGTTGATCGGGGCGACGCCGTGGCCGGCAAGTGCCGCCGACTTCGTTGCCGGCTCGCAGCGGTACCAGGGGCTGGCGGACCGGCTCCAGATCGAGTTGTTCCGCAGGACCGCCGGCGTGATCGGCTGGTGCGTGACTGAGCTCACGGACGTGCCACAGGAGTTCAACGGGCTACTGGACCTGCTTCGTCGTGCCAAGCAACCGGCGTGCGACGAGGTCCGCCTCGCCGCTCAGCCCGTGTGCCCGGTGCTCGTACGCTCACATTGGTCGGCAGCCGTCGGTGAAAGTCTCCTGGGCGACTTGGTGGTCGTCAACGATGGCCCTGCGGTCGCCGGCGCCGAGGTGCGGGCCTCGCTGGCAGGCCAGCATTGGTCCGAGCGCATCGACCTTCCCGCCCATGCGACGAGCACGCCGCGCCGCCTGTCACTGCCAGTTGAGCTTGCGGGCGACCTAAAGCTCAACCTGGAGGTCTGGCACGGCAAGGAGCGTCTCGCCGGCAACTACTACCCGGTCCGGGCCGTTAGGCGTGAGCGGTCGTCGGTCAGTTTTTGGGTGCCTGGGCCGGGGGACGCCTTGTTGGAGAGGGTGCTTCGCGAGGCCGGTGCGCTCCGGGCCGCCGCCTCGAGCGCGAAAGTTGCCGGAGACTTGCTCGTTGTCCCCGAAGGATCGTTGGCCGCGGAGGCGGGCCTTGTGGTCGCCAGGTGGCTGGAGGCGGGTGGCAACGTCCTGCTCCTTGCCCAGAGCGAAGCCGGCGACCTCCATCTCCCGGTCGGGCTGCGCCTTGTGGACCTGGCAACAGCGTGGGGGTCAACTCCGTTCATCTTCACGACGTCGCAACCTGCGCTCACCGCGCTCCCTGCCAGCTCGGTGCTAGCGACCGAGCTGCTCTCTGTTGCGCCAGAGTTTGTGTTCACGCACTTAGGCAGTGGGCCGTTCGCGCCAGGGACAGCCGTCGGCGTCCTAAAACCACCGCCGGACAGCATCGTCGGGACGGTCGTCGGCCAGGCCCCGGTCTCGGCGGGCTGGCTGACAGTTTGCCAACTCCCACTGGTCGAGCGAGCCGACGCGGGCGACGCGCTCTGCGGCGCCGTGCTGTGCGACCTGCTCAACTGGGCATCAAGGGCGCGCCGGGAGGCGGGCAGCCCGTAACGTAATGGGTAAGACCCGCCAGGGGAGGAGCCCAGCGTGAAGGAGCCCAGATGAAAAGGATCAGCCACTGGGTCGACGGACGTTCTTTCGTCGGGACTTCCGGGCGGACCGGGCCGGTGTACAACCCCGCTCTCGGCGAGCAGGTGGCGGAAGTGGACTTCGCGTCGGTTGCCGAGGTCGATATGGCCGTAGAGGCGGCGGTCGCGGCCTTCCCCGCCTGGCGGGCGACGGGCCTCTCGCGCCGCTCGGAGATCCTCTTCCGCATGCGCGAGCTGCTCGATGCCAACCGCAAGGAGCTGGCGGCAGTGGTAACGGCCGAGCACGGCAAGGTGCTTTCGGACGCCGAAGGGGAAGTGGCCCGCGGCCTGGAGAACCTGGAGTTCGCCTGCGGCGCCCCGCACCTGCTGAAAGGCGGCCACTCAGAGCAGGTGTCCCGGGGTGTCGACGTCCACTCTGTCCTGCAACCCCTGGGCGTGGTGGCCGGCATCACTCCGTTCAATTTCCCCGCCATGGTCCCGCTGTGGATGTGCTCCAACGCGATCGCGTGCGGCAACTGCTTCGTGCTGAAGCCGAGCGAGAAGGACCCGTCGGTGTCGCTGGTCCTAGCCGACCTGTGGAGGCAGGCCGGCCTCCCGGCCGGCGTGTTCAACGTCGTGCAAGGCGACCGGGAGGCCGTCGAACGCATCCTCAAGCACCCTGACATCGCCGCGGTGTCCTTCGTCGGCTCTACTCCCATTGCCCGCCACATTTACGAGAGCGGCACCCGCAACGGCAAGCGCGTGCAAGCCCTTGGTGGGGCCAAGAACCATATGGTCGTGCTGCCGGACGCGGACATCAACATGGCCGCCGACGCGGCGGTCTCAGCCGGGTACGGGTCCGCCGGGGAACGTTGCATGGCAATCTCGGCCGTCGTCGCCGTCGGCTCAGTAGCAGCCCCGCTCGTCCAGGCCATCGCCGAGCGGCTCCCCCGGGTCAAGGTGGGACCAGGGGACGACCCATCGTCGGAGATGGGGCCCCTCGTTACCCGCGAGCACATGGAACGAGTGGCCGGGTACCTCCAGCCCGAGGCCCTCGGCCAAGCCCATCTGGTGGTCGATGGTCGCGCCTCGGCGCCCGCCGGCCCGGGCTTTTTCCTTGGCCCCACCCTGGTGGACGACGTCAAACCGGGAACCCCGGTTTACGACGACGAGATCTTCGGGCCGGTCCTGTCGGTGGTCCGGGTAGAGACCTACGACGAGGCGATCGCCCTGGTCAACGCCAACCCTTACGCCAACGGCGTCGCCATTTTCACCAGGGACGGGGGAGCGGCGCGCCGCTTCGAGGCCGAGGTCCAGGTGGGCATGGTCGGCGTCAACGTCCCGATCCCCGTTCCCGTCAGCTATTACAGCTTCGGGGGGTGGAAGGCTTCACTTTTCGGCGACATCCACATGTACGGGCCGGACGGCATCCGCTTCTTCACCCGGACCAAGGTGGTCACCTCGCGCTGGCCCGACCCGGCCTCGAGCTCGGTCGACTTGGGGTTCCCGCAAAACCGATAGCACTCGCTGGGCGGCCCGAGGTGCAATACTTCGGGGATTGCCTCTTGCCGCTGGCCCGTTCGGGGTAGATGTCAGAGGTCCCCTGCGTTGACACGCGCATGCGCCTGTGCAAGCCTGATTGGTCTAGACCGAGCGGCAGATTGCGGGGCAACACAAGAGAGGCAAAGCAAAAGACGGGCCATCAGATGTTCCCCTAAGCAGGAGGGAGACCAGTGACCAAAACGAAATTGGCACGCCGCCTCACGGTGCTCGTCAGCGCGATCGCTGTCAGCGGCGTGTTGGCGACCGGCGTTGCCACCGCCACCGCAGCAGCTGGGAGCGCCCGCGTGCCGGACGCAACCAGTGCCGCTGCCAACACTCTCAACATCGCAGACGAATGGGGCATCACCTGGCCGTGCCAGTTCAACCCCTACAACGCGTCCGACTTCTACTACTCCTTCGGGCCGGTGTACGAAGAGCTCGCCTACGTCGATTCGATCAAGTCCGGCGCCGTGACCCCATGGCTGGCAACGTCGTGGGCTTGGAGCGACGGCAATAAGGCTCTTACTTTCACTATCCGCAAAGGCGTCACCTGGACCGACGGGAAGCCCTTCAGCGCGGCCGACGTCGTCTTTTCGTTCAACTTGCTGAAGAAGTACCCAACGCTCGACCTCAACGCTGACTGGTCCGTGCTGACCAGCGTGGTGCCGGTGGGGACCGACCAGGTCACCTTCCACTTCAAGTCAGCGGCAGCCTCGTACTTCTATTACATCGCCGACCAGACGCCGATCGTCCCGGAGCACATTTGGTCGACGATCAAAAACCCGACCACGTTCCTTGACCCGGACCCCATCGGCACCGGGGGGTACACGATGTCGAACTGCAACAGCTCCGACATCCGGTACACAAAGAACGCCCACTACTGGCAGCCGGGGCTCCCCAAGATCGAGACCGTCAACCTCCCCTCCTACCTTTCCAACAACGCGGCCAACCAGGACCTGCGCAGCGGCGTCGACCAGTGGGGCTCGCAGTTCATCCCCAATATCAACAAGTACTATCTTTCGGCCAACCCCAACTACCACTACTGGTTCGCCCCTGTGTACAGCGTAAGCATTTGGCCCAACCTGACTGACCCGCTGATCACTACAGCTGTCCGTCAGGCGATCGCCTACGCCATCAACCGTCCCCAGGTCGGCAAGATCGGCGAGTACGGTGAGGAGCCCGGGGCCAACCAAACAGGAATAGTTACGCCGACGTTCTCAAGTTGGTACGACAAGTCCCTGGCGGCCCAGTACGGAAATGCTTATGCGTACAACCCCAAAAAGGCGATCTCGGTGCTCACCGCGGCCGGGTACACCAAGGGGAGCAACGGTATCTTCGAGAAGGCGGGCAAGCCGCTGTCGTTCACGATGATCAACAATGCCGGCTTCTCTGACTGGGTCTCGGCAGTCAACGTCATCCAGAGCGAGCTGAAAGCGGTCGGGATCCAGGTCACGCCCGACAACCTTTCCGGCTCGACCTATTCGACCGATGTCTCCGAGGGCAAGTTCCAGCTCGCGTACGACTGGGACATCGGTGGCCCGACGCCGTACTACGAGATGCGGGCGATCCTGTTCTCGGCCAACACGGCCAAGGTAGGCTCGGCGGCTGCGAGCAACTACGAGCGTTATTCGAACGCGGCGACCGACACCCTGCTCGAGGATTACGCAGGGACGACGAGCACCGCCGTCCAGCACTCGGTCGTCGACCAGCTCGAAAACGTGATGCTGACCCAGCTACCGGTGATCCCCGTCACCGAGCAGGTCGACTGGTACCAGTACGACACCCAGAACATCGGCGGTTGGGTAACAGAAAGCAACCCCTACGCCCAGCCGGGCCAGTACATTACGCCGGACTGGGGCGTCGTCTTGCTTCACCTGTACTACAAGTAGACCGGCGAAAGGCCTGTGCCGGGTGAGAAGTTGGCAAGATGAGGTTCGTCCTTCGGAGGTTGGGCTTTTTCGCCGTCACGTTGTGGGCGGCGATAAGCCTCAACTTCCTGATCCCGCGCCTCATGCCCGGCAACCCGGCACAGGTCCTAGTCGCTCAGCACCCGCACCTCAACCCACAGGCGCTCCACGCGCTCCTGGCGCTGCTCGGGGGTAGCTCGCACCAGGGCCTCGCCAGCCAGTACGTCACGTATTGGCACCATGTCGTAACCCTGAACTTCGGCATCTCGCTCACGACCAGCTTTGGTGCGTCCGTCGACACAATGGTCACCCAAGCCCTGCCCTGGACGCTCGGCCTTGTCGGAGTTACGACGTTGGCGGCGTTTTTCCTCGGCACTTTCATAGGTCTGATCAGTGCCTGGAGGAGAGGGACCTGGCTCGACAGCGTCCTGCCGCCGATATTCGTAGTGACGTCGGCATTCCCGTACTTCTGGATGGCGCTGCTGTCCATTTACATTTTTGCGCTGACGCTCGGGTGGTTCCCATCCGAGCATGCCTATAACATCTTCACCGACTCCCCGGGCCTTGACTGGCACTACGTCGGCGACGTGTTGCAGCACGCGGCTCTGCCGGCCTTCACGATCCTGGTCACGGCGATCGGGGGCTGGATCCTGACGATGCGTAACAACGTGATCACCATCCTTTCGGACGATTATGTCCGGATGGCGAGGGCGAAGGGCTTGCGGCCCTGGAGGATAATGTGGAACTACGCCGGGAAGAACGCCATCCTGCCCAACCTGACCGGGTTCGCGATGTCGCTCGGTTTCGTCGTATCAGGGGCGATCCTCGTCGAGTACGTCTTCGACTACCCGGGCGTCGGGACTCTACTGCTCACCGCCGTGAACAACCTCGATTACCCGCTGATGCAGGCGCTTTTCCTGCTCATCACCGTCGCCGTGCTCCTCAGCATCCTTGTCGCCGACGTGCTGACCGCGGTCCTCGACCCCCGCACGAGAGAGCAGAGCTGAGGTGTTCTGGCGCTCTCTTCGGCACAACCGCAAGGCAACAGCGGGGGCGCTGCTGCTTGGGTTCTTCATCTTCCTCGCCATCTTCCCCGGCGAGCTTTCGCCTTACGACCCGACTTCGCTCAACTTCGACCCCGGTGTCGGCCCCTCGGCGGCGCATTGGTTGGGCACCACCTCGCAGGGCCAGGACGTGCTTTCCCAGTTGATCTGGGGCGCCCGCCAGTCGCTCATTATCGCTTTCGCAGCGGGCGGGTTGGCGACGATCATTGCTGTCATCGTCGGCGTCTCGGCGGCCTACCTGGGCGGCTTCGCCGACGGAGTGCTCTCGCTGATAACCGACGTGCTCCTCGTCATACCCATCTTCCCGATCATCATCGTGATCGCGGCGTACCTACGCGGTATCGGGTTGTTCGTGATGATCATCGTGCTTGGGGCGCTTGGGTGGTCTTACGGCGCCCGGCAATTGCGGGTGCAGGTCCTGTCCCTGCGCCGCCGCGACTTCTTGGGCGCTGCGCGGGTGCGCGGAGAACGTAGCGCCTACATAATCGTGGCCGAGATCATCCCGACGATGACATCGCTCATCGTGGCCTCGTTCCTCGGTACAGCCGTGTTTGCCGTCCTGACCGCAGCCGGGTTGCAGTTCATCGGGCTCGGCAACCCGAACTCGCAGTCTTGGGGCAACATGTTGTACTGGGCGCAAAACAACGAGGCGCTCGACGTTGGCAGCCCGCTCTGGGCGATCACCCCAGGCGTGTGCATCGCGCTGCTCGGGGCCGCCTTCGCTTTTTTGAACTATGCCTTCGACGAGGTTTCCAACCCGGCGTTGCGCCCCGTGCGCAAGCTGTCGCGCCGCAGTGTGAAACGTGTGCATATCGCGGCTGCCGCAGCGACATCGGCAGCGGCGGCGTCGGCGCGGACGATCTCGAACGAGCCGGCGATCTCGAGCGAGCCGGCGATCTCGAGCGAGCCGACGATCTCGAGCGAGCCGGCGGTCAATGGGGAGCGGGCGGGCCACCTCCTCGAGGTCCGCCATCTCTGCGTCGCCTACGCCACCGATGCCGGCCCGGTCGTCGCCGTCGACGACGTCGACCTCGACCTCGACGGGGGCGAGTTCCTTTCGATCGTCGGCGAGTCCGGGTGCGGGAAGTCGACGCTCGTGTACGCCATTGCCCAGTTGCTCAACGCCCCGGCGGGGATCACGGGCGGGAGCGTTTCCTTCATAGGTCGCGAGATGGCGCTAATGAGCGAGAGAAGGCTGCGCCGGGTGCGTTGGCGCGAGCTCTCAGTCGTGATGCAGAGCGCTATGAACGCGCTCAACCCGGTGATGACCGTCGGCGAACAGATGCGCGACGCGTGCAAAACCCATTCGGCAATGTCTAACAAGGAGATCGCCGAGCGCTCCGCTGAGGTCCTCCGCCTCGTGTCGATCGACCCGGTCCACCTCTCCAGCTACCCGCACCAGCTCTCGGGTGGGATGCGGCAGCGGGCGATGATCGCAATGGCGCTGCTTTTCACCCCGCAACTGGTGATCATGGACGAGCCCACCTCGGCCCTCGACGTCGTTGCCCAGCGCTCGCTCATGCGCCAGATCAAGGAGCTCCAGCAACAGCTCGGGTTCGCCGTCATCTTCGTCACCCACGACATCTCGCTCGTACGCCACTTCTCGGACCGCCTGCTCGTGATGTACGCCGGTCAGGTTGCCGAGCTCGGTGCAACCTCGGAGGTTTTCGGTACCCCGCGGCACCCCTATTCCCGCGCTTTGCTCGAAGCGTTCCCTTCCGATACGCGGCGAGAGGGTCGCCCTCACCGGCATTGCAGGTTCGCCCCCGGACCTGGCGTCGCCGCCGGCGGGTTGCAGGTTTCATCCCCGCTGCGCAGACGCCCTCGCCGAGTGTTCCTCGGAGGAGCCGCTGGTCTACCAGCGGGGCGGTTCGATGGTGCGTTGCCTGCTCTACCGCGACGGTGCCGGAGCCAATGAGAGCCTCGCTGGGCGTTCTGCTCGCCGAGGAGGCGAGGCGGTCGTGGTGGGCGAGCCGGGGCCCAGGCCGTCTTGGCGGCACCCGGAGCCGCCGGCCAGGACGGGCAAGACGGGCAGGGCGGCCACCTCCTGGAGGTGTCCGGGCTCACGTTGCAATTCAACCTGGGCGCCTGGTGGTCCAAGAAGATGCTGCATGCGGTGGACGACGTCAGCTTCACGATCGACCGCCAGGAGATCGTCGCGCTCGTAGGTGAGAGCGGGAGCGGCAAGAGCACGGTGGCGAGGCTCCTTGCAATGGTCTACGAGCCCACTTCAGGAGAGATCCGCTTCGACGGCAGCACCCTCAGCACCCTCAAAGGGAGAAAGGACAAGCTCGCATATCGAGGCCATGTCCCCATGGTCTTCCAGGACCCCTTCAGTTCGCTCAACCCCGCCTACCGGGTGTCGCACGGGATCATGCGGGCAATTGAGCTCCACCGGCCCGAGATAGCCGCAGAGGACCGCAAAGACGAGGCGCTGCGGGTCATGGAGGCCGTAGAACTGCAGCCGGCCGAGGCGATGCTGTCCAGGTACCCCTACGAGCTGAGCGGCGGCCAGCGCCAGCGCGTCGGCTTCGCGCAGGCGTTGGCGCTGCGGCCCAAGCTGGTACTCGCCGACGAGCCCGTCTCGATGCTCGACGTGTCCATCCGTGTGGGCATCCTCAACATGATGGCCAGCCTGCGCGAACGCGAGGGCGTCTCCATCCTCTACATCACCCACGACCTCGCCTCGGCCCGCTACGTGGCCGACCGCGTGATCGTGATGTACGCCGGCCATGTCGTCGAGATCGGCCCGACCGAGCAGCTGCTCGCCTCGCCGCGCCACCCGTACACACAGTTGCTGCTGTCGGCGGTACCCGACCCGCGTGCTCCCCTCGGCGCGACCAGCTCCTCGGACGTCGGCGAGCCGCCCAAGGTCGTCAACCCGGCGCCGGGATGCCGCTTCGAGCCGCGCTGCCCTTTCGCCATCGAACAGTGCCGCCATGTGACCCCGGTCCTCGGCGAGGTCGCCCCCGGTCAGTTCGCCGCATGCCATGTCGCGCTGGCCGAGGCCCGTGACCGGGCGCCCGCCCTACGGGCCGCTCCGGCGGCACCGTCTACAACAGGAGAACACTTGTCGTGATGGAACTTCTACCCAGCCCGGCCAGCCGGCGCCAAGCGGGCCCCGGCGCGGAGCTTTCTGAGGGGATGGTCATCTCCGCTGACAGCGCTTCGTCAGAAGTCGCAGACCTGCTCGCGTCCGAACTGGAGGCGGCGACAGGGTGGCAGGTAAACAGGTCCGGGCCCGGTGCCGACAGCGTGCACGGGGTGATCAGGCTCGAGGTACGCGGCGACCGAGGCGATGGAGCCCCTGGCGGGGCTAACGGTGCGTCCGGCGGGCTCGCCTTCCCCGCCGCGGGAGCTGACAAGTACCGCTTGAGCGTCAGCCGGCAGGGGGTCGAGATCGTCGCGCCCACGGCGGCGGGCGTGTTTTATGGGACCCGTACTTTGCGCCAGTTACTGCCTGCGGACCTTTTCCGCTCCGCACCTTCGAGCGCCCTTGCATCGGTCGCCGTCGAGGGAGTGGAAATCGAGGACGCTCCGCGCTTTGGGTGGCGCGGGATGGGCTTGGACCTGTCGCGGCATTTCTTTCCCAAGGACTTCGTAATGAAGCTCGTCGACCTGGCGAGCATGCACAAGTTGAACGTGCTGCATCTTCATCTCAGCGACGACCAGGGCTGGCGCGTGCAGGTCGACGGGTACCCTCGTTTGACCGAAGTGGGCGCCTGGCGGCGCGAATCTCCTGCCGGCCACTACACCGAGGGGCGCAAGGACGGCACTCCCCACGGCGGTTTTTTTACCAAGGCCGACCTGGCCGAGATCGTGGCCTACGCAGCGAAGCGTTTCGTGACCGTCCTGCCCGAGATCGACATGCCGGGCCACATGCAAGCGGCCATCGCTTCGTACCCCGAGCTGGGCAATACGGGCGAGCAGCTCGAGGTGCTCACTGATTGGGGCATCAGCGAGCACGTGCTCAACCTCGAGGACAATGCCGTCCGGTTCTGCACCGACGTCCTCAACGAGATCATGGAGATCTTCCCGGGCCAGTACGTCCATATCGGCGGTGACGAGTGCCCGGTGAGCGAATGGGAGTCGAGCCCTCGCGCCCAAAAGTTGTGCGAGCGGCTCGGGTTGGCTGGGCCCCACGAGCTGCAAGGGTGGTTCACCGCCCGTATGTCCGAGGTTGTATCGGCCAAAGGCCGCCGTCTCGTCGGGTGGAACGAGATCGTGGACGCCGGTGCACCGAAGGGGTCGGTGATCCTGTGCTGGGATGGCAACAATGCCTGGCGGGCTGCCGTTGAAGCCGCTGAGTCGGGGCTCGAAGTCGTAATGGCACCCGAACCATGGTGCTATTTTGACTGGGCCTACTCCGACGACCCCCGTGAACCGCTCGCCATCCGCTCGGCCATCAGCGTCGAGCAGGTCTACAGCCTCGAGCCGGTACCGCAGGACCTGGAAAGGGATCTCGAGGACCAGGTGATCGGCGTGCAGTGCCAGCTCTGGACCGAATACGTAGCCACACCCCGCCACGCCGAGTACATGTACTTCCCGCGGGCGTGCGCGCTTGCCGAGGTGGCCTGGTCAGGCAGGCAGCGCTACTGGGGTGATTTCGAGCGCCGCCTGGCGGCACATTTGCCCCGCCTGGACGCGTTCGGCGTCAACTACCGGCCGTTGGAGGGCCCGAACCCGGGGCAAGCTCGCACCTGGGCCACGCCCTGACGGCGCCTTTCAGCTATCTCGTACCTCACCGCCGGTCATTTAACGGTGATGAGGACGTTGGCAAGGCCGGTAGCACCGTTGGGGAAAGTACCACGGCTCCGGAACGAAACTTGCATATTGCCTTGGCCGTCAGTTGCCTGCACCATGAGCGTGTAGTCCCCGCGAGCCGGTACCCAGGGGAAGGTCCAGATCGACCAGGCGAAGCGGGAGGCGGCCGGGTGGACGGTGACGGGCCGCCAGGTTGCGCCGCCATTGAGGCTGATCTCGACCTTGGAGATCCCGCGGTCGCCGGCGTAGGCGACGCCCCTTACCGGGACGAGTTCGCCGGCAGTGAGCACCTGGGTGTTCAGCGGGTAATCGATCCGCGAGGTTGTGTTCACGATCGCCTGGTCGCTCCAACCGAACCCCTCCCAATAGCCGGTGATGGGGTGGTCCATCGGGCGCACTACCGTTAGCCATTTGGGGTTCTTCATCCCGTAGCGGTCCGCTACAAGGATGCGTGCCGGGTACCCGTGCTCGTCGGGGAGGCGCCCACCGTTCAAATGGTCCGCCACAAGGGTCGAGGGCTGGAGCGCGGCGTCGAGCGGGAGGCTCTCGGTGTAGCCGTCGACGCACGAGAAGGCTATCTCGACGGTGCTCGGCGGGATGCCGGCGCGCTCGAGAAGGCGGTGAAGTGGTACACCTTTCCACACCCCGGTGCTCATCTGCGGCCCGCCGACGTAGTTCGATATGCACTCGAGCGTCTGCACCTGCTCGACATGGGGCTCGGCCAGGAGCTGTTGCAGGCTGAGCGAGTAGGGGTTGTCGCCCTCCACGCGCAGCTCCCAGTTCCTGCCGTCCACCTTCGGGTCGCCGTCAATGTTCTTGGAGACGATATAGAAGTCCGCGGTTGGGGTTATCCCGGAAAGATCCCCAAAAACCGACGATTTCGCACCGGTCGCATGAGGCGTAGTTTGGTGCAGTTGCGTGCCGATCCCGGCACTTTCCGAGAGCGAAGGTGCTGCCGCACGGGCTGCACGGGCGCCGAGGTAGCCCAACGTGGCGAGGGCCGCACCGCCGCCCACCACTTCGATGAAATCCCTTCGCCCTGTGAGCGGCCTCGTGAGCGGCCCGCCGGGGGCGGCCTCAGGTGCAGCCGCCCGCCGCCGGCTGACGCGGCCCGGCGATGAAAGGGCCGCCTCGGCCAGCAATGCCACGGCGAGCCATTCGGCAAATACGCTGACTGTGGCAGCTGAAAATACCGGCTGGTCACCGAGCAGCACAAACGGCATCGAGATCGCCCATAACACGACGCTGCAGGCAAGAGCCCTCTTTGCTGCCGCGACGAGGGAGCGCCGCTCGGCGTGCCTGATCTTGTCGTGGTCGGTCTCCCCGTGGTCGGGCTCCGCGCGCTCGCTTCCCCCGCCGCCAGCTCGCCAGAGCGCGAGAGCCACACCGGCCAACGCGCCCGCCGCGATTACAGCTATGGACAGGCCAAGAAGGAAAAGAGGTCGTGCCTTTTCCTGCAACCCATCGATCACGTACCCGAAGACCGACCCAGGGACGAGGCGCAGCACGCCGCCGGAGGTCACTTGTTGCAGGGTCATGAAGCCGTCCGCGCTGTGCAGTAGCTGGGTTGCCCCGAGCACCGAACCAGCCGCGGTGGCGCCGGCGATGGCGCCGGTCACACGGGGCCGCAATGTTCGCTCGTGCAAGTCCCAAGCTTCCCTCGCGGCGAGCCCGCAGTGGGCTCGCCCAGGGGTGACCTTGACAAGAGTTCTTGTGACGCTTAGTCTTGTCACAAGACATCTTGTCAAGCAGGAGCAAGCGAGGAGCGCACGATGTACTCGATGAACCCCGGGCTGACCGGGCAACTCGCGGCCGACCGCGTCGCCGAGCTGCGGCGGTCAGCCGCCGCTAGGGACGGCGGTAGGGGCGCCGCGTCCGAGAAGGCGGGGCGCGCCTGGTTGCGGAGGAAGACCGGGTGGTTCCTGGTGGGCCTCGGGCTTCGGCTTGTGCTGCCCCGCCGTTCGGCCCCAGCGCTCGGAGCGGCGCGATGACAGGGGTGCAATGACAGCGAAGAAGTCCCAACCCGCTGCTGGCGGCGAGCCGGGCGTCCACGACCAGCGGGACATTTCCGACCCTCGGACCATGCGGGCTCTCGCCCACCCGGTCCGCCTGGCCCTGCTCGAGGCCCTCAGGAGGGAAGGGCCCTAACGGCGACCCGAGCCGCCGAGCTCCTCGACGACAGCCCGGGCAACATGTCCTGGCACCTTCAGACGCTCGCAAAGTACGGCTTCGTCGAGGAGGCCGGCGGTGGGCGCGGCCGCAGCCGGCCTTGGCGTGCCGTGTCGCTCACCGTGAACATCAGGTCCGGCTCGCTCAGCGACCCTGCCTTCGCCTCCGCCGAAGAGGCTCTCGAGGCGAGCCTGCAGGAGCGCGCCTACCAGCGCTTGCGCGAGTGGCGGTCAGGGCGCCGTGCGTTCCCCGAGCCATGGGCCACGGCGGCGTTTTCGACATACGGCGTCACGTACCTAACAGCCGAGGAAATGAAACTGATCGGCGACGAGATCGTAGCTCTCCTAACGCGCTACAACTCCCGCGCGCTCGATAAAGCAGAGCGCCCTGCCGACGCCCTGCCTGTGCATATCTTCGCGTTCGGCCACCCTCTCCCGCCGACCCCGTCCGGTAACTGAGAGGTCCGCACGAAAGCGTCATAAAAAGATTTGATTTCGCGCGAGCAACAGCCGAAAACCAACAATGTGCTCTCAAGGGGAGGATCCATGGGCGCGCATACCCCAACACCTATGCTTACGCAGAACTTAGTCTCGCCCCGAAGTATGGGGCCAGGTCAGGAGGCCAACCTATGAGCCCGGGCACCAGTACTTGGCGGGCTTTTCGTCCAGTTGCCGTCAGGCGTGGAGCGGCCATAGCAGCCACCCTCAGCTTGAGCTTCGGCGCCGGAGGCTGCGCGATCGGCAATGCCATAAAAGCGGTCCACAATTTTGCAGACGCAGTCCATAACTTGAAAAACCTCGAATCACAGATCAAAAAGGGCGAGAACGCAAAGTACGTGGCGACCTACGAGTCAACCGGGAGCGGTTCGACGTCGTCCAGTATCACGATTGCCCAGGAGCCAGGCGGCAAATGGTCCTACAGCACGCCCGCCTCCGGCGGCAGCGGCGCTACCGCCTGGTTGGCCAATGGCAAGGACAGCTACGAATGCAGCCAGGCGACGAGCGGTGGCAAATGGAGCTGCGAGGAGACGCCAGAAGCGGCGGGCAGCGATGCCATCGATGGCTCGCCGGCGTTCGCTTTTACAGGTGCGGACTATGCGGTCGTTGTCGAATCGCTCTCCGCCGTCGCTGCCATCGAGGGCTACAGCGTGAAAAACTCGAGCACCAGCGTTAACGGGATTTCCTTGAAGTGCACCAACGTGAGCGGCAAGCACAACGGTCAGGCGCTCAACGACGAGTGGTGCATTACTTCCGATGGGATCCTCGGCTTGGTCAAGTACACCGGGGACAATGCGAGCGACAAGCAGGCGTTCACGATCACGAAGCTGAGCACGAACCCTTCGTCATCGGTCTTCCAGCCGCCGTCGGGTGCCACCATCACTATGTCATCGACCTGATTTTGTCGACCAAAAGGACGTCGATTTTCTAGCAAGGACCGAGGCGGAGGTGCGGGCTCATACCCTGCCTCCGCCCCGTGGCGCGAACGTGGAGGGCTCTCGAAGATCGCTACCAGCGGCCCCGCCGGAAAAAGATCCAAAGAACAGCCGCTATTACGATGACCCACAAGAGCGGGTGGACGACTATCCCGAGTATGGCTGCAACAACGACGATGATGATCGCGATCAAAATGTCTACAAGCATCTTTGGCTCCTGGTCGGCCTTCGCCTGAGTGGTACCCCCTGGGTGCCCGGCCGAAACCGCCAAGTCACGGCCCGGGCCTGGGTACACAGGCCCTACCGGTCCCGGCCTTACGCCGAGGTCAGGCGGCGACGCTGCTGCGGGCCGCCGGTACCGTGAGGGCGGTCACTTTGGCTGCAGCCGGCCAACGCACTTTGGTGGCCCAGCCGAATTTCTCCATCAGCCAGATAATGCGAGCAGACGAGTCCACTTGGCCGCGCAATACACCGTGGCGGGCCGACGTCGGGTAAGCGTGGTGCAGGTTGTGCCATGACTCGCCCATTGAAAGAACTGACAGGACAGCAACGTTGCGGCTCTCGTCGGTGGTGGAGAAGGGGCGACGGCCCACCATGTGGCAGATGGAGTTGACACCCCAGGTCACGTGGTGAAGTAGGGCCATACGCACCAAGCCGGCCCACACGAACGCACTGATGCCGCCGACCAGGGTGCCGGTCACAGCCCAGCCGATCCCGAACGGTACCGCCAGCGAGATGACTGCCAGCAAGGGGAACAACCGGCCTACGGCGACCAGGTCAGGGTCACGCAGGATGTCGGGGGCGTAGCGCTCCACCGACGTCATGTCCGGGGAAAGGAGCCAACCGACGTGGGCATGGATGAAACCCCTCAGTTGGCCGACCGCAGTTTCGTCGAGGATGTGCGGGGAGTGAGGGTCGCCGATCTTGTCGCTGTGGGCGTGGTGGCGGCGGTGGTTGGCGACCCAGCTCACAACCGAGCCTTCGATACCCATCGAGCCGGCTACAGCAAGGGCGATCTTGAGCCCGCGATTGGCCTCGAAGGACCGGTGCGTGAACAAGCGATGGAACCCGACGGTAAGGCCGTGGCCGGTGATCGCGTAGAGGACGACTGCGAGGACCAGGTCCGTGAGGTTGACCGCACGCCCCCATAACAGCGGGACCGAAACAGCCACTGCGACGACCGGCCCTGCCAGGAGCAGGATGGTAATGGAGCGGGCCGTGACGGCGGCAATGGGGGACGGTAACGCACCACCGCCAATTGTCGACTTGGCCGACGCTTTGCCGCCGGTCATGGCACGGGCTAGATCTGCGTTGGCTTGAGCGGTGCCTGCCAACGGTGCCTGCCTCAACGGTGCCTGCCAGGACGGAGTAGGCGATAACGGAGCCCGCTTGAACTGAGCTGGCTTGAACGGTGTCTGATTGCACCGTGTCTGATTGAACGGTGTCGGTTTGCACGGCGTCGGCTTGCACACGGCCTCTTTCTGCTGTCCAAAACTGGGAGAGCGTTGGCCTGCCGGGGTCCCGGGCCCACCAGAGCGACTACCAAGTGATCCCCTCATAATAGCGCGCCCTGGGGTGATTAGGCCAGGTTCTGAGCGACGTGCTACCGTTGCCAGCGAGGGTAACGCACCAAAGTTGGACGATGTCCCTCCGGCTCGACAGAGCCAGGCCGTGACCCGTTGATCCCCGGGTCGAGTAAGGCCAGGAAAGGAGGGGATTCGTCATGGCAACTGGCACTGTGAAGTGGTTCAACGGTGAGAAGGGTTTCGGCTTCATCACCCAGGACGCTGGTGGGCCCGATGTCTTTGTGCACTTCAGTGCGATTTCCGGCGAGGGCTATCGCAATCTTGAAGAGGGCCAAAAGGTCGACTTTGAGACGAGCCAAGGCCCTAAGGGGCTTCAAGCCGTCAATGTACGCGTCATCTAACCGAGCATCATCGTCGGTTCTTTTAATCCAAGCGCCTCAGCCCGGGTGGTGACGGCCTACACGACCGGCACCGGCAGATAACTGCCGGTGCCTCGTATTTTCACCACGACCACGGTTGTGCTCAGCGGCGGTACGGCTCCGCCTGGAAGCCCTGAGCCCGCAGGGACGGCACCACTTCGTCGCGATGGTCCGGGTCGCGAGTTTCCAGGGTGAGGATCACCTCCACCTCGCGCACCCCGACAGGGCGCCGGAACGGCGGTGCTCGACGGTCAACAGGTTGAGCCCGATCCTGCCGAGGGCATCGGTCAAAGATGCGAGCGCACCGGGCTTGTCCGCCAGTACGACCCGGACCATCAGGTAGCGCCCCGCCGCCGTCAAGCCGTGCTCGACCAGCCGGGTGAGCAGGAGAGGATCCACGTTCCCACCGGAGACGACCATCGCCACGGGGTCATCGCCTGGCACGAGGCCTGCGAGAAGCGCCGCGAGAGGCACCGCCCCGGCCGGTTCCACCACCCACTTGCAGCGCTCGAGGAGCAGTAGCACCGCGCGGCTGATCTGTTCCTCGTCGACGGTGACGACCCCGTCCACCAGGTCCCGGGCGTGCTCGAAGGTCAACTGCGACACGCGGCGCACGGCGATCCCGTCGGCCATGGTCTCGACCGAAGCGAGCTCGACGGGGTGGCCGGCGTCGAGAGCGGCGAGCATCGGTGCCGCCCCGGCGGCCTCTACCCCGATGATGCGGGCGTGGCTCCCGAGCCCGCGCAGGCCTGCTGCGACGCCGGCGAGCAAACCGCCTCCACCTACCGGGACCAGCACTGTCCCGGCGCCTGGCACTTCGTCGGCGAGCTCGAGGCCGATCGTGCCCTGGCCCGCGATGACGAGCTGGTCGTCGAAGGGTGGGACGTAGAAAGCACGCCCGCCCGCTGCGTACTCGCGCGCAGCTGCGATCGCATCGTCGACGTTGCCGGGAACGAAATGGACGTCGGCTCCGTAGTTGCGAGTGGCCTCGACCTTTGGCAGCGACGCCCCCGTGGGCATGAAGACCGTGGAACGCAAATCGCACAGTGAAGCTGCCAGAGCTACCCCCTGTGCATGGTTCCCGGCCGACGCGGCCACGATTTCTTCGACGGCACCCTCTTCGGCCAGCACGAAGATCTTGTTGAACGCCCCCCGGATCTTGAACGAACCAGCTCGCTGAAATTGCTCGGGCTTTGCGAACACGGGACGCCCAGCGAGCTTCGAAAGGGCATTGGAAAATACAGAGGGAGTCGGCCGGATTACGGTCCTGAGGCGTCCGGCGGCCCGGGAGATCTCGTCCAGGCCAACCATTAGGGACGGCTACCCAATGACAGAGCGCTCCGCCGGGCGTCATTCTGTATAGCCATGGTGCCAGCTTGCTCGCAGGCGCCAGGCCGGTCAAGCCTGTTCGGCTCTTAATGCCGGCTTTAGCAGGTCCATAGGTTCGACGTGCGCGTTCTTAGTAACCAATAAGGACGCTCGAGCAATGGACGGCCGTATAGTGCAAAGCGCGGGCGGGGAACCCCGCCTTACCCTTAATGGAGACGATGTCAATGCAAGAAACAGGCTCGGCTATTTCACCGAGGCGAGGATTGGGCCGGGCCAGGTGGCTGGGCGCCGGTCTCGCAGTGACCGTTGTTGCGCTGGGTGCGGGGTTGGCTGTCACCGCCCTGCCCGCCTACGCGGACGTAACGAGCAGCGCCTACACGATTGGGACGCCGACAGGAGCCGTGAGCGCTGTCGCAGCTTCTCCCGTTGCGGCGACCACCGGCGCTTCCACTCAGTTCAAGGTCACCTTCACCACTCCGGCCGCTCTCGCTGGGACAAGCGACAGTTGGGTCACAATTACGCCGTCCGAGAGCCTCGGGTCGGTCCCTGCCAACATTGCCCTCGTCGGCGGGTCATGCATCCAGTCCGGGACCACCGGCGTAGGTGGTGCGGGCACTGACACCGCCGCCACTGTCACGATCTATCTCGGCAGCTCCTGCGCAATAAGCGCCGGGACCTCCGTCGAGGTCATCTACACCGCTGACGCCCCCGTCACGACGAGCAGTTTGAATTTCACGATCACCACCTCGAGCGACACCTATCCGGCGACCTCCAACCAGATCACGGTGAGCAGTTCCGGCTCTTCACTGGCCGCGAGCAGCCTTTCGTTCGGTGCCAACGCGACATACACCATCACCGGTGTCACGGTGGCAAACCTCACCTCGCTGGGGACCACGCTCACGCTGGTTGCAAACGCAACGGTCGGGACAGAGACGATCGCCTTTTACAACGGTTCGGCCGGTTATAGCGTGACGTACACGCCTTCGGGCGGTTCGGCGACATCGGACACCGTGACCGCCGCATCGGCGGCCGGCGCCAGCGTTACGCTTGACGCTCGGCACTGCGCTTGCGAACGGCGACGCGGTAACCATCACTGCCGAGGGGACCAACCCGGCGTACAACGTCGCCGCCGAGTCCGACGACATCACCGTGCAACCCGGCAACGGTACGCCCGTGACGACCACTTCGGTGACCTTCGGCAACTCCGTCAGCAATGTCACAGTTGTCCCGTCTAACCCGGTCGCGGGAGCCTCGACCAACTACACCCTCAACTTCCATGCGGCGGACTCAGTGAGCGCCGGCGGGGATATCGACCTCAGCGAGGTTGCTGGGCCGACGATCTTCACCAACGTCACGGGGATCGATGTGAGCGACCAGACCCTCGGGTGGAACTTCGTCGCCTCAGGGAGCTTCTTGACTAGTGGCACCGCAGTGATCCCACTGCAACAGGCTATTAATCCGGGAGACGCGATCACTGTGCTTCTTGCCGGGGTCATAAACCCCGCCGCCGGGACCATCAGCGACTTCGAGGTCAAGACAACGGGCGACCCCAACTACGCGACCGCCCCCGCTTACACGATCGGCACCAACGCGAGCCCCGGGGTCGTGGTGGCCGTCAACCCGTCCACGACGGGGTCCCTCGCCACGTACACGATCTCAAACGTCAAGGCCAGCGCAGCGCTTGCCGGTGGCACGAGCACCCTGGAGCTGGAGGCCCCCTCGGGGACCACGTTCTCCAACGTCGCCGGCTACTTCAGCATCGTGGACACGACCAACTCAGCGGGTTCGGGGACTGTCGCTTCGCTGAGCGGTGGCTCGACGAACACCGTCACGCTGACGGTGCCTCACAACATCAGCTCCGGTGACGTGCTTACGATCACGGCTCAGGACGTCATCAACCCGAGCGTCGCAAGTAGCACCGACGTCATCACGATCGTGGGCAGTGTGACTGGCCCAGGTGCGGTCCCGACGACAACCACTACCACCACCACAGTGCCGCCCACAACCACCACGACCGTGCCGAAGCCCGTGCCCGTTGTAGTGGTGACCACAAAGTCAGCGACTGTGGGGAAGGCCGACAAGCCGGGGATCACTTTGCAATGCAAGGTCAGCAATTGCAAGGGCTACATAACCCTGAGCGACGTTGTAACCAAAGTCGGCAGCACTCCTTACAGCTTCAAGGCGGGCAAGAGCCACACCTACCCCGTCCAGTTGAACGCGATGGGGATAAAGCTGCTGGCAGGTGCCAAAAATAACACGATCTAGGTGCACACCAAAGTGAGCGTGAACGGCGGCAAGACAATTACGGTCAAAGTAACTCTGGTCGGGTCAAAGTAACGCTGGTCGGCTAACGACCTCGTTTACCTAAAAGCCGGTGGCCTCCGATGCGGGGGCCACCGGCTTTTTCCGTTGCAAACCTGGACCAAAGCCTGGGAGCTAGAGACGCTCCAGGGTGCCGGCTCCCGCTTCGGAACCTTGCTCCGCGGGCACAAGAAGGCCGTCGCGGAAGACAACACTGTTCGTCCGCAACGCCGGCACACGCTTGCCTGGCAGGATGACCCCCGAAAGATTGAGCGGGTCTGCCGCCGAGAGGCGGACGATCTCTCCTTTTCGCTCGGTGCGCCTGACGTGGCGGAGCTCGTCGAGCGCCTCGGGCAGGGCGTACTGCTCGCCGGCGAACCCTGTCACGAAGCGCCCGCCGCGCACCAAGCCGCGCGCTTCGAAACGCCGCAGCGCCCAAAGGATTTCCCGCCACGGCACCGCGACATCCTCGCGGGCCGCGAGGTCCCAGAACACGACGCCCCAGCGCGCCAGGAGCTGCCCGGCGACGTGCTCGGCAAGCTCGTCGGTCGCCAGGGGCGCGCCGGCGGAGCGAGCGGACGTGGCCAGCAGCGCCCAGCGCCCCTCCCCGGGCTGGCGCAGAGCACGCAGCGTGGCCGGGTTGGGCCGCAGCCCGAGGCGGCGACGCTCGGGCAGGTGCCGACGAGCCCATACCTCGCGCCGCGAGAACAGCGACCGCACCGCGGCAAAGCCGTCGGCCGTGACGATCCCCCGAGCCACCAGGTCCCACAGGCCCTCCTGCACCTCGACGGGGAGGCGCCCTGTTGCCCCGGGCAGGTCCGAGGAGAACATGGCTCCTTGCGAACGGAGCGCGTCGAGCACGTCGGCCGAGGCCCCATGAGCAGGTTCTTCGGGCGTGGCGCTGCCCCGGGCCGCCATCGTGAGCCAGGGCAGGTCCGCCCGGAGGGTGAAGGTGATAGGGGTAGCCCGCGAGGGAGTGGAGGCACCGCGCCTCGGTTGGCCGTCCGCCTCGGGCGTACGCAGCGACAGCCTGCCCCAACCGACCTCTCCCGAAAGGCAGAGGTCCTCTAGCCAACGCCGCTGGTAGCCCTCAACTCGAGCCGTCAAGACGGACTCTTCCCAAGCCCCGGCCGCGAGCTCGAAACCCTGCAACTGCTCGACCACAGACAACAGCCCTGCACGGCCCTGACGGTAAGTTCCTGGGGCCACGTGCTGCCAACGCAGCAGGAACCTCATGAAGTCCTGCGAACTGACGGGTTCTATCTCGCGTCGAAGGCGGTTCTGCGTGTAGCCGTGGACCCGGGCCAGCAGGTGGCGAGCACACCACTGCTCGCCGCTGCCGAGCGCAGGGTCGAAGCGCCCTCGCATTGCAAAGCCCTCCGCCTCGAGGCGGGCGAGCCCGATCTGTACCTGGCCCAGCGTCAGCGCGCAGGCCAGCGCGAGCCCCTCGGCGGTTACCGGGCCGGTCAGTTCCAGGTGGCCCCGGACCGCGATAGCCGCGGCCACATCACCGTCAGGCGCCTCGGGCGTGCCTGCCGCGAGGGGCAGCCTGTAGTCAGGGTCGAAGCGGGCATTGGGGAACAGGGCCTCGGCCCAGTCGCGCCGCTCAGTGCTGCACCACAGCTCCGGCGGGTCGGCGCCCCCCTCGACCGCCTCCCCGCCCTCTGCGACCGGCGCGAGCGCGACCGGGTGGACGACCATGGCCCGGCCCGCGGAGACAAGCTCGCCGAACCAGGCCTGCCAATCGGCTCGCGCCCGGTGGACCAGGGTCGATGCCAGCAGGTCGTGCAGCTCCTCCGCCCCGGCGGGGGCCGCCGCCACCTGGGCTCTTACTTTCTCCAGGGCTTCAGGATCGAGCCGGGAGAGGTCACGCGCTTCGACTGGCAGCCCTCTGCGCAACTGCACCTGGCGAGAGCGCCTTTCCTCGAGCGGGGCGTCGTCGAGGAACGTGTACGGTTCGCTGTTGACTATCTCGTGCGACAGCACCGAGGGCTCCACCGAGTCGACAAAGTGCGACGTGATCACACCCGAATGCAGTTTCGCCACCAGGTCCCGCAGGCCGTCCACGTCCATCGCTTCGTGGAGGCAGTCTTCGATGACCTGCTTCACGATTACATGGTCCGGCAGCTGGATCGGGCCCGGCGCGGTGTTCTCCTGGCAGGCAGCTAGCGCCGGGAAGACGGCCGCCATCAGGTCGTCGGCCTCCATCCGCTGGATGGGCAACGGGTTCTTCTTGCCGCCCCGGAACCGCAGGATGGCAAGGGCGCGGCTCAGGTCCCAGCGCCAGCGCGACGTGAACATTGGCGAGGCGAGCACTGCCTGTTCGAGGGTGGCCCTCACGGTGTTCGGGTGCAGCATGCGCGGAGCCGACGACAGCGGGAAACTGTGCTGCGGCCCCAGCGACAAGATGACCGCATCGTCGTTCGCGGCCGCTTGCAGCTCGAAGTCGAAGGTGACGCAGAAGCGCTTGCGAAGAGCTAGGCCCAAACCCCTGTTGACCCGGCCGCCGAAGGGCGAATGGACTACCAACTGCATCCCGCCCGCCTCGTCGAAAAAGCGTTCGAAGACCACGTCGCTCTGGCTCGGTAGCACGCCCAGTTGCTCGAGCCCGGTCGAAAGGTAGGCGACAACCTGTTCGGCGGCGTCGCGCTCGACCCCGCAAGTCTCGGTCACGAAGGCGACGGCGGCCTCGGGGCCGCCCCTGGTCAGCTCGCCAGCGATAGCCGCGCGCAGGTCGGAGACCTCTTCGGAGAGCTCCGCGGTCCGGCTCGGTGCTTCCCCGACCCAAAACGGGATGGTCGGCCGGGCACCCTCAGCGTCTGTTACCCGGACCTCGCCGGAGGTGACCCGGCGGATCCGCCACGAGTGGGTGCCGAGGAGGAAGACATCGCCGGCCATCGACTCGATCGCAAAGTCCTCGTTGACAGTGCCGACCAGGATGTCGTCGGGTTCGGCGATAACGCGGTAATCCCCGACCTCGGGGATGGCCCCGCCGCTCGTCAGCGCCGCCAGACGCGCTCCCCGCCGAGGCCGCAAGACGCCGTTGACACGGTCGCGGTGCAGGAATGCCATGCGCGGCCCACGGCCCGTCGGGATCCCCTCTGAGGCCAGCTCGACCACATCGTCGAAGTCGTCCCAGGCGAGCTCCCCGTAAGGGGCGGACCTGCGGAGAAGGTCGAAAAGCCCGCGCTCGTCCCACTCCCCGGCAGCGGAAACTTCGGCGATGACTTGCTGGGCCAGGATGTCCAGTGGCGCGGACGGGGGCACGACGGCATCGAGCCGGCCCGTGCGCACGGCTGCGAACAGTGCTGCGCACTCGACAAGCTCGTCACGCGTGGTCGGGAAAAGAACGCCTTCGGGCACCCCGTGCCTGGAGTGATTCGACCGCCCCACCCGCTGCAGGAACGTCGAGATCGCCCTCGGGGAACCCACCTGGCAGGCCAGCTCCACCGGCCCGATGTCGATGCCGAGCTCGAGGGAGGCCGTCGCCACGAGCGCCCTGAGGTCGCCGGCGCGCAGGCGGGACTCGGTCCTCTTACGCCGCTCCGCCGAGAGGCTCCCGTGGTGGGCTGCCACCTGGTCGGGGCCGAGGATCTCGCCGAGCAAGTGCGCGAGGCGTTCGGACAACCGGCGCGTGTTGACAAAAACGAGCGTCGTCCGGTGGCCTTTGACGTGCGCGGCAATGCGTTGGACTATGTCGGCCATTTGTTCTTGGGACAGGACTGCGGCGAGCTCCTGTTCTGGCAGTTCGATGCTGACCCGGACGTCGCGGCGGTGGCCGCAGTCGACTATCTCCACGTGGCGTCCACCGCGGGGGGCCTGCTCAGCCCCTGCGAGATGCGTCGTCGCGCCGGCGCCGCTGAGGATCCGGGCTGTCACCTCGATCGGGCGTTGTGTGGCCGATAGCCCGACCCGCTGCGGCCGTCCCTCCAGCTGGACGTGCTCGAGCCGTTCGAGGCTCAACGCCAGATGTGACCCTCGCTTATCCCGGGCCAGCGCATGGATTTCGTCGATGATCACCGTGCGGACCCCGGTCAGTGTCTGCCTGCTGCGCTCGGCCGTGAGGTACAGGTAGAGGCTCTCGGGCGTGGTGACAAGGAGCGTCGGGGGGCCCTTGACCATGGCGGCGCGTGCTCCCGCCGTGGTGTCGCCTGTACGGACGCCGACGGTTATGGGGGCCACCGGCAGGCCGAGCCGTTCGGCGATCTCTGCGATCTCTGCGAGCGGGCGTTCGAGGTTTTGCTGCACGTCGACAGCCAATGCCTTGAGCGGGGAAACGTACACGACCCTGGTCCGCCCGCTCAGCTCCTCACCCGCCTGGTGCGCCCGGTATGCCTGGTCGATGGCCATGAGGAAGCCGGCCAGGGTCTTGCCGGACCCTGTGGGCGCAGCCACGAGGACGTCGGAGCCGCTTTGCACGAGCGGCCAAGCCTGGGCCTGTGCCTCGGTCGGGCCTTCGGGGAACCGCTGCGCGAACCAGGCGGCGATAGCCGGGTGGAGCTCTAGGGGGGCCGGCGCTTTTGGCATGTTGTCCATTGAACACCGGGGGAGTGACGTTTAAACGGCCGCGGTGCCCCCCTTTCGGAGGAGCCTCCAAGGAAATATGCAAGTGGCTCCAAGACTGCGCCCGTTGAATTGGTTGTAACGGCGATCGAGGAGCACGGAAATGAGAACAGAACACGGCCAGTTGGGCCCCAGGCGACTGGTAGCCAAGGCGCAGAGAAGGGTGCGAGGTCTCACCGCGGCGGCTGTGGTGCTCGCGAGCGTGAGCTCGCTGGCACTTATGCAGGTAGCTGCGGCCGAAGACCACGGGTCAAGCACCTCCACGCCAGCCGCCACAACTACCACGACCGGTATTACGACTACGACGACGAGGCCCGCGTCGGGTGGCGGCGTGGGCACGAAAGCCTCTTCGACGACCTCCTCGAGCGCGTCAACCAAACGGTCCAGCGTCGCGAGGGCCCTGACAACGACGACAACGGTTGCGCCGACCGCCTCGACCGTTGCCCCTACGGCGACCACCTCCCCAGCCTCCACGATGTCAGGGGCCAGCTGATGCGCCAGGCCGACCTTTGGTACCTGAGCCGCGCCACCGGGGTAGTGGCCCTTGTCCTGCTGACCGCGACCACCTTCCTCGGAGTGCTGGTAGCGGGGCGGGCCAAGAGCAAATTGCCGTCGTTCGCACGAGCTGGCACACATCGCTACATCTCGGTGCTCACTGTCGCCTTCGTGGCAGTGCATATCGTCACCGCCCTGCTCGACCCGTACGTCAACATCGGGTGGGCCGCTGTTGCGGTGCCGCTGACGTCTTCTTACGAGCGGGCCGGCATCGCTATCGGGACCACGGGCGTAGACGTACTGCTGGCCGTGGGCATCTCCAGTGCCTTGCGCAGCCGGCTACCGGCCCGGGTTTGGCGTGCCGTGCACTGGGCTGCCTACCTGTGCTGGCCCACCGCCGTCGCGCACGCGCTGGCGATGGGCCCTGATACCCGCTTTGCATGGTCTCGTCTCCTTATTGCAGCCTGTGCCCTGGTCGTCCTTGCCGGGGTGGCCTGGCGGGCGGCGGGAGCCCTGAAGGCCCGCTCGGCCCGTCCCCACACCGGGCTCGTACCTCGGCGGTCACTTCTCGCCGCCATGTCGACGGGAGACGCAAGCAAATGACCCTTGTCGATGTACGCCCCACCACTGCGCGGCTGCTCCATTGCGTGGACGGTGACAGAGCCCCCAATCTGACGGCCCACCTTGCATGCCACGGTGCGCTCCCGGTCCCGCCCCGGCCGAGCGCCTGGTGGCAGGAGGCCGTGCTTAACGAGGTGGAGACCTCCGGCCTGGCCGGGAGGGGGGGTGCGGGCTTCCCTTCTCACCGGAAGATGCGGGCGGCGCGAAGCTCTGGCGCGAAGCCCGTGTTGCTTGTCAACGCCATGGAGGGCGAACCGGCGAGCGGGAAAGACAACTATCTCCTCACGTTCGTCCCGCACCTCGTACTTGACGGGGCCGAACTCGTCGCTCTCGCCGTCGGGGCTCGCAATGTGGCCATATGTGTACCCGCGGGACGGCGGGCACTGGTCGCAGGCCTCCAAGAAGCGCTCCGGCAACGCTTATCCCTGCCCTACGAGCGCCCTACCTGGCAAGTAATCGGGCTGACTGGTCACTACGTGGCCGGCGAGGAATCCGCGCTCGTATCAGCCGTAGCGGGTGGGCCAGGTGTGCCTAAGTTCCGCCCGGACAAAAGTGCCGGCCTTAGGCTCGGGCGCCAGCCCGCCCTCGTCCTCAACACCGAAACCCTCGCCCATGTCGCCTTGATCGGAAGGCATGGGGCGCATTGGTTCAGGCAGGTCGGAGTGCCCGAAGCGCCGGGCACCGCACTCGTCACCATCAGCGGCGCCGTCAAGCACCCGGGCATCTTGGAGGTGGAGACCGGCCTGCCCCTGGAGGACATCATCGCCGCAGCGGGCCGGCTGCCCGACCTCCAAGCGGCCCTCGTCGGCGGCTACGGAGGCACGTGGGTGCCGCGCCGCAAACTCTCGGTACCTTTTGGGCCGCACGGGTTGAAAACCGTAGGCGCAGGCATGGGCGCAGGAGTGGTGGTCGCGTTGGCCGGCGGCAGCTGCGGGTTGCTCGAGACGGAGCGTATCGCCAGGTACTTGGCCGGCGAGAGCGCCGGCCAGTGTGGCCCATGCCTGTTCGGTCTCCCCGCCATCGCCGACGACGTCGCCCTAATCGTGCGCGGCCACTTCCAAGCCAAAGACCTTGAGCGCCTGCAGCGCCCGCTGCAGCATGGTCGCAGGGCGGGGGGCCTGCGGTCACCCAGACGGCGCGGTACGCCTGGTTACCAGTGCGCTGGCCGTGTTCCAAGACGACATCAACTACCACATGCAGTACGGGCCTTGCCCAGGGTGCCTTTTGCCGGCGAGCGTCCCGGTCCCGCCCGCTCGCCCGGAGCGGCCTCGTCCCGCCACGAAGGAGGTAGAGCTCGCATGAAGTTACAACTGGACCCTTCCGCATGCGACGGCTTCGGCTTTTGTACCGAGCTCCTAGGCGAACTGGTCACCCGGGACGAGTGGGGGTTCCCGGTCATCAAGCAAGCCGACGTCTCAGCCGAGCTCGAAGGCTATGCCCGCCAAGCTGTAAAAGCGTGCCCCCGCAAAGCGCTCCAGCTCGTTCCGAGCGGGCCTGAGCGGGATGGCACCAGAGGTGAGTACCTTGCAAGGGCTCGGTCCGGCGTCGGCTACGTTCCGCGCGATAGGCACGACCGTCTCGGTCCTTACCGTCGCCCCGGAGGCCCTTGGGGCGGCCGAAGCATTGTTGCGACTGCAGCTTGATGAGTTGGACGAGACTTGTAGCCGGTTCCTCCCCAGCTCGGAGTTGTCGCTCGTCTACGGGTCGGGAGGCAAACCCGTTGTCGTGTCCGAGCTTTTGGCGGAGCTGGTGCAAGCGTCTCTCGATGTGGCCAGGATCACTGACGGGGCAGTGGACCCGACGGTTGGTAACGCGGTGGCCTGCCTGGGCTACGACCGCGACTTCGATGCTGTCCCGGCCTCAGGTGCTGGCATTGGCGACCACCCTCCCGTTCCAGCCCCGGGATGGGGCTGCGTCGAGCTGGATGCCGCTAGCCGGATTTTGAGGATCCCTCAAGGTGTCCGCCTCGACCTGGGCTCGTCCGCCAAGGCTTTTGCCGCCGACCGGGCGTCCAGGGACATAGCCGCCCACCTCGGCACCGGTGTACTGGTCAACCTCGGCGGAGATGTTGCGGTGGCAGGCGCCCCTCCGCCGGGAGGCTGGCGGGTAGGCGTATCCATGTCCGCCTGGGACCGCCGAGAGGACAGTCAGGTCACGGTGTCCATCTGTTCAGGAGGCTTGGCCAGTTCGGGCACGACAGTCAGGTCCTGGCGGCGGGGAGAGCGGCGCCTGCACCACATCGTGGACCCGCGCACAGGCGATGTCGCCGATGAGTGCTGGCAACTGGCCACGGTCGCCGCCGATAGTTGCTTGCTGGCCAATGCCGCAAGCACTGCAACGATCGTCAACGGCTCCCGGGCGGGCCAGTGGTTGCTCGATATGGGGTTGCCCGCCCGCCTTGTCGGCAGCGGCGGCGAGGTCCGGGTGCTCAACGGGTGGCCTGAAAGCCATTGAAGGAGGCACCATTGGTGCCTTGCCGGCTGCGGCGGCCGCAAGGCAGAGACCCCCGGGCTGTCCGGAGGTGGATAGGTAGTAGGTTTACTTCCGACGATTGAGCCGGCCAGGTGGTCGCGGTCAGGCGTGTGCCCGGTGTTCGGGCGTGCGACCTGGTCGAGGAAGGTCGGGACTCCAAAGGGCTGGGTGCTGGCTAACGGCCAGTCGGGGTGACCCGCAGGAAAGTGCCACAGAAAACAAACCGCCGAGGCAGCCTCCGAGAGGTCGTTGCCGAGGTAAGGGTGAAACGGTGCGGTAAGAGCGCACCAGCGTCCAGGGCAACCTGGGCGGCTCGGTAAACCCCACCCGGAGCAAGGTCAAACGTGGGACGGCTGGCCCGGCCGATGTCCCCAGGTAGACCGCTTAGATGGATGACCACCCATCCGGCGCCGGCGACGGCCCGGTGGACAGAATCCCGCCTACAGGCCGGCTCACTCGTCACGACCCGTCCCAGCGTTTCAGCCGGCCGGTAATTGAGCCGAGTTAATTTCGATGGTTTCTGTCCTGTTCGTGGACGAGGACCTCGGGGCCCTCGACGATCTGCGCAAAATGTGCGCGCAACGTTGCAACGACTGGCTCCCGGCGTTCGTCCGTGGCGGTGCCGCCGCGCTCGAGAGGATGGACATTGCGCCCTTCGACGCAGTCGTGGCCGGGGGACGCCTCGTTGACATGGAGGGGCCAGCATTTCTTCGCCGTGCCAAACAGGCCAAACCGGAGACCGTGCGGATCTCGCTCACGAACGCAGGCGACCCCGGTGCAGCGATGCGGAGCCTCCCGGTCGCCCACCAGTGCCTCACCAAGCCGTTCGAGGCCGATGTGCTCATTCAGGTGGTGGAGCGCGCTACCGAGCTGCAGTCCCTCCTGAACAGTGACGCAACTCGGCGCATGCTGGGCCAAGTTGGGGACCTGCCGAGCCTGCCGGCCAACCTCGCTGCCCTCGATGCAGCACTTTGCGACGAGGAAGCCTCGCTCGGCGACGTGGCAAAGATAGTGACCCGCGACGTCGCGATGTCGGCAAAGGTGCTCCAGTTGGTCAACTCGTCGTTCGTCGGCCTGAGGAGCACGGTGCGCGACCTCCGCCAGGCAGTCGCCTACCTCGGCGTGGAGACGTTGCGCAGCCTTACGATAACGACCGAGGTGTTCAGGGTGTTCAACCCGAGCGAGCTCCTGCCCGGCGGCTGGATGGAACGCTTCAACGAGCATTCCCTCGAAGTTGCAGAAATTGCAGGAAGGCTTGTCCGCACCAGTGCCGCCCAGTACGAGGCGAGCGTGGCCGGGCTGCTCCACGACGTCGGCGAACTGGTCGTGGCCGACCGCGCGCCGACCAAGTTGTGCGAGATCCTGTCTCAGGTATCGGCCGGCCGTCCCTCACCGGAGGCCGAGACCGAGTTGCTTGGCGCGACGTTCCCGATCGTGGGAGGCTGCCTGCTTTCACTGTGGGGCATGAACTACCGAGTGGTCGAGGCGGTCACCCGCCATCGCGAACACTGGGAGGGCCGCCAGCGTGACCCCGAGCTCGCCGATGCCGTCCACGTGGCCGATGCCCTCACATCTACCGGGCACACGTCACCGCAATATCAGCCGGGCCCAGATATCCCAGTGGGCGTGCTCCCATCACATGAGGGTCAGCTCGGGAGTGAGGGGGCGCCGGCCGGGGGGGCGATCGGCCTTGCGACCGTCGAGGGCCCCGTGCTCGCCGTCGCGGAGGTGTGCGAACCCCGGCACATGGTGGATCTTTCCGACGAGTACCTGGAACGGGTTGGCTTACTCGGTGCGGTCCGTATGTTCAGGTCCGGCAGCCTGTTCCCCTAATGCCTTGAGGGACAAGGCCGTTTAGAGGCGGTCTTTGCCCATCACCACCAGCTCAACTCTTGCAGCGTCTGTAAACCGGGAGACCTCGCGGTAGCCACGCCGCTCGTACATGGCCCGGTTCGCAGTGCTCTTCTGCCCCGCGGCGAGCTGGAACCTGCGGACATCGGGCGGGGCCGCTGCCTCGAGGGCGTCCAGCAGGCCCGAGCCGATCCCCTGGCCCTGCTGGTCGGGCGCCACAGCTACCCGGCTGAGCCATCCGATCGGCCCGTCGACGGTAAGACGAGCCGCGCCGACCAAGCGGTTCCCACGCCACGCGACCATCGTGATGGTGGTAGCCAGTTCGTGGCGGAGCTGGTCGAGCGTCTCGACGAGCGGGGGATCTCTGATGTGCCGTACAGGCGCGCTTCGGCAACGAACGCGGCCCGCTGTACCGTGAGCACCTCGCCGGCGTGCTCAGGCCCGGTCACGCTGTAGACAACTTCATCGACCGCGCTCATGATCGCTCCTAGCGGGGGCATCGTTACCCCGGGACGCCTGCGCAAGAGAGCATACTCACCAGGCCTATGGGAAAACTGCGGAGGTCGGCTCGGTACGGCTAGAAAGATGTGTTGCAACATCATCGTTTCCTCAGGGGTATAGACAATGAGGGGGCCCACGGGCGATGGCATGGAAAGTGAGGTCACCACATGCTCCGACGGCGTGTAGCCGTGGCAACCCTGGTCCTGATGCTCGGCTATGGTGCCGCGGCGGGAGCTATTTCTTCTGCGGAAGTGCACCCCGTCAGGAGCGCCGCGCCTCAGCACACGTTGGCCCAATTGGCATCACTGCCCAACGTGGTCAACGCTGTGGCATGCCCTTCAGGTGGCCCATGTGCAGCGGTCGGCTACTACTTCAACGGGAGCAAAGACCTCGCGCTGACCGAGTCGCTTGTCAACGGCTCCTGGCAGGTGGTCCCGGCTCCTGACGCCGGCTCGGGCACCAACGCCTTGAACGCGGTGTCGTGCGTCTCGTCCGGCCCGTGCGTAGCGGTCGGCTACTACAACAACGGGAAGACCGACCGAACTCTCATCGAAACGTTCTCGAATGGTTCGTGGCAGCTCAGTACGAGCCCCAATGAGACATCGAACGCGAACGTCTTGAGCGCAGTTTCGTGCGCGTCGTCCGGCGCGTGCGTAGCAGTCGGCTACTACTTCAACGGCAGCAAGGAGCAAACGCTTATAGAAATGCTCGTTAATGGGTCGTGGCGGGTCAGCACGAGCGCTGACAACACGTCCAACACCAATGCACTCAATGCCGTCGCTTGCACATCGCCTGCATCATGTGTTGCTGCCGGCTATTACTACAAGAAGAACAGCAACCAGACCCTCGTCGAAACGCTTTCGGGCGGGTCGTGGCGGCTGGCTGCCAGCCCCGACCAAAACGCCTACAACAACGTTCTGAACGCGATTTCTTGCACGTCGTCGGGGTCGTGCGTTGCTGCCGGCTACTACAGCAACGGGAGCAAGGACCAGGTGCTCGTTGAAACGTCAAAGGCTGGTTCGTGGTCTGTGACGCGGGCTCCGGACGCGAGCTCAAATGCCGACGTTTTCGACGCTATCTCGTGCCCGGCGAGCGGTTCCTGCATAGCAGCCGGCTACTACTACAACGGGAAAGTCGACCAGGCTCTCGTTGGCACGCTGGTGAAAGGTTCTTGGGTGGTGAGCTCAAGCCCGGATGCTTCCTCCGGCAACAACGTGCTCAACGGCGTTTCCTGCTCGTCCCCGACCTCGTGCGTGGCGGGAGGCTATTTCTTCGGGGGCACCGAGGACGAGGGGCTCATCGAAATCGCGAGCGGGGGCACCTGGGCGCTCGCTTCGAGCCCAGCGGTTACGACGCCCACAACCACGACGCTGTCGTCATCTCCAAATCCTGCCTTGGTGAGCCAGGCGGTCACTTACATCGCCACCGTCCTGCCTCCACCTAACGGGGGCACGGTCGCCCTTACCGACAATGGGGCAGCGATGGCGGGGTGCGGAGCCTTGTCCGTCAATAGCGCGGGCCAAGCGAGCTGCACGCTCGTCTACTGGACCGGCGGCCCGCACGCCGTTCAGGCATTTTTCTCTGGCAACGGAGGTTTTTCTCCGTCTACCTCAGGCTTTGACAGCCAGGTGGTAAATTTCCCACCTGCTGGTTATTGGCTCGCCACCAAGAGCGGCCAAGTTTATGGTGCCGGCGGGGCCACGGCGCTCGGAGGTATCGCGACCTCGGCTAGTACCGGGCCTGTGGTGGGCATCGCCGGCACGCCTACCGGAAAGGGCTATTGGTTGGTGACGGCCAACGGGACCGTCGCTTCTTTTGGGACTGCCAGCGCGCATGGGGACTTACCGGGCGTCGGGGTGAAAGAGAGCGACATCGTCGCGATAGCGCCGACCTCCGACGGCGGCGGCTACTGGCTCGTCGGGCGCGACGGGGGCCTCTTCGCCTTCGGGGACGCCAAGTTCTACGGGTCAGTTCCCGGTCTCCACTTGCACGTTTCCGACGTAGTCGGGATGGTTTCTTCCATGATGAGCGGCGGTTACCTCTTGGTCAGCTCCGACGGCGGCGTGTTCGCCTTCGGTGCGAGCCATTTCCATGGTTCGCTGCCGGGCATGAAGGTCCACGTGAAAGACATTCGCGCCATCTTGCCGTCGTCCACGGGCGACGGCTACGTGCTAGTCGGTGCCGACGGGGGGGCGTTCATCTTCGGGAGCGGCGTCACCTTCAAGGGGTCGTTGCCCGGGGAGGGGATCAAGGCCACCGACATAGTCGGGATCGCGCTCACCCCGGACAATGACGGCTATTACATGGCGGCCAGCAACGGCTCGGTCTTCGGCTTTGGGGATGCAAAGCCCTGGCCTGTGCCGGCAGGGCTCTTGGCCAACCTGCCCGTCGCAGCCATCGCCGGTACTTAGACCGACAGAAGGCGGTGCTTCACCGCGACGACTCTAGAGGCCACCGGGGCAGGTTGCGTACGACCATCCACGCCGAGGCGGTTCGCTAAGGCGAACGCAACCGCTCGCGGGACCTCGTGGCGCTAGGCCTGGCCTCGGTCGGGCTGTCCAGAGCCTGGTTTGGCCGGGGTAGGGCTGTCCGGAGGAGCTTGGCCCGGGTTGGCCGGCAGGCCCCTGGGGTGGGCGGACCGGCGGCTCGGACGAAGTCATTGCCACACCTTTTGAAGGTGTGCGGCGTCCCAGGAGAGTGGGCAGGTGGAAATGGGCCGTCCTTCGGCGGCGATTGCCCATCCAAGGAGCTCAGGGATGTACCGTGGCACGGGACCACAAGCTAAGGAGGGTGCGGTGCGGCCCTCGAGACTATTGACCATTGCTTGCCTCGGCGGGCTCCTCGGTAGCTTCGTTACTGGCTCATCCGCGGGCGCTGCTGCCAGCTCTCATCCGTCGTCCGGTCGCCCCGCCGCGATACTCGTGCCCACGTTCATAACGAGGGGCCCAGATGGCGCCTTGTGGTTTACCGACATGGGGACCAAGGCCAACGCCGGTTCGGTCGGCAGGATAACGACCAGCGGGAAGGTCACCCTCTACGAAGGCGGAGGCATCGACGGTCCGGTCGGTATCACCGTCGGGCCCGACGGCGCTTTGTGGTTTACAAACTCGAACGGGAACTCGATCGGCAGGATCACAACCAAGGGCAAGATCACCAGCTATACCGTCCGCGGGATAGTCGACCCGGTCGGCATAACTAGCGGCCCTTTGGGAGACCTCTGGTTTACCAATGCTTATAGCCCGGGTTCTTTTGGGCTGGTCACAACGAGCGGGAAAATCGCGCTGCACACCAGCACCGACATAGACGACCCTGTCGGGATCGTTGCCGGCCCTGGGGGAAGAGTTTGGGTCACGAACGCCGGTACAAAGACAACCAAGGGTTCGTTGGCGGTCCTCAGTACTGATGGCAAGATCACGGCTTACGTAGATGGAGGCATAGACGAACCTGCGGGCATCACGGTCGGCCCCGACAAGGCAATTTGGTTTACGAACTACCGCGGCAACTCGATCGGGCGCATCACCGCAAGCGGGGTGGGCAAAATATTCTCCGGTAAGGGCATCGACCAGCCCTACTCGATCGCGGCCGGGCCGACGGAGCCCTGTGGTTCACGAACTACAGCGGCAACTCGATCGGGCGGATCACGCCCAAGGGGAAGGCCGCTATCTTCCGTGGCGCCGGGATCGACGGGCCAACGGGGATCACGGCCGGGCCGGACGGTGCCTTATGGTTCACCAACTCCGGCAACGATTCGATCGGGCGGATCACCACCCTCGGCAAGGTCAGCAACTACACCTGAGTTCGGCAGTTCGGCCCGCTCGGCGCGTCCCCATGGTCCGCCTCGATGAGGGCCCCCAACCTCGCAACCGGGTGTAGCGAGCCCCTTCGCATCGGAGGCCAGACCTGGGGGCCGGCCGCAACCGGCCCTGGAGCGCGCCCGGCCTCGTGCCGAGGGAGGCGCCCCAGCCGGGCTGAGGGCCGTTCGCCCACTGCCATTGCTACCGCCATGAACTGCAATGTCCCACGTTCTTCGGGCTGCGCTCATCCCTGCCCGAGCCTGGGCCGGTGACCTGTCCCGGGCCAGGGCGCGTTTCCCGAGGGGGAGAGTAGGGGAGAGTGATGGCGGCGGCGTGGCCGCGGATGGCCTCGGAAAGTCTCGGCGGCATAGCCTTTAGGCGAACCCCGGTAAAGGAGCAAAGTAGCGGCGCATGACAGCTCTAAGGCCCAGTCACATTGCTGGCGACCCTGAAAAGCCCGAAGCCGACGTGAACTGGCTGCTTGTCGAGGAGGAGCCGTCCGTTGGCGAACTGGGGCCATCGCCAGTAGTCCTGTGGGCACGCACCGACATTACGATCGGAGCCGTCCTGCTCCTCGTTGGCGTGGTAGGCCCAGCGGTTGCGGCGGCCTGCCTCCATTCCCTCGATATACCTCGCAACGACAGCTGGTCGTACCTACGTGACTTCTGGGGCTTTGTCCATACCGGCCATATCCGGCTAGTCGATTGGAGCGGGATGACGTTTGTCGGGCAGCTCTTGTGGGCTGCCCCTTTCGCCGTACTGTCCGGCAATGCCCCATGGTCGCCCGAAGCAGCCGTTGCGGTGGCTTCCGCACTTGGTATCGCGGCTGCATACAGAGCCGCCCGCGCGTTGCTAACCCCGTTTTGGGCCGCAGCGTGCGTGATGGTGACGCTGGCAGTCCCAGGGTTCTTGGTCAACACAACGAGCTTCATGACCGACCTACCGGCCTTCGCCGCGCAAGTACTCTGCCTCGGGCTCGGTATAGCTGCCATGGGCCGGGCCGGCCGCGCTCGTACCGCTTTCACCGTGGCCGCCCTCGCCCTCGGGTGCTTCGGCTTCAGCATCCGCGAATTCGACCTCGCAGCACCGGTCGCGGTCCTTGCAGTTCTTGCAGCACAAGATCGCTCGCGCTGGCGCACTTACGCGGCTGAAGGTGCATCCGTGCTGGTTGTTTGTGCCGCCATCTACACGTGGACTTCCCGCCTGCCTGGGGCGCACCTCGAATCGCTCACCGTCCCCGGCCTTAGCCAGTTCAAAGAGGTCGTGGCCACTTACTTCACATTGAGCCTCATCCTCTCGCCTTTATTGCCCGCAATGCTGAGGGGTCGCCTACGACCCCTATCCATGAGGGGCGCGATAGCGGCCGTGGTCTCCCTTGCCCTCGGCATCGTGAGCGTGGCACTTGGGTGGCTCTTCTTGGGCAATTACCTCCAGCAAAACGGCAGCATCGGGACCGCCCTTCTGTCAGGCACACGGACAGCGCTTTTCCCGGGCCCCATATGGCTGGGGTTGCAAGTTATTGCCGTGGTTTCGGGCAGCGTCCTCGCCTTCGTCGCCGTCGGGTCGCTGCCCAGCCGCGGACAGGTCGCCGAACTGATGCTTGATGGAAGCACCCGTAGCTTGATGGCGTGGTTCGCGGTCCTGTCAGCGGGCGGCCTTGTCGTCTACGCCTGCTTCGTGCAAGCGCCGTTGTTCGACAGGTACCTCGGCCCAGTCGCGTTCCCGACGGCGGTGCTCTTGGCGTGCGGCCGGCCGCGCACCATTGCCGGACAGGCACGCGTCCAGTGGCGTTGGCGCCCGAAGGCAGCGACGGCGGCGCTGGCCCTAACCCTGGGTGCCGTCATAGCAGCGCTTACCTTGAACTCCGATGCATACGATGGTGCGCGTTGGCAGGCGGGTGAGCTGCTGCTGAAGGCGGGGTACTCGCCCGTCCAAGAGGATGCTGGGTTCGAGTGGGTGGGTTACCACAGCAGCGACACAGCTGACCGGGACCGGAAAGTTTATGGCACACCAGGTTTTTTCACTTGGTACGACAAAATGTTCCCCGATCTCCAAGACTGCGCCTACGTTTCGAGCTTGCCCTGGGTAAACCCAAACCTGCAACTACTGGCGATAAGGACCTATGACGCTCTCGGCTTTGCTGAGCCGGAGCAGCTCCGTGTGTACGCGGTCCGAGTGCCGGGTTGCCCCGTCCCGCGCTCTGTGCCCTCCAACTAAAGACGCGCTACAAGAAGGCCGCATTTGGTCTCTTCGGCACTGCTCATTGCGTCCGTTGCACGAAGCGCCGTTCCTCGGCGTCGTGGTCCGGTAAGTAACCGATGCCTTGGTAAATAGAATTAGATGTGGGGTTTGCCAGGTCGGCGTACAGTGCGACTTGTGCCGCTCCGGCCTCAAGGGCCGCTTGGGTCGCATGAGCGGTCACAGCTCCGCCAAATCCGTGCCGGCGTTGCTCCGGGGGCGTGTACACCGGGCCGACTCGTGCCAAGCCGGCCGCCGGGCGGCTGCACCCCGCCATCGACACCGGGGTACTGCCTACGCACCACAGCCAGGTTTGGCTGTGTGCCAAGCGTCTCTCGACTGCTACCGGTACGTCCTCGGCCGGGTTGTCCGGGACGGCTTCGTCGTGGAACTGCGTGAGCCAGTCCATGAGCAGATCCTTGTCGTCAGGACCAGCCTGGCGAGGCTGCCCTCGCACACCATGGGGAGCGATGACGGCGTCCAGCCGGTACATGCGCATTGAGTAGCTGAGCAGGCTGACAGTCCCGGTTTGTCGCTCCCATGCCCGAACGAACTCCTCGACCGTCGCCGCCTCACCCGTCACCCCAGGCAGCACGCGGTTGCTTGTGCCGAGCACCTCCGCGATGTGTCTCGCGGTACCGGTTTTTAGCCTGGGCAGAAAGAGATTGTGCGGAGGAGTGTGCATAGCCACACCAGCAACCTCGCCGTGTTTGAGGACCGCCACCCAGATGTCGTCCTGCGCCGGAGAATGGTGGGCGGCGTGCGCTATGGCGAGTTGGACCCCGATGACGTTGGTGCTGTAGGGGTCGCGAGCCATCCAGGGCCCGGCGAGCTCGGCGAAGCGTTGCGCGTCTCGCAGTACCAGGACCTCCATCCACTTCAGTGTGCAGGCAGCGAGGCAGGCGCCGCCAGGAATTACCGTCACACCGCGCCCGTAGAGCCATACCCACGTTCCCTCCGGGAGGCGACAGAGCTCGCCGGCCCCCGAGCCGGCGCCATGGCGGGCCGGTCCACCGACCAGGAGCTTGTCCATGTGCGGACCGGTGGCGGGGATAAAACCACTGCTTTTGCATTTGCCGCTCGCTTCGACGCGGCGGTCGTGGAGCCTTTCCCAACTGCCCCAGGCGACGCTGCCAGCTCTTCGCAAGCTGACAAGTAGTAGCCGGCAACCCGGCTCGGCGCTCAGCTCTCGAGACAGCGCGAGAGGTCGGTTAAGCTCGCCGGGCGGCGTCCAGTTCTTGGCTCGCGAGGAGGGTGGCCAGCTTTATGTCACTGAAGGTGGTCGGCGCTGGTGTGGGCCGTACTGGTACGAATTCGCTCAAGTTGGCCCTCGAGCAGCTCCTGGGGGGGAAGTGTCACCACATGTTCGAGGTGATCTCCGATCCCACCGTCCAGGTCCCGCTGTGGACGAAGGCGATCGAAGGCGACGAGGTCGATTGGTCTTCGATGCCGCCAGGCTTCGCATCCCTGGTGGACTGGCCTGGGGCGTCGTTCTGGCGGGAGTTATCGGCTGCAAACCCAGATGCCCTGGTGTTGCTATCGGTGCGCGATCCCCAGGCGTGGTACCGGAGCGCGTCGAACTCCATTTTCTTGATATTCGAAGCTATGCCGCCGGAGCTTCGGCCGTGGTTTGGATCGATGCTGCGCCTCTTGGGGGAACGGTTCAGCGACCAATTCGACGACCCCACGGCGATGATGGATGCCTTCGAGCGGCACAACGCTGCTGTTCGCAAGGAGATCCCGTCGCAGAGGCTGTTGGAATGGACCCCAACCGATGGGTGGGAGCCAATATGCGAGCGGCTCGGTCTCGACGTGCCCAACGAGCCATTCCCCAAGACGAACGATCTAAACGATTGGCGAGCGAGCTTTGGGATGCCACCGATCTCATAGAATCCTTGCCGCTGCGACCCGCTGAGCACAGTGCATCGTGACGCAGCGCGGACCTTGCCGGCTAGAGCACTCCGAGCCGGCAACGGCATCGCCGCAGGACCGGGCGCCCGCGCCGGGGCAGATCACAAGAACTCGGCTGGCATTTTTGGGGAGATCCCCCCATGAGGGTGCTCCTGTGATGTGACGGCGTGCATGTAAAATGCCTTGCCATGACATCACAACGGGTACGGCCCGCATTCCTAGCATTTGCAACTCTGGCAATAGTCGGCGCCGGCCTTGCCAGCCCAATAGGCGTTGCATCGGCCACGCCCACGAAGGTTGGCGCGACCACTAAAGCCGTACCGCAAGTCGAGGATTGTGGGATGGGTAAGAACCTTGTGGAGCCCAAGACATTGGTACTGGCGTGTGCGGACGCCAACGGGGTGGCGGACAGCCTCGTGTGGACGAAATGGAGCTCGACCACGGCGAGGGCCAAGGGCGTTTACACGTGGAACCTCTGCGTACCATATTGCGCTGCTAGCAAAAAGTGGGGCAAGACATCAGCTGATTTTGGTCTCGGCAAGCCCGTGCACACCTCGAAGGGTTGGCTTTTCGAGGAACTTACGGTCCACATCACTGGGGCAAACTGGCATCAGGCCCGGACCTGGACGCTAAGTGAGAAGCCGATCCCAAGCTAAGGGCTGAATTCACGCCAAGCAACGAGAGCGGGCGGCCGAACGGCCTAGTTGTCTGGCGTTTCAGCTTAGGACTAGGCGTCACGTGACGGCGGTGCGCGCGGCCGACGGAGTAGCAGCCGGGCCGTGCCTTAAGTCGGTATTGCCGGTCGCTGTGTTAGTGCGAATGGGCGTATTTGCTCGAAGTGCCTGATCGTCTTATTTTTCCGGTTCGGAAATTCAGGGTGAATACCAAGCCGCCCAAATGGGAAGAATTCGGACATGGCCAGTATGGGGGGATTATTGGCGGGACGGTCGTATAGTGCACCGTCTTTGCCTCGGAGGTGTTCAGAGACAGCGGCCGTTCCCATGTGGGAGTGGAGATGTACCCGGGACCGCTGCGTCCTAGCTGAGCGAAGGCCCAGGCTCGTCAACGGAAGGTACCGTCTGGCGGACCGGCGCAGGTGCGAGACGCACCAGAGCGCCCGCTAGTCGACGGGCCGAGCCGGCTCGACCGGGCGCCGTCCGATCGACGTGAGCCGCACGGCCCGAGCAAACCGAAGTGACCAGGACCGCCACGACCAACCCGGTCCGTGTGAGCGCCTCGCCGCCCCACCCCGACCCCGGAGCCACAACCGGCTGGCTGATGAAGGTCACGCGCGGCGGCCCGGCACGGCGAGATCAGGGCGAGCGCGGTCGAGGTGGAGGCCTCTCGTGCCCCCCTTACAGCCATCAGCACAGCTCGTCCTGAGCGGAGCTGCATAGTTTGCGCGTGACCGACGCAGGCTGACACCGACCCTCTCCGCTGAGTGAGGTACGACCGTCCGCTGGCGGGTAACACAGTCGCGGCATTAGCACCCTGATAGCCTTCGCTTGACCTGTCCCACCAGGGTTTGGGGCCAGGGCTTGGCACGTTCAGGATTGGTGGGAGGGTGCAGTGGCTTCGGTCGAGCAGGCGCCGTCACATATTGCCGGCAAGCCCGACAGTGGTCCTGAAGTCCTTCCCGGACGGGGCGGGTTGGGCGGCCCGTTCTGGCGACTTTGGTGCGCGACCGGCATCTCAGGAAGTGGCGACGGGCTGGTCACTGTTGCCATACCGCTATTGCTTGTGGCACTTACACGCAATCCCCTGATCATTGCGGGGGCGACTGCTTCTAACCGGGCCGCAGCTGCAATTGCGGCCTTGCCGGCCGGCCTCCTAGCGGACCGGGTCGACCGGCGCAGGCTGATGGTGGGTTGCAACCTGGTGGCGGGGGCCGCCCTGATGACCCTTGTCATCGCTATGAGCCTTGGTTCGGCGGATCTAGTGATGGCGTACCTTGTCGCGATCATCTTGGCGCCGTGCGATGTCACATTTACCCTCGCCATGCAGGCATCCGTCCCGGCCCTGACTCCCGATCCGGAGAAGTTCGGGGTGGCGAACGGGCGGCTAATGGCGGTCGAAGGTGCGGGACAGCAGTTCATCGGGCCGGGCAGCGGCGGGTACCTGTTCGCCCTGGCACGCAGGCTGCCATTTTTTGCTGACGCCATCAGCTTCTTCATCTCGGCATTTCTGGTGAGCTCCAGCCTGCCCCGCGCGCGGCGGGCGAGCCTTCACGCAAGACCTTCAGGGCCCTTTGTTGCGGACCTCCGTGACCCCCCTTCGGGCTCCTACGTCGCCGACCTTCGCGACGGCGCTCCCGGGGCTACCGACGCCAACGTCATTGTCGACGCGGGCATCGATGCCGCTGGCCACGAGCTGGGACCACGAGCTTCGGTCGGCGGCGCCCCACCTTCAGCAGGAGGGCCTTCGGGCGTCTCCTTAGTAGGAGGACCTCCCGGCCCGAGTGCCCGCCTGCCCGGGTCGGGGGATGACATCGACCTCAGGACCGCCTCGCGCAGAGATGACCTTGCCAAAGAGGGCGGAACCCACAAGTCGGGTTGGGTTGCCGCTTTCTTGGAGGGACTGAGGGTTTTTCGCAGGGAACCCTCGTTGAAAATGCTGGCGGCGACGGTCTCCGCGCTGGCGTTTTCGCAGTTCATGGTCATCGGGGTGCTCGTCGTCTACGGCACTCGGACGTTGCACTTGAGCTCGACGCGCTACGGCCTCTTCCTTGCGGTTGCTTCGCTCGTGGGAGTCGTCGGCGCCTTCTCGGCGGGGGCATTGCAGCGCCGTTTCGGCGGTGGGCGGCTTATCGTTTGGGGGGCTAGCGCTGCGGCGCTCAGCTACATCGGCCTCTCGTTCACCCGCTCGGCATTGGTGGCGGTGTTCGTCCTCGGCCTCCAGGATTTCGGCGTCGCCGTGGCGAACGTCGCCTCGGTTACCGCCCGCCAACGCCTCGTGCCGCGCAACCTTTTGGGCCGGGTCAGCAGCGTCCACCGCTTGGCTGTCCTCGGTGCGGCTCCATTCGGGGCCGTCGTGGGCGGGGCCGTTGCCTCCGTTTCCAACGCCCCGGACGCGATGCTGGCCGCCGGCCTGGTGCTTGGGGTTCTACTAGCCATCTTGTCGGCGCCCCTGCTACGCAGCCTCGCTGCGAGCGCCCGTCGTGATGCGGCAGGCAGCTCTGCTCCCACGGCTCAGCCCACCGGGCCCTAGCCGGCTGGCCCGGCACGGCCTAGACGACCGAACGGGCCCGGGCCTAGCCGACCTCAGCAGCTGCGCACAGCGCCGCTCCGATCGTCGCCAGGTCAGCGTCCGGCGTGATGTAGGCGGGCATCGTGTAAATGAGGTCCCGGAACGGGCGTACCCAGGCTCCAAGTTCTATAGCGGCGTCCGTTGCGGCCGCGACATCGACCTGGTGGTCCAGCTGGATAACGCCAATCGCTCCGAGCACTCGGACATCGCTGACAGCGGGGAGCGAAAGGGCAGGCGAGAGGCCGTGGCGCAGCCCGGCGTTCACCCGCTCGACCTCCGGGCGCCAATCGCCGGTGGCGAGCAGGCCGGTCGACGCCAGCGCTGCGGCGCAGGCCAATGGGTTGGCCATAAAGGTTGGCCCGTGCATAAGGCACCCGGCCTCCCCGCCGGAAACCACACGTGAGACCTCGCGGGTGCACAGCATTGCGGCCATGCTTATGTAGCCGCCGGTCAGAGCCTTACCGACGCACATGATGTCGGGGCTCACACCGGCCAGGTCGGACGCGAACAACGCCCCGGTGCGACCGAAACCGGTCGCGATCTCGTCGACAACGAGCAGCGCGCCGTGCTCGTCGCAGACCTCCCGCAGCACCCTCACGTAGCCGGGGTCGTAAAACCACATCCCGCCGGCTCCCTGGGCGACTGGCTCGCAGATGACAGCAGCGATCCGGTGGCTGTTCCTTGCAGCCATCTCTCGCACCTCGCTTTCCCATCCAGGGTCGACCCCGGGGCCAGCCGGCGGGCGGGGTGCGAACAACTGCTGGGGCAACACGTCGGCGAAAAGGTGGTGCATGCCGCCGATGGGGTCGCACACCGACATGGCCCCGAACGTGTCCCCGTGGTAACCGCCCGAGAGCGCCAGGAAGCGGGCTTTTTCGGGATGGCCGGCATTTCGTTGGTACTGGATGGCGGTCTTGAGAGCCACTTCCACCGAGACGGACCCCGAATCGGCAAGAAAGACGCTCTCGAGGCCCTGCGGCGCCATTGCGGTCAGGCGCTGCGCAAGTTCGATCGCAGGGGCGTGGGTGAGCCCGCCGAACATGACGTGCGACATCCGGCCCACCTGGTCCCGGATGGCCTCGTCGAGCACGGGGTGGCGGTAGCCCCAGATCGCCGTCCACCACGAGGCCATGGCGTCGACCAGCTCACGGCCGTCGGCAAGCAGCAGCCTGACGCCGGCAGCCGACACGACCGGGAGTGCTGGGCGCTGCGCGGGGAGCGGGGCGTACGGGTGCCAAACGTGCTCGCGGTCGTAGCTTTCGAACCCCGCCCAGTCATGGGCCCTATCCATCCAAACGACAATGCCAGGTCTTGCAGAGGGGAGCGTGCGGGTCCCCCAGGGGGGACAAGGGGACCCTGGTGGCAGGGGACCCGTCGGCCAGGGGGGAGACCGTTAGCCTCAGCCCACCACGTAGACCCGCACGCTACCAGGAGTGGTTGTCTCGCCACAAGCCCTTCAGCGAAGGCTGCCGTAGGCCGGAGCACCGCGTCCTGCTGGACGGCTCGAGCGGGGTGACCGCCCGCCCAGCGCCTAATGTTTACCCGTGCTGCGCGTTTGGCCTGCTAGCGAGGTCACCGAAGACTTGGTGAGAGCTGTCCATCACCTGTTGCCCCAGTTGTCCGGTTCAGCCCGGCTCCCGAGTGGCCTCGAGGTCGACCAGATCGTTTCGTCCCAAGCGACCACCCTCCTATTGGCATCGGACGGCGAAGCGGGGGAGGGGGACGTCCCGATCGTGGGGATGCTGACGCTGGTCACGTTCCGACTGCCTACGGGAGTGCGCGCCTGGGTGGAGGACGTCGTGGTGGACAGCGGGTCCAGAGGGCGCGGGGTAGGGGAGGCGCTCACTCAGGCTGCCCTCGAGCTTGCCGCCGACCGGGGAGCTCAGACGGTGGACCTCACCTCTCGCCCCTCGAGAGAGGCGGCCAATCGCCTCTACCGGCGGATGGGTTTCGAACCACGGGAAACCAACGTGTACAGGTTCCAGCTCCCCTCCTAGCCGCCCTCCGGGGCGAAACAGCTCTAGTAGGCGCGGGCGACGACTGCCTCGAGGCCGGCGACCTCTTCGGAGGGGCTGGGCAATGACCCGTCGCGCCGGCGGAGAAGGCGCACCGACACGCCGCGCGCATTCAGCCGGGCCTCGGCGCCGTCGACCGCAAGGAGCTCGCCCGGCAGCACGGCGAAGCCAGATTGAGCGGCCTCTTCGGCCTCCTCGAGGCTGGAGGCTCGAACGGTCCGCGACTCGCGAAGCTGGAGTGCCTCGTCGAGGAGGGCCGCCTGGCTCGCTCCGAGCAGTTTGCCGACCTCGGCCACCACATCTTCCAGGCTCACGGTGACCTTGGTGGCGTCGTCGCGCCGGCACAGCACTGCCGTACCTGCCGCAAGGTCCCTGGGGCCGAGCTCGACCCGGGCGGGCACTCCCTTCAGCTCCCATCCGACCACTCGCCTCCCGAACGACTGGTCGGTCTTCACGTCCAGCTCTGCCCGGTAACCGGCCGCCTTAAGCGCCTTGACAAGCTTCGCGGCCGCCTCGCCGGCCCCCTCCTCGGTCCTCACGGCCAGCACTACGACTTGGACCGGCGCCAATTGAGGCGGGACACGTAGACCGGCATCGTCGCCGTGAGCCATTACGAGCGCACCCATCAAGCGGCTCGAAGAGCCCCATGAGGTTTGCCAAACCAAGGCCTGCTGGCCCGATTCGTCCAGGAATTTTATGTCGAACGCCTTGGCGAAATTTTGCCCCAGCTCATGGCTCGTCCCCATCTGGAGGGCCTTGCCATCGCGCATCATCGCCTCGGTGGTCCAGGTCGTGGTGGCGCCCGCGAAACGTTCCTGGTCGGTTTTCCGGCCGACAAGAACAGGGATAGCCAGGACGTTGATCATGAAGTCGGCGTAGACCTCATGAAGGATCTGCAAGGCGTACTCGTGAGCTTCGGCTTCCGTGGCGTCAGCGGTGTGGCCCTCCTGCCAGAGGAACTCCGTCGTCCGCAGGAACAGCCGAGGGCGCAGTTCCCAGCGCACCACATTGGCCCATTGGTTGACCCGCATCGGTAGGTCCCGGTAGCTCTGGATCCACTTGGACAGGAAAGAGTCGATGATGGTCTCGCTGGTAGGGCGTACCACCACCGGCTCTTCCAATTTCTTCCCGCCGCCGTGGGTAACTACAGCCAGTTCGGGGCTGAAACCCTCGACATGCTGGGCTTCTCGGTGGAAATAGCTCTCCGGGATGAAAAGGGGGAAGTAGGCGTTGGGGGTCCCTGCGGCTTTGATGCGGGCGTCGATTTCGGCCTGCATCCGTTCCCAGATGGCATAGCCGTACGGCCGGATGACGATCGTGCCACGCACCGGCCCACCTTCTGCGAGCTCGGCTTTGGCGAGCACGTCCTGGTACCACTGAGGGAAGTCGGTTGCCTGCGGGGTCAGTACTTCGGGCTTTGCCATGGCAGGTCGATGCTAGAGGAACAGGGCTCTTGGCTTTAGCGAAATGTGGTCCCGTTCGCGCTGCATGAGAGGTGCTCGCGCCGCATGAGAAGTGTGAACGCCGGCTCGGGGGTGCCCAAGTAGACTGGATCGGTGACCTCCGAGCAGGACCCCCCTGCCTCTGACCGCGAACGCGTAGCTGTATACGAACGCATCGTGCGCAGTCGCTTGGCCAAGCGGGTCCTGTCCTTCCCGGCCGTCGAACGTATTCTTTTGCCCACCCGTGGCGACCGTTCGGTGCACAAGTTCATCCGTTACACGATGGTCTCGGGTATCGCCGTCATCATCAGCCAGGTCACGCTCGTTTTGTGTACCGGGGTGTTCGGGCTCTCAGCCATCCTCTCCAACACGGTGGCGGCCGTTGTTTCTACGCCGGCTTCTTACGAGCTCAACCGTAAATGGGCGTGGGGAAAAAGCGGAAAGAGCCACATGTGGCGCGAGGTCGCCCCGTTCTGGGGCTTCACGCTGATCGGGTACCTGGGCTCCACGGGGACTGTGCAGCTGGCGGACACCATGACCAAGTCCCACGACGTACATGGGCTGCCGAGGGTCGTCGCCATCATGGGTGCCCAGTTGTTTGCGTACGGCATTGTTTGGATCGTCAAGTTCCTCGTGTTCAACCGGATTGTTTTCGCTGTGCGGCCCACGGGGACCGAGGGCGCCGGCGGCGTCGCTGGCACAGGCCCGCAGACGGGCAACGGATCGGGCAACGGAGCGAGCAGTGGGCAGGCTCACACGGCCCAGGCTCCTACCGCCCCGTCACAGAACGGGCAGGTGCCGAACGGGCAGGGGCCGAACGGGCAGAACGGGAGCGCTGCTGGCGAGCAGCTCGTCCCCGAGCCTCGTTACTGAAGTACCGGGCCCGGCGGGCCTTCTGTTGGAGTTCCCTTGAGCGAAGCATCATTTAGCGCCGCGCGGGCCGGCGAGGAACCCCTTGCCGAGCCACCACCCACCTGGCTGGCCGTGGCGCGAGCGGCCAAAGGCTTCATGCCCGATGATGAGGGCCTCGCACTGTACCGGGCCGGCCTGGAGGCGGGGCGAAGCGGGCTGGCCCACTCGTCGAAATCGGCACCTATTGCGCCAAGTCGGCCGTCTACCTGGGGGCAGCCGCCAGGCAGAGCGGCACGGTGCTCTTCAGCGTCGACCATCACCGCGGGTCCCTCGAGCTGCAGCCCGGTTGGCCTCATCACGACCCCGAGGTGGTCGACCCGGCGACAGGCCTGACCGACACCTTGCCCTGGGCACGCCGCACGCTCGCCGCTGCCGGCCTCGAGAGCGACGTTGTGATGGTCGTCGGGGAATCGTCGACGGTGGCACGCTCGTGGCAGGCGCCGTTGTCGCTGTTGTTCATCGACGGTGGCCACGGCGAGGAGGTGGCCTGGGATGACTTCCGTTCCTGGTCCCCGAAGGTCTCACCCGGTGGCACGCTCGCCATCCACGACGTGTTCGCCGACCCCCGAGACGGCGGCCAGGTCCCCTACGACATCTACTGCGCGGCCCTGGGCTCCGGGCAGTTCGGCGAGGCCGGGGGGCTCGGGTCGCTGCGCTTCCTGCGTCGACTGGGTGCCAGTTAGGGCATGCGATGG
>CAWCEZ010000002.1:0-50329 GCA_963794745.1 uncultured Acidimicrobiaceae bacterium
CCACGAAGGCCGTCCCGTCTAGGCGGTCTGCGCTCTCCCCGCAGGGCCCTTCGCACTTCAGGCCTCAACTTTGATCATATTGCGAGAATAACAAACGGCTACTCAACCTCTCCCATCGAGCCGGAGGTGGCTTCCGACCTGCCGGCGGACCTCGCAGAAGTGGCCGCCAAAGTGGTGGCAGACGTGCGCGTCGACATCGATCATCTTGATGACGCACAGGTGCTCCGCCTGGCCCAGTACTACTTCGGTGCACCTCTTTTGCGGGATTCCGGGGACAGCCGCCGGGGAGACTAAAGCGGCCCAGGACCTTCCGACTTTGGCCCACTGAGATGGCCGGCGGCAGTCCTCCATCGCCGGGACCGACTAAGTCAACTCGGCACGTTGGTCGCAGTGTGGGGACGTGCAGTCGACCTTGGGTCAGGTCGTAACACCAGAGCGGTCGCTCCCAACATCCAAGCCGTGCCGCCGAAGTTTCTGTGCACCCGGCCTCGATTTTTCTGGTTACGGCGGCGTGGTCATGGCGGGGCCGAGGCGGCATCGGCGATACGTCCCATGACCGCACGCTGGGTCGCAGCGGAGGGACCGTTGTGATGCCATGTGGCGGCCAGATCGATGGCGATAACCCTCCCGGTGAGCACAATGCGCCGTACGGCGGCCAGTACGTCATCGACGGCCGGTCCGCCCGGCGCCGGGAACAGCAGGTCGGGCACCGCCGTGGGATCGCAGATATCGACGTCGACGTGGAGGTGGAGGTCACCATGCGGTAGGTCTCTGGCGGCGACGTCGAGCCCTCGGCGCAGGACCTGCGACCGGTCGAGCAGGCGGCCTTCGTCGGCGTCGACGTCGCGGGCGCCGACAAGCACGGCTCGCGACTGCGGTATGGGCCGGAGCCCTAGTTCGTGGGGCAACGTCAGGGCCCCGATGCCGACGGCGAGCGCCAGGGGGAGTCCTCCCAGGTAGCCGGACGGGCTGGTGGCTTCGGTGTTGAAGTCGCCGTGGGCGTCGACCCACACGAGGCCGGGGTCGCGCCCGGCCCGCTGCAGCCCGGCGATGACGCCGAGGCTGGTGGTGCAGTCCCCTGAGACGACCAAAAGGGGCAGGCTATGGCGGCTTATTGCTTGGGCGACGTGGTCATAGAGGATCCCCATCCGCTGCCACGTGCCAGAGCTGGGCAGGTCCACACCAATTTCGTTGTCGATCGGTACGCCTACGTCGAAGTCGGGGATGAACTGGTCCAGGTGGTAAGGCACGCCCAGTACGTCCACGGCGTCAGTTCCCGACGCGGGACGTAGATGTCGCCCGGGGTGCCGATTGGCCTGCTGGTTCGATGAAGGTACCGCGGGCCCCAGTGAGTAGGTCAGCCGCTTCGTCGAGGCTGCCGATCATGGCCGGTTTGCCGGTGGCTTCGACGAAGCGGCAGGCGGCCTCGATCTTCGGGCCCATGGACCCAGCCGGGTACACCCCTTCGCGCAGCGCCGAGGGTGTGGTCCGCCCGATCGGGCGGGCGGAGCTAGTGCCGAACCCGGCCTCGACGTTGGCCACGTCGGTGAGGATCAACAGGGCGTCGGCGTGGAGATCGCGGGCGAGAAGCGCGGCCGTGAGGTCCTTGTCGACGACGGCCTCAACGCCCTTGAGGAGCCCGTCCGCGCCCTGGACGACGGGGATGCCGCCACCGCCGGCACAGATGACGAGTGCGCCCGAGCCGACCAGAGCCTCGATGGTCGCAAGCTCGACCATGGCTAGCGGTTCGGGGGAGGCGACCACCCGGCGCCAGAAGGCTCCGTCTGGGCGGACCTGCCAGCCGCGGAGCCCGGCGACCCGGTGGCCCTCCGCCTCGGTGTACTGCGGTCCGACGAACTTGGTCGGGTTGAGGAAGGCTGGGTCGTCGAGGGCGACTCGTGTCTGGCAGATGAAGCTCACAACTTGCCGGCCGGGTAGGGCGTTCTCGAACGCTTGGAGGAGGAAGTAGCCGATCATCCCCTGGGTTTGTGCGCCGAGCACGTCGAGAGGGTAAGGGTGCGGCAGGGCCGGGTCGGAGGCGCTTTCGTTGGCCAGCAGGCCTACTTGTGGCCCGTTGCCGTGGGTGACCACCAGGTCATGCTTGCTCGCCAGTGGGGCCAGGGCGTCGACGGCCACCTGGACGTGCTTCTCCTGGATCTCGGCCAGGGGGACCTCGCCCCGCTCGAGCAGAGCGTTCCCGCCGACGGCCACCACGAGGCGCATCTCAGTCCCCGATGGAGGCGACCATGGCCGCCTTGATGGTGTGGAGCCGGTTCTCGGCCTCGTCGAAGACGATGGAGGCTGGTGACTCGAAGACTTCTTCGGTGACTTCCAAGGCGTCCAGGTGGAATTCGGCGGAGATCTTCCGGCCGAGGTCGGTGTCGGTGTTGTGCAGGGCGGGTAGGCAGTGCATGAACTTCACCTCCGGGTTCCCGGTCGCCTTCATGACCGCCGCGTTGACCTGGTAGGGCACGCAGCTGGTCGATCCTGTCCTTCCAATCCGAGACAGGCTCTCCCATCGATACCCAGACATCGGTGTAGAGGAAGTCGGCTCCGTTCACCCCGTCGGGCAACGTCGTCGCCGATGTTGATCCGCGCGCCCGACGTTGCCGCCAGTTTCGAAGCGATCGTCTGGACCTCCGACGACGGCCAGAGGTCCTTGGGTGCGGCGATGCGGACGTCCATGCCGAGGAGGGCGCCGGTGACCAGCAGCGAGTTGGCCGTGTTGTTGCGGGCGTCGCCCAGGTAGCAGTAGGCGACACGGTCGAGCGGTTTGTGGGTGTGGTCGCGCATGGTCAAGATGTCGGCCAGCATCTGGGTGGGGTGCCACTGGTCGGTGAGCCCGTTCCATACCGGTACCCCGCTGAAGGTGGCCAGGGTCTCGACGGAGTCCTGGGCGAACCCTCGGTACTCGATGCCGTCGAACATGCGGCCGAGCACCCGGGCGGTGTCTTTGATCGTCTCGCCGACAGCCGATGTGGCTGCCTTCTGGGCCGAGGTAGGTGACGTGCGCCCCTTGGTCGTAGGCGCCCACCTCGAAGGCGCAGCGGGTGCGGGTGGAGGCCTTTTCGAAGATGAGGGCGATGTTGCGCCCGACCATCCGTTGGCGCTCGGTCCCGGTGCGTTTCTCGAGCCGGAGGGCCTCGGCCAGGTCGAGGAGGGAGACGAACTCTTCCTTGGTGAGGTCGATCTCCTTGAGGAGGCTTCTGCCGTGCAGGCGGTGGACGGCGAGCGGTCCCGAAACGGCGGGCGCGGTCATGCCGGGTCCCGCTGGATCGGGCAGGTCATGCAGCGCGGTCCGCCTCGACCGCGGCCGAGTTCGCTGCCGCCGATGTCGATGACTTCGATGCCGTGCTTGCGCAGCATGGTGTTGGTGGCCACATTGCGTTCGTAGCCCATGACCACCCCGGGGGCCACGGCCAGGAAGTTGGTGCCGTCGTCCCACTGCTCGCGCTCGGCGGCTCGGACGTCCTCGTCGGTGGTGAGGATGGTGATCTCGGGCACCTCGAGGATCTCGGCCAGGGTGTCCCACAGGCTGTGGTTGCGCGAGATCGACAGGTCGCCCGGGATTGTCGCCGGGGGAGATCGTCCAGCTCCGGAGGTGCCGGTCGAAGTACGGGTAGAGGATGAACGTGCCCACGTCGACCATCGACATGACGGTGTCGAGGTGCATGAAGGCGTGGCTGTGAGGAAGTTCGATGGCCACGACCTTGGTCGCTTGGCCATTGTCGAAACAGTGCGTGGGCGACGGACTCGATGGCCATCGGCGTGGTCCGTTCCCCCATTCCGATCAGGACGGCTCCGTGGCCGATCACGTGGACGTCGCCGCCCTCGATAGTGGCCGGCTGGTAGGTCCTTGTCCTCGCCGCCGTAGTAGGTGAAGAACTCGGCGTCGGCGAAAAGGGGGTGGAACCGGTAGATGGCTCTGGTGTGCAGCGATTCGCGTTGGCGGGCCGGCATGGCCATCGGGTTGATGGTCACCCCGCCGTAGATCCAGCACGAGTTGTCCCGCTGGAAGAGATGGTTGGGCAGCGGGGGCAGGATGAAGTCGTCGGCCTTGAGCATGTTCCACTTCAGGCTGTGGGCATGCAACGGGTGCAGGTCGGCTTTGAGGATGCCGCCGATGAGGAGCTCGGCCAGGGTCTTGGCGTCTTGGTCCTCGAAGAGGCGGCGCACCGGGTCGACCAGGGACGGGCCGAGCATCTCCGGGGTGCACAGCCGGTCGAGCACGAAGGCGCGACCGGCCGGGACGTCGAGGGTCTCGGCCAGCAGGCGACCGTAATAGTGGACCAGCACTCCCTTGTCGCGCAGTGCCTCGGCGAAAGCGTCGTGCTCCTCCTTGGCCTTGGAGGCCCACACGACGTCGTCGAAGAGCAGCGACTCGATGTTGTCCGGGGTGAGCCGGGACAGCTCCAGTCCCGGTCGATGCACGATGGCCTGGCGAAGCTGGCCTACCTCGGATCCTACGTTGAATGTCATGTTCGTTCCTCTCTTGGGCCTGCGTTTGATCTCGGTTACCTCGTTGGTCATGGCGCGTCGGCACAGGTTGACAATGGCCGCGGTTGACGGGTTTGTCGACCGGTTCGGCGGCCTCGCCGAGACGTTGTCGGCGGGCGTTCAAGAAGGCGTACAGGACGAGCCCGGCGAGGATCACGACCAGCGCCTGGTAGACGACTTGGTAGCCCGACGCGAAGGTCACCCACATCGAGAACAGCACGCTCGTCCCGGCGACCGACAGGTCGCGGGCCAGAAGCCAGCCGCTCACCCGCCGGCGGCGGGAAACCAGGTAGGTGAGCTGGGCGATGGCCGACATGAAGTAGGGGATGGCCACGGTGACCACGGTGAGGTCGACCAGGTAGGTGAAGATCGTCAGCCCGGAGCTGGACTCGTAGCGCCAGAACATGAGCAGCGACGGCAGGATCGTGCCGATCACGATGCCGAACCAGGCGGTGCCGTTGCGGTCGACCCAGGCGAACGGCTTGGGGAAAAGGTCGTCCTGGGCGATGGCCCGTGACGTCTCGGTGACGATGAGCGTCCAGCCGTTGAGCGCTCCGATGCCTGAGATGACGGCTACCGCGGCGATGAACTTGGGCGCCCAGGCTTCGTGGGGGAACATCGTCTGGAAGGCGTTGACGAACGGCGACCCGGTCTTGACGAGGGTGCCGTGGGCCACGAGGCCCATGACCGCGGCGGTCACCAGCACGTACAGGACGGCGCTGAGCGCGGTGCCGATAAGCGATGAGCGTCCCACGTTGATGCCTGGGTTACGGACCCGCTTGGCGGTGACCGCGGCCGCCTCGACTCCAATGAAGGAGAACAGCGCCACCCCAGCGGCAATGCCGATGCCGCTGTACAGGCTGCCGCCCGAGGCGTTGAACGCTCCGAAGTGGGCGCTGCTTACGAAGAACCATCCGACAACCCCGACGAACAGCAATGGTAGGAACTTGAGGACGACGGTGACGTTTTGGAACCACGCCATCTGGCGCACACCGGCCAAGTTGATGGCCGCCGGGACCCACAAACCGAACAGGGCGATCCCCCAGTTCTCCATCCCGGTGGCGTGATTGAAGCCGAAGAGGGCGTCGACATAGAACACCCACGAGGCGACGATGGCGGCGTTGCCGGCCCAGGCCTGGATCCAGTAGCACCATCCGACCAGGTAGCCGGCGAAATCACCGAACTCGTGACGGGAATAGGCGTACAGCCCGCCGTCGTTGTTAGGGACCCGCTTCGTGAGCTGGCCGAACAGAACGGCCAGCAGCATGGCCCCAACGGCGATCACCGCTAGGACCAGGATCCCCATCGTGCCCGCCCCGGCCAGCACCGCCGGCATCGTGAACACGCCGGTCCCCACGATGCTGCCGATGACCAGACCCGTCGCTGAGGTCAGGCCCAAGGTGTGAGCCTTCTGCTCGTTGCGTGGCGACATCGCCGGGCCGGCAGGCCCGAGCCGGCCCGGAGGTTGAGCCGGTCTCGAGGACGGCGGGGACTCAGCGATCGTCATGAGCACCACCGAAGAGGACGTTGCCAGTTCCCCGGCTGTCACACGCCGATGGCGGGGACAAAGTGAGGGCCATTTGATAACTCTCCCTGGTCAAGTGAACGCATTTCGCCTAATGCGCTACCAGGGGTCTGGAGCAACGCTCCCGGACGCTGCTTATGGCTTCGAGCAAGGCCCAGCACGACTCGGGACGACTAACCGTGCCAAAGCACACCCTACAGCAACGTCACACGGCACTCATCGAAAGATCGGGGGCCTCGAAGGTCCAGTGAGTAGTCCAACCGCGAACAGTCGAGAGGGCATCGAACCTGGAAGGGCCTTCAGGATAGGAATGGGCCGCAGCGAGCGCAACCAGGACCGGTGTTTTGCAATGAGCCCTTACCACCCGGCTGGGCGACCCCAACCGCCCCGCCCGGCCAGATCCGAGCGGGGCGTCCCAATAATCAGGGGTCGCTATAAAAGCGGGGGCGACCGGGCGACCTGCGGCCTAGGAGCCACCCCCAAATGTGCCCGCCGACATGGCCGCCAACAGCTCTCCCGTGTTTTTGATGGGACCGGGTTGGGCCAGGCGGCAGCGGCCGTCAGTGTGCCGGGAGGCACTGATGGCGGCCCGGAGCCCCACGAAGCCAATACCTCGGCGAAGGCCTCGTCGAGCAGGTCGGGGTCGGCCAACACGACCGCCCAGAACTCGTGGTCTATTGCCGGGACAGTGCCCATTGCCGGGCCAGTACAGATGGCGCCCATGGCCGGGACTATACGGTGACGGGTTGGCGGTCCTCGGCCGTGGTCGAGATGACCTGACGGTCCGACTTCTCCCCGATGGCGTTTTCTTGCGTGGAGACGGCGATCTTGCGGGGCTTGGCCCGCTCGGCCACCGGTATCGTGAGGCGCAGTACGCCGCTCGTGTAAGCAGCCGAGATTGCCTCAATGTTCAAGGCATCGCCCAGGATCACCTGGCGACTGAAGACGCCCCTTGGCCGCTCCGAGGCGACCAGCTCCACGTCGGGACCCGTCGAAGCCTTGCGCTCGGCCCGGACGGTCAACACATTTCGCTCCACGTCCAAATCTATGCTTGCCGGCTCAATCCCAGGGAGGTCGAACTCGACTACGAAATTGTTGCCTTCTCGCCACGCGTCCATGGGCATCGCTGCTGGACGGGCGACGGTCCCGAAGACCTGCTCGGCCAGGCGGTCCAACTGACGGAACGGATCGGAACGAACAAGCATTGGGTGCCTCCTTCTTCGGCCGAGGCGTCCTTTCCGCGCCTCGGATCTATGGTGTAAGGGATAGATTTGTTATACCATAGGATCGATGTCCCATGCAACGTAGTTTCTTAAGAAGTTCCTGAATGGCGCTCCCAGACGACCCGGTCGACCAAGTCGACCCGAAGCGAGGGGTGTACGGGATCTCCGTCGCCGCCGAACTCGTCGGTAGCGCCCCCCAGAACCTGCGGCTCTATGAGGCCCGTGGCCTGGTCACTCCGGCCCGCAGCGTGGGCGGTACCCGCCGCTACAGCGACACAGACCTAACTCGTCTCCGCCAGATCGGCCAGCTCCTTGCCGATGGGATCAACCTGGCGGGAGTCGCCGCCGTGCTCGCCCTCCCGCGGTTAATCAAGCCCTCCAAAGCGAGCTCGAAGAGGCCCGCCACGAACCCCGGCCAGAACGCAGGGCACCCTAGAAACCTCCAGCGCTCCTCGCTTACTCTTAGTCATGACTAACGCACGAGCCCTGGAGGTCGTGGCCGACCCAACCAGGAGGGCCATTTTCGAGCACCTGTCCGGACGACCCGCGCAGTAGGTGAGCTAGCAGAGCTCGTGCCAGGCAGCCGGCCTTCGCTGCCTACAACACCTGAAGGTGTTGTAGGCCGTCCGCCTGGTCACCGAAGCACCGTGAGGCCACCACGCACATTTACCGTCTCGACCCCGACCGCCCGGCTACGCGCGTTGGCTCCCCGCTTCTAGCCGGGGCTCAGCTCGGACGGCTTGCGGCACGGACGCCGAAACCAGCTGTTTGGCCGTATTGCCTAGCCATTTCCTTTACAACAAAGCGGGATCTTGGAAAGTGAGGTCTATGCAGTGACCCTTCCCCGGTTGGACTGTGAGTACCGGACGGGCGAGACAAGTCGCGTCGTGGAAGGGCTGAGCGAGCCGCAAGAGCCTTTAGTGCCCCTCGACGTCTCGGTTTTTGTCGTGGCAGTGACCGCCTTTGTAGCCCTGATGGCCTTATCGGGTCGCTACGGCTTCCATCGGGACGAGCTTTACACCTTGGACGCCGGCCGCCACTTACAGGGTGGTTATGTGGACATCCCGGTATTGACGCCGCTGCTGGCGCGCCTGTCCTTGGAGCTTTTCGGCGTCTCGCTCCCGGGGCTGCGCCTGTGGCCGGCGCTGGCGGTGATGGGCACCGTGGTCGTCGGAGGCCTCCTGGCCCGCGAGATGGGGGGATCGCGTGGCCCAGCTACTGGCCGCGGTGGCGACCGGCACCATGCCGGTGGTCCTAGGCAACGGCCACATGATGGGGACCGCACCGTTCGACGTCCTCGCCTGGGCGGCGTTGGCCCTGGTAGTCGTGCACATAGGGCGTACAGGTAACCAACGTGGATGGGTGCTAGGCGGCTTGGTGCTTGGTATTGGGCTCACAAACAAGCACAGCGTTGGGTTCTTCGCCGTCGCCATCGTACTCGGCACGGTCCTGAGCGGGGGAAGGCGCCTCCTATTGAACCGCTGGGCCCTGGCTGGAGCGGTCATCGCTGTATGTTTTGCCGTCCCCGATATCTGGTGGCAGTCACTTCACGGCTGGCCCACCATCGCCATGACCCGGAGCCTGAACCAAGAGAACGGGGGCCTCGGCAACATCGCCAATTGGGTCGTTGGCCAATTTCTGATGGCCACCTTGGCGCTCGTGTGGGTGTGGATCGTCGGGTTGCGTTTCTTGTGGCGCTCGGGCCGGCCCCTGTGGCGTGCGCTCGTGTGGGCCTACGGGATGCTTTACGTCCTCTTCGCTCTTACCACTGGGGCCAAGATCTACTATCTGGCTGGGACTTATGTGTACCTGTTGGCGGCCGGTTCGGTGAGCCTGGAGACGTGGCTGTCGGCCCGCCCCCAGCGCTGGCGGCGTTTGATGGGTTGGACCGCCCTCAGTAGTGCGCTGACGCTGCCCGCAGTCCTGCCTGTCCTGCCGGCAAAGGACATCGGCTGGGTGTACAAGCTGAACCAGGCTCCGGCCGAGTCGGTCGGCTGGCCTCAATTGGCCCATTCCGTAGCCACGGTTTGGCGCTCATTGCCCGGCCCTGAGCGGGCCAATGGCGTTATTTTTACCGTCGACTACGGCGAGGCCGGTGCCATCAACGAACTTGGGCGCGGCCAAGGCTTGCCGACAGCGGTCAGCGGGCAGAACAACGAGTGGTTCTGGGGCCCCGGCAAGGCCGACGCCATGACTGTTGTCGTAGTTGCGCCGGGCCCGATGGAGGTTACCGGCTACGGGCGCTACCTGAGCACACTGTTCCGTCACGTCCGCGTCGCTGCCACACTGGCCAACCCCGACGCTCTCGACAACCAGGAGCAGGGCGGTCACGTCTATGTCTGCATAGGGCCTCGACGACCGTGGGGAAAAATGTGGCCCAGTTTGCGCCATTACGACTGATCCGACGGTGGGTGCAATGCTGAAGTGCTGTTGACCGCCGGCTGTGTTGCCAATACGGGGCCCTGGAGCTAGCGACGCTCTGCTCCCATGAGCGCCAGCCGCACCCGGCGGCCGTCCGCCTTTGCGTATACATTGCCCAGGGGCGAGGCATATCTGAGCTCGTCCGAGGAATGCAAGGTGGCAGCTGAGACCGCGTTGGCGGGGTCAAGCTCAGAGAGGAGCTGACGTGAGCACTCCATCCAGCAGGCTCGTTGGACTTGGAGCAAGGGTGCACATATTTGTCGCGCCAGAGTTCCGGGCTTCGTTTATTCAGCTATTTGCGGAGGTCCTGGGCTGCGAGGTGGTTGACAAAGAGTTTGGGATGTCATATCCGATTACCCTCGTTTCGTTCCCCGATGGCAGTCGGTTCAGCGTGGAGTATTCGGAGCTCGCGCCAAATGAGCCGGTCGGCGTCGTCGATGACACGACCGCATTCCGGGGCGCTTGGATCGAATTCCGCACGGATGAGGTTGAGCTAGTTCAACGTCGGCTTCGCAATTCCGGTGTCCCGGAGTTCCAGCACCCGGGGAGCAGTCACGTCTACTTCAGCGCACCAGGAGGCCAAGTCTTCCGTGTTATCGACTCGCAATATCAGGGGCCGTGACGACGCCGTCGCGGCTGTCACTGGGTAGAGGTCTCGATGGCCTCGGCGATCGCCTTGATCCGCAGGAGCCGTCGGTCCCAACGTGCTGCGACTTCGGCGATGCTTCGTATTGCCAGGTCGAGTTCGTCTGCCCGGACGTGGTAGGTCATCTCACGCCCTTGGGGTTTGTGGTCGACCAGCCCAGCGCGTTCGAGGACGAATAGGTGCTTGGAAACCGCCTGCCTGGTGAGCGGCAGTTGGTTCGCCAACTTGGTCGGCGTTGATTCTCCGCTGTCGAGAAGCAGGTCGAGCAGCTTCCGGCGGTTGGGGTCGCCGACGGCTGTCCAGACCTCATCTAGGACAGCGGTCATTCCGAACCTTGCGCGACGAGGCCCTCGGCATACGCGCGCAGGCGCTCTAGGAAGCTCCCCCATCCATTGGTGTGCTCGGCGGCATAGGCGCTCTTGGTCGTTTCGCCCCATTCGACAGCGTCTAGGCCCGATTCTGTGACCACCAAGCGCGTGCCGTCCGGCTCGGCGATGATCCGGAACTCGACCAGCACAGCGTCGCTAGCACTCGGCGTCGCCCGTTGCCGCTCGGGAGAGACCCAACCAAAGGAGAACGTATGCGGCCGGTCTGCAGCCACCACTGTCAGCTCGACCGAAGTCGGCTGGTCGGTCTCCTTGTCTCGCCAGATGAGCACGCCGCGGGCATTGGGGACCGGCTCGTAGTGTGCCTCGTCGCTGAACCATTCGGCGACGTGCTCGGGCCGGCTGACCACGTCGTACACGGTCTCGGGGGACGCCTTGATAACGATGTCACGAGTGATGCTGTCACTGGTCATGTGCTCTCCAATACGCAACTAGTGGTTGCCTTTCATTCTAGGTCAGGCTAGCGTGACGCGCAACCATTAGTTGCGTAAGGAGCCGCCATGCCCACTGCCCATTTCCATCGTCATCCGAGCGCGACGCTCGTGGTGGCGTCGACCGCGGCGTTCATGACCAGCATCGACATGATGGTCGTAACGACAGCGTTACCCGCCTTGCGGCGGTCACTCGGCGGTGACGTAGCCGCCTTGGAGTGGACCGTCAACGCATACCTGCTCGCCTTCGCATGCTTGCTGCTGACGGCGTCCAGCCTCGGCGACCGGTTCGGGCGTCGGCGGGTCTTCACGGTTGGCCTCGCAGGGTTCACCCTCTCATCGGTCGCTGCGGCCCTGGCGCCGAGCATGGGGGCACTCGTCGCTGCGCGGGCGGCACAAGGCGCAACCGCGGCGCTGATCCTGCCGCTAACGCTGACCATGATCAGCGAGGCCTTCCCCCCCGAGTCGAGGGGCCGGGCAATTGGCATCTGGGGCGGCGTCACTGGTCTTGGCGGCGTCCTAGGGCCGATCCTCGGGGCCGGCATGGTGCAGGCCTTCGGTTGGTCGGGGATCTTCTGGGTCAACGTCCCGATAGGGGCGGCGCTGATACCCGCTGCCCGGCGTTTCGTGACCGAAACGTTCGGGGCCAGCCAGCCGCTCGACTTCCCTGGGCTCGTCCTCGCCAGCCTTGGCTTTCTGGCCCTCAGCTGGGGGCTCGTGCAGGCGAGCAGCCACTCGGTCGGATCGGCGGCAGTCGTGGTAGCACTCGCCGCCGGATTGATAGTGGTGGCGTGTTTCATAGCCTGGGAATCCAGGGCTGCTCATCCGATGCTGCCGCTCGCGATCTTCCGCTGCGCCCGGTTCAATGTCGCCAACGCGGTCGGGTTCTCGATATACGGGAGCCTTGCCGGCGCAGTATTCCTGACGTCGCAGTACTTCCAGATCGCGCAGCACCACAGCCCAATCGAGGCCGCGCTCCGCTTCATCCCCTGGCCACTGCCTACGATCGTCGTAGCCCCGTTGGCCGGATCCCTGGCCGCTAGGTTTGGCAACCGGCGTTTCATGGCCGCGGGCATGATGACCCAGGCCGGCGCGCTTGCGTGGTTCGCGGCGGTTGCACATGCCGCTACCCCGTACTACGAGCTCTGCGTACCGCTTGTGCTCAGCGGCTTTGGCATCGGCATGGTCTTTCCCGCTTTCTCGGGCGAAGTCGTTGCCTCGGTGCGTCCCGAACTGATGGGCATCGCCGCCGGTACAAACGCGACCGTCCGCGAGCTCGGTGGGGTGTTCGGCGTCGCACTTGTCGGGCTCGTCTTCGCCAGCCCAACGGCCTACGCCACGACCAGCGGCTTCGTCGCCGGGTTCGATCGAGCGATCTTGGCCTGTGCGGGGTTCACCGCGCTTGGGGCTGCAGTGGCTGTAGCCGGGCTCCGGATGGTCACTGCCCGCCCGCGAACCGCTGGACCTCCACTCGCGGCGGACGCTAGCGCAAGTGCGGGACACTTCTTGTCTTAGTAGTCCGTGACGATGCCAGGGGAAGGACGTCAGACCACCACGTCGCGGAACCCGAAAGCCGGTAACAGGTTGGTCCGACGCATCCGCAAGGCGGTCACCGAGCGCTGAGCGGGATAGGCGAGGGGGCAGCCGGTTAGACCAACTGCCCCCTTGGTGCCCAAAGGTCCTAGAAGTCGTACTGCTTGTAGTTTGCCGGCGTGAACTCGAGCGGAGCCGAGAAGATGACCGTGTTCGCGGTTGCGCCACTGATCTTGTTGGGAGCAGACGCAACCGTGTAGGTGCCCATCAAGCCGGCGGCAGCGCCGCTGAATGTCTGGGGGCTGGCGTGGTTGGTTTTGATCCCGCACCACTGGGTCGGTGATGGGTTGGCAGGGGGTGTCGACGCTGTGCACTCCGGCGCACCGTGGGCGCCCTCGTAGGCGAGCCTGGCCATGAGCATCGTGAGCTGGCCTTGGCCGTCCTCGTTCCAGAGGAAGAGGCCCTGGAGCGACCCGTTGGCGAAGTACTTCTGGTTGGGGAGCGGGTCGCCGATGCCGAACACCCCGATCTTGCCGGAGTCGTGCAGGGCGGCCACCGCCTGGGCGGTGCCGACAACCGCGGCCCCGTCAATGGGCAGGATCGCCTTCACATTCGGGTAGGAGTGAATGATGCCCTCGGCTTGCGAGAGCGAGGTCGCCTGGTTGGACTGGCCGTACCCAATAGTGACGATCTTCAATTTGGGGTACTTGGCGGCGATGTAGCTCTTCATTGCGCCGATCCACGCCAGCTGGATGGTTGCGTCGGGAGTGGACGACATGATGGCCACGTCTGCGCTCGGCCCGGCGAACTTGACGGCCGCGTTGATCACGCCCTCGGCGATGGTGTTGTAGGCGGTGTCCTGGATGAAGAAGTCGCGGGCGCTCGGGACGTCCGAGTCGTACGTGATGACCTGGATGCCCGCCTTCATCGCCTTTTGGAGCACCGGCGCCGGCACAGTTGGGTCGTCTGAGGACAGCGTGATGACGTTGTAGTGCTGTGCGATCAAGCTGTCGAAGATAGACACCTGCCCTTCAGCAGATGCCGTTGCGGGCGCGGTGTAAGTAAAGGAGATGCCCAGCTTGCTAACTACCGACTGGGCGCCCTTTTCGTTAGCCTCGAAGACTGGCAGGCCTAGAAGCTTGGGTACCATCGCCACTTTGATAGCGCTCAGGCCGGCTGCGCCAGCCGGAGAAGGCGCCGCAGTGATCGCCGTCGTCGCGCCCATCGCGACACAGACGGCTGCGGCGCCTATCCGCCAAGGCAACCTTCCTTGGAGTGTCCTAATTGGCCTCAACTTTCCTCCTTTGTTAGTGCCTCCAGACGAGGCGGTTTGTTTCCCCCAACCCGGCGTCGTCGGTGATCGTCCGCGACGCGGGCCCCTTGGGCCAGGTTGGCCCAGGAGTCGTGCAGACCGAAGTTCTAGGCATCCGAGACCACCGGGCCGCCTTGCGCGCCACCGAAGCGGCGCCGCAGCAGTTCCTTTAGGTGCACGCCCGCCCTACGGTCTAGAGCGATCTTCAAGATGAGGCCAACGACCAGCACGATCCCTGTGACCATGCTGGCCGTGAGCGAGCTCTTACCTTCGATGAGGAGGCCCTGCGTGAGGAACCCGAGCAGGAAGGTGGCAATGACGACCCCGCTGAGGCGTCCCTTCCCACCGAAGATATCGACACCTCCGAGCACGACGACGGTGATAGCAGGCAGCAACAGCGAATCGCCTATGTCGTCCCGTGCCGCGTTGTAAAAGCCGGACACGAAGATGCCTGCCGCTCCCGCGAGCAGGCCGCAGGTCACGAACGCGCTGAACAGCTCCCGCTGCACGTTGACCCCGGTGTAGCGAGCGGCTGCACGGTTGTAGCCGATGAGCACGAGCCCTCTCCCGTAGCGGGTGCGGGCCACGAGCAACGAGATGGCGATCGCGATCGCAGCGAAAATGAACAGCTGGTCGGGGATAGGGCCTATGGTCCCGGTTCCCATGAGAGAGACGAACGCGCTCGGGAAGTTGTAGGGCGGGGTATTGCCTCCCACGGCGGTCGCGACACTGCCGAAGATGAACTGGGTCGCCAACGTCACCAGGAGAGAGTTGAGGTTGAGCCTGGTAATGAGGAGGCCGTTCAGGGCCCCCCCGAGGGCGGCGACGACCAGTGCGAGGCCTGTTGCCAACCAGATGTTGAGGCCATGTTGCCAAAGACCGGCCATAACGATGCCGGAGAGACTTGACATGGCGCCGGTGGAGAGGTCGATCTCTCCTGCCAAAATCACCAGCGCTTCGCCCAGGGCTATGAGCCCCGTGAAGAGGAACTGTTCGGAAAGGGCGAGGACCCCCGAAACGCCGAGCTCTCTGAAGTCCGGGACGAGCAGGTAGAAGTAGGCGAGCAGCCCGACAAGGAGCGCCATTAGAGCACCTACCCAAATGGTTTCCTGTCGCCCAGCAGTTTGGGCACGTGCACGGCGCGCAAAGGCGCCTTCGGGCAGGCTCGGTGCGCCGCTCATCCGGCCGCTCTCACCTGTTGACGGAAAGGCTGGCGGAACAACTGGCGGACCGGTGACGCCTTGCCTTCGGCGACAACGGCGATCAGGATCAGCACCCCAACTCCGGCCGGCTCCCATATCACGGGAACATGCGAGGCGATCATGGCCTGAAGAGCTTCTGACAGGAAGACCGCTCCCAGGGCGCTACCGACAGGTCCTCCCCGTCCGCCTAGGAGGGTCGTGCCACCGATCAGCGTTGCAGCTATCGACATGAGGTTGACGTTGGTGTCGCTGCCGGTCGTGGAGTCTGCCGAACCCACGTGGCAGAGGTAGATCAGGCCCCCGAGCCCTGCAAGGCATCCCGAGATGAGGTAAGTCGTGAAGAGGATGCGCCGGACGGGTATCCCTGCCCGGAAGGCGGCATCGGCGTTATTGCCGACGGCGTAGATCGACCTACCCGTGACGGTCCGAGTGAGGAACAGGTAGGCAATCGCCACTACCGCCGCCCCTATTAGGATGACCCACGGCACACCAGGCAGTAGGTTGGCGTTGCCGATATTGCCGTACCCGTTGGGGATATTGACGACCTCTTCGCCGCCGCTGAAAATGAACTGCAATCCACCGTAGATGGTCAACATCGCGAGCGTCGCAATGATCGGGGGTATCCCGACGATCGACACCAGCACTCCGTTGCCGATGCCGAGAACGGTCCCTATAAGCAGGACGAAGAACAATGCAAGGAAAATATTGAGGTTGTGGTCCTGGGCCGGGAAGCCGACCCCAATCGCAGCTATCCCAAGTATTGGCGATACAGACAGGTCGATCCCTCGCCCGATCACGACTACGGTCTGACCGATCGCGACGATCATCGTCGACACGGAATCAGCCAATATGAACGAGATATTGCTCGATGCGAGGAAGTCCGGGTGCAATACGGCGCTTAGCGCGCCGACCGCGACGATGGCAAGCACGAGCTGGACCTCGCGTTGGCGGAGGAGATTTACGGTCGCGCTGGCAAAACTTCTTCTTGCACCGAAAGGTCCCGCGGCGGGGGAAGGGGCGGGGGCTCCAAGAGCGGTCATGTCTGGTGCGCTCCGACGACTAATTCGCCGAGCCTCGCGTCGGTCACCTCGAGGCCGGAAAGCTCGCCCACCATCTGGCCCTCGTATATTGCAAGGACGCGGTCGCACATAACGGCAAGCTCGCTCAGCTCGGAAGAAATGAGCAAGCATGCCAGCCCATCGGTCGCGAGTTGGGCTACGAGGCGATAGATATCGTCCTTTGCTCCCACGTCGACCCCCCTCGTCGGCTCGTCGAGGATGGCCACCCGCGGTGCCGCCAGTAGCCACCTGGAGAGCATGGCGCGCTGCTGGTTGCCGCCCGAGAGGGCCTTTATCAACGTCCCGAGCGACGCCATACGTACGGATGTCTTGTCTGTTGCTTCCTTTGCCAAGAGGTGTTCCGCCGACGGTTTCAAGAGCGGGCCCACCCTCTCCAGGCGCGGGATCACGCCGGCGGTGACGTTCCTCTCCACCTCCACCTCGGCGAAGATGCCGTGACGGGCGCGGTCTTCGGGTAGGTAGACCAAGCCGGCGTCGATGCAAACTCGCGGGTTCCGGTGCTCGAGGGGCTGGCCCGCGACCCGCACCGTGCCGCGGTCGGCATGGCGGAGGCCGAAAATGGTCTCGGCGATCTCGGTCCGCCCACTGCCGACCAAGCCTGCGAGGCCGAGCACCTCGCCCGCTCGGACCGCAAAGGTAACACCCTCGAAGGTGGGCAGCGAAGTCAGGTCCTCGACCGCAAGCATCTCGTCGTGGCCGCTGGCATCGAAGTATTCCCTGACACGCTCCCGGGTGGAGATCTCGCGCCCGACCATTGCCTTTACAAGTACCCCCCCGTCGACCTCCGAGCGGCGGGCGGTCATTACCTCGGCACCGTCCCTAAGTACGGTGACGCGGTCGCTGATCTCGAGCACCTCTTCGAGGCGGTGGCTGATGAAACCGAGCGTGTAGCCGTCGTTGCGGAGGCTGCCCATTAGGTCCAACAATGTCCCGGCCTCTTTGGCAGTGAGGGGGGAAGTCGGCTCATCGAAGAACAGCACGACGCAGCGGTGGACAAGGGCGCGGGCGCACTCGACGAGTTGCTGCTGGGCGATGCTCAGCTCTTCGGCCTTGCGTTCCGGGTCGATGTCGAGGCCAACCCTGTCGAGGTAGTCAGAAGCCTCACGCCGCATTGCACGCCAGTCGACATTGAACCGCAGGCGCCCCCTGCGAAGGATACCGACGAAAAGGTTTTCGGTAACCGAGAGCGACCCCATCAGGGCCGGTTCCTGAGGGACCAGGTAAATGCCATGGTGTTGAGCGGAACCAGGTCGCAAACTGGTCAGACGTTGCTCGCCGAGCAGGAGTTCCCCAGAGTCTGGTTGGTAGATGCCAGCAAGGACCTTGAGCAGAGTGGACTTGCCGGCACCGTTCTCGCCAACGACCGAGTGGACCTCGCCGGGCTCGAAGGCGATCGTGACCTGGGAGAGAACCGTTGCCCCATCGAAAGATTTCGTAAGGGAGCGGCCGACGTAACGACGCGCGAGCCGCGCCCGGTGGTCGAGTGCCATCGCAATGTCGCCTTTTTGCACCCGGCGCGAGGCTGAGCCCGGTCCCATGTGAGCGCTCAAGGAAGCCTTTACCTGATGGCGTGCAACTGACGGCTCTGGGGTGAGGCCGCACCCCGCTTCGTCGTGGTCGAATCGAGCCACATCAGAACCCTTTTCTTTCCAATAGCCAATCCCAACATCCCCTCGACCAGCCAGCCCCGATATCCTGCCAGCGACCCTGAGAGCGCTAACATCGGACACCGTAGCACTCGGGGTCAGTATGCGTGGGCGCGGGCTCGGATTTCCGGCGAGCAGGCCATTGCGGGGCCGAAGGGGATGACGTCGCACACCTCCACAACCGGCGCCACGCGGTCTTCGCTGATGCTAGCTAAGCCTCGAAATCGCTGCATTCGAGTTAGCGGGCCGTTTAGCTAAGCGGTCGGTCCGATCAATTTGTCAGCACAGCGAAATGACCATTGGCGCCCGGTCGGACAGGCAAAGGATCAGTTAGTTCGCCAAGAAAGTCCCGATCGCCATCCCCTCGGAACGCTATAAAGCTGTACTCGCCCGGCTCCGCTTCGACGAGCTTGCCCGCGTAGAGGGTCCCTAGCTGACCGTTGTACGCAGCGACGGGAGCATCGCTGGGACGATATGGGCCGGAGAAGCTCTTGGCTGAAAATGCAAAGGTGCCCGTCTGGCCGGGAGCGTGCAACCTTTCTACGCGCGCCCTCGAATGGTCTTCTGCCAGGCAGGAAAAGACAATAGTGCTGTGCCCGTCCAATTGGACAAGTTGGGGTACTTCTACTTGGGCAAACTCGCCGGGTTCGGTAAGCGGCGGGAGGGGCTCCCAACTCACGAGGTCCGCCGAGCAGGCCTGGCCAACGACACCCGCGCCGTCGGGCGGGCCCGATGGCGAGCGTGCCGTGATGAGCGCACGGAAGAGGCCGTCGTTAGGCTGGCGGAACAGCCACGGGTCTCGCCATGACTGGTCGCGCCAGCGACCTTGCTCGAGCGTTTCGTACCATGCTGGGTCGGCCTCGAGAACGGGGTTCGCCGGGTGCTTGTCCCAATGCACAAGGTCGTCAGAAACGGCCAGGCCGATCCGCTGCACTAGGCCAGCCTCGGCCCGATTTACGCCGGTGTACAACATGTACCAGCGCCCGTCGTGCCCTATGGTGCTCCCCGTCCAGGTCGCGAGATCGTCCCAGCTGCCGGGGAGCCCCGGGTGTAGAGCATCCGGCAAGACGCTCCAGTTAACGTAATCGGGGGAGACGGCGTGGCCTATCGTCGCATTGCTGTGCCGCAGTTGTGGGTCGCCAAGCGCCCGTGGCGCTTGCAGGTAAAACAAGTGCTGCTCCTGGTCTCGGCGCACAAGCCAGAAGTCCCAAACCCAATTGTCGACCAGACGGAACGGCATGGCAGCCTCTAGCCCTTCAGCGATCCCTGCAGCAGCGCCGCAATAAAATGGCGCTGGAAGATAATAAAAAGGAGAATCGTCGGTGTGAGGATGAGGAGCGACCCGGCCGACAGGAGCGGGATGTTGGTGCCCCACTGCCCTTGGAATGCGCCGAGGGCTCCCGCCATCGTCCCATTCGTTGGGTTGTCCACCAGGACGATCGACAACAAGAACTGGTTCCAAGTCCAGACCGATAGCAAAATGCCAAGGGACGTGAGCGCTGGACGTGCCAAGGGGACGTGCACCCGCCAAAACAGCTGCCAGGTTGTCGCCCCGTCCACGCGGGCTGCTTCCGAAAGCGCTTGGGGCGCGTTGACGAAATGGGCTCGCATCCAGTACACCCCAAACGGCATGAACAGCCCGATCAGCGGCAGGATGATGCCCCAGCGACTGCCGAGCAGGCCGAGGTGCCGTATTTCGTAGTAGAGCGGCACGATGACGCCTTCGAAGGGCAACGTCAGGCCCAGCACGAACAGGAGGAACGCCACCTGTCCGCCACGCACCTTTAGATGACCGAGCGCAAAACCGGCCAATGTTGCGAACAAGAGCGAAACTGGTACCACGCCGATCACGATGGACACGCTCGACTGGAACATGGCACCCATGTCGGCGGTCTGGAAAGCTGAGACGAAGTTCCCCCAATGGGGATGAGCTGGCCAGGAAATCCCGAGAGGATAGCTCCCCGATGGCCAGAGCGCACTGGTGAACATGCTCACGAAGGGCAACAGCGTAACGACCATGAGCGCCACCAGGAACAGGCCGCCCACCACAGAGTTGCGCCTTGCGACGATCATTCCTCCGCACCTCTCCGCGCGAACCACTGGATCGGGAGGATACAGATGATCACGAGGGCCATCAGTACCACTGCGAGGGCGGCGGCCAAGCCGACCTGGCGGTTGAGGAACGCCAGTTGGTACACCTCCAGCCCAGGCACCATCGTCACCGTGCCCGGCCCGCCGTCGGTCGATATGTACACGATGTCGAATGCGGAAAGAGCGGCGATCACGGTCACTGTGACACAAACGGCGATTTCCTGGCGAAGCTCGGGGAGTGTAATCGAGAAGAACTCACGGAACGGGCCCGCCCCGTCCAACTGAGCCGCCTCGTATTGGGCCGCATCGATCTTGGACATCCCCGCCAGCAACAAGACCGTACAAAGGCCTAGGAGCACCCAGGCACCGATGACCCCCACGGCGGGCAGCGCAGTGCTGAAGTCACCCAACCAGGAGCGTTCGAGGCTTCCCAGGCCGACCCAACCGAGGATCTGGTCAACTGCGCCCGTTGTAGATAACATCCAGCTCCAAGCGATCCCAGCGGCCACGAGCGGTACAACCTGGGGAAGGAACAGCACGGTCCTTGTCACTGCGCCCAGTCGGCCTGTTATAAACCGCCGCAGGGCAGTGGCGGCGGCTAAGCCGAGCAGTACTGGGATGCCGCTGAAAAACAGGATCAGCTCGAATGCGTGACCGAGGACCCCGATGAGCTGCTCATTGCTGAAGACAGTCTTGAAGTTCTGCAACCCTGCCCATTGAGCGGTCGCCACCCCATCCCAGTTGTAGAACGAGTACCGAAAGGCCTGAATTATGGGCCACAAAACGAAGGCGGCGTAGGCGCTGAGGGCGGGCAAGACAAAAATCCACCCACGCAAACCAGCGCCGCGAGCCCTCCGTTTGGGGAGAGCTCGCGGCGCCATTGTTGCACTCCGCAAATCTTGAGAGCGGACCGACGAAGGCGCGCTGACCATTTGCAAGTTGATCTTAGGGTGCGCCGAGTTCTTGCTTGTAGGCGCTTTGGACGGACTTCAGCACCTGGGCTGAAGTTTCATGGCCGGCGAACAAGCTCTCGACGGCCGGCGTCCAGCCTTCGGCGTCTATCGACCCTGTGGCGTTGGCGATAAAGCCCATTGCACCGTTGTCCTTAGCGATTACCTGGCCAGCTTTGAGGGTTTGCGCTGTGACTGTACCGGGCTTTACGCCGGGTATCGGGAGGCTCGGCGGCCCGCCCGGGTTCGAACCACCTTCCTTGACGTTCAGCAATCTTGCCGCGGGGTTGGTCGCGACCCAATTGAGGAAGAAGGCGGCACAGCTCGCATGCTTCGCCGTGGCGGCGATGCCGTAGGTAAGGGGAGCTGACATGGCACCCTGCTTGCCACCTGCGCTCAGCGGTGGGAACAGGAAGAAGCCATATTTACCGGCGTAAGTGGAGTCGAAGTTGCCGGACTCCCAGTCGCCGTCAAAGATGAACAGACCCTTGCCCGCATCGAACCTCCCCATCATCGTGGAGTAGGAGACGGCGTTAGCATCAGGGTTGAAGTAACCGTCCTTGATCCAAGTGTCGAGATGTTCGACGGCCTGGAGGTTGGCGGAAGTATTGATGTCCTGGTTGGGTTGGTCGAAGATCCAGTTGTTTATCGAGTTGACCGAACCGTGGCTGGTTATGTTGTAGTCAGCCATCAGGTACTGGAGAGGGAAGATGAGCCCACCGTTGCCGGCGCTGTCGAACTGTTCGACGGGGAGGATGCCGGCAGCCTTGGCCTTGGCCAGGAGGGCATCAAGCTGGGCCAGTGTCGTCGGGGCGCTCGTCATGCCTATCTTCGCCGCCAGCGCCTTGTTGTAGAAAACGCCGGTCATGGAGTAGTTGAGGCCCATACCCCATAGCGGGCCACTCCCGCTAGGCGCGCCACTGGGTGCGACCCTCATGCTGGCGAGGTCGGACGCGGGGAACTTGTCCCAGCCAAAGGTGTTGAAGTAGCCATTGAGGTTCATTAGCAGGTGGTCCTTTACAAGACCGCTCCAGGTTGGCAACCGCATCAGGTCCGGGGGGTTCGGCCCGGACAGGACTAGCGGCGCGTCTTGGGTTATGACCGCGAAGGCGTCTTGGCGTATGTTCCATGTCACGCTCGGGTACTGCTTTGTGAATAGGTGCGCGAGGTCGATCGCGTCCGGGAAGCCAGTCTCAAAGTACCCTTGCAATGTCACGGGCGCGGTACCGCAGTTCGCGGCGAAGCTGGCGGGGCTGCTGGTGTCCCCTCGCAGAGAGGCCGCCTGAACAGCCGTCGGGGTAGTCGTAACTATCGCAGCGGCCAGCAGAGCGGCCAAGGCCGAGTGACGTCTCGTGATTGCCGACCGCCGGTTCTTCAACCGGTTCGGACCTTTCAGCATGTGATCCTCCTTCCTAACCGCAGCGCGGACGGCCTTGAAAGATCGTCAGGTCGACTTCCGCGTCACTACCCGGCGAGCCCCTGCAGGCTTTGCGTGCGGTACCCCTATGGTGAAGCTAATTCGAATTAGCTCTGGGGTTACATGATGCCGAGTCGGCTCGCGCTTGTCAAGGCATTGTGCCGATAGCCTCGCCCGCGTTTTGGAAGTCACCCCTCACGGGTCGGGGAGGGAGAGGGCTCCGTCGTGCCTGAGGGCCGCGCCCGGGTGGTTGCCCTTTGCTGGGGCGGCTGTAAGCTCCACCGGGTGCGTTGCGCCATCGGGCTGCTCGGGAAAATCACTATGCGTGAATGTCCCGCCGCTTCGCCCGACTGGCTGGCAGCTCCCGCGTATGGTGGCCGGGGACCGTGTTACAGCGACGTGTGACGCTGGCGGATGTGGCCCGACGCGCCGGCGTTTCGCAGACGACGGCCTCGTTTGTCCTAACTGGCCGTGGCGATGAGATGCGGATATCCCAGCAGGTCCGGGCGCGGGTCGAACAGGCGGTGCGGGACACTGGTTATCGCCCCAACGTGATCTCGAGAAGTCTGCGTACCGGGACCACCAAGACAATCGGGTTCGTATCGGACACTGTCGCGACCACGCCCTTCGCAGGGCACTTGATTTGGGGTGCGCTCGATGCTGCACGAGAGAGCGAGCACCTCCTCCTGATCGCTGAGACCGAAGGCGACCCAGAGCTGGAGAAAGAGATGATCGAGGCGATGCGGGACCGCGGCGTCGACGGGATCGTGCTGGCCTCCATGTACACCCGCTGGGCTGCCATCCCGAAAGGGCTGCTCGACGGTCCCAGTGTGCTCCTCAACGCGCTCCCCGCGAAGCCATGCGCCATTGCCTCGGTTATCCCTGATGAAATAGAAGCAGGTCGCGCGGCCGCAAGGACGCTTCTGGAGGCAGGCCACAGGGATGGCATTTACGTGCTGGGTGCCGGGCCGCGGCTGACCCAGGTGCCCAAGGGAGTGGTCGCCGCAGCTGAGCGTTTGGCTGGTATTAAGGAGGTACTCGACGCCGCCAACGCTGAACTAGCGGGCGGGGTGTCGCTCAGAGACTGGCAGCCGATCGTCGGCTACGAGGCAACTCGCAAGTTCCTCCAGCGGAAACCAGGGCTTAAGGCCCTGATCTGTTTCAACGACCGGCTATCAGTTGGTGCGTACAATGCGCTTGAGGACGCGGGCAGAAAGGTGGGCCAAGACGTATCGGTGGTTTCGTTCGACGATGAGCCTGTTGCGTCTTGGCTCCGGCCACAGTTGACGAGTATCGCGATACCCCATTACGAGTTGGGACGAAAAGCCATCGAGCTTCTTTTGGACGGCAGCTTCAAGCCGCTCGGTGAGGGACAGATCTATCGGATGCCTATGCCACTTCGCCAACGGGAATCGGTTGTCGGGCCGAAGGCGGTCGAATGATCGTTTGCTATCCGCGGGATCCCCGTGCGCGGTCCTTGTAGATCTCCCATGAGCTGAGAATGTGCGTTTTGACGGCCCGGGCAGCGCCCTCGGGGTCGCGTTTGGCCAGCTGTTTATATATAGCCACGTGGCCTCGATGGGACCGGATGTTGTCGTCGGTTACCCGGTGCGTGCGGCTGTAGTAGGTACTTGTGAGAGCCAGCGGTTGGACGGACCTCATGATCGACCGTGCCAGCTGGTGACCTGAGAAGCGCGAGATCATTTCGTGATAAGAAATGTCTCCTTCGGCGTACCCATCGTTGTCGTCCAGCATCCCCTCGAGCTCCATGAGGTGAGAGTGCAGCTCCTCCAGTTGAGCGTCCGTGATCTTGTTGGCGGCCCGCCGGGCCATCTCGGCCTCCAACGCGCCGCGGACATCGATCAAGTCGTCGAAGATCGCCTTGCTTTCGTCGCTTTCGATAACTGCCTTCAATACCAATGGGTCAAGCAAGTTCCAATGTTCCGGCGGCAAGATCGTGGTACCGTGCCCCTGCTTTACCAGCACAAGGCCTTTCTCTTCGAGGAGCTTCAGCGACTCGCGGATCACGGAACGGCTCACGCCGTAGTCCTGGCACAGAACGGGCTCCGCCGGCAGGGGAGACCCGGGTGGCAGCTTCCCAGCTACGATCCGGTCGGTCAAGGAGGCGACGATGGCCTCGCCTAACCGGGCCGGACGTCGCCGCCAGGGTATGGCGGTATCGGCAACCGGCAATGTCATAAGGCGCGCCACTCGCGCATGGGGGCGCTCGGTCGACTTGGGAGCGGGGGAGAACCCATCCACATCTCCATCCTGCGAGCCTACGTGACTTGCACCCGGCGGGTGCGATAAGGACCGGGCCACCCCCTTGCGGGCACGTAAGTCGTATGGCATCATACAACAGTCGTCTGATGTTCCATCTAGGGGGGCCTATGAGGATCACCGCCGTTGACGTTCACCGGGTTTTAGTGCATGCGCCCGACCCCCCGTTTGTGTGGCGCCGCGGACTGCCGGGCAGCCCCGCCGACGGCTACGGCGCTGTGCTCCAGATCCGGACCGACGCGGGATGCGACGGCGTGGCCTTCCAGGCCCGCCTCGCCTCGAGCGCCCTGCTCCCCGACATCGTCGACCGCGTACTGCGCGACGTACTGGTTGGCGAAGACCCCCTTCAGCGCGAATGGTTGTGGCACAAGCTATGGGAACTCGACCGCGTCGAGGAGATCCCGCTTTACCTGCTCGGTATGGTCGACACGGCTCTGTGGGACTTGGCCGGTCGATCGGTCGGTATGCCCACCTGGCAACTGCTGGGAGGCTTCCGCAAGGAGATCGCCTCCTATGCGTCGACCGCCACATACGCCACCATCGAGGAGTACCTGGACGTGGCGGACCAGTGCTCCGAGGTCGGCTACCCGGCCCTAAAGCTGCATGCCTTCGGAGATGCCCGAGAGGATGCGAGGTTGTGCGAGGCCGTGCGCGAGCACGTAGGCAGCACGGTCCCGCTCATGTACGACGGCTCAGCGGGCTTCGACCTGCCGGACGCCGTGTACCTAGGCGACGCATTGGCCGCCGCCGGTTACCTCTGGTACGAAGAGCCGATCCGGGAGTTCTCCATCACTGCTTACAAGTGGCTGGCGGAACGGGTCCGGGTCCCGTTGCTCGTAGGCGAGACCTCGGACGGTGCGCACATGAACACTGCAGACTTCATTGCCTCGGGTTGTGCAAGCTTTGTCCGCACCAGCGTCGAGCTGCGCGGCGGCTTCACGGGTGCGATGCGGACGGCCCATCTTGCCGACGCCTACCAGTTGCGAGCTGAACCGCATGGCCCAACCTTGACCTGCCGGCACTTGTGTATGGCCATCCCGAACTGCACGTACTACGAATCGCTGGTCTGGGGAAACCCTGTGCGGCGGGAGCGGGGGATCGACAAGCACGGCATGGTGCCCGCGCCGAGCGGTCCCGGTGTTGGCCTGCCGATGGGGCCGGAGTACCCGGAGGCACTCATTCCCTTTGTTGCGGCCGAAGTCACCTAAACGCCTGGACGGGCCAGGTCCCTCGAACCCTTAGGCACCAAATCAACCATGCAAATAAGGAGGACAATGAAAGACAACTCAACTTCACCGCGCCGTGACCTGCTGGGCCGGCCGCGCCGCTTGTTCAATACCCTCGCGGCAACCGGGCTGGCCGTGTCGATGGCTACGATCGGTACTAATATCACCAGTGCCGCTCCCGCCCAGGCAAGCCAGCGCCGATCACCAGTTTTGGTTGACGTCTGCCCGCCTTCCGAAGGTCAAGGCCTACGAAAAGGCCTATCCCAGAGGTCAAAGTCGACATGGTGACCTTGGCGATGCCGGCGCCAACGGTGATGGGAGCATCGAGAGCAAAGTTGCCCTCGTCAACCGGGTTGGCCACGGTTGGCCGGACATCGTCTTTTCTGCGGAGGCAAACGACGTCCAAAAGCTCGGCGTGGCGCCGTTTAATTTCCCGGCGGTGCTCAACACAGGCTTGTCTGCGAGCGGATCATCAAGAATTACGCCAACGGGCGCGCTGGCCCCGTGCAAGATCGGCAGCAAGCTCGAGTGCCTGCGAAACGATCTCGCCTTCGACGTGCTGTGGGTCAACGTCCCGCTGATGCAGCAGTGCGGTTACACCGTCCCACCACCTGGCAGCAGTGGCAGGCGATCGGCCGGACGTGGCCAAGAACCATCCCGGCTACATCGTCGGTTCGATCGGCAACTCCTTTGACGACTCTATTTACCTCCAGGCAGCCCAGTGCCCGGTCAACGATGAGCTGAACCAGCCCGAACGTTGCTCGACAACCCGAACGACCCGCATTGCACCGGGATGGGCGCATTGCTGGACCCGCTGCTGAAGGCTGGTGCGCTCTCACGACCGTACGTCTTTGCAAGCACCTTCCCGAAGCAGTACACCGGCAAGGTGCTTATGATGGTCGGCCCGGCGTGGTACCAGGGTGCCATATTCGCACTCCCATTGGCCTCAACAGCCGCCAAGGGCACGATCGCCGCGTACCCTCCGCTGCAATGGGCGGGCAGCCCCAAGGCGTGGACGGGAGACGTGGGCGGCGGGCTGTGGATCATGTCGTCCCACACCTCGAACCCAAGGCCGTCGCGAAGGTGCTCGTCTGGCTGGCCACTTCGACAGGGTCGCAGGACCTCTCGGCGGGCTACCCCGGGTACGTGCCAGCTGCGAAATCATGGATCGCCGCGCAAGACTGCGAGCGGCTTTTGGGCCACGCCCCTGGCGCCGGCTTTCGCCACAGCGGCTAATGAGGTGTGGCCGGGCTGGGCGGAGACCCCTTGGGACGTCTACGGCATATGGGCCAGCACGGTCTTGCCGAATCTGACAGCGGGCCAGAGCTTCTCATCCCAATTGCCAGGTTTTGCGGCCGCGATCTCCGAACTACGCCCAAAGTGACGGCTTCCAAGTCGTCAGCAAGCCGTAGCTCTCCTGAGGTGAGCGTCACCACCAGCCTGCCCGTCCCGGTGCGAGCCCAAAGCGGCGCCGGACGCGGGCGGGTTGGTGGTCGCCAACGCGCCGGCTACGCGTTCGTGGCCCTGTACATCGTGCTGCTCCTGTTCTTCGGCGTCGCACCGACGGCCTATGCCCTTTACCTAGCCTTCACCAAAGCAGGTGGGCATTGGGCCGGCCTATCCAATTTCTTCGCCACCGGCCGGGACTTCCGCTTCCTGCCGGCCTATGGAGCACATCGCGGATCTACTTGGTGATCTGGCTCGTCCTCCTGGTGGTCTTGGTGCTGTTCCTCGCGCTCTATGCTGCATGGCGGGGCGTGAAACAGGGCAGTCCCATTCTTCCGTTTCCTGTTCTACTTCCCGGTGCGCTCGTCGGTTCGGCGAGCGTCCTGGTCTGGTGCTTCATGCTCGACCCCCCGTCAGCCCTTGGCACTTCGCGCTGTCCTTGTTCCACATCTCCAGCCTGGCCCAAACGATCACACCTCGCACTTGCCCCCCATCTTCGCCATGATCGCTTTCTGGACCGGCGCGGGCGGCTGGATCGTGGTGATGAACGGGGCGCTCAACAACATCTCTGACGAAGTGATCGACTCTGCCAAGATCGACGGCGCCAACGCCTGGCAGCTCGCCGTCCGTGTCAAGCTGCCTTTGATCAAGAGGTGGGTCGTCTTCATGTTGATCCTTGCCTTCGCGGCCGGGACGCAGCTGTTCGTCGAACCTCAGCTCGTCAATCTTGCCAGCCAGGGCATGGTAGGGAGCTCGTGGTCACCGAACCAGTTGGCCTATTACTTCGCCACCCAAAACGACAACTTCAACTACGCCGCCGCGGTTTCGGTCGACCTCTTGATCGTTGGCTTGATGGCGGCCAGTCTGCTCGTCTTCCGCTCCAGGATGTTCGAGATCGAATAGAGGCGCGATACTTTATGGCCCACGCAACTTCGCAACCCATGACAAGAGGGCAGGCAACTAGCGTATCGCCGACTGCCGCTGCCGGCTTCGTCCGCCGCCGGCCGCTCCTGAGTCGCCGGGCCGGGGCATAAAGCTCGCATGGTGGATCGTGATGCTGGCTTTCACGGCCTTTTTCGTCGTCCCAGTGATCTGGGTGCTTCTCGCGCCGACCAAGACTGACCATCAGCTGGTCTACGAGAACCCAATGGCGTTCGGCTCCTTGCACAGCTTCCTACGGACATGGGACGAGATGTACGCCTTTCAGGCTCACGAGCTGCTGAGGTGGCTGTGGAACTCTGCCCGGTACTCCGTAGGCGGAGTGCTCTTGGCCTTGGGCTGCGCGGTCCCGGCGGGTTACGGGTTGGCACTGACGCAGTTCATTGGCCGGAGGGTGCTCCTCAGCATCACCCTGATCGTGATGATCATGCCTTTTAGCGCTCTCGTGCTCCCGCTCTTCCTGGAGATGAACCTCTTACATCTTTCGAACTCGGCTTGGTCCGTGGTCCTGCCTTTTGGCTTCTTCCCGTTCGGGGTCTACCTTTCCTACATTTTCTTCTCGTCAGCGATCCCCAAGGAACTCATGGCGGCGGCCCGAGTCGATGGCTGCAACGAGTGGGGGGTATTCCGCCACGTGGCGTTGCCTCTGGCCCGACCGATCGTGGCGCTCGTCGGGTTCTTCGCTTTCGTAGCTGACTGGACTAATTTCTTCCTCCCGTTCGTGATGTTCTATGACGACAAGCAATACCCGCTCCCCGTGGGGCTCGATTACCTACTTTCCGCTACGTCGGCGTTCAACCCGCTTATGGGAGGCTCGAGCCCGGTGCAGCGGCCCGAGCTGGCAATGGCAACTCTCGTGGCAATTGCTCCGGTCTTCATCATTTTCTTCTTCGCGCAGCGAGCCTTGGTCACTGGAATGCTGGCCGGCGCAACCAAGCAGTGAGTTAGCCGAGCAGTGAGTTAAGGAAAGCCGAGGCCGCGTGTAGTGCATTTACGAGCGTGCCCGGAGAGTGTAGAGACTTCGGGCCGTTCCCCGGGTGCTTGTCCCAGTGCACCCGGCGCCCCGTGCCAACCGGGGAAGGTAGGTACGGTTGAACGTTCTGTACGGCCGAACGTCGGGAACTTATCTTGCAGCGGAACGGTCGTTGACGAGAACTGCCGCTCCGTCGAAAACCCCGGCCTTGAGGTCCTGAAGAGCCTGTTGTGCTTGTGACATGGGGTACACATGGGTGGTGGCCCGGACGTTGTACCGGACGGCGAGCGCCAGGAATGCCCGGCCGTCGTCCCTGGTGTTCGAGGTAACGCTACGTAGTTGTTTCTCATAGAAAAGCTCGTTCTCATAGTTCAGCGGTGGTATGTCGCTCAGATGGATCCCTGCAACAGCGAGGGACCCGCCGCGGTCAAGCGCACGCATCGCAACGGGTACGAGGTCCCCCACGGGCGCGAATACGATCGCGCTGTCCAAAGGTTCGGGCGGAGAGCCGTAGGCGTCGCCTGCAGATGTAGCGCCCAGCTCAAGCGCGAGCCGCCGCGACGCCTCGCCACGGGTGAGGGCGTGGACCGTGGCACCTTGGGCCAGTGCTACCTGGGCGACCAGGTGGGCGCTGTCACCGAACCCGTATAAACCAAGCCTGCCATGCTCCGGAAGCGATGCGCGCTGCAGGGCGCGGTACCCGATGATCCCGGCACACAGCAGCGGCGCGAGCTCGACGTCGGTGAGGCCGCTGGGTAGCCGGTAGGCGAAGGCCGCCGGCACAGTCGTGTACTCGGCGTAGCCGCCGTCGGCGTCCCAACCGGTGTAGAGGGAGTTCGGGCAGAGGTTCTCGTTCCCGCGGCGGCAATAATCGCAGGTCCCGTCGGTGTAGCGCAGCCAAGCCACGCCGACTCGGTCCCCTAGGGCGTGGTCGCCAACCCCCTCTCCTAGCCCGGCCACAAGGCCTACGACCATGTGACCAGGCGTAACGTGCTCACGGTGCACCGCCAGGTCGCCCTCGCTGACATGCAGGTCCGTCCGGCAGACCGCGCAGGCGAGGACTTGGACGAGCAGTTCTCCGGGGGCTGGTGCGGGCACAGGTTTCTCGACGTACCTGAGCGGGCCGGTCTCGATCGGGCCTGGCTCGCTCACCACCCACGCGTGCATCGTCTGCGAACTACCAATGGCCATCCTCTACTCCTATCACGCTGGCGCGGAGGGACGTCGGGCACCGGCCGAGTGCTGAGACGTCGTGGCCGTAGTGCCCCGCTCGCCGGGGCCTCAGTCTCGTTTTCCGTTCGCTGCTCGCTCGGGTAACGCGTCCCGCAGCTCTCGACGCGAGGTGATGCCCAGCTTGTCGAACACCTTGCGCAGATGCCATTCAACGGTGCGGGCGCTGATATATATCTGAGCACCGATTTCTGGGTTGGTACGTCCTTGGCCGGCGAGACGGGCTATCTGCTCCTCCTGAGGGGTGAGGTCACTGCGCGTACCGGCCCGACGCTTGCGGACGGTCTCGCCCGTCGCCCGCAGCTCGCGAAGGGCACGTTCCGCGAAACCGAGCATGCCCATCTCACTGAACATCTCGTAGGCGAGGCGGAGCTGGGCTCGTGCATCGACGCGACGTTTCTGACGGCGCAGCCACTCACCGTAGAGCAGGTGCGCTCGCCCCAGGTCCGTTCGCAGGCGAGTGCGGCTCAGGCGGTCGATGGCCATCTGGTAGAGAGGCTCGGCGGCGTCGCCTTCCGACAGGAGGGCCCTCGACGCGCTTCGAGCCCCCGAGCCCAGTCGGTGTGGCTGTGCCGCGTGAGCTCGGACAGGCGGACCAGCGCGGCAGCCCCCCGGTCCGCCTGCCCGGTCCGGGCGGCGGCTTCGACGAGCTCAGCCAAGGCGTGCGTCTCCCCGCGGAGCTCGTCGCGGCGGCAAGAACAGGCCTCGGCGGCAACCAGAGCGGCTGCGTAGTCGCCGAGGCCGTTGTTGAGCACGGCGGCCGCTGAGGAGCAGGCCGTGGCCCATTTCCCCTCCTCCCGTTGCGCCATCTCAGCGGAGAACTGGTCGATCAGCTGCGAAAGCTCCGCCGGGTGCCCCTTCCACGCCGTGATGGCCAACCGGCCGTACGCAGGCGCCAAGCTGCCCGTGACCTCGGCAGCCGCAGTGGCCTCCGCCAGCAGGGCCTCGGCCAAGGCCATCTCACCCGACATAACGTGAAGCTCTGCCAGGTCGGTCAACGTTCTTGGCAGGGCCGTCAGCTCACCTCGTCCCCGGGCCATGCGAGCCGCTCGTTGGGCCAGGCTCCACCAGCGCTCGTCGTCCCAGATGGCATGAGCCACCTCGACGGCCAGGGATGTCCACCGAAGGTCCTCCTCCTCGGGAGCTTCGGCCGGACGGTGCGCCAGCAGGGCCTGTCGCAGCAGCGGGATGGCATCACCGAGACCGGACGTGGTCACCGTGGCCAGGCCAGCCAGCAGGAGGCGACCGGGGTGGGGTGGCGCTTGCGTTCCCGACGCTCGCTCGCCGGCGTCGAGGGCGGCGCGGGCCAGCCGGAACGCGGTGGTCCGAGGGAGGAGGTGGCCGCCGTCCAGTGCCAAGCCGACAGCATCGCCGTAGGCGTCCAGGGCTCGGCCGGCCTGCCGCGCTTCGAGCGCCCGGGCGGCGTCGAGCAGGGCGACCAGCGCATTGTGTCCTCGATCGGAAGACGCAGCAATCCGGGCCTGCAGGTGCCAGGCCCGGGCCAGTCCCACATCGTCGAGCAGCCCAGCCAGGGCGGCAGTCACCAGTCGCTGCCCCGAGTGCAGGTTCCCGGCTCGGTAGCTGATTTCGGCGGCCTCCAGTTGCCGGCTGGCTTGGGTGCCGGGGTCGGCGGTCAAATTGGCGGCCTGTTCGTGGAACGCGGCAGCCGCGGCCAACCCTCCCCGGGCCTGCGCCGGGCCTGCGGCGCGCCACAACTCGGCGGCAACCTCGTCATCCGGCCCGAGCGTGGCGTGGCCCCGGTGCCAGCTGCGTCGGACGGCGTCGATGCCGTCCGCGTCAGCCAGCGCCTGATGGGCCCGAAGACGGTTGCTGGCGGAGGAGTCGCGATAGATGGCCGAGCGGACTAGGGGATGGCAGAACCGCAGCTCGTGGCCCGCGTCGATGAGCCCAGCCTCGACTGCGGGTGCCCCGGCATCGGGGCCCAACTGGGCCAGGCGGGCCGCCCGCTGTATGAGGACAGGGTCGAACGTCGGCTCGGCCGCCGCGAGGAGGAGCAACTGGCGAGTCTCACCGGGCAGGGACCGGTAGCGCTGTTGGAACATGCGCTCCAGCGGCTCGGGGGCGGACGAGATGGACGGCGTGGAGAAACCACCAGCGAATGTCCCGGGCTTGACCCGGCGGGCGAAGTCGAGCAAGCACGATGGGTTGCCCCTCGCGTCGCTCACGATCCGGTCGAGGACGGCCTCGTCCACCGGGCCCACGATCTCCGAGCGCAGGAGGGCTTTGCTGTCGCCTTCGGTCAGTCTTCCCACGACCAGGTCCGCCAGCCCGGCCAGACCCGCTGGTGCGAAGGAATCCAGAGTGGCGAACACCATGCCGATTGAGCTTGTCGTGAGGCGGTGAGCCGCGAATGAGCAGGCCTGCATCGATGACCGGTCCAGCCAATGAGCGTTGTCTACCAAGCAGAGCAGGGGGCCATCCGCCGCGAGATCGGATAACAACGCGAGGAAGCCCAACCCTACGAGCAGCCGGTCCGGAGCAGGCCCGGCCCGGAGCCCCAACGCCACGCCGAGTGCCTCGCGCTGCGGTTCGGCCAGGCGGTCCACCCGGTCCAGGAACCCGCCGCACAGCGCCTGCAGCGCGGCGAACTCCAACTGCTGTTCGGCCGGGATACCGGTGGTGCGTGTCACGGTGGAACCGGAGGCCGTCCGGCTCAGATGGTCCAGGAGGCTCGACTTGCCGATGCCCGCCTCGCCCCGCAGTACGAGGGCCTCACCGGCACCACCGCGGACGCGAGAGACGAACCCATTGAGCGCGGCGCGCTCTTTTTGCCGGCTCAGCAGCTCGGCACCGACCCGCTCCTGGGGCACTGGCGCAGCTGCTCGGTTTGTTGGTCCTGTCCGGCTGAGGGTCAGCCGGGGCCGAGGTCGCAGCTGCCCCTCACGACACTCCGCCGTCCATCTCTCAAAGTCCGTAATGGCCAACGACCTCTCCTTTTCTTGCTGCCCAACACGATGACAGCAGGAGCGGCTCGCGTCTTCGTCCCAGCCAGCTAAATCTTCGGGCGAAATTCGTCATGGTAGGACGAACGTTGGGTTGGTAGCGTTGGCGCGGCAGACCGTCGGGCGAGCGTTCCGAGACGCCGGAGGTGAGGTGCAAGAAGGCCGAGACGGGCAGGGGACCACCGATGTCCGCGGGAACGACGCCAACTGGCGCGGGGAGCGCGGGAGCGCAAACGAGCAGCTGGCCACGCTCCAGGGTCTGTTCGTGCTCGCTCAGCTCATGAGCGAGAGCAAGCTCGAACGCCGCATCCTGCAGCTGGCGGGCACCGCCGTGCGATCGCTCGGCCAGTACCAGCTGGTTGGCATCCATTTGAGCGACAGCGGCTGGCAGGACCATCTGGCCGGCACCATGCTCGTGGAGCTCGAGCAAGTCGAGAGCCAGCTTGATGGGCTGACCGGTCCCGGCGGGCGGGTCACCGTCGCCAACTACGCCTGGTCCTGGGCCTTCGCGCTCCGTAGCCTTCAGGGCGAAATCGGCCATCTCGTCCTCGGCGCCGATGCTGACCCCTCCCCGTGGGAGACCTTCCTGGCCGGTACCTTGACCCAGCTGACCGCTATGGCCTTGGTCAACACGCGGATGTACGTGGTGCAGCACGCCCAAGCCACCGAGTTGCAGGAGGCCAACGAAGCGCTGGCCATCACGGTGGCGGCGCTCGAGCACAGCAGCGCCATCCACGAGCGCCTGACCAGGATCGCCGTCGCCGGAGATGGCGAGCAGGGGATCGCCGAAGCGCTGTCGGTCCTCACCGGCTGGCCGGTGGCCATTGAGGACCGCTACGGGAACCTCCGGGCCTGGGGCGGTCCGGCCAGGGTCGAGCCTTACCCCAAGGTGCCGGCGAGCGCCCGCGAGGCGCTCATCCGCAGAGCCAGCGACCTGGGCCAGCCGGTCCAAGAAGGTGACCGGCTCCTGGCCGTGGCTTCTCCGCGCGCCGATGTGTTGGGAGTCATCACGATCGTGGGTGTCCCAGCGGGCGAGATCGAGCGGGCGCGAGTGCCGCTCGAGCACGCCACGACCGTGCTGGCCCTGGAGCTCTCCCGGCTCCAGAGCGTGGCCGAAACCGAGTTGCGACTGGGGCGGGACCTGGTCGACGAGCTCCTGGCAGGCACCGACGAACGCGCCGCGCTCAGCCGTGCGCAGGCCTTGTCCTACGACCTGCGCCGACGGCACTGGGTGGGGATCGTGGTCGAGCACCCGTCGAGGTTGCGGGGAGATCCCGACCAGTTGTCCCGGGTCGTGCGACGAGCCGCCGTTGACACCGGCCTCGGCGCACTTGTCGTGCCCCGTGGCGACACGGTCGTGGTCCTTTGCGCGAACGGGAAAGTCTGGAGCGACTTCCACCGTCAACTCACGCGCGAGCTGGGCCGAACGTCTGGGTCGGAGTTGGTGGCGCCTGCGACGACCTGAGTGAATTTCGGCGTTCGTTCGCCGAGGCCGGCTTGGCGCTCCGTATGCGCGGCGCGGAGGGACGCGGCCAGAGGATGATCTGCTACGACGAGCTCGGCAGCTTCCGCCTCCTGGCCGAGATCGGCGATCTCCGTGCCATCGACCGGTTCGTGGCCGAATGGCTCGGTGCCCTCGTCGACTACGACGCCGAGCACCACAGTGATCTGGTGGCCACACTGCGGGCCCATCTCGAGTGCAAAGGCCACTACGACGCTACGGCCGCGGCCTTGGCCATCCACCGCAACACGCTCAAGTACCGCTTACGCCGCATCCGTACGATCACGGGCCACGACCTGGCTGACGCCAATACTTGGTTCAACCTGCAGTTGGCCACCCGGGCCTGGACCACTAGGCGCGCCCTGGAGGGATCGGAGGAAGGGCTCGGGTCGCTACGATAAGGTCTTAGCCAGCAGGATCGCCCTTCAGTGACACGCCGGTTGCAGGCCGGCTGGAGTCAGGACCGAGGCGGATGACCGAGATGCTCGATGTGGGGTTGGGCGACCAGCCAGTGTCCCCCGGAGATCATGTTTGCGTCTTCTACTCGGGCCGGTCGAGCGAGACGCCATCGTGGGTGGCTACGTGAGGAGCGCGCTGCGCTCCCGGGACAAGTGCATCTGCGTCCTCGATATGGACGAGCCCGACAAGATCCTGCTGAACTTCCAGGGCGACAAGGACATCGACCTCGAGGCCTGCGTAGCATCACGGCAAATCGACATCGTCCGAACATCCGACACAACCATGCGCTCGGGTGCGTTCTCGTGCACGGACATGATCGGTTTCTGGAAGGCGTCGGTGGCCAGCGTGATGAATGCCGCCAAGTACCCCGTGATCCGCTCGATCGGGGAGACGGCGTCGTCGCTGCGCGAGCTGCCAGACCCGAGCGACGTCGTCCGCTTCGAATCGGAGATGAACCGGATGCTCCCGTTATACCCCCAGATCCTCGTCTGCCTCTTCGACCTGGAGAAAGTGGGCGGTGCGTTCCTCATCGAGATGGTGAAAACCCACCCGAAGATGTACGTGAACGGCGCGTTGTTCGAGAACCCGCACTACCTGACCCCCGACGAGTGGCTGAACAGAATGGAGGTCCGGAATGGCTCTTCGTCGTGATGACTGGCTTGATCTGGCAAGGAAAGTCGACTGGACCTATACCTACGCTGACGAAAGGGAGCTCTTCCCTCCTGAGATGAGCGGCGAGCCATGGCTCCCGCACGAGCCGGCCTGGGCTGACTGGAACGAGTCGTACCGGACGACCTACCGCGAATACGTCCGGAACCAGGCCTCCAAGGACCTTGCCGTCCGCGCCGTACGTGATGCGCTTAACAAGCGTCGGGTCAACGAAGCGCTGGACCCCGGGTGGCTGCAGCTCGTCAAGTTCCATCACGGCATCTTCGCCCAGGCTGAGTACGCCGCGGTGCCCGCCGAGCTGCGCATGGCCCGGTTCGGGCGGGACAGCGCCTGGCGCACCATGGCCACATTGGGTGCGTTGGACGAAATCCGCCACGGGCAAATCCCCTTGCTGCTCGGCCACGACCTCCTCGACCTCGACGCCAACTTCGATTGGACGCACAAAGCGTTCCACACGAACAACTGGCTTGTGATCGCCGCCCGCCACTACTTCGACGACTCGTTCGTGGCCGCCAATGCGATCGAGATGGCCGTCCAGCTGAACTTTGTGCTCGAGACCGGGTTTACCAACCTCCAGTTCATGGCGCTGGCGGCCATGGCAGACAAGGCGGACCACCACCTGTTCGAAAAGGCCTTGTTGAGCATCCAGACCGACGAGGCCCGCCACGCCCAGATCGGGCACCCGGTCCTGAGGGCCCTGATCAACAACGGGGGCAAGGACTATGCCCAGTACCTAGTCGACAAGGCCTGGTGGAGGTCCTGGAGGGCCTTCATCGCCACGAGCGGTACGGCCATGGACTACCTCACACCGCTCGGAGCTCGGACGAAGTCGTTCAGGGAGTTCGTCCAGGAGTGGCTGATCGAGCAGTTCGTGAGGAACCTCGAGGAGTTCGACCTGGAGCTGCCCTGGTTCTGGCCGCTCTTCATCGACGAGGTCGACTATGCCCATCACAGTCTGCAGCTGCTGCTCTACAGCTACCGCACGCTGCTCTGGTTCGACGAGCCTTCCCCCTCTGAGGCCGAGCGAGCGTGGCTGGAAGACAAGTACCCCGCCTGGGAGCAGACCTATGGTCCGCTTTGGGGCGGGATCGAGGCTGGCTGGCGGGAGCATGGTGAACCGGCGAGCTTTGCCTACACGCTGCCTTCGATCTGCAATCTCTGCCAGCTGGCGACCGTCTTTGTGCGTCCCGGCCACAACACGGCGTGCACGCTGGCCCACGAGGGTCGCAAGTACCTGTTCTGCTCGGAGCCGTGCCGCTGGATCTTCGAACAAGAGCTGACCAGGTTCGCCCAGCACAAGACAATCGTCGACCGGGTGCTCGACGGTGAAGCGCCGAGCGACACGCTCGACCTGCACCATTGGATGGGTCTCGGGACCAGCGAGGCCATGGGCCGCGACCTGCGCCGCGGGTTCGACCGCTGGCGGCTCGAACCGGTGCCCCGAGTCTAAAGGCCGGTCCCGGTGCTCATCCATGTTCACGGCTATCTTTCCGATGACTTCGTCGGTCGGGTCATCCTCATCAACACCGACCAGACCGTGCACGCGCTGGCGGAACGGCTCCGGGCGTGGGGGCCGGATCTCTACCCAAGCCCGGTCGTCGCCGCCGTGGTGAGCAACGAGCAGGGGGAGGCACTCGAACTGACCTCCACGCTGACCGAGGCCGGTCTCGGGGCCGGGGACATTGTCCGGGTTCAGGTGGGCCCGCGATGAGCCGGGCGAGCGACCCGTGGCGGCCGGTGACCACCTTGGACGACCTGTGGTCGGGGGAGATGCGCGGGCTCGAAATCGACGGGGCGCCGATCGTGGTGGTGAACCTCGCCGGAGAGATCTACGCCTACGTCGATCGTTGCCCCCACTCCGGCCAGCCGCTGTCGAAGGGTTCACTCGACGGTCACTTGCTTACCTGCGCGGCCCATGAATGGTCCTTCGACTGCCGCTCGGGGGTGGGCGTCAACCCAGCCACGGCGGTCCTGCACCGGCTCGAGGTCCGCGTTGAGGACGAGGTTGTTTCAGTGAGGAGCCTGCCGTGACCGGGCCCCGACCGGCGGAGGGGGCGATCGGCCCGGTCCTGCAGGCCACGACACTCGGCCGGGCGATCGTGGCCGCCATATCCATGGAGAACGAGCGCGCGGACGTCCGCGACGAAGGTGCCTACCTCCGAGTCCTGGTGCCCGATGTCTGCCGCGTGAGCCGGGCTGAGGTCGAGCGCCAGTACGGGCAGCCGGTCTCATTCCCGGGCGACTTGGAGCTCGCCATGCCGTCGTTTTCCGGCCGGGTCCGGATGACCGAGAACGGGGCGGCGTGGTGGCGGTCATCCCGGCCCGAACCGGAGGTTGCGTCGTGAGGACCTACTCTCGCTTGCAGGACGGCCGAAGGATCCTCTCCGAGTACGAGGTGGTCAGCTCGGACCTGCACCCCAACTATCCGTCACGGTTCGAGTTGGGGCCCGGAAGCCCGGTGGCGCGATGGTATGCGCAACATCGTGAGGGCTCGCCGCTTCAAGTCCCGACGTGGGAGACGTTTAGCGACCCGGCGCAGACGACCTATCAGATCTATACGAGCCGCCAGGACAAGCAAGAACAGGTCCTCGACACGTTGTTCGACGAGATCGATGAGACCGGTTACGACGACGGCCTGACGACGGGTTGGCTGTCGTGGCTACACGACCACTACGCCCCAATGCGGTACCCGTTCCACGGCGTGCAGATGCTGGCCGCCTACGTGGCCCAAATGGCACCATCCTCGAAGATCACCAACTGCGCCGCCTTCCAAGCGGGCAACGAGCTGCGCTGCGGGCAACGCCTGGCGTACCGTACGGCGCAGCTGCTGGCTCATCGGCCGGGGCCGGATCCCGCTGAGCACCGTGCCAGCTGGGAACGGGCGGCGTGCTTCCAGCCACTGCGAGAACTGGTGGAGCGGGCCCTCGTTACCTACGACTGGGCCGAATCGCTCGTCCTTCTCGACCTGGTCGTGGAACCGGTCCTCGACCGCTGGCTGAACCACGAGGTGGCGGTCACCCTCGGTGGCCTCAACGGTGACCCCATACTGCGGAGCATCCACTTTTCACTGGCCCAGGACAGCCGTTGGCATCGGGACTGGAGCAGCGCCCTGCTGCACGTGGCCATTGACAACGATGCCGGGAACCGAGAGCTGGTCCAGCAGTGGCTGGCCCGCTGGTGGCCCTTGGCCCACACCGCGCTTGAGGCTCTAGCCTCGACCTTGCCTAACGCCCCGGTGCCGATAGATGGCGCCGTGGGCGCAGGGATGAGCGAATGGTTGGCGACGAACGTGTGGGAGCCTCTCGGCCTCGGGGTGGCTGAGTAACGCAGATCTAAACTCATGGAGCGGCCAAGACAGTCAGGCGCGGGTGGACTCTCGGTCAATGACCGAGAATTTGCTCACAAACTCCTGCCGAGGCTTTCCCGGCTCCCGTCCAGTTAATCCTTCGGACCAGAAGGCTCACGGCCGTTCGAGCCATCACGGCGTGATCGGGGTCTATGGAGGAAAGTGATGGCACCGTGTACCCGCCTTCATCGATGTTGTCGAACCCTATGACTTTCACGTCTGAAGGCACCTTTACGCCGGCGTCGGCAAGACCACGCAGCACGCCGATAGCGATCGTGTCGGTGACACAGAAGATCCCGTCGAACAGCTTGCCGCCTGCTGCCAGTGCGCGGGCAACCTCGGCGCCCGATTGCATCGTGAACCTCTCGATGTTGACCACAAGTGATGCATCGAAACCGATTCCGGAGCGTTCGAGAGCCTGACGATACCCCGTGAGTCGCAAACGAGATACGTCGACTTCCTCGCCGACCCGTCCGTCAACCATGACTATTCGACGGCAGCCGACCTTAATCAAGTGGGCGGTGGCGGCGCAGGCCCCCTCGACGTTAGGCATCGCAACATGGTCAACGGGACCGTCGAAGATCCTTTCACCCAGGATTACCACTGGGTAATCGACTTTGAGTAGGTCCCTGTCGGCGGGCCCCAAGCCCACGGTGCTCAAGATGAGACCGTCGTACAGCCGGTTTCGGGACAGAAACAAAGCGCCGAGCTCCCCTTCGCGAGAGGCACCAGTCTGTTCGATTGCGACGCGCAGGTTGTATTTCGCGGCGGCAGTGATAATGCGCGCCGCTAATTGGCCATAGTATGGACGATCGACCTCAGGTACGGCCAGCCCTATCGTCCCGGTACGCCCAGTCCGCAGGTTCCTTGCGGCTACGTTTACTCGATAGTCGAGCCTATCCATAGCCTCGAGCACTTTCGCCCGGGTCGACTCCTTCACATGCAGATGGTCGTTGATGACAGTAGAGCGGGTCCGGATTGTCTCGGGAATCTCGACCCTTTTGCCGTTCGAGCTAATTGGTGCCCACGTTGGGTCACCTCGATCGAAAAACACAGGCAGGCAGCATGACCTTCCACTACGCCTTGCGGTGAGCCTTTTCGGGCACCAAGGGATCGAGTGGGATATTGCCACTGCCACGCCGCAAGATCTACATGCGGTGGCCGAGTGGGCTGCTCTCGTGAAGTCGCAACGAGCGTTGGTTCATGGTGGCGAGCTCGTCCGCATGGAGCGCCCTAGCGACCCCGGCACTAGCGTTTTCGGGAGTCGTCGCTCACGACCGTTCTGTCGCGTTGTTCGCTTTCGTGCGGACCTCGACCCTCCTCCAATCGGAGAGCCCCCCGATGCGCCTCGACGGTCTCGACCCGAGTTCTCGTTACGTGGTCACACGCTTGAACCTACCTGGAGAAACCCCTCATGATGCGAGCGCACGCTCAGGAGCGGGACCGACGATGGTGCTCGGCTCGCTGATAATGGGCCCTGGCCTGGAGGCTCCTCATTTACCGCCTGAGGCAGCGGCTCTTTTCCATCTGGCGAAGCAAGAGAGCTGAGGGAGCCTGCGAATAATCTCTTGTTAGTCGCGATGTACCAACGCCACGGCCGGGAGCGGTCCCCACCTTGGCACAACCGTGCGCCTCAGTGATGGCTACTCGGCTCGATTAATGCCGTGTTCGCTGGAGGTGGCCCCCCGTCTGCCGGGCAACCTCTTAGCCGCAGTGGCAGTGGAACAGCGATGCAGTTCGCGCCCGTCGGGGCCCCGAGGCAGCCTCACACTGATATCAGTTCGTCACGCACGAGGTGGAGGCGGACGATCGGCGGTCGTTCTAGCTCATCGAGGTCCCAACAGAAGGCCCAAGATTTTCAAGGAGCGTGACGCGAGAACCGCCGCTAGGTCGCGCTCGGCTTCACGGGCGCGAGGTATTCTGCGCGCCCGTTCTGGGGGCATCCCTGTCGGCACATTGGCGCCGAAGATGAAGCCGAGAGTGTTCCCGAACCGCTCGACTTCACCTCTATCAATGCTGTTGGTCAGAGCAAGCTCGCGAACGCTTGGGTGGTTGCCGGGCCCCAGTCCCAGGCCAGGGCTTTGACAACCGTCCAACCAATGACACGATCGCGTTCGATCCCAAGGGTGTCGGCGAAGTAGTGGACCTGTCTGGCGAGTTCACCGAGGGTGATGGACGGGGCAAAGGGCCAGCTGTCCGCGTCTTGCGGGTCCCAAGCCAGATCGATGCCGAGTCGGTTGGCGAGCAGTTGACCCAGCTCAAAGGCGGGTTCGCCCACCAGGGGTTTGCAGTCGATGCTGAGCCATCCTCGCTGGCTTTTCAAGATATTGCCGGGGTTGAAGTCTCCGTGGAGGACTACGAGGCCGCTCTGTGAGCTCCCGAGCTCGTCAGCGAGGTCAATACCGAGTTCCGCCAGGTCCGGTGGGTAGTTGCGGCCCAGCCCTGGGATCCTCGCTCCCCACTCCTTGGCCAGGTCGCTCAGCCGCTCGATCGGCCCGGTCCCGTCAGCTCGCCTCCACAGCCGGCGCAGCAGTTCCGTCGCTACCTGGTTGCCCTCGTCTACAGGGAGGTCCCAGAGCTCGTTACCCGGCTCACAGCGCTCCTCGACCAGGGCGAAGACCTCCTCGTCGGCGCGAAGAAGTCGCACGGCGCCTTGTCCGGCGAAGAAGCGAAGTCCGGCCGCCTCGGTGCGGGCCTCCCGGTGCGGCATGCCGACCTTGAGCACGGCACGTACCCCGTCGACCTCGCCAGCTGGGGCCACCCAAGAGACCGTCGGGCCTCGGGAGAAGGGGGTCTCCAGCTGAAGACCCCAGCGCTCGGCGAGTTCCGCAATTAGATCCGGGAGTTCGTTCAGCCAGCCTTCTTGTCCCTCGCGTCTGACCCGCGCGGCCAGGCCGTCCGGGATTACGGGCGGGCCTCCGGCAGAGTCGACAGGGGGCACAGCTAGATTCTTACCGTCCAGGTGCCCCCTGAGGCTCGCCCCCGCCTTGCGTCTCGGGCGCCCCGGGACACCGCTTCTCGGGCGCACATAACTTCCGTCGGCCGATGGACCGACACCGCACGCGAAATCTGCGATCCCGGATGGCTCTCAGCTTCGGGCCGCCGTTTCGCACAGGATGCTGGTCGTCCTCAGGCCGATCAGCGCGGAGCGCACGTCGCTATATCTGGAAATCCCAGCCAAAAATTTGACCTTCCATCCACCGGTGAGGCCGTGACCTGATCTTGGGGATCACTGAGAGTGCGCCGCCCCGGTCTGCGCGGCGAGAATTCTCCGCGCTTCCAGAGCCTGCTCGGCCTCAGGGTCTGACTCCGCGACGATCCTCCGCAGTGCAATGAGGGCATGCTCATCGCCCGCGCGGGCGAGTTGCATCGCCTCCGCCGTGCCCCGCTCACGGAAGCTGGTGTTCCTCTTGACCCTGCGATAGTCGTGGCGGCGCCAGTAGTACTTCAGGTCGTCGGACTCCCAATCGCGGTAGATCTCGTCCCAACCGACCTTGTGGAGGTCGTACATGTGCGGCATGAGCATGTGCTCGGCGATCCTCCCGCCCACCCGTTGGTAACGGTTGTCGAGCGATACGCGCATGAGGTTGTCGGTGGTGTTGGGGAGCGCTCGATGCACCGTCAGTGCCGGGAAGAACAGTGCGTCGCCAACTTCGAAATCGGTGCTGAGCCAGCGCCCTGAAAGCTCTGGGTGTGCCGCCTTCTCCTCTTCGACATTGACGACAAGTCCTCCTGCGCCAAGCGAAAAATGGTGTGCTAGCACCTTGCCCACCTTGTGGGACCGCTCGAGCACCGCGAGCGGGCCGAGTTCGATCGGGCAGTCCCCGACCGGTGACCAGCAGGTCAGGGTGTCCAGGCTCCCTTGGTAGTGGACGAAGTCCTGATGCGTCGGCGTCGTATGGTCGGTGAACTTCGGGAACCAGAATCCTCGCCTTGTGCCCGGGCAGCGGTATGGCTGGCGCACCCATGATCGCTTGGACCATCCCCACGAGTTCTGGGGCGTGCGGCACGCGGTGGAACGACTCCAGCCGCTGCACCTGGCCGTAAGGCCCGCTGTACTCGCTGTCACCCTCGGTGCATTGACCGTCGATGTTCGCGATACCGAGGGTCGGGTCCGTCCCGCTCTCGAGCCATCCGGCACGACCGATGACGGCCAGGATGTCCGCGCGCAGAGCCAGGAGCGCAGTTGGCTCGATCAGCCTGCGGAAGAAGAGGTACCCCTCGTCCGCGATACGCCGCCGGAGCTCGTCGGAGTCGTCCCTGGCATCGTTGGAGTCCCGGAGTTCGTACATCCTGTCAGCCGTGACGTACGCCTCTTCATCCTGAGTTGCGGTCATAGCTGCGATGATAGACCTGCGCTCCGGCGACGGGGCACGTGCACAGTAATGGCGATCAGCAGGCCGAGCCGACGGTGCCCCAGTCAGTGACCATCCAGGTGGCTCCAGAGCTCAATGGGCGGTGCACATCCCAGAAGAGGCGGAACGGCGGTACGCCACTGACGACGGAGTCCTTAGCCCCGGAGAGCTTCTGACAGCTTTCGTTGCGCCAGTTCGTACCTCGGTACCCGTCTGGCCACTACATCGGCTCCTGGCCCATCTGGTACGGGTCTTAGGTGATCGTTGACATCTGCCAGTTTAAGGACGATGGCGTTCCGGTTGCCGCTCGCGATGATCCGCTCGATGAACAGGCCATAGCCCTCGTCGCCGTGCTCGTTGTAGCGCTTGGTCACGATGCCGATGACCCGGACTGCTTCCAATGGCACGCCCTTGCTGAATAGCTTCTCGGGCTTGGTCTTCGTGTCCTCCAGGACGTCATGCAGAGCCGCCGCTATGGAGAGAACCGAGTCGTTGTGGCTGCTCACGGCCGCTTGCACCCGCCTCAGGTGACCATCCACGTAGTCCTCTCCCAGTTTGTCGACCTGGTCGCCGTGAAGTTCAAGGGCTAGGGCAAGGGCCTCCTCCGGGGTCATGCGCGCTAGGCTAATCCCTCACTAACCGAGAGCCCGATAAGGCATAAAAGTCTTGGCCACGGTCACGTACCGCTTGGCCGGCACGCGACTGCATCGTCGCCACGTTGATAGCCTGGGCGAGCCCGTAGCCCAGCCGGCAAAACAATCGCTCACTACACACCGACGGCTCTAATCTGTAGCTTGAGCGAAGCGGTTAGCCACACGTGGAGGTGGGGCGCACTTGCGAAGACGGCAGCGGGTCTTGCGGAGTTCAGGGAGAAGCGTCGACCGGCAGCTGACAAGATTCTTTACAGATCACCCGAAGAGGCCGATGAAGCACAAGGCGGCGGGAAGCGAGTAAACCGTGACCAATTTCGAGGACTTGGACGAGTTTCCGAAGGCTCTGCTTTCATCAGTGCTTGAACTGCTCGCCGAACGGAAGGTCAATCATCCGGGGGCAGCACTGACAGTGTCACCAGATGACCTCGTTTCCTCTTGGGATCTAGTGGCTGCGTCTGCCGTATTGCCCGATCCTCCGGGGCAGCCCGATGCAGGGGAAGAACTTGCGAGCGCATACTGGTATGAGCAAGCTCTAGGCGGTCTTATCGACGGGGGATTTCTCTCGGAACTTGAGGACAACACGTTTCGTGTCTCAGAACTCGAGACCTTGTTGCAATTTAGGGATAGCTACTGAACAAAAAGGCGCACCTACCGGAGGTGACGCCGTCGGCCCTTTTTCCGCCGAGCCTCGGCCCGTGACAGGCAATGAGGCTGGTTCGTAGTCCAAGAAGTAGTACAAGATCACGCCCAATGACTAGGCCGATAGTCGAGCATTTACCCGAAGAGCCTTTCTTCCAGCTCAGCGCGTTTAATGCCGTGGCGCACCGCGACCTGGGCGAGCACGGCCAAGGTGCCCACGCGAAGAGGTCCGGCGGCAGTAACGGTCACCCGGTCCTTACCCTTGGCGGTCGTTGTGAGCTGGAGGTGGCTCCCGGTCTGCCGAACCAACCTCGTAGCCAAAACTAGGGACGACTGGGGACGGGGATGAACCCAAGGCCGTCCGGTCGTACCGCCCTCACGGCTAAACGCACGACCGGGAGCAACCCTCCCAAGCCTGGCCCGCCGGCCGAGGCGAGGACGGTGCCGCGGTCCGCCGGCGGCACAGCATCGTCGCGAACATGGTTGTCGGTAAGCACGCGAGATCGCCGGTTCGGTACTCTCCAACGGCGCCGCGCCGGTTGTCCGAAGCCTCGTCATGCGTAGTTGCCGCGGATGCCTTCGGGTCGTTCTGCCGGCCAGCAGTTTGCGCGAGTGGTCAGTTGCACGGTCGGAGTCAATTCTCCGCCTGCAATAATGTCAGGGTTCCCATTCTTTTCGCCGGGGCCGGGCCGTCGTAGAGTGGGCTTCGATGCGAGAGTTCGTCGGCGAGCACTACCTTCCAGGCACCGCTGCGCAAGACGTGGGACGCTACGCCAAGGCTGCGAGAGCGGCAGCCGGTCAGCTGCGACGCGAGGGCACACGAGCCCACCATGTGCGCCCACTCCTCATCCCAGAGGACGACACGTGCACCCACCTCTTCCGGGTCGGTTCGATCGACGCGGCGCAAGCAGCTGCGGCACATGCATCGTTGCACCTCGAGCGTCTCACGGAGGCGGTAAGTAACACCGGGACGACAGCGTAATGCGACCGCTTCTCGCGCTGACGGCGACCCTAGTCGCGATGGGCATCGGCACCTCGATGGCATCACCCGCTTCGGCGCAGCCTTCGGCTGGTCCGTTGTGTGAAGGTTTCAGCGCCTGCAGCGTGGCCCCATTCACAACCCACAACTTCCAGTACGCATACAAGACGTCGTATTGGGGCATGCCCTCCGACCAGGAGACAGCGCCAAGCGGCACGTGGGCCAACTGCACCAACTACGTGGCCTTCGTCGAATCCGAGGTCTACGGCGTCCCGGCTCCGAAGCAGGCCCTGCCTATTAACGCCATGGACTGGGCGACGGGCGCTCGAGCAAACGGTTTCACAGTCAACCAAAACCCGACCGTGGGATCGGTAGCGGAGTGGGGCCCGGACCTGCCAGTCATTGGGGCAGACGGGCATGTCGCCATTGTCGAGGCTGTGGGGCCCAACGACAGTTACATCGTCGTATCCCAAGATAACTGGCACAGCGACACGGACTATTACGGCTGGGCGGTGATTTTGCCTGACACGTCAGGCCAGGGGGAGCCCTGGCCGGACAACTTCATCCACTTTCCTGGTTCTGGGCTGCCGACGACGCTTTCCTACACGCAGCCCGACCGTCTCGTCCAGTCCACCGCCAACCTTTACTGGACAGCCGACAGAACCGCTTATACGCTCCGTGGCCGGCATTTCGTGACGCTATCGGAGGCCTACGTCTTCCGCTCCGCGAAGGACGATGTGCCGGGACAGGAGACAGTTCTTTACCAGGAGTCCGTTCCGGCGGCGTCCGCGGAACACTCGGTCGACTTCGAAGCGATCACCTATGCCAACGTGGGTGGTTCCTGGTCCGGCTACTTCGTTGCCAACTACCCACTGCAGAACGAGTCCCAGATCAAGCGGGTACCGCTCACTGGTGGTCCCGCAGATGTTCTCGCCACTTCCCCAGGGTTTATCGGCAACCGCGACCTTGTGACCGATGGCTTGTTCCTCTACTGGGCCGATGCGACGGGGATCCGCAAGATGTCACTCGCCGGGGGAACGGTCGAGACGCTTGTAGCCGGTACCACGTTCTCCCACCTCGGATTGGACGGAGCGCTCCTCTACTACTCATCTGGGGACAGCATTCTGGCCGTACCGACCAACGGCGACGGCCTTAGCCCGCTAACGCCCGCGGCGAACACCGCAGCGCCGATCCCTCGTCCCTCGCCGATCAAAGGCAGCAGCCCCACTGTGGTCGTATCCGGGGCGAGCGCCATCACGGCGATCTACCCTCCCTCGGCGACCAACCGCAACCTTTACTGGGGCGAGTCGGACGGCTCGGTCTCGGTCTTCCCGGGACCGTCCGGCTCGGCATACCAGCTGCAAGCCCCGCGCGCCGGCGAAAGCGTCACCAGTTTGGCGCTCGCAGGCAACTTCGTCGTCTGGGGAGGCTGCCTGGCGATCAGCGATGGCATCGCAACCTGCCAGGTAGACGGGTACAACAACGGCAAGCTTGTGACTGTGCCCACGTCCGCTCCCCCGGTCGACGTCCAGGGCGGTGCTGGCACTTGGTATTGGGGCGGTTACGACTTGGAAAAATTCACGCTCTGAGGGGCGATCGCTCGGGAAGCGCCCAACGCGACGCCGGTTGGCCTCCGAAGCACACGCCGTCGGTGACCTGGTACCGGCTGGCGAGCTCGCTCATCGGGCCGACGGTCCTGGGCCCCACGACGACACGTTCGCCCTTCTGGGGGACGTGCTGGGTCAGAGCGAAGCCCAATCCGCTGGATGCTCCAGTGGTGAACCAAGTGGTGGCGGACAGCGCCCGCCAGATCGACTATTGGGTCACCACCGGCGACACGCCCGTCGACTTGCCTTCGCGTTACCCCGACGCGACTGGCCACGCTCCCGAGATGCCCTCGGGTTTCACCCGCCGGTTTCGGACCTGGCGCTGCCCCTTGGCAACGGCGCCTTGAGCGGCTGCAACCTTGCCGAAACCAGCAGTTCTTTATAACTGCTCCATGCATCGCTATAGCCCCGCAGGAGGGACAAAGGCCCACGACCACGACACCGACGGCATGAGCCGGCACTGGGCCCTCAGGCGGCGGGCCGCAGCTGCGATCGCGGGGCTGGCCGCGCTCGCGCTTGTCGCCACGGCTTGCGGCGGCGGATCGAAAAACCCTGGGGTGGCCAGCGCCGGCGGGACGACCACGGCCACGACGTCAGCGTCGGGCTCGTCGGGGTCGTCTGGCTCGACCACCACGGCCCAGCCGGCATCATCAGTTTCGTCTAGCTCTGGCCCGACCAAGCCGTCGGGCTCGTCTGGTTCGGGCTCGTCGGGGGAGGCAAGCCAGACGCAACAGTTGCAATTCGCACTGTGCATGCGCTCCGACGGGGTGCCCGACTTCCCCGACCCCAGCCCGAGCCGCGGCTTGCTCAATGCGATCTCCGCCTCGGGCATTAACACCAGGTCGCCTACCTACCTGGCAGCACTACAGGCGTGTAAAAAGTACACTCCAGCCGGGAACATGACCCCGGCCCAGAGCGCCACCCAAAACACCAAGGGACTCGAGTTCTCCCAGTGTATGCGCACCCACGGGGTGCCCAACTACCCCGATCCGAGCACCGGCCCCGCCGGTGAGCAGGTCATTGACCTGCGAGGCAAGGGCATTGATCCCAGTAGCCCGACCTTCCAGGCAGCCAGTGAGGCCTGCGAAAAGATCGTCCCAGGCAGCAAGTGACAGCGGCGACCCCCCGGAGCCAGCTCTCGGTCCCCCCGACTCTTTTCCGTTACGGCGGTTGCGACAATGGCCGAGCGCACGGCTTGGTGAACGGCAGCCGACAGGAGCGCGTGGCAATGATGGGCGGTGGCGGGGGAGAGGCCCTCTGTCAGCCAGGAGCGGTAAGTCCGGTCGAGTTGCTGCAGAGTCAAATTCGTCAGCCTGACCGGGCCGAGCGAGGCCTTCAGACGTCGGGCCTTGTCCCGGTAGCCGCGGACCGTGCCAGGCTGCAGCACGGCCACATGGCCCTCGATATACCGGTCCAAGAGCTCGGCGACCGTGGTCGTCTCGCGGGTCAAAGGGGCTTGTCCGCTTTCGACGTCTGACACGGACTTGGCCAGGGCCGATTGCGCCTGGCGTTTGGAGCCCTTGAAAGTGGGGGTCACTTGGACGGGCCGACCAGACGCGGCGCGTCCCGTGGACACCGCAGGTGCCCGGGGGGCCGGTGCCCGCTCTAACATGGTGCCTCGCACAGCCAGAGATTGGGCCAAAAAGTTGCCGGAAGCCTCTGGATGGGTGGTTTTGCCAGGCTATGACCGAACAGAACGGCAGGTCAGAGGTCGAGGCCCTCGTAGCTCAGGGGATAGAGCGTCGGTTTCCTAAACCGTGCGTCGTAGGTTCGAGTCCTACCGGGGGCACCAACTTGACTCGATTTTTGGGTCCAGCTCGACGGGTGCCACGCCCACCCGTTCCCCGTACACTCAGGTTTGCCCAGACGCCTCAGGCGCGAGCCAGAGCAGGAGCTGGTCGGTGATGGCGCTAAGCGTCTCATCGGTCGCCGTGCCGATTATCCTTCCGAACCGCTCGATCGAGACGGCCCTAACCGCCTCGCACATGGCCCAGCTGGGTCGCTCCAGGCCGCCGTCGTCGGCTACAGAGATGTGATGAGGAAGTCCACGCTGGCGGCTGGTAAGCGGGACGACGATAGCCAGGCGGATGGGTAGGGCGTTGAACCGATTGCCTGAGACGACGATGCCGGGCCGCGTGCCGCGTTGCTCATTGGCCACGGTGGGATCCAGGGCCACCAACCGGATCTGGCCCCGGAGCACGGTCACGCGTTGTACTCCGGCCATTCCTCTCCGGCCGTCGCGTCCGTTTCGCCCGCGGTGAGATCGCCCAGGTCCGCCAAGTACTCCTGCCAGCCGGCTGGGTCCTCTCGCTGCAGTCGCCGATAGGAGTTTTCGATGGCTGTCAACCGCTCTTCGGCTTCGAGCCTGCGGGACTCGGAATCTAGAAGAGCTCCCATCGTCGTGCCCCTGGCCCGGGCTACTAGAGCGAGGCGGTCGCGAACCTCGCGGTCCACCTTGATCGTAGTTGTCGACATACCTTTAAGTATACCAATCTGGGATACTCGGGAGGCGAAATCCTCGCATCGGTGTCCCGCGAGCATCGCAGGCGAAAGGGGGAGGTCGACGGAGCGGGACTGGGTCGGCCCCTCGGCGCACCACTAACGTTTGCCCTGCGTGAAAGAAAGCAGGTGGACGCGTGCATGGCGCACGATAAGCAAAAGATGATCGGGATGCTGGGCGGCATGAGCTGGGAGTCCAGTGCCGA
>CAWCEZ010000003.1:0-54638 GCA_963794745.1 uncultured Acidimicrobiaceae bacterium
CGATGCATTCCCGACGTACGAGCACCGTCGAAGGCAACACGCCGTTCTGGAAAAAGAAGAGGTGGTAGCAACGACCTCGAAAGTTTTGAGGCACGTTCCCGCGGTGCACCGTCTCCCCAGTGCGATTGTCCCAATGGAGGAACGCCGAGTGAACCAGTCCTGCTTGGGGGTTCGTCTCGATGTATTCGATCTGTCTGGCCAACTTGTGCGGCAGCCAGACGTCGTCGGCGTCGAGAAAAGCGCATCCACTCCCCACGCGACTCACGGACGCCCCTGTTCCTGGCCACCGCCGGGCCGCTGTTCGGCTCGGTGATATAACGAATCCTGTCGGAGTAGGCGGCAAGCACGCTCTCTGTGCCGTCGGTCGAACCGTCGTCGACGACGATCACCTCGGTCGAGTCCAATTCTTGACCCAGGCCGGCTCTCACCGCCGCGGCGACGAAAGCCGCGTTATTGTATGTCGGGATGACGACGCTGACCTTCGGTTGCATCTCTGGTTCGCTCTACCTCGTGGGCCGATCGATGCGCCGTCCTAACAGATCCAACTTCCTGCCAGCGTTCGATCGGGACGGGCCCCGGTCATCGAGATCCAGGGGAAACTCTCGGCGCTGTTGGAGCAGCTCGCCACCGACAGCGCCGAAGGGACCGGCGAGACGAGATGACCGACGCCGCCATCGCCACGTTGGCACCCGTGGTCGGCACCAGGGCCGCCTGTAGGGCTCTCGGCGAGCCCAGGGCGCGCTATTACCGCCGCCACCGCCAGAGCCCGGCGCGCGAGCGGCCTGTGCCGGTGCGCAGGCGCCAACCACGGGCGCTGTCCGAGCCAGAGCAGGCCGCCGTGCTCGAGGTCCTCCACCACCCCGACCACGTTGACGAGGCCCCAGCGACGGTGTACGCCAAGTTGCTCGACGAAGGCAAATACCTGGCCAGCACCTCGACGATGTACAGGCTGCTCCGGGCCAACGCCGAAGTGCGCGAGCGCCGCCGCCAGGCCACGCACCCAGCCGCCAAGAAGCCCGAGCTGCTCGCAAGTGGCCCAAATGAAGTCTGGAGCTGGGATATCACGAAATTGCTGGGGCCGGAGAAGTGGAACTTTTTCTACCTCTACGTCGTGATCGACATCTACAGCCGCTACGTCGTGGGCTGGATGTTGGCCCGGGCCGAGAGAGCCAAGCTCGCCGAGGCCCTGCTAGCTGACTCGATCGCCAAGCAGGGCATCAACCCGGGGCAATTGACAATCCATGCCGACCGCGGCACCTCGATGGCCTCCAAGCCGGTCGCCTTCTTGCTGGCCGACCTCGGCGTCACCAAGAGCCACAACCGGCCCCACTGCTCGAATGACAACCCCTATTCAGAGTCACAGTTCCGCACGCTCAAGTACCGGCCGAGCTTCCCGGCCCGCTTCGGCAGCTTCGAGGATGCCCACGCCTTCTGCCGGCGCTTCTTCAGCTGGTACAACGCGGACCACCGCCATTCAGGGATCGGCTTCCACACACCCGCCGACGTCCACTACGGCCGGGCCGAGCTCGTGCGGGCCCAACGAGGCCTCGTTCTCGAGGCGGCTTACGCTGCCCACCCCGAGCGCTTCGTGCGCAAGCCGCCCGCACCACCTGCACTGCCTACGGTGGCGTGGATCAACCAGCCGGAGGAAGACCCGCCGGCACAGTATTTGTTTGAAGAAGTTGTCTCATAAAGCTTGACACGCACCGGTGAGCCGTAAGGGACCCAGAGTCAGCGACAAAAATGTCGTCACCGAACAAGGCCATGCCCACCGGGTTGGAGAGCCTGTCTTGCGGAGCTGAGATAACCCGCACGACCGCTCCACTCGAAGTATCCAGCTCTGTGACCCACGAACCGCCGAAATCGCTGACGAACGTATCCCCTCCGTAGAAGCTCATGCTCGCCGGATCAAGGAACCGGTACTGGGAGCCGGATAAAGTCCTCAACACCTTGCCGGTAGAGGCGTCGACTTCGGTCACCGAGCTGCTGTCGACCCCACGAGCGAGGCCGTTGGGTAGGTCAGTCGTGAAAACGTCTGGCCCGTCCGACGCGGTGGCAAAGGGGTCCCTGAAGCGCCACTGGGGTCCTGAGATAACCCGGACCAGTGCCCCAGTAGATGCGTTTATCTCGACTAGGGAACCGGCCGCTTGGAGACCATTCTCGGGCGATATGGCTGCTCCTGGAACGAACAGGTCGAGGCCGTCTAACGTAACGCCACCCGAAAGGAACCAGTTCGGGCGGGATATGACCCTGACCAATGCTCCCGTCGACGCGTTCAGCTCCGCCACCGAGCCACTGCCAAAGCGCGTCACGAAAAGGTCAGGACCGTACACGGCCATCCCGTTCGGGGTCCCGGCGAAACCGTATCGGGACCCGGGCAAGACCTTCACAAATGCCCCGGTTGAGGCATTCAGCTCCGTAACGCAGTCGCTACTCGCTACAAAAAGTTCAGGGCCGTCCAAAACCATCGCATCCGGCTCGTTGAACCCGTACCGGGCACCAGCGATCACTCTTACCAGCGCTCCAGTCGAGGCATCCAGTTCGGTCAAGGGCTCCCGGCGCGCTGTTCGATACAAATAGGTCGTCCCCGTACAGCACTGCGCTGACCGGGTTGACGAACTGGTACCGGGCCCGGCAATGACCTTCACCAGCGACCCAGCCATCGGAAGTATGCCGGACTGGGCCGGTAGCGGACGTGCCTCGGATGTGGTCTGGGTTGGTGCCAAGGCGAGCGGTGCAGCAATGAACGCCGCTGTGAGCAACGGCACTGTGCCTATCCGTAATGTCACTGCCCTCCAGCGTGCCACGCCCTCGGTCGGCCCGTCGGAGATTGTTGGAGCCCACCCCTCCGACCTGAACCCATTGGGTAGTCCCGTTGCCGCCAGAGGAGGGTCTTCATACCATCAACCGAGGCTTTAGAGCTTGATTACTGGCACTCCTTTAGAGGTTAGTTAGAGAGCCCGCCCCCGCCGTCCGGCACGAACACTACCGGTCGTAGGAGCGCACCCTCGCCGATCCGCCCATACGTCTCACACGGACCATAGTGTTACCGCCTCGTTGATTACCCGAGATGAACACCAGCCACGACCGCCACCGCCGCTTCACGACGGGGTTGCTCCAAGGCAGCGCTAAGCGGCTGCACGTTTCCTGCGCTATTCGTGGGGCTTCCTCGGCGGTCGAGACAGGAGCCATGTCCCCGAACGCTAGTGCCGATCCTGGGACGAGCGTGAGCCTTGCGGCCACCTCCGGCCCGTAAACCCTCCGAGGTCGGCCCCCTTTCCCGTCCTACATTTGCCTCCCGGGGCCGGAGCCGCCAGACGGGGAGCGTCGGCGTCCCTCCTCCCGACGTGGGCCCCCGAGCAGCCCCGCTGCCGACCGTCGCCGCCCGAATTGTGGGCGGTTTCCCCCGAACGTCACCCGACCGACTGGCACGCGCCCAAAACGCCTTTGCCTCGTCAATGGCAGCTCAACTTTGACCTCTTTTCGCCAGGCGGATCCGTCTGTCGTTAGGGGGTCATTTTTCGCCCGCCGTTGACATGCCTTTCCTGCCGCGCGCGAAAGGTTGCGAGGAAGACGAAGGCCGTGAAGCCGACCGTGACTCCGATCGTCACGTCCAGGATCGTCGCTACGTCCTGGAACAACGCCACGCAGCACCACCACAGGAACATGAACGTTCCCCAAATCAGGCCTGCCAAAAGCGAACCCCGTGTCGGGTGACGTAGCGCGTACCGCCGAAGCCTGTGGCGAGGACCCAGCGGGTAGCGGGGGCGACGAAGGACGGTCCAGATCCGCGAGTCGCCCACTCCCCGAAACGTCGACATAAGCCCTTCGGTACTTGAACCCGAGGAACCCCTCGGCAGCCTCGGTCGCCAGAAGAAGGTTAGCAGTTACACCGATACTTCGAGCGCTGACTTACGACGGTGACGCGGGAAAGCATGGGAGCGCGCCCACTGCCCGCGTCGAGTACCCAACTCGTGTGGGGGAAGGTGCTCGTGGCCAAACTCCAGGTCGCTTAGCTCGCGGGGATGTACCAGCCTGCCCGGGTCTTGACAACGCCGAGCAACGAGTAAACGTTAGCCGTGCTGTTACCCGCAGCCAGCTCCTCGAGCCATAGGTCCGAAAAGGACTTGCCCGAGTCGAGTATTGCGGCCGGGTTGTGGTTCACCGCGCACTCGGGGGAAGGCCCGGCGAGCAGAACGTGCCGGTGAAACCAACGAGCGCTTGTTTGCCACGAATGGCGATGTAACCGAGTGAGAAGCCCTTGAACGACTCCATGCTCTTGGCGCTGGCCGTCGCCAGTTCCGTTCGGCACCCAGCCTGTTGAGGAGGTGAAAAGTACTGGCAGACCGTGGCGGGCTTGCCGCTGTCAACGGCGTTCACGTACCCCTGAAATACCGAACCGGGCGTATTGTGACCTGGCAGCTCGGGTGCTGGAGATAGCACGGTAACGCCCGGGCCGAGGGACCCCGCCCAACTCGGCTGAGCCACTGCCCCATCAGCACCGCCGGAAGTCGAGAGGAGTGCACCGATCGACCACGCAACGGCCGTGAATAAGGAAATCGCCTTTCTGGCCCATGACCTTGCCACTCAACCCAACAATAGCCGAGAAGACGCGAGGCCCTTTTCGTGGCCCCTAGCCTCCGGTCGGCAAGCAGATTACGACGAGCAGTAGCAAGGTGGTCGGAAGTCTCGGCCGTTCCTCCTCCGACGCGAACCCTAGGTAGCCGCGTTGCCGCCACACGAAGGTCTACTGAACGCCAAGCGAAGCTTTGGGCCTTGAAGACCGGCGCTACTTCAAGAGATGTTGCAGAAAACGGACCCCGCGTCGCCTTATGGCAGGACACCCTCGAGGAAGTCAGGCAGCGGATGACCGTGAGTGGGTTCAGCACTCTTTCTCATTTGACGTTAGGGCGAATGGTTACTGGCTGAAGGCTTGGGGCCGGCGCCCAAGTGACGACGAGGAAGCGGTGGCCATCGCCCTTGGGCACGTTGCATCATGGCCCCCGCTAGTACGCGTCTACTCGCACCGCCTTATGCCGACCGAGCCTGGAGCCGTTGGAGGCCCCGTCCTCTCCGTCTTCCAAGCTATCCACTCGATCATTTATGGCTATGACTTAGCCCACTACTTCCATCAGGAGTTCCGGACTTCCCTGCCCGACTGGGCAGCGACAGGAGCACGGGCCGTTCCTTATTGGGACGACGCTCTCGACCTATGAGCGACCCGGAGGACAGTGCCGCGCCGAACACCTCGCGATAACGGACGAACCGACGGTCTGGCGCTTAAGGGTCCCTCCACACGGACCGAAGTGCTGGAGGATGCACGTCGCTGACAACGGGTCTGACGGCGTTGTGGCTCGCAGCGGCCAAGCCGAACGAGGGCGGAGTGCTGCTTTGGACTGTGCTGCTGATCGTTGGGGTGGTCTCCGCAATCGTCAATGGGTCGTTTTGGTACTTCGGGCGACACCGCTTCAGCGGCTACCGGGTCAATCGGCTCCGGGTCGCCACACTGGGAGCCTTGGGGTGGGTAGCCATTGATGTCGTCCGACTCTCACTAGTCTCGTAACGTCCATCGCCACCGAGTGACTGGGCACGCCGGATCATCCGATCTGCGTGTCAGCGGTGGGTCCCCTCGCTCTCGTCTCGATGGCCAATAGGATTTTGCCCGGAGACGGCAGGATTCTTGGCACAGTGATTCAATTTGGGTCAGAGGCGTTGCCACGCCAAGGGAGTGCCGAGGTCCCCAGATTGACGGTACCCCCCAGAGCCAAGAGCTGGACCCCTGCGTCGGTTGTGCCGCGGCTCCATCAAAGAGCGAGCTGCATCGCCACCCGGGGACCGAAGTCGTCGTCGCCAATGGAACGCTCGTGCTCACGTATGGCGCGCAGCCGGGGCGTGAGGACGTCCATAGTGGTAAAGCCCATTGACTCGTAGAACGGCCCGTTCCAAGGAACGTCGCGGTATGTGGTCAGAGTGATGACCTCAAACTGTTCCGTCCTGGCCCAGTCGCCCACGGCCTCTACGAGCGCTCGTCCCAGGCCGCGGCGCCCATGATCGGGGTGGACGGCGAGCTGCCAGATGTGAGGGGCGCCGTCTACCAGCTCCACACAGGCGAACCCGACGGGTGGGTCACCAGCCACAAGGACGAGCAGCGCCCGGTCAAAGTGGTCCTCGGCGACATCGTTAGTGAACGGCCCGATACCTATCGCTTCGAACAGCCGGTCCGCTTCGAACTCGATCTCGCGGAGCCTGGGGTACTCCTCAGGGCGCGCTTGCCTGATTGGGGGCCGCAAATCTCCGATTATGCCCGATGCCGTCCTGATGTGGGTTCGATTTGCGGTCCTGATGTGCGCTCGCCCGAGACCGGGGCAAAGATGTTCGAGCGGGCCGGCACGGACCGCAATCAGGACCGCCAGGCAGTAGCCCACACGCAGGGAACAAGGAGCCGATCGATGCCGCCGAAGCGAGGTTTCGTTGCCGAAGATCTCTGGAGCCTGCGCAGCGTCAGTGACCCGCAGGTGTCCCCTGACGGCTCCAGGGTGGCTTTCGTCGTGGGCACCCCAAACAAGGAGACAGACAAACAGGCGACAAGGATCTGGGTGGCGCCGGCCGATGGCTCCTCCCCCGCTAAAGCGTTCACGGCCGGCCCGGAAGATAGCGCACCACGATGGTCACCAGATGGGAGATGGCTCGCCTTCGTGGCCGAGCGCGGTCACGGGCCTCAATTGCACCTCGCCCCCCTGGAAGGCGGCGAGGCCGTCGCTCTAACAGAAATGCCATACGGGGCCTCGCAACCTGCCTGGTCGCCCGATGGCAGCCAGCTCGCCTTCGTCTCCAAGACCGGGGAGTGGAAGAAGCCCGACGAACGCAACGCCATCGAGAAGAACGCGCCGCGCGTCGTCACGGGCCTTTACTCCCGCTACGACGGCACGGGCTGGTTCGACTCCCGGCGGAACCACCTTTTCGTTGTGGGGGTGGACGGAGACACCGGGGGGAAGGGCGGTGAGCCGCAACAGGTCACCGACGGGGACTGGGACGACTCCGACCCTGCCTGGTCGCCCAGCGGGGACAGGCTCGCCTTCGTCTCCGACCGCAAGCCGACCCGCTTCGACGAGGCAAACCGCGATGTCTGGGTTGTGCCGGTCGGTACCCGTCGCCGGCCGAAGCGCCTCACCCGGGGCCGGGGAACGGCCGCCTCACCGCGTTGGTCGCCCGACGGGGCCAACATCGCGTACATCGGCCACGAGAACGAGGACGGCGAGTCCGACCGCAACATTCAGCTCCTGGTCGTCGCCACGGGCGAGCCGACGCCGCCACGATCTCTCAGTGAGCCGCTGGACCGGCCGGTATACGGGCTTGAAAGAGCGCTCGGCACCGCCCATGCGTGGACCGGTGACGGTAAGGCCGTGATGTTCCTGGCTGCAGACCGGGGCACGCTTTCGCTCTACCGAAGCGCGCTCGGCACCTCGCTCGACGGCACCACGACGCCGGAGCTAATTCTTGGCGGCGACCGACAGATCATCGCCATGCACACCGCCGGCTCGACGATCGCCTTCGCCTCGCTTTGGCCGTCGAGCCCCCCGGAGCTCTATTGCGCCGAAATTGACGGCACCGGGGAGCGTCGCGTGAGCAACGCCAATGCCGAGGTGAGAGCGCTGCGGCTGGCGCCGGTGCGGCGCTCGAGCCACCTCGCGGCCGACGGGCGGCGGATCGAGTCGTTCGTGCTGTACCCGACCGGCTACGTGAAGGGCCAAGCGGTCCCGCTGGTCATCGATATCCACGGTGGGCCGCACAGTTGGCACCCTCAGGCGGCGCTGTTCGGCCTCTACCAGGCGCTCGCAGCTGCCGGCTACGTGGTGCTGCTCACCAACCCGCGAGGTAGTCACAGCTACGGCGAGGAGTTCGCCAAGGCCTGTGTCGGCGACTGGGGCGGCGCCGATTTCGAAGACCTGATGGGAGCCGTCGACAAGCTGGTCAACGCCGGGGTAGCCGACCCGGAGCACCTCTATGTGACGGGGTACTCCTACGGGGGGTACATGACGAGCTGGGCCGTTGGTCAAACCGACCGCTTCGCTGCGGCGTGCGTGGCCGCCCCGGTCACCGACCTGGCAACTATCTGGGGCACCACGGACATCCCCAATTTCGTCGAGCACGAGGTCGGCGCCCTGCCCTGGAAGCGGCCCGAGCTATTCGCCAAGCACTCACCGGTCACCCACGTCGCCAATGTCACGACGCCCGTCATGCTGTTGCACTGGGAGGGCGACTTGCGCTGCCCGATCGGGCAGGCCGAGGAGTTCTTCCAGGCGCTCCGCAGGCTCCGCCGTGAGGTCGTGATGGTCCGCTACCCAGGCGGCTACCACATCGTTCGGTACCCCTCGCAAATGGTCGACTACCTCGAGCGCCATCTCGACTGGTTCGCTGCTCACTGACCTTCGCTCACGAAGCCTCGGGCTACGTGGCAGGGCCACCCAGGACGAAACGGCGCCAGCAGCAACCAGTCATCGGCACCCAAGCCCACGAGCCAGACCTCTGTGGCCTCGCCGTACACCGGCAGGCGGTGCGAGGCCGGTGCGGCGGTCCGGCGTGGCAGGAGCCATCACACGTACCTAGCAATTCAACCTCCAGGCTGCGTACAGGCGGCTGTACGCCCCCTGGAGGCCGTCACGCTGCGCTACCGAAGAGTTCCCCTTATTGCCGAGAAACGCCACTCAGAAGCTCGACTACGAAGAACGCAACCTTGGATGGCCCGGGTACCCGTGGGCAGCTCGGGGCCAGCTCAGGGTACTTGGGTGCACGACGGGGCGCGCCTGCGAAGGGATATGCCTGGGCGTTCCCTAACATGCCAGCGAGGCCCGTTTGGGCGCCATGGAACACTCGAGCCGGAGAAATCGTATGCGGCGTGGTCGTTGGTACAAGTGGTCCGGCCTGTCGCTGTCGGCTGCCCATTTCCTCTTGGCCAAGGTCGGTGTCTATAGGTGTGGGCGTTGCAAGGGCCCGCTCAATTACCGCTGGTTCTGCAAGCGCTGCAAGGCGTACCGCCTTCCCGCCCGCTAGCTGGACGTTGAGCGCCCCTCGAGCGCCCTGAGCAAGGCGTCCTTGATCGCCGGGCGGCTCCCGAACACGAGCAGGAACGCCGCCTCCCTGTTGAGGCGCTCGGCGGGGTCGCCGGCCAGGGCTGCCCTGCTCCCCCGGCTTAACGACAAGCGCCTGCGCAGCCCGTGCCGCAAGTTCGGATGCTCCGGCGCGAGCGGCCGCGACCTGCGCCCCATCTGCCGCGTCCAGGGCGGCCCGGCACTCGCGCAGTTCGTCGTCGAAGGGCGATGGGCCGAGCAGCGCGCAACAGCGCCGGGCAACCCCGAGCGAGAACGACCCGTTCAACCGGAGGCGCGATTCGGACTCGCGGCTTGCACTTTCGTAAGGCTGGGAGCCGATGGTCATGTCGTCAGCGACGAACAGCCCGTCAAAATCCAGGCGCACCGTGCGGGTCGCGTTGAGCGCTGAGAGGCGCAGTGGCGTGACGGACAGGCGGTCCTGGGGGCGGCCGTCAAGGAGCAGCGTGACAACGGTTTCACCCTCCGGCCCGGCCGGGCCGCGGGCGAAGACGCAGACCACGTCGACGATGCCCCAACCGCTCACCCACGGTGCCGTCCCCTCGAGTAGCCAGCCGCCCGGAGCGGGCTTGGCAAGCAGCGAGGAAGGCCCCGGCAGCAACCCGGTGAGGGCGACGCCGCCCTTGGTCTCGCCCCGCACGGTCCTCGCGAGCATCGCCTCGCGGATGTGAGCGGGCGTGGCGGGGTCGAGCATGGCCCCGAGGAGCCGGAAGTGCTGAGCCAGCACAAATGTGGTTGCCAGGCAGCTCGACGCCAGCTCCTCCATGACGGAGCACATCTCGAGGTAGCCAAGGCCTAGGCCGCCGTCGGCGACCGGGGCGGACATCCCGTACATCCCGGCGTCGGCGAGGGCCTGCAGGTGCCCGGCTGGGATTGTCCCAGAGGCATCGACGGCGTCAGCGTCCGCCGCCAGGAGCGAGCTCAGCCGCGACAAGCGCCCTGAGAGGCCATCGTCCGCGACACCAACTGCCGAGCCGCCGGAAGGCCCGCTCATGAGGCAGTAGGCACCGTCAGAGGGGGCACCGTCGTGCTCGGGACCGTCACCTGCGCCGCCAAAGCCCCCGCCACCCGAGCCCGCAGGCGAGCCGGACGAGACAGGGTTGCCCTTGCCTCGGACCAGATGGAGCAGCACCTCCAGCGTGCCCGTGCTCTTCGTGGTGACGAAGCCGCCCACACTCGGGTTGGAGATGTCCCAATTGGCGAACACGATCGGCACGTCCGCCAACACATAGACCGCAGACGCACTTGCCACCTCCACAGAAACTGGGAAAGTGACCGCTTTGGTCACGCCGTGCATCGCGAGGGTGCCGGTCGCGGTGTAGCTTTTCGAGCCGCCGCTGACAAGCCCCGTGGCGAGAGAAATCGGCCCAGTCAGGACGAATTTCGCCGTCGGGTAGTCGGCCACGTCCATGATGCGCCCGTCGAACTGAGCGTTCCGCTCGCTTTGGTCGCTCACCACGCTCGCCATGTTGACCGTGAAGCCCGCTTTTGTCACCGCTTTGCCGGCGAGGGTGACGGACCCCCAGAGGTCGCTTGTACGGCCGACGGCTGTGGAGTTCTGGCCGATAAGCACCTCGTCGACCCGGTAGCCGGCCACCGAACCGGCCCCTACAGCCCAGGTACCAGCGAGCTTGCTCAGGTCGACCGTCGTTCCCGGTCCCGTACTCCCGGCACTGGTCCCCTGCCCTTTGGGCAGCACAAGCTTGGCGGGTGCCGGGCCTTCGATGAAATGGATGAACACGTACGGGCCGGCGACGGCCAGGACGACGACTAAAGCGACGCCGGCGATCACCCACTTTCGCAACCTGCGGACCTTGCTCAGCACTGTGGCCTCCCTTTTATCACGGCCATACTCCTCAGCCAACCTCAGTGGGCCCTTAGCGCCGGCTTGGGATCGCCTGGGAGCGGCGAAGACCGCACCGGCGACGTGCTACGCCTGTTTCACTCCTGTAACAGCGCCCCGCTTATAACCAATCTCATGGACAAATCGCCGACCCGGCCCGCCCGGCTAAGACGACGGGTTCCCCTGACCACTGTGTTGGTAGCTAGCGGAGCCCTGCTGTTAGCGGCATGCGGGAGCAGCCCCAACGGCACCGCGGTAGCCCACCTCGGCACCACGACGACGACCAACGCCTCGGCCTCGCAGGGAGGGTCACCGCCGGCCACGAGCATTAGCCCTGGCCAGGGTGGAGGTTCGGGGCCAAGCGGTGCTCCGGGGTCGAAGCAGGTCTTCGGCGTCCCCAACGGCAACGAAGCTGCTTCCCTGGCGTTCGCGCGGTGCATGCGATCTCACGGGGTGGCAACCTTCCCCGACCCCAACGGCCAGGGCGGGATAACCGCGACTGGCCTCGACGTCGGTTCGCCGACGTTCCAGGCGGCGGCCAGTCACTGCCGGCACCTATTGCCTAACGGCGGCCAGCCCACGCCGGCTCAGCAGGCAAAGGACCTGGCACAGGCGCTCAAGTTCTCGCAATGCATGCGCTCGCACGGAATTACGGACTTCCCTGACCCTCAGTCCCATCCCGGTGGCGGCATCTCGATCAGCCTGCGCGCCAGCCCGGGCAGCGACCTCAACCCCAACGGCTCGCTGTTCCAGGCGGCTCAGAAGGCGTGCAAGAGCCTCGCCCCGTTCGGCGGCCCCTAACCTGCGCCGGCGCCCGAGCGGCGAGCGGCCAGGTCGTACTGGCAGGGGGCGATAAAGGAAGCTGCCCACCTTGGGCTGCCGTCCCGCACAGGACAAAGTCTTGGTAGAGCGAACAGCTCTCATGCCCGTTGGGAGGCTGCCAGCACTGTGGACGGACAAGCATCGCGCCTTGCGTGGTACCGCCTCCGTGCCACAGCCCGCCGCCGCTGGGGCGCTTACCTCGGGCTGGTGCTGATAATCGGTCTGGTGGGCGGGGCCGGGCTCGGGCCCTGGCCGCGGCGCAACGCACCGGGTCGTCGTACACGACGTTCCTGGCGAGCACCAAACCCTCCGACCTCAGCCTCAACGTCAACAATGGCCCGGACATAAGCGCCAGGTTGTCCCGGCTGCCCGGGGTTGCCAAGGTCGCCACGGCCCTGTTCACGCTCAACGCCTTCCCCCTGTCTCGCAGCGGGCACGTCGTCATCCCGACGGCCCTGGCCGAGGCCAAGGTGGGCCCAATTGCCGGCCTAGCCAACGAGTTCTTCAGCCAGGACAAGGTCACCGTCATCCGGGGCCGCATGGCCTCGCCGGGCCGTCGGGACGAATTTGTGACCACGTCCGAAGCGGCCCAGCTGCTGGGCTGGCACCTGGGCGAGGTCGTACCGATGGGCTTTTACCTCAATTCGCAGTCCGCTTCGGACTCGCCCCACCTCGAGCTCAAGATGATGCTGACGGGGTTTGTCATTTTCAACAATGAGGTCGTGGTGGACGCAGTGGACCGCTACCCGACCTTTTTCCTGTTCACGCCGGCTCTCGCCAGGGCTGTTGACCAAGGCCCGCAAGACTTCCTCTACGGCCTGAAATTGGCCCACGGAGCGGGCGGGGTACCGGCCGTCGAACGGGAGATAATCAGCGAGCTGCCGCGGGGGACGTCCTACACCTTCCACGTGACCTCCGTGGTCCAGGAACAGGTCGACCAGAGCATCGAGCCCGAGGCAACGGCTCTTGCCGTCTTCGGCGCCATCGCCCTGCTCGCTGGCCTGCTCATCTCGGGACAGGCAGTCGGGCGCCAGCTGTCCCAAAACGAAAGTGAGGCGGCTGTGCTCCGGGCCCTGGGCGCCGGCCCGCGGGCGCTGGTGCTCGACAGCCTTGCCGGCATAACGGTGGCGATCGTGGCCGGGGCTGTGCTGGCGGTAGCCGTAGCCGTAGCGGTATCACCCCTTTCTCCCTTAGGCCCAGTCCGTCCGGTTTACCCTGGCCGAGGGCTGGCAATCGACGTCTCCGTGCTCGGCCCAGGGGCGGCGTTGCTCGTCGTGTGCACCGCAGTGGTCGCTTTGGCCTTGGCCGCCCGGGCGCTGCGCTCCAGCCAGCGCCACAACGCAGCCGGGGACCGCGCGCTTCCCTCGGCCATTGCCCGGTTGCTGTCGCGAGCAGGAGCCCCCCCACCCGTCCTCACCGGCGCCCGCTTTGCCCTGGAGCCAGGCCGGGCACGTACGGCCGTGCCAGTGCGGTCGGTCCTGTTGGCCAATATGTTGGCGGTCACCATCGTGACCGCCACCTTCAGTTTCGGCGGCGGCCTCAGCACGTTGGTCTCACACCCTCGCCTCTACGGTTGGAACTGGGACTATGCCCTTCAGGGCTATCCCGTGCCGCCGCAGTCCCTGTCCCTTTTGTCCAAGGACCCCTTGGTGGAGGCGTGGAGCGCGGTCGATTTCGTCAACGTAGAGATCGACGGCCAGACCGTGCCCGTGTTGATTTCGGCACCTCACGCCACAGTCAGCCCTCCTGTGCTCAGTGGCCACGATCTGGAGACCGGCGGCCAGATCGTCCTGGGCGGTGCCACCATGTCCGCTCTGCACAAGCGGGTCGGCCAGAGCGTCTCGGTGAGCTACGGGGACCGTGCCGACGCTCCTTTTTACGTGCCTCCGACGTCTCTTGTCATAGTGGGCACAGCGACGCTGCCCACCGTGGGGGACCCACAAGCGCTGCACACTTCCATGGGGACCGGCGCCATCATCGCCAATTCCGTTCGGCCGCTCGCTTTCCAAAAGGCCACCGAGCAACCGCTGCCCACGCTCAACGGCCCGGCTGAGGTGTTCGTCCGCCTACGGCCCGGGGCCAACATGGCAGCCGGGCTGGCATCGCTGCGCCACATCGCCAACGTAGGAACCAAGGCCTTCGAGGACCTGCCCTCCCAGTACTACGAAGGCCAGGCTGTGGCCGTGCTACCGGTGCAGTTCCCCACTCAGATCGAGAACTACCGCTCTTCGGGGGCCGCGCCCGATTTACTGGCCGGCGGCCTGGCGCTGGGGGCTGTGGTCGCCTTAGGACTGTCCCTGGTGGCATCGGTGCGGCGGCGCAGGCGCGACCTGGCCCTGCTCAAAGCCTTGGGCTTTACCCGCGCTCAACTGGGCTGGACAGTTGCCTGGCAATCCACCATCGCCGCGGCGATCGGCGTGGTAGTCGGCCTGCCGGCGGGAGCGGCGCTGGGCCGGTGGCTGTGGGACCTATTTGCCCGCAGCATCTACGCAGTGCCCGACGCGCCCCTACCCGGGCTGTCGCTGCTCCTGGTGGCCGTGGGCGCTTTCATCCTGGCCAATGTCGTGGCCGCCGTCCCAGGGGCCTACGCCGCCCGAACCCCGGCTGGCCTTGTCCTGAGGGCTGAGTAGGCCGCGCCCGCAAGACTTCGCTTGGCTCTACCGCTCGCCAATGTGGCCGACGGTGCTCGGCCAGCGTACGAACTCGCGTAACCAGGCCTCGCATTCTGCGGCCGGCAGAGGTCGGGCCAGGTAGTAGCCCTGAGCCGCTTGGCAACCGAGGCTGGCGAGGCGGTCCAAAGTGGCCTTGTCCTCGACACCCTCGGCTGTCACCGTACGGCCAAGGCTGCGGGCGAGCTCGATGGTCGACCGCACGATCGCCTCGTCGCCTTTGTCGCGGATCATCTCTTTGACAAAGGAACGGTCGATCTTCAGCTCGTTGAACGGAAGGTGCTTCAAGCGGCTGAGCGACGAGAAGCCCGTGCCGTAGTCGTCGATCGAGAGGCGCACGCCGAGCTCCTGCAGGCTCTGCATGGCCCGTTGCGAGCTCTCGGGATCGATCGCCATGGACGACTCGGTGAGCTCGAGGGTGAGCGCCCCCGGCTTCATGCCCGCTCGCTGCAGGGACCGCTCGACCCGGTCGTACACCTTCGTGCCGGTGAGGCTCTTGGCTGACAGGTTCACCGCGACACCCAGGCCTGGGACGAGCTCGCGCCAGGTCTTCAGCTGGCTCAGGGCTGTCTCCAGCACCCACCAGGTCAGCGGGTCGATGAGACCAGCGTTCTCGGCGACAGGGATGAACTCGACTGGCGAGATCGGCCCGAACTTCTCGTGGTTCCAGCGCAGCAACGCCTCGCAGCCGAGAACCTCGCCCGTTTCGAGCTCGACGACCGGCTGGTACCAGAGGTCGAGGCCGTCTTCGTCGAGGGCCCGCCGCAGCTCGGTGGCCAAAGTGAGCCGGCGAAGCGTCGAGCGGTCCTCGGAAGGGTCGTAGTAACGGACCCCACCGCCGGCTTCCTTCGCCAGGTACATAGCCACGTCGGCGTGGCGCAACAGGTTGGTGGCTTCACGGGACCGGCCGTGGCGCGGCGCTACTGCGACGCCCATGCTCGCACGTATGTCCAGCATGAGCCCCTCGACGGCGAGCGGCTGATTGATGCTGGACATGACCTGGTGTGTCGTCGCCTCCACGTCAAGGTGGTCGCTGGCGGAGCACAGCAGCACCGCGAACTCGTCGCCGCCCAGGCGTCCCACGAGGCTCTGCGCGCCCGAGAAGCTCATCAGCCGCCTCCCGACCTCGCGCAGGACAGCGTCGCCCGTCACGTGGCCAAGGGTGTCGTTGACCTCTTTGAAGCCGTCGAGGTCCATCAGCAGCACCGCCACCTCGCCCGCCGTGTTCGTCTCCAGGGCGTCGGCAAGTCGTTCACGGAACGCCACCCTGTTGGGCAGGCCGGTCAGCGAGTCGTGGTAGGCCTGGTGCTGGCGGATCTCGATCTCACGGCGCAGCTGCTCCAGCAGGTTGCTGCTGCGAAGAGCCACTCCGGCGTTCGCTGCCAGCGCCTCAAAGAAGCGCAGGTCAGAGGTGCTGAAACCGTCCTGTTGGGACGGCCTATCCCCGACCAACAAATACCCGGCGGTGGGGTCCTCCCGCTGGAGCGGGGCAACTAGAGCCTCGTGGAGGCCGTGGTCCTTCATTATTGTCGCGACGTTTTGCTCTTCTGACCGAACGCTGAGCAGCATCGGTGCTCGTTGACCCGCCAGCGAGTCAAGAGTCGAAATCGAGGCGCCATGGTCCACATGCGGCGTTTCTTCCCCATCCAAACGACACCGTACGACCAGCTGCTCGAGAGGTGGGCCAAGAGGGATGACCAATTCGGCGCGCCCGGCCGAGAGGAGCGTGCGCGCCTCCTCCACGACCGTGTTCATAACGTCGCGGCCCTCGGACAGTCCGCTCAGTCGCCGCGTGAAGTCGTAAAGCTTCTCGAGGTTCGCGTAGCGCTGCCCGGAGACGACCGTAGCCCGATAGGCAAAATTCGTCGCCAACGCGATGGCGGCGAACAGGGCGATCCCCCAAGTGTTGACCCACACCATCGAGACAGCGACCAAGCCGAGCGACGTGCAGACCGCTATGTAGAGCCCAGCCTGGATGATCATCGGCATCAGTGGTGGGCGGCGCCACCGCTTGTCCGAGAACGCCATTACAGCCAGCAACAGCACCAGGTCGGACAGACAGATGAATGCCACCGTCACGGCGCTCACCAGCCAGCCAAGTTCCCGCACAGGTGACCCGTTCCCGAGCCAGTGGTCGTAAATAAGGATGCCGGTGCTGACTGTGAGTAGGTACACCGATAACGTGACGGCCGTCTTGAACGGCGGACGCTTCCTCTGCAAGAGCGCCGCTGCAAGCCCGACCCCGACCGCCCCGAGAGCTGGCCCTGGCCTCAGGAAGACGATGGCGATGAGGACAGGAATCTCGGACAGGCTGATCACGAGGTGCATCTTGCGGGTTTGGACGTGCACGGCGTGAGCGCTGCTCGCCCATACGCCGAGTGCGACAACCGGCCAAAGGACCATCCGATCGCCACCGACTGGTTTGAGCCTCGCCAGGTACGCAAAGTACAGCAGGACCACCACGCCGGCCACGGCGCTGACAGCCATTAGGGCGCGCACGGTAGACGTCTGAGTCGTCTGGCCGCTCGGTTTGGCGCGCTCGCCAGCTTCCCTGCTCATCGGGTGGCCTTTCGAGGACTGGTGGCAACTGCCAATCCAGGTTTCGGTCACCTCGACGCTTCCCTGTAGCTCTCGGCCGCCTCAGGCCCCCCCTTTTTCTCCGTTCTGCGCGTAGAGACTGGCGCGGACGCGCGGAAATGAGGCAGAATCGGAAATATGCGAACTCGGGATCAGCGCCAGCGCCTTGAAGGCGGTCGCTGCGAGCGGGGTCGTGTCTGCATCCTTTTTGCCCACTTCGCGCCGTCTGAGCGCCTGTTCTGAGAGGGGGTGGCTTATATGCGTCGCGTCTGGATTGCTGCCTAATCGTTTTCAACAGTGATTAATTGTGGTCAATACTGGTAGGGCTCATTGCGTTCGTGTGCGCGCGCCCAGTGGTGGACCCCTTCATCCGGGGTCTCCCCTCTTTGGCGCGCTCGTGGTTTGAAGTGTCGCCGGTCCTTACTCTATTAGTTGCCACAGTCGTTCAATGGTGGAGCGCGCCCTAGAACTGGTGGGCCGGCGGGGCTGGGGCGCCTTGGCTAACTGCCAAATCTCCTATCCTCTGAGTTAGGCCAGCTAACGGGCCGCCCTACCCATTCGGTTGTCGACAGGGGGTTCCGCTCGGTGGATTGTTGGCACTGCGGGGTGCGGGCACGTGCAGATGCAAGATTTTGCGGTGCCTGCGGTCTCCTGCTGGGCGTTTGTTGCGTCGCCTGTGGGTCTCCGTCTGATCCGCGGGACCATTTTTGCGACCAGTGCGGCCTGCCTCTCTCCGCCAGCTCCGAGGCTTCGCCGTCCTCAATGACCAACTCTCCGCGGGTTAGCGCGCCTGAACGCTCTCACGCGACGCAGCGCAGAGTGTGCTCGGTGTTGTTTGTCGACCTGGTTGGCTTCACTCCCTTCTCCCAGGACAGGGATCCTGAAGACGTGAGGGAACTCCTCTTGCGCTACTTCGACGCCGTCAACACGGTCGTCTCCCGGTACGGGGGTGTCGTAGAGCAGTTCATCGGTGACGCGGTGGTTGCAGTTTGGGGGGCGCCGCGAGCTCACGAACGAGACGCTGAGCGGGCGGTCCGAGCGGGCTTGGACGTTGTTCAGGCGGTGGGCTCGGGAAACTCGATTGGCGAGGAATTGAGCGCTCGTGGCGGGGTTGTCACCGGTCAGGTTGCAGTGAGCTTCGCTACCGATGGCGGTGTAATGATCGCCGGTGACGCCGTCAATACCGCGGCGCGAATCCAGGCGGAGGCTAACCCCGGCTGTGTCTTGGTGGACGAGCCGACTCGACGGCTAGCCGCATCCGCCATCGCCTTTTCCGATGTCGGGGAACACGCTTTGAAGGGCAAATCCGAACCGGCTCCACTGTGGCGAGCCGTTCGGGTCGTCTCTGGGCTGGCAGGGCCACGGCGCGATGATCGGCTGGAAGCGCCACTGGCCGGCCGAGACAACGAGCTACGGGCGCTGCGGGACCTCTTCCACGCGAGCGTCGACCGTTGTCAGGCCCGTTTGGTCCTGGTGAACGGACCAGCCGGGGTGGGCAAGTCGCGGCTCGGATGGGAGCTGGAAAAGTACGTCGACGGCTTGGCCGCCAAGGTGTTGTGGCACCGCGGCCGCTGCCTGTCCTACGGGGACGGAGCTGCATTCGGCGCGCTTGGCAGAAATGGTGCGGCAACGCTTCGGTATCGCCGGGGAGGACTCACCCGAGGTCGCCGCGGACAAGCTTCTGGGGGGTTGACCCGGTTTGTCCAGGACCCCGCAGAGCGTTCCTACCTCGGCGTGCGGCTGGGCCGGTTGCTCGGCGTGCCGATCGCCGGGGACCCCGGCACCGTGCTGGCCCCCGACGAACTGTTCGCGGGATGGCGAACATTCTTTGAGCGTCTTAGTGAAATGGCCCCGGTCGTGATGGTCCTTGAGGACGCCCATCACGCCAACCCGGCGCTTGCTCGACTTCTTGGACCACCTCGTGGACTGGGCCCCCGACAGTCCCTGTGTTCGTTCTCGTGCTAAGCAGGGCGCAAGTCGACCTAGAACGGCCCAGCTTCGGGTTAGGGCGCAATCGGACCGTTATCTCCCTCTCCCCGTTGGACGCTGGGCCTATGGGCGTTCTGCTGGAGGGCCTAGTCCCGGGCTTACCTCCGTCAGCAGCCCAGACGATCGCCGCCCAGGCGGAGGGGCTGCCACTGTTCGCCGTTGAGACTGTGCGGTCGCTGGTCGACCGCGGCGTGCTTTTCCCAGATGCCAGCAATGCCTACGAGATCGCGGGCGAGCTCGGGGCGCTCGTTAGTGCCCGACAGCCTGCACGGGCTGTTCGCCGCCAGGTTGGACTCGTTGGCCCCGCCCACCCGCTTGCTCGTCGCTGACGCCGCAGTTCTCGGCACGAGCTTTTCAGCCGAAGCGCTGGTCGCCATCTCCGGAAGACCGGCACCCGAAGTGCGGACCTGCCTGGCGGAGCTAGTCCGCCGCGAGGTTCTCCATGTTTCGACTGACAGGCTGTCGCCACAACGAGGCGACTACCGCTTCGTCCAGGACATGCTGCGTCAAGTTGCCTATGCAACCTTGGCCGCGCCGCGATCGCAAGGCGCGGCACCTAGCGGTCGCCGAATACCTGCGCTCGACCTTTCCCGACGATGGAGACGGAGGTCGTGGACTTAGTGGCCCGGCACTATTTCGACGCGCTCCAGGCAGTGCCCGGCGATACGATAGCAGCCCGGCAATTGCGCGACCTGACCATCGAGTACTCCCGTCGAGGCGCCGAACGGGCGGAGCGAGCCGGAGCGCCAGGTCATGCGGCCGCTCTCTATCAACGGGCAGCCGACCTACATGAACAGCAGGACCAGCCAGTCGGCGGCTGCGGCTCTTTGGGAGCGGGCGGCCGAAGGGTTGGATGGCGGAACTGACCCAACACGCGGCAGTCGGCGCCGCCGAACGCGCCCAGGATATCCACGAACAGCTTGGCGACCACCGATCGGCAGCCCGAGCTCGGACCCTGATAGGTAAAGGATTACGACTGCAAGGCCGCTACAAGGAGGCCCGCGCCCACCTTGAGGCGGCGGTGGCCCTGCTGCGACCCGAGCCGGGCAAGGACACGGTTAGCGCCCTGGCTCAGCTCGCCAGCGTGGACATTTCAGCGGTGGAAATAAGGGAGGAGAGCTTCTCTCGGAGGCCCTTTACCTAGCGCAGGGCCTTGATATCGACGACGGCATTTTGGCCAGTTTGTTCACTCTCAGCGGCATCTTTAGTTGGATGGACAACCGTGCAGTTGGAGGGCGACGCCAACATTAGAGAGGCCGCTTATCTGGCCGAGCGGGCCGGCGACACGTGGATGCTCGCGGATGCGCTCGGTAACCTGTCAGGCGGCCAGCTCGACTCGCGACCCAGAAGAGGCGGCGGCTAATGCGATAGACCTGCGGTGGATCATTCGCGGCGGATCGGGAATCGTCGCACCCTTGCCCTTGCAACAACGAACCTCGCTTTTGCTCTGCTGTTGCTGGGCGATTGGGATGGGGCCGCTCAGTGGTTGGCTGAACCGACAGGCCGAGACGAACCGCCTGAAATGCGTGGTCCGGACCAGCCTTAGAGGGTTGCCTTTCGGCGCTGCGGGGGGACATCACCGGAGCGGGCTGATGCCATCGAAGGCCTGGCGAAGCTTTCAGCGAGCGAGAACCTTCAAGACCAAGCCTTTCTCTCGACAACCCAGGCACTGATCTCTGGCGGGTCGGGCCGGCAAGTTGAAGCCTTGGCACAAGCCCGTGCCGCGCTCGACAACCTCGAGGCACTGGGTATGAACTGCGAGTACCTCGTGTTCGCGTGGCCCGTCGCTAACGACGCGGCCAAGGCCTTGGGAGACCTCGAGGCCATGGCTGAGATTTTGAGCCTGTTCGAGGCCCATCCAATAGGTCACCTCCCTCCCCTTCTGCGGGCCGAACGGGCACTTACAAAGGCGCATCTTGCCGCAGCAGGCGATGCGGGCGCGGCACTAGTGGAGGCAGAGTTCGTCGATGCGGTCGAAGCGTTCCGGCGCGCGGGTAGCCCGTGGCACCTGGGCCGAGCGCTTGCCGATTTTGGCGGCTACCTAGCCGCATGTGGTCAAGCCGACCTTTCAGCCCTCGCTCTTGACGAGGCTGCGGCCATTGCCGAGCGTCTCGGAGCGCGCCCTCTCGCCCTCCGCGTAGCCTCGATCCGCACGGGCGACGGGCAATGGCCGTCGAGCAGCGCCTCGGCGGCGCAATTTCTCGCCAATTGATCCTTCATTCTTGGCCGCCGGGTCGACGAATTTTTCACAGCGGTGACCGATCAGGATCCGAAACGGGCACGTCAGTGAGCCTGGTGTAAGAAAATAGGCTTAAGGGTGAACGATCGGGCAATCGGCGGCGCAAGTTTGCGGTCCCCGGTGCAGGACGCCTACATTTGCTCCTCCAAATGTGAGCCGCCGCTCCATCAACCCCGCCACGCGCGAAGGACCCGCGGCCGTGCGTTCACGCGGCCAAGTACGCTAAAGGGTCGTGACAGTCCTCGCTTCCATGGATAGGCACGACATCGCGGGAGTCGTGGCTGTGGTCGTGGCTGTCGCTCTTGTGCTCTACGCCTGGGTCAAGGTGGCAGCTAAGGCGGCGAAGTTGGCGTTATACCTTTTCCTCTTTGCCGCAGCAGCCGTGGTAGTGGCAGTGCTGCTGTTCGCCAGAGTCATCTGAGCACCGCTCCCCCGCCACCGCTCCCCCGCTGCCCGTTCACTCCCCCGCCTCGGGGCGCTCATGAAGCGCGAGGAGACCCGAGCTTCGTTCGACAACAGTGCTAGGCGGCCGGGCGGGCGACCCCCAAACCTGGTAGCGCTTTCGTAATATTAGGGCTCATCAGGACCCCCGCGAGCTATGGTCTTGGTAGGTCTTTGCCCACAAAGAAGTGGCTGCGGACCGCACTTGACAAGCCAAGAAAGAGAGGCCCACCCAAAATGGCATACGAGGTTTCCCACGTACACGCCCTCGAGATCCTCGACTCCCGGGGCCGCCCGACCCTCGAAGTCTCTCTCCAGCTTGCTTCGGGCGCTCAGGGGGTCGCAGGTGTGCCCTCGGGCGCGTCGACCGGGACCCGTGAAGCCGTGGAGCTGCGCGACGGCGACCCCAAGCGCTTCAAAGGGGCCGGCGTCACTCAAAGCAGTAGGCAATGTCAACGGCGAGATCGACAAGCTCCTCGCAGGTCGTACATGGACGAGCCTCGACGAGCTGGACAAGGCCGTGATCGAGCTCGACGGTACCGAGACCAAGAGCCGGCTCGGGGCCAATGCAACGGTCGGAGTTTCGATGGCGGCGGCCCGGGCGATGGCCCAGGCTGACGGTAAGCCGCTCTACCGCTGGCTGGCGCCGGATGAGAGCTTGCTGCGCCTCCCGGTCCCCAGTTTCAACGTCATCAACGGTGGCGCCCACGCGCAGAACGACCTCGAGTTCCAGGAGTTCATGATCGCTCCCCTCGGTGCGCCGACCTTCGCCGAGGCGCTGCGAGCGGGAGCCGAGGTCTACCAGACCCTCAAGAGCCTGCTCCACTCTCGTAAGTACGCCACCGGGCTCGGCGACGAGGGCGGCTTCGCACCCGACCTTTCCACCCCCGAGGAGGTCCTCGACCTGCTCGTCGAGGCCATCACGGGCGCCGGCTACACAGCCGGGCGTGACGGGATCGCGATCGCCCTTGACCCGGCATCCTCAGAGATGCGTGAAGCCGACGGGGCCTACCGCTACTCGAGCGGCACGCGCCTGACCACCGACCAAATGATCGAGCGTTACGACGTGCTCACGACGAATTACCCGATCTGGTCGATCGAGGACGGCTTGGGCGAAAACGATTGGGATGGTTGGGAAAAATTGACGGCGCGCCTCGGCGAGCGCATCCAACTGGTCGGAGACGATTTGTTTGTCACCAACCCCGCAATTATCCGTGAGGGCATCAGCCGCAAAGCGGCCAATTCGGCGCTCATCAAGCTCAACCAGATCGGCACTGTCAGCGAGACCCTCGAAGCCATCGCCGTTTGCCGGTCCGCCGGCTTCACCCAGTTCGTATCGCACCGCTCCGGCGAGACGGCCGACACCTTCATCGCCGACCTTGCGGTCGCCAGCGGGGCCGGACAGATCAAGACCGGTGCCCCCGCCCGTGGAGAGCGGGTAGCCAAGTACAACCGCCTTGTCGTCATCGAAGCAGAGAACCCTGGGCTTCCTTACGGCCTGGCTCCACGCGGCTAACCCAGCCCTACGCCCCCGCCCGCAGCCGCTCGCTCGCACCCAACAGAGGGCGAGCGGCTTCGAGCAACCAATCGAGGCTGCGGCGTAACTGTTCGGGTGAGGTATCGAGCGCGATGTCGCCTTCGACGTCGGTTATCGCGCAACTCAGCACGAACAGCAGATCGTCCAACCCTTCCACGTGCCTGCGCGCCACGATCAGGTCTGATTCGGCCAACCCGAGGTCCCGCGCTCGTTTGCGCGCTTCGAAGTCGCGCTGGCGGCAGCTGCGCCGGCAGTACTTCCGCGGCCGGCCCGCGCCCGGCGTCTGCTCGACCGGATTGCCGCACCATGCGCACGATGGTTGTTTCGTCACTGTGACAAAATAACATACGCCCTGTTCGGAGGGCCATGATTTGCGCTGCGGCGCCGAAGTTGTACTTTGGTGCGGTGGCCCGCCGCATCGAGATCGAGCTCACAAGCGCGCGGCCCGACGGCACCTGGACTTGGCGTGCCGCCGGCGCACTAAACCCGCGCGGCTCTCTCGACGCTGCTCTTCTTTATAGCGGGGCAAAAGCAGGCGACGTTGTGCGTGCCGAGGCGGACTTCGGGATCGAAGGCATCACCGTCGTTTCGGTCGAAGCTCCACGTGTTGTCGAGAAGACTTCGGACGCGAACCGCATCGAGCTCATTGAAAGGCCGATCACTGCCGGCGTCACCACGCAGCTGGCGGGCGGTCGTTCCCGGGGCGGCCCTGAACGTGGCGACCGCGGCTCCGACAGGCGCCGCGACGACCAGAGTGGCCCACGCCGCCCATCTCGGCCCTCCCGGCCCGGCGACGACAATGGCAGAGGCGCGCCCCGCTCCCCCGAGGGCGACAGCGCCGCACGCACCGACCGGCCGGCATCTGACAGGCCGCGGCGCACCGATCGCCCTGACCGTCCCCGTACCGAGCGCCCGGACCGTCCCGCCGCGCTCAACGCCGATGGCTCCGAGAGGGCGCCAAGGCCTCCCAGACCGATCGGTGGCCCAGGCCGTAGTGGGCCAGGCAGGCCGCCCAGGGATACCAGTGGTGCGGTTGGCGCCGGAGCCGGGCCATCTGGCAGCCGCGAACCAAGAGAGCGCGGCGAAGGGGCGGCTCGTGGCCCAGGGAGCTCGGCAGCGCACCGCCAGAAGCGCCTCAGCCCGGGTAACGCTCATCGCAACGCCATGCTCGAGAGCTTGCCCGTCGAAGAGCAGGCGATCGCCCAGCAGCTCCTGCGCGGCGGGATCCCCGCTGTCAGGACCGCTCTTCATTTCGAACGGGAACGGGCGCGCGAGGAAGGCCGGCCCGAGCCGAGCACCGAAGGGGTCATGGCTCTCGCCGAATCGCTCGTGTCAAAGGTGAAGGCCGCCGAGTGGCGCGACAAGGCCGAGTCTGCGATCAAGGCCGGAGACGAGCTGGCGATGCGTGACCTGCGGTCGCTCGTAAGCGTCTCGGACGGAGCCCGCGACGAAGCCTCCCGGGAACTGGTAGTCACCTTGCGCGAGCTCCTCGAGCGCCGGGTCGAAGAGCACCGCGTCTCGTGGGCCAACGACGTAGCCAAGAACCTCGACCAGGGCCAGGTCGTGCGGGCGCTCCGCCTGTCCAGCCGCCCTCCCGACGCCACCACACGTTTCTCCGCCGAGCTGGCCACGCGCCTTCGCGACGCGGCAAGCGCGGCACTGTCCGCAACGGCTCCGGCCGACCAGTGGCTGGCGGTCCTCGAGGCCGTCATCGAGAGCCCAGTCCGGCGCGCCGTGAAGCCTGCCGGGTTGCCCGCCAACCCGAGCCCCGAACTGCTGGCGACCGCCCGCAAGCATTGCGGCCAGGTGCCTGGCTTGGCGCCCCTCCTCGGCATCAGCGTCCCGCCTCCTCCGGGACCTGTTCGCCCGAACGTCCCCCTCAAGGCACCTCCGCGCCGCCCTGCACGCCCGCCAAGGCCCGCCCGCCCCGCTGGTGCCGGCCGGCCAGGCCACTCGGCCTCTGCCACTGCAGCTCCCTCTGCCACTGCAGCCTCCTCTGACGCTCCAGCGCCCGCCGCTCCAGCTGCTACGACGGCTCCTTCAACGACCGCAGCGACAACGTCTGCGCTGTCGGCGATGGTGGTGCTCGACAATGACGACCTGGCGGTAGCCGAAGATGCGCTGGACCAGGAAGCCGTTGAAGCTGCTGGCGAAGAAGCCGTTGCCCAGTCCGTCGCCGATGTACTGGCCAGGGAGATGCCGGCCGAGCTCCTGGGCAACGAGCTCGCGGTCGAGGCGGTAGTTGCACTCGAAGTCGCCGCAATGGACGCAGCCGAGACGGCCGACGTCAGGGAGCCAGAGACCGGCGAATTTGAACCCGGCGGGCCCGAGGTGAGCGACGACGCCTACGATGCTGCGGACCTTGCGGTGCTTGACGAGGTGCACGACACCCCGACCGTGCTTGACAATGACGAAACCCCGACCGTGCTGGACGAGATCGACCCCTCCCCCGCCGGCGAACCCGCAGCTCTCTGAGGCGTACCTTTCGCCTCGAACGGGGGCTGACGAGTTGGGCCGACTAGCCGCGGGTAGAAGCCAACAAATGCTTACCCCACGTGGCCCTCGCCTACTTGCGTGGCGACCCTTGACGCTGGCGGCGGTATGCGCGCTCGGCTTGGTCGCCGGCGCCGTCCCGGTTGCCCCCCTTTCGGCCTCGGCGCACCTGTCGCCTTCGGTCCACCAGGCAGCAACGACAGTGGGGACTGGGGCCACGCCAACCGGCGACCTGGTCACCTATGACTACGACAACGCCCGCTCTGGGCACGACCCAGCCCAGATCGCGATGAAAGGCCTGTCGCAGGCGCCCGCCTGGGACGATAACTCCCTTGACGGTGCGGTCTTCGGAGAGCCATTGGTCTACGGCCCCGCTGTCTATGTGGCCACCGAGAACGACACCCTCTACGCCATTGCAGCCGCGGGCGGCCGCGTCCTCTGGCACGTCCACGTAGGCTCGGCGGTGAGCCTCTCGGTGGTCGACTCCGCGCCCACCCTTAGCTTGGGCTGCGGGGACATCAACCCGCTCGGGATCACCGGGACGCCCGTCATCGACCCTGCCAGGAACGAGATCTTCCTTGCCGAGGAGACAGAGACGGGCGGCCCGCCCGACTGGGAGCACATCCAGCATTGGCTGGTGGCGATCTCGCTCAGCACCCACAAAGAGCTCTGGCATCGCGACATCGACCCGCCGCACGGCAACAACGCCAGCTTCTACTACATCCCCGCAGAACAGCAGCGCCCTGCGGTCACCCTCTCCGACGGCCGCCTCTACGTCCCCTTCGGAGGGCTCGACGGCGACTGCGGGGACTACCACGGGTACGTGGTCGACCTCCCCGAGTCGGGCAACGGGGCTCTCCAGAGCTACCAGGTCCCCACCCAGCGCGAGGGCGCGATATGGGAGACGGACGGCGCCCTGGTGTCGCCGCAGGGTGACATCTACGTGGCGACGGGCAACGGCAGCTCCAACAGCATCGCAAGCTTTGACGAGGGCAACGCGGTCGTCGAGCTCTCGCCGTCGCTGGCACGCCTCGGGGTCTGGGCACCGGACAACTGGGTGCAGCTCAACGACGACGACTGGGACCTGGGCTCGGGCGGCCCGATCCAGGTACCGGGGACATCACTGCTCTTCGTCGCCGGAAAACCGGCCCAGAACGCGAGCTACGGGTACCTCATGCGCGAGGGCCACCTTGGCGGGATCGGCCATGGCGCCTTCACGGGGGAGGTATGCACGAGCGGCGGGGTTTTCGGCGCTGACGCCTCGGACGTGCTCGGCACCGGGAAGAACGCGCGCGTGCTCATATACGCCCCGTGCGGTGATGCGACAGTCGCTCTCCAGGTCGACGCGGCCACGATGTCGTTCAAAAAGGCCTGGACTTCGAGCGGTTCGCCCAACGGGCCGCCCATCGTCGCAGCTGGGCTGGTTTGGGCGCTCGACTGGGGAAATGGAAAGCTCTATGGCATGGCCCCCGGTACCGGCCGGACCGTCGTCGAGCGCGCTACCGAGCCGCTCAACCATTTTGCAACCCCGGGTGTGGGCGACCAAATGGTCCTCGTGCCCACTCAGGGCGGGGTCGAGGCCTTCCGGATCAGTTAGCCGGCGGGAGCGGCCGGTGCATCACCAACAGGCGGGCCGTGAAGCGGCCGGCTTCAAAGAAGCTCTTCACGGCCCGGCTCCCGGGAAGTGCGTTGGCATCGACTCCGACGCAACGCTGCTCGGCGCACCAGCTGACGATGCGCTCTGACATCGCCCGGCCCACGCCCTGCCGGCGGGCAAGAGGGTCAACGTAGAGGTCTCGGACCGACCCCACCCGCTCGCCGTCGGAGAGCTCCAGCAGGCCGCACGTGCCGTAGCCGACGACCTCACTGCCAGGAGCAGGCCCAGGGCCAGCAGCAGCGCCCTCCGCTCCCCCGCCCAACAGCCCCACTACGACCAGCTCGTCGGGGGCGCCGAGCTGCCGGCGGAACGAGCTGCCGACCTCCCCGCCACGCCCGTTCAGGCCGATCAGGGCCCGGCCGCCCCTCATGACGCTGAGCTCGCTCACCGCGTCGGCGTAGAGCTCCACGATGCGCGAGACGTCACCTTCTAGGCCAAGGCGGGCGAAAGGTGCCGCTGCTCCGGGCAGAGGCGTCAACCCAGGAGCTGCTCGGCTCGGGCGAGTATCGTCCGGCGCCCTCTCGTAGCGGCCTCGTACGCCCGCACAGCGGCCACCTCGTCCCGGGACAGCCCGGCGAGGCGCTGCACCACCTGAGGCGCCGACAACGAGTCGTAGCTGTGTATCGCCAGCTCGGACGCAACCTGTCTCTGCGGTGCCCGCGGGCTGGGGCGCCTGGTGCCGTTGGAGCGCGAGGGCGGCAGCGGGACCACCTCAGCCACGGGAGCCTCGAGGCCATCAGTGCTCTCCGGGCCCCCAAAGCCGTCAAGGTCTTCCAAACCGAGGGGAGCCGTAGGGCTCGAGGACGGAGCCTTGTCAGTGGAGGGGGCCGCTTTGCGCGGGCTGAAGGGGCTGGCGCCCGGCGCCGTCACCATGCCGACAAATTGGCGGTAGCCCTGCTGGACGGCTAGCTGGCCGACCGTGCGGGCCAGCACCATCTGGGGGCCGAGCTTGGAGCGGCCCTTGCGGGCCAGGCCCGGGACGGCCTCGGCAACGCTGAGAGCCAGGCCCAGGGGGGCATAAAAGGCCACGTCCAGGACTCGCTCGGCTGTGGACCTTTCGGCGTCAGGCTCGCTCATGACCCCAACGTAGCGCTCAGCGCCCCAAAAGCAGTAAGCAGCGACAAGCCAATGCGCACCTGTGGGAACCACTCAAAAGGGTGAAGTGGTGCTCGCCCGGCGTAGTTAGCCTGGCGGGAGCAACAACGGGCCGTGGGCACGGCGCGGCGGGAGCCGTGCCTCGGCCAGCTAGACGCAGTCCCTGCAGAGCTGGCGGTCCTTGTCGGCCAGCTGGCTCTGGTGCTTCACGAGGAAGCAGGACTGGCAAACGAACTCTCCGGGTTGTTTCGGCAACACACGCGTCGCCGTTTCCCCACGTTCGTCGCCTTCAGCGCCCTCCTCCTCTTCTTCTTCCTCCTCGTCCTCGTCCTCGTCGGTCTCCGATACGACGAGGCGCGACTTCAAGATGACGTCCAGGCTGGCTTCTACGTCGTCGCCATCCTCTTCGTCGTCGTCCTCGAACTCCTCTTCGTCGTCGGCGACAAGGAGGGTGTCACCTTCGACGTCGACCTCTTCGGCTCCTGCCTCGTCAGCCTCGCCAACGTCGATATCACCCTCGTCGTCGAGGTCCTCTTCGCCTAGTTCTTCGTCGTCTAGCTCCAGGTCTTCTTCGTCGAGGTCGTCGGGCATGACGGGCTCCTCGAGCAGCTCGTCGTCGAAGTCGTCATCGTCAGGCATTGGCATATTTCCTTCAGCAACCATTTCAAGCACACAGGATGGCACGTATCGCGCCTTAGCGGCGCGGGCATGCTAAGCGAACCCGGGGCAACGCACCAGTCGGCGTCTCCGACAGCCCCGACAAACGCCGTGACCGAGGACATGACTGGCGCCCGCCCGGGAACGGACCGAGCGCGAAGACAGGACGCGCAGACTACTGGAAGCGGACCGCACGCACCTATTGCAAACTCCAAGTGCAGGGCGGCCCGGGGGCCTTTGGTGCCGCCAACGCACGCCCGATAGTTGTCTACCGGCAGTGCTGATGTCGTTGTCTACTTAGCTCCCCGGGCCTCCTGGCCGTAGCGCTGCCGGGCTTTCGCCCCGCAGGGCCTGGGGTCATCATTACGCACCCCGGCGCCGCCTTCAAATGGCATTCATAGCCTTCTAGCTGCACCTTTATACGTCCAAGCTGCTCAGCGACGTAGCAAAATATCCTCCGGCCCGGCGGCTGCGGGTTGTCGAGGAGCTAGCTAGCGTGGCCCCGGCTGCTAGCGGGCCTGGCCCTGGCGACGAGCCTCAGCACGCCGTTCAGCCTGCAGCCGGCCGAGCCCCTCGTCTTCGTAATCGGAGTGGTCGACGAAGCTCATCATGCCGGCGATGGCGGGGTGGCCGGCCTTGTCCGCGATGAGCCGGTGCATCTTCTGGCACACCTTGCGGTACTCGGGATGGCCCTGCGGCGTCGTGCGGAGCTCGAGCATGTGCATCGCCTCGCGGGCGTTCATCTGGACGCTGTAGCGCACCCGGTGGGCCAGCGTGACGGCGTAGGCGGCGACCGTGGCGCCGAAATGGTCCTCGAGAGCCTCGTACAGCGAGGCCGAGCGGCCCATCGCCTCCTCGTACGCCCCGGCTCCCCCGGCCTCGGTGACGGCCTCGGGCATCGTGTAGCCGTGGTAGGGGGTCAGGCTCTGCCACTCGATGGTGAGCAGGCGGTGGCGCTGCAGGTCGCGGAAGGCCCCGTAGTCCGAGACCACGTCGAACCGGTACGAGCTGCGCTCGAGGGCCCGCCCCGGCCGGTGCCGGCGGTTGGCTCGCTCGCCCGCGTAACGGTCCATCACCTCCATGCGCTGCTGCATTGTCATCTCGGCGACCCGCCTGGCAAGCTCCTCCTCCGACAGGTGGGTGTAGGGGTAGAGCATGGCGGTCACGACCTTGACCTCTGCGTCGGGGTCCCAGTCGACAAGCGTCACGTCTGGCTCGTCGGTAGTCGAGGCCCCGACGTCCCCGCCCGGGCCTTCGTCCGCGCCCTCGTCGCCGAACACAGTCGAAGCGAGGTCGGACATGGCGGCGCTGTTCTTTTCCATATATTCCGACCAGGCCGTCCCGCGGTCCGCCACGTCGACGCGGCGCACCCACGAAGGGATCACCTTTCGCAGTTCGGTAAGCATCAGGTCGGCATAATCACGCGCTTCGGGCAGCGGGTGCGCGCGCATTCTCAACAGGATCGCTTCGTAACCTTGACCGGAGCCGTACATCCCGAGGTTGGAGGTTGCCGAAGACGGCAGGAGCCCTCGCAAGGTGTCGAATGCCTTGGCTTTTATAGCCTGGCGCAAGGCAAAATCGCTTTCGCCCTCGGTCTTGGGATGGCGTGCGGCAAAAAACTCGTAGAGCACCGGCAATAACTTCGCGTAAGCGTCGAACAGCCTGTCCATATCGCCGACATACCTTGCGCCGAGCGGAGAAGCGAGCACTTCGGGGCTGCGGTAATAACGGTAGCGCCCATTCGGTAGACGGGTGTCGTACGCGACATAACGGGTCGACTTTTCCATGTAAGCCATTAGCCGGCCCCGCTCGAGGACCTTGGTGAGCAAATTGGAGGCCTGCTCGCAGGCCAGGTGGACCCCACCGAGCTGGGCCACCGAGTCGTCGCCGTACTCGAAGAAGACCTTCTCGTAGAGCTGCTCGGCTCTCATCAAGCCGACGGTGGCGTCGACGCTATGGTCGCCGCTCACGTCGAGGTCTCCGACGAACTCGTCCAGGAACAACCGGCGCAGGCTCTTGGCGGTGCGGGAGTAGCGGGCGAACAGGGCCCCCTTCACGACCTCTGGCAGGTTGACCAGTGCAAAGACAGGGCCGTCGAGGTTCGTGAAGTACCGCCGGAGGATGTCGGCCTCCGCGGCGGTCCAACTTTCTTGCGCGTAAGGGACATCGAGGGCGTGATTGCTCATGCGACCAGTCAGCCTACGAGGCCGCCCCACAGTGGTGGCGGATGCTCGCGGCGTGCTGGCCGTTCAGGCGGAGGTGTCAGAGATAAGGCTCGCGGCGGCCTCTTTATGCTCGGCGAGCCCATGCTCGGCGAGAGCCCGTTCGCCTCGTCGTTGTGAGCGCCGCCCGTAGTCGCGGGCCCAGAGGAACGTAACTACCACGACCGCCACAGGGAGCAGGTTGGAGCTCTGCTTAGCGGCGTTTATCGAGGCCGTCTCGATAATGACCGCCTGAACGGCCGACTCAGCCAAAAAGACGAGGCCCCATACCACGGTGATCACCCGGAAGATCCGGCGGAACTCGCGATACTGCGCCATCGCGGCGAAGGCTTGTCCTTTCGGGGTGTCCTCGCCCATCATCTCCAGGGCGAAGCGGAACATCAGAGGCCGCTGCGAGAGCAGGGAGACCAGGCAGACGGTCCCGAGTGCGACCCCGGGCACGAGGCCGTCGAGGAGGTAAAGCCGCGCGCTACCGCTGGCCAAGCCCACGACCGTCCCCAGGGCGATCCCGGACAGGACCAGGGCGCCGATGGCGTCGAGGCGCCGACGCGTGACCACAGTGGCGAGCACCCGGATCGCGGGCAATACCCCGCTCACCACCAGGGAAAGGACCGTCGACATCCCCGCCCAACGGGCGCCGTAGTACACGGCGAGCGGGCCAGCGACATCGAAGATGGCGATGGGCGCTAAGGCTCGCAGGCGGTCGGGCGAGGCAAACGAGCCCGGCCCGTCGCCGACGTCCCCCGGTGCCCTGCCGTCGCCTCCGCTCTGCGGCCCTACCTCGACGTCTCCCATCCCGCCCCCTAACCGCGCTCCGGGTCCCAAGTGCCCTGGCCGGCAACTTAGGCTGCTCCCCGCGCTCGTCACGACTGATAGATCGATTCGACCTATGTCTAGCACTAGGCTGAGCCCGGTGCCCGAGCCACGGCTCACCGACTTCGAGCAAGTACTGCTCGGCCTGATCTGCATGGAGCCGTCGTCTGGCTACGACCTGAAGCGCAGGTTCTCCAGCACTCCCCTCGGGGTGTACCAACCGAGCTCAGGGGCGTTGTACCCGGCCCTGGCGAGGTTGCTCAGGAAGGGCATGGTCCGCCAAGTCCCGACGGGGCCGCCCGGCGCCGGCCGGCGGCGCTTCGTCTACGAGGCGACCCCGTCAGGCCGGGCCCTGAACCGCACTTGGGCCCTCCTGCCGCCGAGCCCTACGACTGTCGCACGCGACCTCGGGCTCCACCTCATGCGCTTCGTGATGATGGAAGGCTTGCTACCCCGAGACCAAGTCCTCGGGTGGCTGGGCGAGCTGATAGCTGCCCTTTCAGCATTTGTCTCTGACCTCGAACGGTACCGGGCGGAGTTGCCGGACATCACTGCCCACCCCGTCCTCGCGTTAGACCACGGTATTGGCGTCTACCGGTCCAGCCTCGCATGGGCGCAGGGCACCTTGGAGGCGCTCGCAAAGGATGCCGCGCTCGGACCTCGGGCAACAACTTCGTCCCCCGTTACCTCGATGGACCGATCTGCTTGACTGTGTCTTCGGGGCCCTCGCAATCGCCGCATGAGCCCAACAAGTGGAGGTGCCAATGGCCGAACCGACACAGCCCGCAGAGCAAATGGTGGTGTGCCACTTCATCGTCTCCGATGACGTCGAGCGCTCCCGGCGCTTCTATACCGAGGTGCTCGGCGGCAGGGTGGTCTTCGGCCCGGAGCCGACAAATGTCGCGCTCGCCAACAGCTTCATCATCATCAACGGCGGCGGGGGGCCAACCGACGACAAGCCCACGGTCACCCTTGAGACACCCAAGGACCCGGACCGGGTCAGCAGCTTCCTCAATATCCGGGTCACAGACATCCACGCCATGTACGCCCTTTGGAGCGCCCGGGGGGCGCAGTTCCTGACGCCGCCAAAACAGCACGCCTACGAAATCCGCTGCTACATCCGAGATCCTGATGGCTACATCATCGAGGTCGGGCAAACCACCGACCCCACCGGGGACTGGCAGCCCGCCAACTGGTCACCGGTCAACCCCAGCGCGCAGCCCGACTGAAGCGCGCGGACCTCGGGGCCGGCCCTTCCTGGGGCGGCACCGACCTACGAGGAAGTGAGGTCGAGCTTGTACAGGACCTCGCAACGCGAGTCGCGCGCCCCGGTCTCGGCTGCGGGTGCCCGTACGGGCGAAACCGGCCGATTCGTAAAGGCGTTGTGCGCCCGTCATGGCGGTGGAGGTGTCCAACACGATAGAGCGGCACCCTTTTTCCTTGGCCCAGTCGACAGCCTGATCGAGCAGGGCCCGGCCCAGGCCGCGGCCGCGATATCCGGGTTGCAGGTACATGCGCTTCAGCTCGGCGACATCGCCGTCACCGAGGAGCCTCATGGCGACCGAACCGATGACCTGGTCGTCTTGGACGGCGACCCAAACACCGTGGTAGCTGGTAGCTGGGTGTCCCAGGTCGGCTTCGAGGACGGGGTCGACATTTAGGTCGAACTCGGCCAGGACGGTTGCGACGAGGTGAGCGAAACCGGCCTGGTCAGTCGCCTCGTACGGCCTGATCTCGACATCGGAGAACCGGCCCGCCCATGAAGGAAAGTCTCCCAGAAACGTGCTCGGGAGCGGGCTCTTGGTCAGGCAAAGTCCGGGACCAGTCCCGCAAGCAGGTCTTGGACTCGCCGCTCGATCTCGTCGACTATCGGTCGGACTTGTCCCGTCGTCAGGCCGGCCGGGTCTTCCAGTTCCCAGTCGAGGTACTGCTTGCCGGGGTAAAAGGGGCATGTGTCGCCACATCCCATGGTGACCACGACGTCGGCGGCATTGGCGTCAGCGTCAGTGAGCTGCTTTGGGAACTCCCGGGACGGGTCGAGCCCGCGTTCGTTGAGCACGGCCACTACGGACGGGTTGAGCTGGGCGGCCGGTTCAGATCCGGCCGAGCGGACCTCAACGCTGCCTTGGGCGTAATGCTCGAGCAGCACCTTGGCGGCCAAGCTACGCCCCGAGTTGTGGGTGCAGAGGAACAGGACGACCGGCTTGTCGCTCATCCGAGGCTCCTTGGGAGGGCCGCCGGCACCGCAGTGGTTCGGTCCTGTCCGCCCGCCACCAAAGCGATGTCGTCGACGGAGGTCCAGGGTGCGGGACGGTGGCTGTGGCCGCTTTTTCGGGCGTGAGCCCTGGGTAAAGCACGATCAGGGCCCCAAGCGCCAACACCCCTCCGACGACCTGGGCGAGGACGAACGACGGGACAGAAGAAGGAGCGATCCCGGCGAAGGTGGCGGAGAACATCCTGCCGACCGTGATAGCCGGGTTAGCGAAGCTCGTCGAGCTGGTGAAGAAGTAGGCAGCACCGATATACGCGCCTACGGCCGCCGGTGCGGCGTCGGAACGTCCAGTGCGGGCCAGGGCGAAAATCACCAATACGAGCCCGACGGTAGCCACGACCTCGGCGAGGAAGTGGGCGCCGGACGCACGCTGGTGAGCCGAAAAACTGATGGCGTCCTTGGAGAACATCACGTTGGCCACGACCGCTCCCCCGGTACACCCGGTCACCTGCGCCGGTAGGTAGGCAAGCGCTGCACGCCAAGGCACGCCCCCCAGGGCTGCGTCGATAAAAGACACGATCGGGTTGAAGTGGCCGCCGGAGACCGGCCCGAACATCAAGATGATGGCGAACAGCCCGGCGCCCGTTGCCGCCGCGTTTTCGAACAGCTCCAGGCCAACGTCACCTGGCGAAAGATGTTGAGCAGCAATACCTGAGCCCACGACAACGGCGGCCAGGAAGGCGGAACCGAGGAATTCAGCAAGGACGCGACGCAACAGCACGGGAACGGGCACTTGCCTGGGTTAACAGCAGGTTGAAGAAGTCGAACGCTCGCCTGACGTGGCGCTTGCGCAGCAGTTGCCATCACCGTTCAGCCCGCTCGACGCGGGTGCATCGGCGAGGACTGTGTAGACCTCCCAAGGTGCGCCGTCTGGGTCGTTCACCCAGACCTTGTCCTGTACCGCGTAGCAACAGGTCGTCGACTCCTCGAGCGCAGTTGCCAGGCCGGCGCCGGACAGTCGGACGGTGGCCTCGGCCACTTCGTCTGGCGACCCCACCTCGACGCCGAGGTGGTTGAGAGCACCGCTCACGCCGTCGTCACGGGCTGAGGCGGACTCGATGAGGACCAGCTTCAGGGGTGGTTCGGCGATGGCGAAGTTGGCATAACCCGCCATGAGCTTGTTTGGGCTCGTGGCGAAGAGCTTGGAATAGAAGTCGATGGCGGCATCGAGGTCAGAGACGTTGAGGGCAAGTTGCACACGCGACATGGTGTCCTCCACTAGCATTGATGGTTGTCGATACATTGATCATGCCCGATACATCGACATCTGTCAATGGGAGATAGAACGATGGCCCAACGGAGCGCAGTCCTCCCACTCATCGAGCCACAAGTGTGCTGCCCGTCGGTACTGGGCTCGCCCCTCGAGGCTGTTGATGCAGACGAGCTTGCCAAGGGCTTCGCCGCCCTGAGCGACCCGGTCCGGCTCCGAGTCCTGTCCATGCTCGCGGCCGCTCCTGAAGGCGAGGTGTGCGTCTGCAACTTCGTCGAGCCCCTCGGCAAGAGCCAGCCCACGATCTCGCACCACCTCCGGATCCTGGGCGAGGCCGGGCTTGTCCACGGCGACAGGCGCGGGAAGTGGGTCTGGTACTCGCTCGACCGCGCCCGCCTCGGTGCCTTGCGCGCTGCAATCGACGCGTAGCTCCGGGCGCTATTGGGGCCGCAACCGGTCCCCTACTCGGACGGCTCGACTATCGAGATCGTGAAGCCGTCGTAACCCTTCAAACCGACGGTCTGAATTGCGGTGGCGCTCATCCGCTTGTCTTGTGCCATCGCGTCGAAAAGCTTGCGTGTGCCGACAACGGACGGATCTTCGCTTCTCTCGTCAACCACGTGGCCCTGGCGTACGACGTTGTCGACGACGATCACGCCGCCCGGCCTGGTCAGGCGCATCGCCCAGGAGAAGTAACCGGCATTGTTCTGCTTGTCGGCGTCGATGAAGGTGAAGTCGAATGCCCCCTCGCCGAACTCGGTCGCGAGTGTGGGGAGGGAGTCGAGCGCCGCCCCGAGCCGCACGTCCACGATCTCGGCCAGCCCTGCGTCGGCGATGTTCACCTGCGCCACCTCGGCGTGCATCGGGTTCACCTCCAGGGTCACGAGCTTGCCGACCGGTGCCGGCGGCAGCGCCCGGCCCATCCAGATCGCGCTGTAGCCGCCGAGGGTCCCAACCTCAAGGATCCGCCGCGCCCCGACGAGGCGTGCGAGCAGGTAGAGGAGCTTGCCCTGCAGCGGCGAGACCGCTATCGCCGGGAGCCCGCTCTGCTGGCTCGTCTCGGTCACCCTGTCCAGGAGCGCATCATCACCTAGCAGCTGAGCCCCTAGGTAACTGTCCACCTCATGCCAAAGTCGTTCGTCCATGGGCTAGTTCTACCAGTCTCCGGCCGGCGCCTAGCCGATTTACCACCGGGTAAGACGAGGTCTAGCTGACTAGCTGACTAGCTAACTAGCTAAATACGCGCGTCCGGTGCCTGAGGAAAGATCGCAGGTCCGGGGGCCTAGGGGTGGCGTAAGACGACCTTGCCGAACTGGGAACCCGCCTCCATCCGGTCGAGGGCATAGGGGTAGTCGGCCAGGGGGTAGACGCTGTCCACCTGGACGGGCAGGCCGGCAGCGACCAACGAGGTGAGCTCGTCGAACTCTCGGAACGTGCCCATCGTGGAGCCCACGATCTCGTACTGGCCGAAAAACAGCTTCGCCAAGTTCAACTCCACCCGTCCTCCCCCGGTCCCTCCGCAAGTCACGAGACGGCCGCCCGGCACGAGGGCGCCCATAGACAACGCCCAGGTGGGGCTGCCGACCGTGTCCACCACGACGTCGGCCTTGAGCGGGACCTTCTCGTCCGAGGGGAACGCGCCGAGCGCACCGAGCTCGAGGGCGTGTGCCCGTTTGGCAGGGTCGCGCGACGTGACGTAGACCCGCGCTCCCATCCGCTGGCCTATTGCCAGGGCGGCGCTGCCCACTCCCCCACCGGCGCCGACGATGAGGAGGGTTTCACCGGCGGCCAGGCGAGCTCTTTGCAACATCCGGTAGACCGTCAGCCCGCACAGCGGGTACGCGGCGGCGGCTTCCCAGCTGAGTGCGGGCGGTTTGGCCACGAGATTGGCCTCCCGGACCACTACCAGCTCGCCGTGCGCGCCCCAGTAGTGCTCGCCCATGATCCCGAACTCGGGGCAGAAGACTGATCGGTCGCTCAGGCACTGCAGGCACCTGCCGCAGGCGAAGGACGGGTTGATGATGACCTCGTCGCCCGCCTGCCAGCGGGTCACGCCGTCGCCCACCGCGTCGACCGTGCCGGCCCCGTCGCAGCCCGGCACCATCGGGAACCTAGGAGGCTTGGGCATCGCCTTGCGCATCCAGAGGTCGAGATGGTTGAGGGCGCTGGTGACGACGCGCACCCAAACCTCGCCCGGCCCCGGTCCGGGTAGGCCCACCTCCCCGTAGCGGTAGGCACCCGGCGACTCGTCGAGCAACCACGCCTGCATTCAGCCACCATAGGTTCCGGTCGGGGCGCATTGCCCGAGCCGCGGCGCGAAAGGCGGGCGTCAGGACGGATAATCGGGACCATGGGCTTGACCAAGGCATTTCCCGGCAAGGCGGTGGCTCCTCGGCTCGACAGGAGGCGCACCGAGCGCAGGCACATCGGCGGGAGGCGCCGAGCGCTCGGCACGTCACTCTGTCTGCTCGCTCTCAACCTGGCTCTGGTCCCGGCGGCGAGCCAGGCGTCCGCTGAGGCGGCGAAGGTCACGGTGCCAGAGGCGCAGGACAACCTCTCGCTTGCGTGGGCCGTCCCCAATTACCCGGTCGGTCACCAGTTACTTTGGCTGCTCAGCGTGGCGGCTCACCCGCCGTTGCCGGTGGCGGCTCTGAAGGCGCACTTCGATGCCGAGTTCTTGGCGGCCGTCCCGCCCGCCCTTCTCAACAAAGACCTTGAGGCCCTCGACCTGCGGGCACCTCTGCGGGTGACTTCGTTGGACGCCCCCAGCCCGCCCTCGACGAGCCCGGCCCCGGTGGTGACGGCTACGGGACCAGGCGCGCGCCCGAAAGCCGGCCCCTCCGAGACCGGTCCTGGCACTCAGGTCCTCGCCGTGGGGCTGCGCTCAGGTGCCAGCGGGCTCAGCCTCTTGATCGGCGTCGACGGGCAGGGCTTGATCGGTACCCTCCGGGTAGCGCCCGCCCCGGTGCTGCCCACCGCACCCGCGACCTGGGCTGGCTTAGATGCGCAGTTGCGCTCACTAGCCCCTGATGTCAGCTTCGAAGTGGCAACGCTCAACACTGCCGCAGCAGGTACCGCCGCTTCCTGTCACGTGCTCAACTCGCTGCGCCCGGCAGCTCCGCGACCGCTCGCGTCGATGTTCAAGCTTTACGTGCTTGCCACCGTGGCGAGCGAGGTGCGTTCAGGGCGCCTTTCCTGGGGCCAAGAGGTAGCGCTCACGGCGAGCCTTCAGAGCTTGCCTAGCGGGTTCCTGCAGGTCGAGCCGCCCGGCACCCGCTACAGCGTGAGCCAACTGGCTCAAATAATGGTCCCGAATAGCGACAACACTGCCGCTGACCGATTATCCGCCCTCGTCGGGCGGGCGGCCATCGAGGCGCAGGTGGCGACGACGTCTGCGCACGCAAGCCTCGACAGCCCCTTCTTGCGGACCAGGGAGCTGTTCGTGCTTAAGGGCGCCGACTACCCCCACTACGCGCGGGCTTACCTGGCGATGGCGGCCTCCAAGCGAGCGGGGTACCTCGACAACGTTGTTGACCGGGTGCCCCTTTCTGCAATTGACGGCACCGCCCTCGCCACGGGAAGCCCACGCGACATCGGCTCGCTCGAGTGGTTCGCGTCGGCGTCTGACATCTGCGCCGAGTACGCCCAGCTCTACGCCGACGCCTCGTCGACAGCATTAGAGCCGGTCTCGACGGCTCTGTCCTACAACGACGGAGGCTTTGCGCTCTCCCGGTCGACTTGGCCCCTCGTCTGGTTCAAGGGTGGGTCGGAGCAGGGCGTTCTCACCCTCGGGTACTTGGCCCGCCGGGCCGATGGGACGGTCGCCATCGTCGTGTTAGAGCTGAGCGACCCGACGAAGGCGATTGCCTCCGAGGTCACCTTGACGGCTCTTGCCGACATCCGCGCCGCCTTCGGGCTCGTCCCGCCTTCCCAAACCTAGCCCCGCCCGGGAGGGCATGGTGACTGCGCCGTGACGTTTATCTGACGGGCACGGGGCTACCCTCTTGTAACTCGTAGGGAGCGAGAGGCGATGTTGAGCGAAGGGCCCCGGCATGAGCGTCGTAGTGGTCATCGGCACGAGGAAAAGTACCGGTTGGGAGGGCTACCAGGTCGACGAGCTCGCCCCGCCGCTGCGAGTTGGTTTCATGCCGGGGCGCCGGGCCTTGCGCCTGGTACCGCCCAAGCGCCCGTCAGCGCCCATGCACCTCGCAATCCCAAGGCTCCTGGCACTTGCGGCCATCGTGTGCGTAGCCATGGTGATCGCGATCGTGCTACCACTGCGGGCGGTCCAGTTTGGTGGAGCCGGGCCTTCTGCAGCGCAGGCAGGTCCCTCGTTGGCGACGGTGCCGCTGGGTGCCGTCGGCCCCATATCGGCCGTGCTAGGGCGTGACCTGCCCGGTTACCGGGTCACGGGCCTCGCCACGACCAACGCCGAGCAGGACCTGCGGGCCACCTTCTCATCGAGTGGCGTGACGGTCGTGTCCGGTGGGCTGCGCCTTGGCATTGCCCTGGACGGCTATGGCTACGCCGGCGCACCGGGAACGGCCCCCCGGCTAAGCCCGCTAACAGGGGTGGCCCCGGTAGCACGGGCCAACCGGGTCTTGTACGCCCATGGTGCGCTGAACGAGTGGTGGGCCAACGGTCCAGCCGGCTTGGAGCAGGGGTTCACGGTGAGCTCGGCGCCGGGCGTGGGGACCGGTCCGTTGACCTTGTCGCTCGCGCTCAGCGGTAACGTCCAGGCTCGGCTCGCTGGCGGCGGCGGCGGGCTGTACCTCGCAGGCCCCGGGGGGGCGTTGCGCTACGACGATTTGGCCGCCACCGACGCCCGGGGCCGCTCCTTGCCAGCGCGCTTCGCCCTTTATGGCGGGCATGCCCTGATCGAGGTCGACGACCAGGGGGCCACCTACCCGGTGCGGGTCGACCCCTTGGTCCAGCAGTCCGGCGAACTGATCTCCTCGGGAGGCACCCCCAGCGGCTATTTCGGTCGCTCGGTTGCGGTGTCCGGCAACACCGTCGCGGTAGCCGCCGACAACCAGACGGTCGGCTCGAGCGAGGAGGCGGGCGCGGTGTACGTGTTCGTGGAGCCGGCCGGAGGCTGGTCGGAGCTCGGGGCCCAGAGCGCCGAGCTCGTCGCCTCCGGCACGAAAAATCCTCCCGGGCTCGGCTGGGCACTCGCCATGTCCGGCGCCACGGTGGTGGCCACGTCCATAGTCACGTGCAACAAGGCGGGCCCAACGGTCTTTTCTCCCTGCCTGAACAAGGGTGCTGCCTACGTGTTCCAGGAGCCAGGCGGCGGCTGGTCAGGGGTGCTCCACCAGAACGCCGTGCTGACCTCGTCGAACTTGTCGGCCCCAAGCCACCAGTTGGCGGGAGGTGATTTCGGTGCCTCTGCTGCGATCTCGGGTGGCACGATCGTCGTCGGCGCTTTGGACCAGCACGTCGGCCCAACGCTCCAGGTCGTTTGGTACGTGTTCCAACAGCCCGGCGGGGGCTGGTCAGGGGACCTTACCCAAAGCGCCGAGCTGACCGTCCCGTCGGGGGCTCCCAATGAGAGCTCCTACAACGAAGCCGTCGCCGTGTCGGCAGGGACGATCGTCGTCGGCGCCTGGCAGGACGGGGCGTTCGTTTTCCAGGAGCCCTCAGGGGGTTGGTCAGGGCTGCCGGGCTACGCGGCGAAGTTGACCGGCCCGCCCGGCGCCGGCATCGACGACCTCGGGTCCTCCGTCGCTGTTTCCGGTGGCACCGTGGCCTTGGGCGCACCGGCTCAAACGGTCGGGCCCAACGCCGACCAGGGCGCTGTGTTCGTGTACAACGAGCCCGCCGCTGGCTGGTCAGGAACATCGTCCCCAGCCGCCGAGCTGACGGCGTCAGACGGGACCGGTGACAGCTCCTTCGGGTCAGCCGTGGCGGCGTCCGGGAGCTCGATCGCAGTAGGCGAGCAAGATAGGAGCCCCGGTAGCTTAAGCCACGTCTACCTGTTCACCGAGCCGGCAGCGGGGTGGTCCGGGCCCGAGACTGAGAGCTCTGAACTGGCCGCCTCTAACGAAGCGGTAACAGACGCCTTTGCCTCAGATGTCGCCCTGTCGTGTGGCACCGTCGTCGTCGGAGCCGCAGGCCACCACAGGCTCGGCAATTTCGCTGGACCGGAGGGGGCAGCGTACGTGTTCGCGCCGCCAACGCCCACGAGCGCCGGTGGAGCCCGGGTGCCAGCGGCGGCTGGTCACGGCGAGGGCCTAGCGACGCCGGCACCGGCCGCCTGCGCGCTGCTGGTCACGGGCGTGACCGCGACGTCTGCACCCGCTTTCGGTGGACGTCCATGTCGGCCAGGACCCTCGCTACTCGGCTTCGTCGGCATGTGACCCTGCTGCGAAATACCGCTTCAGCGATGCTGACCTTGCATCCGCGACGGCCGCCGGCCTCTGCGTCTTCCGCCTCAAGTTCGACCAGCCGGGCACGGGAATTTACGACGTTGCCCTCGAAGCGACGGGCAAGACCGGCAAAGCCATGGAGCTTTCCGAGTACCAATATCAAGACGACAAGGGCCAAACGGTCACCGAAGCGGAGGACGGGAAGTTCCCGGTAGTCATTGCGAGCTGCCAACGGCCCCAGCAAGCCGACGATGACGCAACGGGGATCGACGCGCTGGTCAATAGCCAAGCGAGCTCGTGCGGCGTAGAGGTCGGGCCATGGGACGCCGATGCGGCGTCAGTGCCGTCCGAAGTGGAAGCCGACATGAAGGACCTCTCAAACCGGGACCTCACGGCTGTGCCAGTTGAGTCGGTCGACCCCTCGGCATGGCCAACGAAGGACCTGGTAGTAGCCAAGTACGGTTATTTACCGACCGGGAGCGCGGCCCCCACCCCTGGCGATGAGTACCCGACGGCCAAAAGCAGCCACGTGGACGCCGTCGTTGAAGAGGGGTATGTGCCCGGCGGGGCGCCGGGTGCATGCGTGGGACGGAGAGGGCACCAAGCTCACCGCCCACCAGCTGGCCGCGAAACCCTCCCAAACCGTGATTTCCGCGCACGGTGCGTGGTTCACTCCAGACGGCTTGGTCCGGGTCCCCGCCGGAGATGATGTTACGACCTTCGTCCCTATCGGGAGCTCGATGCTCCCAAATCTCGGCATCCACGTGGACACCGGGAACATTATTGGGCGCGACCGCCGCTATATGCACACCTACGGCCCAGGCACCCTCGCGCCGAACTGGGTGCTTCGGGCCGATCAATGCCACGAATTACGACGGCCCCGTAGGCAAGTACGGCGTGAAGGTGAAAGACCTCACCACCATCAATGACATTCTGCGCCCCGGGGAGGGCCAGGTCTGGATTTCTGCTTGCTCCCCTGTGTATGTCCCAGTAGGCAAGTCGTTGACATGACGCCCTCATGGGGCTCCCGGTCCACGTGCCTGGTAGCACCGAGCTAGCCGGCGATGCCTCCGTGAGCCTGGTGCACGGGCAACTGCAGGTTAGCGGTGCCCCGCCGTCGCCCTAGGCGGGAGCTGGGTCAGGCCACAACTACGATGTTCAGGTGCCGCCGGCCTCGGCCGGAGCGTCGACCAGGGCCCGCACCTCCCGGTCTCGGCGCAACTCGAGCACCACCGGCCTCCAAAGGAGAGGAAAAACCGTTGACAACATTGGCTTCGTTCATCGTCACCAGCCTCGACGGGTTCTCGCAGGGCCCTAAGGGCGAGTTTGATTGGCTGGTCCCCGACGAGGAGTTCAACGATTTCGCGGCCCGCCAGCTCGATGACGCAGGCACGCTCGCGTTCGGCCGTTTGACCTACGAGCACATGGCGTCCTACTGGCCGACCGAGCAGGCACGAGTGAACGACCCCGCCATCACGTGGCCGTATGAACAGCATGGCGAAACTCGTCTTCTCGAGAGCACTTCAACACGCTGACTGGCCCAATTCCACTGTCGTCCTGGGCGAAGCCCTCGAGCGGATAGGAGCGGTGAAAGCCGCAACCGGCAAAGAAGTTCTCGTCATCGGCAGCGCCCGGCTCACCGCCGACTTCGCTGCTGCGGGCGTCCTCGACGAGTTACGGGTGATGGTCTGCCCCATCGTGATTGGCCAAGGCCGTTCCCTCTTCGACGACCTGAAGGGCCGCCTCGCCTTCGCCTTGGCAGGGGTGAGGCAATTCGCCTCCGGCAACGTCCTACTTACCTACCGGCCTTCGCCTTAAACAAGGTCCGCCTCAGGTTGACGGTACTGCCGCGTGGAGCGGTGACGGCATCACGCTGCGAGGGTCGTAGGAGCAAAACGCGCTTGATTTGTCAGGGTAAACCGGGCGACGGGTTATGCTGCGGGGGCGATGACAAAACGACAAGGCCGCTCGCTTATAGGGCACACTCTCCGAGCATTCACACTCGCCCTGTTTGCCGTGGTGGCATTTGTACCAATTGCCGCGGCCGTAACGGCTTAGCCATACTTCAGCCGTTTGGCGCCTCGCTGCCGGGTTCGGCACTAGGGACCACAGAAGACGCTGCGACAACCCCTCTAAAAAGTGCCTCTGCCGCGCGCCTAGCCGATCCAGCGGACCCCTCGTCGGGGAGGACCTCACCGAGCTGGCGGAGCAGGTCGGTTAGTTGCTTCACGTTGCGCACAAAGTCCCCCGCGGAGATGGCAGCCGTGCGCGTACCAAGAGCCTCTTCCGGCGGGGCCAGCAATGTGGCCAAGTCTTTGCCTTTGGCCCAGCCGTGCGCGAGCGCGACGAAGCCGGCGTCGGGGGGCCTGGTAAGGGGGAGACCGAGGGCTTCCTCGTCGGCGTTGAGCTCGCGGGCCACCGCCTCGACACGGTGCCATCGTTCGTCCAAGCGCCGGTTGGCGAGCCTGGGGGCAGCGGCCTCGGCTGCCAAAGGGCCACGCGCCTCGTAGGTGAACACCGAAGCAGCCCCCGCCATCTCGGCAGGAGGCAGCCCGTCCAAGAGCGCTCGCTCGGCGGACTCTGCGACGAGCAGGTCCTGGGGGTGGTAAATGCGAGCGAGCCGGGCGCCCGCCGGGGTCAAGGACCACCCTCGCACGTAACCCCAACGCTCGAGCAACTGGAGGACCTTGTCGAACTGGCGGGCCAGGGAATCGGTCCGGCCCTTTACCTGGCGCTCCAAACGGTCGACCTGGCGGGCGAGCCGCTCGGCACGGGCGTCGGCCCTCAAGTGGTGGCGCAGGTCAGGGCACGACGCCACGGCGAGGCCCTCGGCGGCGCGGAGGGCGCGGCGTTCGGCTCGGTTGGACGGCCCCGGCGGGCCGGCGTCGGCGGCTGCCAGTGACAGCGCGACCCTGCGTTGGAAGTCGCGGTTCTTCGGGGCGAAGGGCTCGGGGAGCACCAGGCGGGCGACGACGAGCGGGGGCGAGTCGAAGTTCTTCGCCCCGAGCGAGATCAAGCGGCGGCTGGCAGTGATGGCCCGCAGGCTGAGGTCGCCCTTTTTGCGCTGGCTCGTCGAAAGTACGGCCACTTTTTCGGTCGTGCGCGCCCCGCCAGGTTTGCGGGCCGGCACCAGAACGACGTCGCCCGGGCGGAGGCCCTCCATCGCCGCAACGATCGCCCAGGGGCGGGCGCGGGAGTCCTCGGCCTGAGCACCGCGGCCTTCCGAGGACGGTTCGGTACGGCGCCGGTACTCGGACACATCCCCGAGCTCGCACGTGGCCTCCTCGGTCGCCACGGCCAGCTCTTGGCGGGCACGTTCCAGTGACCTCTCGAGGCGCACGACGTCGGAGTCGGCACGGTACTGCGCGAACGAAAGGTTGAGGAGGTGGTGCGCCTGGGCGGGCGTGGTGCGCCGGACCAGGTTGGTCGCCATGTTGTAGGTGGGCCGGAAGCTCGAGGTGAGGGTGTAGCTGCGCGCCCCGGCGAGCGAGGCGACCTGGTCGAAGGTGACCCCGGGCGACCACAGTGCCACGGCGTAGCCCACCTCGTCGGTGCCGCGACGCCCGGCCCGACCTGTCAGCTGGGTGTACTCGCCGGGGGTGAGCGGCTCCACCCGCTCGCCGCCGAACTTGGAGAGCTTTTCGATCACGACCGAGCGCGCCGGCATGTTGATCCCGAGCGAAAGAGTCTCGGTGGCGAACACGACCCTTACCAGCCCGGCCAGGAAGCAGCGCTCGACAGCCTCCTTGAACGGCGGTACGAGGCCGGCATGATGGGCGGCGAAGCCGGCTTCGAGGCCGGCCAACCAGTTGCCGTAGCCGAGCGCGGCCAGGTCGGCGCCCGATAGGTTGGCCGCCGCTGCCTCGGCGATCTCACGGATTTGGCGGCGTTCTTGGGTAGTCGTGAGGCGGCCGCCCTCGCGCATGCACTGGCGCACCGCCTCGTCGCAGCCCGCCCGGCTGAAGATGAAATAGATCGCCGGTAGCAACCCCTCTTCGCCCAGTAGGTCCACGGTCTCGGAACGCCGAGGGGCGAAAAGACCGCTCTGGCGGTGCGCCCGCCAGCCGGCTTCCACGTTGGCTGTGAGCGCGACGCCGCGAGGGTTGGGGCGCTCGTCGACGAAGGTTGGAAGGAGCAGCAACCGCTCGCTGCGCCTCTCCCCCGCCAGGAACAGGTTGTGCAGCGGGACGGGCCGGCGCTCCTCGATGACGGCGGTGGTCGAGCCGCGCACGGTGCCGACCCAGTCGGCAAGCTCTTCGGCGTTGGAGACCGTGGCGGAAAGGCAAACGAGGTCCACCTCGGGTGGCAGGTGGATGATGACTTCCTCCCACACCGGTCCCCGGTAAGGGTCCTGCAGGTAGTGCACCTCGTCGAGCACCACGTAACGAAGCCCGTCCAGGGTGCTCGAGCCGGCGTAGATCATGTTGCGGAGCACCTCGGTGGTCATGACCACGATGGGAGCGTCGCCGTTGACCGAGTTGTCACCTGTCAGCAGGCCGACCTTCGAGCTCCCGTAGCGGCGCGTGAAGTCGGCGAACTTCTGGTTGGAAAGAGCCTTCAGGGGCGTGGTGTAGAACGCCTTGGCCCCCTCGTCGATGGCCCGCGCGACGGCGTACTCCGCCACCACCGTCTTGCCTGAGCCCGTCGGGGCGGCCACCACGACGTTGTGGCCCCGGTCGAGCGCGTCCATGGCCTCGAGCTGGAACGCGTCCAGTTCGAAGGGGTAACCGGCCAGGAACGAAGCCTTCACCAGGCCAAGGTAGCGGCTACGGCTCGCGTGCCCACACAACGATGCCACCGGTACGGCCGACCCTGGTGAAGTGGTCGTGCAGGTAGACGAGCAACGTCGGGCCCCGGGGATCCGCCCGGGCGTCAGGCCGGCGGTCTCGAGCAGGTAATCGGTGTGCTCGAGGACGTTGGCCCACCCGGCGAGGGCGGCCGGCGAAGAAAGGGCCTTCGAGCCGCGCTTGCCCCCTGACCAGACAAGGGTCGAACCGTCGGCGTCTACGAGGTCGGTGCATCCCTTCGGTGCGCTGAAACGGTCAGCGAGCACCAAGATGACCGGGTTATCGCTCACCGTGCAGCCACCCTCGGGTATCGCCCGGTCCACGAAAGCAACGTCGGGCGTGTCGGGCTGGTCGACCGTCTGAACCGCGCGAACGGCGTGCGCCGAACCAGCCACGATGAGGGCGCAGGCGGCGCCGAGAGCAATTACCCGGCCTTTGGCCTTGCTCAGCGCCTCGGCGGCTATGCCGAAGGGCAGCGCAAGGAACGGGGCGATGAATGCGGCGTAGTGGTAATAAAAGGCGGCCGGCCAAGTGAGGCCGGCGCCGGTAAAGATCACACAGACCACCCCGTAGCGCTCGAGCGACGCCCGGACCGGCCGTTTGGCCGCCCTCCAGGTCGCGACCAGCGCAGCGCACACCAGCGCGACGACCGCCACAACGACGAGCCGCTCGAAGGAAGTTGGGAGCGCACCGCCGTTAGGGGCCGGCGGGACGCCGACCAGCTCGGCGAACGCGCGACCAGTGGTCCGACATGGCGCGCGCTCCGCGCACGAGCTGGGTGAGCACGACCTGGCGCGCAAAAGCGCCCGGGGCGATCACCAAAAAAGGGCTGCAAATAAACAGGAACGACACCGCCGCTCCCAGCGCCAAGCGGGCAGCGTCCTTCAGGTGCTTCGGGGTCGGCAGTAACCCTTGGTTTGCCCAGAACTGGCCTGCGAGGACCACGAAGGGGAGCAGGGCGAAGGCCTTGCAGGCACAGCCAGCCCCGAAAGCGGCCCCGGCCAGGATTATCCGCTTGCGGTCTCGGCAGAGCCGGCCGCCCTCGAAGGCAGCCACGAGGCCGAGCAGGCAGAACAAATCGCAGTAGGGCTCCAGCAGGACGGTGCGCGAGGTGACGACTGCGGCCGGGAACACGGCAAGCACGGTGCACGACACGACGATGCAAAGAGCCGAGCGGTAACGCAGCAGCATGCCGAGCAGCACGACGTTGAGCGCCTCGACGGCGACGGTAACGATCCTGGCGACGCCGAACGCGTCCGCGGCGCCGATCGCGTGCGAGACCAGGCCTACCGGGGAAAGAAGCAACGGGACCAACGGGGGCTGGTCCAGTACGAAGTCACGGTACGGGATGGCACCGTCCACAATGCGCAGCGTCGAGCCGAACCAGACCCCGTCGTCGTACTCCAAGATGGCGTGGAGCCCACCTGCGCGCAACAGCTGGAACAGGCCGAGCCCGAGCGAAAAAAGCGCTATCGCGACCACGGCGAGGGTCTTGCCGAGCGCGCGCAGGCTCGGGAGCTTTGCCACTGCCGCCGGCGGGCCCTGGTTATTTCTTCATGACGCGGCCGATGATGATGGAGGCCTCGTAGAAAATCATCATCGGTACGGCGAGAGCGAGGAAAGTGAAGGGGTCGTTGCTCGGCGTCACCACGGCGGCCACGACGCAAATGACGACTATGGCGGCCCGGCGCCACTTCCTCCACGTCTTGGACGGGACCACTCCCGCGATCATCAAGAACACGACGATTATCGGGTAGAGGAAAACCCCGCCAAAAACAAGGCAGACGAGCAGGTACAACGAGACGTACGAGGTGAGCGAGTAACCGGTCGTGACGCTAGGCCCGGCGACGTCGATCAACCAGGTGAGAGCCCTCGGCCACACGAGGACCGCCGTCGTTACCCCCATGCAAAACAGCAACAGGGCTGAGGCTACGAAGGGGACAGCGTACTTCTTCTCGTTTTTGGTGAGGCCGGGCGTAATAAAACGCCATACCTCCCATAGCCACACCGGTGCGGCCAGGGCGATGCCGATGTACGAGGCGATCTTCAGGCGGGTCAGGAAGCCTTCCGTCGGGCCCAGCACCAAGAAGTTGCAACTGATGAGCTTGCCGGGGTGGGCGTGGCAGAAGTTCTTGTAGGACTCATGGACGAAGCTCAGCACGGGCTGGTAGAGGAACCAACCTCCTATAGAGGTGACGACGACCGCCAGGGCCATGATCGAGCACGCGCTTGCGGAGCTCGGCGATGTGCTCGAGCAGGGTCATCTTGGCGCCGTCGCCGTCGCCGATGCCGTCCAGCGGGCTGGAGCTGTGGCCGTTGAGCGGGGCGCCGGCCACATCGGCCCCGAAAAGCTCTTCGCCTACTTGTGTGCCCCCGACAAGGGGGTCGCCGTCGGCCACCGGTGCGCTCTAGTTGAGAGTCGGGTCGTCCGGCATCGCGCTCGGAGGCACCGTCGGCGCTACCGGGACCGGCTCAGAGGTTGCTGAGATTGGCTCAGCCGAAGGGCTTGGCAGCGCTGGAGGTGAGACGGCGCTCGGTGATTGCCGCGGGGCGCGCTCGGGGTGCAGGTTCATGTCCACCTCGCGCATTGCGGCATCCATAACTCTACGAGGCTCAGCTAGGACCTGGTTTACCTCGGACTGGAAGCTCGAGGTGTACTTGCGGACCTCGGCCAAACCTTTGCCCAACGTGCGAGCGGCCTGCGGCAACCGGTTCGGGCCGAGCACGAGCAGGGCGATCACGAAGAGGACAATCAATTTCTCCGGGTCGAGGTTCACTGGTACGAGCCTACAGGCGCGCCCGGTCCCTGCCCATTCAGAGCTTGGTAACGGTCCTGTCGGATCCCGTTGCCTGCAACCGGCCCCTGACGTCCCTGACCTCGGCTCGGGCCAGGCGTAGCTGAGCGGTCTCTCGCCTGAGCGCGCTAGCCATGCGCCAGACACGCCGGCACCGAGCCCGGCGACGCAGAGTGCTCCCGCCCAGGCCCAGCTCACTTGTCGAGCGGCCTCAGCGCGAGCCCCACGTGCCGCCACCGGCGATCACTTGCTCGAGCCAGTCATCGGAGTCAAGCTCGAAATGGAAGGCAAGGAGATCGTCGTAGGTGATGGCGGGCCCGGACTTGGGTTCGGAAAGCTCGGCCGGAAGGTCCCAACTGACAACCCTTACGCCTGCTGAAACTAGTAGCTCGACCACACGCTGTTCGGCTGGCTTGTTCACGATCAGCCGGCAACTCGGGCAAAGAAAAGAATAAGTGCCGTCGTCGGTGGCGGAGCACATTTGCACCTGTACTTCACGAGTCGTCAGTTCGACGTCTCCACAAGTTGGGCAACTCGCCCTTACTGTAGCCACCTTGGCCAACCCTTCTTTCTAACTCCCGGGCCTCTGGCAGGAGGCCGCTGAACCACTAAGGGAGATATCGGCGTCCAACTAACCCTCTTGAGCTTTACGGGCGTGCTAGATCTCGCGATCGAAGTGCCATTCCCGAACTTCTTAGCGCATCACCACTCTGCGTTGTTGGACCCTAGCCACGACGACCCCTTCAGCCAGGACTTATGTCAGAGGCCCCACCACGCTCAGAGTTGCCCCTCAGCAGAAAATATCTACAACAAACCGATCCGGTCGAGCGGCCACATCCGCACGAAGGCCCGGCCGACTACGTAGCTGCCGGGCAACGGGCCCCAGTAGCGAGAGTCGTAGGAGTCCTTGCGGTTGTCACCCATTACGAAGAAGTCACCTTTGGGGACCGTGAAGGGATCTGAGTACGTCCCCGACGGCCACGTCGTGCAGTAGGCCGAGGCCGGGCTCTGGTAACCCTTGGGCAACCACGGCTGCAGCTCCACCTTCCCGTTTATATAAATGTTGCAATTGGCGACGTCAATCGTCTCGCCACCGGTCGCCACAACCCGCTTGATCAGGTCGTTGATACCGGGAGAGTCGTCCTTGGGGGGACGGCGGAAAACGATGATGTCGCCGATGTGAACCGAGTGGAAGTCGTAGGAGAGCTTGTTGACGAGTACCCGGTCCCCTGGTTTGAGGGTCGGGTACATCGACGGCGAAGGTATGTAAAAAGCTTGTACTGCAAAGGTTTTTATGAGCAGCGCGGCAACGAGTGCCACGACGACTATGACGATCCACTCGACTAGCGCTTGGTGGCGGCCGCTCTGAGCCGGCGCTGGGCCCTGCTCCGAGGCGCGCTCTGCCGTCTCGTCATCGGTCAGGGTCACTCCTTAGAGGTTACATGCCCATAGACAGCTAGGACGCGCTGGGCGGCGGCCGGGAGGACCCCCTCGGCACCCGACACCACGGTCGCCTCAGGGCCGGCACGCAGCAGCAACCTCTCCAGCCACGCCCTCGAGCTGACCCGGATGCGGACCCGGACGTTGCCGTCCCCCCTGTCGTCGACGCCTTCGTTGGGGTAACGCTCGGCGATCCACTGCGCCCCGGGAGCCAGGTCGAGCACGATGAGCGGGTCTTCGGGCTTGGGGTCATAGACCGGGACCGGGCCGAGCGACGCGGGCATCTCGAAGGTCTCGTCAAGCGCCGTGGCCGAACGCACCCGGTCAACCCGGAAGAGCCTCTTGTCCTGCGCCTTTTCACACCAGGCCGCCAAGTACCAGTGCCCCCCGGAGGAAAATACACGCCACGGGTGGACGACCCGGCTCCCGGTCTCGTCACGCCCGAAGGAGTAGTAATCGACCATTACCTTGCGCCGCTCGGCGCAGGACGCCTGCAGGGTCCCGAGCACCTCCGCCGAGGCCGCCCCGAGCTCGACGTCGACACCTTCCTCGCCGCCGGCCCCGAGGACCATCTCGAGCTTGGCGACCGCGCTGGCGAGAGCCTCTCGTCCACCGCTCGTCGGCGACCCCGGCACGCCGAGCATCGCCCGTGCTGCCGCCACTAGCGCTAAGCCCTCCGGTGGCGTCAGGCGCAGCGGGCGGCGGAACCAGTCTGCGAAGCGCACCCAGACCCTGCCCCGGTCGATGTCCACCTCGATGAGAGCGTCGGGGGTGTAGGGGTAGACGCCGCACATGAACAGCAGGTTGAGGTCAGCCAGGAGCTCGGCCTCGGAGATGGCGAACTTCTCGCAGACCTCCTCGATCGTCGGGCCGTCCTGGGCGACGACCCAGGGCACTATCGCCAGCAGCCGGCTGAGGCGCTCCGCCGAGCTGGGCCGGCTCATCCGCGACAGCCTGTGCGGGCGGGTGGGGCCTTCTTGGCCGGCCAGGGAGGTGAGCCAGTAGACCATCTCGTCGCGCATTTCGGGGGGCCCATGACCTCGGCGTGGTCGAGCAGCCCGAGGACGAAGCCGCGAAATGCCGCCCGATTGGTCACCGGCAGCTGGAAGTACACGAGGCCGTCGCCGCCTGGCTGGGCGACCGTGCCTCCCCCGGCCAGCGAGCTCACCCACGGCGCCTGGCTGGCGTCCACCCTCAGGTCGACCACTATCTCTTCGTCCTCGCCGAGGCGCCACGGTGGCGGCGGGCCTGCCACCGTTCCCTGAGGTCGTTCGAAGGCCCCGGCGTCGTCTTCGAGCACGACCGTCCCGGCGATGCGGTCGGTACGGAACAGCCTCTCGCCCTCCCGGCCGTGGTCGTAGCCGGCGAGGTACCACCTCCCTTGCCGATAGGACAGCCTGTAGGGGTCGACGCGCCGGGCCACCCCGCCGTAGTCGAAGCGGACGACCCGCCTCTCGGTGACGGCCGAGAAGAGCGCACTGACCCGCTCGTCGGAGGGTACGTCTGCGACCGGTGACTGCGGACCGGCCAGGCCTTCCGGCGCCGTTGGGCCGGGACCGGCGAGCTTGCGAAGAGCCGTCGTAGCCGCTCCGGACGCGGACCCGTCGAACTCCACCGCTGACACGGCCAGGCTGAGCGCCATCAGCTCTTCGGCATCGAGGCCTGGGTCAGGCAGCTCGTAAAGGTCGCGGGGGATCCGGTAGCCGGTGGCCGCCTCAGCCGGCAGGTTGGCCCCAAGCCCTTCGGCGACGACCGGGATCCCCATCTGGCGGAGCAGGTCCTTGTCGCGCTCGAAGTTGCGGTGGAAATTGTCGTTGTCCTCGCTGTAGCCGCCCACCCGCTGGCGCAGCTCTTCCCTGGTCAGCGGCCTCTCGGTATCGAGAAGCGCCACCACAAGGTTTACGAGGCGTTCCAGCCGGTCCACAATTGACCATGTTACGGCTGGGAGACGCAGGGCTGAGCATGGTATCCGCACCGCCTCCACGGCCTTCGGAACGTGAAGGCGGTGCGGCACCACGTCCCGCCCTTCCTTTCACCCGACGTCCGCTGCCGGCCTAAATCTTGTCGGTGCGCTGTTCCACGTTCGAGGCGGCTTCGGTAGCTACGACCTGGAGCGTTCTGGCCATTGTCGGACCAGGTCACTGGCTTCGCTCACGACCGGCCGGAACCAAGCCTCATCCCGAGCAACTTCCAGGACAGGGTCAAGTGACGCGTGGAGGCGCGCCACCAAACTAGCAATGCGAGCTCGCGCTAGTTGCTCCGGCATGCCCCAGCTAACTGCCTCGCGGAGGCACGCTTCATCATCGACCTCGTCGATGTAAACGACGCCGCCGATACTTAGAGCCGCCAGCTTTGTGAGGTCGGGGTAAACCATGGTCGACGTGAGGTCGTACAACGGCGCCAGACGGGAACCGGCGGGATCGTACAAAACGGCAAGGTTTTTCGCATGTTGGTCGGCATTGCCTGTTGCGGCAGCGATGGTGATGGCGTCCAAAAGTTCGGGGAACGTCTGTACCGGCGCCACGCCAGCGTCCCGTAATGCGCCCGTTAGGCGGACAAGCGATGGCCCGCCGTCGGCTTCGTACTTTCGCGCGGGCAGGGTCCCTGAGGCCTGCGCGAGATCCTCTTGATGTAGGCGCTCGGTACCTTCTGAACCCCTGTAGCGATCGAAGCGGTTTACGACGAGCACAGGGCGCTCGCCTATGAGGGTGGGGGCGACTTTAGCGACGCTGAGACGCGCGGACTCCGCCAAGCGCATACAAAAGGCTTCGTTGGCGACCAGGTCGTGCCATTGCGGGTCGTCCGGGCCCGGCCGCCACTGTGGCTTGAGGATATGCGTAGACGGCACCCCGCCCCTTGGCAAGCCTGTCCTGCCATCCTCAATGACGACCGGTAGCTTCCCTTGGACGCCAGCCAGGCTGGCGCGGACTCGTAGGTCTTCACTCGGCCCGAGGGGGGCACGAGGCAGCGCCTCTATCAAGCTCACCAGCTCGGCTTGAGTCAGCCAGCGGATTGACGGCTGTTCCGGTGAGGGGTCTTCTGGTAGCACCTGCACCGCGCCGGCACAGTCGATCCCGATTCCTTCTAGCAGCGCGTACTGGTCCTCAGGACTGACGCCTAATTGGCGGGCAACGGCATCGCGAAGACGGTCCTCAGGCAGCCATCCCTCGATGACGGACCGTACTGGGCTAACAAGAGCGGGGTAAGGTTCGGCCCGCCAAGGCATACACGCTGACAAACGCGGGACCGTCTGGTCCTCGATATACGCGAAACCGCACACGCCGTCGGCGTCGTAGAGGTGCCCGACCAAGCGACCCGAGATGAGAACACGAAGTGGAGGGCGCGCCGCCATCTACTGGGACCATCCAATCCCTAGTTCCTCCCCGACAGCGGTACGCATGGTCATCGCGGTTGCTTGCGCCGGAGGACTACCTCGAGGCCGAGTAGGTCGAGCACCCGAAACAGGCGGTCAAGCTTGGTGGCATGGGCAGCGCGCTCAAGCTCGCTTACGTACTCTCGCGTCACACCCGCCCACTGGGCCAGCTGGTCCTGGTCTAGGCCCGCCTCCTTCCGCGCTTCGAGCGAGAACGGCGCCCAGCTCGGGT
>CAWCEZ010000004.1:0-245343 GCA_963794745.1 uncultured Acidimicrobiaceae bacterium
CTTGGAGGTCGCTTCCCTGCTCAAGAGCACGCGTCCGTGAGGGTCAACTCACCGCGACGCTGGACCCAGGCCGAGCTCGGCGACCGTATCGGCGTCTCGCCAGACACCGTCACCAAGGTGGAGCGTGGCGAGCCCAGTGTGGGCTCTCGGGATTGCGCTTGAGGCGGCTCGCCTCGTCGGCGTCCCACTGTTCTCCGAGGACGACATCCGCGTTTCAATGGATCGCGACCTTACGGCCGCCCGTCTCGCCCTCCTCCAGCAGGCGGGCAAGAACCCGACAAGTGACGAATGACTTCTCGAGGCATACGTGTGGGTCTGGCGACCGGGGGAGTACGAGCCCGTTGTCGCCGGTGTCCTTCGTCAGCGAGGCCCACTCATCGCCTTCTCCTACGGCCGGAGCTACCTTGACCGGGAGAACTTTCCACTCTATCTTCCAGAGCTGCCGCTTGGCTCTCCGGAGATCGCACCGGAGCACGACGAGGTCGCTGGCTGCATCCACGACGCCAGCCCAGATGGCTGGGGGCGCCACGTCATCCGCCACCGGCTGCAGATCGACCCGGGGGCGGCCGAGCCGGGGCTTCTCGACTACCTCCTCCTGTCTGGCTCGAACCGGATTGGCGCACTCGACTTCCAGACCTCGCCGACCGAGTACGTCCACCGCGGCACGACTGGAGTCACGCTTGATGACCTGATGCGTGCGGCGGACGCCGTGGAAGCAGGAGAAGAGCTCGCTCCGGAGCTCAGAGATGCCCTGCTGCTCGAGAGCTCCCCAGGCGGCGCTTCTACCCAAAGGCCCTAATCGAGGACGGCGAACGCCACCTGTTGGCGAATTCTCCTCACGGACCGAGGACCGTCCTGTTCTCAAGTACGAGTACGCCGCCATGACTCTCGCCCGCCGTTGCGGCCTCGATGTCGCACCGGTCGGCTCGTGCGCTCTCGATCGTGACGTGCTCCTCGTTGAGCGCTTCGATCGGGATGCCCGAAGCCGACGGGCTGTCGTGTCGGCCCTCACCGTGCTTGGGCTTGGGGAGATTGAGGGCCGGTACGCGAGCTACGCCGACCTCGCCGAGCAAATGGGCGCGGTTCACCGAGCCGAAGGCGACATTGAGAGAGCTCTTCGGTCGGATCACGTTCAACATCCTCGTCTCCAACACCGACGACCACGCGAAGAACCACGCCGCCTTTTGGGATGGGTCGATGTTGACGCTCACGCCGGCGTTCGACGTCACTCCTCAACGGCGCGGCGGGGGAGAGGCCACGCAAGCGATGGCGATCGGCGAGGACGGTTGGAAGATGAGCCAGGTGGCCGGTTGCGTCGAGCGAGCGTCGACGTACTTGCTCGACCGGGCCGAGGCGCGGGAGATCGTGGATCGGCAGGTTGCAGTTGTCGAGGACGGCTGGGACGAGGTGGCGGCGACCTCCGGGATGAGCGCCGTCGAGCGACGAGAGGCCCGGGGGCGGCAAATCCTTAACCCGTACACGCTCGAGGGGATGTAGGCGGCGAATGTTGATTTGGAGGCGTCACCTTCGCCGCACAAGGTGGGCACGAATTAGAGTTGGCCGACGACTTCTGATGCACAGTTCGAGGACCACCTCGTACGAAATCCCCGGTAGGGAGGTTGCGGTTGATCGCGGATATCGGGCCCCCCGCCACGATGTGTGAACGAGCCACCTTTCGTTTACAACTTCAACGAAACCCAGCTCAGCGGCTTGGCCGTCGTCACAGCCTTCATTTACGTTATTGGGGCCGTTGCCAGTCCGACACGGTTCCACGGTCGACATTCGCGGTTTCACGAGATAGGACAATTGCGGTTTGACGAGATTGGAATCGGGCGCCCAACGAGATGATCGAGACAGATCGAGTTTCTCGGGGCAATTCGATCGGCTGGCCACTACTGAGCAGGCGGCCCCCTGGCGGCTGCATATGCACACGCCGCCTAACAGCCACTTCGTGAGATATGTGAACCAAAAGTCGGGCGCGATTGCGCTTGACCCCGCCACGAATGTGAACGAGCGACTCTCCGACTTGTCTCGTTGATCCCCGCAGGTACCCGGGCAACGCCGGTCACATGCTCGGGAGGCTCGAGACAGATTCCCATCTCGTTGTCGCGGTCGTCCTGACCTACGACTGCGGTGCCGTGAACCCCGGACCCAACCTGGGCGCGCAAGATCATCCCCTGTTCGGCAATACGACGAGCCTCCTCGGAGGCGTGCGGATGTGCGAAGCCGGTTCCCAAATCCACGCCGCTATTGCTCGCTTCCACTTGTCAACCTCCTCGGCCTAGCTGGCCAATAATATCGAGCCGAGAACGGTGTGCCGCTAGGTGTTGTTTCAATTCAAATGACGTAACCCAGCGGCTGCACACCGGCTCGTAGATGGTTGGTAGCGAGAACTGGCGAATCGGGTAAACGTAAGTGCTCTACCACTGAGCTACGGTCGGATTTCGTCCGACCGGTTGGGTTCGAACCAACGACCACTCGCTTAAGAGGCGAAGTAACCCGAATCTTCACACCGCTACTACTCTCAGGCTGCGAAGCGAGAACAAGCCGCTAAAGGTATGAATGAGTGAGGGTGTAACCCCTCACGTTCAGGGTTCGAACCTGTAACTGTTTAACCAGTCGTTACCGAAGTAACCCTTAGCTTCACACCGCTTCTATTTCGATTATGTCAGAAGGGCCAATCACCATCCCGAGCCGATTCCAGCAAAGGGATGACTACCGCTGCTTTATCACTGAGACCACCGAAGGCATAGCGGCCCCGCTCACCGTTGTTCGTCTGTGCCTGACGGTAGCCAGCCAGGTTCCACGTGTAGATCACGGGTACAACATCTGGTCCCGGGTCGTTTGAACCGTGGCTCGCCTGCTCATCGGTCACGATGATCACCCCGGTCATGGCCGTCGAACGTGCGGCGCAGCGTCTGCCACGTAGCCGTGCCACCGCCACCGAACCCACCTACCTGCTCAACGAGGCGAAGGAGGGAGGCTCCTCGAGACAGTTTCACCTTCTTGGCGTCGTTGCTGTAGGCATAGACGTCTGCCTTCTCAGCCCTCATAGCCATGGCCAACCCGAAGACGGCCGCTGCCTCCCAGCGCTGCAGATCACTACGCTCACCAGCCGCAGGCACGAACATCGAGCCCGACACGTCGATGAGCACCAGGGTGCGCCGGCTCAGCTCTGGCACGTTAGCCAGAGACAGGTCGAGGGCGCGCGCTCGAGCCAGGCAGCCAACGCACCGACTGCACAGCCTTGGCGGCCGACAGGAACCGCATTGGGAACTGACGGCTACCCGCTACCTCGGCTGGGTCCATCAGCTTGTCCACGACGGCCTGCACGGCCTCACCACTGATGCCCGCCTCATCGAAGTTGCGTAGGTTCCGTAGAAGAGCCATGTAGCCCATCGTGGGGATCTGGCGCTCCCACGCTGGAGCGTCCATCTTTGCGCTGGACGACTGGCGCTCCCAGGTGATCCCAGCATCCTTCACATCGTCGGCTGTGACATCCTCGCCGGCTTCCAGACGCTGTGCCACGGTCTTGGCCTTCGCCATCACTGGAGGAAGCTCTGTAGCGTGGCCGTGGCCGCGCGTCAAGCAGGTACTTGAACAGCCGCCCTTGAGCCTCGCTAGATGGCTTTGGGTGAACTAAGTCAACGACGTCGGCGAACCGCCATGCCTTGCCCTGGCCGTCGTACTTGACCGCGGAGCGCTCGTTGTAGAGGCGAACCGTAGCGTCGGCTACCCCCCGCTTGACAGGCTGCGGGACACGACGACCATGGCGCTCGAACCAGTAAGCCAGGAGTTGCGCCCCGGCTCATCAGGCACGCTGAAGGGCAGATGCCACGACCTGACGACCGTGCTCACCACCGGCCTTCACGTATTCGGCGGCTCCGACAAGAGACACAGAACGCATCTGGGCCTCGCTGCGAAGCCATGGGAATGAGACGAGCGAACCCAGCTCCGGGCCTGACGTTGGTCGCCGCCGGACAAGCTCAGCGAAGCGACCGTCACGCTCATTAGCACTCTCGTAGAAGGTGCCCTCACGGACAAAGTTGGACAGGGCAAGCAAAAACGGCTCGCTTCGCGTTGCTTTCGAACCCGACAGCATGCTCGTACGTCCGGCATTTGTACACCCGTGGTTCGCACCACGTGCTTTACGATTGGGCGCGCTGCAACAGACGAGAACTTTGCCATGGATATCTCCCTTCGGCTTGTAGGTGCTGTGTTTAGTTATCTATGGGGCTTTGTTCACGGACTTACGGAACGACAACCAAATAGACCGCATGAATGGCTCCGGGAGGTGGAATCGAACCACCGCACACAAGATTCAAAGTCTTGCTACGAGACCATCACCGTTTCCCGGAACGAGCTGGGATGGAAGGCATCGAACCTTCAAATGCTCTCGGTTCAGAGCCGAGCGGGTCTACCAGTTCCCCCACATCCCAATCGCCTAGCTAAGGGCGAGGTAGGCCTCCATGCCTCCTGCTGTTCATGGCGGAAGACGAGGTAAAGAGTCGCCTTTGGCGCGTACGGCGTGAACTTCAACGTCCAGCCCAGCTGAGCCAGGGTACGGTCGTCCTTTCGGCCGTTACAGGGCCGACAGGCAGCGACCACGTTTTCCCAGCGATGCTGGCCGCCCTTGGCACGAGGTACGACGTGATCCATGCTGTCAGCAGTACCAGCGCAGTATGCGCAGACGCCACCGTCGCGAACTAGGACAGCCCGACGAGTAAGTGGAACTGTGGCCCGATATGGGACGCGTACAAACTTCACGAGACGCAGGACGGCGGGTACGGTCACCTCGCCGTGCTCGTATCTAAAACGGGCATCTCCGGCCTCAACTACCTCGGCTTTGCCACTTAGTACCAGTACCACCGCCCTTCGAGCGGAGACCACCTTCAGTGGTTCGAAGCTGGCATTGAGCAGTAGTGCAACCGTGGCCATGTTGGTGACCTCCTTTCTTGATCTCTATCTTTGCGCCCATCCAAGGACTCGAACCTTGCTCACTCGGCTTAGAACACCAAGAGGACATCCCTGTCGACGGGCTTAGGTACTGACGATCGGATTCGGACCGATACTGAACAGCGTCTCGCACTGTCGCCGCTGCCAATTGGGCTACGTCAGGATGAGAGCCCCGTCACAGAATCGAACTGTGACCGTCACTGTACGAAAGTGTTGTGCTGTCCATTGACACCAACGGGGCGTGGTAGCTGCGACGCGATTCGGACGCGCACTGACAACGGTTTGAGCGTTGCGTCTCTGCCAATTGGACTACGCAGCCAGGGGTAGCGACAGCGAGGTTCGAACTCGCACTGACCGGGGTTTAGGCCCAGCGCCTCTTCCTGTTGGGCTATGTCGCCATGGGTACACCCGGAGAGACTCGAACTCTCATCCCGAAGGACCTGCTCCTAAGGCAGGCGCGTATTCCAGTTTCGCCACGGGTGCATGGGTGGAGATGAAGAGATTCGAACTCTCGACAAACTGCTTGCAAAGCAGCTCCCTCACCATTCGGGCTCATCCCCATGAGTACCGCTGCTGGGAGTTGAACCCAGCCGGCGTCTGTATAAGAAACGCTGGAGCTACCGGCTCCACAGCGGCAAACATGGTGGCAGGTCCAGGGGTCGAACCTGGTGTCTTCAGCTTATGAGGCTGACGAGGAAACCGTTTCTCTCACCTGCTAAGAACAACATGCAGCTGTCGTGGCGCCGGGAGTCGAACCCAAAACACCGTCCTTATGGAAGACAGGTCAGCCCGCGCTGCACCACGTAGGTGGGGTGACGGAGGAGACTTGAACTCCCTAGTTAGTAGGTCCACAACCTACCGCATCGACCACTTCTGCTTCCGTCACAGTCCGCGCCCAGGGAATCGAACCCCGTCCCGTCTCCTTGTAAAAGAGATGCTCGCCATTGAGCTTGGCGCGGTTGGTGCTGGCGACAGGAATCGAACCTGCGTTGTACCTGATTAAAAGTCAGGCGCAAAGCCAACGTTTGCTACACCAACGTGGTCCGTCGGGGTGGATTTGAACCACCGGTCTTCACATTATCGGTGTGGTGCTCTTGTACCAGACTGAGCTACCGACGGATGGTGGCTGCACACGGACTTGAACCGTGGGCCCTCTGTTCTTCACACAGACGCTCTTCCAACTGAGCTATATAGCCGTGGAGCCGATACGGAGAATCGAACTCCGGTTGTCTGATTGGAAGTCAGATGCTCTCCCATTGAGCTACATCGGCGTGGAATGCCCGAGCGGATTTGAACCGCCGTCTTCACCATGGCGAGGTGAGGTGTTGCCACTACACCACGGGCACATGGAGACCCAGGAGGGATCGCACCCTCATACACCGTTTTGCAGACGGCTCGTTTCCTGCTCACGCACTGGGTCAATCCTCTAAGGCTCAGGTGCCCTTGTAGTTGAGCACCTGAGACAGGGTGTGCTCGACCTCAACCAGATCGGCCTGGTCGGCCATTACTTGGTCGATGTCCTTGTACGCGGACGGAATTTCGTCCAAAAGGGCCAGCCCACGGTCTGACAGCCAGGCCTTGCCCTTCATTTGCTCAGCTAGGTCCTCGACCGTGAACTGCTTCTTGGCCTTGCTCCGGCTGTAGCGACGACCAGCGCCGTGCGAGCAGGAGTTGTAGCTGAGGGCTGAGCCCTTGCCGCGGACGATATAGGACCTTGTGCCCATGGAGCCTGGGATGACGCCGCGATCGTCGACGTCGGCCTTGATGGCTCCCTTGCGAGTGACCCACAACTCCCTGCCGTCATGCACCTCACGCTGAGTGAAGTTGTGGTGGCAGTTGATGCGCTCCACCTGGCTACCCGTACCGACGAAGACGAAGAACGCCCGAAGCGCGCTGTCCATCATCGCCGAGCGGTTGGCCATGGCATAGTCCTGAGCCCAATGCATGTCACGGATGTAGGCGTCGAACTCAGGCGTTCCCTGGATGAAGTAGGCCAAGTCGGGGTCCTCGAGCTTGAGAGCCTGCTCGGATGCCTTGTCACGTGCCAGCTTGATGTGGCCCTGCGCAAGCTGGTTACCGATACCCCGGCTTCCTGAATGTAGGACGACCCACACCTGGCCCGTCTCGTCCAGACAGATCTCGAAGAAGTGGTTACCCGAGCCCAGTGAGCCGAACTGGGTGGCCGCGGTGGCTTCCTGCTTGGTCGACAGGCCGATGCGACTTAGGTTGGCTGCCATCCAGGTCTCGGCCAGCTTCGACGCCTGACCGTGTCCTTGTCCGACGCCAGCCGGTATCGCCCTCTCCACCTCGCCGATGAAGCCGGTCAGGTCATCGGGCATCTGTGACGCCGTGAGGCTGGTCTGTACGGCGATCATGCCGCACCCGATGTCCACTCCGACGGCCGACGGTATAACCGCGTTCTCGGTCGGGATGACGGAGCCAACAGTCGCCCCGATCCCAACGTGGGCGTCGGGCATGAGAGCAACATGGCCAACCACTATCGGCAACCGGCTCGTCTTGGCCGCTTGGAGGAGCGTACCTTCGTCAATCTCGCTAGCCCAGTTCCAAAGCTTGTCGTTTATTTGCGTAGGCATCGCTGCCTCCTTTCCGGTTTGTTATACACCTGATGAGCTGCCAGAGTGGGGATCGAACCCACCGCGTCGGGATTAACAGTCCCGCTCCCACGCCGAGTGGGACTTCTGGCATCGGTCGGGATAGAAGGAGTCGAACCTTCGCTTCCGCGTCCCAAACGCGGTGTGATCCCGTTTCACTACATCCCGGTGGTAGTCCCACGGGTAGTCGAAACCCGGTTTTCAGTTCGAGAAACTGACGTCCTCGCCACTAGACGATGGGACCATGAGTAGAGCGTGAGGGAGTCGAACCCTCGTTCTGTGCCTGAAAAACACGAGTCCTAGCCATTAGACGAACGCTCCATGAGCGGAGAGTTGAGGTGCCGACCCCCACGACCCTTTCGAGCCGCCGCCTGTTTTCAAGACAGGATGCATCGCCGGATGCGAACTCTCCCAGGCGACGTGCCTCCATCCATTGTTACAGGCACGTCTCAAAGTATTGTGCTTGACTTCAAACGGCTCTCCCAGTTCAGGCCACGTTGTAGGCACCACTAGCGTAGAACTTGCGCGCTCGGGCGACCCTGTCCTGGTCCAGGACAGCATTACCAACCGAGGGACCCTGTACAGCATCCCCATTGTCCTTTGTCTTCTTCACGTGGCATCCGTGGCACAACACTCGACATATCATAATTCCGCCTCGCGCCCTGCCTTTGACCATGACCAGATGCTCCCGGCTACCAGATCTCCAGAGAGCCTCGTCTTTCGTTGTTGGGTCAACGTGACCCAGCTCCGGCTGCTCAGAACCGCAACCGGTGCGGCTTTCTTCAGCCAAGAAGCCAGCACCTGTACGGCGTGGTTTCCGTGCGCGCTGGTATTTTCGCTCTGCTGCGAGGTAGACAACGGGGCATTAGGTTTCTGGCATTAACATGAGCGGAAGCAGGAGCACTCGAAGCCCATGGCCCAAGCCATGCACTCATTAGCAGTGAGGCCCAGTTCCCTGACTGGTTCTACTTCCACGGCGTCTCTGACTGGGATCGAACCAGCAACCTCCTCTTTAGGAAAGAGCCGCTCGTCCATTGAGCTGCAGAGACATGGGGCCCACGACGGGTCTCGAACCCGTTGTGTTCCTCCCTACCGTGGAGGTGCTCTACCAGACGAGCATCATGGGCATGTCAAGCGTCCCGAGCTGGATTTGAACCAGCGGCCTCCACCTCCGCAAGGTGGCGTTCTTCCTCTGAACTATCAGGACATGGCGCAGACGACACGACTCGAACGTGCAACCCGTTGCTTCGAAGGCAACCACTCTTCCATTGAGCTACGTCTGCATGGCGCCGCATACGGGACTTGAACCCGTGGTCTCGACCGTGACGGGGTCGCGGGGACTCCACTCCTCCAATGCAGCATGAAGACGTCTCTCCGTACTGTCACGTCTGGTTTCTAACGGCGACGTCCCCTTCGTGTGCCTGGTGGGCTTCGAACCCACAGCCAGCTGCTTAAGAGGCGGCCACTCTTCCAATTGAGTTACAGGCACGAACGTGGGCCGGGAGGGATTTGAACCCCCAAAGCGTTAGCGGCTCGTTTACAGCGAGTTGACCTCACCAATGGTCGCGCCGACCCATTGAGAGACGATGGCGCGTCTCTCTAAACTTCATGCGGTCTATTCGGTTGTCAATGAGCGATAGCGCGTCGCAGCCAATGGCAAACTCCGCGTCGGAGCGCCTTTCCTGGTGACGGCTTAATTGGTATTGGATTTTTGTATTGCGCAGGAGTGCAACGAATCGAACGCTGTCGGCGTGTGGGTTGGAGCCACACCGGCTACCTCAGCCTCACTCCCCTGTAACTTGTAGACCTATCCCGACCTGCGGGTTTGGGGTCTACCAGGAGGTGACTAAGTAGCCGGTACCGGGTTCCCTATGGGCCCCGGGATTGGCTATATCGGTACGCAACTGCGTACCTGAACACGGCCGCGACGACGCGCTCAACGGGGAAAACCCCCGGAGCTTTTTGTCGATCAGTCGGCGTGCCATTCCAACAGTGTACGACCACCGTAAGACGCACGCAAGATAGTTCTCGCGGACGTGCTGATCCGAGACTTGCTGGACCCTTGTGCCCAGAGCACCCAGACCTAGACTCTCCGGTTGTGGCTGAACCGACCGTTGCCGGCGTGATCTTCCACTACACGGGGCTCAAGGGCCCGATGGGGATCATCAAGACACACGAGATTCTGGGCTACCGACGTCGCTTCCTAAATGGCACGGGCGAGAGCACATTCGGCTTGGCGCGACTGCGGGAACTCGTGAAGGCCGATATTGGCAAGCGCAAGAATGCGCCTCCGCACTTAGAGGGATTTCGTTTCTATTTACCGAAGCGATGCCGTGGGAGCAGGTACCGCCTGTCACCTGTTTTTACAAGGACGGCGACCTACTGAGTCAGTGGCGAAGCTATGGGCTCCAGGGATATGCGATTAGCCTTGAGCGAGCTTTATTCGCTGCTTTATCTCCGCCGGCGAGCGGCCTTGTTGTTCGTGACATGATTTATAAGAAGTCGCTTCGGGCGGCTGTCAACGGCACCCCAAGTCTGACCCCCCTTCGGCGGGCACGTGCCGATAAGTCAGTATTCACTGCCGTCGACACGACGAGCCCGACCACCTTTTCTGTGGGCTCTAGAAACCTATGAGACTGCTACTTGCCCAACATGTGATGGCCACCAACGATCATGGCGGCGTTCGCGTTCAGCGCAACGCCCGAAGTCGAAGTGCGAAAGTTTCTCGGGTGTAACGGCTGGCCGGGGCTCCGTTGAGTAGGGCAAAGGCCTGGCGGCTGCATATGCACGACTCCCCTACCAGCGACTTCGTAAGATCGGTAAACCAAAAGTCGCGCGATTGCACTTGGCCCCCGCCACTCTGCTCAAGTGGGTCGCTTATGTCGTGAACTCAGTCACAGCCCCCGCTAACCCAGAGAAGGCCAGGTCAGAGCCCTTCCGAAAGGGAGGGTTCTTTCGCGTCCGGTGATCCATCCCTAGTTTTGGGGCCGGATGCGCTCGCCCACGCAGCTGCCCACAATCGTGTAACTCGCGAACCTGCAGGTAGACGCGTACATTGGGCCACTAGATGGCCCGGGTCGTGACAGGCTAAACGAACGATGTTGGTCTCATAACCCGGGGTCTTTTTGGTTCAACCGTTGAGTAACAGCCCTCCCAAGGGAGGGCTGTTACTTCGAGGAAGGTTCTTAAGACGAAAGTGAGATCGGTAGCGGCGTTTCACCGACCGAGCTGACCTGGACCCCGGTCTCGGTGTACGAGGTATAGCCCGTGTCGCTGGCCGTCAGACTGTACGTACCCGCCGGTGCCGAGATCTCGTAGTAGCCGCTGCTGTTCGTCGTGGCGTAGAGCGCGGTGTTCGTCTCGACGGTTGCGCCGGAGATTGGCGTGCCACTTGAGTTCGTCACCTGGCCGATGATCTCCGGCCCGCTAGTAGCGGTCCCGTCGGTGTTGAGCGTGATCTCGCTGTACGAGTGCGCTGGAAAGTCGAAGGTGAAGCTCGACCCGGCGTCGTCGATCGTCCCGCTCGTCGTCGAGACGAGGTCGGGATCCTGCCAGGTGTTCTGATCGCGGTAGCTCGACGAGCCCACCTGCTCGTAGTTGGCCGAACTGCCGATCGTTCCGGCGCCCGAGACGTCGATCGTCGTCTCGTGGTCGTTGCTCGGGTCGCGATTGATCACCGAGATGTAGAGCTGACTCCCGTCCGCGGACATCGTCGTCGTCACGTCGAGATAGGGCACCGAGCTCTGCGCCGGCAGGTCACCGACCGATCCGACGCTGTAGGTGCCCGTCGTCACCGTGTTCGGGATGAGCTGCGGACCGAAGTTGTTGTCGATGACCGACTCGATCAGGCCACCAGGTGTCTCGAAGCTCCCTCGGTTCGAAAGCCGGATCGAGCTCCCGTCCCAGAAGTTCACGAGCGTCGATGCCGTGTTGATCTCGGCGATGTCCGGCTCCCGCAGCAGCATGTTCTCTTCCGTCCCCTCTTCGAGACCGCCCTCGAGACTTCTCGTGAGCTGGGTCGGCTCGTTCAAGTACATCGCGTTGTACTCGGTGACGTCCCCCTTCGTGTCGTTCGTGGTGTTCGCCTCGATTGTGCTGACCGTGTCGTTCAGGTCGCTCTGGATCGTGAGGGACGCTGCCACCGAGGCCTCGTAGACCTCGGAAGGATCGAAGTCGACCGCCAGGGTCTGTGGGGTGTAGTAGTGGAGCGATAGAGCCCCGACCGTGCTCCCCGCGTCGGTGAGGGTCTGCAGGACGTCAGCATTCCAGGTCTGGTCATTGACATTGCCTGCACCGCCGGTCGCAAGGAAGTCGATCGACGAGTCCTGCGCCTCCATTGCGGACTGGTACGTGAGGAAGTCTTGGGCGTAGCCAGGCGGCGAGCCGGAGTGGCTCGCCTGTCCGGTGCCCGCCGTCCAGCCCGGCTCCCAGTTACCCCAGGACTCGTTGCCGATCTCCCAGTCTTGGACGTCCCACGGCGTCGAGTAGCCATCCGAGGCGCGCTCCGCGCCGTAGGTCGTTGACGTCGACCCGTTCACGTATTGGACCCAGTCAGCAGCTTCCGCCGCACCAGTGCTTATCTCGCTCAACAACACCGGTGTCCCGACATCGACGCCGAGTATGACCGGCACGCCGAGGGCATTTCCGAGCGCGAGAATCTCGTTGGTGCCCACATCGTTAGTCATCCACTCCGCTTCGAACTGCCCGAAGAACATCGGCGGCCGGTCGTCGATCGGACCGACGCCGTCCTGCCAGTTATACCAGTCCGAGATGATCCCACCAGGCCAACGGATCGCGCCGATGTGCATCGCCTCGAGGGCGTCGACGAAGTTCGTCTTCCAGCCGCCGTCAACGGCCTGGGCCGCATTGAGCGGCATGACGCTCACCATGGCGATATAGACCGAACCGGTCCCGGCGACTCCGATGAAGAGCTTCGCGTTGTCGTCCGTCGTCGACGATGTGAGCGTCGCCGAGTACTTCGTCCACGTGCCGGTGACATCGCTGAAGGTCGTGCTTGCGTACGCGGTATAGCTCGACCCCATCCCAGTGTCCGGTCCGATCGACACTGTCACCGGTGAGCTCAGATCGTCCTCTTTCAAATAGACGCTGACCGCGTACTCGTAGTCGGCGTCGACGACGAGGCCGTTCTGGCTGATCCCGGCGAGGCCATCGTTCGACTGGGTGTCGGTGACCTCCTCGTCGTAGTTGCCGTTGAAGGGGTCCGAGTAGTCGTGGGTGTAGGTCGCCTGGTCGGCGTAGCCGTCGGCCTGCCAGATCCCCTCGTTCGTCTCCCACCAGGTGACGTAGTCCCACGATGTCGTCGTGTCGCCGTAGCCGTAGATGAAGACGCTGTATGGCTGGTCGGGGATCGCCACCGCGTCGAGCACCTCGTACTCGAGCTGGCCGTTGGCGAAAAAGAACACGTTGCGGCCGGACGACGTCCACGGTCCGACTTCGATGCGCAGAACCACTGGAAGCGAGACCGCCGGGCCGGTCCAGCTCGACAGACCGTCGCCGTACGACACGAGGTCGCCGCCCTGGACGCCGAACTCAAGGAAATGGCTGAAATCACCGTTGCCGGTGCCCGCGTAGATGTCGAGGAGACCGTTCGTACCAGAAATCGAGTCGAGCTTCGCCTGGACGGTGTAGCCGTAAGCGTCACTCTGGTCGAGCGGTGACGAGAGCAGGCCGAAACGACTGCTGGCCGCTCCGTCGATCGTGATTTCGCTGTTGTTCTCGACCGCTGACCCCCATCCACCAGCGAGGCTCGTCTCGGTCCAGCTCGTCGGCACCCCGAGGGAGTCGTCGAAGGCTGCGGACGGCTCGGGGTCGAAGCCCGCGTCGGTGCGGTCGAACATGTGGACCTGGCTCACGGTAACGTCGCTCCAGACCGTCGTGGTCGCGCCGTAGCCGTAGAGGAAGAGATGGATGTCGGGTGCGGTGATGTCGGTATTGACGTCGAACTCGTGGACCTCTTCGCCGTTGACGAAGAAGTACATCCATCGCCCCGCGGGGCCCACGTCCCGACCTCCATCGAGAGTGTCGCGGGCAAAGAGACGGCTCCCCCGGTCCAGTTGCCTACTCCTGACGGTGTATAGATCACCGCGTCACCGCCTTGGACGCCGAACTCAAGGAAGTTCGCGAAGTCGCCCGCGCCCGTGCCGCTGTAGAGGTCCATGAGCCCGTTGGTCCCGTCGACGGAGTCGAGCTTAACACCTACGGTTGTGACGTCGGTCGAGCTGTTGTCGATCGGCTGGGAGAGCACGCCGTAGCGGGCGTCCGCCGCACCATTGATCGTGAGCTCTCCGTCGCCGACCGAAACGCTCCCTGTCCCGCCCGCAAGCGAGGTCGGCGTCCAGCGCGGGGAGAGGCTGCTGCCGACGAACGAGTCGTAGGTGTCGTCGGGGTTCACGTTCAAATAGTCGAAGGTCGCGGTGCCGCTCCAGCCGTAGAGGAAGACCCGAAACGGTGCCGGCAGCAGCGTGAAACCGGACAGCGTGTCGACGAGCGTGCCGTTGTAGTAAAAGCCGAAGTTGCGGCTGTCGCCCGTGCCGAGCGGCGACACCACGACCTTCAGGACGGCGGGCGTTGTCGCCGTGCCGCCCACCCAGGTCGACTCGCCATCGGCCCACACCTTCAGCACGCCGTCCTCGATCCCGAACTCGACGTAGTCGCTGAAGTCCCCGGCGCCGGTCCCACCATAGAGGTCCATGACCGCGTTCAGGCCGGTGTAGGACTGCACCTCGGTCGAGATGCTGACGTTCGCGTACTGGGTATCCGGGATGTCGTCCGACATGATGCCGTAGCGTCCCGCCTCCGCCTCAGCGATCGACACCTCACCGCTCCCCTCGGTTATCGTCCCCGGCGAGGAGTCGTTGAGGCTCATCGGTGTCCAGAGCGAGTAGTCGAGGCTCGGTCCCGTAAAGCCGTCGTACAGCGTGCTGTTCTCGGCCGACGACACCTGGTCGGTCTGGAGCTCGCGGTTTTGGACCTCCTGGCGCATGCGCCGTTCATCTCGTCACTCGCCACCTCCATCGTTTGGCCGGTCTCGGTCGGCTGGACGATGCCGGTCGGGCTGCTTGCGTTGACGTTAATGACGTCGCCAGTCACTGTGCTCGCCCGTGCGTTCGAGGGAGAGAGCGAGACGGTTCCTGCGACCAGCAAGGCAGCGGCGAGGACCGCCCACCCCCGGTGTAACCACCATACCTTGTGAGATCTCAGAACATTTCCAGTCATAGGGATTCCTCCTTGTCGCAGGCACAGGACGGGTGCGCTTTGGTTGGTGATGCCACTTGCCATCGGCCCCGCAGGTGACGGCGGAGGCGACGATGCCTCGTCTGGTCTCTGAGGGCCACACCTGTCGACAGGAGGGAACTCGGTCATTGTAACGCGTGCCATACAACGTTGTAAATGGCGAAAAGTCCATGGTTTCTAGATATGCGCGCGTTCCCACAAGACGCGCCGACACCGGTGCCTCCATGCCGCAGAGTGAGACGAGATCGTCTCTTATCACTGCGTATTGCGACGTTCTAGACTCTCTAAAATGTCAATCGGCGACGAGCGAAGCGCACTCTCCGCAAAGTCGCAGAGCAAGATACCTCATCAGGCAGCTCTGACGTAGAAAGAACAGCACAAGAAGCGGAATCATCGAAAGGACCGCGCCGGCATACATGAGGTTGTGGATCAGGTCGTGCTGTGATGTTGAGCATTAGTTAGACCCGTGAGCGACGCGCAGATCGAAGCCGGTAGCTTTCACTGCCTGAGCGAACAGCTCCTCGTCAAGTTCGATCCCGAACCCAGGCAAGTCGGACACGCGAAGGCGCCCATTGCTGAAATGGTAGCCAGGCAGGCTCACGCCAGGGACCGACGCCTCATCCCACTCGATGTAACGCAGGTTCTCGACAACGCTGGCCAGGTGCCCCGGCACGTAGTTGCCGAGATAAAGCCCGAAGTGGTGTGGAGCGCTCGCGACCCCGACGCCATCGAGGGCAGGACCTAGGCTCAGCCATCTGGTGAAACCCGCCTCCAGAACATCACACTGAACTACGTCGATGACGCCGCTGGAAGCAAGTTCATAGGCTTCTTCGGGTGTTGCGCTTTCACAATCAGCGAGTAGGACATTGAGCCCTTCATGGGCGACCCACTCACGGAGGTCGGCGAGAAGAATTCTATCTTCGCCGAAGGGTTCTTCGAGCCACCCAATATGAGCCTCGGCGGTCCGCACAAGGAACTCCCGCGCACCATTGAGGGTATAACCGTTGTTGGCGTCGGCGAGCAAAGTGCACTCCTGTCCGATCGCCCCGCGCACAGCCTTCATCACTGCCACGTCGCGGTCCATGCCCTCGGCAGGCCCCATCCATCGACCTCCCCTACCAACCTTGACTTTAAAGGCACGGTGGCCCCGCTCGTAGCTTGCCGCCGCCCGCGCTGCGAGCCTCTGTGGTTCCTGCGCTGATGGCTCCAGGTCCTCAAAGTAAAACGACGTGTCATAGCAGTCGACCACCGGTGTACCAGGAGCGCATTGTCGTTCACCGAGCTGGTCGGAGGCCAGTTGATAGACAGGGGCTCCAGCCCGATGTCCTGCCAAGTCCCAGAGGGCATAGTCGAGCGAGAGCCATCGAGCTCTCGTACCGTCTTCGCCGAACATCCGTGAGACCGGTAATCCCAGTGCCTCGTAGCCGACGTCAATGTCAAGTCGCGACGGTCCGACGCCGACGAGACCATCGTCGGTCGTTAACCGGCAGAGGGGAACTCCGACCACGGCCCCGTGTGCCGATAACCGGGCATTTTTCCCGAGCGAGATGGGCCGCTTCCCCTCAACGACGGCCCACTCGATACGGACTATACGGGCACCTGGCGGCATAATACATCCTCGTCTTCCAACGGGGCACTTAGCCCGTAGTTCAGGTAGAGGTTTTGTCGTGGTCGCTCGGCCCCCTGGACCGAATGGATCCTCCTGCGGCTATTGTGCCGGACGGGGGCATTCTTCCGTGGCATTTGTCGCACTGTCGGTCTGGCTATATCTGACTTCTTCGATTGGGACGGCTTTGGATACGCGACCAAAGATCTCCCGCAACTGGGCGAGTGGGACTTTCGGCTGGCGGTACTCGTCGAGCAGGCCGTTGCGCTCTTGGGCCGTGTCGGTGAGCTGGGTGTAGCAGTATCCCGCTATCTCGCTGCTATCGCAAACGGCACTAATAAGATCTCGCAGGCGCTCAGCCAGTTGGGCCGGCGACGAAACTGTAGAGTGCCCGAACCATGGCTGGCCGGGTGTCGGCGCATCGGTGAAACCGCCAATCTCGCTCAGTACGACCGGCCGCCGCGGCTCCGTGGCACCCTTGAGCAATACTCGACGGTACCACGGGCGGCCAACCAGAGAATGGTGCAGCTCATTCTCTCCACCGTAGCGGTCGAGAAGTCCTTGCCCGGTGGGTGAGTAGTCGTGGACAGTCCAGACATCACTCGTCACATGTTCCCAACCATCGTTTGAGATCACCGGACGCGTCGCGTCAACCGCTTTGGTCAAATGATAAAGCGATGATGCAAAGTGCGCCTGATCTTGACGGTTGGCGATGTGATCGACCCCCCAGCTCTCATTGATGGGTACCCACGCCACAATCGAGGGATGGCTTCGATCCCTTTCCAGGACCTCTAGCCATTCTCTCACCGTCCTGTCGAGTGCCCGCTTCGAGTAGATGTAGGCACTCGGCATCTCCGACCAGACCAAAATGCCCAATCGATCCGCCCAGTATAGGAACCTCGGGTCTTCTACCTTCTGGTGGACCCTCACCCCGTTGAAACCAAGCTCCTTGACGAGTTCGACCTCGCGCTGCAGCGCTTCTGAAGAAGGAGCAGCCAGGTGCGATTGCGGCCAGAAGCCCTGCTCAAGCGCAAGCCGTAGGTAGATCGGGCCACTATTCAGAATGAACCGGCCGTCGGCTACCTCTATACTGCGAAAGCCGAAATATGAACGGACCAGGTCGATCGTCTTGCCGTCGTCGGCGAGTAGTTCTATCTCAACGTCCAACAGCGTTGGCGAGCTTGGGGACCAGAGCAGCTCGTCCAACCCCTGTCGGTTCTCGGCAGCGGGAAGAGCGATGTCAACGTGGCTGTCGCGTTCGTAGAGACGCGCGCTGTGCTCGGCAACAAGCTGCCCGGCGAGCAGGATACGAACGACCGCTCGGAGAAGGCCTAAAGGCGGCTGGCTAAGCCTGAGTTCCATGCCGACACGAGCATGTTCCAAATCCGGTTCCCAGCTGAGGCCCGCAACGCGACGCTCCGGTGCAACTTCTGCCCAGACTGTCTGCCATATGCCGCTGGTCCTCCCATACCAAATCTTGCGGGGCTCAAGAGTCCATGCCTGCTTACCGCGGGGTTGGCTCACGTCCTCTGGCAGGTCCTCGGCGCGCACCACCACCACGAGCTCCGTGCCGGCCCGTGCCGCCGTCGTGATGTCAAAGTGAAACGGTGTATGCCCTCCCTCGTGGCGACCGGCAAGCTGGCCATTGACCCAAACCGCAGCCGCGTAGTCAACGGCACCGAAGTGCAGGATCAACCGGTTGTCGCCGAGATCCCCGGGCGTGGGCAGAACGCGCCGGTACCATAGGATCGGGTGGAAACCCGGTTCCCCTATGCCCGATGCCTTTGACTCGGGCGGGAACGGAACAGTGATGCCGCGATCGAACACCTGCGCGCCGGGCCGGTACCAGGCCGCCTCTGTCCCACGATCGGCATCGTCGTACGCGAACTCCCAGGCGCCATCGAGGTCGATCCAGTGGTCGCGAACGAGTTGTGGACGAGGATGGACGACAGACACATCAGTTCCCTGCTCCATTCCTCTCATCCGGGTGCCCAACTGAGCGTTGTCCGTGTCTAGCTGGCTCGACTCCTCAGCCTCCACGCCCACGGAGCCGGCCCTCTCGCCGACGGCGCCAGACTCCCGCCCCAACCTGTTGCCGACGATGCCCCCGGGTAACCCCAACTGCTCGGCCCTCAGGACAATCGATTTGCCGGTCTCCCGCATCATGCGAACTGTTCCTTCCTGGAGCACGATCTCCTACCTCCTCGACATCTCTGGCACCGCACCCTTATGCGGTACAACCCCGGCGCTGTCGATCGCCCTCATCGGCCGCCCAGAAGTTCGCGCACGACGGGTGGTCCCGGCTTCGGCGCCTTGCGCATCTACCGCTGGGCCAAAGCCACCCCCCGAGGAACGGTTCAGACCACGAGCACCCGAGATCGCGCAACTCTGCGTCACCGTACGGTTTCCGGAGCAACTGATCGCAGACCGCACCCTTCGACACAACATTACTTCAGGCCACCCAAGGCGATCCCCCGCACGAAATACCGTTGCAGGAAGAAAAACAGCACGACCAAGGGCGCCATGGCTAGGACAGCTCCTGCACACATGAGGTCGTAGATAATCTCGTGTTCTCCGCCGAACAAAGCGAGCCCAGCGGGCAGTGTCCTCATCGCCGTCGTGCTGGTCATAACCAGAACCCACAGAAAGTTGTTCCAATTAAATGAAAACGTGAATATGCTCAGTGCAGCCAGCGCCGGCCCACTCAGGCGGACCACGATCCGCCTGTAGATGTAGAACTCGCTGGCACCGTCCACTCTCGCAGCATCATCCAGCTCGAGCGGCAACGTACTAAAAAACTGCCGCAGGAGGAAGATGCCGTAACCATTGGCAGCCAACGGGACTATCAAACCCTGGTAGGTATTTAGCCAACGAAAATGGTACAACTCAAAGAACAAAGGCACAATCAGGACTGCCAGTGGCACCATGAGCGTGATCAAGACTACCCAGAACAACAATTCTCTCCCCGGAAATCGCAGTCGGGCAAATGCGTACGCAGCCAGCGAGTCCAGCGTGACTGACGCCACCGTCACAGCTCCTGCAAAGACAACGGTGTTCAGGTACAGACGGGCTAGCCCGATATCAGACCACACGTTAATGTACGCGGAAAAGTCCAGCCGGCTCGGCAACAAACCCGGAGGGTAGGTTATCGCTTCGGTCTCAGGCTTGAACGACGTCGATATCATCCACACAAACGGAAAAATGAAGACGACTGCGCCCACACACAGCGTAACCCACATCAGAGCACGTGCGTACCGGTTCAGGCCAGCGGGAGTCGCCGATGACTTGTACACCGCGTCACACTACCTTTCGCTCGGTCAATACATTTGCCGCTGGATGCGCCGGAACATCCGCACCTCCATTACCGTGAACCCGAGGACTATTGTGAACAATACGACTGCGACCGCACACCCATAACCCAGCTCGAAGTTTTCGAAAGCGTACCGGTACATGTATGTGACGAGCGTTTCGGTGCTATATATGGGGCCGCCATTTGTCATGACATAAATCTGGTCGAATGCCTGGAACGCACCGATCACAGACGTGACGAGCACGAACATCGTCGTCGGTGCGAGTAGAGGGAGAGTCACGTGGCGCAGTTGTTGTCTCGGGGTAGCTCCATCGACTCGCGCTGCCTCGTAGTACTCCTCCGGGATCCCCTGACGTCCTGCCAGGAAGATCACCATGTCATACCCGAGTGCGACCCATACCCCAACGGCTATCACGGACGGGAGCGCCCATGTGGTCGTACCCAGCCAGTCGGGCGCCGACAATCCCAGTTTCTTTAGCCAGACGTTCAAGACGCCGATATTGGGTGTTAACAGGAAACTCCAGATCAGGCCCATTACTGCCAACGATGACAAGGCGGGAAGGAAATACACGGTACGCAGGAGCCTCGACATGAAATTATTGTGTCTGAGACCCAACGCGACCGCGAGCGCCAGTGCCATCGTAACCGGCACGGTCACAACGGTGTAGATGATCGTTGTGCGGAGGTCAATCCAGAATTGTGGGTCGTGGATCAGGGAGCGAAAGTTGCCGAGCCCGACGTACGGGCTCGCCGGAGGCAGGAATGTCGTGCCGCGCGCACTCTGCCAGAACACCTGGATGATGGGCCAAATAACGAACACCGACAGAATGACCATAGCTGGAGCCACGAAAGCGTAACCGGTCGCAGCCCTTCGAAGGTTCTTGGACGCCCGATACCGTCGAAGCCCACGGCCTCCCTGTCTCGTCGCGCTGCTAGGAGTAACAGTAGAAGAAGACCTGGCCGGTGCAGGCTGTACCGGGGAATTGACTGTGTCCGCTGGCATTAGCGACTTAGCACCTCCAAACCGCTTGAGAACTCGGGCTCACGACAACGTCGCAAACCCTCAACAACGCCACACCAACTCCCCAGTACCTTTGACAACTCTCGTCACAATACGCACCAGATGCACGCTCCCTTCGGCACCGGGGGCGGCACTCGGGCCGCATCAACCCCGGCTGCAGCGAGACTATGTCATAGCAAGCCCTGAAGCTTGCTGCTCGCCGAACTAAGCACGGTTGGGACAGCCTGCCCCGCTTCGACTTGCTCAACAGCGTTCGTAACGACAGCAAAGGCCGGGGTGTACTTGACAATACCCGTCATGCTGTATTCAATCCGAGACAGCATCTTCTGGAATTTTCCAGAAAACGGGTTCAACTTCGCGACCTCAACATCTTGATCAAGCCGCATTGAATTGGAGCCGGATTTGGCGTATTCCAGGGCGGCCCACGGGCTGGTCCAGAAGTTGAAGAAGTCTCTGACTGCTTCAAGCTCTGTAACGCTCTTGTTGATCATCGCGGTGCCTCCCGTACCCAAAACGTGGGAGCCGCCCGGACCGGCTGGGAACGGGATCACGTTGAAGGGAAGCTTAGACTTCTGGAAGCCCGACACCAGCCATGGCCCGCTTACGTCCGTAGCCGCCTGCTGTGTCGAGAAGAGCGAGTCTCCTCCGGCGCCGGTTAGATCTGGCGGGCTGATATGGTACTTCCGGTCCAGCCCGCCCCATGCCTCAAAGGCAGCTTCCGTGCCTTTGGACGCGAACTCCGAGGCCGTCGCGGGAGGATTCGTGTAGTTGCCGCCATAGGCCCACATCCACAGCGACCACCAGTCGAGGGTGCTCGTGGTCCCGAACGGCGCTCCGGAGATCCCTTTGGCGGTGAGCTTGATGAGCGCAGCCTGCATTTCGTCCATCGTCGTGGGTGGCGCAATCCCGGCACTGGTGAACATCGAGGTGTTGTAGTAAAGCCCAGCTGGCTGGATCGTGAGCGGGAAGCCCCACAGATGCCCTTTATATGTAACTCCGTTGAAAAAGTTCGGCGGGAGCACCCCACGGTCGATGCCTCCACTACCGTAGAAAGCGTCCACAGGCTGGATGACGCCCCCTTCCGCAAACTGCGGTATCGACTGAACCGCGCCGTTTATTGTCTGCGCGATCGCCGGGCCCACCCCAGTCGCCATGCTTACCTCCAGCTTCTCGGCGAGGACGTTGCCGGGCATTATGGTCATGTCGATATTTACCTTGGACTGCATGCTATTGAACTTTGAAACGATTGCTTCAATGAATGGCTTGTCTGTCGACGTGTAGGAGTTCCAGAACGTTAGCGTCACAGGTTTTGGTGTTACGAAGCTGCGCAGGGATTTCGTCGTGTCAGGACTTTTGGACGCAGCTCCCCCTAGCAGCTTTGAGCCGCTCAATGTTGCTCCTAATACGCTGGCGCCTGCTACTCCAAGGAAGTTCCGTCTGCTCAGAGGATTGGGCTTTACACCTTCACCCTGTTCATTGTGCCCATTATTGGTACTGACGGGCTCTTGCTGTTGGTCCATGTTTTTCTATCTCCTTCGTGTTTGTGTTGTCATCAGTTCCGGCAACCGTTCCTCACAAATGCACGCTCACATGAGTGGTCAACGAAGGTCGACCGTTATCACGGTGTGTGAATGTGAGGGAAAACGGTACTTCATGCCGCTCGTGACGGGGCCGAGTTGTCGTTGCTCGACCGAGACGGCGTCGGGGTGTTGGAACGAGTTCCTCGTCGTCCAGTCGGGGCCGTTCACCTCTTCGACACAGGCTCCTAAGGGATCGAATGAACCCTGAAACTGCAGCTCTGCGGTGACGTCGGCGTCAGGTGAGCGGTTCACGACACTCAACATGAGCTTTTGCCGTGAGGTCGATAATGTGGCCACCGCATCAAGGACCGGGAACGGCCCAAGGTCCGCGACGCGATCCCGCTCGGGCCGCTCAGTTTCGCGATCAGCGTACTCGTGCCGGTCGGTGCTCACGTGCACGTCGAGAGAAGACGTGCCGAGATGTTCGGCAAAAAGACGGAGCGGGTGATAGATCGTCTGGAGGAAAAGGCCTTCCTCGTTGGTGACAATCGGAGCTATCACGTTGACGAGCATCGCGAGATTGGCCATCTTAACGATTGCGGCGTGGCGCACGAAGGCATGCAGATATGTCGCTACCGCTAGTGCGTCCGCAAGGTTGTAGACCCCTCCGTGACCTTCGGCGCCGCTCCGTCCCGTGAGCCACACGTTCCACTCGTCATAAGCAACGTGTATTGGATGGGCAATACGCTGGTTATACCGCTCTTTCTCTATAAGGGCGGCCGTGACACGCAATGCGCGCTCGGCCGCGTGGGGGCTAAGCACGTCGGGCCAGTAGTCGTCGCTCCCGGTGTAGAGATGTACGCTGTGCCAATTAACGAACTCAGCTAGCCCGCGGATCACGATCGCGTCCCAGTCGGTCCAACCTTTCTCCCCGCAAGAGACGAGTTGGATCCTTGGGTCCGTCCAGCGCAACACCTTCGCCCATTGGCGCGCTTGTTTCACGTAATCCTCTGCGGAGTGCTGCCCGATCTGCCACGGCCCGTACATCTCATTGCCCAGGCCCCAGTAGCGCACTCCGTAGGGAGCCTCGCGGCCGTTCGCCTTACGCCGATTGGCCCACTCGGTGTTACCCGTACCGTTGCAATACTCAACCCATGCCTGCGCTTCGTCCAACGTGCCGGTGCCCATGTTCAGGCACAAGTACGGCTCCGCACCAACCTCGTCGCAAAACGCCATAAACTCATCGGTGCCGAAGCGGTTGGACTCCTCGACGTGCCACGCGAGTTCCATCCGTCGCGGTCGAAGCTCCTTGGGCCCTAGACCATCCACCCAGTGGTAGCCTGACACGAAGTTTCCTCCGGGCCAACGAAGCACGGGGGGTCGCAGACGGCGCACGGCCTCCAGGACATCTTTGCGGAAACCACGTTCATCAGAAAGCGGCGAACTTTCGTCGTAAATGCCACCGTAGACGCACCGGTCGAGGTGTTCGACAAATCCCCCTAAGATTCGCCGGTCCACCTGCGCCAGCTCTCGGTCGAGATGGACCCCGATTACAGCCACCCTGTCGCTCCTTCAGGAACCCCCACGTCTCGACACATGACATGATGAGCCATTGACAGCGGTCTACCGAGTTACGCGCCATTTAATCGACGCAACTCGCACTTGCTGGCTTGGTCCATTCTCTTGTGCCTAGAACCCTTCCGGCTACTTTACAACGTTGTAAACCCGGCGTCAAGGGCCTCTCCGCGAGCCCTCAACGGGCGCCCCGCCCCGCTGTGCTTTCTCGCACGAGCAGCCTATGAGGCGCGACCACATGGTGCGGCTCGAACCGCCTGCCATTCGTGGAAGCCCGACCACCATCGGTCGCTGGGGCCGGAGATGAGAGCCTATCTACAAGGAAGCCAACGGCGGTATGTGCAATGAACGCTCGGTCAGGAGAGATAGTAGAGAGCGAAGGCACGGAATACCGCCCGTCCTCCACGTCGTCGATGCCGATGATCGCTACGTCTTCCGGCACCCGGAGGCCTCGCTCGTAGCAATTGCGCAACGCGCCGAGCGCTATCAGGTCGTTGAAAGCGAAGACGGCATCGGGCAGGGTTGGTCCCTCTAATAATTTTGCCATCGCAGTGGCGCCGTCCTCTCGACGGAAAGTCCGAGTCTCGACTACCAGCTCGGCTTGGTAAGAAAGGCCGGAGGCGCTAAGTCCCTCCCGGTAGCCGGCCAAGCGCAGGCGCGCCGTCTCGCGGCTCTTCGAGCGCTGTACGCCGATGGCCGCGATGTGGCTCCTTCCGAGTTCGGCGAGATGGACGACGGCGGTTCGTGCGGCGGCAACATTGTCGATGACCACGTGGTCCATAGATGCTCCGGAGACCCGCTCGCCGAGCAGAACCAAAGGCGTGGTGTCCGTGCGTCCCGCGAGCTCATCGGCCTCCAACGCAAGCGGCGAAAAAATCAGCCCGTCAATAAGGTGGGCCCGAATACCTTCAAGGACCAAGCGCTCGCGGTCAGCCTTTCCTTCAGTCTGCTCCATGAAGACCATGAACCCTTCCCGGTCCGCAGCCTGTACCACGCTCTCAGCGAGCTCGGCGAAGTATGGCGACGAGAGCTCCGGCACAGCCAGAGCGATGACGCCAGATCGTCCCCGCCGCAGGCTACGGGCAGACAGGTTCGGCCGGTAGTTGAGCTCGGAAATGGCCTCCTGTACCCGTTGCCGCGTTGCCGGGGAAATGTGGGGATAGCCGGTGACGACGTTCGACACGGTCTTGATGGAGACCCCCGCTCTGAGGGCTACATCGTTGAGCGTTACCGGCATCCTTCCTCCCAGGTCGGCCGTAAACTAAGCCTGAAAGGGCTGCCCAGAGCCAAGCTCGGCTGTCCGCTCGGAGGTTACCACACGCCGCATTACGAGCGTCTACAACGTTGGAGGCCAAACGGCAGGACCACAAACTGAAGGGCCGACGCGAGCCGGCTGCTCGGGGCCTGGTGCTGGTGTCTCGTGCCCAGACACCCCAAAGCCGAAGTCAACCTGCTGGACCCTGGTGGCCGGCGCAGTCGTGGGGCGGCGAGGTGAGAACCTCGGGTGGCCAGTTCGGACCCGAGGAGATTATGCATGAAACCAGGCTGTCCAAGCGGCTCGTAGCTAGAATCCATGTGGTGGCGTGGCTGGGGCCGCTCCCTCCACCGCCGCTCCCACAGTCATTGCGTACGCGGAACATCAAACCGCGCCGCGCGACCACCGTCCACTCGACAACGCGAGGTCCCTCCCTGAAGGCTCCTCATCGGGGAGCCGACCCACTTGCTTCGGCCGAGCCCCAAGGCCGTCGAAGGCGACCTCGGCTGTAGTCGCAGCCCGCGAAAACGAGAAGCGATCTCGCCGGCTTGCGCACCGCCAGATCTGTGGTGGCCGGCGAAACCACGGGACCCTCGGGCGACGCCATCGGGTCGAGTTGGACCGCCGGATGTCGACAGGCCCGGGAGGGTTGTTCTCCAGTCGGCGTTGAGCCAAGTACCGTACCGCCCAACGCCCCGGCGCACAGGCATGCGCGACATCCCTAGTCCATCCCTAGTTTTGAGTGCGGGTTCATTCGACTGAGGTGCTGGTCACAACGATGCAATTCGCAAAGATGCAGCTAGACGCATACACCCTGCCACCAGATATCACCTGTCGTAACCGGCTGGAGGAACGATGTCGGTCTCATAACCCAGAGGTCGCTGGTTCAAATCCAGCCCCCGCCACCATTGCACGTCGGGTGGCATCGCCCGTTTCAGGCAGTGACCTTGCAGCTCTTCGAGCAGCTGGCGGGCCTCATCTGGGTTGGTCGCCCGGTAGAAATCTCGGAGGCGCTCTGTCATCAGCGATGACGGCCAGGTGCCGGTCTTTCGAAGACTCGCGCCGGCGGCCCGACAACACGCGGATCCTCAGACGGAGACAGCTTGAATGTCGTACTCGGGAGGAACGCCACGCCGGCACCGCCCTCGGACCAGACCCCGTAGCGGTCGGGGCGGACAACTTCGCCCCATTCCCGGGCGCAGCGCCGCTCGCTCCACCACTGCTCGAGCCGGCACCCGGCCGGGTCCGCGCCGAGTGGACCAAGCTGCAGAAAAAGATCGTTCAACCCGACGAGGTGCCCAAGGCGCTGGTTGGAGACGAGGTTGGCCACCAGGCTCATCGCGGATATTGTGGGTCCTGGTCGTCAGCCGGCCGGGGGGTTCATGTCGGAGGACTGGTTCGTTGCCGCCGTTCGAAGGGTGTCTGACGCTGGTCGGACTGCTTGCGAGTCCCTAGAGGCCGCCGTGCATGCTCTTGAGGCAGGGCGGGAGGCCCGCCTGGCTGGGCGGCCTATGAGTGCGATTGTGGACGAGCTGATCGGGGGCGGCGGTAGGGTTGTCCGGCTAGGTGCGGCACAGGCATTTCGCGAGTTCGAGCGGGAGGTCCAATCGATGCGGGTGGGGGTCATGCGGGCCATGATCGACGAGGAAGGTCTTTCGTTCACCGAGGCGTCGGGCCGGCTCGGCATCTCCCGCCAGGCGGGCGCCCGCCTGTACCGCTCGGAAGGAGGCCGTCCAGCCGGGCCTCCGATCAGAATGTGACGAATGGCCCTTGAGGTACCCCCTAGGTGCTCCCCGACTCTGATGTTGTGGCCCTATCACCTCCTGCAGTCTCCGGTTCCTCGATCGATGAGTCGACCCAAGCCCTCGGCGCGGTTGATGCTTACGCTGAGCTGATCCTGGACTCAGTTCCGCATGTCGTGTGGACGGCGTCCGCTGACGGGATTACCACATCGCTGAATCGTCGGGGCATGGCCTATACCGGTAGCCGGCCGGGGCCCAATTGCGAAAGCGGTTGGTTGAGCCGCGCTCACCCTGATGATCGGGAGCTGGCTCGGGAGGCTTGGGCCGAGGCGGTTGCCAGAGAGGCGGACTACGCCGTTGAGTACCGGTTCCGCCGGTTCGACGGGGTGTACCGCTGGCATTCGTTCCGGGCTGAGCCGGTGCGAGGGCCCGACGGCGAGGTGGTGTTCTGGATCGGGACGGCAACTGACATCGACGACCAACGGAACCTGGAGCTGTCCCTGCGCAAGTCGGAGAAGGAGGCGCTGCAGACGCTGACGCTTCTTGAGAGCATCGGCGATGCGGCCCCAGTCGGCTTCAAGTTTGTCGACCGCGATCTGCGGATCGTGCGAATCAACAAGCGGCTGGCCGAGGTCGACGGCGGGACTGTTTCCGACCTCGTCGGACGCACTGTCTCCGAAGCGGTTCAGCACGCCCGGGTCGTTGACCAGCTCGCCGGGCGTTTCCCCGAAGCGGCCATGATGCTCGCTGACGCCGCCGAGGACTTGCTCGCCTTTTCCACCTTCCCCCCCGAGCACTGGTCAGCCATCAGGAGCAATAACCCCCAGGAAAGGCTCAACAAAGAGATCCGCAGGCGCACCGACGTGGTCGGCATATTCCCCAACCGCTCCGCCGTGGTGCGCCTGGTGGGGGCCGTCCTGTCCGAGCAGAACGACGAGTGGGCCGTCGCCATCCGTTACATGGGCTCAGAAAGCTTGGCCAAGGCACGCTTGCGCCCCATCGAGGCGCTCCCCCAAGAGCCCGAACTGCAGGCCGCCGGGGCCGCCTAAGGCATTGCTCGCACATTGACAACTGAAAAACGCCCAGGAGCAGTTACCTCAACGTGCCCCAAACAGGCGTAATCATTACATGCTTGACTTTCGCGACGCTATTTGCTTAGACTTTCAAATAGAAGTTGGTGGGTCCGGATTTGTGGCCCGACCTCGAAGATGTGTACCGCCGGGTTTTGGCTGGCGAGGACGTGTCCAACATCCTGCTGAGCCGCGCTCGCCCGGACAGGCCGACGCGAGTCTCCCACTTCTTGGCTAGCTACTACCCGGTGCGGGTCGACGGAGAAATAATCGGCGTCGGCAACGTCGTCGTGGACATAACCGAGCGCAAGGAGGCGGAGGTTTTCCGCCAGGTGGTCATGGACAACATGGCCGAAGGCCTATATGCCTTGGACGCGGACGGCCTTGTCACCTATGTCAACCCTGCTGCCTGCCGAATGCTGGGATGGACCGAGCAGGAGCTCTATTGCAAGCCGATGCACGAGACCATCCACTTCCAAGACGCGAACCACCATCCCATTCCGGCGGAAAGATGCCCGCTTCGGTCAGTTCGCTTACACGGCAGCCCCCTGCGAAGCTCGGACGACACGTTCACCCGCAAGGACGGGTCGACCTTCGCGGTGGCGTTCTCCTCTGCGCCATTGCTCAGCGAGGCGAACGTCGAAGGCGTGGTCGTGGTCTTCCGGGACATCACCGACGAGAAGAAAGAGCAGACCGCGGTTCGGCGCGAACTGGATTCTCTCAGCTGGGTCGGTCGAATTCGCGACGCCCTCGACGAGGACCGCTTCGTCTTGTACTCACAACCTATCGTGCCGCTCGGAGATGGTCACCATGCAGAAGAGGTGCTTCTGCGTATGGTGGGCCGCGACGGTGAGATCATCCCGCCGAGCATGTTCTTGCCGGCCGCCGAGAAATATGGGCTGATAGCCGAGATCGACCCCTGGGTTGTCAGCCGGAGCGTCGACCTGGCGGCTCAAGGGCGGCCTGTCGAATGTAACTTATCGGCCGCCTCTCTGGAGTCGCCGAGCATGCTGTCGTTCATCGAGCAACAAATCGCCCGGAGCGGGGCTGACCCCGCCAATCTAGTGTTCGAGCTAACCGAGACAGCCCTGATGACCGACCTCACAGCGGGAGCTGAGTTCGCTCGGGGCCTGGCGATTCTGGGATGTGGACTGGCCATCGACGACTTCGGCACTGGCTTCGGTAGCCTGGTCTACCTCAAGAAACTCCCCATCACTCAACTAAAAATCGACATCGAGTTCATCCGCGACCTGCCGACTAACGCGGCCAACCGCCACGTGGTGGATGCTATCGTCAGCCTCGCTCGGGCGTTCAAAGTTCGCACCGTGGCGGAAGGAATCGAAGACGAGGCCTCCCTAGAGTGCGTGCGGGCCGCCGGCGTCGACTTCGGCCAGGGATTCTACCTAGGCCGCCCTACGCCTATTGGACCAAGCTGCGAGCCGGTACGAACTGATGCGCCCCGGACCAGTTAGACATGGTCGAGCCCTGGCGCACAGACCAGCCACCTGTTCCAGCACGCCATCGTCTGGTTGACGAGTAACGGTGGTTTTGAGTAGGCGGTTGCCCTGGCAGCACGGCCGCGGTGATCTCGCGGCTGTGATCTCGCGCACCATGGGGGGTACCCAGAGCAAGCGTCGTGACGGAGTTTGGGCCGTCCCTGTCTACTGCGCCGGGACCGGTCACAGTCGCCGGGGGACCACCGCTACTGGGGCCGGAATGCCGACAAGTCGGCGTCAGGGTACCGGAGGCACACGGCGCTCCAGGTGCGGGACGTCCAGTAGCGATGGCCGCGGGGTGGAAAACCCACCAACTCCAGCTGCCGCGGTGTCGCTTGCTCGACGAACCGGTACCAAGATCCGCCAAACCGCTCGGTCAGGCTCAATTTGTCAATCCAGATGTCACTGACGGTGCGATAGCTGGCCTTTAGCGAGAAGCGAGCACCACCCGACGCGCTCATTGCTGTTCCGCGGTGATAGGTGCTCGTCTTGTAGGCCAGCACGGTCCCGGCCGGACCGGCGGCGCTGACCTCATAGGCGTAGATCTCAGGGTGCTCCTCGCGCGTTAGGTTCGGCGGCCACAGCGGGATGTTCCTGGTGTGCTGTTGCGATACCACGTGGGTCGGCCCGAGTTCCTCGGGGACTCCATGGATAGAGATGAACATCTCGACCTCGGCCAAGCTCGGGTCATCCGATGGCGCTACAGGCGTGTGGTTCCGGTAATCGCAGTGCAGCTGCTGGTCATAGTCCGTGGCGCCGCTGTACTTCGCCCAGTTGTGCGCCTCGTATAACCGAATGGACGCCGTGCCGAGGAGCGCTTCGGCCAGGGCGGCGATCGGTGCGCTCAGGCCGAGGAGGGACCACTCGACGCTCGCGTACGGGAAAAGGTCTATCCCTGCGAAGGCGCCGGCGCTGAAGCGGGCGTTACGGGCTGGGTCGACCCCGGCGTGGTATTCCTCGGCGGTCGGGAACATCATCGCGAGCTCGCCGTGCGCTGGCGCGAGGTCGTCCTCGCGCAGGTACCCGGGAAGAACGGCATACCCGTGCTCGTGAAAGTGGTCCGTCGCCTGCGCAATTTCTGAAGTCCGGTTACCCACCCCACTCGACTTTAGCGAGGCTGGGACTGTCAAGCAGGACTGCCCCCACCTTGCCCGGGTGGGTTCTAGGGCTATCTCGGGACCTATCTCGGCAGGGCCCGGGGGCGGATGATCGCGAAGATTGCTGCCGGTCCCCAGGTCGTATCGCTCATAGATACATCGTTGACGATACAGCGGTTGGAGATGTATCGTCAAAGTATGGAGGCGTTGGAGCTGATCCAACTGGGTCGTCGGCTCGTGCGCATCGGGGAGCAGGTGCTGCGCAGCGCCGGCGACGGTCCGGCACCGCCGCTCGGTCCGAGCATGGTGCTGCAGGACGTATTCGCTCACCCTGGCGGTTCCGTCACCGACATCACCGGGCGAACGGGTCTCCCCCAGAGCTACGTATCTGAGTCCATCGCGCGGCTGCGCGACCAAGGTTTCGTCGTCACCGAGGTCGACTCGGCGGACCGGCGCAGGACCTTGGTGCGAACTAACCCCGACCACCTGCGGCGCGTGGCGCGCAAGGGTACCGCGTCCGTCGACGCCGCCCTAGCCGAGGCCCTCGACATGAGCGACCCCGCCGAGGCCGAAGCGCTCATCAATACCGTCAGCGAAATGGCAACGCGCTTGCTACCCGCTCAACCCGGGCCAATCCGTCGTCAGATCCGCCAGGAACCGACCGTGAGCGACAAAAACTAACGATGGAGGACCTGTGTTCTTCCTGCCGCTGATCCGCTGGCTCGCCAATCACAAAAACCCTCGGGTGGCAATTGGCGTCGGTGTGGTCCTTGGCGGCGCGGCCATAGCCATCATCGCCGTCGGGATCGCCATCCACCAACCGGCAGTGACCCGTATTGGTGTCCTCTTGATAATCGCCAGCATTGCGGTGTTCGTCATCCGCGGTCGCCGCTATCGAAACAACCAACGCGGTCGAAGTGAGCAACGCTAAGGCGGGTTGAGCCACGCTGTTGGGTCGCTCGTCCATGTGCCAACCCGACGCATTTATGGATTGGGGAGAGCGACCCCCGTGAGCTCGGCGCAGCGGTCTAGCAAACCTACTTGAACCTCCACTGACCGGGCTGCCGGGTGAACGGTACGTAGCTGCTGGTGGTAGAAGTAATCGCCGCTAACCGCTGCTGCCGGGTCGTCGCTCACCGCCAGCCAGGCCTGGGTCACTGCTGCCAACGAGAGGTCGTCCGGTGCGCCGGGCCCACCCATTTTGGTCGGCACCCAGCCTGGCTCGAGGGCATTGGAGAGCACGCCGGGCCAGCGGCGCGCGACGGCAAAGGCCAGCACCACGTCGAAGAGCTTGCTGTCTGCGTAGGCCTGGGCCCCGTTCCAACTGCGTCGGGCCCACTGGAGGTCGTCGAGGCCGGGGCTGCCACTTTTGTGCATGCCCGAACTCAGGTACACCAGGCGGCTAGGACGAGTGATCAGGGCAGTCAACAGGAACGGGGCCAATACGTTGACGGCGAAAACCTGCGAAAGCCCGTCGGCCGTCTCGACGCGCCTGGGCTCTCGGTAGCCAACACCGGCGTTGTGTACCACGGCGTCGTAGAGCCCGAGGGCATTGGCCTGTTCCGCGACCTGGCGCGTCTCTTCGATGCTGGCCAAGTCGCCGACGACGACCTGCTCGGCCGCCGGGAGAGCTCGACGGGCGTCAGCGGCCCGCTGGACGTTGCGAGCGTGCAGAGTGACCGCGTGGCCCTCACGGGCGAGCAGCTCGGCTGCCATCAACCCGAGGCCGTCGCTCGAACCGGTGATCAGTACCCGTGCCATCTTCCGTCCTCGTTGGGATCGCTTGCTGGGATCGTTCGTGGCTCTCGGCCGTGCCATGTGGGCTCGAGCAACGCAGCTCCGTTCAGGCGGACCTCGGCTACAGCTTTTAGATTATCGGTGCAATGGACCGTGTTCGCAGTAGCGGACGATCTCCGGCGGGCTGCGGAGTGGTCCCGAGTTCGGCTGAGATGACAACGGGGCTGGCACCGTTTCGTGCCGTGGAAAGCACTCTGATCGGGTTGGCCGGTGAGTTCGATTTCCGTCGGTCATGGCTCAGTGGCATGCGCTGGCGCGGCCAGTTCATCCGTTCGCGTGTCCCACCAGTCCGGTGGCACGACGCGTAGCGCAATCTCCCAGGTTTCATTTTCGAGGCGGATCGCAATGCGAGTCATCGACAGGAGGTTGTCGACGAACCAGTCGTCGCGGTGGCTGCCTCCGGGGGACCGGAACCGGCTCCCCCTTCGTCTGCCATAGGCCAGGAAGTACCACAGCCCGTGGATACGTCCGATCATTTCGACATGACGATCGAAAAGCTCCGAGAAACTGGCAGAACCGGTAAACACGGCCCCCCATCGACTGATGAGCTCCCGGGATGTGGCAAGGGTTTGTCCGAGCGATCCCTGCAACTCACCACGCCGGAGCGGGTCAGTAAGGATCGCGTCGATGCTGCGCTTCAATACCGGCGCCCATGCTGGCGAATCGAGAACCTGAATGACTTGAGAGGAGTCGGCCGTGTCGTCGCTGCCGCTGTTTACTTCGTAGATGAAACCAACCAGCACACCCCACGCCCCGTGTGCTGCCTCGGCCAACTCTAAGAGCGTGTACTGCGCGAGCAACCGCCATCTGCGTTCAGACCGCCGATTGAGGACGACCTCGATCACCGTGGCTGAAACCAAGACGACGGTAAAAGAAGCGAGGACCGCCGCCGTCACGGGATGGCCGAGCCAGAACTTATTTGCGTAGAAATCTGAGGAAACCAATACAGCTATCGATGCAACTGCGACGAACGCGGCGATAGGCGGGCGTCGTGATGCCTTCGGCGGCTCGTTGCCCCCGCGCACTCGGCTCCTATTGTTCAAGGACATGCTGGATCACACGGACTACCGTGCCGCGCCGGTCGCGCCGGTCCGCTGGGAACAGCGCAGAGAGCTCGGGTATCTGCGTATGCCACATCAGGGCGGCTGAGCGGGCGAGGGAGAGCAGCGCAACAGCCGGGTACGCCTTAGTTACCTTTCCCTCCCCTTGGGCGGTGACGATCCGTGCGACTTTGTCCTCGTTCGACTCAAGGATCACTTCGAGCGGTGGCCCAGCTAACCGCTCGACCTGGTACCAAAGGACCAGGCGCAGCGTCTCGGGAGCGTCCTCGAACTTGTCGAACATTCTTCCGCCGTACTCGGCCAAGTCGTACTCATCAAAGTGCACCGATGCATGGAAGTCTCGGATGCGGTCCTCGAAGGCCGCCGCGAACAGGGCGTCTTTGCCTCCGAAGTAGGCGTAGATGGCCTGTTTGTTGGCCTTGGCAGCTGCAGCGATCCGGTCTACCCGTGCACCAGCGATGCCGTAAGCGCTGAACTCCGTGATCGCGGCCTCCAGCAGGCGCCGCCTCGTGTCCTGTGAGTCCCATGGCATTGCCCAGGACACTACAACCAACTGGTTGGATTGACAAGGAGCTGCCGTCGTGCTTGGATGGTCAGGTCAATCCGACTAGATGGTTTAGTGCGAAGGGATGGCGTATGCGGTGGTCTGAACGACGAAGTTACTCCCCGGACGGCGCAGCGGCCCCGCCGGGCGCGTACCGAAAGAACGCATGCCAGCCGTGAAGGGGGGACAAAAGGTCTGGCTGATCACCGGGTCATCGCGCGGGTTCGGCGCCGAACTCGTAACCGCCGTGTTAGAGAGCGGTGACGCGGTGCTTGCCACGGCCCGCCATCCACAAGACATCAAGCAGCCGTCGGACGAGCACCGCGCGCGGTTCCGCACGGCGCCTCTTGATGTCACCGATCCCGGTGCTGCGGAAGCGGCCGTCGCCCTCGCCCAAGCCGAGCTCGGGGGCCTCGACGTCGTGGTCAACAATGCCGGCTACGCAAACAGCGCCTCGATCGAGGAGATGGGCCCAGAGGATTTCAGGGCCCAAATAGAAGCGAACCTGTTCGGGGTGGTGAATGTCACCCGCGCCGCCCTACCTGTGCTCAGAGCCCAGCGGTCGGGCACTTTCGTCCAGTTCTCTTCTATCGGAGGCCGTGTCGGCGGCACCCCCGGGATGGGTGCCTATCAAACTGCGAAGTTCGCGGTGGAAGGTTTCTCCGAGGTGCTCGCGAACGAAGTGAAACCTTTTGGCGTCGACGTCATCATCGTGGAACCAGGCGGGTTCCGGACGGACTGGCAGGGCTCGTCAATGCAACTCCACCCCGCAGGACCTGATTATGACCAAACCGTCGGTGAGTTCAACCGGATGCGAGAAAAGACGAACGGGGCCCAGCCTGGCGACCCGGCCCGAGGTGCACGCGTCATCGTCGACGTCGTGCGTGCACCTCACCCGCCTCGTCGGCTCCTCCTCGGAGCCCAAGCCGTCGTTATGGCTAGAGAAGCTGCTGCGGTTCGGGCGGCCGAGCTGGAGCAGTGGGCGGATATCAGCAGGGCTGCTGATTTTCCTGCCGAGCAATAGCCGATCGGCTCTCGCACCCCCGGGGCAGATTGGACAGTGCGACTCGATGTCACAGGTCGAGACCGGCCGGACGAACGGTGTCGGCCTCATGACCCAGAGATTGCTGGTTCAAATCCAGCACCCGCCACTCACGACGTTGTAGGACCGGGCGGCCGACCGATAACGGGAACGTTGTCTCGCAGGGAGCACGTCGGAGAGTGGGCCGCGAGAAACCCGTGTCGGAAAGGCGGGGGCTACCTCCCGGCGGGCCTGTGCTTGTTGTAAACGGACCGGCGGGCCTGTGCTTGTTGTAAACGGAGCAGAATCCGTTTCTCCTCGCTTTCATTCGTCGCCAACGAACGCAAGTGAGCATGGCGAGCGGCGACGGGCACCATACCCCCCTGTGGTCCTCAGCCACGAACCGGCTTCCCCGCTAGCCGATGCCACTCCTTGTAGCTGTATGAATACTAGTAGTGGTCGAACTCCCGGTACAGTCGGGGAGTGAACTCGGATCGCATACCAGGCCGAGACGCCGGCATGGGTCAGGGTGGACGGGCCAAAAGCCCTCAGTATTGCTTATCAACCCAGCCCAGGTGGGGCGATCTTCACCGGGTTTCCCGGGCCTCGAAGAACCTTTCATGATCTGGAAGCCCGCAAGACGGCGCGGGCTCGTGATCGCTGTGGTTCTTTTGACCGTCGGCCTGATGGGGTACTTTCCGCATCTAGCCGGCGCTACCCCTTTGCCGACCGTCACTTCGTTGTCGCCTGCGGCCGGGCCCATCGCCGGCGGCACAAGGGTGGTCATCACCGGCACGGGCTTCGTGGCGGGTTCGACATACGTGAGCTTTGGTAGCACCGCGGCTGCGGGCGAGACGGTCAACTCTGCGACGACGATGCACGCGACTTCGCCGGCGGGCTCCGGGACAATCGACGTGACGGTTTCGGACTCGAACGGGACCTCGGCGACCACGTCGGCCGACCAGTTCAGCTACCTCGCCATCCCGACCGTCACTTCGTTGTCGCCTGCGGCCGGGCCCATCGCGGGCGGCACAAGGGTGGTCATTACCGGCACTGGTTTCGTGGCGACCTCGACAACCGTGAGCTTTGGTGCTACAGCGGCTACGGGCCAGACGGTCAACTCTGCGACGATGATGCACGCCACCGCCCCAGCGGGCACCGGGACCGTCGACATCACTGTCACCACCAACGGGGGGACCAGCGCGACCTCGTCGGCCGACCAGTTCAGCTACGTGGCGACCCCAACAGTCGTGTCCCTGTCTGCGGTCAGCGGGCCTAGCGGTGGAGGCACCATGGTGGTGATCACTGGGACCTCGCTCTCGGGGGCGAGCGCGGTCGTCTTCGGCGCCACCGCCGCCAGTTACACCATCGGCTCGCCCAGCCAGGTCACCGCCACCGCCCCAGCGGGCACCGGGACCGTCGACATCACTGTCACCACTAACGGAGGGACCAGCGCGACCTCGTCGGCCGACCAGTTCAGCTACGTGGCGACCCCAACAGTCGTGTCCCTGTCTGCGGTCAGCGGGCCTAGCGGTGGAGGCACCATGGTGGTGATCACTGGGACCTCGCTCTCGGGGGCGAGCGCGGTCGTCTTCGGCGCCACCGCCGCCAGTTACACGATCGGCTCGCCCAGCCAGGTCACCGCCACCGCCCCAGCGGGCACCGGGACCGTCGACATCACTGTCACCACCAACGGGGGGACCAGCGCGACCTCGTCGGCCGACCAGTTCAGCTACGTGGCGACCCCAACAGTCGTGTCCCTGTCTGCGGTCAGCGGGCCTAGCGGTGGAGGCACCATGGTGGTGATCACTGGGACCTCGCTCTCGGGGGCGAGCGCGGTCGTCTTCGGCGCCACCGCCGCCAGTTACACGATCGGCTCGCCCAGCCAGGTCACCGCCACCGCCCCAGCGGGCACCGGGACCGTCGACATCACTGTCACCACCAACGGGGGGACCAGCGCGACCTCGTCGGCTGACAAGTACACCTACGTGAACGTCCCGGTCCCGGGGCCCCCGGGGACGACCGTGCCGGCGGCGGTACCTGTCCCAGTCCCTCCGCCAACTCCGGTCGCACCGCCGGGCTCGGTTCCGAATGCTCCGTCGCCGGTACCGACGGGTGGCCGGGTGGCCGCGACGCCGACCGGCGCCGGCTATTGGGTGTTAGGCCCAGAAGGTCAGTTGTCGGAACACGGCAACGCCGAGGATTTCGGCTCGACTAACTCCACCCCGCTGAACGCCGGCGTCGTGGCGGTCAACTCCACCAGCGACGGCAACGGGTATTGGCTGGCCGCCGCCGACGGTGGAGTATTCGCCTTCGGGGACGCCCGCTTCAAAGGATCGATGGGCGGCCGCACCCTCAAAGCCCCGGTCGTCGCCATGGCCCGTACTCCCGATAACGGCGGCTACCTTCTAGCTGCGGCAGACGGCGGAGTGTTCGCCTTCGGGGACGCAAGTTTCCAAGGCTCGCTCAGTGGGGTCCGTCTGAACCAGGACGTCACGTCGATGGTACCGAGCCGGAATGGTAAGGGCTATCTTCTGGCAGCCGCCGACGGAGGAGTGTTCGCCTTCGGGGACGCCCGCTTCTACGGGTCCCTCGGAGCCGTAGACCTGAACCGCCACATCGTCGGTATCTCCTGCACTCCGGATGGCAGAGGCTACTGGCTCGTGAGCGCCACTGGAGGGGTCTTCGCTTTCGGGGACGCCCGCTTCTACGGGTCCCTCGGAGCCGACGGCGGCGAAGATATCGTCGGGATCGTCGCCGACGCCGACCTCGGTTACCGCCTGATCACCGCCAGCGGCGACGCTATCGCCTTCGGGACCACCCCCAGCAACTAAGCCGCAAAGGCGGGGCTACCTTCCGGCGGGGATGTTCCCCTCCTGGACGATGTACCTCGCGCGACGAATCCACAGGACGCCGTGATAGACGACCTGACCGTCTTCGAAGGTCAGCTGCCCGCGACGGATGAACCTGGAGAACCCACCCGGGTTCGGGCTGCCGAGTCGCACAACACCGGCGTGGCGCCGGTAGGCGGCGAGCTGCTTGCCTGGAAAGTGGAAGGGCCAGTCCCGGTACACGTAGACGTTCTGGTCAGTGACCAGCACGATGCGATGGAAGTAGAACGTCAGGATGCTGATCACCAAGTTGATCAGCGAACCGACCGTCGGCACGAACTCTGCGATGTCCTCCACTGCGCCGATCACGAGGGTCGTCAGGAGGTTGTTGAAAGCGAAACACACCGCCACGCCCTGTTCGTTCACATGGGCGCGCCGGGCCACTCGCCTAGCCATTCGCTGGTTGTACCTCCGCACTGGCGGGCCGGCGTAGGACGGATCGTTGAAAGCGCTCACAAGGGAAATCTATGGGACAGCCGGGGCCAGAGGCGATTTCGATAATCGCTCATCAGCGAAGCCCGCGCCCTTCGCATCACGGACTGAATTCGCCGTCGGGAGCGGTGTCACCGTTTGCGAAGCGCGACTAAGTAACGACAATTCGAACGAGCCGGGTTCTCGAAGACACAGTTCTGCGGCTCGCCCAGCTGAAGACAGTCGCCGACCCGAAGCTCGTGAGCCACCTCGCCTTCGTGGAAGCGCAGTCGGCCCGCCAGTACCCAGATTTGTTGGTCGATGAACAGATAGCTCTCTCGGGGCATCGAGACACTTTTCCACGCGGGCAGCTCGACCTCGACCAGTTGAAGCATCGTGCTGGCCGGCGGCGAGACAGCCCTTCGCACATAGCCCGTCTCGGGATTTACCCACACCTGCTGGCTTCGACGACGAACGATGCGCTCCGGGGCGCCTTCCGCGGCTCGCGATCAACTCCGACAAGGTCATCCCGAGAGCTCCCGAGAGCCGCCCTAGCAACGCCGCGGTCGGCTGCACGTCGCCTCGCTCGATCCTCGCGATCATGGCCCGCGAGACGCTTGAAGCCTCGGCCAGTGCATTGACCGACCAGCCTCGGCTGAGACGGGCCGACTCGACCGTCGCCGCCAACGACGCTGCTAGAGGGTCGGCTGGTACATCCGTCTCAGCGTGGGTATTGAGCAAGGGTGTCACTATAGTAGCCAATTTGTCTAGTATCTGTTCATGCCGAACTCTCCGTTGGGAATTCGCTCGGCCACGCCGGACGACGCGCTCGCCTGCGCTGAGATCTATGCGCCCTACGTGACCGGTACCTGCATCAGCTTCGAGACCGAGCCGCCCAGTCCTGCTGAATTCGCCCAGAGGATCGACGGCGCACAAAGCGCGCACGAGTGGCTGGTCGTCGAACGCGACGACCGCATCGTTGGCTACGCCTACGGCCATCCGCTCCACGCACGGGCTGCCTACCGCTGGTCGTGCGAGACAAGCATCTACCTCGCCATGGACAGACGGGGCGAAGGCATCGGGCGAGCACTGTACGAGGTACTGCTTGCTCGCCTGACTGAGCGCGGGTACCGCCGGGCCTTTGCCTGCGTCGCATTGCCGAACGAGATGAGCATCGGCCTTCATCGAGCGTTCGGCTTTGAAGACGCTGGCATATTCCACCGCGTCGGCTGGAAGTACGGCGCCTGGCACGACGTGGCGTGGCTGCAGCGGGACTTGCAAGCCGATGAAATCGACCCACCGCCGCCAATCTCGGCTTCGGTGCGGTAACGATCATCGCACCGAGCCAGACGCGCCTGTGTACAAGTAGGGGAAATCGCGGCCGAACGTGGCTGGGACACCCGCACCTACGACGGCGACGAACGTCGAGGCGGAGGCGGCCGCCTTCTTGGGGCAGCGAGCGGACGAAGTACTTCACGGACCTAGGAAATTGTGGGGGCCACCGTGGTCCAAGGACCACCGGACCGCACTAGCGGCAACTATCGTGGCGGTCTGAAACCAGGATCGTGCAAACTCCCCTCGCGCCGTTGTAATCCTCTAGGTCGAACCTCCGCTCGTTCCTAAGGACAACTCTAAGCTAAAGCTGAAGAATTGGTCCTTAGTCGCGTTGTAGCGTCACGGCACCACTCGATAACTGACGGCCACGGTCCGTACCCGTCCGGCTCGCTAAGATGCCCGCCCTCGGGAAGTACGTCAATATCGACTCCGAGGGGCGCTGCGTAAAGGCTCCTGGCGGACTCTGGGCAATACGGGTCATCGGCACTCGTGACGATACGCGTCCCGGCGACGGCGGCACGCCTTAAATGGTCACCATCGAGCTCAGCGGGAGGCGAGAAATGCTCGATCGCCGGCCAGAGGATCGCAGGGCTTGGCGGAGACACTAGGAGCACTCGGTCCACGGCCTGATGCGGGCGCCTGACCACGTGGTGGAACCATAGGAGGCAGCCAAGCGAATGGCAAATAACGATGCGTTCCCCAGATCCGAGCTGTGCGAGCTCCACGCGGAGAAGCGTCATCCAACTCTCGAGCTTCGGAGCATCGGCCTCAGGGAACTGGGGATAGATCACGATCTCGCGATCCCCTCGAAGGGTCTCGGCCAGGTGGTATTGCCAATGGCCGGGTGGGCGATTGTTTTCAACGCCGTGGACGATCAAGAAGCGCCGGCCCTCCTCCCGTTTCACCGGTTTGCCTCCGCTGCCGGTGATCTCCCTTTCGTTCGGGCATAGTTCGCCGCCACCCTGTTCCTGTTGCCACAATGTGCAGACGAGCACCAGACTCGTCGAGCCAGCGGCGGCCGAATATAAAGCATCCGGCAATCTCGGGCTGCGCATTCGGCGACCCGTCGCCGTGCAGGCCCCAATAAGAGCACGATGGTGTCACGCGCGACCAACCCGATGATTATGTCGGCCGTTGGCAAGGCTGGGGACGCCACGATCTCCGAGCCGTCGGCGGCCTGCTCAAGAGTGACCGGGAGGGCGCAGCCCGAGTTCACCGCCGCGGCCGCCTGCGCCGAAGGCACCAAGCCGGCCATCGTGGCGCGCACCACTTCGTTCGCTTGCTCTCGGAACTCGCGAACACGGGCGACGTCGTCAACCGTCGGTGCAACGCGCACGAGACGAAGACCGACGCCTCGCACCCATTCCTCAAGGCGGTCAGGGCCGGTAAGTCGTTCGACTGACGCCCCGAACCGTCGCCCAACCGTTGCGATCAGGTCCAGGGTTAGGTTCCCCGCGTCGAACCGGAGTTGGCCGACAAGCCTCGAACCCGTGGCGCCAGCCTTGCCTACCTCGTGTAATTGGAAGCCTCGCGCCACGCTGACTATGGTAACAGGGCATTAGTGTGTTGTCGAGCCCGCCGCCATGGCCCGCCAGAGCTACCCCCGAGCAGCACGCTAAGGGCCCTGACGTCCTCTGAGGTGGCCGCAAGCCTCAGGTTCCCAGCTCGTAGCAGTCAATCCCCCAGCTCGGAGCAGTCGGATTTACTAACAGTGCCTCGGCCGGGAACGTCTGCCCTTAGGGCCGGCTCATACCAGCGGCCCCGCCGGACAGCCCGGAGTGGCGAAGCGCGATGGCGGCTTCCGCGGCCTACCACCTCTGGAGACGGTATTGGAGGCTGCCGACCGCCGCGATCATCCGCCCGACATCGAAATGCTGCGTCGACAAGACTGCACGCAATGGCGTTCGGTCAACAGTCAGGCCCGCCCGCGTCGGCAAAACAGATTGGAGAACTGCTCGCTCTTCTGAGGGACATCGGTCACACCGACTTCCGCGACGCACACGGGCCCATGGGCCTCACGCAGCGTCAGGCCGCAGGCAAGTTCACCCGCGACGAAGCGGAGGCGTTCATCGCTCGGCTACAGGCCACCGAGCTCGACGGGAGCGAGCTCGCCGCTGTGCCGGCGAAGAGGCTCTCCGCGCAAGAGCAGCTGATGCGTCACTTGCCTGCTGAGCAGCTCGCCGTCGAGCTTCGGCGCCGCGGATGGACCGTCACCGAACCTTAAGGCCGTGCGAGCGAGCGCCGGGGAACGGCCACCGATTTGCCGGTGCTCTCAAATGCACCCGCTATCAACAGAACACCGATGCCGACGATGACCCGCCAGCCCAAGCATCGTTCCTACCTGCCGGCTAGGCGAGGCTGCCGCCTAGGCGATGCCAGAGCGGCCGCCGTGCCGGTCACGCCGTGTTGGTGTTGGTGATCGGGGGGCCCAACATCCTCGACCCCGAGCTGAGACCATCCGTTAGCAGTCGGCCCCAGCTGTCCCGGAGGGCAACCGAAAATAGCTCTCCGTCCCAGCCAGTCACCCTCCTGCGCCGCCGTCGAAACCGGCTGACAACGACCGACGGTGTCACCGACGCAGTGGTGGTCCCATCGTGTTGGGTGGGTTCTACTCGTGCCACATCGAACTGGCCGGCGACAGTTCGTCGGCGCTCACCTAGAAGCGCTCCCGGCGCACCGTGGCCCGCCTGCCTCGGATTTTGGTGTTGCGTAGCGCCTCGATCACCTCGTCGGCGGCGCCTTCTGGCACGTCGACGAGGGAGAAGCGCCCGGAGATCTCGATGGCGCCGATGTTGCGCCCACTCAGGCTTGTCTCGCCCGTGATCGCCCCGACGAGGTCTTGGGGCCGCAGGCCCGCCTCGCGTCCGAGGCTGACGTAGAGCCGAGTCGTCCCGGGCCCACCTCCCGCAGCGGCCCGCTGGCTCCGGCCGGGGCGGCCATGGTTCGCTCTTGTCCCTGGGCGGCGCCGAGACGACCACGTCAGGGATGTCCTCCTCATCGTCGGGCCCCCCGATCGCGGCATGCGCCAGCTTCACCGCGGCGAGCGCCACCTCCATCACGTCGAACTCCTCGGCGAGCGACTCGACGACGACCCGGAAGCCGTCCAGGTCGTCGTCGAGGAGGCTCTCGCGCAATGCGGCGCGGGTGAGGTCGAGGCGCCGCTCACGAAGGTCCGCCACCGTCGGGATCTTCTCGACGGTGATCTTGTGTTTGGTCGCCCGCTCGATTGTCTTGAGCATCCGGTGCTCGCGCGGCTCTGCCAGTGTGATGGCCACGCCCTCTCGTCCGGCACGGCCTACCCGCCCCATGCGGTGGACGTAGGTGTCCACCGAGGAGGGCACGTCGTAGTTGATGACGTGGGAGAGCTGTTCGATGTCGAGGCCACGCGCGGCCACGTCGGTGGCGATGAGGAGGTCGGCGGTCCCGCTCCGCAGACGCCCCATCACCCGGTCCCGCTGTTCCTGGCTCATCCCGCCGTGCAGGGCCTCGGAGCGGTACCCGCGGCCGTTGAGCGTCTCGGTAAGAGTGTCCACGGCGTCACGGGTTCGGCAGAACACGAGTGCCGCGGTCGGCGACTCGACATCGAGGATCCGCCCGAGGGCGGCCGCTTTGTGGGCGCGTTGCACGACGTAGGCGGAGTGTCGCACGCGGGGCGACTCATCGCTGCTGTGGACCTCGTCGATGATACGGATGCGGGCCGGGTCGCGGAGGTGCTTGCGGGCGATGGCGTCGATGCGGCTTAGGAAGCGTGGCCGAAAAGAGCACCGTCTGCCGGCTCGATGGCGTCTCGGCGAAGATCGCCTCAAGATCCTCGGCGAAGCCCATGTCGAGCATCTCGTCGGCCTCGTCGAGGACCATCACCTGCTAGCGATGTGAGCCGCAGCGTGCGGCGCCGTAGGTGATCGAGAGCGCGGCCGGGCGTGGCCACGATCACGTCGACGCCGGCCTCGAGGGACCGCAGCTGACGGCCGATCGGCTGGCCGCCGTAGATCGGGACGACGCGGACCCCGAGCTGTCGGCCGTAGTGGTGAAGGGCCTCGGAGACCTGCATGGCGAGCTCGCGGGTAGGCACCAGGATCAATGCCATGGGCTCTCGGCCCCGCTCGCCGGCGGGAAGCCGCTGCAGGATCGGGAGGGCAAACGCTGCCGTCTTGCCCGTTCCCGTGGCGGCTTGCCCGAGCACGTCGCGCCCTTGGAGCAGGACGGGGATGGCCGCAGCCTGAATCGGCGTCGGCTCCTCGTAGCCGAGTGCGGTGAGCGCGTCGAGCAGCTCGGGGCGCAGGCCCAGCTCGGCGAATGTGATTGGTTCTTCCGTAGTCGACTCGGCCACTGCGTTCCTCGCTCGTATCGGGGCAGTGTGGGATGCGCCAACCCGAAACGCCATTTTACGGCCTACGGACCGCGTCGAGGGCCAATGGCGGCTTGGCCGTGCCGTGGTCCGCCGGGCTAAATGCTGGTGAGGATGAGGTCGATACCGGCCAGGAACTCGGCGCCGTCAATCGTAAGCTCGCAGTTGCCCTGCCATCGTGCGAGTAAACGCTTATTCGTGGGGATCGCGTGCTTCCCACTCCCTCGCCATCGTGCCGAGAAAGTCTTGTCGGTCGCCGAGCACGGCCCCTGACTGAGTGTTCGTTACGTTCTGGGCAGCAGCGTCGATGACATATTGCATCAGTGCGCACGCAGAGGTGAATTGTGCCTTGGGAGGTGCCCCCAAAGCCTGCACCTGTCGGCCGATCTGCTCGAAGATCTCAAGCATCGATATCAAGCATCGTGCCCTGCCAGGGATGTCGAGGGAGTTGGTTACCGATCCACGTGTGCGCGACGATCGCGTCGAACATGCCGAGGGCAAGCGCGTGGATTGCTTCCGGAGGTCCCGTACCGGGGTTGGGCTCTTCAATAGCGCGCGCCACAGCGACGGCGGTCGAAGCCTTGAGCAAACGTGATGTCTGTTTTCCGCCAGCAGTAGGCCGGGAGCAGTGCCATCGTGCCCTCATGACCTCAAGCACATCGACCTTCCAGGTCGCCCCGATACCTGATGACGTGCTCCGCCGGGCCCGGTCCGAGCGAACGGACGCCTCCGGGAACCCCGTTGTCAGCGTCACGGCGACCGGCGGTGAGCCGCTGAGATGCTGTCTTCGGGACGCGGTTGCCGGCGAGGCCCTCCTGTTGTTCGGCTACGAACCGGTGCTACCACCTAGCCCATACCGCGAGGTGGGCGCCGTCTTCGCCCACGAGGCCCCGTGTGGAGGCCCAGTCCAAGTCGGCTGCTATCCGCCTCAGTGGCGTGGACGGGCGCAGGTCCTCCGGGCGTACGACAAACGAGGCTGGATCTGTGACGCGAGAGTTCACGATGGGACTGACCCCGACGCCGTTATCGATGAAATCTTGCAAAACGGCTCAGTGGTGCAGATCCACAGTCGCAATATTGCCTATGGCTGTTTCATGTTCTCGGTACAAAGGCAAGCGCCGTCAGGCGCTGTAGACCCAGACCTCGGTACCGATGGGCATGATGTTGTCAGCCCAAATCCAGTTGATCGCCTCGTCACTCACACGAACACAGCCATGTGAGTCAGGGAAGGGCGGCACATACGAGTCGCCGTGGACGGCAAAGCCGCCCACGAAAAACCGGGGACGCCAGAGTGCTCCGAGTGAGTCGACGTCGAGCCCATCAATCGTGTTGTAGATGTGGTACACCCCGCTCGGGGTGATCGCGACGGAAGTTACGCCCTGGTCGACGTAGGTGTAGCCGCCGCCCGTCGATGTATTGAGGGTGTCGAGCAGCTTCCCGTCGTTGACGACCATGAGGAGATCGTCCTTGAGGTCCACCTCGACGACATAGCCGGACGTGGACCGTGGCTTGGGCACGACGCCTGCCGCCAGCGCAGCCGCGGTCTTTGGCCCGACGACGCCGTCGGTAGTGAGGCCAGCGGCCTTCTGGAGAGCCCAAACCGCCTGTTGGGTCGAGTCGCCGAAGGTCCCATCGGGAGCCCCCACCCAGTAGTCGAGTGAGGAGAGAGCTGTCTGAAGCGCCGTTACCGCCGGTCCCTGGTCACCGAGCCGGAGCCCTATGAGCGCGGTGTTCGTCACCCAGATCGCCTTTCGGGCGGGCGAATAGATTGTGGCGTTGCCGTTATCCTGGAGGCTCAGGTAGTAGGCGACATCGCCTCCGCGATCGGTCCCCGAAGTCCAGATCGGCCGGTTGCCTTGGTAGACGACGAGGTTCCCGTCGCTCTGCATCTCCAGGAAAGCCCCGGGGTGCTTGGTGGTATTCGAAGCCCACAGCGGGTGCCCGTTCCAGGACAGGACAAGGTTGCCGTCGGTCTGCATCGCGAGCCGGTAGTGGCGGTTCGCAGACTCGAGCCACGACCCACCCTCGAGCACGGTGCCCGCAACGAGCTCTGTTCTCCCTACGCCGACAGCGGTGCCTGTCGCCCAGATCGACTTTCGGGCGGGCGAATAGATGGTGGCGTTGCCATTGTCCTGGAGGTTCAGGTAGTAGCGGGCATCGCCTCCGCGATCGGTCCCCGAAGTCCAGATCGGCCGGTTGCCTTGGTAGACGACGAGGTTCCCGTCGCTCTGCATCTCCAGGAAAGCCCCGGGGTGCTTGGTGGTATTCGAAGCCCACAGCGGGTGCCCGTTCCAAGACAGGACGACGTTGCCGTCGGCCAGCATCGCGAGACGGTAGTGGCCGTTCGACGACTCGAGCCACGAGCCACCATCGAGCACGGTGCCCGCAACAAGCTCTGTTCCGTGCGAGGACCTCAGCGCAGGCGAAGTGACGTCCGGGTGGGCCGCCGTTGCCCCAGCGCTCGTCGCTGATCCTGCGAGCACGGCCAGAACCAGCCCTGCGACGGTGAGCGCTTGGTACCGCGCCGGACATCTTCCTACCTGCGACCGACCCAACTTGCCTGGCATGTGGCTCCCAACCTCGAGGTTTCAACTATCCACTCGTAACACCTGCAGAGGCCGCCTTGGGCGTCGACGTTCCCGGGCCTCGTACCGTTTTCGCTGCGCCACCGGCCAGCACAAACGACTGCGCCGACAATACTGGGTTGTCCGGGCCTCACCGGGTCAAGGCACCACGCGCCTAGCAAAAGGCCAGCGCAGGGGCTGCGGCAATCACGTCTCAGCCCCCCACGCAATGTTCGAGTGCGACAGCTACTTGCGATGTCCGCGGGCTCGGAAGGTAAGGCCCGTACCCGTAAAGCAATGCCTCGTTGCCCTTGGGGCCCATCAAACCGAAATGCGGCCGGCCCCGGGCCGGTATCGGGATGAACCCGTCGTGGGAAAATATCCCTTGGTCTTGTTCAGCGATCTGGATCCGCGTCCCATCGGCCCACTCACCCAACGAAGGGAGCCGGTAAGGAGGGTGCTGGATAAGGTTGCCGGTCGCCTTGCCCACCGCCAAGAGCAGGCGGGCGTTCGTGATGTCGATCACGACGGCTTGTTTCTCAGGTGGGGGCATCGTGCTCAGTCCATCGAGATAGTCCAGCACGTTGCGCTCGGCCGCGGCGCCGGGTGCGTATAGCACCACCCCTGCGTGGGCCCCACCAGCGGCGTCCACCGCGACGATTGGGATGTAGCCGACCCCTAACTGGACCGACCCGAGCGAGGGGTTTACTTCTCCCAACCACTCGAGCACGTTGCGCTGGACATCTTGGCTTGTCTGCGTAAGGGTGCCGTTGCCCTGAGAGATGAGCTCGCCGACCAGGTCACCGTTCGGGTCGATCTCGGCCCGGCTCTGGACGGGGCTCACGTCTACGGAGGCGTACCTCGGTGGCGTCCCGCCGAGCCCCGGCTCGTACGCGTCCATGACCCAACGGCCCGCGAGCGTCCCCACGTACAGCGTCAGGTGAATTTCTCCATTGTCATCAGTTGTCTTGGTGAAGTCATGGCCCAGCAGCGACCCGTCACTTTGGGGAAGCGGCGACATGAGGTCGTTGTCAGCATCGCAAACCAACCCATTGGCCACCCCGTCTGTGCCGACCTCGGCGGGCGGCTGCACAACAACTTCGGCCCCGCTGACCGGGTCGCCGGTTGGCGATAGCACCGTGACCGTGATCTGAACAGTGTTGAGGCCCGACGCAGTTACTTCAGTGGGATCGATATGGATCTTCAGTACGTTCTGCTGGGCGCCTTGCTCCACCCATGTGGCCGTGCGACCGTCGACGAGCCGGTCACCGGCCACTGTGCACAGCTCAGGAACGCACGATATGGCGCTAGCCATCAACACCGAGCCCTCGGAGTGGGCAGAATCGGCGGGGGTCGGGACCGTGTCCCAGCTCGTGCCGTCCCACCGGGCCACCTTTCCTGCTCCGCCTACGTCTAGGCAATTAGTCGCCGACGTGCAACTCACGCCGACGGCCGGTCCGAAGTTCGGCGGGGTGTGGACAGCGGCCCACGCCCGTCCATTCCAGTTATCGTCCAACAAAAACGAATCATGGCCTATCTGGTACCGGCCTACCGCGACACAGTCCGTGGCCGATAGGCAGGAAACAGCGGTCAGGTTGCTGTGGTTTGCCGGGATGGCATCCACTTTCGCCGCCACCGACCACTCACCTGCCTGGTCGACTTCGACGACGGCGTGGCCGTTAACGTTTGGCGTGCCTTGGTTGCTCGTCGGGTTCTCGGCACCAACAGCCACGCACCGCGAACCGCCGTTCGTTGTACATGAGACGCCCTCGAGCGCGTTCTCCGCACCGACGCTTGGGCTATCTACGAGTGACCAGCTGACGCCGTTCCATTGCTCGATGACAGCCTTGCTAGACAGGTAGCGCGAATAGACCACCGAGCCGACGGCCACGCATGCCGACGGGGACGTGCAGGATACGTCGGACAGTTCGCTCTGCTCGAGACCCTCTCCGAAGGGAGGGTTCGGGACTGGCACGACGGACCACGTGCCGTCGTAGCGCAGCGCCAAGTTCGACGCCGCCAGCCGCGCGCCCGGGCGGCCTGCAGCCGTCCCCACCGCCATGCAGAAATCCACTGATGGGCACGAAATGCCCTTCACTTCGTCCTGCGAAGTTGCCGTGCCTTCCGGCGGGTAAACCGTGGACCAGGTGCTGCCGTCCCAGCGCTCGAACAAAGGGACCGAGAAGTACGTCTGGGGTTTCTCCGGTCGCGGGACGTAATAACCCGATGCCATGCAAAAGGTTGCCGAGGCACATGAGACGCCGTCAATGATGTTGTCAGCTCCCGCCCCCCAGTCACCGCTCGGGTCAGGAGTCGCGGGGATATCCCACGTCGACCCCGGACCAGAACCAGAAAACGCGCCACCTGCCTCCGCAGGGCTCGGGCCTGACGGCACAGTCCCGGCGCCCGCCGCTCCTGCGCACACCGCAATGAGCGTCGCGGCCGAGACCAGGCAAGCTCCAAGTTTCTTCAACGAGGGCCCAAACAGCTGCTGGCATTGCATGTAGACCGCTCCTCCCGCCATCACACAAACCTTGTCACCAAACCGGGACCACCTTAGGTGGGAGCTTCACCCCCGGTGCCCGGATAGACGAAGGCGGAAGCCCTGACCCCGCGGGTTGGCACTTCGCGCAGCGCCGGGACTACTTGAGGAGGTGAACGACCGTCGTCTCGGTGCCGACCGGGCCCGGCGTCGGATCTCCATATACTTCCCAGGAGTACCCGGCAGAGCCCCTTCGGTTCGCCACCATCCACTTGTCGATCGCGTCGTACGCCTCGTTCATGTGGTCGTACGGGCCGCGATAGACGGCGACGGCTGCCTCGCCTCCTGGCGTTTGGGTCGCGTACACCTCACCAGTGGTCTCAAAGGTGCGCGTGACCTCGACGCCGAAGTCGCAGAGTACGGGGCCATCAGGTTGCCCCGAGTGGTGGTATACGAAGACGTTGTGCCCGCCAGTCCACAGACCCGGTTGGCGGCGGATGAAGTCCCACACCTTGCCGACCGCGGGCCCCCACGCCGAGACAACCTCACCCGGCGCGACTTCGCGCCGCACCGCCGCCAACTTGCGGGGGCGAACGGTAACTAGCTCGACGGAGATCGGCATACCCGGATGGTAAACGACTCGGTGGGGGCTGCGAGGCTCTCCGGGTCAAGTGGACAGCCCAACCGAGCAGACCGGCATGGCCCTCTGGATCCGCGACGGTGGACAGCTGGGCACCTTTGTTGACCGTTAGAACGGGTGGTCGGGACCGCTTGGCCACGACTAAAGGCTCCTCCTGTTGGGTACAAGCTTTCGAGCGTGAGCCCGTTCTATTCAGATTAACGGGACGGCAAATCACGACGATCTGTCAAACCCCATGAAAGGTATACCTTCCTATGAAAAAGATCACACTGGTGATAGGTGGCATCGCCGGTTTCCTGCTCGGCTCTTACGCTGGGCGGGGGCCATACGAGCGCGTCGAGCGGTGGGGTCGCCAGCTGCGAGGTCGCCCGGAAGTCCAGCGAGTGGCCGACCAGGTCACTGAGTCTGCCGGACAGCTGAGCGACGTCGCGACGAGTACCGCTTCCAAGGCTGCCGACCACGCCTCCGAAGTCGCTTCCGACACGGTCGAGTCGGTCACGGACCGGGTCACAGAAAAAGTGGCCCACGTCACGGAAGGAAATGGCGGTTCTTCTCGTCATCGCACGGCCACGGCTTAGACCCGAGCACGAATAGGTGTCCCGGGTTAGTTGGGACGCCGATCAGTTACTCACCGTGGTACCGGCACCGCTCAGCCCGTCATCGATTAGCCGGTCCGAGCGCGCGAAAAAATGAGAGTGGGTACCTGACAGGCCACCGCGGCTGAGGTCCTTCAAACCGTGTCGGAATAGGCAAGATCCGATCGGCACACCAGGCATCGGAACCAGTAGCCCGTTGCCTCCCCATCAGGGTCAAGCCGGCGCAAGTAGGCTTCCGTCTGCTCCGCAGACCACCCGTCGTCGTTCTCGTGCGACAGCATGTCCAATGCGCCGGGAATGGCCACTAGGTCGTCGTAGCCGACGCGCCCCATGAACGAAGCGGCGTCGTCACAGTGATAAAGCCAGCGCTCCTGCTGCCAGCCAGAGAACCCAGGCGTGCGGTGCGAAATCTCGTCAACGACCTCAGTGGGCACCTTGTCGGGCACGCCTAGGCCAGTGTCGGTGAAGTCGGCTTGAAGCATCTTCGCCGCGGAGCCGTCAGCAATGCACCACGGGCAAATCGTCGGCTCGTCGGCGACGGCGGAGTAGACAGGGCCTGCATATACAAATCCACGGCCAAGGCCGCACACCTCGCACAGGTCATCACTCGCCTCAATGCTGCCAGTGGCCAGAGGGTCGGGGTGGTAGCGAAAAATGGGCAGGTCAGGCACAGGTAACAATCTTTCCACAAGAGGCTATATCGGACCTCAGCCTTCGCCCTCCTCGTCGAGGCTCCGGATGTGCATTTCCGAGCCGAGACGCGCAAACGGTACGACGGGGATCGCGCCAAGCGGGTTGTCCCCCGTGTCCTCGCCCCGCAGGGGATAAGCCCGGAACTGCGGTGCCTGGGCGAGGTCGCAACGCACGTTGGACCGTGAGTACCGGACGGTCAGGCCGACCCGGTCGCGGTCTGAAGCGTTAGCCGGCGAGCCGTGGACGATGCTGTCGTGGTGGAACGAGGCCTGTCCAGCGGCCAAGTTGAGCGACACGGCGTCGTCCGCGGAGAAGGTGCCGTCCTCCAGTTCCAAGGTGAGCACCGACTCGCTGACGTGTTTGCGGTGCTGCAACAGACCAGACCTGTGAGAGCCCGGGATGACCTGCATAGCTCCATTGCCTTCGTCCACGTCTTCGAAAGCCAACCAAGCGGTGACCGACTCGTGCAAGGGCGCCAGCGGCCAGTAATAGCCGTCCTGGTGCCAGGCCACCGTGCTGGACGAGTGCGGGGATTTCGCAAAAAACTGAGAACCCCACAGGTAAAAGTTCGGACCTAGCAACCCCTCGACGATCTCGAGCAAGGCAGGGGCGCTGCAAACGTCGTAGAGCCACCGGCTGGCCATGTGCCACTCCCGTATTGCACCGGGGCCTCACCCGGCTCCAACAACCCGCACAGGGCCCGGTACCCCGTCCGCAGGCCGTCCATCTCGGCGGGGCTGAACACGTCCACCCCGCACAGGTAGCCCCGCTCCACGAACTGCTCCGTCTGACCTACCGTCAAAGTCGCCATCATCTTCCCCTCTGCTCTTTACGCGCCCGGTACGGCCAACTTATCCCGGGGGCGCCCCAGCGGCTCTGCTCGGTCGGCCGTGCTGAACTGCGAGGACCATGTCGCGCCGGGCCGCCCTGGCGACCACGCCATCGATAACAACGCCAGACGCTCATGAAAAGCCTTATGAGCTGCGATCGCCGCCGAGCCGCCCTTACAGGTCGCCGATCTGGCTGACCGGGCCCATGACCACTACCGGCGAACGTCTCGGGTCGAGCCAGCGCAGCAAGCGGTCCAGGTGGCCAAGGGGGATGGACACGCAACCGGCCGTGGGCTCGCCGATGTCAGCGTGTATAAAAATGCCCGAGCCGGCGTAGGGCACCACGGGGTGGGTGTTGTAGTCGATCACAGCGAAGCTGGGGTAGGCGACCGTTTCCGTCCACAGAGCTTCGCTGTCGCCGCCGAAGGGTGGCTGCTCGCCACAAAGAACGTGCTTGAAGGTGTTATAGCCGGCAGATGTGGGGTCCTCGTCCCACCAATCGCCGCAGACAAGGCGGTGGTAGGGCTCTTGGGTGCCGGGGTCGGGAGCATTGCCATAGATGACCGGCCCGATACCGAAAATGCCCACGGGAGTGGTGCCGTCGCCCTCGCGGTGGTGATCGGAAAAACCGTTACGCCCGATGAGGGCCGTCCATGGAGGGCTCGCCGCGGCCCAACAAGATCCGCCCCGCTGCCACAGCTGCAGCGTCGCCACAGTGGTGCTGGCGTTGGCAGCCTCGACGCTGACCAATTGGCGGGCGTTCCCGGTCGAAGCCAGACTACTGGGCAGGTTCCCGGGGCACTTGAGAGCTTGCACCGCCGGGGGCGCCAACCCTGCCGCAGCGGCCAGCGCCGGCCCGTCGAAGCTGCTCGGGGCCAGGAGGCAGAGGGCTGTGATAGCCGCTCGGCATTGGCGGCGCCCGGCGAAGGACCTAACCTTCAGGGTCATCCTCCACTCTTATCAACTGAAGCTGGCGCTGACAGCACTACTGATAGTTGGGGCCGGTGTTCCCGGCGATGCAAACGTACTCGGTACGTTTACAGCAGCCGGCACGAGCACATCGCCGCCTTTCGCTGCCACAGTCAGCGCAGTGACTGCGGCCGATGTGCCATACACCTGGAGGCCCGGCTGCCCAGTGGCCCCCACGGCACTGCGAATGTTGCACCTTAGGTACTGGGGTTTCGACGCCGCCGCCCATACCGGCACGATTGTGGTCAACGTATCGGTGGCGACCTCCGTCACAAAGGTGTTCCATACCCTTTACAACGAGCGGTTCTCGATCAGAGAAATGGTGCCTGAGGACCGCTACCGCGGCAACGATAACGCCGCGGCCGCGGCCGACGATACCTCGGGTTTCAACTGCCGCTACGCCGTCGCCCCTGGGCCGCCGCAGTGGTCGGTGCATGCTTACGGCGAGGCTATCGACGTGAACGATGTCCAGAACCCATATGTTTACGGTTCCATCATCATCCCGCCCGCCGGCAAGGCTTACCTGGACCGCAGCGACGTTAGGCCGGGAATGGCGGTACCCGGTGGTGAACTGGTGGAAGCGTTCAAATCCGTCGGCTGGTACTGGGGTGGGCGCTGGACAGGCTCGCCGGACTACCAACACTTCTCCTTGACGGGCGGGTAGCCGACCTAAACGGGTAATTCTTGTCGAGAAGCTCTGAACGGCTCCGCTCACTAGAGGAAGGGCCGCACACGCGGCGCACGACAAAGGAGACCACTATGCCGAAGTACCTACTTCTCAAGCACTACCGCGGCAGCCCGGAGCCGCACCGTCCCGTGCCCACGATGGACCGTTGGGACCCTGCAGACGTGGAGGCGCACATGGCCTTCCTCAGGCACGTCAGCGAGCTGTTGAAGGACAACGGCGAATACGTCGACGCGCAGGCGCTTACGCCGGCGCAGACCTGGGTGCGATGGGGCGGCCCGGGCGCGGCGCCGGTCACGACGGACGGCCCATTGCCCGAGACCAGCGATCTCGTGGCAGGCTGGTACATGATCGACGTGGCCTCACACGAGCGCGCCGTCGAGCTTGCGGCTTATGTCTCCTCGGAGCCCGGCCCGGGCGGCGAACCGCTCTACGAATGGATCGACGTTCGTGAGGTCATGTCCGAGGGGTCCTCGGACGATTGAGCCCGAGTGATCGATGAACCTGTGAGACGCCAGGACGAGGGCGCGCTGCGCGCCCTCGTCCCTCGCGTGCTCGCGGGCCTGCTCCGGCGGGGCGAGGACTTCGATGCAGCCGAGGACGCATTACAGGAGGCGCTGCTGGAGGCCCTAAGGGTTTGGCCGCAGCACCCGCCGCGCGACCCGCAGGCATGGCTCGCAACGGTGGCGACCCGGCGGCTCGTCGACGCTCGCCGCAGCGAGGCGGCCCGTCAGCGCCGCGAGGGGGCGACTTACGCCGAGCCCCGCCCTGTCGCCACCGAAGAGGGCGATGACACGCTGTTCTTGCTGTTCTGCTGCTGCCACCCTTGCCTGGCGCCGGCCTCCCAGGTGGCTCTGACCTTGCGTGCCGTCGGCGGCCTCACTACCAGGGAGATCGCCGACGCCTTCTATCTACCGGAGGCGACGATGGCGCAGCGGATCAGCAGGGCCAAGCGCACCCTGCAGGGTCGGCCCCTCGACCAGCCGGGCGACCTCGCCGTGGTGATGAGCGTGCTCTACCTTATCTACGCGGCCGGCCACGCGGGTCGGGTCGACCTGGCCGGCGAGGCGATCCGGCTCTGCCGCCAACTGGCTCTCGCCACAGATGAGCCCGAGGCGCGAGGGCTCCTCGCGCTCATGCTCCTCAACCACGCCCGCCTCCCGGCTCGCTTCGACTCAGAGGGCCGCATCGTCACGCTCGATCGACAGGACCGTGGCCTTTGGGACACGCGGGCGATCGCTGAAGGCGTGCGGGCCCTGCAGTCGGCGCTGAACACGCACACCAAGCAACGGCGCCCCGGCCGCTACCAGGTCGAGGCCGCCATCGCCGCCCTGCACGACGACGCCGCCAGCCCAGAGGAGACCGACTGGCCGCAGAATCCTCGCATGGTACGACGACCTCGTCGCCCTCACCGACGACCCGGTGCACCAAAGCCCGGCCGCAGTGCTCGGGCGTGCAGTCGCCGTCGCCCATGTCCGCGGTGCCGCCGCCGGGCTTCGCGAGACCGAACGGCTACGCGAGGTGCTCGGCGAGAGGCACCGTTGGCACGCCGTGCGCGGGCATCTCCACGAGCTCGGCGGCGACCTCCCCGCCGCCTCCGAGGCCTATGCCGAGGCCGCTCGCCGTGCCAGCAACGTCTCCGAACGCGACCACCTGGTCCGCCAGTCCGCTCGCACTCGGGCCGACATGCATTAGAGCAGCTGCTCGATCGAGCCGGCGGCAAGGGAGGCCCCGTCTTGATCACCAAAACTCGCTGACAATCGTTGCGCCTCGGCGCCGAAGCGTTCGTCGCCGAGCACCTCCTCGGCGGCCGCGCGGATCTGGTCGACGTCGGCGTCAGACGGCAGTGCCAAACCGGCGCCCCAAGCCTCGACAAGCTGTGTGATGGGGACCTGGTCGAGTGCCAGCGCCGGGATGCCGACAATCGGCCGGCCGTGGCGAAGCGCTCGCATGGTGGTCCCATGGCCGCCGTGGCCGACCACAAAGGTGGCGCGTCCCAAGAGCTCGTCATGGTCGGCGAACGGCGTCAGCCACACGTTCGCGGGCGCCGACAGTTCGCTTGGGTCGACGATCTGGCCGGTCGTAGCGACCACGTGGACCGGGAGTGAGGCCAGCGCATCGAGCGCTCGCTGGAGCATTGTCGCGTTCCGTTGCTCGGTCACCGTACTGAAGCTGAGCAATACGACCGGCGTGGGATCATCGGCGGCCCATGGCAACGACGCCGGGACTGCGCGGGGTTCCGACCCGAGCACCGGGGCACCGTGGGCTACATGCTGCAAATCGCCGACGGGCTCGGCGTCGAAGGCCGCCAGCGCGTTTACATGGAGCAGATCCCCCGCACCCCACAGCTCCTCGAGTGGCGGGAGCCCGTCGAAGCCCGCCCGCTGGCGAGACTCGCTTTGCATGGTGAAGTTGGCCCGCCAATTGTCCAGGAGGCGGTAGAGGAACGTGTGGAGCATCACCGCGCTCGGCCGACCGAAGCGCGGCGCCACGTTGAGCGCGCTCGTGAACATGGCGTCGATAACGACGAGGTCGGGCGCCTCCATTGCCACGACTTCGACGAGCTCCTCCCCCACCGCAGGCGAGCTCGTATAGCCGAACACCGTCGGCAACGGGTGGAACGAGTAACGATCGAGGTCCGTTCGCGCCTGCGAGAGCGCCGTCGCCTTCAACCCGGCCGCCTCGACCCGGTCGACCATCTGGTCGCGCCCGAAGAAACGCACCGTGTGCCCGCGCTTGGTTAGCTCGGCGGCAATGCCGAGGCTCGGGGTCAAGTTGCCCCCACCGTCCCAACACGCCCAAACGACCCTGCTCATTTGGTTCCTTCCTTATTTGTGGTCCCCAACGCGCCTTCCACAAGGCGCAACATCGCGGTTTGTGCGGCGGGGCGGTCGAGAGCGAGATCGCGCCGCAGCACTTTCCATACGTAGACGTCAGTAGCCACGACCAGCGCCGTCAGGACCGCCTCTCTCGCCCGAGCACGGTGTAGGCGCAGCTGGGCTGCGAACACGGTCTGCGCCCAGAGGCGGTGGTTGGCGCGGCCAAGCCGCGCCACGTCGGCGAACCCGGCCACGTGGTGCTCCTCGGCCAACATGGCGATGACGCGGTCGCCGATCTGTTCGTAGTCGTCAAAGAATCTGCGCTACCGCGTCGCGCAGAGAGTGAGGCGCCTCGAAGGAGCGATGGTCGTCGCGGAAGGTCCCGACGGCGGCGACCGTCAACGCGTCCTTGCTCCCGAATGCGCGGAGCACCGTCTGGACGCTCGTGCAGGCGGCTGCGGCAACGCTCTCGAGGGTGAAGCCGGACGACCCGTTGGCAAAGAGCGCTTGGGCGGCTTCAAGGATCCGCTGGCGCGTGGCCTCGGCTTGAGGGGCCCGCTTCTCCATCGAGTAGGCGCGCCTGTTCATGTCAACCAGGTTTACATCAAACATAATTTGATGTCAACATGACCTACATGAATCCCTGCATCCCGAGCCGTCGGCAATCGCCACGTGTAGGAGCAGACAGTCTCGGGTACCCTTCCTCATCGATCGCACAAGAACTCTGGCAAAGGCGTCCCCGGCGATAAGACCGGTGAGGGCAGCACTGATCGTGGTCTTCGCCGCCCTGGGGACTGTCCTGTTGTCCGAGGCGCTCCACTGGCGGGCGTCGAAAAGGTACCTAGCAGAGGAAAACGTGCCCGGGCGCTCGGCACTTATAGTCCTGGGCTTCCCGGCGAGGCGCGACGGTAGCCTGCACCCCATCCAGAGGTGGCGTACGGGCATGGCAAAGCGTGCCTTCGCAAAGCTGGGCGCCGAAAGGGTCGTGTTTTCCGGCGGCCCGTCGCGAGGAAGGTCGTCTGAAGCGGAGACGATGGCGGCCTATGCGGTCCAGTTGGGCGTGCCGGCTGAGTCGGTGCGCACTGAGACCAAGGCCATGAGCACGTGGCAGAACATCGAACTATCCCTGCCGATGGTCGAGGGCTTCGACCGATTGGCTCTCGTGTCGGACCCGATGCACGCGGCTCGTGGCCGTCGGTTCGTCAAGGCACAGCGCCCGGATCTGGCGTCCCACTTGGTGAGCGCCGGCGAGTACAAACCTTTCGAGCGCTGGTGGCTCAAGGTGCCAACCGCGCTCTATGAGACCTATGTCGCCCAACACCGCCGCCTACGCCCGGGCGCCCGCTACCGGTAGCCGAGCGGGGCAAATATCGCCGGCGCACCCGGTGGCATCTCGGTTATCAGGTCGGGCGCACTGCCTCGGGGAGGTGCAGGGCGAGCAACTTCGCCGTCACGTTGGGAGGCAGCGACGAACGAGTGAGCTTCGACACACCGACCATCGTGAGAAAGGCCAGGGGCACTGCCAGGATCGCCGGCTCACCAAGCAGTACCGCAGGCCACCCGCTCTTGCCGGCGCCCAGCATCGTGGCCAACACCGCGCAAGAGGCGGCTCCGCCTCCCAGCACCAGGCCGGCGAGGGCACCTTTCCAAGTGAGCCCCGGCCACCAGAATCCCGAGCAGTAGGAGTGGGCACAACGACGACGCGGCGATGGCAAATGCCCACCCGACGAGCACGTTGATCGCATCCCCGGCGACCACTAAGCCGAAGGCGGTCGCGACGAGCCCCGATGCCAGCGCCGAGGTCCGGAACGCCCGCACCCCCTTTCCCATTAGGTCGTGCGAGAGCGCCCCGGACATGCTGATCAGTAATCCTGACGAGGTCGACAGGAACGCGGCGAAAGCCCCGCCTGCGGTAAGGGCAGCCAATGCAGCCCCGGGAGCGCCGCTCGCGGCGAGCCGGGGTAGTGCGAGGACCACTGAGTCCGTCTGGCCGGTCGCGTAGAGCTGGGGCGCATCGAGCCTTCCGAGCGCCGCGAAGATGGCCGGGAAAACATAGAAACAAGCCAAGAACAAAAGCACGACAGCCGTCGTCCTGCGAGCAGCGGCACCGTCGGGGTTCGTGTAAAAGCGTACAAGTATGTGGGGCAGCCCGAGTGCCCCCAGGAACGTCGCCAGCACCACCCCGTAGGTGGCGGCCAAAGGGTGGTCGGCCATGCCGTTGATGCGGACCAGGGGGGACTCCCACTCGCTGGTGTTGAGCAGGACGGTGGAGGTCAACCTGGGCGCCCTAGCGCCCGCCGGGAAGCGCAGCGAAGACCCGGCGCCGACAGTGGTACCCCCGGCGTCCAGGCGCAGCGGGCCGTGCCGGTACACCCCGTCGACCACACCGTAAGCTCCCACGGTTACCGGGGATTGCACATCGACCTGCTCCGGGTCAGTGAACTTGACCGTCGTGGCCGTGGCGAAGGTGGGCGGTGCCTCACCCTGCAGCGAACTGAACGCAGGATGGTGGAAATAAATGAGCAGGAAAAGGGCCGGCACGGCTATCGCCGTGAGTTTCAGCCAGAACTGGAAAGCCTGCACGACGGTGATGCCCTTCATCCCTCCGCTGGCGATGCCGATCGTGACTACCGTCCCGAGGGCGACGACCCCAAGCCAGTAAGGACCGCCCAGGGCCTCCTGGAGCGTTATCCCAGCTCCCTTTAGTTGGGGGAGCAGGTAGAACCCGCAGATCACCAGGACCATAACCGTGGTGGCCCGCCGCAGTCGTGCGGACTCGAGCCTCCCCTCGGCAAACTCGGGGATCGTGTAGGTTCCGAAGCGGCGCAGTGGCGCGGCGATGGTGGCGAGCAGGACCAGGTACCCGCCGGCGTAGCCCACTGCGTACCAGAGCGCACCGAGCCCATCGAGCATGGCGAGACCCGCCACGCCGAGAAAGGACGCCGCCGAAAGGTACTCGCCGGAGATGGCAGATGCGTTGAGCAGCGGCGGCACGCTCCTCGCGGCAACCAGGAAGTCAGCCGGGGTCCACGCTACCCGCACCCCGCGAGCGCCGATCACCCCGGTGACGACTGTGACGAGGACGATGGCTGCGACGGTGGCTGGGCTGGGCACCGTCAGTCGCGATCCCTGAACAGCTCGACGAAGCGTCTCTCGACGCGCTCGGTGCGCCGCACGTACCACAGGCCGAGCAGGACGATGGGCGGGTAAATGGCACCTCCCAAGATGATGAGGCTGAGAGGGACGCCAAACACGTGGTCGGTGCCAAGACTGGGCGAAAGCGCGGCAAGGAGCGGGTAAGCGAGCACGATGGCGGCGGCTGGGAGCAGGGCGCTGAGCGTCACTCCCATCTGGGCGCGCATGAGCGAGGCGACCAAGCTACGGGAGTACGAGTCCTGCTTGAACAGGTCGCCGGCGACTGGTGACGTCGCGACCGGCCTTGCCGCACGCCGTGGTGCCCGGACGACCTCGCGTCGGCCTGCCTTGGGCCCCGGTGGCCCCTTCGCCCCGGGAGGGGCCTTCTGGCCGGTCGTTGCTTTCGGTGTGGTCGGGGTCACTTGGCGCCCGGTCGGGCGTGGCGCACGAGGCGGTCGCGCGCGTCGCGTAGGTTGCGCCGGCTCACCGGCAGTTCGTGGCCGCACACAGTGACCGTCGTCCTCGCTCCTTCTGTGCGGAACTCTTGGATGTCGCGCAGGCTGACGAGGAAGCTCCGGTGGATCCGGGCAAAGCCGTGGTCCGACCACTCGTCCTCCAGCACCGAGATCGCCGCGCGGAGGAGGTAACTCGACCCGTCCCTCAAGTGGAGCCGCACGTAGTCACCGGCCGCTTCCGCCCAGCAGATGTCGGATCGTGAGACGATCTTGGTACGGCCGCCCGACTCGACCGCGTACCCGTCGAAGTGCGCCGGGCCCTCATCTGTCGACGGCCTATGGAGGCGGACGAGGAGTTGTTCCAGGCGCTCGCCGTTGATCGGTTTCAGCAAGTACCCGGCGGCACCGACATCGAACGCCTCTAGAGCGTGGGCCTCGTGCGCTGTCACGAAGATCACCGCCGGAGGGGCAGAAAACCGAGCCAGGACCCTGGCCAGGTCCATGCCGTCAAGTCCCGGCATCCTGATGTCGAGCAGGACCACATCTATCCCTCCCTCCTGGAGCCGCATGAGCGCTTCGGTCGCGCTCTGGGCCAGCGACAAGCCGCTCACGTGAGGCGAGGACCTCAGGAGATAGCGCAACTCGTCGAGCGCCGGCTCCTCGTCGTCGACGGCGAGCACGGACAGGCCGCTCATGGCGCACCGACGCGGGCTCGGAACTTCGGGATCCGTAACGTGACGGTCATCCCGGCGCCGAGGGCAGTCTCGAGGGTCAGGCCGTACTCCTCGCCGAACACGGTGCGGAGCCGTTCATCGACATTATTGAGGCCCACGCTCCCGCCCCGGGCCGTCCCGGCAAGGACACGGCGCATATGAGCCGGGTCGGCACCGGCGCCGTCGTCCTCGACCACGATGACGGCCTCCGAGTCGGCGTCAGTTATAAAGATCGACAAACGGCCCGGTCCCTCGTTGGGCTCGATCCCGTGACGGACTGCGTTCTCCACCAACGGTTGCAGGATGAGCGGGGGGATCTCGACCGCGAGGACCTCGGGCGAGACGCGCAGGGTGACGGCCAGCCGCTCCCCGAAGCGGGGCCGCTCGAGGTCCAGGTAAGTCTCGACGAGCCTGATCTCTTCGGCCACCGGGACGAACTGGTCGTGGTTCCTGAACGTGTAGCGCGTGAAATCGGCGAACCCAATAAGCAGGTCCCGCGCCCGTTCGGGGTCGGTCCGTATGAACGATTCGATCGCTCCGAGAGCGTTGTAAAGGAAATGCGGTGAGATCTGGGCGCGAAGAAAGCTGAGCTCGGCCTGCACCGCTCGGCGCCTTGACCGGTCGAGTTCGGCCAGTTCCAACTGGGTTGACACGAATTGTGCGACCTCGCCTGTCACCCGGATCGTCCCAGCCGATGGCACCAAGGGCTGCGAGTGCGCCGACGACGGCGCCGTCGACCTGGATGGGCACGACCACACCGCCCTGCAGCGCGCACATGGCGCCGTCGCCGCACTGGAGCTGGCCGGGCGAAAGGGTTGCCGGCCTTCCCCTCGCCAGGACCTCCGCCAGGGGCTCGGCCAACATCTCTTGGTGGGCGCCGTCCACGTTGTCAGCCGCGAGCAGGCCGCTGGCGTCGGCCAGGACAACACCGTGGGTCCCCAGAAGGCGGCGAAGGTAGGGAGCTGCCGCGCTCGGCACTGTGCTCGGTGAGCCCGGCGCGCAGAGCCGGGGCGGCGAGGCTCGCAGTGTGCAGGGTCTCGTAGGTAGCTCGTTCGGCGGGGGTACCCAAATGACGCCACCCTCGCAGTGCGTACCAGCCAACTCCGCCCACGAAGGCTGCCAGCAAGAAAAGGGCGGCCCACAACATCTCCCTCACAAAACCCCCTGTCTCACCACGCCCTTGTCCCTTACCTAACATCCCCAGGGCTCGAACTTGGCGACAACCAATTCTCCCACAGCCCCCAGCTGTTCGACAAGGGTCTGCGTTGTCGCGCCGCTCGTCGCAAATTGGCTACCGCTTGGCGACGCTTTCGGCCGTTTATCGATAACAACGGCAAGGCGGTTGACCCACGATGGTCTTGTCGACAGGATGCGACCCGGTACGCAGGATGCAACCAATTTCGAGAGGCCCGCTAGACGGGTTGAAAGGGGAGCCACAACATGTCGACAATGGTAGGCTCGAGCGCCGCCACCGTGCAGAAGACAGAGATTGTCTCAGTACCGCCGATCGCTGATCCGGCCCCGCTAGGTTTAGCGGCGTTTGCACTGACAACGTTCCTATTCTCCGCCTTCAATGCCCACTGGACCAAGGGGACAAGCGCCTGGCTGGGTTACGCCTTCGCCTACGGCGGAGTAGCCCAGCTCCTGGCCGGCATGTGGGAGTTCAGGAACCGCAACGTCTTTGGCGCCACTGCATTTTCGTCCTACGGTGCATTCTGGATCGGCGCCGGGCTCTATATAGAGCTCGTGGTGCCGGCGGCCAAGCCGACCGCCGCTCAGCTTGGTAACGACCTCGCCTGGATCACACTCGCGTTCTTGATATTCAACACCTATATGTTGATCTTCAGCCTGTTCGTAAACAAAGCCGTGTTCGCGGTCTTCTTGACCCTCGAGATCACCGAGCTCATATTGATTATCGGCAATTTCGGGAGCAGCACAAGCGCCATCAAGCTCGGCGGCTACCTCGGTATCATCACCGCCGGCGCGGCCTGGTACACCTCGGCCGCAGGAGTCCTCAACGGTCTGGCCGGCAGGCACGTGATCCCAGTAGGCAAGCCCGCACCGTTCCCCGCTGCGAGATAAACGACGTGAGCGCAGACGACCAAGAGGCTCTATCGGCACTGCTGCACGAGGAGAGGCGGTTCCCGCCGCCCCCCGGGTTTGCCGCAGCCGCCAACGCCCAGCCCGGTATCTACGATGAGGCAAATAAGGGCCCCGTCGCCTTCTGGGAGCAGCAGGCCCGCCGGTTGACGTGGGCCGAGCCCTGGGTAACCGCCTTGGAGTGGGAACTCCCCTTCGCCAAGTGGTTCGTCGGCGGAAAACTCAACGTGGCCGTCAACTGTGTCGACCGCCACGTCGCCGCCGGCCGGGGTGACCGCGTAGCGTTCTACTGGGAAGGCGAGCCCGGCGACACACGGGTTATCACCTATTCCGACCTCCAGGACGGCGTCTGCCGCGCGGCCAACGCCTTGACCGAGTTAGGTGTAGCGGCCGGCGACAAGGTCGCCATCTATATGCCGATGATCCCTGAGACGGTGATGGCAATGTTGGCTTGCGCCCGCATCGGTGCTCCGCACACCGTGGTCTTCGGCGGCTTCTCCGCCGAAGCGCTCTCGGGGCGCATCCGCGACTGCGATGCCCACTACGTGATCACGGCCGACGGGGGCAACCGGCGTGGCGCGCCAAATGCCTTGAAACCCGCTGTCGACGAAGCGTTGAGGAGCTGTCCAGACGTCAGCACGGTGCTCGTCGTCCGACGCACCGGTCAGGAGGTCAACTGGGTCGAAGGGCGGGACCATTGGTGGCACGACGTCGTGGACCGCCAAAGCCCCGTTCACGAAGCGCAGGCCTTCGACGCCGAACACCCCTTGTACATCATGTACACAAGCGGCACAACGGCCAAGCCCAAAGGGATCTTCCACACTTCGGGTGGCTACCTCACCCACGTTTCCGCCACGCATTTCTACATTTTCGACATAAAGCCCGAGACCGATGTCTATTGGACGGCCGCCGATATCGGTTGGGTCACCGGCCACAGCTACATCGTCTACGGCCCGCTGGCCAACTGCACCACCTCGGTGATGTACGAGGGGACGCCCGATACCCGTCGCGTGACCGCTGGTGGCAGATCGTAGAAAAGTACAAGGTGACCGTCCTGTACACCGCACCCACCACCATCCGGACGTTCATGAAATGGGGTGTCGAACACCTGGCCGCACACGACCTGTCGAGCCTCCGGCTCCTCGGGTCGGTCGGTGAACCGATCAACCCCGAGGCCTGGATGTGGTACCGGGCCAATGTCGGGCGCGACCACTGCCCTATCGTCGATACCTGGTGGCAGACCGAGACAGGCGGGATCCTCATCACCCCGCTGCCCGGGATAACAGCCACTAAACCCGGCGCAGCGATGGTGCCGTTCCCTGGCGTGTCAGCGGACGTGGTTGACGACTCGGGGACGTCGGTGGGCAACGGGCAAGGCGGTTACCTTGTGATCACTGCACCCTGGCCGGGTATGTTGCGCGGGATCTGGGGAGACCCGGAGCGCTACAAGAGCACCTACTGGTCACGCTTCGAGGGCCGCTATTTCGCCGGTGACGGTGCAAAGCGCGATGATGACGGCGATATCTGGCTACTCGGCCGGGTGGACGACGTCATGAACGTGTCTGGTCACCGTATTTCGACCACTGAGGTCGAGCACGCACTCGTGGGTCACCCGGCGGTGGCGGAAGCGGCCGTGGTGGGGGCTTCTGACCCGACCACGGGTCAGGCCATCGTCGCATTCGTCACCCTCAAAGGCGACTTTTCGGGTGGCGACGAGATCATCGCCGAACTGCGACAAACCGTCTCGGTATCCATCGGGCCGATAGCCAAGCCACGCGACGTGCTCCTCACCCCTGAACTGCCCAAGACAAGGAGCGGCAAGATCATGCGCCGGCTTTTGCGTGACGTAGCCGAGCACCGTGAGCTTGGCGACGTCACGACACTGCTGGACCCGACAGTGGTCACCGCTATCCGCGACCGCATGGGCACCGCCAGCCCCGACGAGGAGGAATAGACGAGGAGGGACAAAGGCGCGGCTCAGGCAGGCAGTACGGACTCGATGGCAGACAAAAGCTCGGGCACGTCAGGGGTGACCTTGGTCCGGAAGCGGGCGACTACCTCCCCGTCGGGGCTGACGAGGAACTTTTCGAAGTTCCACCTGACGTCGCCCGCCTCGCCATCGCCATCGGCCAGTTCGGTCAGCTCGGCGTAGAGCGGGTACCGGTCCGCCCCGTTGACGTCGACCTTCTCCGTCATGGGGAAGCTGACGCCGTAGGTAGTCCTACAAAAGGTGGATATCTCTTCGGCCGATCCCGGTTCCTGGTCACCGAACTGGTTGCAGGGCACTCCAAGGACGCTGAACCCGCGGTCCTTGTACCGGTTGTAAATCTCGTCCAAGCCCGCGTACTGCGGGGTGGACCCGCACTTGGACGCCACGTTCACGACCAAGACCGCCTTGCCCTCGAACTGGCGCATGTCCAGTGGGCTGCCGTCGAGGGCCGAGATCGGGTTTTCCTTGAGTGCCATACTCCGGGCAACTCCGGGCACTGGTGCCCTATTCCCGCTCGGCGCACCTCAGGAGCGCGTCAGGAGATGTTGGCGGTCTCCCCGCTGAGTTACCATGCGCCGATGGGTGCCAGGGAGGGCGATGGCAATGCCCCCGGGGGCGGCGCGCAACCGTGATACCTGTAATTGTCATCTCGTTGCTGTCGGTCCTGGTGGCAGCAGGCGTGTACTTCCTCTACCGGGAGTGGCGCCGTTACAAGCTCGACAAGCAACCCGCGCCGCCGCCGACACCCGAAGAGGCGGCGCTCGACCGCTGGAACGCCGGCGTCGTCGTTCTCGTCGCCGGCCTCTCTGTCGTAGGCGCCCTGCTCGCTTGGTGGGCCTCCAGTGAGTTCTCTGACGCGTCGAGCACCAGCTTGCAGGCCGTCCAGGAGGCCGCGCAGTACCAGACCGTGAAGGCCGAGCAGGACAGCTACCTGAGCTTCGGGGAGCGGCTCGACGCCACATACCAAGAACACACGGTCGCGCAGAGCGAGCTGTACGCAGAAGCCGCACAAGCTCGTCGGGCCGGGGACAACTACGACGCGCTGCAACTGGAAGCGCAGGCGCGCGTCGAGGGTGCTCAGGAGCGTGCCAGCGCCCCTGAGTTCCTCTGCTACTGGCCGTCCGGCGTCGCCAGCAACGGGGCGGTCCCCTACAACGCGACCCAGCTGGCAGGGACCGAACAGGACTCGCCCTGCGTGCAGCCTGACCAGGACCCGGCGTCGCTGCGCACGCTTGACCAGAGCCACGTCTCGGCGCTGGAAGCCGTTGCAAAGTCGGACCGCTCAACCGCCGAGGAGACCGTACTGGCGGGAGCTTTCGTAATAGTTGCCGTCTTCTTCATGACGATCTCGTACCTGGGCTGGAGGCACCGCCGCGTCCGCTCCCTTGCTCCCGGCATTGTCGCGATGGCCATCGCCCTGGCTGTGTCGCTGGCTGCGGGGTTAGGGTGATCGGCGGCCGCGGCCCCGGTGGGCAGGCCGCGATGTTGAGCGACATCGCCGAGACGGTCGGCGAAGCGAGGCTCGTCGAGGCGATCGCCGCTTCGGACGGCGACGATGGCGGCGGGCCGACGAGCCCGGCGGCCACGATGGTGACGTCCCCCAAGAAGGACCACGACCCCGTCCCTCGAGCCGTTTCCTTACGATCACGGTCGTGCTGGCCACACTTGTCGCAGCTGTGGGCGGGTTCTTGCTCAACCGTGCAGGAGCCTTTGATTCAAACGACGCCGACCAAGCCCAGCAGCTGAGCCTGCAAGCGAGCGATACCCAGACAAGTGCCTACCAAAGGGCCGAAACGGACTACTCCCAGTACGTTTCTTTACAGGTACTGCAGGCCAAGGCCGCCCAGGAAATGCTCGAGGCCGCTTACCCCCAACCCGATGCCACCAACTGGGCGGACCTCTACAAGGTGAGCACGGCTCAAGGCGCGCAGGCAGCTAAGAGCCTTCCTGCGGACCTGAGGCCCAACCTCAGCAACGGCGACCCGGACCCTAATTTCCCTTATGACCTCTTCGACAAGCGCGCCTCTCAAGGCATATACCTGGAGGCCAGGGCAAACGGCTACAACGACGCGGCAAACCGGTGGTCAGGGCTGGAGAGCTCCTACACCGCAATAGTCACGATGATCGCTGTTTCGTTGTTCTTGTTCGGTTCTGCGTTCGTGCTTTACGGCCGGAACAGGCTTCTTTTCAGCGTCCTCGGGATGGTCCTGGTGGCCACGGGCCTGGTGTGGGAAGGCGCGCTCTTTAGCACCCAGGAACCTGCAGCCCCTTCGGCTGCTGCGGCGAAGGACTACGCGAACGGTGTAGTCGAGATGGGCGTGAACAATTACGGCGGTGCGATCAAGGACATGACCTTGGCGATAAAGGCGAGGCCCGACTATGCCCTGGCCTATTCTGAGCGGGCGTTAGCAGAATCGGACCTTGGCTCCGAACAGCTCGGTTCGGGCTTTGTCTCAAATCTTTCGCCTTACTGGGCCAAGCGCTTCGCAGCTGACTCCGAGGCCGCTTACCGCCTCGGCGACCACGAGGCGGGCCAGGTAGTGGACCTCGGATGGGCGTATTACTACCTCTGGCTGATCGATGGGGCTCGTGGTAAACCCCCGGGCCAGGCAGAGGCTCTGGACCGCCAAGGGGCGCAACTTGACCCGAGCTTTCCTATCGGCTGGATGAACCTGGGGCTGGACGAGCTTGCCGAGGGGCAATACCGGGCGGCAAAGAACACCTATCTGACTGCTACCACCCACATACTTTTTACCTGCAGCAACCCGCAAGTATTGCGCACTTGCACCACGCCGCAGCCTCCGACGAACTATGACGTGCAGGAGGGCTGGCTGGCTGGCGGGATGCAGGACCTGAAGGGCTTGGCTGCCTCTAGGGCCGCTGTGCACACGCCGGCCCTGCTTGACGAGGTGCGCACCATCGAGGGGATCCTTACCGGGTCGCTCGCGAGCAACAAGGTCGTTGCGGGGCCCTCGCCGCTGCGTTTCAAGCTGAGTGCTATCAGTGCCGCGATCAACCCTGACGCGCTGGTGTTACAGGTCCCTATCCCGCGCGGCATAACGACGAAACAAATAGTCGACAGTCCCGTGACAGTGCTGTGGTACCAGCGCGCGAGCGGGTCGAGCCAATGGAACGCGATAGCTGACACGGCTTGCTGGCAAGACGGCTCGCAAGATTGTGACGACTACGACAGCCAAGCCAACGCCTTGGATTTCGAGACCCAGTTCCTCCAGTCAGACGGCGACTGTTTTTCGGACCTTATTTATAAAGCCGAGCTGTACATTGGCGGGGCACTGGTAGGCAGCGTGGAGCTAAACCCGCGGGACGACCACCTCACCACCAATCTGCAACCTGCGCTCGCCTCCACCATGAACGTAGGGATTTGCGTCCCTTCTACCTGGCACCAGCAACCGACCGAAGATGCCGACGTGATCGTCTACGGCACAAAGGAGAAGATCTCTCGGCCCCTTTCTACAGCCGAGCTCGCGTACAGTTCGCCGCGACGGAGGCCAAGGTACCTACTTGCTCAGGCTCTACCCCCTGACATCGGGCACGGCCACCCAGCACCAGCTGGAGAGCGCGGTCGAGCAAATGGCCAAGAACACGGTCCAGCTCCTCGACGGCCACGGGCTCCCCGCGGACCTATCGGAGACCGGGCCGTACGCGCCCTACCCGAGCAACGATCTGACTGGGATGGTGGCGGCGGGCTACGGCAGTTCGAGCACCGGGATCTCTGCGCTGGTCGGGGCCGGGATCATCACATCGGCAACCGGCCCGTCCAGTGCGGCGGCGCAGGACCAAGCATCATCGTCCGATGTGAGCAACGATGGCGCTATCGCCGTTTGGATCGTTTATGGCACGTACAGCTCAGGATTTTGGACGGGCCAGCATGCCCTCGGTCTCCAGGTTTTCGGCTCCTGGTCACTTCTCAACGACGGTTGACGGGCCCCTGGCGGTACCGGGTAGATTAGGGGCGAGGGAGGGACCGTGCCTTTTACCAGAGGGTTCCACAATCGCCACACCGAGGCCCGCGACCCCCGCCTACCGCCGGGCCAGTACGACACCGGCTCGTTGTGGCCCGTGCTCACGGCCGAAGTGACCCCCAGGTTATCGACAGCCTCCTGGACGTTTTCGGTCGAGGGTTTGGTCGAGCACCCGACCCGTTGGACCTGGGACGAGATCCATGCCCTCCCCCCGTCGAGCTTTGACGGCGATATTCACTGCGTCACGACCTGGTCCAAGCTGGGCGTGAACTTCAAGGGAGTATCGGTAGACACCCTGCTAGCCGCGGCAGGGCCGCTCCCGAGCGCGACTCACGCTCTGGCGTATTGCTATACCGCGCAGTCCACCATCCCCCCTCCCATTGCTTACACCACCAACTTCGCGCTCGACGACGTCACGGGCGGAAAAGCTTGGGTCGCCTGGGAATTTGGCGGGGAGCCCCTTGCCGTGGACCATGGGGGCCCGGCTCGGCTCCTGGTACCGCACCTGTATTTTTGGAAAAGCGCAAAGTGGGTTGCCGGGCTGCGGCTCCTCGACCACGATCAGCCAGGTTTCTGGGAACTCAACGGCTACCACAATCATGGCGACCCGTGGCTCGAGCAGCGTTATGAAGGCGACTGACGACTAGATTTCGATCGCGTCCAGGTACGTGACCTTGGACCCCAGGTTGCCGACTTCAACGACCTTGTGCAACTCGTACTCGGCGACCAGCACCCGGAACCTCTTGGTCCCCCGTGGCGCCGGGAGCTTCACGGTGCCCTCCCAAACAGTGAGCGACGGGGACTCGGACACGACGGCCAGGAGCGTGCCGGCCAGATCGGATGGGACCGTGGTCCACACCAGGTCGCTGTCGGAGGTCTCTACTGTTGCTTCCTGGACAAAAGCGCGGACGGAACCGGCAGTGAGGGGGTCCGTAGTAGCCAGGTAGCCCGGGCCGGCCACCGCGACTTTGACCGTGGTGGGGCTCGGGAAACTTGCCGTCACGGCGCGGTCGGGCGTGACCTGGATGAAATCGGTTTGGACGACCCGCGAAAGCTCGAGGCCCTTCAGGGAACTCGGCTGGTAGCGGACCAGGGCGAGCTTCACGAAGGGGAAATAGGTGGTCAGCGAGATCGTGGCTATCTCGATGTCGGCGAACCACAGCTGGCGGTCCTTGTCCCAGGCCACTTCGTGGCCGGCGACGTCGACCCAGGGCACTGTGCCGGTTTGCTCTTCGAGCAGGAGGCCTTTGCCTTGGTGCACGGCCAACGTGAAGTCCGTGGCTACGGCGGTCTTCAACTTGCCCGCCTCGAAGACCGGGTCGGTCCCGTAGCCACTGACGAAGGGGGCGAGCGCGGATGGCAGCGCAGTGCCTATGGGAGGAGCGGCAACCACGACGCCGAGCAGCTCGCCCGCACCACTTTGGAACCAGGGACGACCCATATAGACCCGCAGGATGTTGCCGAGGCGGACCGAGGTTTTCACCGTTGGGTGGTTTTCTTCCTGCCACCGGAAGGCAGGTATCAGGTAACGGACGGCGGGTGCGGGTGGCCGTACCGAGCTTGGGACCGACACGGCGTAACCGAGCTGGGTCGGTGGGTGCGCCGACGGTTCCAGGCTGGAGCGGGTTACCGGCGGTACGACGAAGCTCACCTGTACCGTTGCCCCGTCAGGTACCGACCCAGTGGCGGTCCGCGCGATCGAACCGGCCGTGTCGTCCTCGACGAAATCCACGCCCTCCTTGTACGTCACCGACGCGGCGCTCCCCGTCCCCATCACCACGACCGTGCCGGCCGCGAACTTTTTGGGAGAAACGACGACAGCTGTGGTCCCGCTCAGCTTGGCCGTGGTCGTTTCCGTGAAGTACTCGAGGAAACGGGTCGTGGAGACAAGGCTGTAGAACACCTCGTGGTGCTTGGTATCACCGAAATCATGGCGCATGTCCTTCACGGCGATGACGTCGCTCGCGTCGGCGGCGAGAGGGATCTCGGCGACGCGAGCCTTGCTCTCTAAGTGGACGATGCCGGCCGGGTTCACCCCGTCGTCGTACGGGTCTACGTACAGCGAGAGCACGTCGACTCGCTGTGTGCTCTTGGGGTCGGCCCGTACATCACCGTTGAGGTACGTGTAGGTTGCCCCGGCTGTCCGGTAAGGAGCCAGGAGGTTAGCCCATGGGGCGTCGAGGGGTTGGCGGACCGCGTGCACGATGGTCAGTTCCCGGAACGGGGTGAACATGTAGTGCCCGCCGAGAGCGATGATGGCGTCGAGCTCAGAGGTAGCCAGGCCGGCTTCGGCTAGCCACTGCCACAGTTTCATGGAAGCAAGCTGGGCCGGGTGGAACCACGAGCTCAGGCGGACCGTCGATACCGACGCCTTGGGCGCATAGACGGTAAGTGGCCCGTCGAGCTCCCCCGGCGGCGGCTTGGTCGGCGCGCCGTGGCCGGCCCGCACGACCAAGCGCAGCGCCCGGCGCGCCGGCCAGGCGCCCACGGTGTCGAAGGCCAGGTTGACCCGATTTAGCGGCTCCCCCGGAAGGCCGAGCAACGATACCCCGGCGCCCAAGACGTCAGGGAGGTAAGGGACCCCGAACGCCGGCTGCGAGGAGGAAGGGGCGCTGACGGGCGGGTAATACACCCACTCGTTGCTCCCGTTAAGGGGCTGGCTGTCAATTTCCCCGCCATAAAGCGACAACACCGATGGGCTCTTGTAGGTGAGACCGTCCCGGCCGGCGATCAAAGAGTACAGGCTCGCCTGGGGGGTACCGTTGGCCCCGTCGAGCGCGCCGTGCGCCTCCACCATGTCTTCGGAGGAAGCCGGCGGGGCCAGGTGACGCTCGGCGGGGACGATGAGCGGGCTCGAGTCGGCGATGTCGTAGTTGGAGCGGATGACGATGGTCTCGAGGCTCTCACCGGGGGTGCGGGGAGCGCAGGGGACGACGACGGGGGAAGCGACAGGTTCGACCCGCCCGTAGGCAGCCGCCGGTGTGGCGTAGGTCAATGGCCCGTTGGCCGAGAACGGCACGCTGTTGCCGGCCAGGTCCACGACCCTCGCCCGGAAGCGGTAGGCGCGCCCAAAACGCAGCGTCGGCAGCGTCCCCGCAGTCGCGGCGTACTCGATCTGGAGTTGAAAATTGCTACCCGGCGGGGGCGGGTTGCCAGCGTCGTCCTCGAGGCTGTCGTCGGAGGCATCGTCGACGTGCTTGCCGGGGCGGGGTGCCACCAGGCTCCAACCGTTCCAGCGTGTGAGCGTTTCCGGCAGGTACATCGGAGGGTTGGCCGAGCTCGTCACGGGCTGCGTCGGGGCCGGCTCGACCCACCCTTCGTCGCCGGCGGGCACGGGGACGACCGTTTGGGGGCTGCCGATACCGTAGCCTCCTATCCCGGGCGGGTTGGGCGTCCCGGTACGCGCGCGACAGGGAGAACCACTTGGCCTGAGCGGCGTCGTAGACGTCGAAGCGCCAACCCTGCGCGACATCCTCGGCGTACAGCGTGATCGGCCCCGGCGGCGTGGAACTGAGAGCGGTGTTGAACGCGTTGTTGTTGAGCCAGTTCTGGTAGAGCGACGAAGCGTGGCCGACCTTGGAAAGCGAAAGGCCGGCCGAACGCAAAGCCGGGACGGCGTAAGTGCTGGGGGTATCGGCCGAGCGCATCTGGTACTGGGCGTTCCAGACGTTCTGGACAAAGTTGAGGGCCTTGACAGACGCGCCGTCAAGATCGACTTCGATCACCTGATAGGCGCCAGGGTCGGAAAGCCTAAGCAGGCCCTCGGCAATTTCAGGGCTGGCCGTGCGGGGCTCGGCCAGCCAGGTGGCAGAGGTTGTCATCGTGACCGGCGTCACGTTGGTCGTGCTAGAGCGAACGAAGGCGATGCCGACGGGGTTCGGGAGCTTGGGCCTCCACGTTGGGGTGACCGAGAGCGGTACCGTTGCGGCCAACCCAGCGGGGGCAGCCACCTCGAGGTCGACGACGAAGCCGAAAAGGCGCAGTAGCGCGGGGTGGCGCTGTAGTAATGAATACGCCTCGTGGAAATCGAACTGCGGCACCGGCGGCGGGACCAACCCGGCAGCGGTTGGGTACGGGGGCGGTTCGGTGCGCGGCTGGAGGAAGAGGTAAGCCTGAGTTATCCCGGCCTTGGCGCCTTCAACGCTGGACGGCGGGATGGGCCGCCGCCCTTGGGGAAGGCCGACAGCACCTCGTCGATGGCAGCTTCCATCTCGCGTCCATTGAGCGGCAGGACGCCGAAGGAATCGTCGCTTATTATTTCTTGCCAGCCGGGCCATCCCCCGCCTTTGGGGAGCGCCTTAGCCAGCCCCGTGTACAGACCGGCGAAGAACTGGCGCAGGGTCGCGGCAGGGTAGGTATACAGGGCGCTCGCCGTCGGGCTCTGGTACTCGTAGCTCGACACCGGGGTGGTGGGTAGGAAAAGTGCCTTGTAAAGCACCGAGGATGGGGCCGCGCTCACCACGGTGGCAGGGACGACGTCGCTGCCGATCGTGGCTTTCCAGGTGATCTCGGTGGCCGGCCAGTCCTCCCAATCGGGGAACTCGGCCAGGGTGGCGCCTGACCCCGTCGGCATCAGTTGCGGGCCGATGGCGACCGACACGAGCAGGCTGCCATTGGTGGCGGTCCCGTTTGGGCAGGCTGTCCAGATAACGCGTTGCGTCGTCACGAGGCAAAGGCTCCGCAGTAGGTCTCCCAGTCTCCCTGGGTGATGGCGTCGGCGAAATCCGGGTCTGAACCTCCGCCGAAGGTCTTGGTCATCGTCGCGCTAACCGACACCGAGAAGAACAGCACCGAAATACTTACCGAAATTGTCGCAGTACCGTAGCACTGGCCGGGGTCCAGGTAAGTGAACGCCAGGTAGAACTCCATCGATATCTGGATGATGCCCAGCACCGACAGGTTGCCGTCGGCCCGCAGGAACCCCGTGAGCTGGACCTGCTTTTGCGGTACCGTCTGGAGCGAGAAATAGATGCCGGCCATGATCGACACGCCGCCGCTGGCCACGCCGAGGTTGATCGAGATGGCCGCCCCGAACTCGAGCGACACCTGGATCTCTTCTATCCCGTCGGCACCTATCGCCAGCCCGAAGAAGCCACCGCCGCCGAAGACGTAAATGGTGAGCAGGAAAGGGTTGTCTTGGGTGCAGAGGGAAAAACGGACCCGCACCGGCGAGCCGTCGAAGGGGATGTTGACGCCAGCCGATAGCGACAGGTTGGTAAGCGAGAAAATGCCAACGGTAATGTCAGGTAGGGCGAGGGTGTAGCTGGCGTCGATACCCGCCGAGCTCACGTCGATGGACGGCCCTCCGAGCGAGCTCAGCAGTTGGCTCAGGTCTTCGATGAACGTGAGAGGCCCGAGGAACGTGACGGTGTCGATATTGGGCTGGACCGAGGTCTTGGCCCCTGTCTTGGAGTCGAAGGTAAACGAATTGAACGTGATCCCGATGAACGAAGCGTCGCTGCCGAACAGCACGAGCTCGAAATTGGTCAGCTCACCGTGTATGGAATAGGTCGTCTGGGCCGGGTTGGAGACCGGCGTGTAAATCTCTGCGGTCACGAGCAGGTTGGTCGTCATACCACCGGTGTTGGGTTGGAAAAACCCGAGCGAGTCGGGCTGCACCGTGGGCGCCCAGTTGAGCTTTGTGTCGATGGCCGTCGGAGGCTGCGTGTCGTCGTTGTTGGGGTAGACGAAATTGCTCGAGATCTGCGGGGACTGGTCATTGGCCGCCTGCTCGTCGGGGTCGACCGCCTTGATTATGTCGATAATGGAAATTGCCCCGAGAAGCTTGCCTGCCGTTCCTGAGAGGTTGCCGAAGAAATCAGAGGGGTCGAACTTCCCCGCCAACAGGTTCGTAAGGTCGCCACCAACTGGCCCGAGGTCTCGCGCTATGCCGCTGACACCGAAATTCGGGGCAGCCATCCCGCCGACCAGGTTGACCGGGAAGTTGAGCGCAGGCCCGTTTTGCTTTACGGCCAGGTAGACCTCGGTGACGCCGGCCTGGAAACCGTTGTTCAAATAATTGTCCGAGATCGATACGCTCGGTCGCGACAGCGGCGTTGACCCGGCACCGACGATCTGTTCCGCGCTCGGCAGGTGGACGACCGCTGAAGACAGGAGAGGGTAAAAGTTGGCGAGGCCGTTAGAGACGTACTTGGCCGTGAGCGTGTAGTTCTCGACATGCTGCGCCGTCACCCCGGGCTTGGCCCCCGCTGTGTCCGCGAATGCGACCAGTTGGCCGCCGAGGGACGGAGAATTACGGCTCGCCGGAGCTGCGTCATAAGCCGAGATGATCTTGCCCACGTCGGACTGGTCAGTGCGGGTTTGGTCGACCCAGATCACACTGGCAGTGAAATCGACCTTGCGGCCCTCCAGGTCGGTGCTGACAAATGAGAAGGGGACGTCGGCGAGATCGCTACGCACCCACAGGACGTAGTCGGTGTCAGAACCGAGCGCGCCCACTTTTATCCCCGGGTCTGCGGAGGGGTCGAAGTCGATCGGTGGGGTCGTGATTGTCTTGACCTCGACCTGGCGGAGCGGGTTACCCCTGCCGGCGAACGGTTCGTGCGTGTCGCCGGTGTAGGTGATCACCGGCTGGGTGACGACGATGTACTCCTTGGTCACCAAGAAGGCGACGACCTCGGGCACTTCTGCCACCACCGACGCGCTCGCGACCTGGAACTCCCGGTCTGTCACTTTGATCTTGACGGCGCGGTGGCCGAAGGGGAACAGGTACCCGAGGTTGACCACCCGCACGTAGCTGTCCCGGCCCACCGAGGTGCGGTGGACCCACGACGCCAGCGAGACCCGGCTATTGGGGCCCGGCGACCAGTGGCCCTGGACATTTATCGAAGCCCCGAGCGCCGTCAGCGCGAAGAAATTGGCGGTGACCGGTCCACCGCCGGGTTCTTTGGAGGTGGTGAGCGAGACGATGTCGTTGCGGTCGGTGGGGTCGAGCGGCATGAACCACGGGTCGGGCGTCGGCGGCGCGAAGGTGCCCTCGCCGTAAGTGCGGGACCAGAAGGCCTTGAGCAGCGGGGTCGCTGACGGCGGCTCCAGGCCCTTCACGCCGAGGCGGGTATGCCAAAGCTCGGTACGCCCGCTGAAGGTGACCGGGGTGCTGGAGTGGTGCCAAGTCCCGTTGGGCGCCGGCGACAACCAAAGCGACCAGGGCACTTCGATCGCGGTGTGGAGCGGGTCAGGCGGTGCAGGCGACCCCGTTGCCGGGTGTGCCTCGACAGGTACTAGCTGGGGCCGCAGCGTCTTCCAGTCGAGCAGCCCTTGCAGGGTGTACGGGATTGAAGCCCCGGGCTCGAGCTCGAAGGCGAGCCAGCTGAAGCCTGCCAGAGCCCCGTGGAGGGGCGGCGTGGGCCAGGTCGTCACGCCCGGCGTGTACTCGACCGACTGCTCCCCAAGGTGCTGGGAGGGGAAGACAACGACCATATAGGTCGCCTTGGACGTGTCAGTCGGCACTATATGGACCTGGCCGCCCAGCGTCTTTGTGTGGGCGTTGTAGAACTCAAAGCCCAGGTACAACATGTCCTGCGTGCGCACCGTCTGGAACACCAGGCTGGGCGTGGCCGCGGTGACGGCCGGGTGGGGCGCCTCAAGTTGCAGAGGGCCGGTGGGCAGTTGCAGAGGGCCGGTGGCCTTGGCGAGCGAGCGCAGAGTGCTTGCCCAGGCGCCGGGAAGGCGCCCTCCCTGGACCAGGACAAGGCCCGCAGCGCCACCGATGAAGATCCGGCGGCTGATCGGACGGCCGCGAGAGCTCGGGAAGTGGTCGCTCGGCAGCGGTTCGGGTGAGCCTTCTTCTTGGTCCATCAGCGCCCCCTGGCTAGCCCCTTAGCGCTCCCCGGAAACCCTACCACCGTGTGTCGTGACATAACCTCTCTTAGTCCCCGCGCGCACAACGCGCAATTGGCGCCCCAAAGGTTGCCCGGAGGAGCTGGACGGAGGAGCTGGACGGAGAGCCTGCCACCGGTAGGTGTCTCGAGGTTCTGGTCGCGCCCGAACGGGACTGTTGCGCCGCCGCCCCCAAATCGAGCGTTCACGCAGCCAACCGCGCAGGCGCGACCAAAAGAAGCGCAGGCGACCCTAATGGCTCTCGGGCGTCAGCTCTTCAGGACGGTGTTGATAGAGGACTGCGCCGTGTTCAACGCGGCCTGCACCGACTGAGAACCTGATAGTGCAGCTTGTATGGCCGTCCACACTGCCAAAGATATCTTGGGGTACTTCGTCCCCAAGCCGAGAGTACGCGGGTGGGCGTAGAGAGTCTGGGTGATGTAGACCTTCCACTCAGGGCCCGCCTGCTTCAGGTAGCTCTGCGCCACGGAAGGCTTACCGGGCAGGTAGCCGAACAGCTTCGCAAGCTGAAGTTCCATCGAAGGGGTCTGCATTCCCTCGATGTACTCGAACGCCATTTGTTGTGCGGCGCTACCGCCAGACTTGCTGACCATCCAATCCTCGCCACCCAATGGGACGATTACGTGTTGGCCGGCCACGCGGACCGGGACGGGGACAATCCCGAACTGGCTGCCGTAGTACAGGTGGCTCAGGTTGAGCGTCGGGAAGTTCCAGGGGCCGTTGACCATCATGGCGGCCTTGCCGGCGATGAACTGGCTTGAAGCAGCCGGAGTTTGGCTCCAGTTGAGACATGCCTTGGACGCCGAACCATCGGTTACGAGCTCCTTCCACAGGCTGAGCGCCTGTACCCCTGGCGCAGATGCGATGTTGGCAAACGTGGGGTCGCCGCCATCGCTCCAGAAGAACGGCTCCCACTGCCAGGTGGTGTCCTCCGCCGCCTCACACGTGAGGGCGATCCCGAAATGTTGCGGGGTCGTGAGGGCCTTGGCCGCGCTCACCAACTGCGCCCAGGTGGTGGGAGGGTTGACGTGGGCGGCCTTGAGCATGGCGATGTTGTATATCAATGCGATCGAGTTGGCCCCCGCTACCGGAAGGCTGTAGTACTTGCCCCCGGAAAGGCCTTCGTTGATCACCGCAGGGTAATAACCCGTCGTGCTGAAGCCGCTCAGCCCGCTGAGGGGCACCACCTGGCCCGTCGAGATCATCGTCGAAACGAACGGGTTGTCCACGGCCAATAGGTTGGGCAGGTCACTGCCCGCGGCTTGCGTCAGCAGCTTCGTGTCCAAGTTGGCAAATGGCACGTACTGTCGCGTCACGGTCACGCCGGGGTGGGCTGCTTCGAACTGTTTGGTGTACGCGGCCAAGGCGCTGATCTGGCCAGGAGTGTTGAAGTAATCCTCTTCCGTCAGCGATATGTTGGTCGATGCGGAGGTTGCCACCTGCGACAACCCGACAACGGCACACGTCGAGGTCACCAGGGCTGCGCAGCCGCGGTGCCACCTTCTTTTTAGGCTCATGGTATTTTTTCTCCTTTTGTTGTAGCTAGCGGACAACTAACTCAGCAGCTTTTTGCAAGGAATAATGGTTCGCTTCCCGTCCCCAGTTCATCTATCACCCCCTCGGACCTGTGGGAACGGGCACGCACGCCTGACGCGTGCCCTTTGACGTAGCAGGGTGTGGTACACGGCTAACCCACCACCGATCCTGCCGTTAGGCCCGACGCGATATAACGCTGTGCTACCACCAGCATTACCCCCGCCGGCACCATGGCGAACGCTGCCGATGCCATGACGGCACCCCAGTCCGTCGAATAGTTGCCGAGATATGTGTAGATCCCCAGGGTGATCGGCTCGATACCGGAACCGTTGAGAATGGTCAGGGCGAATATGAAGTCGCCCCAACCGTTCAAGAACGCGAACACCGCGACAGTTATCACGGCCGAGCGGGCAAGTGGGATCACGACGCGGGCGAACGTCTGCCACTCAGATGCACCGTCAACTCTCGCTGCCTGCATCACTTCGTTCGGGAGGCCGAAAAAAAAGGCGCGCAGCACCAAGATGGCGAATGGGATGGCGTAAGTCCCGTCGGCGATTATCAGGCCCGGGTACGAGTTGAGCAAATGGATCCAGTGGAAGACGATGAAAAGCGAGGTCGCCAAGACGATCGAGGGAACGATCTGGCACACGAGCAGGGAGCTGACCAGGACGGCGGTGACCCGCAACCGGTACTTCGAAAGGGCATAGGCCGCCGGGACGGCTACGATAAGGGCCAGCCCGGCTGTCCCTAGGCCAATTATGAGGCTGGTCAGGACATTGCCAGATTGCGCTTGGATGACGGTGCGGTAGTTGTCCAGCGTCGCGGCGTGGGGCAACCAATAATACGTGCCACTGAAGAGCGTCGTCGTCGACTCGAACGAGCCGACGACGACCGCGTACACGGGGAACAGCACTATTACGAGGGCACCAACCGTGGCGAGCGTGCATAGCAACCGCAAAGCCCTAGAGTTCTGCATGCGGGTCATTTTCGCGCCCCGGCGCTACCGCTCAACGAGGCTCGGCTGAGCAAAAGGTACAACGGCGCACAGATCATCGCCAGAACGAGCAGCACGTTGTTGAGCGCGGCCCCTTCGCCGAAAGAAAACTCTTGGAACGACAGGTTATAAGACCACGTCGTGATTAGCTGGGTCGAGTTGGCTGGCCCTCCTCCGGTGAGGCCGATCACGAGGTCGAACACCTTTACGGTGAACACGAACCCGAGGAGGAAAGTGACCTCGATCACCGGCAAGATGATCGGCACGATGATATATCGGAGCCTTTGCCAAGGGCCCGTCCCGTCCATGAGCGCTGCTTCTTTGACCTCGACCGGGACGTCCTGTAGCGCGCTGTACAGCAGGAGGGTGAAAAAAGGCACCCCAAGCCAGATGTTCGCTATTAGGACAGTCCACAGGGCCAAATGCGGGTCGTCCAGCCAGTCAATTGCATGGTGGGCGAGGCCGACATCGATGAGGATCTGGTTGACCGCCCCGCCTTCCACTTGGAATAGGAACTTGAAGATGACCCCCGTCACGATTAGCGGCAGCAACCAGGGGACGATGATGAGCGAGCGCCCGATCGTCCTTCCCGGGAAGCGCAAGGTGAACAACAGGGCGAGGGCGAAGCCGATTATGAACTGGCCTATGAGAGAGCCCACCGTGAACTCGAAAGTGTGGGCTATTGCCGTTCGGCTCGTAGGGTCATCGAGTATGAAGCGGTAATTGGCGAGACCGGCGAACGGGGCGGTGAGGTGGGCGATCGTAGCTGGTGAGGTCTGCTCGAAGCTCAGCATCACGTTGTAAGCGATGGGCAGGGCGAACGCGAAAAGTACATACGCGATCGCCGGAGCTAGGAACAGCCAACCCGCGATCTGCTTGCGATGCGAAGCTGTCATTGCCGAGCTACCTACTGCCACCAGACAAAGTCTTCAAGGAGCCCCCCTGCCTCAGGTAGACCGGTACCCTCTCAAGGGGAGCTGGGGCGATCGTCCAGCCGCTGGCCTTCACCGGCTCCCCCGTCCACGCGTCTAACCAGGACGCCCCTTCGGGCAGGTAGACCGCTCTCTCCCGCACCCCCTGCCCTGTGACGGGAGCGACCAGGACGTCCGGCCCGAACATGTACTGGTCGCTGACCTCCCATGCAGCAGCCTCCTCGGGGAACTCCAAGAACAGGGCGCGCATGGGCGGGAGCCCGGTCGCGCTGGCGACTGCCATCTGGGCCATGACGTAGGGACGTAGCCGTTCGCGCAACTGCAACTGTTGGCAAATGAGGGCGTACGCTTCGTCGCCGAAGGACCAAACCTCGTTGGGCGCGCCGGTCTGGCCCGACCCGACGAGCGGGCCTGGCTCGCGCACGCCGTGAAGCCTGAAAAGCGGGCAAAAAACGCCGAACTGGAACCACCTCACGATCAGTTCCCGGAAGTACTCCGAGCTCGGGTCTCCCCCCTTGAAACCGCCAATGTCTGTCGTCCACCAAGGGATACCGGAGACGCCCATGTTGAGGCCGGCCGGGACTTGCGCGGCGAGAGCCTCGAACGTGGAGTCGACGTCCCCCGACCATACGGCGGCGCCGTAGCGCTGGCTCCCGGCCCAAGCGGACCGGCACAGGAGGACCACTTCGTCCTCGCCTGCCGCCCGGAGCCCCTCGTAGAAGCCCCGGGCATGTTCCCGGGGGTACACGCCCTGTACCTCGGCTCCCTGGCCCATGAAGTAGTGGGCATTGTTGGGGTCCTCGGCCAGATTTTCGGGTTCGCATGCGTCGAGCCAGAAGGCTCGGATCCCATAACGGCCATAACCGTCGGCAGTCTTTTCCCAGATATAGCGGCGCGCCTCAGGGTTTGTCGAGTCGTAGAACCGCATGAAAGCCTGGCCGTCGGTGCCCTTGTCCCAAAACGGGAGGTGAAGCGGCAAGCCCGTCATGTTGCGTACCAGCAGGCCACGTCGCTCCATCTCCGCGTAGTTCTCGCTGTTGGGGTTCACCGTCGGCCAGATCGAGACCACGAGCTCGGCTCCGAGCTCGCGCAGCTCGTCCACCATTGCCTGGGGGCTCGGCCATTCGGCGGGGTCAAACCTCCATTCGCCCTGGCGCGTCCAGTGGAAATAATCGCACACGATCACCGAAAGAGGAAGACCGCGGCGTTTGTATTCGCGGGCGACTTCGAGCAGCTCTTCTTGGTCCCGGTAGCGCAACTTGGATTGCCAGAAGCCAGAAGCCCACTCAGGCAACATGGGCGACAGCCCGGTAGCCCTCCCATAATTGCTGACGATGTCGGCGGGAGTGCGGCCCGTCGTTACCCAGTAGTCGACCTGGCGAGCCGCGTTTGCCGTCCACCTTGTACGATTGGCGCCCAGCTCGGCCCGGCCCACCCCTGGCATGTTCCACAGAAACCCATAGCCCCGGCTGGAAAGAGCGAACGGGACGCAGACCTCGGTGTTGCGCTGGACCAGGTCGATGACAGCCCCTTTCTGGTCGAGGAGCCCGTGCTGGTGCTGGCCGAGCCCGTAGAAACGCTCTTCCGGGAAAGCTCTAAAGGTGACTTCGCAGCTGTAAATGTCACCGCCCGCCCGTCCGTAACGGCGCTGGGCGGGCGACGTGAAGTGCGGGACGCTTTCGCCGAACAGCTCCTTGCCATCGGCACTCTGAAAGCGCACCAGGGGCGGGAACGGTACGAAGCGGGCCTCATGGTTCTCGTACACCTCGACGACGAGGTCGCCATTGCGCAACCGCGCTCGGTCCTCGAAGATCTCGACCTGGGCGTCACCGATGCCGGCCTCGTCCAGGGCGCCACCGGGCGTCTCGGTGACCGCCGCCCCGAGAGTGGAACGCACTCGGGCGCCGCTCTCGCCCCACGCGTCCACCTGGAGGATCTCGCCACCCTCGAGCACGGTCACGCTGGCCCTGCCTGCGATGAAAGTTGCCACTCGTTTGCTTCCTTTCTCGCTACGCTGGTTTCACTACGCTGCTCGCACTACCTTGCCTTGCGGGCCAACGGCACCCAAACACGCATCGGGGCGAGGGGACGGTTCCCGCGAGCGAAATATGGTATAAGAGTGAGGTTTTTCGCCTTGGTGCTCGAACCGTCCGCCTCCTGGACGTTATAAAGTCCGTCGGCGGAGCCTGCAAAGTACCTGCCGGAAGCCACGATGGCGACCTTCGCGTAGCCCTCGAGACCGGTCGGCACCTCGTAGGTCGGCTCGAGTGGTTGATCATCATCGATGGTTATGTCCTCCAATGTCGGACCATCCGTGACATCGGCTTCCTCGAGGCAGTAGACGAGAGGCCCTCGCTGGATTGCGACGCACCCGCGGACAGCATCAGCCCTCCAGTGGGGCCGCAGGACCCGCACCGGCATGGACTTGACGAGCTGCACTCGGTCCCCGGCGGCCCACTGTCTCGCGATGTTTACATACGAGCCCTCCCAGGACGGCTCGACGGGTTGGTCGTTCACCGCCAAGCGCGTGTTCTGTTTCGTCGCCCATTCCGGGGCGCGCAGGGACAGGTCCCAACTAGCCCCGGGACTACATCTCGCCACCTCTATGTCCGTCGTCCCCTCCCAGGGATGGCCCGTCCGGAACACCAGCTCGACGGCGCCCCCTGGGACCTGGGTCGAAACGGTGCCACTAAAGGGCATATGGACCTGCAAACCGGACGGGCCGCGAGTCACCAGGTAGGTCTGGATGCTCGCAAGAAGGCGGGCCAGGTTGGGCGGGCAGCACGAGCACTGGTACCACTCCAGGCGATGGCGTGGGGAGTCCTCGTCAACGCTGTCGTGGTCGCTGCGCAAATGCAGCGTGTTGGAATAGAAAAACTCGGTCCCTTGAAGCGAGACGCTGCCGGCGACCGTGTTCCAAAACACGCGCTCCATCGCTTCGGCGTAGCGGTCGCGGCCCGTCGCCAGAAGTAGCCTCCAGTTCCATTGAAAGCTTGCGATGGCAGCACAAGTCTCGGCGTATGCCCGATCGCTCGGCAACTCGTACCCGTCCCCGATCGACTCGTCCCGGTGCCGGGAACCATGCGCCCCCGTGACATAGGTCTTGCTGCCGTAGAGGTCGTCCCAGATCGCCTCTGAGGCGCTCAACAGTTCTTGGTCGCCCGTCTCTACCGCGACGTCGACAACTCCCGCCTGGAGGTAAAGCTCTCGGACCGCGTGGCCCGTCGCCACCGTCCGCCCGCGCACGGGAGAGTGGTGCAAGAAATAGGACAGCGGGAACCTGCCGTCTCCCAGCAGGCCCGAACCGGGCAGTTCGACGTCGGGCCTCCCCCGTAGGTCCACCTGCCGTTTGGCCAATTGCAGCGCACCTGGGTGACTGGTTTCGCGGTAGAACTCGACCAGCGCCGTCTCGATGATCGGGTGGCCACATACACCCCTAAGCCGACCGTCGCCGTCATCGAGAGAAAACGTCCGTAGCAAGTGCTCGACGAGCCTGCTCGAAACGACAAGTAATTCGTCGTTACCCGCGCCTCGGCGAGAGGCGACAGCAGCTTGCAGCAAGTGGCCGGCGCAGTAGAGCTCGTGGCCCCAGCGCAGGTCCTTCCAGGCCATGTCGGCTTGCCGGCCCTGAGCCCACGAATCGAGGTAGCCGTCCTCGCGCTGTGCCCGCTGTACTAGGCCGGTCGCTTCCGTGACGAACTCGGCTACCTGAGCCGAGGTCCCTCTGGCACTGTCCCAACCAGCGGCCTCCAGCACCTTATAGACGTCAGAATCTGAAAAGGGCATCCCCTCATAAAGCTCATCGCCGCGCACCCCCGCGCCGGCACGCTCCAGGTTGCGCAGGGCCCCGGCGGCCCGAACCTGCTCGACGCAGTGAGGAAGGGTCCTGTCGCTATTGCGCCGCTGCCAGACGCCAAGCGCCGAACCCTCGTCGAGCTCTATTTCTCGCAGACCGAGGGGCCATAAACGTCCCAGCGCCCCACTCGTGGGGCACACAGGCCCACCCCCGGCGGGCCTGGCGAAGATTTCGGCTTGCCCATTGGACGCGGCGGCGCCTCCTCGCTCCATAGTCTCTCCCTCCCTCGTCGAGCACGCAAGCCTGGGAGCCCCTCTTCGGCGACGGGCCGGCGCCATGGCTTCCGGTCTACCCCTATGAGGAAACGCTACCTCAACTTGTCCTCGGCGTCAAGCGTGGCAGGTCTGACTACCACCTAAATCATAGGTGAATGGTCATGGTGGGCTTTGCGGAAGCGCTTTCTCCGAATCACCCGTGGCGCGACTATTCGAGCCCAGGACGACGAAGGACCGAATGCGAAATGTGCTCACGACCGCGAGCGGGCCCGCTTTGCCTTGACTCCGGTGCCGGCCCTGAGGGGGCAAAGCGTCGAATGTGGAGGCGACCAGGGCACATGGAAGGTCTCGCCCGGCAAATATGCTTACTAAGTGCACAATGCCCGCCCCGCCACCCTCACGGAAGTCGCCCGCCTCGCTGACGTGTCGCTTACGACAGCATCGAAAGCGATGAACGGGCGCGACCGCGTTTCCGAAGTAACCAGGAAGCGGGTCCTGCAGGCGGCGAGAAAACTCTCATACGCGCCGAACCTCGTCGCCAAGAGCTTGGTGAGCGGGCGCAGCAGCATCATTGGCGTCCTAATTAGAGACCCGATGGTCCACCGTTTCGCGATGCCCCTTGTCATCGGCGCGCAATCCGTGCTCGAACAGCGGGAGTTCTCTGCAATTATTGCCGACGCCAGGGGGATGGTCGACCGACTTGACGAGCTCGCTGTTTTGCTCCGTCAGCGTAACGTGGACGGGCTGCTCATCGTCGGGGACAACCAGGGCAAGACACCGTCAATCTCGGCATCTCTTAGGATCCCTTGCGTTTATGTGTACGGGCCCACCACACATAGGCGCGACGTCGTCCATCTCGTGGACGATTTCGGCGGCGCGGTAACAATTGTCAATCATTTGGCTGCCGTCGGCCGCACCCGCATCGCGTACATCACCGGGCCGAGGCAAGCCTCGGCCGTCCAGCAAAGAACCCTCGGGATCAAGCACGCTCTCGGTGAGCACGGCATGCGCCTCGTGGGCGACATCGTCTATGGGCAGTGGTCTCAGCGTTGGGCTCGTCAGGCAGCCAAGGAGCTGCTGGCCGGTCTCCCCGACCTCGACGCCATCGTCTGCGGCTCCGACCAGATCGCGGCTGCCGTACTCGAGGCGGTCGTGGCTACGGGCCGCGACGTCCCCAACGACGTGGCTATAACCGGTTACGACAACTGGACGGTCTTTGCGCAGGAGACAGAGCCAGCCCTAACAACGTTCGATATGGAGCTCGAGCGCCTGGGTGCCGCCGCCGTGAGCGACCTTTTCGCGATGATAGGCGGGTCTCAGGTGGGCGCCGGCGCCCGCCATCACGAGGGGACCCTGGTGGTCAGGGGGTCAACCGACCCCAGCAAGGCTTAGGTCACGCCGCGGGACATCTCCGCGTGCTCCAGTTCGGCTCGCGCCCCGATATTGGGCCGCGGGACGAAGTCCACCAGCTCGCGGGGCTCGCCGTCGGGCACCTGGGCCTTGACGGCCAAGCCGCCCTCGGACGTGCGCCCGCCGCGGTAGCGAACGGCGAGAGGTATGCAGGCGGCGAGCGTGGCCACTCCGCCGAGGATTATTGCTACTCGGGGGTTGCTGACGTCGGCGACCCAACCCACCAGCGGGGCCCCGATGGGTGTGCTCCCAAGGAAGGCGATGGCGTAGAGAGCCATGACGCGGCCCCGCATGGCCGGGTCAGCCTGCATCTGGATGGTGGCATTCGCGGTCGAGATGAACGAGATGCTGCACAGCCCCATGAACACCAGCGCCACCAGAGCCACGATCTCGGTCGGGGCGAGGGCGACCACCACGAGCATGACACCAAAGGCCAAACCGATAATGCTGAGCATTGCCGTGCTGGGCCGGCTGCGGTGGGCGATCATGAGGCCACCGATCACAGCACCCGTCCCCATAGCCGCCATGAGGGCGCTATAGGTGCCGGCGCCGCCATGGAAGGTGTGGGTAGCTAGCAAGGGCAGGGTGGTAGTGAAGTTGAAGGCGAAGATGCCGACCACCGCCATCGCCAGTAACGGGTCCCGCAGCTCGCGGGTCGACCACACGTAGCGAAGGCCTTCGCGGACCTGTCCCTTGGCCCGGCCGACCACCGGGCGCCGCTGGAGCTCGCCTGGGCGCATCATGAACAATGCGACCACGACGGCGACATAGGACGCTGCGTTGAACAGGAAGCAGGCAGCCAGGCCAAAGAGCAAAATGAGGACGCCTCCGATGGCAGGGCCGATCACCCGGGCGGAGTTCATGACTACGCTGTTGAGGCTGATGGCGTTGGCCATGAGGTCACGGCCGACCATCTCGGAGACGAAGGTTTGGCGGGCCGGGTTGTCGAAGAGGTTGACTACGCCGAACAGGGTGGAGATCGCGTAGACCTCCCATATGTTGACGGTCCGCAGCGCTACCAAGATGCCGAGAGCCAAGGCCAGCAGGCCCGAAACGACCTGTGTGAGGTAGAGGAGGCGTCGCTTGTCGACCCGGTCCACGATCAGCCCGCCCCAACTGCCGAGCAGCAGCATCGGCAGGAACTGCAGGGCCGTGACAATGCCGACGTTGAAACCGTCCCCATGGAGCCGTTCCGACAGGACCAGCAGGCCGAGGGCCACAGCGTGCATCCAAGTGCCGGAAGCTGAAATTGTTTGGCCGAAGAAATAGAGGCGAAAATTGCGGACCCTCAGCGCCTTGAAGGTCTGACGGGCCGCCCGGGCAATGGGGCTCATATGTCCTCCACCAGGTGCTCGAGGAGACTGGTGAGGGGCTCAGCCAGGGCCTGTTCAGCCGGGCCAAGGCTGGCTAGACGACGGGTGAGAAAGGCGTTCTTGAGGGCACGGATCCTCTGGAGGTTGCGGCGGCCCTCGGCGGTGATCTTGACGCGGACCACTCTCCGGTCGACACGATCGGTCTCCCGGGCAACCAGTCCCGCAACCTCCAACGAGGTCACCAGTCGGGTCACCGTGGGCGGCTGCACCTGCTCGGCCTCGGCCAGCTCGCCCAGAGTGGGACTGGCCAGCCGGTTGACGGTAGCCAGAGCCGAAGCCTGAGCCGGCGACAGCCCTGCCAGGGACTGCTGACGAAGCTTGCGGTTGAGGCGGGTCACGGCCACGCGGAGGCGGCTAGCCAGCTCCTCGTCGGGCGCCGGAGGGCCGGACGTTGCCTGCCGGTCAACCAATGCAGTCGGTCGAGATGGGCTCATGAGCCCAGTATACTTACTTATGCTAACTAATAGTCGGTCAACCTGGCCGCCGACCATGACTTAGCACCGTGCACCATCCTGTCTTGTGTTCGTGCCAGCAGGGACCGCGGGGGAGGGTATTGGCGTACCTTTCACGTGAGGCAGGCACCCTTGCGACGGCAGCGGCTCTGGATGAAAGTCGTCATGGGCCCGCGTCCGTCCTCGCTGGAGGCAAGCTGCGGCCCGCAGCCCGTAAAAACCACCAAGTCGGAGGTCAATGTGCTCAGTCACCACTCGCTCAACCGTCGCTCCCGTCGAAGGCCCAAGATGCCGTACGGGGTGACGGCCCTGGCTACCGTGTTTGTAGCCACCGTTGTTGCGGCGAGCCCCGCTGCTACCGCCGCGGCGAACGCGGTCCCCGGGGCCGTTGGCACCTCGGCCGCCGCGGCTGTTCCTGACGCCGCAGGCCCCCCCGCCTTCAAAGTGGTGGCCTCGGGGCTCAACCAGCCGCGCCGGGTCACGCTAGGCCCGGACGGCACCCTGCTCGTCAGCGAGGCCGGTCTCAACACCGTACCTGCCGGGTGCAAAGACGGGTCGCAGCCGCAGTGCGTGACGCCTTCGGGGGCCATAGCTGAAGTCACCACGGGCGGGAAAGTGACGACCCTTGTAAAGGACCTACCCTCGATCAATGGGGGCAAGGGATCCGGTCCCGGCTCGGCCGGGCCGTCGGGGGTGGCCTACGTCGACGGTCAGCTCGAGTTCCTGGTCCAGGACCAGAACCTCAACCAAAAAACAGGCGCCGAGAGCTACGGCCCGGCCGGGCAGTGGCTAGGGACGTTGCTGACGGCCCCAGGCACCGGCGGGCAGGCGAAGGTCGAAGCCAACCTGGGGTCGTACGAAGGAGCCCACAACCCAGACCATGGGGCCGGGGCAAAGACGTTCGGCGAACAGCCCATCGACTCGGACCCTTTCGCGGTCGTGAGCTGGGACGGTGGGCTGGCCATCGCCGACGCGGCCGGCAACGATGTCCTTTTCTATAACAGCGGCACTCTCAGCACCCTCGCGGTCCTACCGCTCCTACCGGAGACCATCCCGGCCAACTCCATGGGCAAAGGCCAGCCGCCCCACACAATTGTGGCGGGAGCTCAGCCAGTGCCTGACTCGCTGGCCGTAGGTCCTAACGGCGACCTCTACATCGGAGAGCTCGGCGGGGGCAACGACGTCAAGGTCGCGAGTGTCTACCAACTGACTCCGTCGGACCAACTATCCCTGTACCGCACAGGCTTCACGATGATCGGCGATATCGCCTTCGACAAGCAGGGACGTCTCCTCGTCCTGGAAATGTCCACGGGCGGCCTCCCCGGGCTCGGCGGTTCGGGTATCCCCCCGTTTGGGGAATTGATCCGGGTCAATGCTGACAAGTCCCGCACCGTCCTGGCCGGCACCGGGCTGCTACTACCCAGCGGTATGACCGTGGCCCCGGACGGGACGGTCTACCTGACCAACCTGAGCGTCCTGCAGGGCAGCCACGACCCGTACTTCCCCCAGTACAGCGGCGAAGTCGTACGGGTGACTGCGGCCAACGCATGAGCGTGGGGGCCTAGCCAGGTTCAGGACCTATAAGGGGCCGAGACGCTTGCGAGCGGGCGTCTCGGCCCCTTAGCACGTCTCGCTTAGACCGTTGACGGCGCCTCGTTGTGGCCGCCCTCGTACTGGCGAGACCACGTCTCGAACATCTCGGCGTAACGACCACTGGCGGCGACAAGCTCTTCGTGGGTGCCGACCTCGACTATCCGGCCATGGTCGACGACCACGATCCGGTCCGCCCGCATCGCAGTCGTAAGGCGGTGCGCGATCAGCACCGCCGTGCGGCCCTGAAGCAGCAAGTCGAGGGCCCGCTCCACCTTCACCTCCGACTTGAGGTCGAGATTGGAGGTGGCCTCGTCGAGCACGAGCACTCGCGGCGCGGCCACGAAAGCCCTCGCAAGCGCTATTAGCTGACGTTCACCCGAAGAAAGCGATTGGCCCCGCTCGTGCACGAACGTGTCGAGGCCGCGTGGTAGCCGCTCCATGAGGTCGCTCAGGCCGACCGCATCGATGGCTTCTTCTACCTGTTGAGTGGTGGCATCAGGACGGGCGAACGCGACGTTGTCGCGGATGGTCCCCGTGAACAGGAACGGCTCCTGGGGGACGACGCCGAGCTGGCGCCGTAGCGAGCTCATGGTCACGTCCCTCAGGTCGTGGCCGTCTATCGTCACCTTCCCGCTCGTCGGGTCGTAAAAGCGGGTCACGAGCTTCGCGATGGTTGACTTGCCGGCACCCGTGGGGCCAACGAACGCCACCGATTCGCCGGCGCGGATTTCGATGTCGACGTCCCGGAGCACCAGCTCCCCTGGGGAGTAACCGAAGTCGACGTCCTTCAATGCGATTGCGCCCTCGATCGGAGGAAGTTCGTAGGCGTCTGCTCTTTCCTGCACGCTCGGTTCGGTAGCGAGCAGGGTGCGGAGCTTGCTCACAGCCGCCTGACCCTGTTGGTAGGTGTTGTAAAGCTGCACGATCTGCTGGATCGGCTGGAAGAACGAGCCGAGATAAAGCACGAAAGCCGTCAGCTCGCCGATGGTGAGCTCGGGGCGCGCGTTCGGCGCGATCGCGCCGCCGGCCACGTGGTGCCAGGAATGCAGCACCATCGTGCCACCTATAAGCAGCAGCGCAGCCTGGCCCATCAGCCCGATGAAATCACTCACGGTCGAGTAATTAGCCGTCACTCGGGCCGTTTTGAAGTTGGCCTCCCGGTAAGCCCCGAGCACGTTGCGATGGTGGACAACGTTGTTGCGCTGGCGGTTGTAGGAGGCGATAACGCGCACGCCCGAAAGGCTCTCGGCGATGTCGGATATCACCCCTGCAAGCGTGTCGCGTACCCGCAGGTAAGCGCGTTCTGAGGCGGCCCGGAACCAGAGCGAGGCAGCGAGAAGCGCCGGCATGACCATCACAATTGTGAGAAAGGCCAACTTCCAGTTGTAGGAAATGAGCACCGCCGTGACGAAGACCATCGTCAGGCCCTGGATCGCGAACTGGACGAGCCCGTCTTGGAGCAGCTGCTGCAGCACCTCGATATCGCTCGTCATGCGGGTCATGATCACGCCCGCCTTCTCTTCGGTGAAAAAGTCGAGCGAGAGCCTCTGGATGTGGGCGTAGACGCGGACGCGTAGGTCGTTCATGACCTGTGCCGCCAGCTTGCCGGTGTTGCGGACCCGAGCACGTTCGACGAACACCGTCACCAGGACCGAGAGCAGGTAAATGAGGCCGCATATGACAACTACGTCGATGTGCTGGTGCCTACCGACGAGCCCGTCATCGATCCCGACCTGGGTGAGGTACGGGCCCGTCTGGAAGCCGATCGTCTCGATCGTAAGGAAGATCACCGACAGCAGCGCGATGCGCCAGCGGTCCGTGATCATCCGCCGCAGCGTGAGGGAACGGGTGTCGGGCGCGCGCTGAGTGAAAACGGCCCCCGGTTCGCCGTGGTCGGGCTCCGTCCCCATCAGCTTCTTGACCGCATCTTGTAGCTCAGGCGGTACACCGGCGAACGGCGCTCCGCCCTGGGTCGCCTGCCCTGCCCCGCCCATTGCCCCGGCACGCGAAGCGCTGCCCGCGCCCCCGGTGCCCCACATCGGCCCTCCGCCGAACATGCTTACCGTCCCACCTGCGCGTCGCCCTCTTTGAAGACCCGCGCCAGGACCTCGGCGTAGCGAGGGTCGCTGTCAAGCAGATCCTGATGGCGGCCCAAGGCGACCACGTGGCCGTCCTCGACGAGCGCGACGCGGTCTGCGAGGCTGATCGTCGCGAGCCGGTGCGCGATGACGAGGGTCGTGCGGTTGGCGAGGAGCTTGCCGAGCGCCGCATGGATCCGCTGCTCGACCTGGGCGTCGATGGCGCTCGTAGCGTCATCGAGGACAAGGACCGGCGGATTCACGAGCAGAGTGCGTGCGATCGCGAGCCGCTGGCGCTGGCCGCCCGAGAGCGTATAACCCCGCTCGCCGATGACGGTGTCGTAGCCTCCTGGGAGCTTGACGATGAACTCGTCGGCGTCGGCGGCCTTGGCGGCCGCGATTACCTCGTCGATGGTTGCGGCCGGTTTGCCGTATGCGATGTTGTCCCGCACGGATATGGAGAAAAGAAATGCTTCGTCGAAGACGAAGCCGACGTTGCCACGCAGGCTTTCGAGGGTGTACTCGCGCACGTCGTGCCCGTCTATCAACACTCGCCCCGAGGTCACCTCGTATGAACGGTTGAGCAACCGCCCGGCGGTCGTCTTGCCCGAGCCGGTACGCCCGACGAGGGCCACTGTCTCACCGGGCGAGAGATGGAGGTCAAAATCATTTAGTACCTGAGTGCCGTCGGAATAAGCGAAGCTCACATGCTCGTAGGTAACGTCGCCTTTGCAATTGACGAGGTCCACGGCTCCCGGCTGGTTTACGATCTCTCGTGGTTGGTCCAAGATCTCGTAGATCCTCTTGGCGGAAGCGGAGGCTCGTTGCCCGTTCATGATGACCATACCGAGCTGGCGGAACGGTGGCTGGAAAATCAGCATGTAGGCTTGGAAAGTAAACAACGTCCCGACCCCGAGGTGGTCGTGGATAACGAGGATGCCGCCATAGAGCAGGATGACTGCGAGCCCGACGCGGGGCAGGTTTTCCATCGTCGGGGCCCAGGTGCCGCGAATGTAGGCGTCTTTTATGTAAGACCATTGCAGCTTGTCCGCCGCGCGCGAGCCAGTGTGGTCAGCTCTTTCTGTTCGGCGGCGACCGACTTCACTACGCGGACGCCCGAGACGTTCTCCTCCACGAGCATTGCGATGTCGGCGAGCCTCGCCTGGATGAGCCAGGAAACCGGGTAGATCTTCTTTCTCATCGCCACGCCGACCAGAAAAGTGATCGGAAGAGAGACGGCGGTGACCAGTGTGAGCTGGACGTTGATCGTGAACATCTCGGCAAAAGCGATGAAAATAACTGCACATTGCACCAGTACCGTCGGCGCCATAACCAAGTACTGCTGGACCGCACGCACGTCGGAGTTGGCCCGCGAGATGAGCTGGCCCACGGAGACCCTGTCATAGAAGGGGAACGAGAGCGACATGTAGTGCTCGTAGACGATGTGGCGCAGGTCGTACTCAAAGCTGTACGCAGTTGTCAATAGGCAGCGCCGCCCTAGGTAGTTGCAGACCTCACGGACGCCGATGAGGACAAACAGCAGGGTCGCGAAGCTCGAGAGCCGTTTGAGGTCGGTCGTATGGCCCGCGGTCGGCAGGCATTCGTCGATCGCTTCGCCGATCAGGCGAGGGATCTGTACCTGTGCCAGCAGAGCTACGAACGACATTGCCAGAGACAGCGACCAGATCCCCTTGTGGCTGTTGATGACCGGCCACGCTCGTCCCAGCCAGCCCTTGGACTGGTCGGGGTCGATAGTCGCACGAGGCGGCGAGTACGGCGACGTCTCGGCGATGGGCTCGAAGGGACGATCGTCGAGCTCAGAGATGAGCGCGGCGTTGCCCGTGCCAAACAGGACCGAGCGGAGGCTCAAGACTCTATCCCGACCGCGCCCGCCTTTTGCGCGTGGCGCCGCGCACGCGCACGGTCGAGCGCGTCGCCCCAGATGTCCATCGCGGAGATCGCGCCCGAAACGAGGGCCTCGTCGTCGAGCTCGCCTGCGATCGCCTGAAGGCGCGCCTGGAGACCTTCCTCAGCTCTGAGCAGCAGCTCACGCCCATCATCGGTCAGCGCCAAGGCAATCCTGCGGCGGTCCGCAGCCGAATGGGCTCGTTCGACCGCGCCGCGCTGCACGAGGGCCTCCACGACCGAGGTGACGCTCGGGGCCGACACGGCGAGCTTCTGCGCGAGCGAGCTCGAGGCGTCAGTGCCTCTCGCGATCTGCACGAGCATCCGGTACTGGGCCGGCGAGAGGTCGAGCGTCCCAAGCGCGACTTCGACCTGCCGAGCGAGCCGGGCGACCGTCCATCCGATCGAGCTGTAGTTCAGTTCGGTCATCGAATAGTTAGGCTACCAAATCATCTCGGCCTTCCGTGCGGCCTCGCCCGGCGATGCTTAGTCGTGAGATCTGGCCCTCGGTTCTGAGACGATGAGAGCGATGCCGACCCCGCTGATGCTTGCGACCCTGACCGACCGACGCGACTTCGGCGAGGACTGGCTGCTGGAGCGCAAGTTCGATGGCGAGCGATGCGTCGCGCGCAACAGCGGTGGCGAGGTACGGCTCGAGTCGCGCACAGCCAAGGACCTCACCGCTACGTACCCAGAGGTCCGCGTTGCACTAGCAAGCCAGCGTGCCCACAACCTGCTGCTCGATGGGGAGGTGGTCGCGTTCGACGGTAACGAGACGTCGTTCAGCCGGCTCCAGCAGCGCCTCGGGATAAGAGGCCCCTCTGCCGAGAAGGTGGCCGCGTACCCGGTGGTGTACTGCGTGTTCGACCTGCTCGAGCTCGGTGGGGTCGACCTTCGCGGCCGCCCGCTCGTCGAGCGCCGCGCGGCATTGGCCAAAGCGGTCTCTCCGAGCGCGGCCTTGCAACTTAGCGAGGCATGGCGCGGCGGCTCGGAGCGGCGGTTCGCACAGGCCTGCCAAGCGCGCTGGGAGGGCCTGATCGCCAAGCGCGCCCAGTCGCCGTACGTCGCTGGCCGCTCAACGGACTGGCTGAAGCTCAAGTGCGTCTGGGAGCAGGAGTTCGTCATCGGGGGCTACACCGACCCAGCCGGGAGCCGGACAGACTTCGGCGCCCTCCTCGTGGGTTACTACGAGGAGGGACGGCTGAGGTACGGCGGCAAGGTCGGGACCGGGTATAGCGCGGGGATGCTGCGCGACCTCGGTGCCCGCCTCAGGGAATTGGAGACGACCGAACCGCCTTTCGTAGATGCGACACCGGTCCCGCGTGGGACTCACTGGGCACGCCCAGATCTCGTGGCGCAGATCGGGTTCGCCGAGTGGACCAAGGACGGCCGGCTCAGGCAGCCACGTTTTCTCGGGCTGCGCGACGACAAGCGCCCGACTGAAGCCGTCCGCGAGCGTCCCCGCTAAAGAACTTAGCGAGCGACCGCGAGACAACGGCCTCCGACGATCCTGTGATCGCGATTGTTATTGCTTGCTCACGCAAGTTAAGTTTAGGAATATTGGGAGCAGGTCGCGCCCTTAGCAGGAGCCTCACTACACGATGGGCGCTGCTCGCACGTCGACCGAGAAGCTCGGGCCAAACTGCCTACCCGGCTCGCTCACAGACTGCGCGAGCTTTTGCTCTAAGAGGGGGCGGGTCTTTGTGTGGTCGGACTTAGGAAAGATAGGCCGAACCCGACCTCGCTGGTGGCAACGCGTTGAGCCCGCCGGCAAAGTCTGAGCATCACCTGCGATCGGCACTCGCACCTTGCGCCGTCTTGATCATGTCTCGACCAAAAGTTCTTGCCAGTTGCCAGGGACCCGTCCAGCCGGGCCCGGTACCGGTTGGTTGGCAGGATGATGCTGCGGGGGTGCGAGATGAGGACCGTCGATATATTCGTTTGTCCTGTAATCCCAAAACCAATCCTCCCCTGGTTCGAAACTGCGGATTACAGGGTGACCTGACGAGTGGGCGTGAGCGGTCGCGTGCTGGCTGGGTGAGTTGTCGCAGCACCCAATATGGCCACACTCCGCGCAGCGCCGTAGGTGTAGCCACCACCCCCCGGACTCGTTGCACTCAAGGCAACCGGTGCCGCTTGGTGGGACTTCTGGGTCGATGGGTTTCGTCATGTCTGCACCTCTCGTAAAATCGGTCACCGGTAGGAACGGGGCGACCACGATGGCTTGGTCAGAAGCAAGGTACCGGTGTCAGAAGCAAGGTACCGGTCTACGGAGCGTACTGACTTTGATCCCTCCCCTACGGCCGCGGCGACCGACTCGCTTGACCCTGACAGCAGGTCGCCGACTGCAAGAGGCCGGGACGACCGGTCTCGAACGGTCAACGCGCCAAAGGGCCCGCTCCAATGAACGAGAACGGCCCGGCGGCAATTGGGGCCACCGTGACCTGTTCTACCCGTTACGGTACGTGTTGGCGTTTCGCAGGCGCTTCGACGCGCCCGACGGGAGGCTATTGGTTTGGAAAAGAAGTGGTGGGCCCTCGTCGTGGTCTGCGTAGCGACATTCATGCTGATCCTCGACGTCACGATCGTGGTCGTCGCCTTACCGAGCATCCAGTCGGGCCTGCACGCGAGCTTCAGCGACTTTCAGTTGGTGGTCGACGCCTGCGCTCTGGCTCTGGCATCGGTGCTATTGACAGCCGGCTCGTTGGCGGACCGTTCGGAACAGCTTGTGCTCTCGGTCTCATTCGGCCCGGGGACTTTGTGGTGCCTCAGCACCCCCAGCCAGCACCGGTACTCGCCGAGCCGGTGGGCACCTAAAACGTGAGGAGTCAAAAGGTTGGCCTGGGCGCGGTGCGCGGTGCTGCCTTTTATATCGGCGCCCTCGTCGGGCCGGGCGTCCTGGTCGTGCCGTCTCTGGCCGCCCAAGCGGCTGGCCCCGCTTCGGTCCTGGCGTGGGGTGGCTTGCTGGTGTTATCGGTGGCGCTCGCCGCGACCTTTGCCCTGCTCGGCACGCGCCACCCAGTCGTCGGCGGTGTCAGCGCATACGTGAACGAAGGCTTCGGCGCGCGTGCTTCGGCCGTGACCGGCGTCTGGTTCGTCACCGCCGTTACGTTCGGCGGGCCCGCCGTATCGTTGGTCGGCGGCTATTACGTTGCGGACATCACGGGGTCCGGAAAGGCGGTCGCGACAGCGGTGGCCATTGCGATGATGGCAGTCGTCCTGGCTACCAATGCCCTCGGGCTGCGTGTTTCATCAGGTTTCCAGCTGGCTCTTTCAGGCACCCTCGTCGCTGTTATAGCCGTGGCTGTGAGCGTCGCCGTACCATCGAGGGTCACCCACCACTGGCACCCGTTCGCGCCCCACGGCTGGTTGGCTGTGGGGACGGCCGCCAACATCTTGATGTGGCTGTTCGTCGGGTGGGAAGCCATGGCGCAGATGGCAAACGAGTTCCGCCATCCCGCCCGGGACATCCCCCGCGCTGTGACCTCCGCGCTGGTCGTCATCTCGGCCCTCTACGGCGGGATAGCCGTTGCCACCGTCACTGTCGTCAGCACCGGGAGCAAGGTGCCGTTGGCGGACCTTTTAGGAGCGGCCTTTGGCCGGGTCGGGCGCGACGCAACCGCCTTCTTGGCCCTCGCCCTCACCATGGGCACGCTGAACGTCTACGTGGCGAGCGCGGCCCGTCTGGCGGCCAACCTGGCCCAGCAGCACGCTCTGCCGGCCTGGCTGGGGCGGGGCCATCACCGCGACGTGCCCCTCCGCCCGCTCGCAGTCCTGGCACTGACAAGTGCTCTCCTATTGGCCGCTCTCGCCGTTGGGCTCACGGGGACAACCGAACTGGTCAGAGCGACCTCGGCCTGCTTTGTGGCGGTGTACGTGCTCGTCCTCGCTTCCACGGTGCTGGTCCTGCGGGGCCGGCCCCGTGCTATCGCCGCCGGCGCCCTGGCGGCAATGGCGCTCGTGGCCGTTTTCTCATCGGCCTACCTGCTGGTACCGGCGGCAGCCGGTGGTATTTCGCTCCTCGTACAAACTGTGGACCGCAAGCGCCGGCGGGCCTCAGGGGTGTACCTGTGACCCGGCTCCCTGGTCGAGGCGCATCGACTGAAGGATCATGAAGGTCGTGGTCCGGGTGAACTCGACGATGTCGGCCGCCGCAAGAACCCCCGTGTACTTGTCGACAACCGGGGCCGTCGCCGCATCAGTCACCGCGTCGAGGTAGCCCTTCACGGCAGCCCAGACGTTTTGCCCGTAGTGGGCCCAGTACGGCGTCGGGTCCACTGTGGAGAGAGCCCCTTGAGCACTTTCCACGATGTCGGAAATGTATGCCTTGTGAACTTCGATGTCTTCGCGTGTTCCGAGCCTTCCCAGGTGGCCGCCGATATAGGTCTTCCAGGGGTACCTGAGAGCCGTCTGCGGCGCATCGATGTACCCAGGGATGTCCTCGCTCAGGTTGCAGTTGTAGATGGGCACCCATCCTGCGTTGACGATGTCGATGAGCATCAAAGCGTCGTGGTCGGGGAAGTGGATGAAGATGTTGTCAGGCGAGTGGTTGGGCCCGTGAAAGGCCAGCTCCACGCGTTCGCCACCGATCTTCAGGGTGTAGGTGTCGCCGAAGGTCACCTCCGGAGCGGGCCTCGTCGGGTCGTTGGCCCGCAACAGAAGGCGTCGGGTGTCCTCGTGGCCGACACGGACGAGGTCGTTGCCAAAAAGATCAGCCGCACCCGTGTGGTCCGCGTGGTGATGAGAGTAGACGAGATGCGTCACGGTGTTGCCTACCCCCTCAGTCTCGGCGATTTCGTCCACGGCACGGCGGAGATTGTGGCCGATCGTCGGAGGGGCGTCGAACAAGACGATCCCCTCTTTGGTGGCGAGGATTGCTGACTGGTAGGTCCCATCGGTGACCCAGAACAGGTTCCGCTCGACACGCCCCGCGTAGTAGCCCTGTTCATTGAGCGCTGGCCCGAGCGCGGACTGAAGGACCGGCACGTAGTCAGGCAGCAGCGGAGAGGTGGAAGAACCGGACGAAGTAGTTGAGCTCATATCGCTCCTTTCTCGGGCCGGCAAGGCTCGCGGCCGTGCCGGCGACTAGGACCGCAGCGGACGTTACAACATCTTGCTTGCGTAAGCAAGCAAAACGCTCTAGACTGCGCTCCCGGACAGGGAGGGACTTGCCCACCTCGCAAGAGAGGAGCCGGAATATGACCAGTGAAGCGGTGCGTGACCCGCTCAACGATCCTTTGCTGACGCCGCAGAATTGTGCACTCGTTATTATCGACTACCAGCCGAGCCAGGTTCAGACGGTCACATCGATCGACCACGATCTTCTGGTTCGCAACATCGTTTCGGTGGCGCGTCTCGGCAAGGCCTACGAGCTCCCCATCGTGCTCTCAACCGTGAACGTCGCCGCCAATGGGCAACCGCCGACCATCCCTGAGCTCAAGGATGTCCTTGCGGGTTCGGTCGAGATAGACCGCACTCAGATCAACTCTTGGGAAGACGTCGAGTTCCACCGGGCGGTCGAGGCCACCGGGCGCAAGAAGCTGGTCATGGCCGCGCTGTGGACAGAGGTGTGCTTGACCTTCCCAACACTGGACGCGCTCCGAGAGGGCTACGAGGTCTTCCCTGTTGTCGATGCGGTCGGCGGGACATCACCGGAGGCTCACCGGGCGGGGCTGGAGCGCATCGTCCAGGCTGGCGCACAACCCATCGGGTGGGTATCGCTCGCCTGCGAACTACAGCGTGATTGGGCGAGGACCGCAACAGTTGGCGAAGTGGTGGACATCGTGCTCACTTCCCGGCTCCGCAAAGGGCTTTGAGACAGTGCTCTTTGGCCTACGTGTCCTCGAGGTGAGCCGACACCTCGTCCAGGGCTCTCGCGACTCTCTCAACGGCCATTGGGTCAATGCAATCGAAGAAGCGTCGCCGGACGCTAGCGAGGTGGACAGGCCATGCAGACTTGAGTTTCGCCCTACCGCGAGGCGTGAGCCTCGCAACGTTGCCCCGTGCGTCGGAGGAACTTGCGGTCTTGGTCACGAGGCCCCGCAACTGAAGGTCGTCGACCAGGCGCGTCATCCGGCTCGCCGACAAGTCGGTGGCGCTGGCCAGGTCGGCCATCCGCAACTCGCGGTTGGGGGCCTCAGAAAGGTGCATGATCGTGGTGTAGTCGCTCGCGGTCAGACCAGCGCCTCTGATCAGGTCGCTATCGAGATGTCGTGGGAGGACTTTGACAATTCGCATCACTGCGCGCCAAAGCATTTCCTCGGTCGGGGAGAGCGGCTCGACGGTTGCCATATCTTCCAGAATAACTTGCTTCCCCAAGCAATCCCAGCATGCGCCCGGTGGGCCGTATGACAAATGCTAAATTGGCGGCCAACCGCGTTGCGATCGTGGTCGGCGCCGCCGGCGAGCTCGGGCGCGCTACCGCCCTCAAGCTTGCCTACGAAGGCATGACCGTGGTCGCGGTCGACCGTAACGAGCGCGGCCTGGAAGGGCTCCCAAGTGGCATTGCCCGCGAATTGGTTGATGCCACCGATCCAAACGCGGTGGCTCCACTGGTGCAGCGCATCGTGCACGACATCGGCCTCCCGGGCACCTTGGTCAACACGATCGGCACCTTCCAAACCGGGAACGCGCTGACGACGACACCAGAATCTGTTGCAGCTCATGTTCGACGTCAACCTCGCTACGGCGTTGTGGCTCAGTCAGGCGGTAGCTCCGCACATGCAGAAGAATGGATCAGGTGCGATCGTCCACATTGCCGCACGTCCCGGGATCGAGCCCTCGGCCGGCATGGCGGCCTACTCGGTGAGCAAGGCTGCCCTCGTCCATTTGACCCGCATCCTCGACCTCGAGCTGAGGCCATCTGGGATCCGCGTCAATAGCGTCGCTCCTCAGTTGCTCGACACAGCAACGGCACGAGCATCGTTCCCCAAAGAGGTGCTGGCCCATGCCGTCACTCCCGAGGCGATCGCCGAAGTCGTTGCCTTTTTGGTGAGCGAGGCGGCCGCACCCATTAGCGGAGCAGTACTTCCCGCGTATGGCGCCTGATCGGGCCGGGCGGCAACCGGCTCTCCCCGCAGCCCGGAAATCGGCGGCGCCACGGCGTGCGGCGCCGCTCGACCGAGCGCGATCGCACCTGCATAGGGCTGACCCAGTTCTCGCCCGCATAATCGACGCCAGGCCGACCTTCGACCCCCAGGAATGGATGGCCGAGCTCCCAGTGATGGACCTGTTCGGAGCGTTGCTGTTCCAGGTCACGGGGCAGCAACTATCGGTGGCCGCGACGCGCCACACGCTGGGGCGCATCGAGGTGCTGTTCGGCGGTCATCTGCCATCACCGGCCGAGCTGCTTGGGGTGCCTCCAGAAAGCCTCCGCCAGGCCGGTTTGTCGTGGAGAAAGGTCGCTACCCTGCGTGAGCTGGCCGAGCAGCTTTCCGACGGGCGACTGGACCCCGGGGCCCTGAACAAGCTGCCCGACGACGACGTGATCGCCGCGCTCACGAGGGTCCCCGGGATCGGCCCATGGACTGCTCAAGGCGCTCTTGTGCTCGCGCTCCGGCGACAAGACGTTGTCTTACCAGGCGACCTTGCACTTCGCAAAGCCATCCAGCGCGCCTACAAGCTCGACCACCGCCCTAGCCAAGCCGAGGTATTGGCCATCGCCGAGAAGTGGCGCCCGTACCGCAGCCTCGCCACGAGTTACTTGTTCTCGGCCACCTTTGATGGGCTCGGAAATCAGGCACCGCCCCCGCCGAAGCGTCGCCTCCCCCACGAGGCTCCTAGTCTCAAAGTGCCCCGCACCCATTGAGTGCCCAGGACTTTGCTGACTAAAGTCAGAGAATGCTCATTGAGGAGCAAGTTGAGACGGTCCGGCGGTTCAACCGCGTTTACACCCAGCGGATCGGCGCGTTGGAGGGCTCGTTCCTTGGGATGGGCCTGCCGCTGAGCGCGATGCGAGTGCTCTTCGAGATCGGCTCCGCGCCAGGCACAGTCCGGGCGCTGCGGGCCCGGCTCGGGCTGGACTCGGGTTACTTGAGCCGGCTCTTGCGGCAGTTAGAGACCGAAGGCCTGGTCGAGGTGGTGCCAGATCCTGCCGACGGACGCCGCCGCCTGGTCAGGCTTACCGCGCGGGGTCGCCGACGATGGGACGTGCTCGACGCCCGTTCTCAGCGCAGAGCGTTGGAACTGATCGAACCACTGCCCGAGGCCAAGCGAGCCCGCCTGGCCGCAGCGTTGTGTGAGGCCGACCTACTCGTACGAGCCGCCACGGTCACCATCGAGGACGCTCACCCGGTCTCCGAACTGGCACAGGAGGCTGTAGGCCTGTATTTCGCCGAGCTGGGCCAGCGGTTCGGGTTCGTTGGCAGCGCGCTCGATGCCAACGACGTCCGCTCCCTCAGCCAGCCGACTGGCGTGTTCGTGGTAGCGGTCAGCGACGGCGAAGCGGTCGCGTGCGGAGGGGTGCATACCATCGAGCCGACGCTCGGCGAGATTAAACGCATGTGGGTAAACGCTTCCTGGCGCGGTGCCGGCCTGGGCTCGAGGCTGCTAGGCCACCTGGAGGCTCGTGCACGCGGGCTCGGTCACATCGCTGTTCGCCTTGACACCAACCAAGCGCTCACCGAGGCGATCGCAATGTACCAACGCGTCTGGGTACCGGCCGATCCATCGCTACAACGACAACCCGTACGCCACGCACTTCTTCGAGAAGTCGTTGAAATAACTGCTCTCCCTCGGGGCGGCGGTGCAACTCGCCCTGTCGTCGGCCAGAACGGATGGCTGATCGCGAGGCATACGGTTCCGTACGGAATAGTTACGCTGGGCTCCATGGCGACCGTCAATGCCGAAGACGTACGTACCCCCAAAAGCGCCCGCGCGACGCCGTCGCACGGCACGAACGGGTCGTGGTCCTCAATAGGGACCGGCCCGTGCTGGCTCTCGTTCATCCAGATGACCTAGAGGTGCCCCCTACCCGCCGACGCGGCCGCTTATTGCGAGAAGTCGCCGCAACGCTCGCGGGCACGGCTGCTCCCGGTCCAGACTTCGCCGACGACATGGGCTCGGTCTTGGGCGCTGTGGGGCCGACGCCGAAAGGGCCATGGGAGCCGTCTTAGACGGATCGCCGGCCTCGATGTCATCGCAGTACGCCTGGTTGGTTGAGCGATAGGTCACGGCCGGGCTTCTGACAACCGTGCGCACAGGCACCCGGACTGGTGGCGCTGGCGTTAATGAGCCGCCTTCAGCTCGGCTATTTGCGCCCGCGCTGCGGCAACGAGCTCGGCGTTGGTGTTCGCGTGCCCGCCGAGGCCCCAGCCACCGTCCGGGGCTTCGGTCAGCAGGACCCAGGTCCTGTCCGAAAGTGTCTCGTCGCCTGACGCTTTGACTACCAGAGCAGTGAACTGTTCCACGACGGCGAGCTGTTTGGCGCGGTCCAGCGCCGCCGCATTGGTCAGCACCTGCACTCGGACGTAGGTGCTGTCCCCGTCCACATTTGAGATGGCGTCGTCTGGTAGCTCGTGGACAAATGCGGCGGTGTTCTTTCGGAACATCGGGATATCGGGCACCTGCTCGATCGTCATGAGGGTGTGAGCGAGCTCTTGAGCAAGGCTGTGGTTGTCGGCGAACGTGCCGGTGGCTGCGTAGACATCGATCATTGGCATTTAGCTACTCCCTTGTGTACGTCCATCGGGCACCGGCATGGCACGGCTCACTAGAGCGATCGCTCCAGAAGTGTTCTAGACCATTCGCTCTAGTAAAGTCAAGTGGTGGCCCGCGACCGCGATACACGGGGCGAGCTGGTGCAAACGATGGCGCGACTGCTGGCCGACCAGGGGTTCACGGCCACCGGGCGGGCGCAAGTGCTGGCGGAGAGCGGCGTGTCCAACGGCTCGCTCTACCACCACTTTCCCGGGGGTATGGAGGAGCTCGCCGAGGTCGCCTTGGTGGCGTCGGGCCAAGCCGTTGCTGACGCCCTCAGGCAAGCTTTGGAAGAGGCGCCCAACACGGCCCTTGGTGTCGCCCGCTTCCTTGACATCGCCGCGGGCCCGCCGGCGACGAGCTGTGCACCGGGTGCCCGATCGCGCCGACGGCACTCGAATCGCCAATCATCAGCCCACGTCTACGTGTGGCTGCTGCGCGCTGCTTTGACCAATGGGAAGGTCTTATCGCGGCACGGCTCGAAGCTGATGGGCAGCCAGAACGCTCGGCGACTGCGTTGGCCTCGGCTGCTCTTGCCCTCGTAGAGGGCGCATTGCTCCTCGCGCGCGTAAGCGGGCAGATGAGCCACCTTGCTAATGCCAAGCGCGCGGCATTATCCCTGCTGCAGTCGGACCTTGGTCAGCTCTGAACAGTGGCGGCTAAAGGTCGGCGGCCGAACACCGGCTCTCCTATGACCTTGTCCGACCACGTGATGACCGCCTGCTTGACGCCGAGGCGGTCGAAGATCTCGTTGGCGCGCTCGACATCTTCTGTAGCTGCGCAAGCGGGCGGCGCACTCCCTGCGCCTTCGCCCGCGAAGGCGAGCGCAGCCTTGGTGGCGAGGCAGAGCGCCAGCTCGTACGAGGAATTGAGGGCGCTCGCCCGCTCGATGGCGTGCTCTAGCGGCTGGCTCGGCGCCGCGGGACCGGATGGAGAGCCTGCCACTAGCTCGGCAAAAGCAACCGCCGTGCCTAGAACCCGCAGCGCCGTCAGTTCCATGTGCTCGTAGCCGGGCTTTCCTTGGACGTCGCGCAGTAGGTCCTCCGACGAGCTGACCGCGCCAGCGAAGTCCCCCTCGAGGAGGCAGCATTCTACGAGGCGAGCCCGCGTCTCAGCAGCGAACACCGGCGAGCGGATCTCCACCAGCTCCGCGAGCGCACCTTCGAGCAGCCGGCGGCCCCCAGCCACGTCGCCGGCTCTCGCCTCCAGGCGGCCGAGGTCGGAAGTCGCAAGCGCTGCGCCGACCCGGTAGCCGGCCGCCAGCCAGGTCGCGCGAGCCGAGACGAGCAGCGAGCGGGCAGCCTCCAGATCTCCTTGATCGGACAGGATCTCTGCGAGGTTGTAGGCCTCGGTCGCTTCTCCGACCACATCTCCTGAGCGCAGCCTCGCCTGGCGGCTGCGCTCGTTGTAATGGACGGACGTGTCCCAGTTCCCTTGATAAAAGGCGCTCATACCGAGGTTGTTGAGCACGTTGCCTTGGCCGACCAGGTCTCCGAGCTCCTCGAAAACCGAGAGCGCCTGCAGGGCTAGGTCGTCGTCGGGCTGGTTCAGGTAGACCGATGTCGCGTGTTGCAGGTAGAGCGCGTGGGCGTACCCCGACCTGTGGGACACGAGGGCGGCCTCCCGGGCGGCCTGCGAAGCAAAGCGAATGCACTCGTGGTGCCTGCCCTGTCGCGACCGGACACCTGCCGACGCCAGGTCCAGCTCCGACAGCTCGGTCCCGGCAGCTTCGCTCGCGACCTTGAGGTGGCCCCGGCCCCTCGTGTAGCAGGCGAGGGCTTCGCGGTAACGGCCTTGACGCTCGTAGAGCACCCCGGTCTTGCGCAGGAGCCGTGCACGGTCCACATCGTCGTCAGCCAGCCGCCTCGCTTCGGCGTAGGCGTGACGCGAGCGGTCGTAAGTGGCGGTCAGCTCACACGCATCGCCGAGCGCCTCTGCAACGGCGATCACGTCGCTCCGGGGTAGCGAGCCCAGCCGCCCCGCCGCTTCGAGCGCTCGCGGATAGAACGTGGCCGCGTCGGCGTTCGCCCAAAGTCCCCTTGCGCGGTCGCCGGCGAGGCGTGAATAGCGCCATGCCGGCTCGTAACCCTCGGCGTGCAGCCAGTGGACCGAGAGCAGCTCGGCGACGTCCTCCGGCGCTTGCGTCCTCGCCTCGATCGCCCGCGCCGCTCGACCATGCAGCTCCCTGCGGCGCCGGAACGACAGCCCTTCGTAGGCGGCATCTCGCATGAGCCCGTGCGCGAAACGCCGGCCGGTCACCGTCGGTGCGACGAAAGCGCTGAGCCGTGACCACACGGCCTCGTCGACGGTCGCACCTTCGCCCAGCAGTTCCTGCAGGAGGCTCGGGTCGAACTGGTCGCCGAGGACTGCGGCGGCGCGTAGGAGCCTCCTGTCATCTGGAGAGAGGAGATCTATTTCAGCCGCAAGCAATGGCTCGATCGACTCGGGCAAGGCTTCGGTACCACAAGATTTTTCGGCAGCACGCAGGAGTTCACGGAGGAAAAGAGGGTTCCCGTTGGCTCGCTCCACGATCGCTGCCAGTTGTGCCGGCGCTATTGCCGGGCCGGAGCCACCTCCCGCCAACCGCGCTGCGGCGTCCCCCCCGAGCGGCTTCAGGTCGAGCCTGAGCACTCGGTCGGCCCGCTCAGGCAAGGAAATCCGGCCCTCCGGCCGCCTCGTGAGGACAACGAGCAACGGCATCTCAGACGCCTCTAGAGCGATCCTCGCGAGCAAGCTCGCCGAGGCCTCGTCCATTGCGTGGGCGTCCTCGAACACCAGGGCCGACGGCCCGGAGACGAACGCGCGCAACAGCCCGAGCGCGCATTCCTCCAGCCGCGTGCGCCGAAAACGGGGGCCGAGCTCGTCGACTTCTCGCGTGGGGCCAACGCGGACATCAACGACGTCAGCCAGCAACGGGAGAAATGGTACGAGCTCGGGGGTGAGCTCGCTCACGGCCCTTTCCAGCTCGGCCGCAGCTACATCGTTGGCAGTCCCGTCCACAAGCCCAAGGAAGCGCCGGTAGACGCGCCGGAAAGGCAGGTACGGGGTGGCGCTCCCGTACTCCTCACAAGCCACGCGAAAGGCATTAAGGCCCCAGGAGTCGATGGCTTCTGACACGAGACGGGACTTGCCGATCCCTGGGGCGCCGACGATCTCGACCACTCCCCCGGCGCCGTTCGAGGCATCCCTTGCCCGGTCCAAGACAGCGGCGAGCTCGCTCTCGCGCCCCACGAAAGGAAGGCCACCGCTGACCTCTTCGGGAACGGACTGACGCGGTGCCCCGACCGCGAACGCGACCACCGCCTCGGACTTGCCCTTCACCTTGAACGGCGGCACGGCCTCGGTCTCGAAGGGGTTGCGAGCACGTACGAGAACGGTCTGCGTGGCGAGCACTTGGCGCGGCCGGGCATGCCCCATAACGCGCGCCGCGAGGTTCACTGCGTCGCCGGTAATCGAGAAAATACGTCGGTTTGCCGGCCCGAAGGTATGAGAGAAGACGAAAACCCGTCCCGCGTTGACGCCCACGCGCAGCCCGATCGGCGAGCTTGACGGGTGAGCGGCCATGAGGTCGTCCACGGCGCGAAGGACACGCTCCGCGTCGTTCCCGCGCAGTGCGGGGACGCCGCCGAGCAGGATGATCTTGCCGCCATCGGGGCCGATGTCGGTCGAGTGGAAACTGACGCCGCGGCGCTCAGAAATTTCCTGGGCCGCTGAGATGAGCGGGCCGAGATGGCCGGCCACAGCCTCGGGCCCTTCGGCGAGGGAGAGCGAGTCGATACCCGAGAACTCGACGAAGGCGATGGACGCCTGGCGGTGCTCGGACTCTTCTCCTCCCCCGAGAAGGTGGTCCCTCGTGTCCGGGGCAAGCAGCGAGCCGACGTCGAGGACGCCCGCGCTGGGCCGTGCGCGAGGCGCGACGACCGGGGCGTCAGGCGCTTGAGCGAGCTGCACCCCTTCGCCCTTGGCGGCACCAAGGATCCCTTGTTCAAGGCGTCGAGCGGTATCGACGCTAACTACGACCTCTCCCGCTCCGGCCACTTGCTCCATGCGGGCCGTGGCGCTTGCCGCGGGCCCGCTCACGACGAGCTCACTGTGGCGATCGCCGAGCAGGTAAAAGTCAAAAGCACCGCTGTGGCCACCAATTGAAACTCCGAGGTTGACCCGGCCAGCAGACGTGCGGAAATTGCCGATGCGGGCCATTGCCCTCGACATGAGCACACCCGCCCGGCCCGCTCGCTCGGCCGATGCCGGTTCGGGGAAGAACAGCAAGACAGCGTCCCCACCCCATTAAGCAAGTCGGCGCCATAGGAAACGGCGGTCCCAAGCAGCTCCCCAAAGACAGCGCCAATTACATCGCTGATCTCCTCGGCGCCGACCTTGCCCCTGGCTGCGAGCCGCTCGGTAAGGGCCGTAAACCCCGAGACGTCCACGAACAAAAGGGTGCCCTCGAGGCGGCGGTGGACCGCCCCGGGAGACTCGTGCAACCAGTCCAGTGCCAGCCGCGGTACAAAGGGGGCCAGCGCTTCGGCTATGTCAGCTTGCCCTGAGTTTGCGGCGCTCAACTGCGTCTTAGGTGTTCCCTTGGTTGGTGACCGAGCCATGAACAGTGTTGCCACTGTAAGTAAACGGACCGGTGTTGTTGATTATCGCGAGCGACCCGGACACGGTGTTATTGGTGAAGGTAACGCCGCCGGTGTTGCTAATGACCGATGCACTACCAGTGATCTTGTTGCCCGAGATCGTCGTCCCGCCCGTGTTGCTGGTGACAGCAAACGACCCAGCGATCGTGTCGGTCGAGATCGTCGTCCCGCCAGAATTGCTGGAGACGCTGACAGAGCCCGTAATGGCATTGTTGGAAAACACCAAACCGTCAGTGTTAGACGACAGGCTCATACTGCCGCCGATGGTGTCCTTGGCACAGCCTGAACCACCAAGCACGACCGGGCCGGTGGTGCCGGTCACCGAGATCGACCCCGTAAGAGCCGTGCCGCAAAGTGTGATCCCGAGTGCCCCAGAGGAGCTGAGCGAGCCGCCGATCGACCCCCCGCTGAGCCAGAAGGAGCCACCGGGCGAGACCGACACGGATCCTGTGACCTTCCCGCCCGAACCGACGCATATGGCCTGTCCCTTTGCCACGTTCAGTGACCCATTGTCGGTCGAGGTGATACAGGTCTGGGTGAACCCGACCGTGACCGTGCCGTTCACGTAAGTGATGGCGTAGTTGGCATCGGTGGCGCCCGAGCACAACGAGGCGTAGGTGCCGGGCTGGCTCGAGCTGTTAGCGGAAGTCGAGCAGGTGGGTTTGGTGCTCAGGCTTGTAGTGCCGTCACCGTTGACGAAACCGGAGTAACTGGCGGTGATCGCCGGAGCCGCTCCGCCATATGTCATTGTCCCGTTCGAAGCCGTGATCTTGAGCGCAGCCTGGGTGACAGTGACCGTGCCGGGGACATAACTGATCGTGTAGTTGGTGTCCTTGGCCCCCGAGCACGAGGACCCGTAGCTGCCGACCGGGCTAGAGCTTGTCGCTGTCGTCGAGCATGTCGGTTTCGTGGTCAGGTTGGCAGCGCCGTCGCCGTTTTCGAAACCGGAATAGCCGGCAGTGATCGCCGGCACCGTGGCCCCGTAGACCTTGGAGCCGTTCGAGGCCGTGATCGTGAGCGGGGCCGGGCCCACCGTCACGGTGCCGGCAACGTAACTGATCGTGTAGTTGCTGTCCTTGGCACCCGAGCACGAGGACCCGTAGCTGCCGACCGGGCTGGAGCTTGTCGCCGCTGTCAGGCATGTGGGCTTGGTCGTCAGGTTGGACGACGACTGACCGGTTATGAAGCCGGAGTAGCTCGCGCTGATCGTCGGCGTGGTACCGCCGTAGGTCATAGCACCGCTCGACGCTGTGATGGTCAACGGGGCCGTGTTGACAGTAACGGTGCCGGCGACGTAGCTGATCGTGTAGTTGCTGTCGACCGCGCCAGTGCACGAAGAGGGGTAACTGCCGACCGGGCTGGAGCTGGTTGCGGTCGTGGAACATGTCGGCTTGGTGCTCAAGTTGCCGGCGCCGTCACCGTTTTCGAAGCCGGAGTAGCCGGCGGTGATGGCCGGGACCGTACCCCCGTAGGTCATGGCGGGGCTTGACGCCGTGATGACCAGGTTGGCCGGGCCAACCATGACTGAGCCGGAGACGTAGCTGATCGTGTAATTGGCGTCGACCGCGCCAGTGCACGACGACGGGTAATTGCCGGCAGGGCTCGAGCTTTTCGCCGTCGTGGAACACGTCGGCGCAGTGCTCAAGTTGCCGGCGCCGTCGCCGTTCTCGAAGCCGGAGTAGCTGGGGGTGATCGCGGGCACGGCACCCCCGTAGGTCATGGCGGGGCTCGACGCAGTGATCTTGAGCGCAGCCGGAGCGACCAGGACCGTGCCGCTGCTATAGGAAATCGTGTAGTTGGCGTCGGCCGCACCCGAACACGTAGCGCTGTAGCCCGCCACCGGGCTCGAGCTGGTCGCCGTCGTCGTGCACGTCGGCAAGGTCGTGAGGTTGGACGAAGACTCTCCGGTCACGAAGCCCGAGTAACTGGCTGTGACCGTCGGGACGGTGCCACCGTAGGTGAACGAACCGCCCATTGCGGCGATCTTTAGTGCTGCGGTGCTGATGCTCAAGGTCGTCGTCGCGGGTGCAGCAGCGAGGAAGTTGGGGTCCGCTCCGGTGCTGTTGAACGTGGCCGTGACACCGTTGGTGTAGTTGCCCGCGGGAAGCGCAGTGGCCGACGACGGGCTGCACGTCCCGGACGCGGAGTTCCCGCTCCCCGAGCTGAGAGTAAGTGTGCAAACCGTGGTCGAACCCTGCGCGACTGTCACCGTGTCGGTACCCGGGATCGGCACGCCATTGGCTGCGGTAACGGTGGCCAAGAACACCAATGCCTTCTCGGACCCGTAAGCCGCGGGACTGCCGCTCACGGTGAAGCTCGTAACCGTGGCCGAATCCGGGCCGACGCTAAGGCCGGTGGCACTGGAGCTCGAACCCACAAAGTTCGTGTCACCAAGGTATGCCGCCGTGACCTGGTGCGTCCCGGGGGCAGAGTAGGTAACCGGGCAAGTCGCAAGGCCTCCGGTGGTCAGGCCTTTGCCTGTTGCCCCTCCACAAGCTGCGATCGGAATAGTCCCGTCGAAGAACTCAACGGAACCGGTCGGGCTGCGCCGCCCGAGCTAGCCGGCGACACCGTCGCCGTGAAAGTGACCTGCTGGCCCACTACTGCGGCAGAGGGGTTGGACGAAAGAGCCGTCGTAGTCTGCGAAGTTGAGATCGAGAAGGCCTGAGTCGCCATGTCCCCGTTTTGGTCAGACACGGTGAGGGTGTGCTCGCCACTGGTCGCTATTTGAAGCTGGCCAGATGCCGGCACCGGCTGCGGCTGCGAGCCGTCGAGCACGTACGTCGACCCGCTGGGCGCCGTGAAGGTGGCGGTGACGGTGCCCGTGTAATAACCGTTGACGGGCCCGCTTCCAGCGAGCGCGATCGCTACGGAGGGCTGCGGGGCGCCATTGAAATCAGCGCCCTCATTGTTGGAAACAGCCACATTGCCGGCACCATCGACGGCCTCGACGATGTACTGGGCACCGTTCGTCGTGGCAGCTGACCCGGTCCCGGTCCACGTGAGGCCGTTGCTCGATGTCAGGCTGACGCTGGTCCAAGTGCCCGGGGCGCCAGTGTCGGTGTACAGGACCAAGACCTGCTCGACGGGCGCGCCAGACGGGGTGACCTGTACGACAAAGCTCGGGGCGCTGTCGGATGAAGTGGTCGCCTGCGAGGAACCGATGGTGGGAGGCGTGTAATCGTTGGCGAGAGGGCTCGACGGCGGCAGGAAGTAGACCTGGGCCGAGATCGAGTTGAAGAGCCGTTGCGTGCCGGTGGTCGGTGCCGACGGGTCGGGGATGAACTGGCCCGCGATGAGGTCAAGCTGCGCGCCTTGGCCAGTGCCGGCTGAGGTGAAGGTGCCATAAGTCGCTACGCGTTGCAACGTGCCCGGGAAGGCGGCGTCTCCAATGCTGGGCGGCGTTGACCCCGCGGCTCCTACGGCCGGCAGGGAATAGGCCGGCGTCGGGTCGGCCGAGTCGGTCGACGTGAGGGCCGTTACAAGCGCACCGTGAGCCACTAGCCCTGGTTCTGTAACGGGCACGCTGACGAGTGGCTCGATCGGGCGGTACTCGGTCGCCTGCGTCCCCCCGCCGTAGGTCGAGGGTTGGGTTACCTGCACCTGGTAATACTGCCCATTGCTATTGCTGACAGGGGCAAGTGACGGGTTCCCTTGTTGGCCAAAGTTGACCGAGACGGGCGCCACCGTCAACCCGGTAGGCCCGTCGGTCGTGGTCGAGGCCCGGCCGGCGGGGCGACCGGCGTTGAAGGGCCGTTCAGCGTGTACATCGGGAGCCCGTACAAGGTCGACTCCATGAGCGCCTTCAAGTCGTAGGGGCTAAGGATGGCGTTGCCCGCCGCGTACTGCTGCTTGGCCTCGCTGAGGGCCTCGCCGATGGACAGCGACCCGTTGAGGTTGGCGGCAAAACCTGCCATGAGTTGGGCCGAATAGGCGACGGTGTCGGTGTCGGCGTAACCGTAGCCGGTGTTGCCCACCCAAAGCGCGCCGGTGTCGGCGAAGGTCTTCGCCCAGTCTGCGACAGGAGTGGTAGCTCCAATCGACGCGTCCACCTCTGCGTCGTCGATGTCAAGGCCTGAATGGCAACCCATCGAGAACAGCAGTGTCCCGCCGAACGACGAAGCAGGCGAGGGGTTGCTCACATCAGTCGTTGTGAACAGGTTTGTTGTGAGATTGTGGGCGTTGTCGTAGGCGGGCAGGGCGCGCGAGTAGTCGAAATGGGCGTTCAGACTGATCACGCCAGGAGTCGGCTTGGCCAAGGCCCCGTCGAGGTCGGATTTCTGCCACGTCTCACCGATCAGAGGAGCGATGTTGGCGGTGAGCGCCTCAGGGGTGATGCCATTGGCAGCGAGGTTCGCGGAGACCTCTTCGGCCCCCGAGGTGAGGAATGAGTACCCGGTCGTAAGGCTCGAGGTGGCGTCGAGGTTCCCGTTGGAGTCTTCAAATCGTGCCAGCGCGGAGTTGATCTCCGAGGCCGACTCAACGAGGCGTCCTACTGCCAGTTGCGGGGTGTACAGGGTGGCGCTACCGACCCCGAGCGGCTGGTTGGCAACATAGGGGTCATCGCTCAAGTAGTAGCCGAGCGACAGCGCATCGCCCTCGACGTTGTTCTCTCCAGCGAAAGTGGCTGCGCCGTAGTCGCGTTCGTTCGCCTGGGTAGCGCCATCGGGGACTCGCGCGAACGGGATCTGGTCGTCCGCACCCACAATCACGACGTTCTGGACAGTCGGGTTGTCGGCGCGTACCTGGTCGACTACGGCCGCTATCGCGGCCACCACGCCGTTGGCCCCGCTGACCGAGCAGGGGTTGGAGTTCCACTGCGAGTAGGCGTTCTGAACGCTTGAATAGGCATCGACCGGGATGATCGCCCCGTTGACGTCGGTCTCACCCGGTTGGCCGCCAGAGCCCGTCCCGGACGCGACCGCTTCCAGGTTGGACATGATCGTGGCTTCCGCCGATGCACCGAAGGCGGCCGTCAAACGCTGGGTGTCGACGAGGAACAGGGTATTGACGCCGCTCGGGACCACGACCGGCGGGTTCGCTGCCGCGCCGAGAGCGTTCGGGTAGCTGATCCCCTCGGGCACGACGGCTGGGTCGCACCGCCCAGCAAGTTGGCCTGTAGCAGGTATGGCGCTGAGCTGAACTCACCGTTGTAGCCCGACACCTGGACGATATAGGTGCCCGCAGCTAGTGGGGTGGTCTGGATGTACTGAGCCTGGCCGGCAGGGTCGTTAGAGATCGCTTCGAGCTGGTCACCGGCTGGGGGCGTAACCGGCAGGTCCTGGGAGCCAGGTGTCGGCTCGGTGGTGGCTTGGGAGGCGAGTGACGGCACGACGTCGTCCACCCCGGGTAGGTCCTGGTTCGGGGCCCCCTGCAGCTGAGCAATGCTCGGGCCGAACAGCTCAAGGTCGTATTGGTCGGCTGTGGGGAAGTTGGACAGCGCCAGGCTGAGCTCGTCTCCGTACGGGACGGTCACCGCCCAGTCGTTCAGGTCCCCCGCCGATGTGAGGTAACCGATGTTGAGGTTGCCCTGCGTCAACGGCGTGGTGTCTGGCGTCCCGGGCGTCAGGGTCAGGGCCGTGCTCGGCGCGTTGATGGCAGGCTGCTCGCCGTCGATGACGTCGACCGAAGTCGAGGAAGTGGCGGCGGTCTGGGCAGTAGAGGCCGACAGAGCCGCTGTTGCAGGCCCGAGGCCGATCCCGGCGGCGGCCTCGAAGGTCAAGGTGTTCGTCCCGACGGTGAGGGAAAGGGCCAGGTGAGCGAGGAGCCCGAGGTGGGGTCAGCCGTAGCGACGCCGTTGAACGTGCTGCTGCCGGGCACGTAGGCGAACGAGGCAGGAAGGCTTACCGAGACCTGCGCCGTCCCGGCGATGTTCGCCGTGATGGTCGCCGTGTAGGTTTCGTCCCCTCCGCTAGTGGCATTGGCAGCGAGCGGGAGGTTTGGCAAAGTCACCGACTGCCACGGGTAGCTGGCGGGCGGGACCGTTGTGAGCAGCAGGTCGGCGAGCGTGAGAGGGTTCGGGTAACCGGGGTACGAGGTGTCGTCGCCGCTCAGGAGCTCGGACAGCGTGACCGTGTTGTAATCGCCGGCGGGTAGCTCGGCCAGAGTGATGGCGAGAGAAGGAACGGCCTGGGCCAGCTCAGCCAGGGTGGTGCTATCGAGCACACTTGCAGACAGGTCGTCGACGGGCAGCGTCGTGATCGCGCCGGCCGCGGCCGCATCCGCGAGCGTCGAACCGGGCGAGCAAGTAAACGAAGCCGTGGGCGTGCACACAGCAGAAAGATCCGTGATGTCGCTGAGCGGGATGGAGCCGAGCTGGATCGACCCGAGCTGGATCGACCCCAATTGGATGGAACCGAGCTGGATCGACCCGAGCTGGATAGAGCCCAACTGGATGGACCCGAGCTGGATAGACCCCAACTGGGTCGAGGCAAGGTCGGGGATCGAGCCGACGGGGATCTGAAGGAGCGCGCTGTTCGCCAGGTCGATCGAGCCCAACTGGATGGAGCCGAGCTGGATCGATCCCAATTGGATTGAACCGAGCTGTATCGAGCCCAACTGGATGGACCCGAGCTGGATAGACCCCAACTGGACGCCTGCCAGAGCCAACGTCAACAGGGTGACACCGTCGGTGTTGGTGTACGTCCCGCTGTTGTCGGTTATCCCGAAGGTGGAGCAGTCGACGGGCGGGTTGAGCCCGGCCAGGGCGGTGCACCACGCCTGCAGAGCATCAGAGGTGCCAGGTGTGGTGCCCGACAACCCGATCGAGCCGAGCTGGATCGAGCCGAGCTGGATAGACCCCAACTGGATCGAGCCGAGCTGGCTGGAGGCAAGGTCGAGGCTTGCGAGGTTTACCGAGTCGAAAGCTGCGGCAGGGGAAGCCTGCCCGCCAGTCCCAGGTGACGTATCGGTCAACACGTCGGCGAGCGTCACTGACTCGAGGGGGACGTTGGCGTAGATCGAACCGGCGAGGATACCTGCCCACCCCGTGCAGCTCGACCCGCTACAGCCCTCCGGGTAGGTGATGCCGATGTCGGCGAGGAGGCTGCTGGAGAGGGTTTGCGCGGCGGCCGCGAGGCCGGACGGCGCCCCCGGAGTAGTACCGGCGCTGTAAATCGGGCCGAGAGGTATCGACCCGAGCTGGATCGAGCCGAGCTGGGACGAGCCGAGCTGGATGGAGCCGAGCTGGATCGAGGCGGCGCCGCTCGGGCCCGATGAGGTGCTCCCGACCGAGGAGGTCGGCACGACCGAGGCGGGAACGGTCTCCACACCCGCAACTGTTGGAGAGCTCGCCGAGAGGGTTGCGCTTAGGTTCGCGCTCAGCGGGACGAGCGAGACGTTGTCCAGGGTCGCGCCGTAGCCGCTCGGAGGTTGCGATGTGTCGGCGAACTCAAGCGTCGAACTGGTCGACGCCGCGGTGACGGTGACCTGTTCCTCCACCCAACCCATCGACGCGTCGGTATGCCCAGCCGTGTTGAACGAAGGGGCGTCGACTTGCGTGCCGTCCCAATCGACCGCCATCGATTTTTCGGCTGCCCCGTTGTCCGGGTTGCCCGCCATCCACCAGGACAACGTGTAGGCCTGGCCCGCCACAGTGGCGACAGTCTGTGCCACAGAGCCCGAGCTCCCGCCTGCCAGGTCGACCGACTGCGAGCCATCTTCGGCCTGCCAATGGTTGTTGTTGAGGTCGATGCCCTGGCCGCCGATCGTCCAGTCCGGGATGATAGGACCGTTGCTCGGCGTGTAGTCGATGAAGCCCTCGCCGGGGCAGTCGTAAGAGGCGTCGCAGGGTGTTACCGCCGGGCTTTCGAAGCTGCCGTTCAGAATAAGATTGTCGCTCGGAGTGGCGCTTGCCTCGTTGGAAGCCGGGCTGGCCAGCGCCGGTGCGCTACCGCCTGCCGTGTAGCCGAGCGCAGGGGTGCCATAAACCGCCACGACGGTGAAGTAGTACGGCGTGCCATTGGTGAGCGTCTGCTGCGGAGGGCCAAGGCCCTCACCGACCTCTGGCACCGTCGTGACTTGGGCCGTCGTCGTAGTACCGCTCACGCTGGCAACGGGGTCGGGTACCTCGCCGGCAGAACTCGGCCCCTCGTAAACCAGGTAACCCGTCGGAGCGGGCACGGCGGCAGGCGCTTGCCAGCTGAGGGTCACGGCGCCGTTGCCGGGGGTGGCGACCAGGTTGGAGGGCGCCGTGGGCGCAGGCGAGACGGTCGCGAAAGCAAACGTCCCCTCGAGGAACGAGTTGCTGTCACCGTTCGACCCGCTGAGCAAGAACCCGTACTGCGTCGCCCCGCTCAGGTTGAACGTGTACTGGCCGGAGAACTCGAACGACCCATCTATCGGGCCGAAACCGTCTTGCTGGTTGCAGTTGTTGCCCTCGGTAACGAGCGCTGGCAAAATCGTCTGCACGTTGTTTGACACGACAAATGGCTGCAGTTCGGCGGACGGGGCGCAAAAGGCGTGGTCGCCGGTCCACAGGTAGGTCCCGGTGACTTGCGTCTCTCCCGCAGTTGGCGAGCCCTCGAAGGTCCATGTCTGCTCGCCGGCGCCGCCATCGGTGCAACTGGACAGGGGAGGCACGCTGGGCACTGAGCAGTACCAGTAGCTGAAGCTCGGGTTGCTGTCCGCTCCGTCACTGAGGACAGTCGTCGTCCCAGGCCCGGATGCTGTCCAAGCGTCCGTACTGGCGCTCGCTGGTGCCGCTAAGAGCGGGATGCCGACCATCGCCGTGATCGAGGCCACCATGGCAGCCAGAGCCAGCCACGCGCGGTAGCCGCGGCGCGAAGAGCGCGAATGACGCAAACGCATCAAAACCTCCTGGCGCCGGCTCCAAAAACATGAGATGTCAACAATTGCCGGCTAAGGCACCTTAACGAAGGAACGCTGGGCCCCGCAAGGAACTCGTCAGGCCCCAACAATTTCGAGCCCGATTTAGTCACTCTCGGCGTGAGATAAAACGCTCAGATCGCAAAATCGTCGAGCCGGCAACTCGGCAAGAACCGGCCCGATGATCTCGTCAGCGATCCATTGCGGTGAGCGGGCCGAGACGACTGAGGCAAGGACGATATGAGATACACCGGAACTGATCATCTCAAGCAGCATCGAGCGGGTCGCTGAAACTGTCTCTTCGTCGTCACCGCGGACGATGGTCTGCATGGAGCGCACGATCTCGTTCGGGTCGCGTCCGATGGCTCTGCAGTGTTCGACAAGGACCTCGTTCCTCTGCCGGAACTCTGGAGAGGGCGCCCCCGGGTAGTTCCAGATATCGGCGTGCTCGGCGACGATGCGTAAGACGCGATCGCCTGCGCCGCCTATCAATATGGGCGGGTGTGGCTTCTGGAGAGGTTTCGGCTCGCAGACGGCGCCCCTCAGTTTGATGAGGTCTCCATCAAAGTCGAACGGTTCGACCTCGGTCCACATCCGCCGGATAACCGACAGGGACTCGGCAAGGTCCCGGACAGCAACAGCCGGGCGAAACGAGAGGCACGCCGTAGGCCTCGAACTCCCGGACAGCAGGGTTATCTACGGCCACGCGGCTACCCCCCACCCCGATCCCGAAGTCGAGCCGCCCTTGCGCGATGACGTCCACGGTCGCTGCCATCTTGGCGAGCAGGGTCGGTGAGCGGAGGCGATTGCTGGTCACGATGACCCCGAGCCGAAGCCGGCTCGTTTGAGCGGCAAGGGCGGCAAGGAGGGTCCAGGCTTCCAGTGCCGCACCCCTTACGTCTCCGCGCAGTGGCACCATGTGGTCCCAAAGCCACGCGTGCTCAAAGACCGGGATCCGGCTCTGCCTCGCGCCAGGCTTTGAGGATCTCGTCGTAGGTCAGCCCCATCTGGCTGGTCTTGATCCCAAAGGTCACCCCTTTGTCTGCAGGCGTCACCGGCTACTCCCTTCCAAGTCCGCAGCTCTGCAAATTTGTGCAGGACTCACTAGCCGGCTACTAATCGTAGAGCGCCGGTCGTTAGCCGGCAAGCGACATCTAGGATTCGGCCATGAACGAGTTCCTGGCCCTCTTCACCCGGGCTTCGAAACTGATGCGCGGCGCCGCAGATGAGGCAATGAGCCAGCACGGGGTGAGGGTCGGCCAGAACCTGGTCCTCGAGGTGCTTTGGGGTACCGACGGCCTCACTCCGGGCGAGCTGGCTGAACGCCTTGATGTGAGCACGCCGACCGTAGTGAAATCGGCAACGCGGATGGAGGCGACCGGGCTGGTTGCCCGCCGTCTTGACGAAGCCGACCGGCGTCTTGTCCGGATCTACCTGACGGAGCGGGGACGCTCCGTCAAAGCCGACATCGAGGCAGCAAGAGACGAACTCGAGCGCCGGCGCGACCGCGGCTCTCGACTGGCTCCGAGCGGCGGTACCTGATCAGTGCTCTGAGGAAAATCATCGCAGCGATGGCTGAGGCGACCTCGCTGGACTAGCGGTTGTGGGGCCTGACTATGTGGTAGCAGAGGCGAGGTGCCACCGTACGATTCGGAACCCGTGGGCCACGGCATTCGTGAGCCCTTCCCGCTCGAAGTGGCCGTCGTCTTGCCGGGCGATCGGGATGAATTTCGCAGTATTCGGGTTCAGCGCGGTCATCGTCATGAGAGCCTTGTCGATCTCGTCTGCGTCGTCGACGAGGTCCGGGCGCACCATGACCATCCGGCCATCGAGCCTGATCCGTTCGGGCCGCCCAGGCTCGAGGTTGAGTTTCCAGTTGCCACCACCCGGAGTCAACAAGGAACCTCCGTCTCGGACGTAGCTCACCGGTTGTCGATAGGACCGTCCGCTTCGTCTCCCGGTGAGGTACAGCAACATAAGCCGCTTGCTGAGCGGGGTTGGGAAGGGTAGAGCGAGGAGCTGACGCATCGGCACGTTGACAACCCGCATCAACGTCGCCTGGCGCCGCATCCGTGCTGGCCGGTCAGTCATTGGCGGCTTAGACAAGGACGGTCCCTGCGGCTATGTCGACAGCGGCGCCTGCCCGTGCGATCTCTTCTCTATCGGTGAAGTTGGTCACTGGTCTCCGTTCCTGTGCGAGGGTCCCACCAGTAAACTTAGATGTCGAAGGGTTTGATGTCAAATCATTAGACCTGCATGCTTGGCTGGTACCCTCCCGAAGGTGCCTCCAGTTCAGCCTCCGGTAGGTCTTCATCTCGCCAGCGCTGCGAGAATTGTCAGGCAGGCGTTCGATGAAACGCTCATCGAAGCGGGAGGGTCTTTGCCGGTCTGGTTGGTCCTGCTCAACCTCAAGATCCGGCGTCCTTCCAACCAACGCGAGCTGGCCGCCGCGGTCGGGGTGAGGGAAGCCACGCTCACCCATCATCTAAATGCCATGGACTCCGCCGGCCTCATCACCCGCCACCGCGACACTGCAAACCGGCGGGCCCACGTAGTGGAGCTGACTGGAGCAGGCGAGGAGGCGTTCCTTCGGCTACGGTCCGCCGCCATGGACTTCGACCGACGGCTCCGTGCTGGTATCGGCAAAGAGGAGCTCTCGCGCTTCGAAGGCGTGCTCGACCGTCTGGCCCGCAACGTGGCCGCCGACGAAGACCCGACAGGGTGGGGTGGACTTCTGAAAGTCAAGCCCTGACTGCTGCTCTCGCACGTAGCCCATCCCATGACAGACTGGCGACCATGAGCGGATGGCAATTGGCACAGATCAACATCGGGCGGCTTCGCGAACCTCTGGACCACCCGCAGTTGACGGCTTTCGTCGAGGCACTCGACCCCGTGAACGCCGCCGCCGAGCGGGCTCCCGGTTTCGTCTGGCGCCTGAAGACCGAGGAAGGCAACGCCACAGCCGTGGAGGCCTTCACATGGGACGCCGGCGACAGCGCGGGCATGATTATCAACATGTCGGTCTGGACCGACATCGAGCAGCTGACGACCTTCGTACTGGGTGACCTGCACCGCGCCATCCTTCGGCGGCGCCGGGAGTTCTTCCAGAAGATGAGCGAGGCTTACCTCGCCTGCTGGTGGGTCCCAGACGGTCACCGGCCCAGCACCCTGGAGGCGGAGGAGCGGGTCCGGTACCTACGGGTGCACGGGCCGACGCCTTTCGCCTTCACCCTGCGGCATCATTTCCCCCGTCCCGATGCCGAGGCGCCCGAGGCGCCTCAGAGCAACGACGACGACCGGTTGTGCCGGGCTTAGCCAAAGTCCTGTAGGTAAGAAGCCACGATTTCGGCTAACCCGCCGTCTCGCTGGAGCCCGAGCTCGACCGCGCGGTCCGCCGATGCGTGCTGGGCCCAAGTAGCGAAGATTGCCTCGACTGCGGGATCTGGGCGGAAATGAACAGGTCCTAAGGGGCCCGGGACGGTGGCCGAGAGGCCATCGATCATCTGCTGCGCCGTCAGTTCTAGCGATGGCAGGTTTAGCGCCCGGTCAAGGCCCAGCGCATCGTGATCGACCTCGTGGAGGCGGACCAGGTTGTCGACCACCGTCCTGTAGCCCGCGATCGGCACGCGCGTGCCGGGGTCGACCGGGAGCGTGCATTCCTCGCCGTTCAGCCGTTCTCGGAAGATGCTGCTAACCCACGACGAGGCGGCCGCGTTGGGCCGGCCCGGGCGGATGACGACAGTCGGGAGCCTTGCTACGCGCCCATCCAGGAAACCCTTGCGCGAGTAGTCGTTCACGAGCAGCTCACAGACGGCTTTGGTCATGCCATATGTGGTCGCGGGCGTGAGCTTGGTGGAGTCTGTAGCCACCTCTGAGGGCGCCAGCCCCCCAAAGGCCGCCACGCTGCTCGAGAACACCACACGCGGGCGCGAACCGCGGGCGCGGCAGGCCTCGAGCACCGACCGGCAACCATCCAGGTTGACAGCCAGCGCGGCATCGAAGTCGATCTCGCACTCGGCGCTGACCATGGAAGCCAGGTGGAAGACCGAGATATCGTCGCGGTCCACAACGGCCAGCAGCTGTGCCGCATCGGCAATATCACCTGTCAACAATGCAACACGACCATCAAGGCCCGGCAGCAACTTGGACGGGACCGCTCTATCGAACAGCACGACGTCAGCTATGGGCTCTCGTGCACCGGACACGCCTGTGAGCTCCCCCACGGCAAGCAAATTTCGCGCTAGCACCTGCCCGAGGAAACCCGCACCTCCTGTTATCACAACTTTCATGTGCTTAGCCTCGTCCTATCAGCGGCATGGTTGTAGCCATTACGGTAATGAACTGGACGTTCGCCTCGAGCGGGAGGCTCGCCATGAACACGACGGCGCGGGCAACGTCCATAACGTCCATGGTTGGCTCCGGCCTCATAGCGCCGTCGGCCTGCTCGGCTCGATCGACCAGACCTCGGGTCAGGTCGGTTGCTGCGTTGCCGATGTCGATCTGGCCGCAGGCAATGCCATAACGGCGGCCCTCGAGCGATGTTGATTTTGTGATCCCGGTGACAGCGTGCTTCGTCGCGGTGTAGGCAATGGAGTTCGGCCGGGGCGAATGTGCGGCTATCGACCCGTTATTGATTATCCTGCCGCCCGGCGGGTCTTGGTCCTTCATCAACGCGAAAGCCTCCCGCGTGCACAGGAACACCCCAGTCAAGTTGGTCGCCACGACCGCGGACCAATCGGTCAAGGAAAGCTCCTCGAGGGGGACAGGTGAAGTTGAAATCCCGGCGTTGTTGAAAAGCAAGTCGAGGCGCCCGAAATTGCGCCTGACCTCGCCGAAGAGGCGCCTCACCTGAGTCTCGTCTGTGACGTCGCACTCGACGGCCATTGCCGTGCCCCCGTCTGAGCCGATCTCATCGGCCACAGGAACCAGGCTTTGGCGGTCGCGACCGGCAAGGACCGTTGCGTAGCCGTCGCGCGCAAGAGCCACGGCGCATGCCCTGCCGATCCCACGGGCCGCGCCGGTCACTACGGCCACTCGCGGGGTAAACGGCACCGTTGCCACTCGCTAACTCGGCGCCGCGAAAGCGCGCGGGCGACGGTCGGCGAGGAACGGGAACTTTCTGCGTACGGCAGTGACAGTCTCAGCCGAGACCTCGGCGACGAGCACCGCCTCGCCGACGCTCGCCTCTGCAAGCGTGCGACCGAGCGGGTCGATGATGGCTGAGTCGCCGCGGTGCGCAACATCGTGGGCCGCGCCTACTCGGTTGGCTCCGACCACGTAGGCCTGGTTCTCGATCGCACGCGCACGCAACAACGCCCGCCAATGGTCGCGCCGTGGCTCGGGCCAGTTGGCAGGCACGATATACATGTCGGTACCAGGCGCGCTCTCCCAGAACTCGTCGGCAAAGCGCAGGTCGTAGCAAACAAAGATGGTGGCTCGTAGCCCGTCTATGTCGACGGTCAGGTGCTCGGCGCCTGCCGCGTAATGCTCGTGCTCATGGGCATAGCTGAAGGGGTGGATCTTGGCGTACCGGCGTACATTGCCGTCAGGGCCGGTCACGACAGCGTTGTTGCGGAACTGGCCGTCTGCACCGCGCTGCGCTATCGACGCGATCAGCCACGCTTGGTGCTGGCGCGCCTGGTCGCTCAGGAACTGCTCCGAAGGACCTCCCTCATCTTCGGCGATGCGCTCAGGAGCCATGGAAAAACCGGTGGCGAACATCTCGGTGAGCACAATGACCCGGGCACTCGCAGCGGCGGCCGCGGCGATCATCGGGGTGACGTGAGCCCGAGTCGCTGCGGCGTCCTCGAACGCGATGTCGTGCTGGATAGCGGCGACCTTCATGCCGTCTCCGCCGCGTGCCGCACCGTCTTCACGGTGCGACACCCTTCAGCCGCGTGGAGCGCGTCATCGATGACCTCGGCACGCTTGCAGAAGGCCAAGCGGACGTAGCTGTCACCGACAGTGGAGGAGTAAAAGACGCTGCTCGGGATGGCGACAACACCCACAGCTCGTGGCAGCTCTCTGCAAAATTCGACCGCATTTCGGTGGATATCGATGGTGGCGAAGTAAGTGCCCTGTGGGCGGACTACGTCGAAGCCTTGTGCCGAGAGCCCACCGCACAGCTGGTCGCGCTGGTCTTGAAGACGAGCACAGATGGCTTCGTAGTGCGGCGGCTGCTTGGCGAGAGCGCGGGCGACGGCCGGCTGGAACGGAGCGCCGTTGACATAGGTAAGGAACTGCTTCACGGTGCGGACCGCTGCCGTGAGTGCGGCGGGCGCAGCTACCCAGCCGATCTTCCAGCCAGTCACGCTGAATGACTTGCCGGCACTGCCGACCATCACCGTACGTTCCCGCATCCCGGGCAGCGTCGCGATCGGGACGTGCCTGCGCCCGTCGAAGACAAGGTGTTCGTAGACCTCGTCTGCGATGACGATCAGGTTGTGGCGCTGTGCCAGGTCGGCGATCACCAAAAGCTCGGCTGCCGTAAATACTTTGCCGGTGGGGTTGTGCGGGGTGTTGAGCAAGATCGCCTTAGTTCTCGCCGTGATCGCCGCTGCCAGCTCGTCAGGGTCGAAGCGCCACCCGGCGCCCTCTCCGCTGTCATCTCTGCGCAGCGTGACTGTGCGACGGTGCGCACCCGCGAGTGCGATCGAGGCCGAGTAAGAGTCGTAATAAGGCTCGAAGACCACCACCTCGTCGCCGGCCTCGGCAAGGGCCAGAACGGCGGAGGTGACCGCCTCGGTGGCTCCCGCGGTAACGAGCACCTCGACGTCGGCGTCGTAGACGAGCTGGTAACAACGTCGATGGTGGTCGCTTATCGCTTGGCGAAGCTCGGGGATGCCGAGCCCCGGTGGGTACTGGTTGTGGCCCTCGCGGATCGCAGCAATCGCGTCGGCCAGTAGCTCTTCAGGCCCGTCTGTGTCCGGGAACCCCTGACCGAGGTTGACGCTGCCAGTGGACACGGCCAGAGCCGACATTTCCGCGAAGATCGTCGTCCCAAAGCCCTGCATGCGGCGGACAAGCGGATCGTTCCCTGGCACGTGGACGAGCGTAGGCGACGTTGCGAACCTGCCGGGTGAGCCCATACGGTAGCTGGCATGACGGAACCGGTCACCACGCTCGACCCCCGTTATAGCGATCCCTCGGCTTCGGCGACACCCTGGGAGACGACTCGCCGCCAGCTTGAGGAGGCCGAGCTCTCATGGCTCGTGACGGTGCGCCCGGACGGCCGGCCACACGCCACGCCCGTCGTGGCAGTGTGGGCCGACGACGCGCTCCACTTCACAACGGGCGAAAAGGAGCAAAAGGAAACGAACCTGCGGGCCGGAAATCGGGTGCTGCTCCAGGCGGGCCGGCTCGACTGGCAGGGTGGGATCGACGTCGTGGTTGAGGGGGAGGCAATGCTCGCCACCGACCTAGCCCTGCTGGGCCGGCTGGCGGCGGCCTGGCGAGGACGGTGGGACGGTCGATGGGCCTACGAGGTAGGCGACGGCGGCCTGCACCACCCTGGTGGGTTCGACGTGCTCACGTACACAGTGCGACCGGAGAAGGTGCTCGCCTTTGCCGAGGGCACCTTCGGCCACACGGTGCACCGCTTCCCGGCAGTCTGATCCTTCCCTCCGATAGGGCTTTTGCCAGCAAGCTTTGGCTCTAGCTGACCCAGGGGAGGTCCAGCACCTCGGAGCCGTCTCCGACGTAGCCCGTCTCCTCGGTCGCGGGACCGATGACAGGAAGGCCCGCCTGTGCCCAGGCCTCGAAGCCCCCGATGAGATCTGTCGCGTTCGCAAGGCCCAGCTGGCGAAGAGAGTCCGCCGCCAGGCTGGACGCATAGCCGGCTTGGCAGATGACGACGACGTGCTGGTCGGGCCCCCTCAGGGCCGAATGACGGTGCACGCTGGTCGGGTCGAGCCGCCATTCGAGCACGTTGCGTTCGATCACTAGTGCCCCTGGTACCTCTCCGAACTCAGAGCGTTGCGCAGCCGGGCGAATATCGACAAGGAGCCCTCCGTCGGCTTGCAACATTGCTGCCTCGTGGGCACGGACGCGGCGATAGCCGGCGCGCGCCCGCTCGACAAGTTGGTCCACTCCGCTAGGAGCGCTCTCAGCCTGCGTGCCCGGCCCCGTCATGGCGCCCCTTCCCAATCAGTCTCCACCCGGCTGCGCACGAGGCCAGCGGGCGACGTTTCGTAGAAATTCATCGACGTGAGCGGCGGTGAGTAGGCATGGATGCTCGTAGCCACCGTGTTTCCGGGGTTGACCACGCTGTGGACGTGGTCGGGACCGAACGACTTTCCCTCAGAGCGGGTCAGGCGTTGCCGGTTCAAAGCCCGCCCGCGACGAGTGGTGCTCGTTTCGTCGAGGGCACCCCAAACCACGTAGAACGCACCCGACGAGCCGCCGTGGTCATGCAGCACCAAGCCGCCGTCGGTAGGCCAATGGATCAGCCAGAGCTCGAACTCAGTGGTCCGGTCCAGCAGCTCGTACTGACGCTGCAAAAGAGGCTTATCAGACGACTTTCCCCACGGTTGGACGAGCCCCGAGCACCCCGTTGCCAGCACAAGAAGGCTCCTAGTTGACAATGCCGGCACGGGCGTCGAACGGTGCCGCCTTGGCCGGACCGTAGCGGGCGAGCTGGCCGCGCCACCTGTGCTCTTTGTGGTCGTCGCACGTCGGTCCGTATCGATCATTACTATCAGTTTGACCAACTTGATGGATTTAGTCAAGATGTTCTCAAATTGAACGTGAGGTGAACGGCCGGGGAAGAACTCCCGAACAGATCCGCGTCCGGCTTGCCCTAAGCGGCTAAACCGTGACTATGGCGAACGCTGGCGACTTAGGCCCCCTCGACCGAGAAGTAGCCCATCTCTTCTCGTTGGTCAGCGAGGCACTTGCCGGCGCCACCGACGCGCTGTTGTCCGCAGAGCCAGATGCAGCCAGCCGGGTCGTCGCCGCTGACGAGTCAGTGGACCTGCTGACCGCCCAGCTGAGCAGCCGGATCTGGCAAGACTTCGACCGCCTTGCCCCCGCCAACGCCGAGTTGCGCCACCTCGTCGGGCTCTTGGCGGTGCTACCCGAGCTCGAACGCAGCGCCGACCTCGCCGCCCACATTGCGCAGCGAGCCGTCACGCACCTCGGGCCGAGCATGTCCCCGGTCAGTCGCGGCATCGTGCAGCGGATGTCCGATGTCGCCCTCGAGATGTGGCGTGAGGTCACCACGAGTTATGTTTCCCGCACCGCCGCCGGTACGGCCCTGGACGAGGCCGACGAGGAGCTCGACATACTCTTGGAGCGGCTGACCGGCGAGGTTGCCTCCTCGCCGATGCCGGCTCAGGTCGCCGCACAGGTCACCTTGCTCGGCCGTTTCTACGAGCGCCTGGGCGACCACGCCGTCAATCTCGCGAGGCGGATCGAGCTACTTCCCGGGGTCAACCGCGACCCAGGCCCCTAACTGGGCCCGGTCCACAACCGGACCGCTAACCCGAGCCCAACGAGACCAACGGCCCAGCGCAGGACGTCGCCTCGAACGCGCCTCGCGACTGATGGCCCGAGCGTGCTTCCGGCAAAGGTCCCGATACCGAGTGGCACGACGGCGCCCCAATCGACGCGGGTGAACAACACCAGGATGATGGCCGAGACCGCGGAGGCCACTCCTACCAGCACGTTTTTCAGTGCGTTAGCCCTCGCGACGTCAGGCTCGACTGTCAACAGCAGTAGGGCCAAGGTCATCACACCGGAGCCGGCCCCGAAGTAGCCGCTGTACACCGAAACCGGGACCAGGCCGCCAGGCAATAGGAACCGTTCGCCTCGGCGGCTACGTCTTTGCTTCCAAGAGGTAAGAACCGGCTGTGCCAGCAGGGCGAGCGAGCCAGCAGCCACAAGGAACGGGACCACTACCGCGAAAGACTTCGAGGGCGTGAGCAGCAACAAAGCGGCGCCGGCACCACCGCCCAGTGCTGTCAAAAGCGCCCACCGCCAGAGCCACGGGCCCTTGCCTCGCAGCTCTGGGCGCGAAGCCAAAGCCGATCCCGGCAGGTAAGTCACGAGCGCCACGATGTTCGCCACGTTGGCCGGGGCGGCCGCGAGGCCGACCCACAACAATGCCGGGTACGACACCAGTGAGGTGATGCCCCCGGCCGTACCCACGACCCCGGCAACGCCGCCCGCAACCAGCAGGAACAGGGTGTCGGCGGTTGAGACCACGGTCCACCCTATGCCTGGCTAATGACGCCGCCCGTCACCTGGCCCGCGGGTCGCTAACTTCGCCTGTTACGGGCTCAACTTGCCCCGTGTCCGCCGACCGATCCCGTCCACGCACCGCCCATCTGCCTCGTGACCACGTTCAACCGGTTCCAGGCGTTGATCGCCGCGATTTGGACTATCAGCGCCCCAAGCGACGCCTCGTCGAAGTGCTTGGCGGCCTCGTCGAACACACGGTCCGGCACGGCGTCAGGTCGGTCAGCGATCCGAGTTGCGGCTTCAGTCAGGGCCAGGGCGGCACGCTCCGCGTCGTCGAAGTAGGGCGACTCCCGCCACGCGGCCACCGTGAAGACCCGCTCGTCGCTCTCCCCCGCCTCTTTGAGGTCCCGGGCGTGCATCTCAACGCAGACACTGCAACCGTTGATCTGGCTCGCCCGCAGCTGCACCAAATCGATCGTGGTCTCGGGCAGGGCGCTGTGGCTGGCCGCCTTGCTCAAAGCCTGCAGTGCGTCCATGGCGCCGGGGACGGTAACTACCGGGTTCGTCATCCGAGCTTGCATTTGGATCTCCTTGTCTAGCGAAAGCGTCCGGACCTGCCATCTATATGACAAGCCTGGAGGGCCGCATGTGACAGCAAACAGGCACTGACCATCCGGGCTCGGTTGTGGGAAGCACCTTGCCAGCCGGCGCGCCTCGAGAGCCCTTGGATACCTAACATCTGTGCGGAGGCCTCATTGCTACCCGTCGAGCTCATCGAGAGGGCCTAGTGCGACGTGGTCGGCCCGCCCGACGGGGCAGCTCAAGCTAGGTGATGAGGAGGCAATGGTGAGCAGGGTAACGGTGGGCCCGGGCAGGAGCCTCGGCCGCCTCGACCGCAACGTCTTCGGTGGCTTCGTCGAGCACCTGGGCCGCTGCATCGATGGGGGGCTGTTCGAAGAAGGTTCCCCCTTGAGCGACGCGCGGCGCTTCCGCAGCGATGTCTTGGAGCTGCTCCGACCTCTCGAAAGCGGGTAGCTCTGGAAACGATCGCCGACGTTGACGCAGCGTCCTGCGATGGCCGGGTGGCAATTTCGTCAGTAACTACCTATGGACTGACGGTATCGGCCCGCAGCGCGTCGCGTCCGCGCCGGCTCGAGCTGGCCTAGGGAGCCGAAGAACCCAATGATTTTGGGACTGACGAGTTCCTCGAGTACTGCTCGGTGCTGGGCGTGACTCCCTACATCTGTTTGAACACGGGGACCGGCACCCTTTCCGAGTCGTTGGCGTGGGTCGAATATTGCAACTCGGCCGCCCGGGCCGAGTGGGCGGAGCGCCGGCGCCAAAACGGCAGAGCCGAGCCATATCGCGTCCCCTACGGGGGCCTCGGCAACGAAAATGTACGGCGAGTGGCAAGCTGGGCAGCTCTCGGCAGACGAGTACGTCAAGGTGACCTCACGTTGGGCCAAGGCGACCCGCCGCCTCGACCCCGACGCCAAGCTAGTGAGCTGCGGGATGAAGGGCTGGGACGATTGGGACCGGGTAGTCATCGAAGGCCTCTTGTCTCTCGTCGACCTCCACTCGTGCACATATACACGGGTTCAGCCGACTATTGGAACAATGTCCTCAGCCCACACCAAGCGGAAAGGGCCATCGGTTACTGGAGCGCCTGTTTGTCGCGCACTACGTATGGCAGCGACTTAGCCGCTCGCCTCGGATCGCCTATGACGAATGGGACGTCTGGTACCGCACTGACGACGGGACATTGGAAGAGCGTTACTCCTTTTCCGACGCCCTCGCAGTCGCCACCTATCTCAATATCTTTGTCCGGCACTGTAACTAGGTGAAGATGGCCAACCTTGCTCAAATGGTGAACGCGATCGCGCCCATTGTTACAACGAAAGACGGCGCTGTTGTGCAGCCCATCTATTACCCGTTCCTGCTCCACTCAGCTGCTGCGCTTGACGGGGCGGTCGACCTGCACGTGACTTCTCCGACGGTAGCCGGGCCGACGCCGGTGGCCGGTGGCCGGTGGCCGGTGAGCGGTGGGAGCACCGCATCGCCGACCTTGGGCCATTCTCGACGATCGATTCGTCGGCTACTGCTGATACTGCGCGGGGCAAGCTGGCTTTGACCATCGTGAACCGAGATCCAGAGTCCAGCGATGAAATCGACATAAGGCTGCGCGACGGCGAGTTCAGTGGTAAAGCGCGGGTCAGGATTATCACAGGGCACGGCACCGGTACTGCCAACAGGCCCGCGCCTGACATCGAAGGTGTCACGGTGCACGACGCGACGGAGGGGCCGAAGGTCGGGGCCTCATCGTGACGGTCCCACCCAGCTCCTTCACGGTCATCGAAGTACCGATCGCCCCTGGTTAAGCCCGGGTCGGCCGGGCATACCCGTCATCTGATCGAACGTTGGCCCGAATTCGGCGTGATGTTCAGCGCTCTCTCAGGCGGCTTCCATAGGTGACCCGAAGCGGACCAGGTTGCCGTCAGGGTCGATGTGCGAGCCCTCGCGCAACCCATAAGCGGTCGGGGTGACCGGGTTGGTGTGGCCGGCGATGCCGGGCTTGCTCCACTGCGCGTACAGGGCGTCCGCGTCGCGCACATAGAGGTAGGCCGCCCCCCCGTGCCGGTGCTCGCTGTCACGGTGCACGTCCTCGTGGTCGTGATCTGCAGCCAGGTGGAGGCTTACGCCGTCTCGGTCGGCGAAGCCGTAGTCGTCGCCGCCCTCGTAGGAGTACGTGGCGAAGCCGAGCGTCGCGTAATGCGCCAGCGCTGCTGCCAGGTCGCGGACAGGGAAGATGGGGCTGAAGCGCACGAGCCGGTCGCTCGGGCGGCGTCCGCTTGTCCCAGCCGCCGCGGCATCCACCTTTATCTCGGTGAGAGCGACGAGCGCCGCTCGCAACGCGGCAACCTGCTCGGGCGGCACCCGCTCGGCAAGCTGGTGATCGATCGCGTCTACGGCCCGTGCCGCCGTCTCGACCACCTGCTGGCCCCTCTCGGTAAGCTTGATGGCAATCCGGCGCCGGTCGTCGTGGTCAGGCCCCCGCTCGAGGTAGCCCTGATTGACCAGGATGTCAAGCAGTTGGCTGATGGCCTGTTTCGTTATGCCAAGCCCGGCCGCCATCTCCTGCCTCGGCCCACCCGAGGTCCCAACCCCGGCCAAGACGAACACCCCGTTCCTTGGCATGTCATCGATGCCGATGTCATGCAGGTGCTCCCGTACCGACTGTGCATAGACGCCGCGGGCGAACCTCATCAAGGTCGGGATGGGGAACTCCTGGGGGTCGAGATCGCTCATCGATGGCGATAATATCGACAAGAAGCTTGTTGGTCAAGTTACTTGACTAACAAAGACTGGACCACACCCTCACAAGAGCCGACGGTAGACCGCATAGAAAATCCGGTCGCTAGTCAGTTTGCGCAGGAGCATGAGCGGTTTCGCTCCACCACCGACGGCGTAGCGGAAAGCGGGCCTCCTCTTGTGAAGGACCGCGACTACGCCCTTGGCTACCTGCTCCGAGGAACCGGTAAGCCTCGTCTCGTAGAAGTCCCGCATTCTCTTTGCCGTTTTGTTGGCCTCAACGCCATAGGCGCCCTCACCAGACGCTTTAACGAGGTTTTCTGTGGCGATATCGGACCACTCTGACCTGATGGCGCCCGGTTCCACCGTGACGACTTTTACACCGAAGGGTGCCAGCTCGAGGGCAAGGGAATCGCTCAGCCCTTCCACGGCATATTTGCTGGCGTGGTACCAGGCCCCGAACGGCTCCCCGAACTTCCCGCCCACAGACGAGATATTGATGATCCAGCCGCGCCGAGCCTCCCGCATCTCCGGCACCACCATCTGCGTGAGGCGAGCGAGACCGAACAGGTTGACCTCCATTTCCCGGCGCGCTTCGCTTATCGCGACGTCCTCGAGTGCCCCGTACAAACCAAAGCCGGCGTTGTTCACGAGCACGCTTATCTGTCCCGCTTCCTCGTGTATAAGCCGGACCGCGCCCTGCATCGATGCCTCGTCCGTCACGTCGAGGCTCAAGGGGCGAACGCCTTCCTTACGAAGCTGCTCCAAGCGCTCAACTCGTCGGGCCTCTCCGTAGGTCTGGTACCCGTCGCGCTGGAGAGCGGCGGCAATTGCCGCCCCAATACCGCTTGATGCCCCGGTGACCAGGGCGGCTCCTTTGCTCGGCATCGCTTGCTCTCTGAGGCATCCTAGGCGGCAGCTGGGAGGGCACAAGGCCGGGGGATGCGAGGCAGGCGAAGACCCACTGACGTGCAGCTATGTGGTCTGTGGTTGTCCGCGTAGACTGGTGCTCCTTATGCGTTTCATCGTGCTCGGGGCGGGTGCCGTTGGTGGCGTTGTCGGAGGCCGGCTCTTCGAGCACGGCCACGATGTCGTGCTCGTTGCCCGCGGGGAACATGGGAAGGTCCTTGCTGAAGACGGGCTGACCCTGGCGTCTGCCACAGGGGTCCTGAACCTACCGGTACCGGCCACCGACAACCTCGAGAGCATCCGCTGGAGTGGTGACGAGGTCGTCCTGATGGCGGTCAAGAGCCAGGACACCGAGGAGGCATTGCGCCAGCTGGGTGGTGTCGCGCCCTCGTCCGTCACGGTCGTGTGCGCCCAAAACGGTGTGGCGAACGAGCCGGCCGCATTGCGGCGCTTCCCCAACATCTACGGCATGTGCGTCATGTGCCCGGCTGCCCAAATCGAGCCAGGAGTCGTCGTTGCCGAGTCCTCGCCGCTTACGGCGCTGCTCGATATCGGGCGCTACCCGGGCGGCGTGGACACAACTGCTGAAGCGATCGCGGCCGCAGTGTCCGAAAGCGCCATGGAGTCTGTCGCCCGGCCCGACATCATGCGCTGGAAGTACTCCAAATTGTTGTCGAACCTGTCGAACGCCGTGGATGCGCTCTGCGGCCCGGGCGGGCGCAGCAGCGAAGTGAGCGCGCGAGCGCGCCAGGAGGGCGAGGCCTGCCTGGTCGCGGCTGGGATCGATTACGCCTCCCGGGAGGAGGACCGTGCCCGGCGTGGCGACCGTTTGCACCCAACCGAGGTCGTGGGCCGCGACCGGGGTGGTAGCTCGACCTGGCAAAGCCTTCTGGCTCGGGGCACGGTCGAGGTCGACTATCTGAACGGGGAAGTCGTCCTGCTCGGGCGGTTGCACGAGGTTCCAGTCCCGGCCAACATCCTGCTCCAGCGCCTCGTCAACGAGAAGGCATGGGAGCACTCGGGGCCGGGCGGGATGAACCCCGAGCAGCTTCTTGCGCTGCTTGACCGGCCCGTTGCGCCTGGCGCCACCAGGTCCTGAACTCCTCGACCGGCAGCGGTCGGGACAACGTAGGAACATCGGCTGTGACCGGCGTGTTCTATGGATGTGTTGAGACAAGGAGATGAGCGAAATGGCAACTGAAAGAGCTGTATTAGCCGGTGGTTGCTTTTGGGGCGCCCAGGAATTGCTGCGCAAGCGCCGGGGTGTGATTTCAACGCAGGTGGGGTACTCGGGGGGCGACACCCCCAATGCCACCTACCGCAAGCACGGCGACCACGCCGAGGCCGTGGAGATCATTTTTGACCCTGAGGTGATCTCGTTCCGGGACTTGTTGGAGTTCTTCTTCCAGGTGCACGACCCCTCCACTAAGAACCGCCAAGGCAATGACGTGGGGCGAAGCTACCGCTCGGCCATTTTTTATACCAGCGACGAGCAAAAGCGGGTAGCTCTGGAAACGATCGCCGACGTTGACGCTTCGGGCCTGTGGCCCGGGAAGGTTGTCACTGAGGTCGCTGCGGCGGGGCCTTTCTGGCCTGCCGAGGAGGAGCACCAGGACTACCTACAGAAGTACCCGAACGGCTACACCTGCCATTTCGTGAGGCAGGGTTGGGCGCTGCCACACCGCCAGCCACAAACCTAAGGGCATCGTCGGCACAGGATGCGCAGCGCTGAGCAAGACATCGCCGAGATGCTTGGGATCCGCGCCCAATTAGTTATTTCCGATGTCCCGGCGCCAAGCGGGTCGTTAACGCCGGGGGAGCTGGCCCAGTCACGGCGGATCCGCTCCGAGGCGGCCCGCCTCGACTGGCTCCGCGGACGCGCCGCACTCAAGGCCGTGCTTGCTCCCGGTTATGACACTTCGACCATCCGGTTCCCCAACCGGATGGCCTCGCTTAGCCACGCTGGCGGGCTCGCGGTAGCGGTGCGTACCGACGACGCATGCGAGGGCATCGGCATCGACTTCGAGCTCTGGGCGAGCGAAGTCGGCCCGAAGGGAGCGCATTTGTTCCTGCGCCCTTCCGAACAAGGGGGCGAACTCGCGCCCGAGAGGCTCCTGGGGCTGTGGACCGTCAAAGAAGCGCTATACAAGGCCACGCCCGGCAACGAGCGTTACCTCCTGCTCGACTTCGAGGTGCACGACACGGCTGCCTTGTGCGGCAACGCGAGTGGCCCTAGGGGTGAGGTGTTGCGCTACGCGGCGCTTAGTCTCGAGCTCGGCAGCCTGGCAGTCGCCGTTTGCGACAAAACGGCTATGGCATAACGCCCTACGGCACCAGCGTCCACGGTGCGAGCAGCGGGCGGGCACGCTGAGCCCAGTCGTCCAACGCCGCCGACCCTTTGTACTCAGCCTCCAAAAGGAACAGGCCCGGGGCTGGGCAACTGGCACCGAGCTCGACCAGGACGGGCTTCAAGAAGACTTCGGCCGCAAGGGAGTGGCGCAGGGTGGCACCCACCATGAACGCCACCGCCGGCTTGCCGGCCAGGGCGCCGGTACCGATCCGGTCGAGGAACAGCTTGAGCAAGCCGGTATAGGTCCCCTTGAAAGTGGGCGACGCAAATATCACCATGTCGCTCGAAACAACGCTGTCAACGAGGTCGGCCACCTCGACAGAGGACCAGTCGAGCAAGGCGGCGCCAACATCGGCCAGGTCGATCACGAGGTCGGCCGGCCTATCAGTCAACTTTTCAGCAACCAGGTTGGCGGCTTGATAAGTGCGAGAACGGGCCTTCGGGTTCCCGACGACGACTGTGACGTGCATAACGGCCTCGTTTCTCGTTTTTCGCGTTGTGCGGTCGGCCAACACGGGCTACCGATGACCGACTTTAACAGTCACTTGGTTGACAGGCTTCCGAGGACGCCGCTGCGGGCTCAGTGGCTCACTGACGGCGCTCGACCGACGGCCCCTTCACGAATTAGCGGCAACAGCCGCTTGCCGTAGTCGGCCGCGTCGTTGAGGGGGTCGAAGCCTTTCAGGACGAAAGCCGTTATGCCCAAGTCGTAATAACGCAGCATGGCTTCAGCGACCTGCTCGGGCGTCCCGACGAGCGCGGTCGAATTGCCTGCCGCCCCGGTGAGGTTCGCGACCTTCATCCAGAGCCGCTCGTCGAGGACGTCGCCACGCTCTGACATCTCGATCAGCCTCATACGCCCGACAGAGGTAGTGGCATTGACCTTGCGGTCGGTCGACAAGGTACGGGTGCTTTCGCCGCCGAGGCCCTTATAGGTGCCTTGCGAGCTGGCAATACGTTGTTTGGCCAGGGCGATACGGGCCGCGGCCGTTTCGGCCACCCAGTCGGCCTTATCCCAGGCTTCCTGCTCGGTATCGCCGATTATCGGCCTGAACGAAATGCTGTAGCGCATTGTGCGACCGTGAGCCGCCGCCGCCTGGTCGATGACCTGTTTGCGTGCGGCGACGGCATCACGGGGCTCTCCCCAAAACGCGTAAACGTCGGTCTGGGCTGCGCCGACCTCGATAGCCGGCGGCGACGCGCCGGCAAAGAAGAACGGGATCGCGCCCGGAGCCGTCGGTTTGACGGAACTGAAAGCGGCCTCATAACGGAAGAACTCGCCCTCGAAGTCGAAGGCCGAGTCCTCGCACCACATGCGCCGCACGATGGACATCACTTCGCCGGTCCGGCGGTAGCGGGCGTCGTGGGGCACAAAGTCACCTTCGCGGCGTTGGTCGGCTTCGTCGCCGCCGGTGATGAAGTGTATGGCCACCCTTCCCCCGCCGGTCAGATGGTCGAGCGTGGCCGCCTTGCGGGCGAGCAGGGCAGGCTGTACGAACCCTGGCCGGTGCGCGACCATCACCTTCAGGTACTTGGTGTGGTGGAGCACCGTAGCTGCAACCGCCCAACCCTCCGGCCCAACTGCGCCGTACCCGATCAATACGCGGTCAAAGCCGGCGTCGTCGTGGGCTTTGGAGATATCGACAAGGTAGCCAGGGTCGATGACGGGACCATCGGTCCAGTCGGCGATCGGCCCGTCTACGAGGGGCCCTTGCGTCTCGGAGGCATCCCTCGTCCCTACCATCCCGATGATCTCGATAGACATGGGCCCTCCCGGTCCAATATCTGACAAAGGCCAGACTCCTCAGAACATCATCGACAGGGGACCATGCAGCCCTTGACCTATATACAGACATCTAACCAAGCCGGGGGGCGGCCCGCCGGACGGCTAGAGGAAGTCGATGGGGCCGAACGAGCCACCGAGCACGTACTCGGGGCTCTCGATGCCAAGGACCCTTTCGAGGACCGTGGCGTACACCTTGCGGAAGTCCGTGGTGTAGATCAGGTTGCCGTAAGGGTCGAGGTGGGTGAAGCTCGGCGTTGCGCCGTAGAAACCACCCTTTACGCCCGGGCCGACTACGAGCACCACGCTTGCGGAACTGTGGTCCGTACCGGCGCTGGCATTGACCTTGGTCGTCCGCCCGAACTCGCTATAGACCACGAGTACCGGGCTCTTGCCGGGCGCCGCTGTCGGGAACACGCTCATGAAACCTTCGATCGCTGCGTCAAGCGAGGTGAGCAGCCCGGCATGGTTGTCGGCCTGAGCCGAGTGGGTGTCGAAGCCCCCCCAGTCGACGCTGTACACGCTCGTCGGCATCCCGTAGCGGATCAGGTCCGCCACGATGTCGAGCTGGTTGCCGATGTCGCCGGCGTTGCGCCCTGAAGCCGGCGTGGGGCTCTTCTCGTGGCTCAGCGCGGCGGCGGCCTTGCTGCCGACGGTCATCAGGTTCTTGCCGGAGAGCGCTTGCTCGGCTTGGATTTCTACCTCACCGGGGAAGGTGCTCATCAACTGGCGGTAGGCGGCACTGAACTGCGGGTTCTGCCCGGGCAACTGGTCGCCAGGCGACGTCGAATCGACGAGCGAGCAGGCCTGTTGCTTGGCCCCCACCAACAAGGGTGGCAAGTTCGGCCCGATCGACAGGGCCCGGAACGGGTCGGAGCCGGTGGCATCGAGCCAACGCCCCAGCCAACCCGTGGTCGGGTCCCCCGAAAGCTGGGCGGTCTGCCAGATGTAGCTCGACTGGAAGTGGCTGAAGTTGGGGTCGGGGTACTCGACACCGTTGATGATGGCGACCTTGCCCTCCTTCCACAGGGCTGCCAGCGCCGTGAGCGAGGGATGGAAGCCGAAGTCGTGGGCACCATCGCTACCGAGATGGAGCACCTGGTCCGCGGGGATGGCCAGTTCGCCGCGCCAGTCGTAATATGTGCCGCTGTTGTACGGGATGACCGTGTTGAGCCCGTCGTTGCCGCCCGTCAGGGTGACAAGCACGAAAGGGCCGTTCTTCGGCACGGTCGAGGCGGATGCCTCGGCCATGCTCAGCAGCGAGCCCATCCCACTGAAGCGGACAAGGCCTGCCGCGGCACTACCACCGAGCACGCCGGTGAGGAACTGCCGCCGGTTGATCGTCACGGGGTCGCCTCCATCAGTTCATCGCGAATTCGGGTGACAAAAGGGCAAGAGTCACGAGTTGCTGGGCCGGCCATGAGCCGTTGTTCGTTTTCAGGGATTCTGCGAGCGAGATGAGCGCGGCATGGGTCCGCTCGGTCACCTTCGGAAGGCCGATGAGCGACAAGGCCGCGGTGACCTGGGCGGCGGGATGACCGTCGCCGTTTTCCAGGGCCGTCAAGTTGGCCACGCCGGCAAGCGAGTAGGCCTGCTGGATGTAGCCCGCTGCCGACCCGGTCGACTGCCAGTACTCGTTGAAGCCCCATCCCCCGACGGTCGGGGGCGCGAACGGCACCTGGCCGATGTTGCCGAGCTGACCAGCGAGCTGACCCGGAGAAAATGGTGCCGTCGTGAGGCCGAGCACGCGCAGTGCCCCGACCAACAGTTCGACGGGTTGTTTGACCAAGCCGTTCAGTGCTCTCGGGGAGACGAAGGCGGGATGCTTGAGCATCGCCTCGAGCAAGTTTGTGATGTTGAGGTCCTTGGAGTAACCGTGGACGAAGTCCTGCACGATCGGTGCGTTCGGGGTGATCGGGTAGGCCAACCAGGACCACAACCTGGAGATCACCCAACGGTGGCCGGCGGGCTCGTTGCAGACGATGCTGATGATGTCCTCGCCCGTGAATCGCCCGGTGCGCCCGAGGAAGTGTTTGACCCCGTCGTCGTTGTCGTACGGGTTGAAGAAGAACTGGCCGGACACGTTGTCGAGCTCCCACCCCGTGAAGCACCGTGCCGACTGGACCACGTCTTCCTGGGAGTAGTTGCCCGCGCCCATGGTGAAGCGTTCCATCAGCTCGCGGGCGAAGTTCTGGTTGGGGTCGTCCCTGTGGGAGGTGTCGGCATCGAGCCAGATGAGCATGGCCGGGTCCTTGGCCACGGCCTGGACCATCGTCTCGAAGTTGCCGGCCAAGGTCCGGAAGATTCTGGTTCTGGGTGTACATCATGGAGGCCCAGCCGACCTTGGACCACGATGTCGGGAACTGGCAATGCAACAGAAGCGTGAGCTTCTCCCGCAGCGGCGTGCTCGTCACGATCATCCGCTCGAGCCACCACGAGATGAGGTAGTTGTATTCTTCCCAACCGTTGAACTGGTACCCGGGTACGTTCGACTCGGGTATCCCGGTGAGGTGAGGCAGCGGGACAGCATCGCCGGCGGGGTCGGCCCGCTCAGACCAGCGAGAAGATTGTCCACGAGGTCGGTCCAGCTGTGCTGGGAGAGCGCGTCAAGCTCGGCTGGGAGGGCCCCAAAGCCAGCCCGACGGTATAGGTGTGCCACGAGGGCCGGGTTCGTCGCCACGCTGCACCGTACCCGTCGTAGCGGCTTGACCTCACAACGTGATGTTTTTTCGGAAATCTCGGAAAATGGCGAACCCGATCGGCTCTTGTTACCCGTTAGCGCAAAACGGAGGGTGCTGAGTTCAGCCGTGCGTGCCGGTTTCGTGGCCCGAGTGGGCGGCCGGCTCGAGCTGGAAGGTGGCGTGCTCCACCTCAAAATGGGCGCCCACACAGGACTGGAGCTGGTCGAGGATCTGGGGCGCGTGGCCGGTGGCGAAGCAGCTGTCGTCCACCACCACATGCGCCGAAAGGCTGGGCAGGCCCGAGGTGACGGTCCAGGCGTGCAGGTCGTGGACCCCTACCACGTGTTCCACCTCCATCAGGTGGTTCCTCACGTCGCTGAGGTCGAGGCGGTCCGGGGCACCCTGGAGGAGGATCTTGCCCGAGTCGCGGAGCAAGCACCAAGCCGCCTTCGACATCAATCCCACGACCACCAGGGATGCCAAAGCGTCGGCGCGACGGAAACCCGTAACGATGATCACGAGGCCGGCGACGGCGGTGCCCGCGAAGGCGTAGAGGTCTGTGACCATGTGCACGAACGCGCCGCGGACGTTCAGGCTGGTACGGCTCGCCCTCGCCAGTACGAGCGTTGCGGCTAGGTCGACGGCAGCTCCGGCCAGCGCTACGAACAGCACCACGACGCCGTCGACGGCGCTCGGGTGGAACAGCCGGATGACTGCTTCGACGCCGATGACCACAGCTATCGCGGCCAGGCTCAGACCGTTCACCGCCGCCGAGAGGATCTCGGCTCGCTTCAGCCCGAAGGTCCAGATGCCTTTGGCTGGGCGAGCAGCAAGGCGAGCCGCCCACAGGCTCGCTGCCAGTGCGCCGATGTCTGTGAGCAGGTGCCCAGCGTCTGCGAACAACACGAGCGACCCGGAAAGGGCCGCTGCGACGGCCTCGCCCACCATAAGGCAGCAGATGAGGCCGAGCGCGATCGCCAGATAGTGCCGGTCTGCGGTCGCAACCGCGACGGCGCCGTGGTCGTGGTCGTGGTCCTTACCCACGGCCAACGCCCGGCATTTCGTGTGCCTCGTGCACGAGAGTTGTGTGGGCCGCATGGGCGAGGGCGAGCTCGAGCAGCTTGCGGACGTGGGAGTCCGCCAAGGAGTAGAACACCATCCGCCCTGACCTCGCGCCTTGACGACGCGATGAGCGCGCAGAATCCGCAAGGCGTGGCTGGTCGCCGACTCGCTCAGGCCGACGGCGGCTGCCAGGTCGCAAACGCACAGCTCTCCCCCGAGCAGCGCCACGATCAGGCGCAACCGGCCCGTGTCAGAGAGCAGCGCAAAAACATCGGCAACGTCGCTGACCTCCGTCTCGGCCGGCATAGCGGACAGCACTTCGGCCACTCGAGCGGGATCTACGAGGCGGGAGGTGTAGCTTTCGAGCTCGACATCGGAAGACACGCTCATATGTGCAGATTAACGCAGCAGTCGGCGCAAGTAGATGCGGACCGCCGGGGCGTGGCTACCGAGCACTTTCCTGGCGACCTGTCCGAGCGCCCTGCGCCCCCGCGCCACGGCAAGCAGCTCCGCCGGCTCGAGGGGCCCGACCGCGCGCTGCGCCCCCGGTTTGGTCGTCGACAGAGCCTTGGGCGTGGCTCCCGGTGACACTCTCTACGCGCCCCTTTAGGTCGGCCGATACCAGCCCCAATACCTCTGGGGCCACGCCGAGGTCACCCGTTACGACTATCTCCGCCCGCTCGAAGCCGGAAAGGGCGTGCGCCAACGACCGCGCGGTTCGGGCCGGCGACGACCAAACCCGAGAGCTCCGGGCAAATGGCCAGCCGGGCTCGAGGCACAGGACCAGCTCATCGCAGCTGTGCGCCACGCGAAGCTTGGCAAGCTCGCGGCCGAACGCCGGCCCGGCGAGCGGGACCACGAACGGCGCAGCGCTCGGGCGGGGGGACGCCACGACTACCTCGGTCCCGGCGTCCCAGGCACGCCGCACCGCCGCCACAGTCGCCGCGGCCGGTGCACCCGGGATAGGAGGGTAGCTCCCAACGACGAGCGTCCTGCGACCAGTCATAGGGGTGCGCTCATAAAGCGGGCCCGCAAGCTCGCTTCCATGCGGTCGAGCACGATAGGCCATGTGTAGTTTTCGACCACGTAACGCCTTCCCGCTTCGGCCATCTCGGCGGCCACAGACGGGTTGCAGGCCACAAAACGCAGCTGCGATGCGAGCTCTTTGGCGTCGGAGAACATGAGGCCGCCGCCGGAACGAGCGCAATGCCAAGCGACCACTTCGCTGTCGGCGAGCGCGATCACGGGCGTGCCGGCAAGCCAGGCCTCCATGATCGTTCGTGAGAAGCTCTCCATCCGGCTCGGTTGTATATAAGCAGTTGCCGCGGCGAAAGCATCGTTGCGTTCTTCATCGCTGACAAAACCGAGGTCGATCACCCGTCCCGCGGGTAGCTGATGAACGCCGAGATCCTCAAGCTTTCCCTTACCTATCGTCACCAGGTCGACGTCGAGGTCCCCGTCGCGTACCGCCGCTGCGAAGGCTTCGAGGAGCAGCCCGGTGCCCTTTTCCTGTTCCCGCCGGCCCGCATAGAGCACGAAAGGGCGCGCCAATTGGTGCCTCTCCATGAACCCGGCAGGGTCGTAGCGCGAAGGTACCGCCACCCCGGCGCCCGTCACGCTGTGCGCTTTGGCGACCGGGCCGAGCCTGTGGGCCAGGGAATGCTCCGGGCCGAAAGGAACCATACGAGCTTGGGATCTGCCAGCACTGGCCGCAGTATTTCCAGCCGGGCGTAGAGTTCGTCGTGCAAGCAAGGGATGACTACGGCGCGCTCGGCGACAAGCGGCATGCACACGCTTGTCGTCCAGAACATGTACGGAGAAAACACGATCGCGTCGTACTGCTGGCCGTAGCGCAATATGTACTCGAACAACGCCGGTGCGCCAAACTGAAAGCCGAGCCAGCTCACCTGGTGGTCCAGGTCAGGGACCCGGCCGGCGTGTATGGCGAGCTGTGCCTTGAATGCCGGGCGGCTGTAGTGGCGTAGCACCGGGAACCGCCGTACAACCATCCCGTTTTCTTCGGAAATCCCCTCGGGCAGTTCGTTTTCCCATGTGTAATGGTCGATCGCGCAGGTGGTTATCACCTCGACGTCGTGGCCTCGGGCTGCAAGACCGAACGCAGCCTCACGGCAGACTGACTCTGAACCCCCGAGCACTCCCGGGCCAAAGCGTGGCGGGACGAACGCCAGCTTCATCAATAAGCCGGCGCTGCCCAGAACACCGTTACATCAACTGGCAACGGTGCATCAACTGGCAGCGGTGCATCAACTGGCAGCGGTGCATCAACTGGCAAGGTACCCCTCTATGCCGGCGAGGAGCTGTTTGGACGTGTTGGCCAAAGAGAAGGCTCCCGCCCTGTCCCGACCGGCGCGCACAAGGCGGTCCCTTGCCGGTCCTGGCCGTACGACGTTGTCCACGGCCTCAGCCACCGCTAGAGGGTCCTTGTCGTCCAGGAGCACGCCGGTACCGCCGAGAGTTTCGGGGATGGCCGTTGCGGCGTAGGCGACCACCGGCACGCCCAGTTCCATCGCCTCCAGGACGGGTACGCAAAAGCCTTCGTGTTCTGAGAGGCAGACGAAGACATCGGCGACCGCCCAGTGCGCCAGCAGCTCCGCCCCGCCGAGGCCCTCTATGATCTCGACGCTGTCGCCGAGCTCCAGCTCGACCACCATACGCTCGAGCGCTCGCCGATAATGCGGCGACGTGGCACCGCCGACGAGGGTCAAGCGCGCGCCGGGGTCGAACACCCGGCGGTAAACGGCAAAGGCCCCGATCACATCGTGCTGGCACTTGTTCGGGGCGACGCGCCCGACGAAGAGCCACTGCGACCCGGAGCGGTCCTTCCGCCGGCGCAACCGGTCAAGGGTTGCCCGGTCAGGAGGCCGGTGGTACTCCTCGAGGTCCACCAGGAGAGGGCAGACAACGGCCTCGTTGTAGCCGCATTCGATCAGTTCGGCGGCGTTGTACCCGGAGTCCGCAAATGAGAACGGGATGTGAGCTGCCAGCATCGAAAGCTCGCGTCGCGCTTCGTCTATCGCGCTCGCGATCGCGGGTTCCCAACGAGCGAAGTACACGGCCGGAGTGATGTTGTGGTAGTCGCTCATCACGGCCTCGCCGCCTTGCGCGCGCCGGCGGATCCACTCGGCCATTGGGGAATTGGTAGAGGTGTGGTAGATGAGCACTCGCTCCTCGGCCAGGCCGTGGTGGTCGTCCAGGTACGGCTTGGCTTCGCGGCTTAGGGAAGGCACGATGTGCTCCGCCCAAATGTCCGACTTGTAGCCGGCTTCGCGAAGCACACGGCGCATTTGCAGGGTGTGGTTGCCGATGGCGTCGTGCGGGGCAAAGGTCGGCAGGTACTGGTCGATCCTCACTTTTCCGTCATCCTCACTGTGATCGGTGCTTTCACTGTTCGTTCTTCCCCGGCGGCGTTTTGCGTGTGGTGCGAGCTCCAGTCCCAGCTCCTCGGGCTGGCGCCGGCTTGGTACCCCCAGCTGGCGTCTTGGCAGCGGTTGTCGCCTTCTCCAAACGTTTCAGCCGTTCTTCGACCGCGCCAAGGCGAACTGCTAGGTCGTCAGATGCCGAGGTGAGCGCATCAGTCCTCTTGACGAGCGCATCCCCGAGATCTGAAACGCTCTTGCCGAAGGCGTTCAGCTGTTCGGCGAGGTAGCGCATGTACCAAACAGAGAGGCGCTTGACTCCGGTTTTGACGAGCTCGAGCTCGCGGCGGCGGCTCCTGACAGGGACCTCTACGTCGAAGGTGGCGACGTTGCGCACCGCTTGCACGGCCCCGCCAAGATCCTCCGGGGCCGTCTCGTGGGCACCCAAGCGGGTCGTTGTCTGGCGCACCTTCTCGATGTAAACGAAGGCCTCGGGGCTCAGGTCAGGCGCGTTAGCGGCGGGCGCGCGTCCTCCACTGCTGTTTGGCATACGAGATCTTCAGGCTAGCGCTTGACGCTCCACCAACAGCGCGTGGTACCCCGGACCTGGGCTGCTAGCGTTTGGAGGTGGCGCTCCCAACTGCCCCGCCGCAACAACAGACCTACCGCGGGGCGCACTTCGAAATACCGCCCGGAAGAGCCATCCGCCCGAGCGCAGGCGGGGCGGCCGGGCCGCTCGTCCAGCTGGCTCTGGACCGCTTTGGTGAGCGCGCTGGCCACTTTGTTGAGCTGGCGGACCGATCCTTGGCGCCCTGTGGCCGCCGGCCTCAGCTCCTGGCAGGAGGGGCTCGCTCTCGGCTTCGTGCACCACCTCCAGTGGGGGCCACAGGTCATCTTCACCTTCGGGCCGTACGGCTTCGTCGAAGACATCCTGTCCATGTCCTGGGTCACCGCCGCCCTGGGCCTCGCCTATGTCGTGGCCATCACCTGGGGCCTGGCCGCGCTGATCGTGGCGGCCCTGCGCAAGCCTTGGGGGCTCCTTGGCGCCGGGGTTGCGGCGTGGGCCTCGGTGACCATCGCGGCCAACCTGCTCGAGGCACCCGAGCTGGCGCTGGCGACGGCGCTTGGGCTCGCACTGGGATCGCTCAGGGCAACGAGCGAAAGGGGACGCCTCGGCCTGCTGGGCGCGCTCGGCGCTCTGGCCGGCTTTCAACTCCTCGTAGAAATAAACGTCGGCCTGGTGACGGCCGCCCTCGCCGTCCTCACGATCGTGGGTGCCACCACCGACAGCCCCGGGGCTTGGCGGCCACACTTTCGAGTGAGAGCGGCATTGCTCGCTGCAGTGCCCTTCTTGGTCGTCCTCGTAGCGGCCCTGGTAGCTGCGGGGCAGAGCCTCGGAAACTTTGCGAGCTATGTCCGTGGTTCGCTCGATGTCGCGCTCGGGTATGCGCCGGCGATGGGCTCGTCGGCAGGGCGCCAAGCCGAGGACTGGTACGCGGTGGTGGATGTCGTTCTTCTGGCAGGCATCTTCGCGCTGGCGCTCGTCGGGAGGCCCGTACGGGAGAAGGTCGCCGTTTCCCTGATGCTGGCCGGATGGGCCTGGGAGGCCGTCAAGGAGGGGTTCGTGCGTCACGACCTCCACGACTTGACGTTTTTCGGGCTGTTCGTAGCGGCGCTCTGCCTGGCCCGGCTCCCCCGCTTGTTCGTGCCCGTCCAGGCGGGAGCGATCGCCCTAGCCGCGTTCCTGGCCTGTACCGCCAACGGCGGGCTGCCTCCCTCGCTCCATTCTCCCCGCGAGGCCGCTCGCGCTCTTGAGCAAGAAGTCCGGACGTTGGCCGTCCCGTCGCGTTGGGCTCACCAAGAGGCGGTCGCTCGCGAGCAGGCCCGCCTTAGCGGGGGCTCCTTAGCAGCGAGCCTGGTCAGTTCGCTGCAGGGGTACTCGGTCGCGAAACGCGACGTATGAGGACAGCCTCGCCGTTGCCTACCCGCAGTTGCGCTGGGACCCGCTACCCGTGCTCCAGTCCTACAGCGCCTACACCACGTACCTGGACGACCTTGACGCTTCCTTCCTTTCTTCGGGTCGCGCCCCGCAGAGGCTCCTTTATGAGCCGGCGACGATCGACCTGCGCGACCCTTACTGGGACCCTCCCGCAGCTCTCGAAGCGATGTACTGCCACTACGAGCAGATCGGTACCAGCGAGCAGTGGCAGGTGCTGGCACGGGTGGCGGACCGTTGCGGCGAACCTCGGGTTATCGGTGTTGCGAAGGCCACGTTCGGCCAGCCGATAGCGGTCCCGGCAGCGAAGGGCGAGATGGAACTGGCTACATTTTCGCTCAGCTCGCCGCTGTGGGCCCGGGCCGAGGGAGTCCTCCTGAAGCCCCCGCAGGTTCAGATGACGACCTGGGCTCTCGCAGCGGGCAAGGCGACTACGTACCGTTTTATTGCAGGGACTGCCGGCGACGTCCACGTGCTGGCCACGCCATCCTCTCTCGGGTACTCAAACGACTTCGCGCCGCCGACCGTGGTCCAGCTCCAGGTGAGTGGCGGCGGCTGGTCGCTTGGCCATGGCTCTGTGCGCGTCACGTTCTTCGCGGTGCCGATGAGCCGGCCGGCAAGCGGGCCTTGATGGCCGGTCATGTGAGACCGCCGGAGGCGAGGCTCGTGACAAAGCGGCCCACGTCAAGAGGCGACGTAACGATTGTTGCAGTGCTGTTGGCTGTCGGCGTCGCGCTGCCTGCGGCCATTGCGGGCTGGCTAGGCGCCTTTGACATCCCGCGCAACGACAGTTGGTCGTACCGGCGGGTGCTGTGGGAGTTCGTCGGCACAGGCCACGTCCGTCTTGTGGGCTGGAGCGGCATGACCATGGTCGGCCAGGTTTTCTGGACAGCCCCTTTCGTTGAGGTCCTCGGCAAGGCCCCGTGGGTACCCGGCGCCGCAGTGGCCGTTGCCTCCGCGATCGGCGTTGTCTGCGCCTACGCCTTGGCGCGCTCGCTGCTCCCCCGCGCCTGGGCAGCCGGGTGCGTGCTGTTGACCCTCGCCGTCCCGGGCATCTTGCTGAACACATCGAGCTTCATGACCGACGTGACCGCGTTCTCGGCCGAAGTGGCCTGCCTCGTCTTCGGGGCGGCGGCATTGCACGGAACCGGCCGAGGGCGATGGGCCTTGATCGCAGCCGCAATCGCCACGGGGTGCTTCGGCTTCAGTATCCGAGAGTTCGACCTGGCGGCTCCTGCCGCCGTGCTTATCGTGCTTGCGGTGCAAGACCGGCGGGCGTGGCGCGCTCTACCTCGCCAGTGGCTTTTTCACGATGGTGGCATGCAGCGCTATCTATGTCTGGACGGCCAAATTGCCGGGAGCCCACCTCGAGTCGCTCAGCCTGCCGACCGGCACATCGCTGCGCCAGCTCATGGCGTCGTATTTCACCTTCGGGTTTGTCGTCTCGCCACTTCTACCCTCAGCATTGAGAGCCGCCAGCCAGTCGCAGCGGCGGCACGGGGCGAAAATCGCGGGAGTCGCGGCGGCTGCAATATTCCTGGGGCTAGGGACGCTCAGCCTGGCAAAGGGGTGGGGGCTGTTCATTGGCAATTACCTCATGCAGCAGGGGGTTACCGGGCCGGCCGTCCTGTCCGGCGCCCGCCCGGACCTTTTCCCGGGAGCCTTGTGGCAGGCGCTGCAGATCGTCGCTCTCTTGGCGGGCACAGCGCTCGCGTTCGTCACATTTGCTTCTATTGCCGCTCGGGACGCGGTCGCCCAGTTCTTCACCAGCGCTGTCCAAAGCCTGGTCGCTTGGTTCGCTTTGCTGTCCGCTGGCGGCTTGCTTGCGTATGGCCTCTTGGTGAAAGCACCTTTGTTCGACCGGTACTTGAGCCAGCTAGCTTTCCCTGTGGCGGTGCTGCTGGCCCACAGTTGCCTCGCCTCACGCACCACCACCCGTGCCATGCATTCCCTCGGAGTGACGGCCCGGGCGGGCTCAGCATCGACGCGAACTGCTAGGACGGCGACGGTGGGCCTCGTCCTTGTCATCGCGGTGGTTACCGCGGTGCTGACGTTGAACGCAGACGCCTACGACGGCGCCCGCTGGCAGGCGGGCCAACTCGCCGTCCAGGCCGGCTTCGCGCCCTCGGTGGTCGACGCCGGTTTCGAATGGGTCGGGACGCACACCTCCGAAGACGCCAACCGGGCGCTGCAGCTCCTACCCGGCCCGGTTTACGAAGCCTGGTACGACAAGCTGTTCGCCGGGTTCCGGGACTGTGCTTTCGTGACCGGCTCGCCCTCGCCCCAACCGGGGCTCACGTTGCTGCGCACTACCACCTACAACGAGCTCGGCTTCGCGGTCGCCGAACACCTGTGGACCTATGGCGTGCAAAGCCCCGGTTGTAGTTCTTCTCGACGCAGATCCTAGGAACCCGAGTAGGGCAGCTCCACAGTCAAACGACCGGTGTTCGGGACGGGCAAGGAGGGAGTGCCGCCGTAGCCATCGGCGGTCAGCTGGGCGAGCGACTTGAAGGGGTAGAGGGCGCCGCCGTAGCTCACGTAAACCTGGCCGCTCACCGTCAACAGCGTGCCACCCGCGATAGTCGCCCCGGTCAGGGCTGTGCCAACCGTCCCGGGCAACGGCCGGGCCGTGTCAGCGGCCCTGATGGCCTTCAGCGAAGCTTGGCTTGCTATGCCAAACGCGCGACCGCCCGCAAGCACGTAATACGTCCCAGACGAGTCGATGATGGCGCCGTTAGAAGCTGTTGAGAGGGCGTTGCCGGCCGCGCCAAGAGAACCGGCGGTCACTCCGATCGTCAGGTGGCCTGGGTTGGGCACGGTAATGACGTCAGCGGGGTCGTAGCCGTCGCCCAGGAACTGGGCGGGGGTGGCGAAGCCATGCAACAGGCCATCGGTCCCGACCATGTAGATCGTCGGGTTGTTATAAACGATGACAAGGGTGCCCGGTACGGCGACCGTAGTTGGTACGCCGGCACCACCAACTGCAGTCACCACATTCGCATCGTCGATGGCCTCGACACCCTGAGCCTGTGACGGCGAGGCGACGCCGAAGGCGTGGCCTCCGGCAAACACGTACAACGTCCCCCGGAAGGCCACTATTGCTGCGTCCGGGTAAGCGACGTTAGCGTCCGGGAACGCTGGCGGCCCGGGCAGGCTCGTGAGGTTGCCCGTGATGGAGATCGTGTAAGTACCGGCCGTACTCGGGTTGAACACGTCCCGGACGGTCAACGACACGTCGGTCCCCATCGTTGATGTCGTTTGGGATAATAAGTGTCACTGCGTTCGAACCACCCCCAACTACGGGGGCTGTAACAGTGCCTGAACCGGTCAGGCTTGTCGAGTCTTCGACAGTGTAAAGCTCACGGTTGTTCGGGAAAACGGTCCCCGCCGGCCCAGTAATCGTTATCGCGCTCGTGCCTCCAATAATCGGCGCACTCGCAAAAAGATTGGAGAGTGTATAAGTCGCAAGTGCCGCCGGCGTTGTCGGGTTTACTGCGACGCCGACGCCGACGACACCGCTCGCCACGATCGTGTACGGGACCGCTATGGCGGTCAAATTGTCGGTTGTCGTAGAGACAGAAAAATCACTGATGCTGCCTGCAGAGGGGTTGGTGACATTTACCAGTTCGACGGTCACTGCGTCGCCCGCCGAGATGGGACTTTAGCAGCGGCACCGTTGCGCCGCCGCTCGACAATGCCGCGCCAGTCCCAACGAAGTACCAACCCTGGTTGGCATCAGTCACCAGGATCCCCGTTACGTGAGAAAAGTCAGTGTTCGGCTCGGAGAAAAAGATGTCATCTCCGACCGGCACCCCGGTCGTAGCCTTGAAACTGATGGCGTAGGTTGCAGATGCGCCGGTGACCGATGGGGACGCCGACACAAGCACGTTCGTAACGATGCTGCCGTAAACCACGCCGTTGCTTGTAGTCTCGGGCGCCGCATTGCCCACGGTCACAGTGAATTCGTCAGTATTGGGTGCCATGGGGTTGGTGCCGACGGCGGTTACGTTGACTGTGTCGCCGCTCGCCAACGAGGTGGCCAATGCGAGCGTCACAGTGTCGCCCGAGTTGACGTTCGTCGAGAGCGTGGCTGCGCTCACCGTGTCGGACGCGACCGACCCCCCGCCCTCCGTGGTGAAGCTAACCGTGTACCCAGAGGCGCCGTTGTACCAGGTAACGGTACCGCTCCCGGCTGTGGCTCTGGCGACCAACACCAGGGAGGCCCCGCCAGAACTGAGCCCGTTCACTGGCACATCCGCAATCGAGTAGGTGGTGTTCGCGCCGGCGACTGCAGACGCCGCCGCAACCGCAGGTGGAGCAGTAGTTACCGTCACGGAATTGGACTCTGCCGGCGTTGCATTGCCGCTGGTGGTCACGTCGAATGTCAGCGGATCCCGAAGACGACGGCGCTGTGGCGACGAGGCCGAGCGTCACATTGTCCCCAACGCCCGCACTGCAGCCAGGCCCGAGAGTGACGGTCAACCCCCCGCCGGAACTGGTCACGCTGGTCGGAGCCGGCTCCAGGCACGTACCCGCCGAATCGCTCACTTGCACTTTCGACGTGCTCACAACAACAGAATTGCTGCTGGTTGAGTCGCGCACCGTGATCGTGGCCGATGTCGCCAACGCGACGGTCGCTTCAAATCTGATGTCGAAATCGGTGGAGGTACCGACTGTGGCGATCGTTGGGGCAACGGCCAGACCGCTCACCGGAGGCGTGAGCGCCCCGATGGCATAGCCCGCCGTCGTGACGTCTGCGTAAGCCGGTAACGCTTCGCCTGTCCAGGCGGCACCAAGGCCAATACTGGTCAGGAGTGTGAGCGGTGAGCGCCGCCTTGACACGCGCCCAAGAGCGCCTAGATGCCTTCCTCGAAGGACCGACGGCTGGCATCTTGGCTCTTTCCTCCCCTCATACAAAATAGACGTTCCCGGCGGGCGTGAACACGCGGTCGACGTCCGCCTCAGATAGCAGGAGGGCGGCCGTTTGGGCCGCCCTCCTTATTTGTCGCTAATTATCTAGAGCAAGCATTTCTGCCTGCCAATGAGATTGGCTTTATGAGCCGGTGTAGTTGGTGACTACCGGAATGCCACCGAAGTTCGGGGTGACGAGGGACGGTGTACCACCGAAGCCGTCGGCTGCCAATTGCGCTGGGGACTTGAACTCGAACAGGTCACCCCCTTCGCTGACAAAGACGGCGCTGTTGACTGTGATAAGCGTCCCATTCGCGATGGTTACCGTGGTCCAAGCCGACAGGAACTGCACCAACTAGCGGGGTGGATTGGTCGCCAGCCTGGACCGCTGCAAGCGACGCCAAGGTCGGGATGCCGAAGGCGTGACCGCCGGCGAGGACGTAGAACGTGCCGGACGAGTCGATGATCGCACCATTGGCTGCAGTCCCGACGGCGTTATCGGCGGTGCCGATGCTGCCTACGGTTGCACCCACGGTGAGGCCACCGAAGTTGGGCACGGTGATGACATCGGCCGGATCGTAACCGTCACCCAAGAACTGCGCCGGAGTGGCGAACCCATTGAGCCCGCTGGTACCCACAACGTAGATCGTCGGGTTGTTGTAGACGATGATCGTGGTCCCCAGCAGAGGAGCCGTTGAGGGCACGAGAGCACCGGTCGGTGCGTTTATCACGGTGGCGTGGTCAACTGACCTGGAGGCTGGTCAGCACTGCAGGCGTCGGGATGCCGAAGGCATGGCCACCAGCGAACAGGTAGTACGTGCCACCGAAGTTGACGATGGCGCCGTCAGGGTAGCGTGACGTTGGCGGCAGGGAACGAGGGGCGCAACGACGCTCGGTGTCCCCAAGTTGGCGTTGCCGACCAGGTTGACTGAGTAGCTACCGGAGCCAGTCGGGTTGATGGCGTCGTCGATCGTGATCGAAATGATGTCGCCCGCCGTCAAGGCGTTCGGCACCGTGATCGTCACGTCTGACTGCCAGCACCAGTAACCGGTGCTGTAGCTGTGCCGGACCCAGCCTTCGTGGTGGTGTCGGTAATCACGTAGTCAAGAGCGTTGTTCGGGAACGACGGTGTCCGTGGTGCCACCGGTCGGGGGCACGTAGTCGATCTGTGATGGTTGCCCGGCCAACACACCAGAGCTATTCACGACGATGTTGCTGATCGTGTACGTAGACAACGAACCAACCGATGCAGGGCTGGCGGTGACGCTGATCCCAGCCGCTGCGCTGACTGTGATCGCATACGGAGCGGCGGTGTCGGCCAGCTGGTCGCCATCGGTCGCGACCACGAAGTCGCTCACGGTCTGGGCGGCCGGGTTGGTGACCCCGGCGAGGAGCACTGTTACCGCGTCGCCTGCCCTGATCGTCTCACCGGTTATCGGCGATGACGAGGCCGTACGTAGCCGTTCCGCAGCCCACGGCGCCATGCAGGACAGACCCGAGGCGGGACTACTGCCAGCCGCCAGTTGTGTCCGTGACAAGAACACCGGTGACATTGGTGAACACCGTGCCATCGCCGGGCTCGCTCAAGCAGACATCCGCGGTCGCCGTCGGAACCGGCCGTAAAGCTCACCATGTAGTTAGAGCTCGCACCAGCAAGGCCCGTGGACGGGGTCACCTTCACAGCAGTCACTGAAGACCCGAAACGTGACTGGGTTGGTCGTCTCCGTGGGGCATTGTCCAACTTTGCGGCTAGTCGCCGGGGCCTCGACCTCCTGGATGACCGAGAAGGCCTGAGTCGAGCTTGGCGTGGTGCTGCCGTTGGTGCCTTCAGCGGTGACGGTGGCGGTAGCCCCCGCAGGATATCAGTGGTCAGTCTCGAGAAAACACTCTGTACGGCTCCCGGCGTGACGTCCCCACAGTGAAGAGCGTTATGGCATCGGTCGTAGCCGAACCACCGGAAGGCGTAACCGTCACGGTGTAACCGGCTTGCACCGTTGTAGAGCGCGAAGCCCACGTCGGCGGTTGCGGTCAGCTCTATCCGGCGTTAGCAGCGGCCGGTGTCAAGGTAGCCCAGCTACCTCCGTTTGCCCCGGTCGCGCCGAGATTGCTGATCGTGTATTGCGGCGTTGTAGCCCGCGTCAGGGACGAGGCGGACAAAGTGGGCGGTGTCGAGTTGACCGTAAGGGTCGCAGCCGAGCTAGCGGTCCCGTTGTTGGTCGTCGTGACCGTGAAGGTCGTGTGCGACGTCGACGGTGGCTATGAAGCTGAAGTCGACCTGGACGGTGTCACCAACAGCAATGCGTGCATCTCGTTTGCAGGATGACCCTGAATCAGCGAGGTGGTAGCCAACTGCCCCGCCGTTTGCTCCAGCCTGGAGGCAGGGTCCGGCGAGTCGATCACCTGGACGTCCCCGGTGACGGTGCATCGAGGTGCTCGATTGGCCACCGACGTAATGGTATTGGCGGTGTCAGGGACGACCGTCGCCTTGAAGAAGAGCTCTTCGAGGCTTGTCGATGCTAGCGGCGGTGGTGTGCAGTCGGCGAGATCGTGACGTTAGCTAACGGCGCCGGTCAGCGAACCGATCGTATAGCTGTTGGTGGTTGCATTTGCCGAAGCCGGAGCGGCGGTGGCGGCCAAACCGGCACCGAGGGCACCCATGGTCAGCGCAAGGGTGCCGGCTACGAACTTGGCACTTCTCCACCTACTCGGCCTCTTAGCCGAAGGATTTAGTTCTTGCATATAGCTTGTTTCCCTCCTAGGTAGGGTGAATTCCGCTCTTCGAGCGGTGTTGCTGGCGCCGTGCACTCTCGGGCCTATCAAGTACCGGCCGACCTGAGACGATAGCGCAGGTCGGGGGCACAATGGTGGACCAAAGTGCCGTGCTACTACAGGCTTGCTCGAGACAAGCCAGTAGTGAGACGTGGGAAAACATACCCCGTCACAAACTTGCTGAACAAACTATCGCTCAACTTCGAGGCGCCTTCCGTGCCGGTACGGTGAATGCCCTGGTCAGGAGCTGATTGTCGTAGTCGAGGTAGCGACGCTCGTCGTGGTCGTCCCCGAAAGATCCGTAGTGGTAGTTGTCGGCAGCGTCGTCGTCGTAGTTGACAGGGTCGTAGGGGCGGTGCTTGCGGTCGTCGTGGTCGACTCCGCAACCCCCGAGGTCGTGGTGGTGCCCTTCGGCCTGGTGGTCGTCGTCGTGGTCGCCACTGTGCCCGTCGGAGGAGTCCGGTTGTCGCCGAGACAGTGGTCGTCGGCTGGGCAAGCGGGACGGGAGGCCCGATCCCCCTGGTGCGTGACAGGCGGCTTTGTTGTCGGGACCGGCACGGTCGGGACCGGAGCTGTGGGGACTGGTGTGCTGGTCGTGGGCGACCGAGGTCGCGGGTGCGTGTTTCGTCGTAGGTGGCGTCGTGTTCGGTGGCGTCGTGTTCGGTGCCGTTGTCTTGGGCGCCCCCGTAGTCGGTGCCGTAGAGCTGGGCGGCGTGTACTTGGGTGCGGCCGTGGTAGGCGGGGTAGTGCTGGGCGCCGTCGTAGTGCGGCTCGTGATAGCGGGGTGCGAGAGGGCGGTGGTGGAGGTGGTCGAGCCCGTGGCAGTGACCGGGACCTCAGCCTGCGCGGTGCGTGTGATCGAACCCAAAGCCCTGCTGAGCTGGGTGTTCTCGGCTTCCAGCTTGGCATCGCGCTCTTCCTGGGCAGCCAAGTCCTGCGTTCAGGGCGTCAATCGCCGCAGTCTCGCTGGCCGTGGACGGGTGCGCCGCCAGCGGCGCCGATGCCCTTCCGAGGATGGCCTTGGATGCCCGTTCTATGTACTGCCTGGCTTTGGCGGAGTTGTGCTTGGCCAGGTAGCCGCTGGCGTAGTTGAGGTCGACCTGTACGGCGGCCTGGTCGGTGGCCGGGCTCTGCTGTTGTACCGCACTCGAGAGGGCCGCACCGCCCAGCGCCCCTACGACCAGGGTGACGGCGGCGGCCACGAGCAATTTGGCCCGGTCGCGCCGTTTGGCCCCTCGGGCCGCTGATGCTGCTGCGCGGACCTCCCTGCGTCCCCCGCTGGGCAATTCAGGCATGGGCAGCATCGCTTCCCGCAGGCTGGCTGCGAGATCGGCGAGATCGTCGGTCGGGAGGCGAGGTCGCGCGGCGCTGCGCCTTCGGCCCCTGGTCGAGCGCGGCGTCGAGGGCCGCTGCCCGGGCACGTTCCTCCCGATCAGGGAGCTCGGACGTCATAGCGTCATCTGCCCTCGGAGCGAGTCGAGCGCCCGTAGTTGCTGCATGCGCACGGCGCCTGCCTTCTTTCCAAGGACCTTTCCGACATCGTCAGCCGAAAGGCCGGAACAGACGCGAACCAGAGACCTCCTGGTCGGCCTGCGGCAGGCGGGCGAAGCCGCGCCTTATCTCCGCGACATCCTCGGCCAGGATCGCCAGATCGTCGCCGGAGGGTTGAGGACGTCGTCTATCTCTGGGATCTCGGGGATCACTACAAGGCGCGCCCGAAGCGGTGCTGGTCCGTCGATACGTTGCGGGCGATGCTAAACAACCAAGCCCGGAAGGCAAAGGAGTCGCCCCTGAACGAAGAGGCCTTATCGATGGCGCGGGCAAACGTCTCCGAGAGGGCCTCGGATGCGTCGTCTCGGTTCTCCAGCCTCATCATCAAGTACCCCATCAATGCTCTTCCGTACACCAAGTAGGCCGACTCCCAAGCCGACGGCTCACCCCGTTTAGCTGCCTCGACGCGGCCATCGTCCAGTGGCGGCGCCGCGCTGGCCTGGGCTGCGGTTTGATGCGCTTGTCGGCTCTGTTGGCCTTCTTGTCTGCTCGGACTAGTTGAGAGACGGAGAATGCCGCGTGGTGTCACTGGTATGTCGGAACAAGAGGCGGCCGGAGCGTCGAGAGGGTGCCGTCCCCCGTTCTCGGCGGCCTCGAGGGCCGGCGAAGGCTCCGTGATGGGTCTTGGGAAGTAAGGAGGGACCGTCGTCGCGTTGAAGACCCCTCCGAGATGACCGGGCCACTGGGGTCCAGGGTAGCCCGACGGGGCCAGACGACCACCGGTCGTCGAGAATGGCGAGCCGGCACGGCCAAGAGACGACCCTCAGGGGTTGAGCCCAACCGGGCGTGGGGCGTAGCCCCCTAACCCTAAAGTCGAGCGTTAGGCAAGCAGTTCCTCGTACAGAGACCGGTGCTCGGCAATCAGGCGCTGGTAGCCGAAGCGCTCCGCTACCCGAAGACGGCCTACTTCAGCCATTCGGCGTGATATCTCGGGCTCGGCGATGACCTGCTGAAGCAGGCGAGCGAGCCCGGCAGCGTCGCCGGGACCGCACAACCACCCAGTCTCGCCGTCCTGCACGACGTGGCGGACCCCTCCGACGTCGGTGGCGACAACAGGGCGACCGGCCGCGAGGGCTTCGATCAAGGCTACCGGTGTCCCCTCGTTGCGGCTGGAAAGCACCACGGCATCGAGGTCGGCAAGTGCAGAGGGGACATCGGTCCACCAACCCACGAAATGTGTGCGGTCCGATATGCCGAGTTCGCGACGAGCGCTTCGAGGGTGGCCCGAAGCTCGCCGTCGCCGAGGACAGCCAGGTGCAGGCCAGGCACGCTCGCCACGGCCGAGAACAGAGTTGCGTGGTCCTTCACGGGCACCAACCTTCCAACGGTGCCAGCCAGCGGGACGTTCTCCGCGATACCGAGCACGGCACGCAGCCGTCCCGGCGCCCCACCGGGCGTACCGATAGCAAGTAGAGGTGCCAGGTCGAAGCCGAGAGGTACAACCCTGTACTGAGCCGGCTTACCGATCCCGAGCTCGAGCAGCTCATCCCGCACCTCCGGGCTGACAGCGATGAGGACGTCGGTGCGCCTGGCAAGGGCGCGTTCGAACTGTACGAAGGCCCGCTGCTGAGGACCGGCGAAGTAACCCTGGAGGACGTGGCCATGGAACGTGTGGACCAGCCGTGGACGCCGGCGGCCCGAGGTCAGGGCGGCTAGCCGCCCGATCGTCCCAGCTTTGGCCATATGGGTGTGGACCAGCCTCGCTCCGGTCTCGTGCAGGAGCCTACGAACGACCACGAGGCAGCTCAGATCGGTCACAGGCCGGACGGGGCGTACCAAAGGGACGTGACGCACGGGGACATCTGGGTCGGTGAGCTCGCCTTCAGCCAGTCCGGGCCGGCCAGCGGCGAGCAGCGTCGGGAATTCGGCCGAGAGGCCCTTCGTAAGCAGGATCGCCTGCCGGGCAGGACCGCCGATGTTCATGCGTGTGATGAGACGCAGCACAGTGGTAGGCGTTGCAGAAGCTGGGTCAGGCTGAACGATTGGCACCTTAGCCTTGCCCAGGGCCGGCGGCAGGTCCTTGGGAGAGCTTCCCGCCCCAGCGGACGGCACCGGGTCGCGGGAGTGCTCTAACCTGCCTTGAGTGGCAAAACCAAGTGGGCAAAAGCGGCGTCCTCGGGCGCAAGGGGCCGCAGCGCGCCCCAAAGCGGCCGGGGCTCCCAGGCGGGCGGCCAAACAGGAGCTCCTCAGGCGCCAACAGCTCCCAACCAGCGGCCCCGAGCGCCTGGTCGAGCGGGGCGGCATCCTTTCCGACAAGGCAGGGCTCCCCGGCTGGGCGCTCCCCGCCGGCGCTGCCGTTTTGCTGCTCGTGTTGCTGCTCTGGGCGGCCGGTGCCGTCGCCGGGAGCTTTGCGTTCATGCTCGGGGCCATCCTCGGGGCCGCAATGGCCGCCGGCTGGCTCATAGCCGCCATAGCCAAGGGTAAGGACGGGTTACGCGCGGCCCGAGCGGGCCTGTTGGTGGTGCTCGCAACGTTCGTACCTATCATCTTCGACCCGCATACGGGAGACGTTTACAACCTCCCTAAGTACACCCTCGTGGCTATAGCCGCGCTCGCCCTGGCCGGTTTGTGGGTGGTCGCGGCCGTCCACCGCCGACCGCTACCCCTATGGCGCAACGGCCTTCAATGGCTGATAGGCGCCATCGTCGTCTGGACTGCAGTGTCGGCTATCTCCGGAGTGGACACCCATGTAGGACTGCTGGGCAACTACGGCTCATACGACGGCCTCTTCCTCACCGCCGCCCTCGGGGTAGTCGCGATGACAGCTGCTGAGGCCTTTGACATCGACGACGTCCGCAAGGTCTTGTCTGCGCTCGCTTTTGCCGGCGGCGGCGTCGTGTTGTACTACGGGCTGGTCCAGCTTCATGACGTCGAGTTCCATAGCTCGAAGCCCTGGGATTTTATCCATTACGAAACGTCTTCGTTCTCAGGGAACATCTTTTCGACGTTCGGCAACCCTAACCACCTCGGCGGCTACCTGGCAGTCATCTTCCCCATCGTCGTGGTGCTGGGGCTGGGAGCGAAACGCTGGTACTGGCGCCTCGCAGGTGGAGCCGTGGGAGTCGTGTTGCTCGTCGAGCTGGTCCGCACCGTCGCACGGGGTGCCTGGGTCGCCGTGGTCATCGCAGCCCTGGTACTGGCCGCCTTCGTTGCGCCGGAGCTTCGGCGGAGGGCACCCGCGATCGTCGGTGGGGCCGTTGGGGCAATCCTGGTTGTAGTTATCGGGCTGGCAGCCTTCGGGCGCCGGTTCCTCTCCCAGCCGGTTTCGTCGCTGTTCCAGAGCGGCACCGGCAGTTCTGTCTGGCAGCGAAATGAAATATGGAAAACTGCGTTCCATATCGCCCTCAAGAACCCGGTCGCAGGGGTCGGGCCGGACGCCTTTGGCCTCGTCTACCCGAAGTACCAAAGCGCGGCATGGGTAAAGGCCTTGGGAGCGACCTATCTGGTCAACGGTGCGCACGACATTTTCATGAACTTGCTTGCCGATCAGGGGTTCATCGGTATCGCCCTTTTCTTGGCGCTCCTGGCTGCGGTCGCTCTCCGTTCTGCTGGCGCCTGGCGGCGGTTCCGCGCGACCGAACGAGGCGAAAATAGCGACGCCGCTGCAAAGGAGCGCGCCCGGTCGCTCCGGATAACTCTCGGGGTCGTGAGCGCCTCCATCACGGCGTACCTCGTGCAAGCCTTGTTCAACGTCCAGCAGGTCGGACTTTCCTTTACGTTCTGGTTGCTCGTCGGTTTGCTGGCGATGGTGAGCCGCGCCGCGGGCGTACCTGACGACTTGCGGCCCGCCGTTCTCCTATCTCGCGACAACAGCGACCTGACAGTTGACCGTCACGGTGAGCCCAGGCGTCGTGAGCCGTCTCCCGTGTACATACCGTGGCAGACAGGGGTGGCAGCGCTGATAGTTGTCGTCGTGGTCGTTGTGATCTCCCTAGGAGCAGACGGCCCCTACCGGGCAGACCACCAGTACTGGGCCGCCCGGAGCAGCCTGACGGAGGTCCCCGCGACAGGGACCTCGACTCAGCCTCGCACCCAGGTCGGGCCCAGGTTTTTCGCCGATTTGGAGCATGCTGGCGCGTTAAACCCGTGGGAGCCGACCTACCCTTCGCTGGCGGGAACGGTGTACCAACAGCTCGCAACCGGCGTCACCAGTGCGTCAGGCGCAAAGACTGCCATCAGCGACTTGGTCCAGGCCAGGCACCTGTTCGCCGAGGCGGTGGCAAGGGGACCGCTCGATTCGCCTAACCTCTTGAACGAAGCGGATGTCGACGGGTACCTATCGGAAGTGCAACCGGCCCAGGCGCACTCAGATCTCACCGAAGCCGCCGCACTGGCTCGGCGAGCCATCAGCGAAAACCCGCTCAACACTGACTATCGGGCCTTCTTGAAACAGGTCCTGTCTGCGGAGCACCCAAAGGCAGCTAAGAAACCGGCCGCCAAGTCCTGATCGGCGAGCTTAGGCCTTAGCCGGCGTCCGGGGAGCCGCCTCTGGTAGCTGGATGGCCTCGGGCCTGGGCCGCCGGTATCTGGGCCAGGGCTGTCTGCCTTGCCACGCCCGACCTCTTGACTGTCTAACGAGGGGGGCTTGCGACCCTTCGCTTGTGCCCACGGCACCTTGTAGACAGGCACGCGGAACAGGGGGACTGCTGCGAGGGCGGCTGCCCCCAGTAGGAAAATCACGCCGAGTAAGCGTGCGGATGGGGCCCGCGTCATGGCAATAGCAACAGCGCCCAGGGACGCGCCGACTAGATAGGTCAGCGCCACAGCTTCACGCACCGAGAGACCCAAATAGACCAGACGGTGGCTTGTGTGGTCCTGCCCGCCAGTGAACGGGGTCCTCTTGTGCGCTACCCGAGAAACCATCACCAATGTGGTGTCGAAGAGGGCGACACCCGGTACCGCAAGGATTACGGCGATCCCGACACGGGTCGGGGCGTTGGCTCGCAGCGTAAGTAGGAGCACTGAAATGGTGAAGCCGAGGAACAGGCTGCCCGCGTCCCCCATGTAGATCCGCGCCGGATGAAAATTTGACCTGAGGAACCCAGCCGCACAACCCGTCAGGGCGATCGCAAGCGCTGCAACCAAGTACCGATGCTGCAAACAGGCGATCCCGAAGATACTTAGGGCCGCAATGACGCTGACCCCAGCCGACAGGCCGTCCATGTTGTCCAGAAGGTTGAAGGCGTTCGTGACCCCGGTCACCCACAAGACGGTGATCACCGCGCCAATGCTCGGGGGACCCCAGCGAGATGGGCGGCATACCCCATCGCCCATACCGCCACACCGGCCCCCGCCTCGAGAGCCAGTCGTAACCAGGGGCTCAAACCACCCTTGACGTCGTCAGCCAACCCGACCAGGGCAAGGACAACGCCAATACCCAGGAAGCCGGCCAGCTGGGGGAGCCCACTAGGTGGAGGCCGCAGCAACGCAGCGACCAGGACCACACCGGCGAACGAAACCACGATCGCCGTCCCGCCAAGGTACGGCACAGCCTTGACGTGGGCCTTCGCTGGGCCGGGATGATCGAGTACGCCAAAACGAACTGCTACACCGATCGCGACGGGGGTGAGGACGAGGCTCAGGAAGAGGGAGCCAGCGAGGATAATGCCATATCCCCAAGAAGGGAGCGAACTCACCGTTGCGCCAGTGCTCCACCTGCTGTCATCGCGCTAACCATCATCGCGCAAAGGCCGCCTGGCAACGATGAAGAACCCGGCATCGTCACGTACCGACTCCACGGTGAGCCCTTCGGCTGCAAACCAGGGCTCGAGGTCGGGCCACACGTAGCGGTGCTCCACCGGGGCGCTCAGACGGTCAAAGGTGTCGAGCCAAATCGCTCGGAACGATCTCCGCCGGTACACCGCTAGCGGCAATTTCTTGAGCCAAGCGACGTCCCGATCGTCGCCCCACGTCCCAGGGGTGACGAAGGCCACCCTGAGCAGGGCTGCCACCGCAGCGCTCAACCATCGCAACGCTCGCTTGTCCATGCGGACCGTGAGGCGCCTGACGAGGGTCGCTACCTCGATCCCAGCCCAACGAACCCCGCGGGCTGATGGCCGGCTGTAGAGATAGAGGAACAAGACGCCGCCCGGCGCCAGCAGCCTTGCGAGGAAGCTAAAACCGGCGAACGGGTCGTCGAGGTGGTGCAGGACCCCGAGGCTCGACACGAAGTCGAACGAGGCATGCGAATGGCGCCGACCTGAGGTCGGAGCGAACCGTCACGACGTTGTCGAAGGCTGCCAAGTCTCGTGTGGCAACCTCGATGGCTACAGAAGCGTCGAGCGCGACAAGCACTGCTAAGTGCGGCGCCAGGTGCCTGGTATAGCGACCCTTCCCACAACCGGCGTCGAGGCCAACTTTGCCGGCCAGCTCGTCCAATCGCAGGTCGGCCAGGTACCACGTCGCGAAGACATTGTCCTCGGGCCGAACATCGTCGAACGTGGTCCACTCGTAACCAAAGCTCTCTGCCGTCCTCTGGCTCATGACGTCGCGTCCGCTCGGGCCGTCCGCAACGAGGTACCCGTCCCGGAACACCATGCGATGACCGTTCAGGCACGCGTAGCCGCTACCATCCGGGGCCGCGGCCACCGGAAGCTCGCAGCTAGGGCAGCGCAAGCGTGCCGCCAGACCCGCTATGTTCCACCGCTCCAAGACAGACGCCCTAGTCAAGACGCCCCACTCGATGTCAGAGGTACTCCACCACTTCTCCACGGCACCGATGGCGCGTGTCAAAAACGTAACGAGCATGCCGCGCGACCAAGTCGTAGTCGATGTCGTCGTGGTCGGTCAGCACGACTACGGCATCGGCCGCCTCGAGCTCCTCTACGGTCAGACGGGCCTGCACCAACTGGCGAGCAAGGTCGGGACCTGGCAAATTGAGGTCAGGCACATGCTCGTCAACGTAGCGGACCTCGGCGCCCAGACGCACCAATCGCTGTGCGACGCCAATTGCCGGGGATTCCCGCATGTCTGAGGTATTGGGCTTGTAAGCGAGGCCAAGGAGCAGAGCACGGCTCCCATTGACAGCCAGCTTGCGCCGGTTCAGGGCTACCGTCAACCGCTTGACAACGTACTCAGGCATGTGGTCGTTAACGTCATTGGCCAGCTCTACGAAACGAAAACTTTGACCGAGAGTCGTGCGTACGCGCCACGATAAATAGCTAGGGTCGATCGGTAGGCAATGGCCCCCTACACCCGGGCCAGGGTTGAACCTCATGAACCCGAAAGGTTTAGTCCCGGCCGCGTCAAGGGCCTCCCAGACGTCGACACCGAGGTCGGCTGCGAACATCGCAAGCTCGTTGACGAGAGCCACGTTTACATGACGGAACGTGTTCTCGATCAGTTTTGTTAGCTCAGCCTCGCGGGTGCCCGACACCGGTATCGTCTTGTCAATAATCGAGTCGTAGAACCGTTGCACCGCCTCGAGCGAAGCAGCATTGATACCGGACACGACCTTCGGCGTGCCTCTCAGGCCGAAGGCCTTGTTGCCCGGGTCGATCCGCTCAGGGCTGTAGCCGAGGTGAAAGTCCTGCCCAGCAACCAAACCGGAACCCTTAGCCAGCAAGCTCGCCAAAAGTTCGTCGGTCGTGCCTGGGTAGGTCGTCGACTCAAGTACTACGGTCGCACCACGCTGAAGGTAGGAGCCCAAGGTCTTCCCGGCGTCCTCAATGAACGACAAGTCCGGGCCGGCGTCCTTCAGGGGTGTCGGGACCGTAATCAACGCGACATCGAAACCAGCCAGGTCGGCAGGAGCGGTTGTGGGGAGGTAACGACCGGTTGCGAGTGCTTCGGCTAGCTGACTTGACGAGATGTCCTCAACGTAAGAATCAGCGGCCTTCAAGCGCTCCACGCGCCGGTGGTCGACGTCGAAAGCGACTACGTCGTGGCCGACCTCCACTGAGCGAATGGCAAGGGGCAGGCCAACGTAGCCCTGGCCGACGATCGCGACCCTCAATGCTCGCTCGGCCATTGAGCCATGATGCTTGGAGCCAACGCTACAGTCAAGCCGTGAGGGACATGTTGTGTGCGGCATAGCGGGTGCGGTCCGAGCCGGCGTTTCCAGGGATGAGGTAGAAGGCCAGCTGCGGCTTTTGGAGCATCGTGGGCCGGACGCCAGCGGGCTGTTCGGGAGCGGCCCTGGCGTTATCGGCCAGACGCGTCTGTCTGTGATCGACCTCGTGACAGGGGATCCCCCAATGACGTCTGAGCAAGGTGCGGTCGGGGCGGTCCTCAACGGTGAGATCTATAACTACCGAGAGGTACGGAAGAACCTTCTGAACGGTGGGCACATTCTGACCAGCGAAGGGGACACGGAGGTGATCGCTCACCTGGCCGAGCAATCCAAACCCGTCGAACTGGCAAGGCAGCTCGACGGTATGTTTGCTTTCGCCGTATGGGACAGTTCCCGCAACCGCTTGGTCCTGGGTCGGGACCGCTTGGGGAAAAAGCCGCTGTATTACTGGTCGGACGGGAACTCCCTTGTTTTCGCGAGCGAGATCAAGGCTCTCTTGGCTCACCCAAGCGTTCCGTGCAGGATGGACAATACAGCCCTCCCCGCCTACCTCACCTTTGGTTATGTCCCAACTCCGCGAACGTTCTTTGAGGAAATCTATAGCGTGCCGCCGGCGCATGTCCTCGTGTTCGAACCCGGGGACGGTCCCACCCTTCATTCGTACTGGGAGCCCCCGCTGCGACTGCCGGGCCGCTCGGCACCCCGACCCACCTCGCTCGACAATGCGGCGCGCGCGCGGTCCGGGAACAGCTCTCGTCCGCCGTCGAACGTCGCCTGGTCGCCGACGTCCCGCTTGGGGCGTTCCTGAGTGGCGGCGTCGACTCTTCGAGCGTCGTTGGGCTGATGGCTGGCCTGGTGAGCGAGCCGGTGTCGACTTTTACGATCGGGTTCGAAAATGCCGGGGGATTTGACGAGCGCCCGTTCGCCCGCTCCGTAGCTGAGCGCTTCGGCACGAACCACACCGAGTTCGTGGTCAGCCCGGACGCCGCCTCCTTGATCGAGCGCTTGGTATGGCACCATGACCAGCCCTTCGGGGACTCGAGCGCTCTTCCCACCTACCTACTTTCCGAGCTAACTCGCAAGCACGTCACCGTGGCCCTCTCGGGGGACGGCGGAGACGAGCTGTTCGGGGGGTATGAGCGCTTCGCTGCTGGCGTCGCACTGTCGAGGTTCCAGCGGCTCCCCGACCTCGTCCAGCGTTCGGTGAGCGGGCTGCTCGCAACCCTCCCCCACAGCGCCTTCTCGGGGCGCGCAAGAAGCCTCCAGCGTTTCGTCAACGTCCGAGGGCTCCCCCTCCCCGAGGCCTACCTGTCATGGGTTAGCTACATCCCCGCGACCTGGCGGGAGGCACTGTGCCCGGGCGGTTCGGGGTGGGGGCTCGAGGACTACTTGCGGATTTGGGACCAGACGGCTTCGTCGGACGTGCTCGACCGGCTGCTCCTGCTCAATCTGCGGACTTATCTCCTGGACGACCTGCTCCCAAAGGTCGACCGTATGTCGATGGCGCATGCCTTGGAGGTCCGTTCCCCGTTTCTTGACACCGTGCTGGTCGAGCATGCATCGCAACTAGCCCCGGCGGAAAAAGTGCACGGCTTTTCGCTTAAGCGGGTGTTGAAACATGCAGTGGCGGACTTAGTCCCACCTGAGGTGCTCCACCGGCGTAAGCACGGCTTCTCCCTTCCTCTTGATAGTTGGTTCAGGAACGAACTGCGCAATTACCTTGAGGCGCGCCTGCTGGCGAGCTCCGCCCGGGTGCGCGCACACCTCCAGGGTGAGGCGATTGACCGGATGGTCGGTGAGCACCTGTCCGGTGCTGCTGACCATGGGCACGCGCTCTGGACGTTGGTGACGCTCGAGGAGTTCCTTCGCCGGCAGGGTTGGTAGGTGCGGGTACTTGCCAGGTTGCCGAGCCTGGCCTAGCCTCGGGGATCATGGCGCGTTACCTCGTTACCGGTGGCGCCGGGTTTATAGGGTCGCACCTCGTTGAGGCGTTGCTCCAAGGCGGTAACGAGGTGGTCGTGCTAGACACGCTCTCCACCGGACGCCTGTCGAACCTGGACGTCGCGAAGAGCTACCCCGGTTTTAGCTTCGTGCAAGGCTCAGTGCTCGACGAGCTGGCCGTCGACGACGCAGTCAGGAGCAGTGACATCGTCGTGCACCTGGCTGCAGCCGTCGGCGTAAAGCTCATCGTCGAGCAACCGCTGTACTCCTTGACGACCAATATCAAGGGCGCCATCACGGTGCTGGAGGCTGCGCACCGTTATCGGCGTAAAGTGATGGTTGCCAGCACCTCGGAGATTTACGGCAAGAACAACTCCGGCCCGCTCAACGAGCAATCTGACCGCATCCTGGGCTCCCCCGCCGTAGCCCGTTGGGCCTACTCAACCTCCAAGGCCGTCGACGAAATACTTGCGTACGCGTACCATCGGGAGCGAGGCTTGCCAACGATTGTCGTCCGCCTCTTCAACACGGTTGGGCCCGCCAGAGCCCGGCCTACGGCATGGTCGTGCCTCGTCTTGTCCACCAGGCTCTCGACGGCGCACCGCTCACCGTGTACGGCGACGGGGCTCAGACCCGCTGCTTCTGCCATGTGACCGATGTCGTCGATGCTCTTGTGCGACTTCTTAACGAACCAACCGCGATCGGCGACGTATTCAACATTGGGTCCTCGGAGGAAATTTCGATCGAACAGCTGGCCCGGCTCATAATCGAAAAGACGTCGAGCACCTCGCCGGTCCTGCATGTACCGTACGAGGTCGCTTACGAGGTGGGCTTCGAAGACATGGTGCGCAGGGTCCCCGACGTCGGCAAGCTCGAGGCACTGACAGGGTGGCATGCGCAGCACACCTTGGCCGAAATCCTCGACGACGTCATCGACGAGGTCCGCTCCGAAGTGGACCAGGAGCCAATCACGGCGACAAGCGGCGAGCGGCTCCAGCAGAGTACGTGACGTCTTCGGCCACCCCCGGCGGACTTCAGCTGGTGCGACTTCCACGTGCTCAGAGGGCCGTTCGAGCAACTTGGTCCCTGGCAGAACAACACCCCGTCCGATCCTCTTTCCTGGTGGCGGCCGCGGTGCGGTTCGTCGCCGCAATAGGCATTACATTTTTTAGCGGCTACTTGTTCGGCGACGAGTCCCAGTATGTAATCCTTGGGCGGCTCGCTGCAGCGGGCCGCCTCACGCCGGCCTTCTGGAGCGGTTATGGCGAAACGCTGTTCCACACTGCAGGCTCGTTTATGTGGCCGACCGTCGTCCTGTTCAAATTGTTCGGTGCCCATCCCCTGTTGGTTGCATTATGGGCAGCGCTCTTTGGGTCAGTCACCGCCGCGCTGACAGCCGCTATTGCCGGTCGAGTGTTGAGCAGGGGATGGTCAGCGTTAGCGGGTTTGACCGTTGCGTTCTTCCCTTCACAGATCGTGTGGTCGTCAGTGGTGCTCCGCGAGTCCATGGTCTGGGCTGGGCTTGCCGCCGCCGCCTACGGGATCTTCCTTTTCTCACGCGCAAAACAGTGGCAATCGCTGGCCAGTGCAACGATATTGGTCGGCGTCGCTCTGCTTTCGATTGCATTCCTGCGCTCTTGGGCGTTCTTGGCGGCGGCCTGGGCGACAGCCTTGGCGGTGTGGCTGTTCCGGCCGGCCCGTCCGGTCATCACGCGGACTTTGTGCGCCCTGCTATGCCTTCTCGTCCCGCTCGCTTCCGGCCTCGGTCTTGCAGGCAACAGCTACATCCGTCACCACGGCCAGCAACTTGGTTATGAGCGCAGCGTCCTCTCCGTGGGCGCCAAATCGGCCTTCGTCCATCCGAAGCTTGTTGCGTCCAAAGGATCTGGGAGCAAGACCACGGGGTCCAAGACAACAACGGGATCCAAGACAACTGGATCCAGTACAACCCCGACCACCGAGGTCGCGCCTACCACGACTGTCGTGACTGCTCCCTCCGCGGTGGCAGACGAGGCCATGGTGGTACCGAGCGGCATAGGCAACGATCTTCGGGCGTTGCCGACAGGCCTCGTGGCCTTTGCTTTGCGCCCCTTCCCTTGGCAACACGGTGCCGGCGCCAGTTCCGACCTCGCTGCTGCGGAGGAGCTCCTGTACTACCCGCTCTACTTACTGGCAGTAGTTGGGGTGGTGGCTTACCGACGTAGGCGCGACTTGATCGCTTTTCCGCTGGCGGTAACCATATTGATTACCGGGATTGCATCAGAAGCTGAGGGTAACCTGGGAAGCGCGTTTCGCCATCGTGACCAGCTCTTTTGGGCCGTGGCGTTCTTCGCCGCCCTCGGGGCCAGCCACCTTTGGGCGCTGTGGCGACGCCCCAGGGGCAACGAAGCAGAGCACTCGCCGGTCGCCGCCGATGAGCGACCACTCACGGTTCAAGCGAGCCACTGACATCGCGGTACCAGCCGATCGTCCGGCGAAGTCCCTCCTCGAAGCTGACCTTGGCTTCAAAGCCGAGGACCTCTCGAGCAGCCGTGACATCCGCCTGGCTAGCCCGGATATCGCCGGGCCGCGGTTCAGCATGCACCGGGGCAGTGCTCACGCCCATCTCCCGTCCGAGGACCTCCAGCAACTCGAGCAAGGAATGGGACCCACCGCAGGCTATGTTGAAAACGCCGCCGGCAGCTGCTGCTGGCGCTCGTGCAGCGGCCAAATTTGCTTCAACGACATCGTCTACGAAGGTGAAGTCCCTGCTCTGTCGGCCGTCTCCATGGATGACCGGCTGTTGGCCGACCGAGAAGGCACGAATGAAAAGAGGGATGACGGCTGCGTAAGACGAGTCCGGCCGCTGCCGCGGGCCGTACACGTTGAAATAACGCAGGGTCACGGTCTCCATCCCGTATACCTGAGTAAACACGCGGCAATAGTGCTCCCCGGCAAGTTTGGAGACGGCATAAGGCGAGCGCGGCATCGGCGTACCAGTCTCGACGCTCGGCAGAGCTCCGGCGCCCCCGTATATGCTGCTCGACGACGCTGAGACGACCCGGTGCACGCCGGAGTCCAGAGATGCCTTCAGTACGGTGAGAGTCCCGTGAGTGTTCACCCGGTCAGTTACAAGCGGCCGGGCGACGGACCGTGCGACCGACCCGGCAGCAGCCTGATGGAACACGACTTGGACGCCTCTGACTGCCTCACGCACGAGTTCCTCGTCGGCAATATCGCCCTCGATGAGTTCCACCCGCCCATCGACGTTCTCGCGCCGACCCGTCGAGAAGTCGTCCAAGACGCGCACGGCGTACCCTTCGCCTAGTAACCGGGCGGCCAAGTTGGACCCGATGAAGCCTGCGCCGCCAGTAACGAGGACCTTCACCGTCGACATGAGCCCATGAACTACAGGTTAGCGTAGCCATCTGTGGCGACTGTCCGGCCCGATAACGGTGGCCCAACTGGCAGCCCTTCCACGTCAGGTGCAAGCCGTAACTCAGCCTCCCGGCTATTAGCGGAGTTCGGCTCTGCCTTTTTTGCCCTCCTCGCCAGCACGATCGTAGCCCGCCACATGGGGCCATCCCTCAAAGGCACCGTCTCGACGCTCAGCTATATCGTGGCCATCGCCGCGCCGGCATGCGCAGTAGGGATGGGCGAATCCGCCGTCACGCTCCTCGCCCGGGGGCACGCAGACCTACCACGGGCACTGCGAGCAACCGTTGCGCTCCTGGTCCTAACCACATCGATAGGAGCGGCGGCCGTGTTCGGCGTCTCGGTCCTGATAATCGGCCCAGGCTGGCGGGAGTTCCTGCACCCACTTGTCATCACCGCGCTCACGGTGCCATTGGCGACCGGCGTCGGGGTATTTGGGCTACTTGTCGACTCGCAGCAGCGCATTATCTTCACCAGTTCCGCCCGGCTGACAAACGCCTTCGTATCGGCTGCCATGACATTCGTCCTCGTCGACTTACTCCGCCTTTGGACGACTGGTGCAATGTTGGCCATGGCTGCGGGGTGGGGAGTGGCCTTGCTCATGTTGGCTGCCGCTTTGCGACGCTCAGGCGGTTCACACTTCCCGACCTGGGACCGCGCATATCTGAGCAGCGCTACGCGCCTAGGGGTGCCGATCCAGATCTCGTTCCTCCTGATCGTCGCGTCCTCTCGCCTCGACCTGTTGCTGGTCAATCTCATTGCCGGCGCAACAGCCGCGGGCTTGTACAGCATTTCTCTGACCGCAGCAGCCCTTTCTACGTATGCCGCCGTCGCCTTGGTGGGAGCCAACTACCCGCGCTTGGCTGCCCTTTCGACGGACGAGGAGTGGATAGTGTTCACACAAAGGCTCGCCCGCCTATCGGTGGCTGCGGCAGTTGTTGGCTGTGCTGGCCTCGCGCTTTTTATACCGCTGCTCACGGCTCCTATCTTCGGCCACGCGTTTGCCGGCTCCGTGCCGGCCTCTCTTATCCTCATACCCGGGGGGATAGTCTGGAGCGCGCGAGTGGGTCATCTGCCGGGCCTGGTCTGCCAGAGGCAAGACCGGGTTGCTAGTCAAATCCTTCGCTCCGGCCGTCGCCACCATGGTTGCGCTGGACTTCGTTTTCATCCCCCCGATGGGCATCGTCGGCGCCGCGATAGCCTTCGACCTAAGCCTGCTGGTCGGCCTCGCGGTAAGTGCCGCCGTCTACAACTCGACTGCGCGGCGACCCGGCGCTCTCGTGGCGCTCATCCCGCGCCCGCCGGACTTCGTCCAGCTAATTCTCGCGCCCTGGCAAATGGTCCGCCATTTCCGGGCCCAGAAGGACCGGGCGCATTAGCCTGCGGGCCGCCCTCACTGACCTGCGGGCCATTGCCTCGAGCGGCAGCCGCAGCATGCGGTCAGGTTTCATGATTAGTACCTGTTTTAGGTGACGCGCCGCCGCTTTAGGGTGACGGCTCGCAAGCTCGTAAAAGAACAGTCGTGTATACAAATTGGCCATGCCGCGACGGAAATTCGGCCTCTGGTCGGCTGAGCCGTACCGGTCACGAAAGATCCAGAGGCTATCTTGCTCGTAGCGGGCCAGGTCCCGATGGCTCTGACCTGGGTGCACTCTGTACAGCACAAGGCATCGGTCGACACTATCCCAATCGCACTGCTTGGCTATCCTCTCAGCCAACTCCGCATCAGCGCTCACGTGAAGCTCGACCCGAAAGCCACCGAACTTCTCTAGGACCTCCCTCCGAACGAGCATCGTCGACCCCGCGGCAACGCCGTTGGCCTCCTGTAGCACTATGTACGTGAAAGCCGCGGGTTTGTGCTTCGGCACAATTATGGTGCGAATTGCCAGCGCCGCGTCCGTAATACCGTACGCGCGAGTACGCGACGCCTATCTCTGGGCGTGACAGGAAGAGCTCCATTTGCCTTTCAAGCTTGCTCGGTAACCAAACGTCGTCCGCATCGAGAAAAGCAATGAACTCGCCAGACGCAAGCTCGAGCCCCTTGTTGCGAGTTGCCGAGACAGTCCCCTCGTTCTGCTTTCGATGGTAATGCAGTCGCTTATCTGTAAACGACGCGACCACCTCCGCCGTTGAATCGGTCGACCCGTCGTCAACGACGATGCACTCGAGGCTTAGCCAGGACTGGGCCAACACGCTGGCAATCGCCTCTCCCAGGTAACGCTCGGCGTTGTAGGCGGGAATGACAACACTTACCAAGGGGGTCGGCTCGGCGGGTACCGGCATGGGCGCGCTTCTGGCAATCTCAGCTGTTGTGGGCAACTGAGGCCGGAAGGCCCAGGCACCGCCGAGCGTGCCAGCCGTCTGGCGAGAGCCGGCCCAAATAGCCCTGACCGACGTCGACCACCCTTTCACCACGCTCCGGCACAAGGCCATGCTGCTAGCCTCTGGCCTTGGCCGTCAAGGCGGAAGGATCATGCACTTGGCCCCAGTCCAGCCAAGCAAAACCTCCGCGTCTTAGCCCTGGCCCCCTATGCAGCCTTGGCAGCGGCCACGCGGTACCGCTTCAGCCAGCTGAAAGCGCCTCTCGCCGGCCACGGGATCGAGCTGGAGGTCCGCCCTTTCCTCAGCAACGGGGAATCGCTCACTTCTACGGGCGCAGCGTTGCCCGCAAAGCGGCTGCTGTGACGAGTGGGCTTGCGTGCCGGCGCGCGACTTGTACGACTGGCGCCGCTTCAACATAGTCCTGTCCAGCGCGAAGCAATGCTGGTCGGTCCTCCGGTTGTCGAATGGCTCCTGAACACCGTCGCTTCTCGTCCACTAGTGCTCGACATCGATGACCCCGTTGGCTCCCCAAGCAGAGCCAGTTCTCGACGGCTTTGGCGAAACCGAGGCGCTGGCCAGGCAAGATAACCTGGCTGCTCTCCCATGCGACATTGGTCACCTGCGGCGCGGGGCACTTGTCAGCCATGTTGGCTCGCTGGGCCTCCAGGCCGACTGGTGCCCAACGGCATAGACGTCGACCACCTCCGCCCAGCGACGGGGCGTCGAAGGGATGATGACTTACCTACAGTGGGGTGGATCGGCTCGCACAGCACGTACCCTTACCTGGAAGCCGTGTTCCCGGCTTTGGAGGCCGTCGGGCGTCGGTCCCCGTTCAGGTTGCTCATCATCGGTTCTGGCCGGACGTCCGCCTCTGTCCCCGGCGTCCCCACAGAAGTCCGCTCCTTTGTTTTGGAGCGGGAGGCAGAGGACTTCGCTTCGCTTGACGTGGGTCTTTACCCGCTCGCTGACGATCCCTGGGCGAGGGGCAAATCTGGTCTCAAAGCGCTTCAGTACTTGGCCGTTGGCGTCCCTTATGTGGCGTCTCCAGTTGGAGTGGTGGCCGATATCGGGATCCCCGGCACAACTCATTTCGAAGCTATGTCCAACGAACAATGGGCACGTGGTTGACATGTCTCCTGCAAGACCCTGATCTCTCCGCGACCATGGGAGCCGCCGGGAGGCGGTACGGGGAATGGACTACACGGTTGGACAATCGGCCGCGGCAATGGCTGCGGCCTTGCTGGAGGCCGCGAGCGCCTGACGCCAGTCAGGCCGCTTGCATTGCGCTCCAAACCAACAAATGACCACCGATCTCCCCCGCCTGACCTACCTCAGTTTCGACTCTGTAACCGAAGGCGCTGGGGCGTCTCAGGTGCTGCCCTACGTGCGAGGCTTGGCCCGGCGGGGGGTGCAAGTGGCTCTCCACACCTTCGAAAAGGCGCCTCCCGCCAAGGACCTGCGGTTCAGCTTGCAGGACGAGGGGATGACCTGGACCGCGCACCCTTTTGGCGCCTCCGGCGCGAGAGGCGGGCTCAGTCGGGTACTGCGGGCGACCCGCGCCGTCAAAGGAGCAGCCCTGCTGCACGCCCGGAGCGACCTTCCGGCCGCCTGCGCCCTGCTGTCTAGGGCACCAACCTGGGTATGGGATATGCGGGGGTTTTGGGCCGACGAACGAGTCGACCTGGGCGTCATGCGTGTAGGTTCTCCGGAGGAAAGGGTAATGCGAAGTCGAGCGACGCTCAGCTCGCTCAGCCGCGACGATCCTTGCTCTTGCTGCCCAGCGGTCCCGGTGCTCGTCGAGCGGCACGGGCCCGCGGTGGCCAGCAAGGTCCGCGTCATCCCGACTTGCGTCGACCTGGAGCGTTTCGTCCTTGGCGAGCTACCCCCGCCTCCGGCCCGACTGCTGATAAGCGGCACCCTGAACCATCGTTACGACGTGGGAGCAATGGTGCGCTTTGCGAAACATTTGCAGCGCCGGCTCCCGGCTCAACTTGAGGTGCTCTGCCCTGACCCGTCGCGGTGGAGGGAACTGCTGCTGTCCGAAGGAGCTCTCCTGGGCAAGGCCGACGTCTCGGAGATGCCAGCGAGGGTTGCTCGCGCTAGTGCCGGGCTCGCCCTCTTGAGAACGTCATCGACAGTCTCCAACAAGGCCAGCATGCCGACCAAGCTCGCCGAGTTCCTCGCCTGCGGCCGACCGGTAGTCGTGAGCTCAGGGGTCGGCGACATGGATGAGTTGCTAGCTCGCTATGACTGCGGAGTGAGCATTGGGGACGTTTCTGACGGCTCGCTCGAGGGCGCGGCGGCGGACCTGGAACGTTTGCTGTCGGATCCGTCTACGCCAGCCCGGTGCCGCTCATTGGCTGAGGACCATTTCAGCTTGGACCGAGCGGTAACTTCTCTCTTGGAGGCTTACCAAGCAGCCATGGGGGCGGTTTGAACAACACCCATGGCCAGCCGCCGCTGCGGAGAGCCGCTCGAAGACCTCACACAGGACCAGGTAGGCTCCAGCATGTACCAGCATGACAGCACTTGGACCGTGCCGCGTGCAGCCGTCCCAGGGCAATGTGCCGTCTCGGAATTGCCCAGTCTGCGGGGCTGCAGCAGTCCCCGCACGCTTTCCGCCGGAGTTCGAATGGTCGGGGACCGTCTTCCGCCAGTACCGGTGCCCAGGTTGCAGGACCGTTTTCACCGACCCGGTACCGAACCAGGACCAGTTGGCGACGGTGTACGACTGGGCTTCTTACCACGCGGCTTATCCCGAAGTGCCGGTTGCGCGTGATGCGGCCACCTTGGCCCGACTACGCAACCACACCAGCGGGAAGAAATTGCTGGACGTAGGCTGCGGTACGGGGAGCTTCTTACGCTGCGCTGCGGCAGCCGGCTACGAGGCCATAGGTGCCGAAATTACAGAGAGCGTCGCCCAGGCAGCTAGCGCAAAAGCGGGTGTGCCCGTGCTCCCACTCGAAACCCTTCTCCACCGCGCCGACCAGTTCGATGTCATACACTGCCGCGACGTAGTGGCTCATCTTGTTGAGCCGCGTGAGACTTTGGCCCAACTGGTGCGCCTTCTCGCCATCGACGGCTTGCTCGTACTAGACGACCCCATCGAAGAGAACCCGAGCTTGGTGCTCGGGACCGCCCGTGCCTGGAGCAAGTGGTCCGGCCACCGCGAAATGCGTACTGCTTCGCGAGGTCCGACAATGCTCATGCGAATGACGGCCCGCTCGCACGGGATGCTCCGGGACGGCTTAGGCCTGGAACTTCTGGAATCCCGGGTCACTGAGACGGGTTGGCCCTACTATGTCGATGGCCAGCCGATTAGGACAATCGCAGGCGCCGTAAGGACGGGTGTCGGCTGGTCCGCTCGCGTGCTGTCATGGCTCGACGTCACCAATACGTTGGGCAACCGAGTGTTTACGATATCTCGCAGGACGGCTCGGGGTGCCTGAAAGACATCTCGTAGTCACTGTGGACACCGAGGTCGACAAGTCTGCGGACTGGTCCGTCTCAGATCCGCCGACTTTCCGATCGGTCATTCATGCTCTCCCAGAACTCATGGCACCGCTATGCGAGCGCTTCGGGATAAAAGCCACATACCTGCTAAGCCCTGAAGTCATCGAGGATCCCCGCCAGCCAACAAGCCCTGCTCGGGCTCGCGGCCCAACACGAGCTCGGGGCTCACCTCCACGGCGACTTCATCACCCCAGAGCGCGTCCTTTGGCCCCACAACGCTGGCGGCACGCACGCCGACGCGGCACAGCCCGACTACCCGGCGGAGCTCGAACAGGCGAAGCTTTGCGCCTTGACCGACCTCTTCATCAACGTGTTCGGCCATCGTCCACTTGCCTTCCGCGCTGGACGCTTTGGGATCAGCCCGTCGACGCTGAGGTTTTTGGCCGAGCTTGGGTACCGGGTTGATTCCAGCGTCACGCCCGGGCTGAAATGGCAGTTCCAGTCGGCGTTCTCCGACTACACGAAATGGGGCCACGAAGCTCGCACCGTGAGCACCCCAGCCGGTCCGATCGTGGAACTTCCCGTCAGCGTCCGACCGGGTAGCCCATTTGCACCCCTCGTTCGGCGCGCTCCACCACTGGTGCAATCCGTGGCCAGACGGGTGACCGGCGGCAGGTCGGACTATCAATGGCTACGGCCGAGCTGGTGCTCGGGAGCGGAGCTCATACGCTACGTCGCCAATACCGACGACCGTTTCCTCGTTCAATGTTCCACAGCGTCGAGCTGACGCCAGGCGCCAGCCCTTACGCTCGTGACGATGAGGGCGTCAAACGGATCCTCGGGTCACTCGTTGAACTTTTCGCCTGGTGTTCTGACCACGGCTTCCAGTTCAGTTCGATGTCCGAGGCTGCAACACTTGTCGGCTGAAAGCGGCGTCCTGGTAGTCATCGAAACGCTCGGCATGGGGGGGGCTGAGTGGGCCTTGGTCAACTTGGCACGAGAGCTCAAGCAGCAAACAGGTTGTCTCGAAGTTGCGGTGCTGCACCCTCCCTACACTCTCCAGGTTGAGCTGGAAAACCAAGGGATCCCTGTCCATCGGCTCGACATCCGTGACCCGTGGCACGTATGGTCGGGGGTGCCCAGGTTGCAGCGGCTGCTCAGGACGCGGCGGTTTGCCATTATTCATGGGCACCTCTTTTTCGGTGCCCTCCACGCGTCACTTGCCGGGACACTTTCCGCCGACGTGACCCGAGTCGCTTCTTTCCACAATTTGGGGTATGCGAGTTACCCCCCCCAGACAATTGCCCAGCACGGGCGCAAATGGTTGGAACGAGCCGTAATGGGCCACCTAGTTGACGGCTACCTAGCGGTTAGCGAAGCTGTCGCGGCGCACTATACAGACCAGCTTGGCTTGCGTGATGTAGCCGTGGTCCCGAACGCCCTGAGCCAGGAGCTCGTTGATGCTGCCAAGGAACCACGTTCAGGGGCGCAGGTCGAGCGTCCATTTTGGCCGTTGATCGTCATGCCGGGGCGCTTCGTTCCCGAGAAAGGCCACGACGTTCTCCTCCGTGCGGTCCATCGGCTGGCGCCGGAGTTCCCAGCACTCGAGGTTGTACTTGCGGGGAGCGGCCCCACCGAGCGAGAGGTCCGCCGCGAAGCGGGCAGTTGGGGATGGTCGAGCGAGTCCGCTTCATGGGAGATGTCTCGCGCCGGGCCCTGTTCGACCTTGAACGCGAAGCCGACTTGGTTGTCGTCCCGTCGCTTCATGAAGGATTCGGGCTGGCGGCGGCAGAGGCTATGGCGCTAGGCGCTCCGGTGGTGGCTTCCGACGTCGGAGGCCTGCGGGAGCTTATTGAAGATGGGGTCACCGGCCGTCTGGCTCAGGTCGGTTCCTCCGACGACCTAGCTTCTGCCATCAGCTCAGTGCTCCTGGACAAGGCGGCGGCGGCCGAAATGGCGGCCGCCGCGTGTCGCCATGTGGTCAGCCATTTCGCTCCGAGGACCGTGGCAAGTCAAACACAGGCATTTTACGACAGGGTGAGAACGGGCACTCGGCACAAGTTCCGCCGCACCGGGGACAAGGCTGGCTTCCCTAGATGAGAGGTGTCCCGTGGGCTCGGCGTGCGCACCTAAGGAAATCAAGCGGGAGAACGCTCGTTGCCTGAAGTATCGGTGATCCTCAACTCGTACAACCAAGGAGAATTCCTCCAGGAGGCCATCGATTCGGTCCTTAATCAGACCTTTGAGGACTTCGAGCTGATCATAGTTGATAACGGTTCCACCGACAATTCTCAAGAGCTCGTGAGAAACGTGACTGACAAACGCGTGCGGACGCTCGTTCACGATAGCAATCGACCCATTACACAACGGTTCAATGAGGCGATAAGAGAAGCTCGCGCGCCCTTTGTGTCATTCCTCTACTCGGACGATCTTTACTTGCCCACGAAGCTTGGAAGGCAAGTGGAGCGCTTTAGGGAGCTCGACAGTTCCTACGGAGTTGTCACCTCCGTCGCTATCGCCAAAAACCTACTGACTGGTAGCGAATGGCGTCTGCCCCCGGTGGGTTCGGGTTGGGTATTCGATACAATGTTGGCAGAAATCACGCGTGCCAAATCGATATGTGCTCGCCAATGGTCCGGACTTCCTGTCTCGCATTGCACCCGTTCAACGAAGCGATCTTTGGCGAAGGCGAAGCGGTCTTCTGGCGCATCAGCTTGACGCACAAGTTCTCACACCTAGACGAGCCGGTCGTCGTCTTACGTGACCATGGCAGCAACGCCGGTAAGGCGATCCGCCAAAATGCGTCTATGACCTTCCAGGCACTCGATGCCTTAGCGCTGGACCGCAACCTGCCCGCGGCGAAGCTACCACTCGTGCGCCGTTGCCGGTCTCGACTGTTGGCGAGGTACGCGTGGCAGGGTGCGCGCCGAGACGTTGACCGCAGCTGGATCTGGTCCTGCATTGGGCAGTCGTTGCGCAACGACGTCCGTACATGCCTCAGTATGCGCACAGCCGGGGCAATCGTCCTTTGCGCGGTTCCAGACCCACTAAGGTCAAGGGTCAACCGTCGTCTGGACGTGCTGAGCCATCACCCTGGGACCGGACAGCGTGGCGTGACATTCGGGGGCGGTGCCGATGAGTGAACGGTGCTCGCAGCTCCCATCGAACGGCGTTTACCAGTCGACCGTGGAGGTCGTGCACCATGAGCGCCACAAGGAGGGCACCTTGCGGGCCGGACAAACGGCGGCCCGCTGACGGCCGGGGACGACGGCCCGCAAGGCGGACATGGCCGACGAAAGGACGCGTCGGAGCGGGCGGCGGAGGGCGGCCGGTCGCTTTCAGGGCAGGTCGCAGCGGGGGGAGTGTGGGGGCTCGGCGGGCAGCTAGCGGTCCTCGTGGCCACTGTGCTGGCGACCCCGTTCACGATCCGTTTGCTAGGACCGGCACGGTATGGCACATGGGGCTTGCTGCAGGCTGCGCTTCCGTGGGCTGCGCTCGCCGACCTTGGGATGGCCAGTGCCTCGACCAAATTTTCCGCTGAGCGGTACACCGATGGCGACGCCCAAGGCGAAGCAGCCATCGTATGGACTGCCCTCGGGGTTACGGTAACAGCTACAGCATGTGCGGCCGCCCTCGTCGGCGTGTGGGCACCGTCAATACTCCTGCACCTGCTTCACGCTCGCGGCAACTCCCTCGGTGCGTACGTAGTCGCGTTACGAGTCTTCTGCGGCTTGTTCGTGTTCCAGTCCGTGGCCGGCACGATCAACACGCCCCAAGTCGTGCGCCTGCGGTGGCGCCCGTACACCGCGATTACCCAGGGGGCCAATCTCATCGTGATCGTCGGGGTCCCGGTCGCACTCGCCTGCACGTCCGGCGGCGTGATCACGGCAGCTGCCGTGGCGCTCGGCGCTTCAGCGATGAGTGCCGCAGCCAATTTGGTGGTCGCAATCAGGCTCTTGCCCGAGCTGCGCAGGTTTCGTTTCGACAGGCACCTCATCCGACCTCTTGTGCGTTATGGCGGGCCGTTGACTTTAGGTGGGTTGGCCGACATACCACTGGAGACGGCTGAGCGGTTCCTTCTGGCACTCAACCGCTCTACGGTCGTAGTGGCTCACTACGCGGTCGCGGCCAGCCTTGGCACGATCCTTGCAGTCCTACCCCAGCAGTTGGCGGGGCCGCTAATGCCTGCCCTAGTGCGCCTGGAAGCTGGAGGCCGAACGGATGAACACCGTGCGTTGTACCAGAAAAGCCTTCAAGCACTGTTCCTTTCTCTGACTCCAGCCTCCATCCTGCTTGCCCTGGTCGCTCAACCGTTCCTGTCCTTCTGGGCCGGCCACAACTACGGGCGATATAGCACTGGACCGTTCTTTGTGATCCTTGGCGGGTTGTGGTTCGGTGCCTTTTCCTATGTGCCGTACTTCTACCTAGTCTCCTCGGGCCGCACCAAGACGATTGCTTATATTCGCTTTGCCGAACTTGTGCCTTTCATTGCCGCAGCTGCAGCTCTCACTGCGAAATTCGGGGCAATGGGTGCGGCAGTGGCTTGGTCAGCGAGGGTCGTAATCAACTCGTTCGTGACATTTGCCGTCGTACGTAGTGTGGCGGGCTTGCCTTGGTCGCCACTTCCGGCGCGGCGCCTGGTGGCACTGGCAGCTCCCGCGGCACTTGGCTGCGCAGCCGCCCTCGCGGCCCTAGTCACCAACGATCTTGCTACCCGGCTGGGATGTGCAGCTGTGCTCGGGGCACTGTACGCACTCGTCACATGGCGATTGCTCACGACCGGAGAGCGCGACGGCATCCGGGCCTTGCTGGCGGAGCTCGCCCCATCAGGGCTCAAGCGCCGCAGATCGGCTAGGTAATGGGACCGCCCGCTAGCTCTGCCCTATGGTCCAGGCAGAACCGAGCCGTCTCCTCGATCGCACTCAGAACGCTGTTGTCCGCCAAAAAGCCGGCGCTCGCCAGAGCGGCGGTCGAGTAGCGGTGAGGCTCTGACTCAGCCAGGCCGCTTGAGGGGATATGCAACGCGGGCTCATTACCCGTCAGCGCCCGGTAGGCCGCCTGCACCCAGACGGCCAGCTCTCGGACTTGGAGCGGCACGCCGGAAGCGAGGTTGTACGTCCCCCCCGCTAGGCGACCTGGAGCGACCGCAAAACCCACGGCCAGGCACACGTCGTCGAGATGCAGGAAGTCCCTCCATTGCAGGCCGTTGCTCAGGAGCGTCATTGACCCATCGACGGCGGCCTGGCGGCACAGGTCGTTGGCAACCAACGACCATCTTTCGACCGCCGGATCCTGGGGAGCGCCGACAGCGTTGGTAACCCTGAAGCAGACGGCAGATGTAATGCTGCCTTCTTGAGCGCAACGCTCTGCTGCGATGTGCTCGCAGGTCAACCGGGCGATGCTGTACGCCGATCGAGGCTCGGGCACCGTCTGCTCGGAAAGTAAAGCGCCAGGGCGCACAGAGGCCCCGTAAACATGCGCCGTCGATAGGTACACAAGCCGCGGGATCCCCGCGGCGACTGCGGCACTAGCGACCCGCCACATTGCCGACACTGCTTCACGAAGGGATCTCTCCGGGTTCGCCCTGCTCGCCGCCTCGTTGGCTCCCGCCAGATGCACCACAGCGCCGTGGCCGGCAAAAATCCGTTCGAGATCGCCCGATGTCGCCAGGTCGCCCACGACCTGGGTGGAACCACCCAAAAATGGGACGGCCTTGCGTACAAACGCGGTCACCTCGATGCCGCCGGACAACAAGCGCGCTGCCAGGCGACTACCCACGTAGCCGCCGGCCCCAGTTATCAGGACGGGTCCCTGGTGGGGTGGCTCGTGAACCGCACTGCCTAGGGACATCGCGGCCTTATCGGGCTCAGCGAACTTCAACCGCAGACGCGGGAGCCCCCGGGCCGAAAGATGAGGTGGGACTGCCCATGGAAAGGTAGCGGCGCACCTGGTCCGCGCTTAGGGCTTCGGGGTCGAAAGCCCCGTCCAGAAGTGCGGCCGCGTACCACTCAGTTGTCCAGTCGACTGTCGTTGGCAGATCGAGACGGCGCCTCCAGGAGAGCCGGCTAAGTGCTTTGGCGGAGTCCAAGGCCAGCTCGTGCCGCTCAGCCGGTCCGTTGTTGTCCTCGATCACAGCGACGGGGCTAGGACGCCCAGCACGCGCCGCCCAGCTAGCTTCCAGCATCCCCACAAGATCGCTGACTGTGCTCGGTTGCTCGGGAGGCGGCCCGAAATTCCAGGCTCCTTGGTAGTCCCCCGGAGCGGCTAACAACGCGTCAGCCAGCACCACGTAGCCGGCAACCGCGTCTAGGACATGCTGCCATGGCCTCGTCGCGTAGGGCTGGCGCAATCTCAGGTTCGTGCCCGCACCGACTGAGCGGGCCCAATCCGGCACCAATCGACCAGCAGCCCAGTCGCCACCTCCAACTATGTTGCCGGCTCGTGCTGTGGCAACAGGTGGGAGGCCCGAGCTCCCAAAGGATTGCCGGTACGCGTTACTGACAATCTCAGCCGCCGCCTTGCTGGCGCTGTAAGGGTCATCTCCACCGAGCGGATCAGTCTCCAAGTGAGCACGCTGCGAGGGGGCGTAACACTTGTCACTGGTGATGACCACGCAACAACGAGCGCTCCCAACCAGGCGGAGAGCTTCGAGAAGGTGCGCCGTACCCATCACATTGGTCGCAAACGTCGCCATCGGGTCTTCGTAGCCTTGGAGCACTAGGGCTTGGGCGGCAAGGTGGAAGACAACATGGGGCTGAAAGTCCCGCACGACGGCCGCGGTCTGCGAATACTCCCTGATATCCGCGTTGACCTCATGCACCTTGGCGCACATACGGGCTCGTTCTGCGGCGATCTCGGCGGGAGCCGGCAGCGACATCCCGGTCACCTCGGCCCCATGGAGGGTCAGAAGGTGGGCAAGCCAGGACCCGACAAAGCCGGTAGTCCCGGTCACCAGGACGCGCCTACCGCGACAGACACGGTCCAATGCCGCCTCGAGATCGGCACCTGCCGCCGGCTCCGTCGAGGCTGCCACGGGCCAACATTAGCGAGTCCTCCGGCTGTACCGGGCTAGCATCCTTCCAAGGCAGCTATGTGTAGGTCGGAGGAGTTGGCGATTTGAAGGCAGTCATTTTGGCCGGAGGCCGTGGGACTCGGCTTGCCGAGGAGACCGTGGCGCGGCCAAAGCCAATGATCGATATCGGGGGCCGACCTCTTATCTGGCACGTCATGAAGAGCTTCGAGTGTTACGGCGTGACTGAGTTCATAATCTGCTGCGGTTACAAGGGCTATATGATCAAGGAGTATTTTGCGAACTACTTCTTGCACAACAGCGATGCCACTTTCGATCTCAAGAACAACGCCGTCGAGATCCACAGCTCGAGCACAGAACCCTGGCGCGTCACCCTGACGGACACGGGCGAGAGCACGATGACGGGAGGCCGTCTGCGTCGGGCCCGCTCCTATTTGGACGGCGAGGATTTCTTTTTCACCTACGGTGACGGAGTATCAGACGTCGACATCAACGCGCTCGTCGACTGTCACAAACGTAACGGCGGGCTCGCCACCGTCACAGCAGTACGTCCACCCCCAAGGTTCGGAGCGTTGCGGGTGGACGGTGAACGGGCCGTGGGCTTCCGGGAAAAGCCGGTGGGCGACGGCGGCTGGATCAACGGCGGATATTTCGTGCTCTCACCAGCGGTGATCGACTACATAGAGGGCGATGCCACAGTTTGGGAGCAAGGACCAATGGCCGCCCTCACAGCCACGGGCCAGTTGAGCGTCTATTGCCATGAGGGGTTATGGCAGACGGTCGATACCCTCAGGGATAAGGAGCAATTGATCGCTATGTGGGACTCGGGCCAATTGCCATGGAAGATCAGACCGGTCTGAGGACCGGCAGACGCTAGGGGGGAAAGCGGGCATGGATGCTTATTTGGAGAACCGGCTCGGGCCGATCGATGGGGTCAGCGTCGCCGAGCGAACGCAAATCGTCGACGACCGGGGCAAGATCGCCCAGATGCTGCGATGCGACGACCCCGTTTTTGAAGCGTTCGGAGAGGTGTACTTCTCCTGGGTCAACCCGGGCAAAGTGAAAGCTTGGCACCTTCACAAGCAGATGACGCTCAACTATGCCTGCCCATACGGGTCGGTAACCTTGGTGCTCTACGATGACCGACCCGGCTCATCCACCCGGGGCAACGTGATGCAGCTAGTCCTCTCGCCCGAGCAATACCGTTTGGTCAAGGTGCCGCCTCAGGTTTGGAACGGCTTTTCGTGCGGCGCCGACTACCCGAGCCTGGTTTGCAACTGTGCGACTATCCCACACGACCCTGAAGAAATAGTACGGCTACCGCCTGACGATCCTTTGTTCCCATACGACTGGGCCAAGGGCGCCCTACGGCCCACAAGGCAAGCGGCAGCTCCAGACTAGGACGTACTGTCATTAGCGCCCAGGCTGTCATTAGCGCCCAGGCCTGCAAGGCGCCCGGGTTCAATCTCGCCGGGCCCATCCAGTCATGTTTGACGCGGTGCCGGTCCAGTTCCCGAGCTGGATTAGTGCTCCGGCAACGGCCGATTCGACGCGGTCACGCGCCGTACCGCGGTGCGGCACCTTCGGGGTGGCCCGGACGAGCAGATGCTCAAGTCGAAAGCCATGTTTCGACAGCAAGGCCCGCAATGACTTCGGGTTGAACCCGTAGACGTGGAACGGCGAAAATGTCGGTGACAGATTGAGAACGCCTTTGCTCCGCCTGAAGCGGGCGACTACTTTTCCAGCCACTGTCACGATATTCGGTTCACGGGGTACGTCGATGAGCAGTACGGCGCCGGGGCCGGTAAGGCGCGCCACCGCAGCTATCAGGGCGTCGGGATCCTCTACGTGTTCGGCGACCGCGGCAAGAACGACCGCATCGAAATGGCGGCCCGCGGTGTTGGCGTAGACCTCTGCCGTTTCGGCAAGAACGGTCAGGCCGTGTGCCCCGGCGTTGGCGATCATGGCTTCCGAAACCTCCAAACCGACGGCGTCCGTTATTCCTTCCAGCGCGGCGGCTCGAAGCAACTCACCCCTCCCGCTACCGATGTCGAGGATCGATGGGGCCGCCTTCCCGGAACGCTGCTTGATCTCTCGGATCGTCGCGCGATGAGACTCGGCTTTTGCTTCGAACCCGCCATGATGCTCGAAATACTTGTCGGGGTCGCCGTACATCGTCTGTACGTCCAGGGCATGCGGAAATGGGTCCGGGAACAAGAGGCCGCACGTTCGGCATTGGACGATGGGCGACTCGATCCCGAGCCCGTAGCGGTGAAACCGGCCCCCGCGAATACCCAGGGCCCGCTTTTCGCCAGGGCCACATATTGGGCAGTCATGGGGCCGAAGCTCGTAGCGCCGACCCTCTGGGTCGGTCACGACGCTCCAGCCGTTTGCCGGGACCATCGGGCACAGGCTAATTGGCTTTTCAGGTGGCTTCAAGGGTCTCGATCAACTGAAGCGTCCTCTTGCAACGACTTTTCACCCCAAAATCCGATCGTCCCGCGGGACCAACGATGGAGATTTTCGAGGAACTGGCGTGGTATCCCCGCTGCCCGCCCTCTTCCAGCCAAAGCCAGATAGCTAAGGCCCGAAGGTCCAGACCCCACCGAACGAAACGATCCCGGAGGGTTCGACAGGGCCCTTGCGGTCGACGTCGAGCCGGAGCACGTTACGGCGCACGTCGTAGGGGTGAGCAAGGGTAAAGTCCGTTAGCGAAGCGGTGATGTCGTAGGTACCCGGCAGGAGCGGGAACCGGTCCATCTTGAGGTCCACCCAGCCGCTGCCGTCGATCTTCTCAGGTACCTGGTCGGACTCCCGTGTAGTCGGGCCACTTACAACGACCCCCTGGAGCGTCTGGACCGAGACGGTGAACACGGGCCTGGCCACTGGCTCGGATGTCGCCCACCACAGGCGCACGGTGATCGGCTCGCCACTTCCGACGCGCAGGACCTGCTTGCCGAATTGGTCGATCAGCTCGACCCGCTCGATGCGTGCCTCGCCTGAGCCCCAACGGTCGCCCGTCTCGGTGGGACGGTGCTCGCTGAGGAAGAGGGAGCCGGTGTAGGCCTCGACCACTTCGCGGGGGTCACCGTCGGCCATCATGTGGCCCTTTTTGAACCAGATCGCATGGTCGCACATGTTGACCACGGACTGCATCGAGTGCGAGACGATTATGACCGTCTTGCCGTCGTTTTTCAACTGGGCAAAGCGTTCCAGGCACTTGCGTTGGAACGCCTCGTCGCCGACGGCGAGGACTTCGTCCACGAGCAAGATGTCGGGCTGCACATTGATCGCCACCGAAAAGCCGAGCCGCACGTACATGCCCGAGGAGTAGTTCTTGACAGGTTCGTCGATGAACTGGCCGATGCCGGCGAAGTCGACAATGTCGTCGAAGCGGGCCAACAGCTCCTTCTGTTTGAGCCCGAGAATTGCCCCGTTCAGGAACACGTTCTCCCGGCCCGACAACTCCGGGTGGAACCCGGCGCCCAGCTCGAGCAGCGCCGACATCTTCCCTGTAGTCGTGACCGAACCCTTGTCGGGACGCAGGATCTTGGCCAGGCACTTGAGCATGGTCGACTTTCCCGAGCCGTTCTCCCCAATGAGCCCGGTGGTGGACCCCTCGTGGACCTCGAAGCTGACGTCTTCGAGCGCCCAGAAAACATCCACCTTGGCGCGGCCACCGCGCATGACCGCTGCTTTTATAGAGGCGTTGCGTTCGCGGTAGAGGCGGTACTTCTTCGAGACGTGGTCGACCACCACGACCGGCTGGCTCAAGGTTAGAGTTCCTCCGGCAAACGGGCTTCGTACTTGCGGAACACCCACAAGCCGACGACCAGCGACACCCCAGCCCAGAGCACCAGGTAAGCGAGGTCACCCCAAGAGACATTGGAGTGGACAACGAGTTGGGTGTACTGGACGATGTTGTGAGCAGCGACCAACTTGCCGTTGACGGTGGCGCCAGGCACTGCGACCGTATTGGCGAATTTCGCTATATGAGTGGACCCTGGCAAAGCCCCGTTGTACATGAACGACTGGAACACGAGCACCGCATCGGTCATCGGGTTGATCTTGAACAGCGTCCCGAGGTTGACCATATGGCCGAAGATGTGGACCAGCTTCGGTGCGGCGAGGCTGCCCGTTGGGCTGTTCACACCGCCTGCGAGGATGTAGTACGGGTAGGCGATAGGAGTAAGGAACATCCAGATGAAAAAGAAAATATTGGAGAAATGCTGGATGTCACGGTAAAAGACGTTGCCGATCGAAAACAGTAACGACAGCCCGAGCGCGAAGGCCGCGATCACCGCCATCATCAATAAAACGGCAGGGATAAAGATGAGCGCCCGCCAGTTGCCGAACCCGACGATCACGACCAAGAGAAGGCCCATCTCGATCAGGTGGGAGACCATTTTGGAGGCAACGGTTGCCCCGGGGATGAGCTCACGGGGGAAATAGGTCTTCTGGATAAGGTTCTGGTTCCCTAGCAAAGCACCCATCGACTCTTGGATGCTCCCCTGGAAGAAGTTCCACGGCAGCATCGCCGCGAGGAGCATCAGGGCGTAATTATCGAGCCTGCTGGGCACGCCGAGGGGTGGTTTGATCTGTAGCAACAGGGAGAACACGACCGTGTACACGGCCATGTTGGCGAGAGGGTTGATCATCGACCAACCCCAGCCGATGACCGAGCGCTTGTACTTAGAACGAAGTTCGCGAAGCGTCAGGTTGTAGAAGAGCTCTTTGTACTCGCCGTACTCTCGCAGCTTGATGCCAGTGTGGGCAGTCGTCGTGGTAGTGGCGCCGCGCCCTGTCCGTCGCTGCGAGCGCGAGCCATTGCCGTTCGCGCTGGCGTTCACGTGGACCTTCGGCGCGTCGGCTCGGTCTTTCACCGGGCTTTTTAGCGGGCTCACGGCTCAGTCCTGAAAAGCAACCGGTTGCGGTTCAAGTTGGGGTTGTAATAAGGGTCACAGGATGAGCGGGGACGCCAGCGTTCATTGAACAAAGGTGCATCCTCAGGGTCTTCGACGAGGCCTCGGGTCGACCCCTCGGCGTGGTAGAGCTCGGCGTCCGGTTCAAAAACGACCTGGTACCCAGCTTGGTGCAAACGCAAGCAGTAGTCCACGTCGTTATAAGCCACCCGGAGCCGCTCATCATAGCCTCCGACGCGCCAATAAACCCCCGGACGGGTGGCCATGCACGCCCCCGTCACTGCCGATACGTCCCTGAGCAGGTCGCCCATCCGCCACCAGTTACCCCACTCGATCGAGTTGGCGTGCCCTCGCCAGGCTCCGATCAGGATGCCTTCATGCTGGACATCGCCGTTCGGGAACCTCAAACGGGGGCCGACCGCGCCCACCTCGGGCCGCATGGCCTGCTCGATAAGCCTGTCGAGCCAATCGGCGGTCGCCACCTCGGTGTCGTTGTTCAAAAAGACGAGGAGATCGCATTCCACCGAAGCGGCGGCCAGGTTGAGTTGGCGGGGGTAGTTGAACTCGTGGGGGTAACGCAGCACCTTGCCCGGAAGGGTGGCCAGGAACTCGAGGGTGGCCGGGTCGTCGCTCTGGTTGTCGACCACTACCAGCTCATAGTTGCTGTAGACCGTGCGCCCCAAGACGCTCTCGAAACAGCGGCCGAGCAGGTGGCGGCCGTTGCGGGTCGGGATGATGATGCTCACCTTGGGTTCGCCGGAGCGCCTGAACCGGACCCGATGGACGTCGAACCACGCCCCCTCCTCGGTCCACCCACCGGTCCCACCGCCGTCTTCACGCCGGTAGAGCCAGTCGCCGAGCGCTCGCTGGGCTGCCAACCACGCCCAGGGCTTGTTCTCCCCCAAGGACGCTGCAGACTTTTCGTGCATCCGCCAGCTATAGAGCGAGTCCGGGATGTGAGCGATCCGGTCGGTAGTGTCGGTGGCCCTGAGCACCAGGTCGTAGTCCTGGCTCCCGTCGAACTCGGAACGCAGGCCGCCGAGGCTTTCGATCAACGAACGTCGCAGGACCAGGAGGTGGCAGACGTAGTTCTGGCATAACAGCAGGTTGGGCGACCAATCAGGTTTCCAGCGCGCCTCGGTGAAGCGCCCGGCCGGGTTCAGCTTGTCCTCATCGCTGTAAAGCAGGTCCAGCGTCGGGTCAGTATTTAGCCACCTGACGACCTGTGCGAGCGCGTGGGGCTTCAGGACATCGTCATGGTCGAGGAAGGTGATGTACTCGCCGGTAGCCATCGAAAGGGCAGCGTTGGTCGCCGCCGAGATCCCGGAACGCTCCTCCAGTTTCGTTACGACGATCCTTTTGTCACGGCGGGACACGGACTCCAAGGCGGCCAACGTTTCGGGCCGCGTCGAAGCGTCGTCGCCCAAACACAGCTGCCAGTTCGGGTAGGCCTGCGCCAGCACCGATTCGACAGCCGCCTCGAGCATCCAGGCCTCGGTCTCACATACCGGCATGAGCACCGAGATCGTCGGTTGGTAACCGCCGGTAGCCGCGTCCGCGCCGATAGCTGCCACAACCTCGGCGTTGGGGCCGCGGCGCTCGTGCCACAACTCGTAGCGCTCGTCTTCGCTCAAGGTGTCCGGCACGAAAACCGCAGGCGGGTCCGCCACAGCGGCGGGGCGCAGAGGCACTCTCACACCGAGCGCGGCCGGGTGCGTCGACAAGGGTTCTACCGGCCAGCGCGGGCCTTGCGGCGGGTCGATCCCGGCGCCGACAAGGGCCGCCCGCAGTGCTGCCTCGCGCTCGGCAACGAGGTTTGTGAGCTGGACCGAGATAGCAGCGGCGAAGTCCGCCCAAGCGCCCTCATCGGTGAGCAAGGCCCAACCCCGGTGGCCCATCGTCGCGACATCGCCAACCACAGCGCGCTCGTCCAGCGCGTCAAGGTAGGTGCCGGTCACAGCCTTGGGTGTAACGAGCCAAGGAGTGCCTGCAGCCATCGCGGCCGGCACCCATGACGAGGCACTCGTACCATGGTTCACCGGCGACAGGACGAGCCTCGCCGAGCTAAGGGCGCCGACGAGGTCGCCGCCGGAAGGCACCACTTCGGCCCCAAACCTGGCCGCCGCCTCGACGAGCCCGGGCGTAGGCCAGTCGCTGACAACCTTGACACGCAGGCTCATGTCACGGCGCCGCCACGCCGGCACCAGCTCCTCGAGGGCGCGGACCGCCGGCTCCTCGGGGTCGCCCGAGACGTCAAAATTGTCGGTCGCTACCAGGACCACTCCTTCCCGATCGGCGTAGCCCTTGACAGCACCCTGGCGGACGAGCGGTGGGCCGAACCGCGGATACGCGCGATCTCCGGGCCGAGGCCCGCCAGCAAGCTGGCGTCCGCTGCGCTTGCACACCAGGCTGCCTGTAGACCTTCGACCTGGTGGAGCAGCTGCGTCTGGCCGATCTCAGCCACAGTGCCGGTCCCGTCGGTGTGCCAGCTCGCATCGCCCAGCGCCTGGGAGCGCCTGAAGGGCAGCCGCTCGGAGTATAGGACCGCCATGGCCTGGGGCTGGGTCGCGCGCACGAGCTGCCACAAATGTGTCGTCAAGCCCTCGTCGCTCACGAGCACGTGCGAGTAGTGGTAGCGGCGGTCAGCGCACCAGGCCGTCCAATCGACTGGCCCGGCAATGACCTCGACGCCCTGGCGCTGATAGTGCCGGCCGTAGCGGGATGCGCCAAAACCGTCGGCGCAGGCGAGGGTGACGCGCGTCGAGGCGCTGCGCGCGAGCGTCTCGACGACCTCGGCGAGGCCCTCGGCCCCTACCAAGGTGCCGGGTATCGTGCCGGTCACCACCAACACCCGCGTCGGGCAGGCCTCGTCGCGCTCTGCCCAGCGCCGCGGGCCGGCCGGCCCGGGAGCACGACGGCATGCCTGGCGGCGCGCTCCAGCGCCAGGACGGCTCGTAGACCGTGCGCAACCCCGTCGCGCGGACGTGCTCCAGCATTTCCTGGGCCGACGGGACCGAGCCACGCCTCTTGGCCGTCGGCAAACCTTCGAGAGCCGCAGTGCTGACCGCGATGACACTGGACGCGCTGCCAGGTACATCCCGACGGAAATTATGCTCGGGCGACCCCAAGGCAGCCCCGACATTGAACGGTACGGGAGCACCGGAATGCCCAACAAAGGTACCCGCCTCGGCGACCCGTCCCCGCTCGTCGTAGAGGAGGGGCACAACGGCGCCTATGCCGAGGGGCCCCCCGAGGAGGTCGCCGAGCGCCTGTTCGGGGACTACCGCCTCGGGTGCTGTGCCGATCAAGACAAACTGGCGGGCGGAGCTCAGCGTGCCGCCCTTCGCAGGCGCCCGTAGAACTCACGCGCGGGGGCCAACGCACGCATCGTCATCGTCGCGTGGATGGCTCGGAGCTCGGCCTGCTGCTCGGCGGTCTCGTCCTGGAGGCGTTTCATCTCCTTTTCCGTTGCTTCGAGGCGCCTGCGCAGGACGACGTCCTGACCGTGGACCGCCTTGATGGCAGACTGAACGCTCGTGTTGGCGGTCTTTTCCAGAAGGGCTGAGCGCTCGCCGAAGCGAAGGCGTTCGAGCGCTAAGCGCTGGCGGAGCGAGTCGTTGACGGCTTGGAGCTCTTGGAGGCGGGCGCCCAAGGTCGCCTGAGAGGCGGGGCCGCCCCGCCCGTCGGCAGCCAGTTCGGCCGCTTTGTGCTCCAGATCCCCAGCAGCCTCGTCGAGGGACTGGTCCAATGTCGCCTCCAGTCGTTTTAGCCCGGGGGGCCTACCCCTCCGGGCGAAGATGTTGTCGATCGTGGCAATCAGTGCGGCCGGGGTGTCGACGAGAGCGCTGGCATCGCCGGTCCAGGCGGCAAAAGAGCTGGCCGGGCTCTCCTCGGGCGCTACGGCCACGTGCGGCGTACCTAGCGCCCAGGCCAATGCCATCATCGGCCCGCTCTGGGCGACCACGACGCTGGCCCCGGCGACCGCAGCAGCCAGGTCGACCGGGCTTGTAACCCTCAGCGGGAGCCTGGGCCGGTCGGGGTGCCCGGGCCAGTCTTCAGGCTGGTAACGGCCCTCCTCGGTCTCGGTCCTGCGCGCCTCGAGAACTGCCTCGACGCTGCGGTCGTCCGCTGCGAGCGGGCCCGGCGAAAGCCTGACTATCTCGGCCGGCCGGTCGCCTCCAGCCCGCTTGGCGAGCTGGTGCAGGGCGAGCTCGAGGTCCGCTCGGGTCGCGAGGCTGGTCGATGGCTCTTCGAGGAGGCTCCCCTCGACAAGGACGTAGCTCTTGGGGAGGCCCTCCACTACCCGTAGGTAGGCGAGACGAGCTTCGAGTAGGGCGCCGGGCAGATGGCGGGCAGCCAGCAACGTTGGCTCGGGCACTGCGAACGGGGGGCCCGACGCTGGAGCGCGGCTCCATCCCCCAGAGCTCGTCCGGAGCGATTGCAACCACCGTCAGACCGGCCTCGGAGAGGTGTTGGGCGACCTTTGCACCGGAGCCATTGGCGCTACCTGACGCCACGAACATGTCCAAATCGACCGAGCCGTCGTCAGCCCAGTCCAAAGCCAGGTTCACGGCCGCTGTTTCGCCAGTGAAGCCGGGGCTCGTCCATGACGGCACCGTGCCGTGGACCAAAACAGGTGAGAGCCCGGGGCAGCGCCCGCTCAGCTCCGACCTGAGCAAAAGGCCCGATAGCGCTGCGAGGGGGTCGTCCGGCTCAGCTCCCGCCCACCAACCGACGCGCAGGTGCTCGAGGACACTCGTCAGGCCCATTTAGGGCAGATTACTACTCACCATGTCGCTGGTGGCTCCCTCTGCCAGGCGCCGGGCGGAACTACGCTGCCCGATAATGGGCCCGACCCCAGCTCCGCTGGGACCACGCTGGGCGACGCGCCCCGCTTCGAGGAGACTGCGCCGGATTTACCCTTACCAAGGCGCGGGTACTCGCGCGCCCAGGGCCCTAGTACCGATGCCGCGACCGCTGTCCATTTAGTAAGCCTCGTCGGTGCATTCGCATTTTGGACATGGCTCGACCGGGGGCTTTGGTTTTTCGGTGACGAATGGGATTTTCTCATCACCCGCGGGCTCCGCTACGGGCCGACAAACCCCAAAAGCATCTGGTTCCCCCATAATGAGCACTGGTCGACCCTGCCGGTCCTACTTTGGCGCGGTTTGTTCAACGTTTTTCACTTAGGCAGCTACTGGCCCTACATCGTGCCGGTGCTGCTCGCTCAGCTCGGCGTCATGCACCTGACTTGGCGGCTATGCCGGCGCGCCGGTGTGACCCCCTGGGTGGCTACGGCTGCCGTAGCAATGCTCGGCTTCCTCGGAGCCGGCGCCGAGGACCTCACTTGGGGCTTCCAGATCGGCTTCGTCGGCTCGGTCCTGTTCGGCTTGCTGGCCTTCGACCTGCTCGACCGGCCCTTGGCCAACCAGGCGGCTCATCGTGCCGGCACACTCGCTTCAGTTGCACTTCTCGCCAGTCTGATGTGCTCGACGATCGGCGACGCGATGCTCCTCGGGGCGGCGCTTTTGGCATTCGCCCGCAGGCCCAAACGAGAGGCGGTAAGGGTACTGGCGTTGCCGGTCGTGGCCTATGCGCTGTGGTTCGTGGTCGTGGGGCGGCTGGGACTGACGGAGCACTCGGACCAGTTCCCCCTCGCCAGGTTTACAGGTGCCCCGGGCTTCGTCTGGACCGGGATTCTCGTCGGCTCTGGGCCAGGCTTTCAACCTCGACGACGCGGGCGCCGCGATCCTGGTTGGGCTAGGAGCGTGGGTCGTTTGGAAAAGTGGAGCTCTTTGGCGCCAAAATCCGGCACTTATCGGGCTATGTGCGGCGGTAGTCGCCTTTTATGGGCTAACTGCTCTCGGCAGGGATGGCAGTACGGTCAGCCCGGGGCAATCCCGTTATGTGTACGTGGCAATGGCCCTTCTCCTACCGGTCATCGCCAAGCTCCTGAGCCCTAACGGGCAGTCCCAGCTAACGCGCTGGGCCGCCGTAGCACTGCTCGGCGCCACCGCCCTCGGCAACGTTGGCCAAGCGCAGAGCTGGGCGAGCACGCGGGTGACTTTTACCTCCGGGCTCAAAACAAACGTTCTGGCAGCAGGAAAACTGCTCGGTTCCGGTGCCCGCGACGTCTCCGGTCCGACCGCAGCTCCTGTCAACTTTGACCCGAACCTTTCGGCGGCCGCCTTAGCCGGCCTGCAACGCTCAGGTTGGCTGCCAAAAGACGCGCTCTCCCCGCAGGAGCTAATAAATGCCCGTACCCTCCTCGCCGTGGGGGACTGGAACGGGTCCATGACTTCCCTGACGCCCAAGGCGCTCTCGAGTGGGAGGTTCTCCTATGAAAGGGCCAATTTTGCACAGGTAGTCGCCGGTGCCGGGAACTGCACGATGTTCTTGCCGACGGTGACAAATCCTCCCCTCCAGTTGTGGCTCCGCATGCCTTCAGGCGAAGCCGCAGCGTCCGTAGAGGTCAACGTCCCCGCTCCCCCAGCAGGCACGACCGAGTACCTGGCCGCCGTACTTGCCCCACCAGGTGGGCCTGCGAGCTCCGTCGCGGCCCAGCTGGCGGTCCCCGCGAACGGAGCCGGTTACCTGAGCGACAACGACCCTGGAGCGCAACTGGTCATCAGCTGGACCGCCGGCACTCCCCTCACGCTATGCGGGCTCACCCGGGCCAGTTGAGCCGGGCCAGTTGGGCCAGGCCCCCGGTTACGCCCGTCTTCAACCCCCGCGTTCGCCGGCAGGGACGTCGCGGCCGTAAATCGTGCGCCAGTCAAAGATCGGTGACGGGTCCAGCTCGCCGGTCCCATCGTCCAGGTGCAACCTTTCAGGCGGGATAATTAGGCGTTCCGGCCACGAGCTCATGTTGTCGTAGTGATAATTGCTCCCGCCTCGCCGTAAGCCCGCTCGGTCCACCTCCAGGCGTCGGGCCATTTGGGCTTGGCTCCTCATGGGGTAATGGCGGAGGTTGAAAAGCGTCGGATAGCGCTCGCCAAGCGGGGGGTTATGGTTGAACTGGCGGATATTGGTCGCAGACGCTCGCCAAGACCGGATCCGTGGCCCGCAGTCAGGAAAGAGGCTGTAATGGCGGACCCGTTCGACTGCCCGCTCGGTGCGTTGGTCGTCGGACGCGGTCCACCAGAAATTGTAATTGTTGAACTGGATCCAGTCGTAAGGAGAGCCGGCGACCTCTTCGAGCCATTCCCGGTAGCTGCGGCGGCGGTCCGGGCCCTCCAGGAACTCGTCCTGGTCTGGCCAGGAAACCCAGTCGTAGCGCCCGGCATATTCTTTGATCAGGTGCTCCGACATGGCCGGGTAGAGCCCGTAGAAGTCGACGCTGCGCGGGATGCTCTGCAGCTCCACCAGTTCACCGGATAGTGAGCGCAGGACCTGTGGAGTCTCGTCGGTCGACCCGTGGTCCCAGACAATCAGGTCGTGACCCTGCTCGCGCAAGTAGCGCACGGCATCGACCACCAGGTCGCCGTCGTTGTAACACAAGAGCACACCCAGCAGCCGGGCCGTTGCTTTGGTCATCTGCGCTCAAAGGCTATCTTCCTGTAGCTTCACATCAGTGGGAGACAAATCAAGTGGGCGGCCCGAGGGGGCGCGGGCAGCGGGTTGGCGTCGCCATACTCGGCATGCACCGCAGCGGGACGAGCGCTGTGGCTGGCTTCCTCGCCAAGGCGGGGTTCTTCGCCGGTGAGGAAGGCGACCTCTTGCCTGCGGCCGAGGACAACCCGAAAGGCTTCTTCGAGCGGGCTGACGTCAACGCCCTCAACGACGCCCTCCTCGCACGCCTCGGCGGTAACTGGGACAAGCCACCTGGGCGCGCAGTCGTAGCGGAGCGCACACCGCCTTGGCGGCCCGAGGTCGACGAGGTCGTGGGCACTCTCGTAGCCGAGGCCGCTGGTCGCCCGTTGGTGCTGAAGGACCCCCGCATCAGCCTGCTGCTGCCGGCGTGGTTGGCAGCCCTCGATCACCGGTTCGAGATCATCCTGGTCGACCGTAACCCCATCGACGTTGCTCTTTCGGTCCGAAAGAGGGACGGCCGCCCGCTCTACGTAGCCTTGGCACTATGGCAGCTGTACTGGGCCGAGCTGCTCGAAGCCTTGGCGGGCAGGCGGGTGCTCGTTGTGCGCTACGAGAACTTCGTCGCAAGCCAGGCCGCTGGGACAGAGCTCCTCGAGCGCCTCGGCGAGAGGCTCCCGACCAACTTGGCTGCCGCTGGGCGTGCCAAGGGTTTTGTCTCGGGCGATATGCGCCATCACCAGACCACTGCCCAAGATCCTGCCAACGAGCAGGTCCTCACCACGGCTCAATCGGCCCTCTATGGCTGGCTTCGCGAACTGCCCGAGGGCTGGGTCGAGCTCGACCCACCCAGGAAGCTCCGGGCCGAGCCTGAAAATGCCCTCGTCACGGTCGCCGAGTATTACGACGCGATGGGTGATCGTTACGGCATGGAAACGGCGTACGACACCGAGCGGCACAGAGCCCTGCATTTCGAGCAGGCCACCGAGCTCAAGGACCACCACATCGAGAACCTCGAAAACGAGCTACGCCACCTCCGCCGTCGGGCCGAGAAGCAGGACGCCCGCGTCAACGAGGTCGAAACCGAGGCGCAGGAGCTGGGCCGGGTCAACGAGGCATTGCGCGCAGAGCTACGGGCCCTCCACGAGGACAGCAGGGCCGCGGCGAGCAACCTCGTTGCATTGGCAAAGCGGGGCCTGTCGGGGCGCGGCCCGGGCAGGGGTTAGGCGACAGGGGTTAGGCGACGGGAGCTAGGCGCTCTAGCCTGCCGCTAGCTCCGGGCTGACGCGCTCCACCAACAAGTCGGGCGCCCGAGTCGGAGATCGACAGAAGTCGAGCAAGGGCTGGGCGGCGCAGTCCCAGGTATGGCGCTGGGCGGCGGCGGCGAAACGCTCAGCCGGCGGAGGGTTTGCCAGCATTCGCGCCAGAGCGTCCTCCAATGCGCGGTCATCGCCCGCCGGGACCGTGGCGCCGAGGCCGGCGTTGGCAATTTCTTCGGCGAGGACGTCGCCTTCGGTCAGCACCATGGGGAGGCCCGCCCACAAGTAGTCGAGGACTCTCGACCTGAACGAGTAACGGGTCTCGACGTGGTCGAAGTGCGTGCTCACCGCCACGTTGGCATCGAGCAGGAAATCCGCCCGCTCCCCGTAGGGCACCCAGCCGGCATTGAAGAACACGTGCTTGCCGGTGAGCCCAAGGCTCGCCGACAGCTCCTGAAGCTCGCTCGCCACGCGCATCGCCGGGATGTCGGGGTTGGGGTGGCGCATCCCGATGAACACAAGGCGAAGCTCGGGGACACGCCGGCTCAGACGTTCGACGGCCCTGAGCAGCGAAATAGGGTCGAGCCAGTTGTAGACACCCCCGCCCCAGAGCACGACCTTGTCGTCCGGCCCGATACCCGGCACGACGCCCCGGAGCCCCCGGCCGTCCCGCCGTGGAGGCTCGCCCGGTAAGCCGAACGGGACCACGGACACGAGCCTGCTGAGCATCGGATCTCCTTCGTAATTGAAGGGGTTCACCCTGCCCACTGCGGCCAGGCTCCCGAGCCAGAAGTCCCTTTGGCGTTCGCTGGCGCAGGTGAAGAAATCGCCCCTCCGCAAGGCGACGTTGATGACCCCTGCGAGGCGCGTGACGACGCGGTCCTGACTCGGGCAGGCCGTCCCCACCCATCTCGAGGTTCTCGAGGTGGTACGGGTCGTAGATGTCGACGACGACCGGCTTGGCCGTCTCACGAAGCTCCTCAGCCATGTAAACGAGGCTGCTCGGGGCGAAGGAGATATCCGAGCCCTCCACCAGTTCCCTGATGGCCGGCCCGGCCGCCAAGCGCAGGTCGGCGTTGGGATGTGCGCCCGAAACCGCGACGGTGCTCGCGAGGATGACGTCGAGGTGCCGCCCGAGCACATTTGCCAGTTCCCATGCCCGAATGGCCGGCCCGGGCATCTCCGGCCCGACAGGGTCGGTAGTGAACACGACCACCCGAGTACGCTGCCTGGCTGTGAGCATGTCCGCCATCGCCGTGAGGCTACTGGGCCGGGGCGCCTGGTGTGTGCGGCTGACAGCAAGGCGGCCGAGCGATGACTCGGGTCCTTGTGCTGACGCCAGACGTGCTGCGCGCCCGGATGGCCGGGCCGGCGATGCGGGCCTGGCACATAGCCCAACGTCTGGCGGAAGAGAACGAGGTCCGCCTTCTCACGACATCGCCCTACTGCGAGGTGGTCTCTACAGCGTTCCTCGTCGCCGCCGTCGGGCCAGAAGCCTTGGCGGAGTCCGAGGCCTGGTGCGACGTGATGATCCTGCAGGGCTACGTCATGTACCACCACCCGGTCTTGGCGGCGTCCCAAAAGATCATCGTTTTCGACATCTACTCCCCCCTCCATTTGGAGACTCTCGCCCTTACCAGGGGAGCTTCAGGCGAGGGGCGGGACGCCCACGTGCGCCTGTCGATCGAGACCTTGAACAACCAACTGAAACGCGGTGACTTCCTCATTTGTGCGAGCGAGCGCCAGCGCGACCTTTTCATCGGCCAGCTCTGCGCCGTCGGGCGGGCGAACGCACTGACCTACGACCCCGACCCGACGCTGCGTCGCCTCATCGACGTCGTCCCTATCGGCCTTCCCGACGAAGACGCCGAGCATCGTCATCCGGCTATCCGGGGAGTGGTCCCGGGCATTGGGCCGGACGACGACATCCTCATTTGGGCCGGCGGCGTCTACGACTGGTTCGACCCGCTCACCCTCATCCGGGCGGTCGCACGGGTTGCCAAGAAGAGACCATCCGTGCGCCTTTATTTCATGGGCCTGCAGCACCCCAACCCGGATGTCCCCCCGATGCAGATGGCGATCGACGCGAGGGCGTTGGCCGAAGAGCTCGGGGTTGCCGGCACGCACGTGTTCTTCAACGACGGCTGGGTCGAGTACTCCGAGCGCGAGAACTTCCTGCTCGAAGCAACCCTCGGGGTATCGACGCACTTCGAGAGCCTCGAGACCCGGTTCTCGTTCCGGACCCGTGCGCTCGATTACCTCTGGGCGGGGCTGCCGATAGTGGCCACGGAAGGCGATTCCTTCGGTCAGCTGATCGAGGAGGAGCGCCTCGGGTTGACCGTGCCGCCAGAGGACCCACAAGCCCTGGAGGAGGCGATCCTCCGGCTTCTCTCCGACCCGGAGATGGCAGAGGCTTGCCGTGCCCGGGTCGCCGAAGCGCGCAAGGCATTCCACTGGTCCGTCGTACTCGAGCCGCTTGCTGCCTTTTGCCGCGAACCGCGGCGGGCACCTGACCTCCTTGCGTCCTGGGAGCTCATCTCGCAGCGCACGCCCGCAGCACCTCCAGCTGCTGCGCCGGCCGCGACAGAGGTAGGTGCGGCATCAGCTATCGCGCCCGCGGCGACCGGTAGCCCGCGCACCCTCACGCAGCTGGCCCGCCACCATTACCAGGAGGGTGGTTTGTCGCAGGTGGCCAATCGCGCGGCGAACAAATTACGGCGCTTTATCAACGAGCTCTGACCTGGCCGGGCATAAACCATGGCAGCCCCCGCGCCAAAGGTATTCCATTTCGCCACGCTGGCCGGTTCCTTTGCGTTCTGGTCGTACCTGGACCGGCACTTGTGGTTCTTCGGCGACGACTGGCAGTTCCTAGTCGGGCGGGGGCTCTGGTACGGCCCCACCAACCCACGAAGCATCTGGTACCCGCATTTCGAGCACTGGTCGACATTGCCGATCCTGTTGTGGCGGGCCCTCTACAACGTCTTCCACCTGTCGAGCTACTGGCCCTACCTACTGCCCTTGCTAGCGACCACGGTCGTTGTCATGCACCTGTTGTGGCGGGTATGTATGCACAACTCTGTCGGGCCCTGGGTAGCAGCAGCCGCAGTGGCGGTTGTAGGGTTCCTGGGTGCTGGCGCAGAAGACTTAGGTTGGGCATTCCAGGTTGGCTTCGTAGGTTCTGTAGCTTTCGGCTTGGGCGCCATTTTGCTGGTGGACCGGCCTGAGACTGCGCCAAATCGGGCCCAGCTCGCCTTGACCTCGCTGTTTCTCCTTGCGGGCCTCATGTGCTCAACGGTCGGCGACGCAATGCTCGTGGCGGTCGCCGTAGTGTTGTTCGCCCGGCAACATGCCCGCCGTGCAATCGCCGTCTTGGCTGGCCCGACTGGAGCCTACGTAGTGTGGTTCGCCTTCGTGGGGCGCTTAGGCGTGACATCGGGTGACCACGTCCACGAGAGCACCTTGACCGGCTTGCCTGAGTTTGTCTGGACAGGCTTGTCGAGCGCGCTTGGTCTCTCGTTCAATTTGGAGGCGGCGGGTGGCGCCCTATTGATCGGCCTGGGCGCTTGGGCCGTGTGGCAAACCCAGGCGCGGGGGCTCTTGACTGAGCGCCCCGCCCTTGTGGGGCTCGGCGCGGGCGCCTTCGTCTTCTACCTGATCGTGGCTCTGGGGCGCGACAGCGGAGGCGAGGTGGGCTCTACTGCGCCGCGTTACATCTACGTCGGCATGGCCTTGCTCATGCCGGTCACCGCATACGCCCTCGGCTCACTTGCCGGCCCTGAGCTCGGCTCGGGCGTGGCCAACTTTGCCGTGGTCGCTCTGTTTTTGGCAACCGCTCTGGGGGGTGCCGGTCAAGCGATGAGCTGGGCCACCGCCCGGACGACGCTCGTCCAAGGTTTGCGAACCGAAGTACTAGCGACCGCCCGGCTGCTCGGCCACGGGGGGGTAGTGGACGTCACCGGGCCGAAATCTACGCCTATCGGGTACGCGCCCGACCTAACGGCGGCTGTCCTTCAGCGCCTGGGTCGCTCTGGGCTCTTGGGCGACGAGAGCTTGTCCCCAGCTGAAATCGACAGTGCCAGGGCCGCGGTAGCCACAAGCCTCACAAGCCAGGCCATGTTCTCGGGACAGTTCTACCTGGCATCCGCGTCAGGCGTGGCCACATCCACTTCCCTGACATCGATTACCCCGACGGGGGCATGCTCCACCTTCGCCCCGCGCTTCGGTGGCCTCCCCGCTCGAGTCACCCTACGTAGCGAGACCTATGAGCGGGATGCTTCCGTTTGGGTGCAACTGACTGCACCAAGCCCCAATGTGACCGACACATTCTCCGTCCTCCTGGGCCGCCCATACTCAGCAACGAGAACCGTGCCGGTCTCGTTCTACCCACCCGCAAACGGGGCGACCTACCTTGACGACAACTATCCTCAGGCCGCGCTGTCGTTGGAGTGGGCGACGGGTATGCCGCTCACATTGTGCGGCCTCGGGCAAACACCCCACCACGACAATTGAGTTTCGTGGGTTCGCACATTTCCGAGGGCGAGGGAGGCGCACCCGCTGCCCCGGCTACTAGCGCGTCTCCTTTTACGCATATACCCTCGCCCGAGGGATCGCGGTGCCCTCGATTTGCTGCGACATTCGCGTGCTGGTGGCTGCTCTTTTCGGCTCTCGGCGTGGCATGGGCCTTGGCTACGCCGATCGGGGCCTCCCCCGATTCGCCTTCCCAAGTGGCGCGAGCCGCGTCAGTTGTAAGAGGCCAATGGGTCGGCCCCGCTGTCCCTGGGCCGACGTCGGATGTCAATACCTACGTTCGCGTCCCCCAGACCTACGCCTTCTCGGGGACCATGATCCAGTGCTACATGTTCAAGGAGAACGTGAGCGCCGGCTGTGCCGCCCCACCCGAGCAGTCATCGCGAACGGTTCGCGCCGTCACTCATGTGGGCCGCTACCCCCCTGCGTACTACTTGGCCGTGGGCTGGCCCTCCCTGCTCACTGCCAGCGTTGCCGGTATTTACCTGATGCAATCGGCCAGTGCGGTTGTTTGCGCTATGTTCCTGGCCCTGGCAGTCGCCACCGCTCGACGCTGGTCGAGCTCTGCGCTCCTCGTGCCGGCCATCTCTGTTGCCGTTGCGCCGATGTCGTTATTTTTGAACAGTTCCGTCAACCCGAGCGGTCTCGAAGTGGCTACCGCGGCAACCGCCTGGACAGCGGCGACCGTGCTTGTCGCCGACCACTTCGAACCGCACCCTGCAGGGCTGCTGGCCGTCTTGGGCATCTCGACCGCGGTGATGGTCTGGACGCGCCCAACGGCACTCCTTTGGCCAGTGTTGATGGCGGCTGTGCTTGCACCGGCATTGTGGGGACGGCCGCGACCTTGGGGACACCGGCGGGCCAGCACCGTCGTATGGGCCGGGGTACTGGTCGCCGCTGCGGGCAGCGCGTTGGCTTGGGCCGTGCTAGCCCGGGCCACGAACGTGCTCCCGAATTTTTCACCGCTGCCGGCCTCATCGTCGTTCGGTCACGTTGTCGCCTTTACCGTTGACCATTTCCCTTCGCTCCTCGCACAAGGAGTAGGTGATTTCGGCTGGCTGGACACCCCGGTGCCGCGGCTCGTATTAGCGGCGTGGGCTCTAGTGTGCGCTGGCCTTGTCGCACTGGCCATTGTGCGGGGCTCTAAAACAACGTTGACCTCACTGGCGCTGGCGCTGTTGGCGTCATTCTTGCTACCAATCGTGTTGTTGGTAGCGGTCGCCCACAGCGATGGCTACGCCGGGCAAGGCCGCTATTTCCTCGCCATCTGGGAGGGAGTGCCGATCGTGGCCGCCGGCTTCCTGCGCTCTTCCAGCCTCAGCCGGTGTGCGGGCGCGCTGGGCGCTGCCACAGGGGTGCTCGTCGCGAGTGGGCAAGCAGTCGCTTTCTATTGGGCGCTGCGACGCTACATCGTCGGCATCCCAGGCACCCTGTCCTTGTCGGGGAGCGGCGGCTCGGGCAAGTTGCAATGGCACCCACCTGTGCCGGGCTGGTGGCTCCTGGCGATCTTTGTCGCCCTGTGCGCCGTCTACGGGGTGGCGATCAGCCGAGCGTGGCGATCAGCCGAGCGTGCCGCACGGACTACGAACTGACCGTCTCCAAACGGAGCCGTGCCCGCTCGTAGAAGTCGGCCGGCAAAGGCCCCTTCTCGGCGGTCGCCAGGTTGGATTTCAGATGGTCCAGGCTGGAGGTCCCGACGATCGTGCTCGACAGGTCGGGGTGGCTGAGCGTGAACCGCAGTACAAACTCCAGCCGGCTCATGTCCCCGAGCAGGTCGTCGATCCCGGATTCCTCCCAGCGTCGCTGGCCTTCGCCCTCGGAAAGCCCGATCGGGCCTTGTGCCCACTGCTTGTCCTCGGCCGGAGCGCCACGGGCGGCCCCGCCACGAATGAGAATGCCGGCACCTGTCGCCGCAGCTTGCGAGATTACCTCCTCGTGCTCGCGCTGGACCGCTGAGTACGGGATCTGGAAGACGTCGAAAATGCCCATGGCGATATGGTCAGGCAGGTTGGGCAACGTGCCCGACATCCCGAGAAAGCGGATCTTGCCTTCGTTGCGAAGGCCCTGCATCGTCTCGATAGTGCCTTCGGCTTCCAGCCGCTCGCGGCTGGGCGACACGTGGACCTGCAGCAGGTCGAGGTGGTCGGTACCGAGCCTTCGCAGGCTCTGCTCTATCCCCGCCCGGATGTTGTCGGGCCGGAAGTCGTGAGCGAACGGCGGGTTCGCTCCTGGAGGCGGGTCCCTCAGGACGCACCCGCATTTCGAGGCCAAGAAGTACTCGTTCGCGTCGGTGCCCGAGATATCGGCCGATAAGCTCCTCGCTACGGCCGTAGTCGATCGAGGTGTCGATCAGATTGATGCCACCGTCAAGAACGGCGTTGAGCAGACGACCAGCATCCTCGTCCTCAATCGCTGGTCCGCGCGGCTGTCCTCTCAACTCCATTGCCCCGTAGCCGAGGATGGTTACGTCGGTCCCGGTCTTGCCTAACGGGCGTGTCGCGATGGTCATGTCCGTACGCTACCCACCCCGCACACCTAGGCGAACCGCTGCCCGAGCGGGTGCAGGGAACTAGGCGAGAGCCGGCTCTCCTACATGGCGGGCCTTCGAGATGACCTGGTCGATGAAGCCGTAGTCCTTGGCCTCGTCGGCGGTGAACCAGCGGTCACGGTCAGAGTCCCGCTCGATACGTTCGACGGTCTGGCCGGTGTGGAACGAGATCCGCTCTGCCATCATCCGCTTCAGGTAGACGATCTGCTCCGCCTGGATCGCTATGTCGGTAGCTTGCCCCTGCATCTGGCCAGACGGTTGGTGCATCAGGATACGAGAGTGAGGGAGCGCATAGCGCTTGCCCGGGGTCCCTGAGCACAGGAGGAACTGGCCCATCGAGGCGGCAAGGCCCATGCACACCGTGGAGACGTCACATGGTACGTACTGCATCGTGTCGTAGATGGCCAGCCCGGCGGTGACCGAACCGCCCGGCGAGTTTATGTACAGGCTGATGTCACGGACGGAGTCTTCCGCCGCCAGCAGGAGCAGCTGGGCGCAGATGAGGTTCGCCGAGCGGTCTTCGACTTCGGAACCGAGAAAGACGATGCGCTCGCGGAGCAGGCGCTGGTATACGTCCGCACTCGGGTCGGCCCCGACGCCCCCCGGCGACTGCAAGAGCGGTTGCATTAGCGGTTTCATAGGCAGATTGAACTCGGACATACCACGAGGCTACCGCGCCGGCACGGGGTCACGTCCACGCTTGCTCCCGTTAGCGCTACTGCACACCGACGCCAGCCAAGCTGGTCGAAGGCCTTTCTGAGAGGAGCTACGCTTGTCGTTCCATGCGGGCGTGGCGAAACTGGCAGACGCGCCAGGTTTAGGTCCTGGTCCTGAAAGGGATGGAGGTTCGAGTCCTCTCGCCCGCACTTTGCCACTCTCCGTGGGCAGATGGCAAACTGCTCTGATCTGCGTCTTCATTTCGGCTGGACCAAAAAGTTTGACGCGGAGTGACCCAGGTCGTCCTCAACTGATGTGCACTGACATCCCACTGGTACGCGGACCCAGCGAGACCGCTGAACCCGTAGTTGAGCTTCGGCAGTTACTTCCGGTGCTGGGTCGTCTCGGTCGGGCGGGAGATGATCGACAAGGCTCTCTCCAAGATTCCCTCCCCACTCATATGGAGCGAAGGTTCGAGGCTCGGACGATGGACGGAGGCCCATCGTCAGACCACTGCGTCTGAGCGGTTTACTCACGCTCGGCATTTGGCCCACCAAATGGCCATTGAACGCGTCGATTCGGCAATGGCGGCTCCGCATCCGGGTCGACGCCCAGTTCCTTTGCTTTTTTCCAAAATCTGCGTCGGATAGCCCCCACGCCGTACGCGCCCAACATATAGGCAGCGTCTCCGCTCCCGAGCTCCATCGCGCGCCAAAGGTAGCCAGTCGCGATGTGCGAGCCCCAAAGGGTTCCGCTTCTTCGCGCCTCCCGTGCCAAGCTGAGCGTCGACCAGTAATGCCCTCGGGCGTCGGCTTCAACCCACAGCTCGTGGGCCTGTGGTGGGTCTTCCTCGCCGACTATGCGGGCGAGCATGAACATGGCGGGTGGGAAGCCTCTTTCCGCAGCGCTGCGAAAAAGCGGCTCGGCGGCTGCTGTGTCCGGGCCGTGGTATGCAATGAGCGCCAAGTCAAACAGCGCTATTACGTCGCCCCGTGAAGCGGCCTCGTGGCGCCAGCGCATCGCTTCGTCCGGTCGTGTTGCATGAAGCCCGGCGCCATACAGGGCCATGGCACTCGGGTGGCCCTTCTCGGCCGCTCGCAAATAGAAACTCAAGGGCCCTCTTTGGGTCGATTTCTTGCCACGAGAGACCTAAGTGGAACACGGCATCAAGGTCCCCGAGGTCCGAAGCCCGCTTCAGCCAATCGCGGCCCGCCAGATCACCACCACCTATCAGGGCGCAGCCGAGAAGGGTCATGGCTTTTACATGACCGAGGTCGGCTGCGTTCTCCCACAGACGCTTGGCCTCGGCCAGGACGTACGTCTTCGGTGCACCCTCCCACCATCCCGGGAAATCCTTTACCTTCGGGTTGGGCTCGGGCAGCTCGTCTCGAACCTCCAAGCGCCACAGGTTGACTTCACCGTCAGGGCCCAAACCGGTCAGCTCGATACCCAAGGCCGTCATCGACGCAGCATCCCTATCCGGCATAAAGCGTTTCGTTGAACGTCATGGGTCTGGGTCACCGTAGTCAGAATCCGAAACTGGAGGCCTTGGGTGCCAGCTTACCCACACCTTCCTCTCGCCCACCCGCCAGCGCCACAGCGAGCCCGGCAGCGCCTGATCGCGCGTTGCTCCCAATAAGAAATGGAGGCCACTGCACGCGAGTAGCTCTCCTATCTAGGCTCCGAGCTGGCCGAGGACGCAAACAGATGTCCCATTGCTCAGCGCTGGGCCACGGCTGCCTTGTCGAACGAAACGCGTAGGATCACCTCGTCTCCGAGCCCTATAATTCCTCTGATATCTAGTCGTAGCGTCCGCTTACGTAGAAACCGGCGTGTGGATACCATGACGAAAAGGATATTTGTCGTGGCAGTATCAATAATGAGCCCGGTGAGCGTCGCTCGAGAATCCTCGCAGTCGCGCACGACGGTCGTGTGGCGCAGCCCCATGAGGCCCGGAGGTAATAAGTCAGATACATTCGCTTCCGGGTACCTTCGAAGATTCTCCCCGTAGTTTATGGGGACTCCGAGCTTGAACTGAGTACGCTCCGCGGACGGTAAAGCGTCGAACTCGCTACGTTCAAGGCCAAGCTCGACGGAGCGGCCTCTGAGTCGCGCTCCACGGGTCGGGACAAGCTTACCGAGACCAAGTCGGCCGGTCGGTTGGACAACAAGATATGGGAGCTTCCGCGTCATTGGGTCCACCACGAGCGTTGTTACAAAGCCACACGGCTTATCGCTACACGAGACACGGGCACCCAAGGTCAGGGTCGCCGTATGGGCACCTGACGCAACAGTCACGGTCGAAACCTACCGGGTAGGCCGGTGGAAGGCTCGGAACAAGAATAACTCACCGGCCAAATAGCGAGGCCGGTCGCCGGCGAAGCCTTCCATCAACAGAAGAGCGCAGCCTGGTCAATAGCCTCGCGGCCAGTCAGCCAGTTGGCCTGCGGGGCACTTAGCGCCCGCCACTGCTCCGACAAAGTCGCCGACGTGCACTTTGCCCTGTGCGGACCCTCAACGCTCACAAAGCTTCGCGAGCGTTGCATTGGACGGCAACGGTTAGAGCGCGGATCGCTTAGGTCTCTGGCTCTGCCTCGAGGCCAGTCGCCGACACCCACACAAACATCCCGGCGACGCGAGCCCGATCGTCGCGGGTTGACTCGCCGGATGACCGGCCACTGCCGACCCTGAGGCCCCACACGCCCCGAACGTGGGGGCAGCGGACCGCTGGCCGTGCGCGTAGTCGCCCGCGAACGGCACAACGGTGTACATGCCGAGGTGTTCGCACCAGTAGCTGGCCGTCCGACTTGCGGGCGCTATGGCGCCCGTTAGAGTGTCGATCACCTCCGGACGCGCCGGCGCAGAGACGACGACATGGCTTGAGTCGGCAAACGGCACTGTCAGGCCCTGGACGAGTGCATGAAAGTCTTTGACAGGGCGGCGCCAGCTAATCGCCCCGGTCGTCGCGTTGAAGCCCTCGAGGGTGAGCGTCACATTCTCAAAGGTCGGCTTAGTGCCAGTTTTTGTGAAGTGGATGGCACCGGTGAACCTGCAGAGCAGGTCGGGCTCAGGACGTCGAAGGGGCCTCCGCACGAAAACGTTCCGGGGTCGGACCATACCCGCTTCCCGTCGCCAGGCCGAAACGCAACGGTGGTGTCGGCTGCGAGATTATCGGTCTCTCCATTGGGGCCAGGCAGATCTGTCTGGGTGTCGATCCCTTGAGGAACGGTACCCACAGTACCGATGTCCAATCCCGAGAGCACCTGGACGTCCCATCCGAAATCGGGCGAATGCCCCGCTCCGAACAGTGCGCTAACGGTGCTGTGCCACAAGACCTGTGCGTTGCTACCCAACTCCTCGAACGTGGGCGTCGAGTTCGCCAACTGGTAAAGGCTGTGCTCGTCGATGGTGCGCTCCACGTCAGGGACCGTGCTCACCACGCGGCCCGTGGTCGCATTCACCACGACCAGCTCTGACGTCGGTCCATCGGGAGGTTGGGATGCAGAAGTCCTCTCCGTTCCCGCAAACGAGCGGGACGTCGCCGACTAAGTGCATCGCGGGCAGCTGCCAGCGCAGGGTCCCGGTCGTAGCGTCAATTCCTCGCACGGAGACATTTGGGTCGGCCGCCCCGTCTATCGGGTCGGGGTCGATGACGGTCCCGGCGGCCGCCTGCATCTCGGGGTAGACGCCCGGCGTCGTGACAGAGGTCGAGTACGGAAGTGCCAGGTTATACCGGCTGCCTTCACCGACGCGTTAGGAACTTGAAGTAGAACGGGCGGATATACAATGACCATCCCCACGTTCACGATTGAGCGGCTCCCAGAGCTGGTGCATGAAGAACAAGGCTTGCACAGCGACGACGCCGGGGACCAAAGTGATGGCACATCAGGCAGACGCGTCCTGTCCACTCATCGTCAAGCTCCCTATCTGCACGGGGACTGGAGGCGGCGTGCCCTACAAGGCAAGAAGGTACCCGGCCAACGGGTCTTTGCCGGGATCATCCCTCGAACAAAGCGTGAAAAGCGCGTCGCGGCGGTGGTGGCATTCTCGGCTGGCACGACCGAGGAGTTGTTCTATCGCGGGTTGATGATGTCGATCGCGGGGGCTCTGCTCGGGCTGTCCCCCTGTGTAGCAGCGCTGGTAGCCAGCATCTGCTTCGGCGTTGCGCACATATACCAGGGCTGGCGTGGAGTATTGCAGGCGGCTTTGCTTGGAGGGCTGCTGAACCTGCTCCTGCTTTGGACTGGGAGCCTGCTTGTACCGGTTCTATTGCATCTCAGCCTGGATTTCCGTGGCCTCGTGATTGTGCCCCTAGGAGCGGCAGCGCGTGGCCCAGGGAGAGGTCAGGCCAGTCTTGTTCACCCCGCCGAACGGCGCTGAGTGGAAGCCACCGTGGCTAAAGGCAGGCGTCAACGCGTAGCGGCTGCCAGCTCAGCGGAGGATTTCGACCAGCAGGATCCACGCTTCGAACATCGAAAGAACTACCGCGGCGATAACGCCTGCCAAGATGAAGTAAATCGGAGCACCGAGATCGAGCGTGAACAGCATGCCCGCGACGATGAAGGGCAGGACCTGGACCTGTCCCCGGGCGACTTCGAAGATCGCCTCATGCTTGGGCCGGTGGTTCGCCCGGTCGGTGGCAACCGAGATACGCGCGGCATGCGCGTGGAGGAGCCATGTGATGGCGCCGAAGCTAAGGACCTCTAAGCCAAGGGCAACTCTGGACTGCGGGGCGAGACAGACCAGGCTCGTTACCAGTGCCAGCACGAGCGAACCGACCGCGGCTGCCGCACGAGCAGGCAACTGCTTGTACTGCAGGATGCGTTCGATGTTCACCGACACCGCTACGATTACCAGCCCGGCGAGTGCGGCAGCGGCACCCGCGGCGGCCACCAGGAAGTCAGTCCAGTCCCGGAGTTTCATCCGCCTACCGTCCCCCGTCCGACATGTCACCAGTCTTCACCATCGGGAAGCGACCCGGTGCCTGGCGCGACGGTAAAGCGCAAGGCGCAGCAAGGTCGTTGCACCGCTCCTCTGCAACTAGTAGGTTCCTGCCCGTCGGCCCCTGAGGCCACCAGACAGGGAGGGTGCGCAATGTCGAAGGTCCCCGGTCCACTCCGCAACAGGCGCCGCGTGCGCCGCTCCTACCCGGTCGTGGCGGCTGCGGCTGGGATCTTTGCGGCGGGCTTCAGTATGGTCTCCGGTGCTGGCGCCGCCGCTGCAGGCGCGACCTACGTCGCGCTGGGTGACTCTTACACCTCCGGGCCAAGATCCCAACTCAATCCAGCGCCGCCGGCGGTTGCGACCGCTCCAACCACAACTTCCCAAGTGATGTCGCGGCTGCCCTCGGGCTCACCTTGACCGACGTCAGCTGCAGCGGGGCGACCACCGCCAACATCCTCAACACGACCCAAGTTGTCTCCCCCGGTCCCAATAACCCGCCCCAGTTGACTGCTGTGGGAGCCGGTACTCAGCTCGTCAGCTTGCAGGTCGGCGGCGACAATCTCGGCTTTACCAGCATCATCGAGAACTGCGTCGCCCTCACCCCGTGGGGCCCGACAAAGGTCGGGGCCAACTGCCGGAATTACTATGACCCCGAGCGGGAAGAACTCGTTGGCTACGGAAGTTACGGCGCTGGCACAACCGATCGCTACGATCCTTGCCGACATCCACACAGCAGCCCCTAGCGCCAAGGTTTTCGTCGTCGGGTACCCCGACATCCTCCCGCAGAACGGTGCCTGCTGGCCCTCCATGCCGTTCGAGACCGCAGACGCCGAGTACCTGAACAGCATCGAACAGGACCTCAACTCCATGCTGCAGCAGACGGCGGCAGCGAACGGCGCGACCTATGTCGACACTTACACGCCGAGCGAGAGCCACAATGCTTGCACGGCTGAGAGCACACGCTGGGTCGAGCCAATCATCCCCGGCTCCGCCGCCGACCCGGTCCATCCCAATGCCAACGGCGAGGCCGCAATGGCAAGCCAACTCGAGCAAGCGGGGATCTAAAGCCACGCTTGTAAGGCCCAACTGTTGCTGTCCTGCCGGAGGCGGGCAAAGCAAAAGAGCCGGGGGCTTTTCGGCCCCCGGCTCTCAAGCTAGGTAGTGCATCGAGCTAGGTCACGGCAGAGTCGCGACCCCGTTCACGTACGAGTCGACGTCAACGGGCGTCGTCACGTTGGCAAAGGTGGCCGGCCCACCAACGCCGTCGATAACCGAGTCGTCGCCTCCGGACTGGACGGGAGTGGGACAGTCCCCGCTCACCGAGCACGTGCTGGAAATGAACAGGTCCATCGTGTCCGTGAACTGTACGCCGGGGTTTTGCGGAGCCTCGAAGGCCGCCGAGTCCCAGAGGGTGGCGTTGGTGTAAATGAACACGACATAGCTGGCCATGCCATAACCGTTGAAGTTCTGCACATTATTGGTGACGAGGAACGACGGGTAGCCGGCTTGCACCGGTGAAGTCTCCCAGGCCGTCTGGGTGGGCGCGTCGTACGGCAGCTCGTTCTGGAAGAAGACCACAGTGCCGTTGTTGCCGCTCCAGGTCACTTCGTTCTGCTGGTAGTGCTCGATGGCGAGGCCATAGGCAGTGACATTGTTGCCGGTGACCGCTAGCCCTGTGGCAGCCTGGTTGTAGGTCCACCCGGCACCTACCTGGCCTTGCGGGCCCGTAGCCGAGGTGTTGGCACCATGGTCGGCGCGCCAGGCCCAGACGTCGTCAATGATCGAGTTGTCGGCGTTGTCGAGCAAGCTGACCGTGGCCGACACCGGTGTGTTCTCGCTACCGCCGATACGGAAGAAGATGTCTTGGACCAGATCGGGGTCATTGGAGCTGTTGTTGCCTCCAAAATTGCCCCCCGCGAACTGACTGGGAGCACCGACCGAAAGCAGCACGGGCGAGTTGACCGGGCCGGCGTCGAAGATCATCCCTGAGAGCTTCACCCCGTTGTTGGGGACCACGACCATGGCCGCGTTGCCCTGTTGAGGGACCAGGGTGGCAAAGCCGAGGCCCAAGACGATGGTGCCGGGATGGCTGACGACGATCGGCGCATTGAGGTTATACAGGCCAGGGGTGAGCACGAGGTCCTGGCCATGGTTGAGGGCGGCTTGGACCAGGGGCTCGGGGGTGCTCGGGCTCGCGATGAAGAAGTCCGAAAGAGGTACAGAACTGCCGGCCTCGCTGCCGCTCAGGAAGTTCGGCCCGACCGAGTTGCGCTGGACAGCGGGTACGAAGACATCCCAGTGCCCGTTGGCACCCATATAAAGGAACGGCTCCTCCTCGGTGACGGGGCTTTGCGATAGCTCGGTGATCTGCTGGACCCCATAGAGCCCGTTTACGCCTGCAAGTGCCGGGTTCGTCGCGCTCGGGTTGCTGTCGTTGAAAGAGTTCTCCGTCGGCGAGCACGCAGTCGCCGGCGCAACCGGGGTGTAGCCGGGGGGACAGGCGTCCCCCGAGTAGACGTAGTTCCAGACGTAGCCGACGGCGCTTTGCATATCGGTGTTGCGTGCTATCCCTTGCTGGTTGCCCGACCAGTCGAGCTGGCCGTTGATCTCGCTATTAGCTACATAGCTACCGCTGCCGTAGTTATTGCTTTGGTAGTTGGTTTCAGAGCAGTAGGACTGGAAGTTGAGGTTGCCGTTGATAATCACGCTGCGCACTGGCGTAGCCTGCGACACCGACCAGAAATCAGTCGAGCCTCCAAAGCAGTTGCCGTCGTTGATAGGCGGCGACATCGAAAGTGGCGTCGGTACGTACGTCGTGCTCGAGGCGGTCATCACGTTCAGGTCGAGGTTGGACAGCGACCGCCAGAAGTTGACGGTCGAGTTGGCCCAGTAGCAGGTTGAGCCGGCCGGTACGTAACAGTTCCCCGGCCCGGGCTCAGAGTCCAGCGCGTTAGGGAAGACGTCGACCTGGCCATTGATGATCGTGTCCTGGGGTACGGCTCCCAGCCCGGCTACCTGGGTGTAGTAGCCCACTTGGAACACCAGGGGGTCCGTAGCCGAGCCGTAGGTCCCGGGCTCGAAGAACAGTGAGTAGCCGTCGTTAGGGGTGTTGTTGAACTGTGCCGAGAGGGGGACCTGCTGGCTCGCCACGTTGTTTACGACGGTCTGGATTGCCGCGAGGTCCGTGGCGGTGGCGGTGAGCGTCGGGCCACTCGGAGGTGTGAACACGCACACGTTGGGGCCGAACAGCGCCGAGGTGTACGCGCCACATATGGAGGACACCGGCGTAGGAGGTAGGGAGGGTAGGTGTGGCAGCGCCAGCGCCGTGTTGGCGGGCACCACCGCCATCCCGGTGCCGGCGATCAGTGCCGCAGCGATGAACATGGACGGGAGTCGCAGCAGCCTGCGACCCCAGTTGGCTTCGTGCATCAGTGGCTTCCTCCTATGTCTAGGCAATTGAGCTCGTCGGCCGAGGCGCGCCAAAAGAGGAGTCCAGAAAGTGGGTTCCCCCCCACGTCGGGCCGATTTGGACGCTAGACCTCGCCGTCCGGGCGGTAAAGCGCGATCTTGTAAAAAGTTGTAAACGAAGCCTCCCGGCCCCGACCGCGGGAGAAATTCGCGCAATGTGGCGCCCATTCCACCACTCTTGGTGTCATTGGCCCCTCAGAAAGCGCTGAAAGAGAGCCTGCCGGGCCCTCAGAGGTGGGCAACCAACGGGGTTCTGCCCTCGTTCCCGACGGAAGCCGCAGCCCGCCGAGCCTCACGGGGAATATCGCGGCACGGCAGCAAGACGACCCAACGGTGCGGGTCGATCTGGACAAGCACTTCTCGCTCGCGAGCCTTTGCCCTGCAGGTTGCAGTCGCGACTGCAAGCTGGCTTTGCCACGTGGGCCCGTGTGAGCGACCGTTGGTATCACGGAAATCGACCACCCAGGCCGGGAGCAGCAACGCGCAAGAGGCCGCAAAAGCCCATATCGCACGGCTCCCGCCCGCGAAGCCGATCGGAGAGCGGGCCACCGCACCGCCCGCGCCGTCGCCGGTAGAGCCGGCACGAGCGGCCCCGTCGGAGAAATGGGCGGGCGCTCGCCGGGAACGGCCCGTCGACAGCTGCCCAGCCAGCACGAGGACCGCGCTTACGAGGATCAGCATCGGTGTCGCCGCATAGCGGCCTGCGTAACCAACCGAAGTCGCGGTCAACTGCATGAACGGCCCGGCACCTCGCAGCCATACCGGCACGACGAAGCAAACAGGCGCCATGACCGCTGCCGCGACGGTAAACGCCTGCACCTGTTTGGAGCGCATCGCCAATCCCAGCGCGACGATCCCCACGAACAACAGCCCACCGAGGATTACGGCGATCGACCTGTCCCAGTGCGCGACGTCGTCGGTGCCTCTCATCCCGCTCAGCCAGCCGAGGCCAACCCTGAGGGCAAAATCCGAAGGCAGTCCCGAGAGGCCGGCTTTGGAGAAGGAGTTCTCCCCGTTGTTACCGAGCACTACTGCCCCTTGGTACACCAGGCCGATGGCCAACCCGACGGTGGACGCCTGGTCTTTCAGGCGAGGCAAAGCCCAAACCCGGAACACGCCCAGCAGCACGAACACGCCCACGAGGGGTTCGGAAGCCACAGCCAGGAAGCACACCAATCCGGCGACAACCCGCCCAGCGGTGGTCTCGGGCCTCCACAACAACGCCCAGAACGCTGCGAAAAACAGCCACCAAGGCAGGTTGACGAGGTTGTCCAACATCTCCACGTTGGCAAGGGGCAACGCCACCATCGCAGCCACGAGCAGGCCCCGCAACGCTGGCGAAGGGATATGGCCCCGGGACATGTGGAACACGAGGCACCCAAGTACCGCCAGGCCGGCGGCCCCGCTGAGGGCGACCACCGCAGAGACGTCCGCGATAGGTGCAAGCTTGGTGAGCTGGATCGCAAGGCGAGGGACGAGCTGGTCGTAGCCGTTGTAGGCAGTAATAAGCGTTCGCCAGAAAGAGCGCGCCAGGGACTGGGAGTAAAAGATCAGCCCGTCCTCGGCCCACAGCGTTTCCATTGCCGGCGCCCCCGATTGGCGGGCCAAGGCAACTGCGGCCAATACCACGAAGCCGGCGCCGTACCCGCAAGCGATGAGGGGCCGCGGCCACCTCGACGGGCCTGCCAGCGGGAAGAGCGATCCTCGCCGAACGGCTAGTTCACCAGGCCGCACGAATAGTCCGGGTCGACACCATCGGGAGGGGTGGCACCGTCATACCCGTACTGTACGAGCCAAGGCACACCGCCGGCGAAGCCTATGGACGCCGAGGCGAGCGTCGAAGGGTCCCCCGCAGAAAGAGCGCGCTGGCAGAAGGACTGCGCGCTGAAGTCGCCGCCGGTCAAGGTGTTCGCCCCGGGTACCCAAAGTGGCGGCGAACCGGTCGGGATATATGAGCCAGTTATCTCGCCCCACTGGAACCAGGTGCTGTAGACACCGCCAATGTGCCCGGCGCCCTTGATCGCGTCGAGCGCGCCCTGGATTATTGCTGCGTTGACCGGTTGGTCCACAGCGGCCGTCGGCCATTGCTCGCCGATCTCAACGTCCACCCACCAGACTTTGGGACTGAGGCCGGCCGACTTCACAAAGGCAATATCGGCCATCGCATAGTTGTAACCCCAGTCGTAGCCGAGGCATGCGTTGCTGGTCTTTGCACAGGAGGCGTCGGGGCCACTGGTCTCCTGCACGGGGTTGGTGCCCGGGGCGGGCTCCATGATGATGTACACCGAACGGTTGGGACCGGCCCAAGCAACCTCGGCCCCGAAGCAGGTCTCGAAACCGTTTATCTTCCCGTTGTTGACCCCGACCACTCCAAAGGAAGGGTCGGCGGGGAGCGATTGCACCTTGCCTGAGCCGTGCGGGGAGCATTGCGGCCAGGACACGTCGTAACCGGTCACCTCAGCCGGGTACGGGTAGTTGGCGCTCTGCGGAGGAGGTGTGCTCGTCGTCGTCGTAGGGATAGTCGTGCTGGTCGTGGTGGTGGCGACAGTCGTCGTGGTCGGTGCCAGTGTCGTAGTTGTCGTCGGTGGCAGCGTGGTGGCTGAAGGCGCGATCGTGACGGCGCTGGTACCTGGGCCAACCGCCATCGCCACGACCTTGGCCGTTGTCTTCTCCGTTGCCGATCCCCGGTCCGGAGCATCGCCGAAACTGAAAAGCGTGCCGTTTTTCTCGACCAGCCAATACCCCTTGCCGTCAGGTGTCACAGCGATGCCGACTATCGCGGCGGGCAGCTTCTTGGAGCCAGTGGAGCCGTGAAAAGCGGCGTCACCGTAAGCGAAAATGCCGCCGTCTGAAGCCACGAGCCAGTAGCCATCCCCGTCCGGGGTGGCGGCCATCCCGACTATCGGCTTATTGAGGTGGTCGGACCCGGTCGACCCCAAGAACTGGGCGTCGCCGAACGCGAATATGCCGCCATCGGTCGCCACGAGCCAGTACCCGCCCCCGTCAGGCGTCCCGGCTATCCCAACTATCCGCTCGTTCAGGTGCTTTCCGCCCATCGAACCGAGGAACCGGGCATCGCCGTAGTTGAATATCCCGCCGTCCGCGGCAACGAGCCAGTAGCCGCCACCATCGGGGGTCGGGGCGATCCCCACAATCGGGCTATTCAACCGCAGCCCGGCCGGCGAACCATGGAACATGGCGTTCCCGAAGCAGAAAACGCCACCGTTGGAGGCAACGAGCCAATATCCGTGCCCGCCCGGGGTCGCCGCGGCAGTCACAATTGGCTTATTGAGCTTTACACTCCCAAGGTCGCCTAACGAGGCGGTGCCGAAGTTCTCTACCGTGCCGTCCGCTCGCACGACCCAGTAACCGGGCGGGAGCGGTGGAGCGGGCTTCGTGGTAGTTGTAGTGCTTTTCGCCTTGACCGTCGTGGTCGCCTTGACCGTCGTGGTGGTGTGGCGGGTTGTTGTAGTGGTGCGAACCGTCGTAGTGGTGCGAAGCGTCGTAGTGGTGCGAAGCGTCGTAGTGGTGCGAACTGTCGTGGCGGTGTGAACGAGCGTGGTACTGGTGGTACCGGTAGCAGTGCTGGTCGTGTTGCGAGGCGCCGCGGTGGTCGCGGTGGACGGCTGCGTCGTGGTCGTGGTGGACGAGCTCGGAGTGCTCGACAAAGTGGTGGCCGTCGTCGCGTATGCAGTTTGCACCCCGGCCACGCCAAGCACGGTGACCATGAACACAACGCAGCTGGCCAGCCGGCCACCGCCGTGCCTATTGCGCTCAACACTCCGTTTATGAACCGGGACGTAGCCCGGGGCCCGCCGTACCCTCAAGCCGTCCCCCTCAGATAATGCCCTCTTTCAGTGCATTGCGCACCCACGGGATGACCTCGTCGAGCATGTCCTCGAGCGTTGTCGTCGCCTCGAAACCAAGCACCCGCTTGGCTTTGTCTACGGATGGGATCCGCTTGGCGACGTCATGTTCGAAGGGAGGGTCGCTGACGTAGTGGAAGGGCACTTCTGAGCCACGGATTTTTTGCCAAATGACGGCGGCAAGCTCCAGGACTGTGGTGGATGTAGCTGTAGAAAGGTTGAAGTCCTGGTTCATGGCCGCGTCGTGCTCCATAGCAGTTACGATGCCCCGCGCAAGGTCCCCGCCGTAAGTATAGTGCCTCACCTGCGAGCCGTCACCAAGAATGTGCAGCGGGTCTTGGCCCATGAGGACCTTCTGTACCAAATCGGGCACGACGTGGCTCATGGCCAGTTTGACGTTGCCGGAGGCGACCTCTACGTCGCCGAGGCCCGCCCCTCTCCCACCCCGACGCAGTTGAAGGGGCGCACGATCGTGTAAGGGAGCTTGTACTGGTCCCATGCGGCATGGGCGAAATACTCGACGGCCAGTTTTTGGAACCCGTACGAGGACAGCGGCGGGGGTACCTTGCGTTCGTCCCCCTCGACCGACGGCCACCGGTCAGCGGACTCGTAGACCATCGAGGAGCTCATGTAGGTCACCTTGCGTAGCCGCCCGTTGCGATGGGCGGCCAGTGCAGCGTCGACCGAAGCGGCCATGATCCGTTCGTTGGTGGCCAGGAGGTCGTAGGCATAGGCGTGGAAATAGGAGATCCCACCGATCATCGCCGCACCCGCGATGAAATGGTCCGCTCCGTTGAGGAGCTCCCCCATCAGCGCAGTGTCCCGGCAGTCCGCCTCCACGAAACGATAGGAAGGGTGGTCGTCGTAGGACTTCTTAACGGGGCCGTACTTCGAGAAGTTGTCGACCCCGATCACGTCGTAGCCCCGCTGGAGCAGGTCTTCGACCACATAACCGCCAATGAAGCCAGCCGAACCGCTGACCAGAACCGTTGTCATTTTTTCTTTTCTCCGGACGCTTGCATATGAAGTTGGTCAACGCTCAGCTTCGGCCCAAAGGAGAACCGGTACCAGCGAAGGTAGGCGGACAGCCATTTAGCGATCTTGAAATGTGACACACCATAGGTGCGGTCGAGCCAGATGGTCGGGACCTCGGCGACCGGAAGACGCAGGCGGCGGGCCTTTGCTACGAGCTCGATGCCCACTTCGAAACCCTTGTCGCTGTCGATCCAGACCTCACGGACAAAATCGCGGTTGTAGGCCTTGAACGAGTTGGTCGGGTCCCAGGTCCCTACTCGAGCGAAGATCCGAAGCGATGCTCCAGCCATGCGCGACATGAGGCTTTTGAGGAGCGGGCCACCGACCTGCTGGCCCCCCCTCGAGTACCGAGAGGCCGCAGCTACCACTACGCCGCGCTCGACGAGGCGAGTGAGCTGGTCGATCTGCTGGGGGTCATCACAGCCGTCGGCCATCGTCACAACAACCACGTCGGCGACTGCCGCGTCAAAGCCGGACCGGATCGCCGCGCGGGGCCGGGGCCATAGCCGTTGATAACGAGGTGCACCCGCTCGTCCTCCTCGGCGTACTTCTTGACCCACGGCACGGTCGTATCGTCGAGGGAGTCGCACACGACGAGGATCTCGCACGGGATCTCGACCGCCTCGGCGATGCGGGCCAATGCCCCCATGATCGCGTCGTCCTCGTCTTTTGCCGTTACTACAACGGAAACTCTCGGCTTCATACCCTGACACCTCCTCGCCGCAGTCCCCAGACGTCGACCACGGGCTTGACGATCTCCAGTTGGACATACCTCTTGTGGGGTGCTCCGATGACGACAAGGTCGGCACGTTCGAGCACTTCTTGCTCGGGCACCAGGTCGTGGTCGACCTTGACGTACGGATCGGCGCAAACGACACCTGCAGCCTTGAAGCGCAGTATGCGCTTCAACTTGTAGGCGAGGCTCGAGCGGATGTCGTCGCTGTCACCCTTGAACGCCATGCCGAGGATGCCGATCGTCATGGTGGAAAGGTCATAACGCCGGGAGAGCCTGTCCACCATATAAAGGGGCAGCCCCTCGTTGACCATCATGGCGGCGTGGCCCAACACGAAGTTGTTGTTGTTAAAAGCTGCCAGCTGCATCGTGTCTTTGAGGAGGCAAGGGCCGGCTGCGAAGCCCGCCGCCGGCAAGTCGGCGGCCCGCGGGTAGTTGTGGACCACTCCCTGGCGGATCCGCTCGTAGTCGAGGCCAAAGTCGTTCGCCATCATGTAGAGCTGGTTGGCCAAGGCGAACTTCAGGTACCGGTAGGCGTTGGTGAACAGCTTGGCGAGCTCGGCTTCTTCGGGTAGCAGTTCGACCGTCTCGTGGACGAGGACCTCGAAGAGCTTGCGGGCCCTCGCCATCGCAGTGGGGTTGCGAGCAGATACGATCTGGGGCAACTCGAACAGCTCCTGCAGAGCCTTGCCTTCGGCGATGCGTTCCGGGCAGAAGGACACATCCAGCTCGATGCCGAGGCTGGCGACAAGGCGCTCGACAAGGGCGGTCACGCCCGGGTACACCGTGCTGCGAAGGACTAGCAGCTGGCCCGGGAGCAAATAAGGCGCCAGAGCCTCGACGGCGGACGGCACCGCTTGTGGGTCGGGGTTGAGGTGCTCGTCCACTGGGGTACCGATAACGACGACAATGTGCTCAGCCCTCGAAACGATCTCGGGGTCGTTCGTGGCAAGCAGACGGGAACTGGCGATGACGCGCTCGAGCATCTCGGGCGCACCAGGCTCGTCGAACGGCATGGAACCTGATTGCACCTTGGCCACGGCGGCGGGGTCGATGTCGTACGCGCAGACCTGCAGGCCGCGGTCGGCGAAAGCCATGGCGAGTGGCAGGCCAACGTGGCCACATCCCCCCACAACGACGACATCCAGGTCAAATCCCACTACTGCCCTCCACGACAGTCTTGCTCACCAGCTGGTCGCCGGCATTTGGCTGCTCGGTATTAGTCCCGTTTATTGGCCGGTGCCCCTGAACCCCGAAAAACCGCGCCCGATCGGCAGGAGGGAAGGGACCGGGTGTTCGAAGAAGCGTAGCAGCCGGTGCGGTCAGGGCGATGACGTGGGACCGGGTGCGTTGTCCGGGACGCCCGGGGTGCCGTTGTCGACGACCTTGTCGACGATCGACGGGCTCGTGGCGGGGAGCGACGAAGGTGTGTCCTTCTCGAAAAGCTCGGTGAGCCATCGCCAGCGCGCCCGCCACAGCGCCCTCCGTTCCGCCAAACCCGCTCGGTTCCCTGCCGGAGGGTGGACCCGCAAGGACAAGTAGCTGATACCTCCCACGGGGATGGGCAGCCAGAAGTTGACAAGCCTCCAGGCCACGACGCCGAGGATCACGATCGCACGGGGCGGGCCGAAGCCGACGAGGATCCCGATCAAGGTCAGCTCCAGCACCCCGAGACCCCCCGGTGTGAAGGGGATCGCAGCGGCTATGTTGGCGACCCCGTAGGCGACCAGCAATGCGACGGGGTTGACCCAGCGGCCGAACGCCCCCAGGAAGACGAACAGGGAAGCCGCGTCGAACAGCCAGTTGGCACTGGCAAAAAACACAGCCCTAGCGAGCTGGCGGCGGTCCGTCGAGAGCTGCTTGAACCGTGCGACCAGCTGGCCGAAAAACTTGGGCAGCGCCCCGGGCTTGATGAAGCGCAGCTTGGCCCCAACGGCGTTCACGAAAGTCATGGCCCTCTCGTCGCCCTTGGTCATCAAGATGACGATGCCGGCGATGAAGGCCATAAGGAGCAGCCCGAGTACAGCCACGAAGAGGTACGCCACCCGGAAGCCGTAGATCGGGAGCGACGCAACAAGGGCCAACCAGAAAATGACGTTGAGGACCACGGCCGAACCGAGCCCCTGAGAGGCGAGAGCGAACGCCGTGTCGGTACCGCCGACCCCGGCTCGTGTCAAGAGCCTGTAGCTGAGGGTGGAGGCGGCCGCGTTCCCGCCCGGCACGCAGTGGCTTAGCGCCAAGGTCGACAACTGGATCCGCGAAACCGTGGCGAAGCCCGGGTCTTCGCTCTTGGGGATCAGCGAGCGGGTCAGCTCGAAGTACGCGACCAGGGATAGGGCCTCGAGCGCCAGGCCCACCACCGGGAGAAAAGGGTTGGCCGAGGCAAGAACGTGGATCGCCTTGTGCGTGCCGCCGATCTGGGGGACGACGAAGTACTCGAGGATGAAACCTACGATCAGCAGCTCAGCGAGGCGGCGGACTGTTCGCGGCCATCTTCGCCTGCCCGGGCTCATCGTCTCATCCTCGCGTGGCTCTGCTCTCTAATTTAACCGTCGGCGCCAATCGCGGCCGCGAGCGCCCTGAAAGCCCGGCCTCGATGGGAGAGCGAGTGCTTAGCGTCGGGTGACTCTTCGGCCAACTCGGCGAAAGTGCGCCCGTCTGACTCGGACGGTACGAACACCGGGTCGTAGCCAAAACCACCGCTCCCCCGGCGGTCCGGCGCGATCCATCCCTCGACCGATCCCTCCGCGCTGACCTCCCTCCCGTCGGGCCACATTGCCACCGCGACGGTCACGAACCTTGCCTTGCGCTCGTCCGGCGCCCACTTGCCGGCGAGCTTGGCTAGCACTAGGTCGACGTTGGCCTCTTCGTTGGACGGTTCTCCCGCATAACGTGCCGAACGAACGCCCGGGGCTCCACCCAGCGCCTCCACTTCGAGCCCAGTGTCGTCGGCGATCGCCGCCAGCCCTGTCGCCTTGACGAGGCTGTTCGCCTTGAGACGCGCGTTGCCGAGCAAAGTCAGCTCGGTTTCTTCGACGTCGGAAACGTCGACTGGTCTTGCCAACAGGTCAAAGCACAGACCACCGCCAGCGAAGATCTCGCGGATCTCGCGCGCCTTATTGGGGTTGGTCGTTGCCAGCACGAACGGCCCCGGCTCAGCCACGGATAGGCGATCCTCGTGGGTCCCGTTCGGGGGGCGGCGCCGCTATGACGTGGGCCTGCGCGACCAGGAGCTCGGCGATCCCGCGGTCTGCCAAAGCCAACATTTCGTCGAGCTCCTTGCGGGAGAAAGGGGCACCCTCTGCGGTCCCTTGCACCTCGACGAGGCCGCCAGAGCTGGTCATGACAACGTTCATGTCAACCTCCGCTCCAGCGTCCTCGACATACGCAAGGTCCAACATAGGAGTACCCCCAACTATGCCTACCGACACCGCCGCGCAGCCTTCTTTTACGGGGTGGGACGCCAGGCGGCCGGCGCTGACCATCCGGGTGCACGCGTCATGGAGAGCCACCCAGGCTCCCACGATGCTCGCGGTCCTGGTGCCGCCGTCGGCTTGGAGGACATCGCAGTCGAGAGTTACCTGTTGTTCGACAAGAGCCGAGAGGTCGGTGACTGCCCGCAGGCTCCGGCCGATGAGACGCTGGATTTCCTGGGTGCGGCCGGACTGGCGACCGCGCGCTGCCTCTCGGTCGACGCGCTCGGGGGACGAACCGGGCAGCATCGAGTACTCGGCGGTAACCCAACCCTTGCCTGTCCCGCGAAGCCACCTCGGTGCTTCATCGGCGAACGAGGCGGTGCAAAGCACAGCAGTGCGGCCCATCCTGATGAGGACTGAACCCGGTGCGAACTTGGTGAAGTCCCGCTCGAGCTCGACGGGGCGCAGCTCCTGCGCGCTCCGTCCGTCGGCGCGTACGCGTGCCTCGGTCATATCGTCCACGTCTTTCCGACCTCGGCAACCTCGACCGGGCTACCGAAGGCGGCCGTCGCCTCGGCGCGGGCGACCTCCCGGTCGATCATGGGCGCAAGATGGGTAATGACCAGCCGCTCCGCTCCGCAGTTGGCCGCCGCCCAACCAGCCTGACGCGCGCTCAGGTGTTGGAAAGACCCTTCTTCTTTCAAGCTCAAGGTCGCCTCCACGAGGGCCAATTGGATGCCTTCCCCGAAGCTGCTCAATGTCCATGCCGGGCCCGTGTCAGCGGAGTAGCCGAGCGCCCGGCCTCCCACCTCGACCCTGGAGGCGAGCGTCTCAACCGGGTGGTCCGTCCGCGACCAGGTCCAGCGCGCGCTGGGCCGATCTCTGCCGTCTCGCCGTCGCCGATCACCCGCCAATCGAAGGTCCCGTCGGGCTTTTCGCCCACCATCAGGTCCCGCAGGCCCTGCGGGGCATAGACGGGCAGGCCCCTGCGGCCGAGAAAGTAGCGCATGGCCACGTAGAGACCCTCCAGGTCGCTCCAGTGGTCGGGGTGGGCATGGCTGACCACAACCGCGTCCAGGCGCGAGAGCGGGACGTGAAGCTGCAGGTTCGCCATCGTCCCTGGCCCAGTGTCCATCCAGGTGGCAAAATCGCCTGCTTGGAGTAGGTACCCGCTGCAGCAACCACCCGGGCCTGGGTAGCTGCCGTCGGTCCCGAGCACTGTCAGGGAGAAGTCCTGCGAAGTCATCGGTTGAGCATCTCCTCGGGCCGCGCCACCTGCGGCCCCATCTGTTCGGGGCGCATCTGTTCGGGGCGCCCATGTTCGGGAACATGGTTATGTTCAGGGACATGGTCCGGGCGACCGACGGCGGCAGGAGGCTCCCAGTGATCGGCTTCGTCCAGCTCGGGGCCGAACAGGTGCTGTCCCACCCGGACGAAGGCGTCCGCCTCACCGGAGGAGATCCAGCGGTGGCTACCACTCGAAGTCCCAGTTGAAGTCCCATTTGAGCCGCCGTTTGGGAAGCCACCTGGGACCGAGGGGCGCCGCCCGAGGCCGGTCTCCGAGAGGAATCCCACGAACCTCGAACGCTGTCTCTTCCGCCGAACTGACCAGCACTACTTCGGGCCCCATCACCTCACCTATCGTGCGCGCCAGGTAAGGGTAATGGGTACATCCGAGCAGGAGCGAATCGACCCCGGCCGTCACGACGGGCGCGAGCAGCCGTTCTGCCAGAGCTCTCGCCTCATAGCCTCCTGTCTCGCCCCGCTCGACAAGCTCGACGAAGCCCGGGCAGGCGGCACATGTCAGCTCGATCGGCGGCCCGGATGCCGCGGCTCCTCGCCTCTTGAGCGCTCCCTGGTATGCGCCGGACTCGATCGTCCCGACGGTCCCTATGACGCCGACCCGGCCGGTCCGGGTCACCGACAGCAACGCGCGCAGTCCGGGGTCGATGACCCCGACTAAGGGGACGTCGAACTCATAACGCAGAGGCTCGAGCGCGGCCGCGGTGGCATTGTTGCAGGCGACAACCACCAATTTGACGTCGTGGTCCTCGATGAGCTTGCGCGTTATCTGCGACGCGAAAAGCCGCACCTCGTCCAGGCTCCTCGACCCGTAGGGGTAGCGCGCCGTGTCCCCCACGTAGACAAGATCCTCCGACGGGAGCAGGTCGATCAACGCCCTGGCGACGGTCAAGCCCCCAAAACCGCTGTCGAACATGCCTATGGGCCGGTCGTCCATCCAGCGTTAGCCTAAGCGAGAGCGTGGCCGTCCCAGGAGTGGTCAGAAGTACAGCTCGTGTCGCGCCCGCTCGGCGACCGCGTCGATGTCGCCGGTCCACACATCGGTCGAAAGGTATTTCCAACCGCCATCCGGCGACACCGTGACGATCGTGCCCTCGTCGATCTCCTTGGCGCACTTCGCCACGCCGGCCATCGCCGCTCCCGTAGAAATCCCAGCGAAAATCCCCACCTCGGTCAGGCGCCGTGACCATTCGATGCTTTCTTTCGGGCCGACGATCCGGCTGCGGTCAACGAGCTCGTAGCCATCATTGTCCGTGAACACCGGGGGAATGAAACCCTCGTCCAAGCTTTTGAGCCCTTCGACGGTCTCGCCGGCCGGAGGCTGGACAGCCCAAATACTGACGGACGGGTTACGTTCCTTCAAGAAGCGGCCCACGCCGATTATGGTGCCTGCCGTGCCGAGCCCTGTCACGAAATGCGTAACTTCCGGGCAATCTCGCCAGATTTCAGGCCCCGTCCCCTCGTAATGCGCCTTGGGGTTGGCAGGGTTGCCGTACTGGTAGGAAAAGAACCAATCGGGGTGCTCTTTGGCCAACGCCTGGGCACGGCGCATCGCTCCGTTGGAACCCTCGCCGGCGGGGGAGCTGATGATCTCGGCACCAAATGCGCTCAGCAACTTGGTCCGTTCCACGGACACGTTTTCCGGCACTACGACGGTAAAGGGGTACCCCTTGACCTTGGCGATCATGGCAAGTCCTGCAGCCGTATTGCCCGATGAAGACTCGAGGATCCTCTGGCCCGGGCCAAGGCTGCCGTTTTTCTCTGCTTCTTCGATCATGCACTTGGCGGCACGGTCTTTTACCGACCCGCCGGGGTTGACGCCCTCGAGCTTTATGAGCACCCGCACCCGCGGGTTCGGGCTCAGCTCGCTGATCTCCACGAGCGGCGTGTTGCCGATGGTGTCGAGGACGCTGTCGTAATGCGCCATCGTTCAACCTCCTGCCACGGCCGGCATCAGGGTCACGGTGTCGGCGTCGGCGACTTTGGCATCGAGCTTGCCTAGGTAGCGCACATCGTCGTCGTTGACGAAGACGTTCAGGTGCCGGTGCATCTCGCCATCGGGCGTCAGGAGGGAAGCACGCAGCGCCGGGTACTGGCGCACTAGGTCGTCGAACACCTCTCGCAGCGAACCGCCCTCCGCGTTGACGATGGGTTCTCCTGCCGCCATCGGGCGCAGGATGTTCGGCAGGCGGACCTCGACCGTCACAGCAGCCCCTCCAAACGTGCCACGCGCCCTCCCGAGTGAGGCGGCCGGCCAAACCCGACCTTTCTGATCACCATTGTAGGACATCGCCTGGCGCTCCGTCCCTCGGCGCAGCCCAGGGCCCCCAGACCTCCGTCCTCCCCCGCCCGTGCGGCCCTCACCTGTCCGTGTAGACAGGCTCCTCCTGGACCCGGCCGCCGACGATCCGGTAGCTTCGCACCACCGGCTCCACGTCGCTCAGCGACACGAGCACATAGTGCCAATCGGGGTCGGGGGCCTGCTCGATATCGGTGGGCGAGGGGTAAGCCAGGGTGTGGGTGTGCGAGTGCCAGACCCCGATCAGATCCCAGCCGGCGGCCCGCGCAGCGCGGTCGGCGCGCAGGACGTCCGTAGGCTCGACCGTGTACAGGCGCGCCGAGTGGGCAGCGTTGCTCGCAGGGTAGACCTCGAGCACCTCTGCCTCGCGGCCGGCCAGCAGCCCGCATGCTTCGAGGGGGAGACCGTCGAGGCAGTGGGCTACGACACGGTCCCAAAGCGGCCTTGCTAACAGGAGCACGCCGACGAAACTACCTTTGATAGGCCTATGAGCGCGAAGCAGGTCGACGGGCGGACGATGGTGGCCCAGAACCGCCGGGCGCGTCACGATTACGAGATCCTGGACACCTATGAGGCCGGGATTGTGCTGGTCGGGAGCGAGGTGAAGTCCTTCAGGGAAGGCAAGGTGCAACTGCGGGACTCGTTCGCCCGGGCCCAGGACGGCGAGATCTGGCTGCACGGCATGCACGTAGCCCCCTACGGCTACACGAGCGGCTTCGGCATGTTCGACCCTGACCGGGCCCGTAAGCTCCTGCTTCACAAGCGCGAAATCCTGGACCTTGCCCGCGAGACCCAACAGGGCCCGCTGACCCTGGTGCCCATTTCCGCGTACTTCAAAGACGGGCGCGCCAAGGTCGAGATCGCCCTGGCCAGAGGCCGGCGTGCATATGACAAGAGGCGCGCGATAGCGGACCGAGAAGCCAAAGAGGAAGCGCGCCGTGAAATGGGCACCCATCGGGAGCGACGCGAGCGGACGCCGAGGCACTAGCCCCCCAGGCCGCTCCCGCGAGGCAAGGCCCAACAGCCTGCTACATATGGAAGACAGGAAGACTGGTCAACGTTGTCCTTATTGAGCCGTTGGGGCTCGAAGGGAAGAACTTTGGAAGACAGCCTGAGGTTGGGAAGAGTAGCCGGCGTCAAGGTCGGTGCGAACTGGAGCATCTTCGTGCTCCTAGCGATCGTGGCTTACTTCTTGGCGAGTTCGCGGCTGCCGACTGACGCCCCCGGTTACAGCAACGGTGCCTACTGGGTCGCCGGCTCTCTCACCGCAGTTGCGCTACTCGTCGGCGTGCTGGTCCACGAAGTGGCCCACGCAGTGGCGGCCCGGGTGGCCAAGCTCCACGTCGATGGCATCACCCTTTGGTTCATGGGCGGTGTGACCCGTATCGAAAGCGACAGCCGCAAACCCTCGGTCGAGCTCGTCGTGTCCCTGGTCGGTCCCCTATCGAGCGGCGTGCTCGGCGGGATCTCATTTGGCTTCGCCGGGCTCGCGCAGGTGGCTGGTTGGGGCCTCGCGGCGAGCTCGCTGCGCTGGCTCGGCGTGATAAACGTGCTGCTCGGAGCGTTCAACTTGTTGCCCGCCTCCCCTCTGGACGGCGGGAAAGTGCTGCACGGACTGCTTTGGCTGGTGACCAAGAACCGTTGGCTGGCGACTCGGCTCGCAGCTGGGGCCGGGCTGGTGCTCGGAGCCGCATGCGCCATGATCGGCCTGTTCGCCTTCGAGGACAAGGACGCCATCGACGGCATAGTCCTGCTCCTGATGGGTTGGTTCGTAATCTCTGCCTCCAAGCACGAGCAGCTTGCGGGGAAGGCTCAGTACGTGCTCGGAGACGTGCATATCTCCGACGTGATGAGGCCGGCGGTGATCGCCCCGGGCTGGCTCACCGTCAATGCCTTTTGGAACGAATGGGTGAGCAAGTACCCCGACGCCGCCTTCTTGCTCGAACGATGGGGCGGCGGAGGTTGGTCGGGGGTGGTTACCGCCCAGCAACTGGCTGCTGTACCCCCGGGGATGCAGTGGTCGGTCCGGGCGCAGGACATTTCGGTGCCCCTGGAAGCGCCGCCCGTAGCGGACCAGGTGCCCCTTGGCACCAGGCCTGCCGGCTCTGGCCGTGGCCGGCCGGGGCGGTGCGGCACTGCCTGTCGTCGACCACGACGCGACCGTCGGGGTCGTTCTCGCTGCCGACATAGCGGCCTTGGTCGCCCGGGGTACCCCGGCACCACGGCGGACCTGGACAACTGTCTGGTCGCCTGCGCCGGCACCTCCGCAATCCCGCTACGCCTGAACTTCGCCGGGGCTTGCCTCGGCCGGCCACGCAGCGGTTGCTGGTAGCATGGTCGCTGTTACAGGCAGATTGACATGGGGGTGACAGGTTTCGACTTTGGCTGTCGACCCGGGAGAAGCGAGCCGTGGTCCCCGGATGCCACGTAAAACAACTGGGAAACCAATAAACGCCAATAATGGCAATGCGCGTCTAGCGCTGGCTGCCTAAACTCAGCCCGTCCGTCTGGCCCTAGTCCTGCGGGCCAGTAGCGGGCGTCATTAAGCGGGGCTTACCTTGGTGCTGCGCCAGCCGGTAGCAAGGGAAATTTAGTTGGCTTTAGCCGCCGGACGGCGTCAATGACGAGCCGGTGGCCGAGATAAATCATTGACTGCGCTCGGAGAATGCTCGGTGAGAGGCTAAAGGACGCGGGTTCGATTCCCGCCACCTCCAAGGATGCTCAGGCGAGAGCGTGAGCATCGTTGGAGGTGCACCATTCACCACATAGAGGTCGTAGATTGACCTCGCCCAGTTAATGGCGTCGCTCACGCGAATACCCGCCGGTTGGGGCCGAGTCCACAACTCCAGGTTCTCCGGTCGGTTGTCGTCCCGGACACCGTTGATGTGGTGCACAGACTCACCAGCCACGAGGTAGCGCCCGAGAAGGCTCTCAGCGACAAGAATGTGCTCGCAAACGTAATAGCTTCCTACAGCGCGTGGATGACCAGGGGCTCGCACCATCACATAGCCCGCTTTGAGCCGAGTTCGGCCACCCTTCCAATTGCCGTTCGCCTCCCCAGCTACGGTCCGACACGAACCGCATGTGGCGGACTTTGCCTGCTTAGGGTTGCCACAGGAGCAATGATCTCGCGCTCGGCATGCGGGACATCGCAGATGCCTGCTTGATGGTATGAAATGCCGCCCACACTCTTTGCATGTCCGCCGCGCCATGCTTCAACCATATGGGCGGGCTGTGACGGCCAAGGGCGGCGAACCGATCCGGAGCCGGGCCTCAGAGGTCCTGGACGGCCTTATGCAGCTTCCTTAACTCAAGTTAGGGCGGGTCAGTTGCATAAGCGGGGCGGGTTCAATTCCTGTCATCGCACGAGGAACGAACGACGGGATCTTCGTGAGTTTCGATGTCCGAGCACACCTTGTTTAGCGCCGGTTCGTGGCGATGATTGGTCGCGTGGGGGCAAGCATTTGGGCTTCGATAATGTCGGGATCCAGCGCCGGGCGAGGACGAAACCTTGAGCTAGATCGCCGTCCCGGAAGAGGTCAGCCAACCGGGGAAGCCGCGCCCGTTATCCCCGACCGGAGCTGACATCCGTTCCAGATCGATTTTCGAGTTCGGCGCGAGCGGGCGGGGCCGAGCGCGTCGCTGAGACGAGTTCGATAGGCCTGGAAGAACGCTGCGCTTAGCGCCAGCATCTCTTCACCACGCGTGGTCCACAGCAACCGGACGGCGCGACCATCGCTCGGATCGGGCTCACGACGAACGTACCGGCTCGCTCCAATGTGATCACCGTTTTCGCAGTCCTCCTTGCAGGTGGCCGAGGCAGACTTTGTGGCTCCGTTACCCTCCTAGAACCAGCAGGCCGCCGCCCTTTGGGCCGTCGGATTGCGCATAGCAGACGTCTTCGCATTTCCGCACTTGTTGCCGAGCGCGCTAAGGCCGGCTGCTCTAGGCAACCGGCCTCGGTACGGGTAGCTCTTAGTAGGGAGGAGATGCCTCGACCTCTGAGGGCGGCGTTCACCGACTCGACAACTGGCGTCTGCCATGGAGGTACGCCACGCCGTCTGCCGAAGGTGATGCGTTGCCACCACGCCATGGCCGCTGCCAGCGCAGTGAGGATGCCTTGGCAGCAGCGCTTGCAGCCTTGGTCAACCGGCACGAACGGGACCGTCTTCGGTCGCATCATCGTTCCCGCTACTGGTCCCCAAACCGGCAAAGTATGGGATCATACATCTATGAAGCTTGATAAGGTAAAAGTGGGTGTTGTGGGGCTGGGGCTAGTCTCCTCCGCTCATATCGAGGGGTACATGTCCCACCCACGTGCGGAAGTACTCGCCGTGTGCGATTTGGACGAGACGCAGGCACAGAGAGTCGCGAAACGCTTCGGCATCCACAGGTACTACACGTCGTATGCCGAGATGCTCACGGATCCTGCAATCAACACGATCGACATCATGACACCGACATACTTGCATAGGCCAATGGCGGTCGCAGCCGCCAGGGCGGGCAGGAACATCCATTGCGAGAAGCCTCTAGGCCTCACCCTGAAAGAGGCGGAGGACATTTGCGACGAGGCTGACAACCACGGGGTTGCGCTCGCGGTCGACGAAACCTATGTGTTTATGGCGACAATCATCAAAGCGCGCGAACTCATCGAAGCCGGCGAGATCGGCAAGCCGCAACAGATCCGACAACGCTTCGGCACCTGGCTCGACCGGCCGGGAGTTCTCCAGGCAGTTCACGGGGACCGAACCAATCTTGAGAAGTGGCGAGAGGACTCCTCCAAGGCTGGCGGCAACGGGTTCCCCTGGCAATTTGATCATAATATTCATTTTTTTGCGATGGCGCAGTACCTAATGAACGGCTCCCCCGTCAAGAATGTCCACTCCGTCAAAGCCAACTACTCTCAGTTTCGCAATAAGGACGTGGAACAATCCGGGGCAGGTGAGGCAGTAGCCGAGGATCTCTACGAGGACAACGCTGCAGATGATTTCCCACTCATGACGTGGACCCACGAGGACCCGGCTTGCGTGGGGGTCTGGATGCGCGCCCAGCGCCTCAAAGGGAACTACGACTTCATGACAGGCTTGTCGGCGACAGTGGTCGGTGAGAAAGGTCTTATCGAGTTCCTTGGTGAGGGTGGCGGAGGCCTGCGGTGGGATGGCAAACCCGTCCACCTCGTGCTTCACCGCGGCGGGGTGGAGACAGAGACGTTCCGCTTCGACGAGGAGGGCCAGACGACATCTGGGAATCTGAGGTTTCGTACTACAGCGGCGCGCACATCCGGCGCATGCACGAATTCGTGGGTTCGTTGATAAGCGGCCGACCGTCTAGGTACACCGGCCGAGACGGCCTGCGCGACTTGCGAGTCGCGATCGCGTCCATTTGCTCGGCGAGGGAAGGACTCCCGGTTGAAGTGGCTGAGGTTTCCGATGAACGCTTCTGCTGTTAAGCTGGCGTGAAGTAGAGCGCACACACACTACGCCTAGCAATCCACGCGTCGAGACGGATAGCGGAGGAAATAGTCGCCATAGCCGGTGTTATGCAGGCCTTGCTGCCGGGACCCCCATTCGACGAGCTCAGCGGCGATGGCCACGGCCCATCGGCCAGAAAGGATGTGGATCGTCATGGCGCGCTATGGGGGGTTACGGGACAGCATCGTTAGAGAGGGAAGGATGTCTGGCTCGCGCCCCGAATGGTGGTTTACTGCCTGACATCTCGGTAAGAGCGGGTTCAATGATCTGTCGATGAGTGGCGTCGCCGCCGCTTGTGGAGCTTCGTGCTCTTAGGCTGTCTTGAGCCGTTTCCGTTTGAGGAGGACGCCGAGCTGCGAGTTCTGGCGACGCCCGCCTGGCGTGAGCAGGATCAGCTCGATCAATTGTTGCGCGACTGGTCTGATGCCACCAGTCGTGAGATGAGCGCCTGTCTTTGCCTGCTGGCCGACCCGGCAACCGGCCGGAGGGCCGGAGGAGATCGAGAGTTTCGTCACCGCCGCCGCTGAGCGGAGCGGCGCCGACCTCGAGTCGTGCGCCGACATCAATGTGCTGATGGAGAGCTTCAGCGACCAGCGCGACCTTCGCAACTGGGCGTCGACGGCTACGTGACCCTGCACGAGGGCTCGCGCCGGTCAGGAGCGGACCGCGCGACAGGTCGGGACACAGGTGCTGCGGACCGGGATCGGGAGACCTGGGCGAACTCGTCAACGGGCGTACCGGCTCGGGTGTCGCGCCCGGTGTTGGGTCGGGTGTCGGGTCCAGTGTCGGATCGTGTGGCGAGGTCCCGGCTTGAGCTGGTTCGCCGCTCGTCTCCGTCGTCGTTCCGGCGTTCAATCTGGCTCGGTTTCTGCCGGCCGCGCTCGACAGCGCGCTGAGCCAATCTGACCCGGGCGGCGCGGTCGAGGTGATCGTCATCGACGACGGCTCGACCGACGAGACCCCGGAGGTGCTGAATGGCTACGGGGAGCCGATCCGCGCGGTCCGGCGTGGTAACGGTGGGCTGGTTGCCGCCGTCGATACGGGGCTGGGCCTGGCTCGCGGCGAGTTCATCGCCTTGCTCGACGCCGACGACGAATGGCCGCGCGACCGACTTGCCAGACATCTCGCGGCGCTAGCTGCCGCGCCCGAGGTTGGTCTCGTACACGGCGATATGGAGCTGATCGATGCCGCCGGCGCTACCACTGAGCCGTCGTTCTTTCAGAGCAAGCAGATGCGCGTGGCTGAAGGCCGAATCCTCGGCTCATTGCTGTCGGGGAACTTCATCACCCAGAGCGCGTGCACCTTCCGCGCATCGCTGCTGCCGGTCCTGCATCCGATCGACGAGGCTGCCGCCTACCCGGACTGGTGGCTCGCGACGGTCGCGGCTGCTGTCTCGGAGGTGCGACCGTGGCCGGTCCCGCGGCTCGCTACCGCTTCCACGGCGCGAACATGGGCCTGGGTCGGGCGTCGACCAACAGCCGCGGATCCAGCGGCTGGAGCTGCCGTGGCGCCGCTGGATGTTCGAGCACCTGCTCGATGACGACAGCATCGGCGCCCAGGAACTGACCAACGCATACGCGGGCCTGCGGTTCGGCCTGCTGGCAGCGGCCTCCGGCGCGCCTGAAGGCGCCCGGGCTGTCGTCGAGAGCGATGCCGCGGGTGCGTCATCGTTGCGGGCTTCGGCACCGGTCGTGGGCGCTGGCGCACCACGCAGCCGGGCGCTGCTGCGTGCCCTCGCCCGGGACCCGTTCGACGGCGCCATCGCAATCGACCTCGAGCTCGCGCTGATGGAGGAAGCGGCGATGCAGGCACCGGAGGCGTCTCCCCCGCTGCTCGGCGTGCTGGGGCGGATGCGGCCTCGGTTGACGCTCGCGTGGCTCGACGAGGTCGTGGCGACGCCCGAGCTGCTGCATGCGTTTGCCGCGGAGGAGGCGGAGCGCGACGGCGCGACACTGGTGGTGCTGGCTCCCGCGGGCGCCGACCTGTCTCCGCTCGTTCGAATCTTCGAATCTGATCCGCTGCTCAGCGACGAGCGGCTCGACGCCCAGGTTCTGAATGCTCCGCCGACCAGCCCGGCGAAGCGCCTGCTGGCCTCCAGGGCGGACGCCGTTCTCGGCGTGTCGCGCCCGGAGGAGCCCTACGACGATCTCGCGGCCAGTCCGGCCGTGGAGCGGATCGCCGGGATCCACATCTGACTTGGAGTGCGAAGCTGGCCATAGTGGCCATGTTCTCACTCCAAGTGGGGCCGGCGCGGGCCGCGCGAGGCCGACGGGGCGCCCAGGGCCGACGAAGACCGACTGGGATCGTCGCGGCGCCGGGTAGGTTTCGCGGAGCTCGCTAGGAGCCGGTGACCTGGGCGTACAGCGAGCCCAGGTCGGGGTAACCGCTTGAGGCCCAACCCGAATTCTGCAGTGCCGAGATCTGCGCGGACGGGCTCTGGCCGACAGTATTGAGGATCGCCTGGATCCCGCCGCTGGCGGTTCCATAGCCCGGGATCGAATCCTGGCCCTTCAGCCAGTCGGCGGTCGCGTTCGCAGCGCTCGTCGGGTTCGACCAAACTGAGTCGCTGGATCCATATGTAGCCGAATCCGTGTAGCCGATGTTCAGCCAGTCGTTGTTACCGGCCGATTGACGGGACTGTGCGGCGCCGCCGCTCTCCTCCGCCAGCATCCAGGCGGAGACGACACCGGGGTTCAGACCCGTGTCCGCCGACAGCCTCGAGGCGAACTGCTGCTGCGAAGAGGTCAACATCGAGGTCGCTCCCTGGGGCAGCGTAACGCCGCCCGACAGGCCGGCGCCGCCGCTGAGCGAGCCGAGACTGCCCGTATCGAGCGAGCTGCCGAGAGCGGAGCTCGCGAGCGAGCTCTGATCGACGCCGTCAGTCGAGCTGGTCGGATCCGTCGCTTGCGCCTGCGCGAGTTCGGTCGAGAAGTCCGTCCCGCTGGTTGCGCCGGTACCCGTGCCCGGAGTGATGTTCAGAAGCGAGTCCAGGAGCGTCCCGTTCTGAAGCTGCTGAAGCTGTTGTTGGATCTGATCGACCCGGGAGGCGACGTCCGAAACCGCAATGCTCGAGGTCATCGTTCTCTCATCGGCTTCCGGGGGCGAAACCTTGACCCCGGAGGCGGTGCTGTTACTCCCAGCGGTGGCGACCCGAGCGCAGCTCCCGAAGCTCGTTGATCCCGTACGGATCGTCGGAACTCTCGTCGCTGACAGCGGCATCCGCGGCGGCGGCGCCCGGGAGCAGCCGGACGGGCTCCGGCGCTTCGGTGATGCCGCCGTTACCGTCGGCCTCGACCCGCATCACCCGGGCGTCAGCTCGCGAGGCGACGCACTCCTCCAGGCGGGTGCCGTGATAGACCAGGGCGGCGCCGTCATCGGCGGCGTACCCGGGCGGCAGCGCGCCGGTCGCGACCGCATGCTCGTAGACCGGGCAGACGCTCGGACTCGCCGTCGAGGTGCACCGAGAGGCTGCCCGGACAGCAGGCCGATCCCGTGCACCACCTCGGGCTGGCCGCCGCTCATGCTGACCCCGCCCTCAAACCAGCACATCGCGCCGGCGCTCAAGCCGGCGAGCACGATCCCCCGCTCCCAGGCGGTTCGCATCGCCTCGTCGATCCCGTGCTCACGCCAGATCGCCAGCATGTTCCGCATCGAGCCGCCGCCGATGTAGAGCGCGTCCTGCGCGAGGATGTGCGCGACCGGGTCGATCCGGTCGCGGCCGAGGTGAAACAGCGACAGCACGCTCGGCTCGCACGGCCAGTCGCCGAAGCGCTCATGGAAGCGCGTCACCTGCTCCCGCGGGTCGCCGCTGGCGGTCGGCAGGAAGCAGACCGCGGCACCGCCTTGCCGGTCAGCGCAGCACGAGCCGGTCGAGCGCGTCGCTCTGATCGTGCTCCGGCATCGTGAAGCCGCCGCCGCCCATCGCCAGGATCCGGCGCGGATCTCGGCAGGCGCGCCGGCGGGCCCGTCCGCGCGGCACCGGCGCGGCTCCAGAGCGGGTCGGCTCACTCCGGGCCGCCGCGACTCACGCGGCGATCGCCGACAGCTCTTCAACCGCCGGACACTCCGAGGTAGCGAACCGGCAGCTCGTGCTCGACGCTGTCGCCATGTGCGTCGGTGGCGACGAACGAGGCCCGCGCCTTCGGCCGCGAGGACACAACCTCAGCCAGTTCCGTCCCGACGAAGTGCAGCGCAGCCGAATCGCCGGCGCCATAGCCGGCGGGCATCCCGTCGCCGACGCCTCGATGAAGCCTCGCGCCGCCCGTCCTCCTCGTGGTAGTGGACCGCGCAACTCCACGGCAGCAGACCGAGCGCCTCGATCTCCGTGCCGGCCCCTCATGGAAGCCGCTGAGCGCGTGGGAGAACCAGCACAACGCCCCGGCCGAGCCGCCACAGAGGATCACGCCGGCCTCCCACGCCTCCCTCAGAACGTCATCGATGCCGTGGGCCCGCCAGGTCCCGAGCAGCGAAACCAGGCTGCCGCCACCCACGTAGATCAGGTCCTGCGAGAGCAGATGCGCACGGGGATCGCCGACGCCGGTCTCTCGCCTGAACAGCGAGATGTGCGACGGCTCGCAGCGGCTCGCGGAGAACGCCCGGTAGAAGCGCACGACGTAGTGGTCGGCGTCGCCGCTGGCCGTCGGCAGGAAGCAGACCTTCGGGCGCTTCACGCCGGTCAGACCCAGCACGAAATCATCGAGCAGCGTGTTACCCCACTCCATCGAGAAGCCGCCGCCCCCGAACGCGACGATCTGCCGAGGACGAATATCCATGGCGCAGAAGGTAAGTCCGGCCCACCAGGCGGTCTTTGGCCCTGTGGCTAAAATAAGCCGGTCTCGGCCTGCGTCAGGCACGGCCGGCGTCGAACTCAGGCGTGGTCGCCCGTGCGCGTGCTCGAACTCGCTGAACAGCCCGGTCACGACGAACGCGGTCTGCTCGGCGATGTCGACCGTGTTGTCGCCGATCCGCTCGAGGCAGCGAGCCACCAGGACCATGAACATCGCCCACTCGCGCATCTCGGCGTCGTCGCCGATGTCGACCGCGCGGCGGAAGATCTCCCGGTTGAGGCGGTTGACCTCGACGATCCTGACGCACGAGGTCCCGGGCCAGCGAGATGTGGCGAGTGCGGAAGGCCTCCTTGGCCTGCAGAACCTGCTGGCGGGCCGAGATCCCCATCTTCTCGATCAGCTCGAGGATCACGACGTCCTTCGGCTGCTCGTAACCGGAGAGCGGCACCAGCTTGGCCATGTTCGCGCACTGGTCCCCCATCCGTTCGATGCAGCGGATGATGTGCAGCAGCGCCGCCAGCGAGGCGCAGGTCGTCGGCCGTCGGCGGCTGCCGCCCCAGCAGCGAGAGCGCGCCCTGATGGACCTCCAGGTAGCGCCCGTCGATCTGGTCGTCGTCAGCGGCGACCATGCCCGGCCAGTTCGACGTCCTGATAGTTGAGCGCCTCAAGCGCGCGGTCGAGTTGGGAGACGACGAGGTCGAGACCGCCGATCGCCTGCTCTTCGAGGCGGATCAGATCGTCACGGAAGCGGTTGCGAGCATTCCGGCGCTCGCGCGGTCCCGCGGTTCCACCGTTCGGCATGCTGCCATGGTCGGTCGACGCCGCTCCTGCACCGTTGGCTTGAGCGGCCGGTCATGACACTGGCGGCTTGCGTTGCGGCGCCAGCCGGTAACCGAACCCGAAATGTGTGTGGATGAAGCACCAGCCGGGCAGCGCGCGGTCGAGCTTGACCCGCAGCTTGCGCACGTAAACATCGACCGAGCGGTCGCCGGGCCGCATCGCCCGCTCCCAGACCAGCTCAAACAGCTCTTCACGCGAGACGATCCGGTCTGCGCGACGCGCCAGTTCAGTGAGCAGCCTCAGCTCCCGGATCGAGAGCGTGAGCGCGTGCCCGCTGGCACGCGCGAGGTGCTCGTCGGGGGTGATCTCCAGAGGCCCGAGCGACAGCAGCTCATGAGCTACCTCGGAGGTCGGGCTGTCATGCCTCGCGATCATGGGACCTCAGCATCGGGGCCAGGGCGCGTTACCGCCGCGTGAACACCCGTAAACACCCTGTGATCGACCCGCGACAGTGCCGACGGGGCCGCGGTCAGCAAGCGATGCTAGCGCCGCGGTCAGCCGATCGGCTCGCTTGAGACGGCGGGCGGAGACGGCGGGTGAGTCGGCGAGGCGGCTGAACTCCGCTCTCCTCGCACGTCTGCACCGATCTCGACGCGACTCCCCACTGTCGAACTCAGGCGCGAAGCGATAGCCGACACCGAAGTGGGTGTGGATGTAGCTCCACGCCGGTGAGGCGACCCGTAGCTTCTGGCGAAGCTTGCGGACGAACACGTCAACCGAGCGGTCGCCGTGAGCCATCGCATAGCCCCAGACGCGCTCGTAGATCTCCTCGCGCCGCAGGACCCGGTCGGACTGCGAGAGCAGATGCAGAATCTCAAACTCGCGCGCGGTCAGCTCGAGGCTCGACGTCAGCGCGCGTACGCCTGGTAGAGGTCCGGGACGGATCATGATCTCGCCGACGCTGGTCGCGTCCTCCATCTGCGGCATCTCGTTGCGACGATGACGGCGGATCGCGGCCTCGATCACGCAGATCAGCTCCTCGGCGTGGCAGGGCTTCGTCATCCAAGCGTCGGCGCCGAGCCGCAGACCACGAACCCGCTGGGCGACCGAGGAGGGACCAGTGCAGACGATCACGGCCAGCCCGGGAAGACGAGAGCAGACGCGCTCGAGGTATTCCCAGCTGCCGGGACCGAGGACCGCGAGGTCAACGACAAGCGCGTTGAGGCGCATGCCTACCAGCGCGTCGACAGTCACGGCGCTGGAAAGGGCCCTGTAGATCCCAGCCCAGCGCGTCGAGCCGGTTTGAGAGCACCTGCATGAAACCAGGGTCACGGTCGACGACCGCGAGCCGGAGCCGGTTATGGGCGCGCTGCGCTGCGGCATTGGCCGCACTCCCGACGAGCGCGTCGCTCACACCTGGCGACATGGTCATCAGCATAAAGGAACAGGCGAGTAGCCGGTGCTTGCCGCATCGCTCTGGTAACAGGATGTTTACATGCAAACTGCAGCAGGAACGTGCTGGCGGGTTCGCGGCGACGCCATCCGAGGTGCTCGGCGCCGGCGACCTAAACCTCAGTTATTCGCGTCTCTTAGCTTCACAGCGGCTGTTTTTACTTTTCAGCCGCTATTCTGCTCGCCGTCATGGCCTCGCGTAAAGAACAAAAAGAACAGGCGCGCGCAGCCCGCCTCGCGGCAGAGCAGGAGCACGCCGCCGCGGCTCGGCGCAATAGGCGCATGTACATGTTCGGCGGGATCATCGCCGTCGCGGTGGCCGTGATTGCGGTCGTGATCATCGTCTCCAGCGGTGGCAGCAGCGCCCCACGGGGCTCAGACCGGCCACCAGGCGAGCAAGACCTACAACCAGGTCAACGATCTGCTCAAGGACATCCCACAGAACGGCACGGTCCTCGGCAATCCGAACGCCAAGGTCACGATGACCTACTTCGGCGACCTCCAGTGCCCGATCTCCGAGACTTCACGCTCGAGGTGTCCCGACGTTCGTCCAGCAGGAGGTCCGAACGGGGAAGGTGAAGGTCGACTACAGGTCGTTCTGCACCGCCAGCTGCAACAACACCAGCCAGCCCAACCCCCATGGCACGTTCAACACCCAGCAGGTCGCAGCCTACGCCGCGGGCAGCCGGAAGTCGTTCTGGTACTACACCGAACTCTTCTACCACGAGCAGGGCACGGAGGGCACTCCGTACGTCAACGAGTCCTTCCTGTCCGAACTCGCGGGCAACAGATACCGGATCTGAACATGGCCAAGTGGATGACCGACCGGGGCGAGCCCTCGCTGCTGGCCGCAGGTTCAAGCTGACGAGTCGCTGCGGCGAAGGACGGGATCCAGGGGACCCCGACGCTGGTGATGGCGGGGCCGAAGATCGAAGAGATCGTTCAGGGCACCTATAACGGCGCCGGCTTCCCGAGCCCGACCGAGCTGGAACAGGCCGTCAACGCCGTCTCCTGATCGCGACTCGTCGCAGCCAGTGACCGATCAGCCTGCACAGGTTTCACGCGGGCCTTTCCACGGGACCAGCCCTGGTGGTGGCGATCATCGTGTTGCCACGATCGGTCTGCTCGAAGCGATCTACCTGACGTACGTCCACTATCACGGCCTCAAGGGGCTGCTCTGCATCGGCGGCCACAGTGGCCACTCGAGCTGCGAGACGGTGCAGTCCTCCGTGTATTCGAAGGTGGCCGGCATCCCGGTGGCGTTGCTCGGGCTGCTCGGCTACATCGCGCTGCTCGGCTCGCTGATGATCCGCGGCGAGCTCGGCCGTGCGCTCGGGTCTCCGGTTGGGGCGGCCGTCGATCGGATGACGGAGGCTTTCTTCCTGCTCTCGTAACGGGTGTCCAAGGTCCTGCAGATGCATCGTCGACGAGTGTCGGCGCAGTCGTTCTTGAAGGGCCTGCGGGGTGCGCTACAACCGGGTCCCTCTTTTTTTCTTCTTTTCCTTCTGGGCCTGTCTTTTCTTTAGTTGGTGGAGGAGGCGCAGATACCAAAGGCTTGGCGGTACTCGGCGGGGGTGGAAGCGCTACAGAGGAAGGTTTCTTTTTTTCTTGGCTCTAGCTTCGGGCATTGGAGAGGAAGAGGATGAGGAAGATGAGGATGGAGATGATGAAGATGAGAATGAAGGTGCAGGTGTTTCTCTAGACAATAGACTTAAAAAGGGATATTCGATTGCCGTACCACACGGTTGGGCGGCAAATTCTGTGGGACTAGGAAGAGGAGATGTCCGAATTGCTGTTAAGAGAGGAGGTAGTGGAGATACTGCTGGTATAGATGCTTCATGAAATTCACGATAGAGTTCTTGGTAAGCCCTGTCTAAGACGTGTTTTTTTTGCTGTGATACGGAGATAAGCTGTCTGCAACTGGGACGTGTTTATTGGAGCTCGAGGGTCTTCAAAAACACAAGGCCTGCTAGAATATTCCTCCTGCATTCGTAAATGTATATTTATACAGTCTTGAAATTCTGGCATCAGGCTAAATCAAAAGATCAATACATTTTCAATTTTCTCCGCATTTTTGCGGCGTGGCGTCATTGCGTTGATATCATTATGACAAATAAGTGAAATTCATATAGGTATTGTTAATCATATGAGCATTCGGGGTATGTCTATGTTCGCAGCGAATAAATTCGTATTAAAGGCGTTTCTATTTGCTGCCGCTTCTGCTTTGTTGGGACTGCAGGCGGCCCCTGCGTTGGCTGAGGAAAAAATGGCTCCCATGCAGGCAAGGGCATTCGACGAATGGGCGTATTCCCTTGCCCTTCAAGCGGCGAGCTGGGGCGGGCCGATCGTCACGATGTACGCCTTGCGGTATAACGATGCCATTGGTCCTGACGCCAAAGCGCGTCCTAACTCCATCTGGCGCATGGAGGACGTCTCTACGCCTGATTTGTCAAGAGAAGCGGGGTATGTGACGCCGAATGTCAATGTGATCTACGGCTTTGGCTTCATGGACCTATCGCGAGAGCCGATTATCCTGGAAGCCCCAGACTCCAATGGACGCTATTATATGGTCGAGATCGTGGACATGTGGACGAATGCTTTTGCTTATGTCGGCGGCAAGGCCACGGGCTACAAGGGTGGCAAGTTTGCGTTGGTCGGGCCCGGTTGGGAAGGCGACCTTCCTAGCGGCGTGCAGCGCATAGACTGCCCGACGCCCTGGGTTCTGCTTCAACCTCGCGTCCATATCTATGTCGATGGGAAGACGGATCTTCCGGGCGCAAGGGAAGTTCTCGAGTCCATTCACACTGTTGCCCTGGCAGAATTCACGGGTAAGCCTGCCTTAGCGCCTCTTCAGTACGACTATCCTGCGCCGGTGGCGGCCAACCCGGATCTTCCCGTTAGCGTCTTGGATTACAAAGATCCTCTCCAGTTCTGGGAGCTTTTGATGGCGGCGATGAACGAAAACCCTCCGCCGCAAGATCAAATCACAGCCCTGCTGCCGATGTTCAAACCGCTTGGGCTAGAACTGGGCAAGCCATGGGATCGCTCTATACTTGGGCCGGAAATATTTGCGACCATGAGCAAAGCTGCCAAGAACATCGGGCAGATATTGGCGCACCTGCCTGCTGGAAGGATATATAAGGGCGCCCTCATCCCGCCTCCGAGCATCGGCAATTTTGGCACAGACTACATGACACGGGCTGTTATCGGCCGCATCGGCTTGACCGCCAATACGCCTAACGAATCGGTCTACTGGATGTATACATTGGACAATAAAGGGCAGCCACTGACGGGTGCAAACAAGTACGCGATGACCTTCAAGGAGGGGATTCCCTTTTACGAGCCGGGCTTTTGGTCAATTACGATGTATGATGCCGCGAACAACTACACCGTTCCGAATCCGATCAATCGGTACATGCTGGGAAGCGATACGCCCGAAATCAAGAAGAACGCGGACGGCTCTTTCACGATCTATATCCAGACGGAAAGTCCGGGAAAAGATAAGGAGTCCAACTGGCTTCCAGCCCCTCCGGGTCGTTTCTATCTGACTCCGCGCGCCTACGCGCCGAAGCCGGAAACCATCCGCATCCTGACAGACCCCGAATCCTGGCCCGTTCCCGAGGTCGTTCCCGTCCAGTAGCCGGTTATTTTCTTGCGGTTCTTTCCAGGATCCACGAGGACATTATATGCAAGGCTGATGGCGCAATTGTTTCGTCGAATTTTCGACATAGATCTATCCCTTTTAGTGAAAGGACATTATCTTATTTTCTTGGTTTATTTGTTAGATATAATAGGGGAAGTCTGACATTTAAGAAAATCTCGGAAATCTCTTTTTTGGAGTGCGCGCGGCTTGACGCCGCTTTGTTAGACATCGACTTGGTCGTGCCCGGACCCGCGCTGCCCAAGCCGCGCGGAAGAAAAGCTCTGCCTAAGTCCTTGCGGTTCTACACATCTTTTTCTTGACAGGCAACTCACTACGGAATGCAATTGAGTCGCCCTACGGGCTCTTGGGTTTGTTGTACCCTTTTCCCACAGCTTCCTCCGGTCGCAGTGGGCTCCAATCAATCGCCCAGGGGGCTCAGGAATGATAGCTCACGGACAACGAAGAAGTGGAGTGCCGCGAAGGAAAATCCACCATCGTTCTCAAGACGTGGTCTGAAAAAAGCCTAAATGAAATCCAAAACTTCTTTTCCCACACGTGTATGACATGCGCGAAAAGCAATCAAACAAGCGATTGCTGATAGATAGCATGAAAGTATATACTCCGGCAAAAATCGGAGGAGAGAGGGGTTAGGAGGATGCGGGCACCCGAAAAAAATAGCCGTTTTTCAAGTCGTTGGAAATGGCTATCGCTGCTTGTAGTTTGTCTAGGGCTATTTGCCTTGCGCCACAACCTGGCCGGCTTTGCTATCGATGTTCTCTTCGGCAGGCTTTAGCAGTAGAAGCACGGTGCCACTTTCGCCTACGCGAATGTCCAGTGGAACGGCCATAGGTCGCCATCGATGAACTCGATATAGAAACGTCGCAGTACCGTTTGGCAGTCCAGCGCCTTGAAATTGTCTTGGACTTTTCTTTTTCTCCTTTCCACGTCATCTGCACATGTGGGTGTTTCGTCCCTATGTAATTTTTCAGGATCAGCAAGAAAACGAAGGGCCTGCATCAGAAGATGTTGCCTTGGCTGCTCCATTAGGTTTATTAGATTGGCTCCGCCTTGACATCGTCGAAGGGCGTTGCGAATGGATGCCCCGAGAAAGCGCTTTGGCCGAAGAGCTCTATTTCCAATTTTTGAGTGGAACTCTCCGGAGGTTATGGGGACCCTCGAACTTTTCGCTTCTCCCGATATGGAAGACCGCTGATCCGTGCTGAGGTTCGCACACCCTATCGATGCAAAGGCCTTGGGAAATAAGGAAGGACTCGTCATCTCCTGGGCATCCCAAAATCTAGCGACGCAGCACTGATTCCGCTTGTATGGGCTGCGGCCGGACATGCGATTTCTGGATGGGAACGGATAGAAGGGGAACTGGGCACTCACGGGGAGGTTTGCCATCGATGAATCGGGAGAAATTCTCGATTTGCAGAGCACGCTCTCGGTGAACAATCTCGAATTGCGCAACGCGGAATTGGGCTTGCACGTTGCAGCGCGTAACGTTGCCTTGGATTTGCAACAATTTCAAATCGATCCTGCTTCGACATATGCAACTGAAGTTCCCTGGTATCAGCGGATAGAGGCACGAGCCTTAATCGAAGAAGGGGAAATCGAATGTGCAGAACCATTTGCTGAGCATCCATGGGGAATCACCCATGTCGATGGCCGTATGGTATGGTGCGAAAATGAAGACCCCGTATTTTCTCTTAAAGGTGTGACGATCCAGGCTGATGGGGAAAAAGAGCTATTTGTCCAAGGGACAGGGTCTCTTGGTAGCGAGCATTCGTTCTGGTTGCAGACCTACTTGACTTGGGGCGCTGAGGAAAAGCCACTGCTGGAGACCACTCTTTCCATATGCAGTCCTGAACCTTCCTCCCTTGTTGTAGAAGCTCAAGTGAATGAATTGCAGATGAGCGCTGTCACCTCGTTGATTGCACTTTTTGGATTCCGTCAAGAAGAATTGCAGGCCTTCCAATTTATCGATGGAACGCTGAAGGGACTTGTAACAGCTTGGCTGCATGAAGGACAACTTCAGAGGGTCGAACTTCGCGACATCGCTTATGATAAGATTGAGCATTAACTGGGAAGAAAAAGGAAAGGCGACGGGATTAAGCGGTATTCTTGAAGGGAGTTGGCGTCTCTCGCCAACAGGATGGTCGAATAACAGCGCCATGCTCTCTTTCCATCTGGATGAGTTTCAGCCAGCTTTTTTGCAGAGCAATACACCATCTAAGACATGGAAGGAGAATGTTTGATCGAGGGAGAAAAAATTTCACGCGCGTCAAAGCAAGGGGAGACTTGGCGAAGTGCCCTTGCTCTGTTCCTGCGAAGGAACAACCGATGCCTACCGCATCAATCTAACCATCGGAAACTACATTAGCCTCATGCCTCAAGACTTTTTCACTTGCCTCTACCCTGGATCTCAAGCTGCAAGCGAAGTCGGTTTGCAAATGCGGTTCGAAGGGCCCAAACTCGAAAGGGGGATCCCTTGCCTCCTGAAGTCATGGGGCAATCTTTTGGTCCATACCGGCGACGAAGCCGGCTAAACCTGTCGCCATTGAATGTGTCTGGACGGAAGTCGGGCCTCATTCCAAAAGGGAAAATCCATGCCGCGGCCCTTCCGGTAGCGGCCGGCCTGCCATTTTTGAAAAAAGTCCTACCCGAAACCCAATGCAAGGGGGACTTTGGGATCGAAGGGGCATTCGATGAAAAGGGAATAGAGCTACATGTCGATATTCCCCGCCTTAGTGTTTCTACGCCCCTTATCGCTGTCGAACTCTTGCCGCCTAAAGAAAAACGTGCCCAGGGCGTGCTGACAGCTTCGTGGGAATCTGAAGATTTCCGTTTTCTGCTTCCCTTAAGCGATGCCAAATGCGCTCTCCCTGCGTTCGGCCTTACTTTCTCACATGTGAGGGCTTGGCTGGAGCTGGATAAGCGTCAGGTTAACCTCAAAGATCTTCACGCCATTTGCGAAGGGATAGCGTTACAAGGTCAGCTCCATATCGACAGCCGCGGCGTCTCTTTGCACACAGATAAGATCTTGGGGAAGATCGAAGATTTGGAAATCGTATTTGCTAAAGCAACCAGATATAAATACAGACCACTTGGCATCAGCGGAGATTTCACCAGCGGACCCGAGGGACTGATCTACGAAGCGCCCTTAAGACGATTCGAACACATGCTTCGCTGCTTGTCTTCCAAACGGCGGTATCTTCCTTACGCATGCCTTTTGCCGGCGGTGGCGCTTTGCACGAGGTCTCCTCCACGATCAGCTACAATTCGCGCCAGCATGCACTCAAATTAGGAGAAACAAACGGCGTCCTTTCCACTTCTTGCGGAGCCGATTATGCTTGGACCCTTCAGCCCGCCGTTTTTACCGAGGATGATGGCCAATGGGAGGGGACAGTCGATACGACGCTCTATCAACAGCAGCTCGAGCTTCTTCGCTTCGTCTCATTAACTCGCTTATCACCTGATTCCCTTGCGTTCTCGATCGATCCCCGTTTTACCCATCTTTTAGGCAGCACTGTAGAAAAGGGAAAAGGAATTTACCACTTTAAGAAAAGACACGGCCATTATCAGGGGGTCGTCAACTGGGACTTGGAACAATTTGGCGCGCTCCAGGAACTCGTTTGCGATACCGGTCTGCTGAAGGTCGAAGACTTGCCGCAGAGTGAACTCTTTAAACGGCCATCTTCTGGCATGCTGCGTGCTGCTTTCGACTATGAAACGGCAGATTCGCAGCTGCAATTAACTTTGGAAGGAAAAAACCTCGATCTTTTCGGCACGCCTTGTCCCTATTTTGGTTGCCAAGGGAAAAAACAAGGCGACCAATGGAAATTCTCCGAATGCCGATGGGGCGAAAACCGCGCGCAGTTCGACCTTTCCATCAAAAAGAATGAGCTCTCGATCCCTACATTCTTTGCGGAATTTGCGGGGATCAATGCCGCGGCAGCGCCGCCTACTCGACGCTTACGAACGAGTGGCAATGCCTTTTGCAGAGTGTAAAGCTTTCTATTGGAAAAGAGCGCTTACAATTTCAAGCCAAACAGCCGATTGCGATCGCTTGTCCTGAAAAGGACCGCAGCGTTGTGAAGGGAATTGTATTAGAGGAGATCGAAAGCCGCTCCCAAATCTTATGTCCTTTGATCCAGATCGATTGGAAGGAAAAGGCTTTTCTTGCTCGGGCCCAACACAGCTTGGCCCCCAAATTTATCAAGCGTTTCTTACCTCCATCTGTGAAGAATGTATCCATTTCCCCTGACGAGCCTCTTGACGGGACTTTACAGATCGAAGGCAATTGGAAAGAGAAGTTCGCCTATCAGGTCCAAGGCTCCTGGAAAGAATGCCTATTTAAATTCAAAGACAAGCCCTATCTTTTTACCCAACTGAATGGCCGCTACCGCGATGGATCACTTCTCCTTGGCGGGAAGACATCCATCGGACAAATCCAGACCACCGCTTCTTTGCAAATCGACAATAAAAAAGAAACTTTAGGCGTATTCAAGCTGCAAGAGTCCGCGCAAGATGTTGGCATTTCCCTTTTCTTCCGCCTTCAGGCGAACGGAGCTTTCGAGCCCAGCCATATCGCCGGGGAATTCAGCGGCATCAAGACGCAGCTCCGAAAAAAAGCCGGCGCCGGTATCCATCTTTTGGGAACGACCGAAGTCGACTTTACGAAAGTGCGCCAGTTGTTCCCGCGCGATACGGCTCCGCCTTGGCAAGGCCTGCTGTTAGGGAAAGGATTCACGATCGAAGGGGACCTAGTTATTCAGAATGAGCAGTTTGGCTTCAAGGGTGAAGTCAGGGGAGACAATTGCGAACTGCTGGGCTGCCAAATCCAAAAACTCAGTTCCGTGATGACATGGATGCCGCAGCGGCTGAGATTGGAAAAGCTGCAAGTGACGGATCCAGCCCTTACCCTCGCCATCCGCAGCCTGGCCCTCGAAGAAACGGCGGCAGGAAAAATATGGACCCTTAACTGTCCATTCGCGCAAGTGCGCGAGTTTCAGCCCAGCCGTCTTCGAAAAATCGGGAAGCCGCCCGCATCTTCCAAGCCTTTCGTCATCCGCAATCTAACGTTTCTCGACATAATGGGCGATTTGGGCAATCCTAAGACGTTTTCCGGAGAATGTGCGCTTCACTTCACCAATTCCGCTAAAAAGGAAGAGAGCATTTTAGATGTCCCTCTCGAATTCCTTAAGGACGTCGGCCTGGATCCTAGCGTACTTGTACCTATCCAGGGAGAATTGGAAGGACATTTCGAGAATGGCCGGCTTCTTTTCACAGCACTGAAAAGCTCGTATAGCGAAGGCCGTCGCACCCAGTTCTTCCTTTCCGAACGCGGAGATGGATCTTATATCGACCTGCAGGGGAATATGCATATCGACCTCTCCGTCAAACAGGCCGTGGTCCTGAAGCTTGCAGAATCCCTAAGACTTGGCATCCGCGGCTCGGTCGCCAAGCCTCTTTTACATCCTTCTCCCGTGAAAGCCCTTTACCAAGCCGTACAAGGACTTTTTTTTCCTCCGCTCTGCCTATCCTGTGATGGGCTCATGCCAGCTCCTCGGCCCCTCTTTTGCGCCGATTGTCTTACCGCCATGCAACGTCTGGACCCTAACGAGCGGTGCACCCATTGCTTTCACCTCTTAGAAGAATCCGGTCCCACGTGCCCGGAATGCAAATCCGCGTGTACCCGGCTTCGAATCGGCGCTGTCTTTAATTACGATTCACCTGCATCCGTCCTTATCAAACAACTGAAATACGGAGCTCGAGAAGAACTAGCGCCGTTGATGGCCTCTTGGATGATCGTTCAACTTCGCGATCTCGATTTTCCTTGGCCCGACGCTCTCGTTTCCGTTCCTCAATCTCTTCCGCGCCGCCTCGTCCGTGGGTACAATCCCAGCTCCCAACTCGCTGCCGCCTTATCCCAAGCCACGTGGTGTGCCCCCTTTTGTAAGCTGCTCGAGAAATAAAAAAACCTGGAACCGGACCTCCCCGTAAGTGAAGAAAATGTACTAGCGCAGCCGCCTTTCTAAAGAAGAATTTAACCCCTTTGCCCCTCTGTTTCTCTCAACGGGAAGAAGATCCTCATTGTCTACTGATGTCATGACCCACAGGCACAACCCTAAGGCGCTGCGCCGAGGCTATAAGGCCGGCGTTTCCTCATGAAGTATATGGATTGGGATTCTCGTCTGGCTTAGGCTCTACGGATGGACGGAAAAGCCAATGCCTGAAACCCGAAGGAGGGATCTGACATGGACCCGATGTTTGGGTGCAGGCTACTGCACGGCATGTCTATAGTAATAGCATCTGTGTTTATGGCAGCAATGCCGAGGATGGGAATGGTAATGGTGATGATAATGGTGGGGATGACAATGATGGGAATCGAACAATCGTCGGTGTTTGACGTGGACAGGTTCGACGATAACCTATCGGCCTGAGATAGGGAAAGCCAACTAGTGCAAAGATTGTAGTTAATACTAGACGCATGGAATTCCTCCTTATTAGTTAAAGGAGAGATAGGTTACCTTCTTTGATTTTTTTCCAGTAGAGGTGAAAATTATTTGAATATGTAAATAAAACTTGATCGAGTTATTTATTGGTAAATATTATTTTACATGGCATGGATAGTCGTTTCTCTATATAATTCTCGACATTAATAATTCACATTTTGAAGGTAATTATGTCATATTTAATTCAGTAGGTTCTTCTGTTAGCACTAAGTATCTTCCGCTGACGCGATAAATAGAGTGGAGATGAAGTTCGCCAGTGCAAAAAACTAGCTTCCGCGCCTAGATCTTTGGTCGAGTTAAGTAAAGCGACAATAAAAATTGGAAAAGAGATTGAAGCCATTCGCGGCGAAAGTTACGAGATCAAACTGTCAATGAAAGGTTGTTCGATATTTCAGATAGTGATCTGCCATTACAATTTTTTAAGGAACCGCGTAATTATGGCCGGATATACAGTGAAGCTAGTCCTGTACCACCGAAGATTTGTTTCCCTTAGATTTTCCATTTCCTTACCCCCCAATATCGAGGGATTTGCGCTCGTCTCCGATGCGATGCTCGTTTCGATCCGGCAAGAAGCATTGGCTCTAGTTGGAAAGTGACCGGCCCCGGCGAAGCGTACACCAGCTACATCTTCCGATCCGGGTTCATCAAGAGGTTCATTAAGATCACCCCCGATTTCGGGAAGGCAACAGGAATCTACATCGAGCGCTTCTTCTTCGAAGTCTTGCAGCTTCCAGTTCTTCTCGTATTTAGTAGCAACCTCAAGCAGCTCTTCTTCTTCATCTTCTTCCAGTTCCTCCTCCCCGGTTATTCCTGCCCCTGCAATTAGCCCGGAAGCACTGGCGGATTTGCCGAGAAACAGGCGCACACTCCCATTTTAACTGGGGCTCTCCTGCTTTTACAAATACCGCCGAGTACTAAAATGCAAAGACTCTCTCGGGATTCGCGCCACAGTAACAGGAACTGTTCGTGAAGATGAGAAGCGGGGAGGGTACATACCGTCCATAGCGGTAACTTCGATACATGCGCCGCTGCCTTTTCTCCAATGCAGGGGAACGATTTTGCCTTCGATCCCCATCAATAAAGCGCCCTTCATGCCAATACGAGAAGAATTCCCTCAGATCCTTCTAAAAAGATTTACGTTATGGATGAAGATGGGGGGATTTGCTCACAATTAGTGGTAGCGGAGTTAAGACGAA
>CAWCEZ010000005.1:0-368118 GCA_963794745.1 uncultured Acidimicrobiaceae bacterium
AACTCTCCTCCTTCGTGGGCTCGCCCGGGGGTTGCAGGGTCTCACCATTTCAAACAGCCACGGCCTCTCCCGCCCCGGCTGGAGACCCGAGCGCGAGACATATTCCGTACACCAGAAAAAATAGTAGCCTAACTTCTGTTTTTGTCAAGAGAAATGTCGCGCCTAACGGCCGCGTTCCGTTCCGGGAGAGCGGTCGGGCCGACGGCCATGACGCTTCCGCCTTCCCGCCGGCGCCGCACACAATCTTCCGATCCGGGCGCTCCGCATCAATCCAATCCAAAAACGCGCCGCAAACGCCGCCGCTCGCGGCCCTAGGCTGCCTTGGCGAGCCGGTTCTGGACCATCGTTCTGAGCGTATTGAGATCGTGCGCGAACAGGCGGATGCCATCGGACAGCTTCTCGGTCGCCATCTGGTCCTCGTTGAGCATCCAGCGGAAAGTCTTTTCGTCCATGGCGATCCGGGGCGGCGCCGCGCCGGGACGAGCGGGGTCGAGTTGGCGCGGAAGGTCGCCCTCCTCCTTGGACAAGGCCTCCAAGAGTTGCGGCGAGATGGTGAGGCGGTCGCAGCCGGCCAGCGCCTCGATCTGACCGGTATTGCGGAACGAAGCGCCCATGACGACCGTCTTGACGCCATAGGTCTTGTAATAGGCGTAGATCGCGCGGACCGAGTTTACGCCCGGATCGGTCTTGGGGGTGTATGGCCCCCCGCCGGCCTTCACATGCCAGTCAAGAATGCGCCCGACGAAGGGCGACAGCAGGAACGCCTTTGCGTCTCCCGCCGCGATCGCCTGCGCCAGCGAGAAGGCGAGGGTCATGTTGCAATCGATGCCCTCGGCCTGCAGGCGCGTGGCCGCCTGCACGCCTTCCCAGGTCGAGGCGAGCTTGATCAGAATGTGCTCGTGGCCGATGCCCCGCTCCTTATAGGCGGCGATGATCGATTTCGCCTTGGCGATCATGCCCTCGGTGTCGAACGAAAGATCGGCGTCGACTTCGGTCGAGACGCGGCCAGGAACGATCTTGGTCAGTTCGGAGCCGAAGTTCACGGCGATGCGGTCCGTCACTTCGCCGACAGAAGCGCCGCGCTTGCCGCCCCAGACAATCGCCTCGTCGACAAGACGCGTATAGGCCGGCATCTCCGAGGCCTTCAGGATCAGCGACGGATTGGTCGTGGCGTCGGTCGGCTTATAGGCGCGAATCGCCTCCATGTCGCCAGTGTCCGAGACAACCGTAGTCATGGCGCGCAATTGTTCGAGCTTGTTGGTCATTGGATCAGTCTCCTCGGCCAAGGTTCTTTGACCCGATTGTCGCGCCGACGCGCGTCATAAGCAAGCGGCGCTGGCCAGGCCCGCAGCGACGTCGGACCGGAACCTAACGCGCGCGAGCCAGTTCTTGGTTATTCTAAACCCGTCCAGGAGCGCGCCATGCCGACCCGCAGGAACCCGCAAGATTCGCGTAAGAACCTCGAAGATTTGTTTGCCGATACCCTGAAGGATATCTACTTCGCCGAAAAGCAGATCTTGCGCGCCTTGCCGAAGATGGCGCGCGAAGCCGCCTCGCCCGAGCTCAAGCAGGCTTTCGAGACCCACCGCGACCAGACCGAAGGCCATGTCGAGCGCCTTAACGAAGTGTTCGAGCAACTCGGGCGGCCCGCGCGCGGCAAGACCTGTGAGGCGATCCTCGGCATCATCGACGAGGCCAAGGAGATCATGGATGAATTCAAGGGCGCGGAGGCGCTCGACGCCGGCCTCGCGTCATCAGCCCAGGCGGTCGAGCATTACGAGATCGCCCGCTACGGCACACTCAGGACTTGGGCCAAGGAACTCGGCCTCAACGACGCCGCGAAGCTCCTCGACGCGACGCTGCGGGAAGAAATCGAAACGGACCAGCTTCTCACCAAGATCGCAACGTCGAGCGTCAACATGAAGGCGGCGTAGGGCTGCGGAGCGGGATCGGTCCCGCTCGGCGGGCGCTGCTCTCATTCTTTTCCGGTTGCGACGCCAACGAGCAACCGCACGAGCGCGACAAGCGGAGGCGCGGTCCCAATGCTGGCCGCCAGCGCCCAGCCGCCGCGCGCATAAGCCCATGCGCCGACGGCGGAGCCGACCGCCCCGGCGGCGAAGAACGTCGCCAGATACGCGCCGTTGAGGCGTCCGCGCGCCTCCGGCGCAAGCGCGAAAATCGCCCTGTAGCCGAAGACCAGATTGCCCTGGACCCCGAAATCGATCGCAACCGCGGCCAGAACCAGAAGCGCCAGCGACGTTCCCGGCGCGGGAAAGAGCGTGATGGGCAACGCGGCCAGGACCAGAACAATCGCCGCAACGGTCGCGGGCCGGCTCCAGCCGCGATCGGCAAGCCTGCCGGCGATTGGCGCAGCGATTGCCCCGGAAACGCCAGCGAGGCCGAACAGCGCAATTCCGTTTTGCGTCATGCGATAATGCGGCCCGGCGAGCAGCAGCGGAACCGTGGTCCAGAACAGGCTGAAGGCGAAAAACAGGCACGACTGGTAGAACGCCCGGCGGCGCAGGATCGGCGTCGTGGCGACAAGATGCATCATTGAGCCGAGCAGCGCGCCATAGGTCAGGCGCGTCTGCGGCGCGCGCACGGGCAACGCGCGCGACAACACGGCGGCGAGCGCGACCATCGCCGCGGCGGAAAGGACGAACACCACGCGCCAGGAGGATTGCGCGGCGACGAAACTCGAAGCCGGGCGCGCCAGCATGATCCCGATCATCAGCCCACTCGACACCATGCCGACAACGCGCCCGCGCGTCGCCTCGGGCGCGAGATGCGCGGCGAGCGGCACCAGGATTTGCACCGCGACCGAGCCGAGGCCGATCGCGCCGGCGCAGACAAGGAACGCCGCAGCCGAGGGCGCAAAGGCGGCGGCGGCGAGGGCGATCGCGCTGAAGCCGATCGAGACAAGCGCGAGCCTTCGGTTCTCGACCAGATCGCCAAGCGGGACAATGAACAGGAGGCCGGCGCCGTAGCCGACCTGCGACAGGGTCACGATGAGCCCAGCCGCCTGTGGGGGAAGGCCAAGCGACTGCGCGATCGGACCGATCAGCGGCTGCGCATAATAGATGTTGGCCACGATCAGGCCGCAGGCGGCTGCGAGCAAAAGAATAGTGCCGCCCGAAATCTGAGGCTGCGGCGACTGCCGCAGCGCCGATCGCGGCGCAGCGGTCACCGCAGGCTTCAGTGCTCTTACGTGATCCACCGACAATCCCCGTTCTCGAAGCATAGCGCCCGGCCTTGCGCGATTGGCGCTTCGGCCGCCCTTTCCGGCGCGACGCCGGCGATAAGGGTCAGCAGCGCCCGAGCCACTCCGCCATGCGAGACGACAAGCGCATCGCCGGGCAACCCCGCGAGCCAAGGACGCACCCGCGCGGCGAGCATCGCATAGCTCTCGCCGCCGGGCGGCGTGAAGCTCCATTTATCTTTTCTGCGCGCCCGCACGGCTTTCAGGTCGCGCGCCTCGATCTCGCGCCAAGTGAGCCCCTCCCAGGCGCCGAAGGTGAGCTCCTTGAGCGCCGCGTCCAGCCGGTAAGCTTGAGGCGGCAGGCCGATCGCGTCGCGCGCGATCTCCATCGTCTCCCGCGCGCGCTCGAGCGGCGATGCGATGAAAGCCCCCGCCGCCTCCAATCGATCGATCTCGGGCCTGATCCGCGCGCCGAGCGTTCGCCCGACCGCCCGCGCCTGCTCGCGCCCGCGCGCGTTGAGGGGGATGTCGCGCTGTCCCTGCAGCCGGTTCTCGGCGTTATAGGCCGTCTCGCCGTGGCGCAAGAAAATGAGGCGGTGAGAAAATTCCGGCACAGGAAGGCAATTCACTCAAACAGCGCAGGCGGCGCCTGGAGCGCACCCTCAGGCATTCAACGCCAGCGGCCGGAATCCCCACTGCTTCGTCAGCGCGAGGCACTCGGAGACCGTTCCGACGCCGGCGGACGTCGACACCGCGCGCATCGACGCCGCCGCGCAGGCATGCCCGAGCTGCAGACATTCAACAATTGGCCATTGCTCATGCAGCCCATAGAGCATGCCCGCGGCGAAGGCGTCGCCCGCCCCGTTGGCGCCGACGATGGCGCTCGTCGGCAAGGCGACCGAGCCTAGCCCAAGGCGCGACCCGTCGCGTCCGCACACGACGGCGCCCTCGGGAAAGTGAGCCGCCGCCCAGCGCATCGAGCCGAGCGCGAGCACGTCGTCGATCGCCCGCGCGACTGCGTCCGCGTCGGTCGAGCCGTCCACCCGCCGCGTCTCGTGTCCGGCCAGCGCGCCGATTTCGTAATCGTTCACGATGAGCCAATCGAGATGCGGCAGGCACGGCCGGCCGAGCTCGGCGAGCCGCTCCGCCCCGGTCGTCATCAATTCGAGATTGGTATCGAGACCGACGGCATGGGCGTTGCGCAACACCTCGACCCAGCCGTTGGCCTCCCCGCGCCACGGCCGGTCCATCGCCTTGTGCGCGCCCGGCAATCCGAGATGCAGGATTCTCGCCCGCGTCGACGAGAAATCGAAGTCGTCGGGCGTCATCTCCGCCGCCACCCCCTGATGATAGAAATGGGTGCGCCGGCCATTTGCTTCGACGTTGAAGGCGTCGACGCTCATTGTCGCGCCTTTAGGCCGCGCGCGAAGGCCCGCGCGCGCGACGCCATGCGTGTCGCATTGCTGGAAGAGAAAGCGGCCGAGATCGTCGTCGCCGACGACCCCCATCGCTTCGACCGGAAAATCGGGATTGAGGCGCTTGAGGTCGAGCGCCATGTTGAAGCCCGATCCCCCGCCCTGACGGTCGATCGAGAGCACCTCGTTGGAGGTGTCCTCCTCCGGCCAGCGGGCGATCGACTTGTTGAAATCGACGCACCAGGTGCCCGCGGAAAGCACGCCGCGCCGTTCGCTCATCGGTCAGGCCGAACTCGAGGACGGATTCGGTGATCGCGCTGTCGACCGCAATCTCGCGCATCGGCGTGAGGCCCTGCTTGTGAAGCGCCGCATGATAGCTCTTGACGGCCTCGAGCGGGGTCAAGGCGCCGTCCGCGACGGCGCGCATGAGACGCACCATGTCAAGCGGGGATTCGGCCAGGTTGATCTTGCGGCCGAACAGCGCGACGCGCGCCCCGTACTTCTCCGCCTGATGAAGGAGCTCGAAACAATCGCGCGTCGTGCCCGCGCCGCCGCCCAAGACGCCGACCACCAGATCCGGGTCGAACGACGCCAGCTCCTCCAAGGCTTTTGGCCCGTTATAGGCGATCTTGAGGAATCGCGGCCGCTCCGCCTCGGTGAGGCCTGCGAGGCAATGGATGATGGAGTCGTTGACGAACTGAGGCATCGTTTCCGCGGTCAGCCCTCGTTCGACATTCGGATTGAACACCTCGAGAAAATAAGAAAATCCGTTGGCTTCGGCGTCGGCGCGAAAGTCCGCGAACGCCTCGAGCGAGGGATGGTCGGCGTCGATGTCGTTGGTGAAGGTGATCGAGTAAAGCCCAAGATCGGTCAGCGGCTTCACATGCTTGAGCGATGCGCTGCGGAACGGCCGCGACGGCTTGAGATGATGGGCGCCGCCGCGATGGCGCCAAATGTCTGTCGTGTCGTTGGCGCGGATCGCCGGCTTGACCCCGGCGCCCGCGAAGACGTTGCGCTTGACGAGCTTTTCCAAATTCGAGACCGAAGTCAGCATGATGTCGACGACGTCCTGCTTGACGATCGCCTCGATCGAATCGAGAAATTCCGCGCGCGTCTTGAAACGCGCCTCGTCGTTCGCCCTTGCCGGCCCGACTGCATGCAGCCCCGGACCCATATCGGGATCCTTGGCGTCGGCGATGATGAAATCCGAACGCCGATAGGCGCCGCTGTGGATGCGTGCGAGCTTGTCGTCGAGCCTGGCCAATGCGATGCCTCCGCTGGCTTGAGAAGTGAGTGCGGCCTTATAGCCCGCGCCGGCGCACGCGCGCCATGGGGCGCGCGGCCGGGGCGACGAGGCCAGCGGGACGCTGCGGATAGGGATAGAAATAGGGCCAGGCGAGCGAGCCGGTGAAAGTTACGTGTTCGGTCAGCCCGAGGCGCCTGCTGACGAGCGCGGCTTTCCGCACCTGCTCCGCCGCCCAGTGGCGCCGCCTCTCGGGATCGCCGCGCAGATCCGCCTGGCGCTGACCGCCGAACATCGCGTCGAGCGCCGGGTGCGCCGAAACCATCTGGCCTTGGAAATGGGTCGAGAGTTCGCTGATCGTGACACCGATATCCGCAAGCTTGCCCTTCAAGCCGTCGCGATACGCGGCGGCTTTCGTGGGCGAGATCGAGGTTGAAGAAAAGCACTCAGGCCCGTCCACTCGCCTGTGACCGCAGGGGCGACGGAAGGCAGCATTGGCCTTCCGAGGTCCTGCCGGCGACTTGATGCGTTTTGTCCTTGAGGGCGGACGTACTTCGATAATTGAGAAAACCAGCTCCGACAACTTCAAATACGCGGCCCAAGAGATAATCTATGCATGCCGAATTTCATACAACTACCGGATAGGTATCTATCAATTTACCGCTCCAAAATAGACGTATATTTCGCCTTAATTCTGCCAGACTTGGAATAGAGTTTCGTTAACGCGGTTCACATAGGGGCTCAGTAAAAACTATTGGATCGGATCTATTGATATTTTCTGCTGGGAGGATTCGTTCTACTGACCTTGCCAATTGTCAAAGGCTAAATGAGCATTGGAGGGACTGCCAATCGATACGAACGCGAAGTGCAATACGCTGACTAATCGCGGTCGGATTGCGCAATACGGTGCTCGCTGGAAAAGCGGTGAGTTACATAAGGTTATCGATAAATAGACAGTTTAAATCCTACCAAATCCTGCTGAATAAGGCTCCACATAAATGGGGAGACATAGGTGAAGCTTAAATGGGGAAGCATAAGGATGAGAAGCTTAATTGGGGAAGCATAAGGATGACTGGACACAAGACGAATGTTCTGGTTGCTATGATATTGGCTCCATCATACCCCGCAGTTCGATGGTTAATTTGTCGATGTTCGTAGTAGACGCAATTCTAACCAGAGGAATACGTTCAAATGGGGAACGGATTGGGCAAATCACCTCGGCTGCGCGCCGTGATCGGACTCAAGCCCCTGGTTGGCCTCGATGAACTTCTTTGTCGATACGTGGTTCAGCGCGCCGGAGGAAATCGCTTATGAAAAAAGTCGTTGTAGAGCAGGAAAGCCTGGCGGGGCCGGGGTGCAGACCGCAATCGCTGGATTTAGCCCCATCTCCGTTAAGACCGCAAAGAAAAATGGCGCTCAAAACGCGCCCTGCGACTTAACGCTCTCAACAAGGTTCGTCCGTTATAACACTGTTACCAGCGGCGACAAGGCTCTAACCCGAATGTGGACTTATAGAGGGGACGTTTTTATGCGCTTTATTCGCAAATTCGTCATTATAGCGAGTTACGTTCTGGTCTTCCTTGGCACGGCGCAGGCGCAGTCCGTCACCATTGGCCAGGCGACCGTGCTGTCGTCTGGCGACAACGGGAACGGCAACCTTCTATTGGCCCAAAGCGCCAAGCTCGCCCAGGCCGCAACCATCCAGAGCCTGTCTTTCTACGTCACCGCCGCAAGCGGGAACCTGATCCTCGGGATTTATGACGCCACCGGCCCCAATGCCGGACCGGGCGCCCTCAAGGCCTCGACCGCCAGCTTTACCACAAAAACAGGATGGAATACCGCCAAGGTCGTCACGCCTGTCGCATTGACCGCCGGTAACTACTGGCTGGCCTATCTGCCGAGCAGCAACAATCTCAATTTCGTGAAAACGAACGCGTCGGGCAGCTGCGCGCTTGCCGCGTATAATTTTGGCAGCATGCCGAGCAAGTTTAGCACCTCGCCAGGCAGTTGTACGCCGGCGACATGGTCCTTATACGCCACGTTGGCGACATCAACCACCCCCAGCGGAGGCACGAAAGTCACGGGCGCGTGCGGCTCATCGAACGGCGCAACCCTTACCAGCACGCCGACCGCCAATCTTTGCAGCGCCGGCACGACGTCGGCTATCAGCGGCGCCGGCCCGTGGACGTGGACTTGCGCGGGCAGCAACGGCGGGACGACGGCGACCTGTTCTGCGTTAAAGGCCACTTCCGCGCAGGCCGTGAACGGCGCATGCGGCTCCTCGAACGGAGCAAGCCTTACCAGCGCGCCGACCACCAATCTTTGCAGCGTCGGCACGGGGTCGGCTGTCAGCGGCGCCGGGCCATGGAGCTGGAACTGCGCCGGCAGCAACGGCGGCGCCACTGCTTCGTGCTCGGCGACTCTGAATACGTCCAGCGGCTCCACCGGCACGAGCGGCGGTACTTCTTCCGGCACGAGCGGCAGCGATCCGAATGGCGGCCTTCTCCCGACCGCTGCGGACGGCTATGCGAACTGGAAAACGGCTGGGTTGAATGCGATTCCGCTTAACGGTTCGATCTCAGGCACGACGCTGACCGTCACCTATTCGCCATCGCAGGCGTTGGGGCCGGGCCAGGTGCTCAGTGGCACGGGCGTTGCGAGCGGGACGACGATCACGGCGTTCGGGACCGGGACCGGCGGAACGGGGACCTATACGGTCAGCAGCTCGCAAACGGTCGCCAGCAGGGCGATGACGGCAAGCGGCATTCCCAACCGCACGAAGATCTATAAAACGCTCTCGCCGAACGGCTCTGATGACACTTCCGCAATTAACGCGGCGCTCTCGGGTTGTCCGGCTGGTCAAGTCGTGCAGCTTACAGCAGGCCTCTTCAGGATTTCCGGCAACGGCTTGAACCTTAACAACTCCGGCTGCACGCTCCGCGGCGCCGGTCCCGGCAGCCAAAAGAATACTGGCCTCAATGCCGTCGAGGCGAGAGCCGCAATCGCCGCTTCTTGTATCCTTCAGAGCACCACCACTTATAGCGTCTACTGCCCGGATTCGACCGCCACCCAACTGATCAAGATCGACCGCGCTACGAATGCTAATTATGCCGTACTATACGTCAGTCCCAGCGGCCTATCGACAACCGGGTACGCGTCTCCTACTGGTAACTCGTACAACCTTTCCTCTGACGCTGTGCAGGGCGCTTACAGCGTCACGCTGACGAGCACTCCCAGCCCCGCCATCCAAGTCGGAGATATGGTGCTGATTGACGAGAATACAGATAACGACCCCAACGTGGTCTATGGTCCGAGTTTCGGCCCTCCGGGCGATGGCTCGCGCCGCTGGTTCAGTCGGCAGGATCGCACTTTGAGCCAGTTGGCGGAAGTCTCGGCGGTCAACGGCGCCACCATCACCTTTGACACCCCGCTCACCTACCCCTTCCACAAGGCATATGCGGCGCAGCTGACGACATATACGGGCGGCTCCTTCCAACACGGCGCCAGCGTCGAGAACCTGTTCGTCTGGGGCGGCATGGGCGGCGACGGACACGGCAATATCTCAATCTCCAACTGCGCCTATTGTTGGGTGAAGAATGTCGAGGCTTCCTGGGCAATCGGCTCTGACATCGGGTTCTACGGCACATTCCGCAACGTGCTGCGCGACTCGTTCGTGCATGAGACGCCAACTCCGGATCCCGGCGGCGGCGGATACCTGACCACGATCACCAACGGAGGCTCAGAGAACCTGATCGAGAACAACATCTTCTGGTACGGCAACAAAGTCGACACCATGCGCGCCTCTGGCGGCGGCAACGTCTTTGCGTACAATTACACCGATGATTCCTTTGACAGCGCGAACCCGGAAGCGCCGGAGGCGGGAAATCAACGCAGGCCATTATACGACGCCGCATCTGGAGTTGTTGGAAGGCAACTACAGCGACAACTTCAAGGGCAACTCCTACTGGGGCAACTCGATCTATATCACAGCGTTTCGCAATTGGCTGTCGGGATTGCGCGCATCCCATCCGCCGCTGAATACTTACAAGTACACTATTGCCTGCGGGCCGCTTCCCTACGGAGACTATTCGGGCCGCACCGCCGTTGACGTTCAGGCTTACAGCTTCTACAACAACTTTGTTGGTAACGTTCTCGGTATGAACGGTCAAACGCTGCTTCACTGGTCATCTACAGCTTGTTTTGATGGCGTGGAGGACAGTTGGCTGACCCAACTCACCACGACGGCCCAGTGGACCAGCGTCAATGACCCGGCGATCGTGTGGCAAATCGGCACCTATCAGGCCACCGTGAACACTACGGGTAACTGGAGTTTTGTAGATACCACAATCAACACTCAGACCCGCAACGGCAATTGGGATTGGACGACCAGAGCGCAGGAATGGTACGGCACGGGCGGCACGACAGGCGGTGGAACGCCTGTGACGATCCCGAACTCGTTCTACCTGGCCTCGAAGCCAGCGTTCTTCGGAACGCAGACGTGGCCATGGGTCAATCCCACGACCGGCGCCACCTACACGCTGCCGGCGAAATATTGCTTCGAGCACAACAAGATGCCGACGTGCCTGCAATAAGACACCGACCGCGTGGAGAGCTCCCGATGCTGAACGTACAGCATCAGCGGCAGCGGCTTCAACGTAAGCGGCCGCGGAGCCGTCTGCCCGCCAACGCGCGCCAACGAAACACTGCCATGCAACTATAATCTGCGTTCACCTCCGGCGCGGCGGTCGTCGCCAATCTCACGTCGCCGCGCCGGGCGCGCTGTCGGGTATTCTGCTACGCTGCATCCAGAATGCCGCGGAAGAAGCCCTCGAGCGCCCGAGCCGCGCCGCTCCAGCTATACCGCTCCACCGCCAAGCTCCTTGCGGATCGGCCGATACGTGCCGCGAGCTCCGGAGCGCCGAGCAGGCGGTTCACCGCGTCCGCGAATGCCTCTGGCTGGGCCTCGATGAGGAGGTCTCGCCCGCGGACGGCCTCGATTCCCTCGGCGCCCAGCGGGGTCGACACGATGGCTTTCCCCATGGCCATGGCCTCGACGATTTTGAGGCGGGTGCCGCCCCCCAGCTGCAGCGGGACGACCACGGCTGCGGCCGCGGCGAGGTGTGGCCGCAAGTCGGGCACAAAGCCAGTCAGCTCGACCCGGGGCCCGGCCAGCAGCTGGAGCGACCGTGGAGGCCTTCCGCCGATGATCTTAAAGCGCGCCTCGGGGTGCGCCTCGGCGATGCGCGGCCAAATCTTTTCGATGAAATAGATCACGCCGTCGACATTGGGGGCGTAAGAGAGGAGCCCGAAAAAGACCAGGGTGCGACAGTCTGGCGGCGGGTCCGTGGGGCGAGGCTGGTAGTACTCGACGTCCGCCGCGTTGGGAATGACGGCGGTTCGGGCCCCGGGGATTACGTCGAGCAGGCGCCGTTCGTCTTCCGCGCTGCAAAGATAGACCCCGTCCGCATCGCGGTAGGTCCCCAGCTCTTCCCGCCGCAGCTTGCGCCAATTGACCCCGGCGTAAAGGCGGTGGGCCAAGCTTCTTGCGGAGCGCGCGTATTGCCTGGCGAGCTCATAGTCAATGTTGTGCGAATCCACCACCAGGCGCGGGAGCCTCTCGTTGGGCGGGGCCTGGCGCAGATCGCACTCACCGAGAAATGAGAACTCCAGGTTGACCAAATCGAACCGTTTGGAGCGCAAAACCTTGTCCAGGGCCCTCTGCATCGCTGGCGCCGTGGCCAGCCGCCGCTCCAAGCTCCGAGTCGAAGTCAGGGACTGGAGCTGGAGCAGCCGCTTGCCGAGGCCTTCCCCCGCGGACGGTCTGGGGACCAGCACGACATCGCGGCAGTAAGCCTGCATGGCCGTCCGGCACTCCCCGGCATCGAACTCGTTGTCGACCTGCATTACCGCTGTCAGGTCGTGGCGTTGCGCCAGCTGGGTCATGAGCCCCTGCATCCGCGCCTGAGCGCCAAAGCGCGGGGGGCTGGCCGGCATCGGGGAAACGTAGAGAATACGGAGGCGTCCTTGGCTCATCTATCCACTTAGCCCCCGCAACCAGCCAAAATCAGTCCAAGCTGAGTCCCGGAACTCCAGCAGCGGCCACTTCAGCCGTGTTCTCAGGCGCCGGCTTCTTGGCTGCCTCGAACAGAGGCTTCAACTGGAGGAACCGCTTCTCGAAAAGCTCGTAGCTTAGATAGGCCACGGCCAGTGAGGCGGATGCTCCCAGCGTCGCCTGGACCGCTACCGCTGCCCCGTGAGAACCAAACCAGCCCGCTAGCTCCAGTTCTGTCCGGTTAACAGTCAGGTAATACGAGATGAAATGATGGTACACGTACAAACCATAACTGTACGTCCCCAAGAAAACCATGAAGCGGCTGCGGAAGAAGCATGAGGTAACCGATCGCATCGGCGCGGTGAGCGCCCACATCAGCAGGCACGCAAGCAGCATCTCGATCAGCAGAGGCCTAACGCCCTCCATCAAGGCCAGCCCATGGCGCGCCCCCAACAGACGAATCCAAACGACGGTGGCCGCCAGCAGCCCGCCAAGCAACGTCGACACCCGCGGGAGTGCCCAGACCAGCCGTTTCAGGCCCCCGGGCTGGCGCGCCGCCACTGCGAGGAAGGCGCCGAGCGCCAAGCCGTCCAGCCGAAAGGGGGTCAAAACGCCGGTGGTAAACCAGCTCAATCCCATGAGCGATCCAATTAGGCGCGCCAGCATAGCGGACAATGAGACCGCCAAGCTCGCCGCGATAAGCACCCGTGGTCGCTTGGCCAGCAAGTAGACCACCAGCGGCCAAAACAGGTAAAAGTGCTCCTCGATGGAGAGCGACCAGAAATGGTTGATGAAGGAGAGGCTCCACTTACCCTGGATGGCGGTGTAGATGTTGACGCCATAGAGCCAGGCCCAGGCCTGACGCTCCACCAGGGAATCCAGCGTCGGCCCCTGCAGAAGCGGGATCAACGGGGCCACGAAGAAGAGGACCGCCAGAACGCCGTAGTAAAGCGGAAAGATGCGCAAAACGCGCCGCACGTAGAAGTTGCGGAAATAATTGGTCTTGTCACGGGCATCGTAAAGGATGCCGGTAATAAGGAAGCCGGACAGGACAAAGAACAGGTCGACCCCATAGGATCCGTAGCCCGTCACGTACACGATGGCGCGCTCGACCGAGTTGGTCGGGAGCATGTCGCCGACGAAGTGGACTAGCAGGACCATCAGGATGGCCAAGCCACGCACCCCGTCCAGCGCAGGCATGTGTCCATGCAGGCTGGGCAGCGGGCTTGCGTTTGCCGGTCCCGCCGCCGTTGCCCTGCCACCACCTTGATTCGACGGCGGGGTCACGTTCAGTTGTCCCGGCGTCGGAGTAGCCTATCGACGCCACCCGCTCTGGCAAGAACCGGGCGCGGACGCGCAATGGCCGGCCTCTGCAAGACCGGCCCGGCGGCCGCTAAGCCCTGACGAAACGGTTGCCAGTAGCGGCCGGCCTCGGCGACAACAATCACGAACGGCAACCACAAGACGTCATCACCGCGCATCCAGCCGCTCTCGAGGAAATTCACCAGGCTGATAAAAAGAGCGATGGAAAGCAGGAGCCACCCCCGGGCGAGGTCGCGACGTGCCACGCGTCCAATGGCGTGAAAAGTTGCGAGGATGAAGATTATGAACAAAACAAGACCAATGTATCCGGTGTCCAGCATCGTGTCATAATAGCCGTTGTGAGCAGATGGCATCTTCCCGACCCAGCCTCCAGCATCAACAAGTACGGGAGAATCGGGTCCGACGAGCCAAATGGATCGGTATCCCCAACCCAACAGCGATCTTTTTGCGATCTCTAGATTTGCGAAATACCAAATAATTGTCCGACCGCTTAGAGTATAATTGTGATAGATATACCATGATATACGATTGACAAGATTGCCTCCGACCATTATGGACAGGATAGCATAGCAGAGCAGCAATGGTGACAGTACGATCGCTGGAGAAACTCGCATTTTGTTGCCGACAAACAAGACGAGTGTGGTCAGGATTGCAGCCAATACGGCGCAAGCAAGCGCCCCTTTGGACCCGCTGACGATAACGAGGTAAATACTAATGATAACAACGATAAACCCAAATACTCTCCGCCAACCATGATGGAACATTTCGTACATTGACAACAAAAAAGCGAATGCTGCAAATTCCCCAAGCACCCCCTTGAACGTAAAATACCCGGGGTAGCCTTCATCACCTACACCTCCAAACGACACGGTGGAGTATCCGCCGAGTATCCAGACAGCATTCAAGATCGAACCAAATGCTACGCAAAGAAATACGCCGCGCATCATATCCGCTCTTGCGCCTGCGAGCATGGCGGGCAGAATAACAGATACGATTATCATCATTTCTACGGAAAACCTGCTGAACGAAATCTCAGGCTTGAAAGACCATACGATGCTTGCGCCGGCAAGCGCAAGATAAGCGGCAAACCAAATAATATGGGGAGGCCAAGTGAGGCGCGACCGATTTCGTGAAACCAAACAACCGAGGGCGATGACCGCGACCGCAGGCCAGAAAATCTTATTTTCCAGGCGAGGCGTTGTGATGTCCTTTCCTGGAAATTCATATATCAACATTGGACTTACGATGAAAGAATAAACACAGACCGAAATCGGGACGATCAAGCAAATATCAAAAATCGACGCAGCCTCACTCAAACTGATTGAACGCTGTGAGGCTGTCGACATTCTCTTCATCCTATTGGGGTATATACTTGTGCTCACTCTGGACCAATCAAAATCGTCCTCGATATCGCCGGATCAACGCTGCGCACAGCTCGAAATTAGGTGCGAAGCCGTCTGTGAACGCGGCCATGCGGTCACACTCGACCTCTTCGATTCAGATTGCGAACCGCCCAATTGATTATGAATCGCACGTACACAAGGCGCGCGGCGCGCTAAACCGACGCGCAGGAACGCGGCGGCCGAGCGATTGAGGTTTTCCCGGGCGCTCGCCGGCTATCGGGCGCGAGTGAGGCACGTGACTCCCATTTGCTTGACGAGCGCTTGGGCAGCGAATTCGTAGAGAATTGCGGTAATCCAATGGCCTGAGCATTTCAATATAGCGATCGACAGGAACTCTTGCCAACCCCGCAATGGCAACCTTCGGCCCTTGACCTCAGCCCGGCGCGAGCGCTTGTCATGATGGACAAACTGTCCCGCAACCAGCCCCTATTCACAACCGTTCGCGGAGAGCTTCCATGGTGCAAGCAAACCCCGGTAGACTTGGTAAGCTTCTCAGGCTGGGCATGCTCTTTGTTCTACCCGGTCTGCTCGCGGCTGTCACGAACACGGGAAACCAAATTCGCGGCTCGACCGGAAGCGGCGCGGACAGCGCCAATCGTCAACTCCTGCAGGATACCGTGCCCTCGCAGAGTGAAGACAGGACGACGCAGACGGGAGGGATCATCCCGGCAGACCGGACGACGACCTGGAATCCTGGACTCGACGCCGTGGGCGGCATTCCCAATCGGACCAAAATATACCTGACGCTTTCTCCGCGCGGCGGTTCTCTCGACGACACGGCGGCGATTCAGGGGGCTCTCGACGCCTGTCCACGCGGTCAGGTGGTGAAGCTTAGTCCTGGCACGTTCAACATCAACGGCGGCGGTCTGCACCTCAGGAGATCTGACTGCACATTGCGCGGCTCGGGCACAGGCGCGCTCGGGTCGGGCGATGGCGGGACTCAACTCATCAAAGCCGATCGCGACACCAATCCCAACTTCGCTGTCCTCTATGTGGGAAATAACCCCGGCCAGTTTTCGTGGTCGATCAACCTCGTCGCGGATGCGACAAAGGGCGCAAACTCACTTACGCTCGTGAGCATGCCGAGAGTCAAGGCCGGTGACATCGTCCTCATCGATCAAGTCACGGACGATGACCCGCGGGTGTGGTGGGGGCCAAACCACGATCCCCCCGGCGGAGGCTCGCGCAGATGGTTCGGCCGCCAAGACCGTTCACTTGCGCAGATCATGGAGGTGACAGCGGTGAAAGGCAATACCGTTACGTTCTCAACTCCCTTCCATGTAACATACAAGGCCGAGTACGCGGCCCAACTGTCCCGTTACGCGAACCCCGTCTTGCATGGTGTGGGTATCGAGGATCTTTACGTCTATGGAGGGATGGGCGGAGACGGTCATGGCAACGTGTCGATAAGCCTCTGCGCCTATTGCTGGGTCAGAAACATCGAGGCGCACTGGTCCGTGGGCACTTCGGTAGGCTTCTACGCGACGTTCCGCAGCGTGCTGCGAGACTTCGTATATTCACGAAACGCCAAACCCAAATCCAGGCGGCGGCGGCTACCTCGTCGGCCTCAACCTGGGCGCATCCGACAATCTTGTCGAGAACAACGCCATTTGGAGCGGTAACAAGGATATCGTGATGCGAGCGACCGGAGGCGGGAACGTTATCGCCTATAATTACATGGACGACTCCTATGGAGCAACCTACCCGCAGGCGCCGGAAGCCGGCCTGAACGCGGGCCATTACACGACACCGCACATGGAGTTGCTGGAAGGCAACTATAGCCACAACTACAAGGGCGATAGCTTCTGGGGCAACTCGATATACATTACAGTGTTCCGCAACTGGCTCTCTGCGTTGCGTGCGGCTCGTCCACCCTTGAACACGTATACGTTTAAGTCCGGAAACTGCATCTTAAAATACGGAGATTATAGTGGGCGCGCAGCGGTAGACGTCCAAGCGTTCAGCTATGATACGAATTTCGTGGGCAACATTCTGGCGCCCGAAACCAACAACTATTGGGATACAACTCGAATTCCTGCTTCGATAGTACGGAGGTCGGATGGACGTATGAAAACCTTCACGGTCCTCTGCACCAGAACATCGTGCCCATGTGGAACATCGGATCACTGCAAACCAGGGCCGGGTGGCAGTGGGTGTCGAACACCTACGAAACGCAACTCCGGCAAGGCAACTGGGACTGGGTTACCAAATCGCAGATTTGGTACCGCGGCGTCGGAGCAACGGGTTCATCCAGCAGTGGAACGCCGCAAACGATACCGGACTCGCTTTATCTGAAGGCGAAACCAGCTTTCTTCGGCTCGAATCCCTGGCCCTGGGTGAATCCTTCAAATGGCGCCGTCAGTACGCTGCCCGCCAAGGCGTGCCTGGAACAAGGAAAGATGCCAACATGCATGATGCCGTGAATTGGGCACTGGACGCGCCGCCGCCGCAGTAAGTCGCTGCGATCACCCGTTCAATAGGCAGCGTCGAGGCAACTCGTCACTGGATCATCACGGAGTCGTACTGGGAAAGCAGTTCCTGCTTGGGGGCCAGGGCGGGCCGGGGCCCAGCGCCGATGGCATGGTTCATCACGGCGGCCAACAGTTCAGTCTTCCTTTCCCAAGTAAAGGTCGACCGGGCCTTGACGAGGGCGGCTTCGCCCAGCCGCCTGATCCGATCCGGATTGTCTACAAGTTCTTCCAGGACCCGTTTCAAGTCCTGAACGGTGTCCGATTCGTTCTTCAGAGCCAGGGATATGCCGTACCCCTCCTCCACCAGATCGGACGGGCCGCCATACCGCATAACAATGGGCACAACGCCGCGGGCCATGGCCTCCACGACTACGCCTCCGCCGAATTCCCTGATGGAGGGAAGCGCCATGATATGACTTCGCGCCAGAACTTCCATGGCTTGGGGATGGGGCAGCCAGCCGTGGAAAGTCACATCTTTCTCCAACCCCAGATCCCGGGTCAGCGCTTCCAGATTGGGCCGGTCCCACCCGTCCCCGACGATGTCCAGCCGGACCTTCTTTTCCTTTATCAGCGCCGCAGTGCTTCGTATGACAATATTGCAGTTTTTCAGGGGGACGAGCCGGCCGAGGAAACAAACCCTGACCGGAGGCATATCGTCGTACCGGCGATCTTCAACGATATCCCTTTGAGGTATGCCGTTTTCGGAGAGGAAGAACAACCTGTTCCAATCCACCCGGCGACTGACTGCCAGGTAGGTATAGGAGGAGCCGACGATGACGGCCTTTGATTTCGCGTATGTCGATCGTGAGAAGGGCAGATAGGCGTAAAGATATCGCAAAAAGCGGATCCATTCTTTTTCCCGGCTTGCACTGCCGTACCCCGGGGGCCAGGGGAGACCACCGTTGATGGGTCCAAGCGAGAAAGGCGTCTTGAGGTTGCGCATCAGCCACGAGAGCGGGCTCGCCAGGACGGGACTCACCGGATCCAGGCGGTGCACGAGTGCGAATTTGCCGGCCTTGATGTCGCTGCGCAGCCTGGACCAGATCGCGAATTCGTAGACGATGTAATAGGGGATGAGAAAAGCCGTCAGTTTCAAGGAGCCATAATCGTAGTTGAGCACCTTCCGCAGAAACAGGTCATGCAGCCCGTCCAGGATGGGCATGTTGATATAGACTACCTCACCGTCGGGTATCCCACGTTTCCGCAAAGCGGAAGCGTTTCTTGCGTGTGTCACCAGCGTGGTGTCAAAGTGTTTCCTCAATTGCTCATATTCCCTGTAGGCCACCAAGGAACCACTGACCTCATCAGGGTTGATCCAGTAGGAGAGCAGAAGCACCTTTTTCATCGTTTTCTGAAGTCATCGACTACGCCCAGCAACATACCGGATAATTGCACCGGAAAACCTTAGGCAGCAAACACAGCTTTGCACGGAGAACGGGGTCGGCGGCGCCATCAGATGAAGACGTATACCGACAAAACCCGCGACCAGCATAGCAGGCGGCCCGTTAACAAAGGCACGCCAAGCCGCTCCACCCGCTGCTGGGTGGGTCCCGGTGCCTGCGGCTTTCGCAAGATCGAGTCCATGCACCCTTCGCGCGGATCCATCGATGGAACGGCAGCTCGTTGAGGAATATCCAAGGAGTAGTCGGTCGGTTAGGGAATCGGGTCGAACCAGGCGGCCATCAGGCACGAGTTGTCCCTGCATTTTACCGATCAGGGAACTTCATTCCCTGATCGGTCGAAAAATGTCCCTGTTCGACCGCGTAGGGACTTTTGCCGGAATCGGCCATAATCCATTGGTCTTTTCGGGACGATTTTTCCCGAATCGGCCGAAAAACGAGAGTTTCCCTGCTATTTTCCCTTCGGCAGAGGACTCGGCCGCCGGCCGGGCGGCTTCGCGGGTCTGGGACGGCCGCCTCAGCGGAAAACGCGATTGCGGTGGCACCATCGGATGAATACGTAGACCGACCAAACCCGCGACCAATACATGCCAGGCGCCCCGTCGAGGAAGGCGCGCCAGAGCCGCTCGACCGCCACGGGATCGAGCCCGACTGGAGCAATAGCCTGCGGATCCCGCAGGGTCTGGTCCATCGTGTCTTTCAGGCCGCGGCGAATCCAGCGATCGAACGGCAGCACAAACCCGCTCTTGGGCCGATCGAACAGGGCAGGGTCGAGACCGCTGAGACCGATGCGCCGGAGCATGGCCTTCTGGCGAAGGGGGCAGTAGCGCGCATGATCCGGCAGGCGCTCCACGTTCTCGAGGACGACCTGGTCAACCAGCGGCACCCGCTGCTCGAGCGAGCTCGCCATGCTGGCGACGTCGTTGTCGCGCAACAGCCGCTCGCCCAGGAACAGCCGCTGCTCCATCACGCTGATGGCCGAGAGCGGCGTGCGCCCCCGGCTCTCGGCGAGGATTCGCTGGCGCATCCCCGCGGGCAGGCCGTCGGCGAGCGATTCCGCGAAGTTCGGCGCCAGCAGTTCATGCTGGAATTCGGGGAGGAACAGCGCGTAAGCCAGCTGATAGAGCGTGAGCAGATCGTCCCCGTGCCGGACCATTTCGGGAAGCTTGGCCCAACGGGTCTGAGGCGGCACCGCCCCGCGCGAGCGCCGCAACGGCCAGGTGGCGAGCCTCGCGAGCGCGGTCTGCAGGCTTCGCGGCGCCCAGGCGGCGCGCCGGGACCAGCGGTGCAGCGCCGGCAGATCGCGGTAGGAGCTGTAGCCTCCGAACAGCTCGTCGCCGCCCGTGCCCGAGAGAGCGACGGTGAACCCGGCGTCGCGGATGGCGCGCGACATGTAATAGGCGTTGAGCCCGTCGAAGGTCGGCTGGTCCAGGCTGTCGAGCGCCGCCTCCAGATTTTCGACGAAGTGCGGCTCGGTCAGCATCACCTCATGGTGCTCGGTCCCGATCGCCGCGGCGATCCGCCTTGCCGCGGGACCCTCGTCGAGCTCCTGCTCCTCGAAGGACATAGTGAAGGTATGAATCGGGCTCCTGGCCGCGCGCTGGGCGAGATTGGCCACGACCGACGAATCCACCCCGCCGGAGAGAAAGACAGCCAGGGGCACGTCGCTCGCGAGGTGCAGCGTCAGCCCCTCCTCCAGGACGGCGGCCAGTTCGGCCTCGTTAGTGATCGAACCGGCAGCGTGGTTGGGGATGCGCCAGAAGTCCTGATGGCGAAGCTCCGCGCCCCTGCCGTCGAACTCGAGCAGCCGGCCCGGCCACAGCAGCTCGACGCCCTTGACCGCGGTGCCGGGCCCGACGACGAAGCCGTTCCAGACGCTGCTCGCCACGGCCTGCGGGTCGAGCCGTGGCGCGCCCAGGAGGCCGGAAGCCAGAAGGGCGCGGAGCTCCGAGGCGAAGGCCAGCGACCAGCCCGCATCGGGACTTGACGAGCGCGCCAGATAGAGAGGCTTGATTCCGAGCGGATCCCTCGCCACCAGGAGCCGCCGCTCCTTCGGGTCCCAGCAGGCGAAAGCGAACATGCCGCGGAGCCAGCCCACCGCTTCCGGCCCGTGCAGGCCGAGCGCGCGAAGCATGACGGCCGTGTCGCCGGTGGATTGCAGCGCCTGCCCTTCGGCCAATAGCCGCTGGCGCAGATCGCGGAAGTTATAGATCTCGCCGTTGAAGACGATGACGTGCCCGGTCACCGGGTCCACCATCGGCTGGACGCCGGCGGGCGAGAGATCGAGAATGGCGAGCCGACGGTGGGTGAGCAGCGCGCCCCAGCCGCGAGAGTCCGGCTCGGAGACCCAAACGCCGCTGGCGTCCGGGCCGCGGTGGAGCATCGCGTCGTTCATCCGCTCGAGCGCGGCGCGGTTCCCGTGGTCCAGTCGCCCGATGATTCCGGCGATGCCACACATCAATCAAGCCCTTCAAAAAATCGCATATGTTGATCACCCCGCTAAAAACCGCGTCGCATTTCCCTCGCCGGGTCTATCGCGTGCGACGCCGCATCTAACGCGTGCGACGGCAATGTGGGCGCACGCTCCAGCCACACGCCTCGATTCGACCGACACAGCGGCTGGCAGGAAATCCCAAGCCGAGCCGGCAATGCTGGAGAGGTAGTGAGCTTGGCTGACCACGGACGGTGTCGTCCTCGCCAAAAGAACCACCTGTCTGGTCTATCGTGGAAGGCGGTCAGGGCGAGGGGCTGGTCGAAGCCACGCCCTTCAGGTTTTGCGCAAGACCAAAGAGCCCTGCGACGGCCCCGGGCAGCCACCCACCAAACCACGTATGGGCGTTCTTCGTCTGCGTCAAAAAAGTATGCGTGACGCCCTGTGACGTGAGCAGAGCGTCGAAGTCCACCATCTGGCTCGTGAACACCGGACCCTCGGAAATCAGGATCCGATCCCGCAACGTGAACGGCGCTTTCAGCTTGTTGATAAAGGCGTCCGTCAGTTCATACTTGTCCTGAAAATTCGCCTGGGTCCCATAAACTGCGCTCGAGCTCGCTCCGTAGGCGTCGTACGACCTCATTCTCGCGGGAAAATCAAACGCCGCAGCTGCGTCAAAAGTATCGGGATGCTTGAGCAGCAGATCAATAGCGCCATAGCCGGATTTGGAAAACCCAATCAACAGGTTTTTTTCAGCTCTGGTCGTCGATAAGTTGCTGTCGGCCCATCGCGTTAAAGTCGAAGCTACGAATGTCTCATAATCGGTGGTTGGATCTTTAGAGTTGTCAGCGTACCACGAGTTCCTTTGGGAAAATTGGCTCAATAATCGTGGTATTATACTGATCCTCGATATCCAACTTTGCAAGTTCGTCGAGGCCCCTTCCGTAGTTTGGCTGAGCAAGGCCAGGCTCAACAGGCAGCGCGAACAGGAAGCTGTGCGGGTAGTCCGACGACGGATGGGTAGGCGTCAAAACGCGCACCGCGAACGAATGTGAACCCAGTTTGTCCCAAGTCATGTCATACAATTGCGCGCCGCTACAATCGATGCCTCGGTAGATAAACTGGGGTTGGTCACCCAAGGCTGCCGCACTAACGCCAATCGCTCCGTCGCCGTTCAAGTCTTGCTGGAAGCTCGACTCGAACGACGCCAGCGCCACACTCGAACCTGACGCCGTGGCGAGCGCGCTGGAACGGAATTTGCCGCTGGCGTCGGTGTACCAAACCCTATACTCGTCGGCGCCCTCCACCTTCCAGGCTACCTCGTACCCCGTCGCCGTCTGCTCGGCGGCGATCGGAACCCAGTGGCCGCCCGGTTGGTCAAACTCGCCATCGACGACAGCCGACCCGCCAAAGCTCAACTCGACCGCTGGGCCGCCATGGGGCTGGATAAAATATTTGCTCCCAGACTCGATCAGGCTGGTGGATCCATCTGTCTCGATCACCGTGCGGGCCGGCGCAACCAGGGCCGGAACCCCAATCACCCCGTCGCCTTTCAAGCCTGGCTGCAATGTGAACAAGCACAGAGCCGCTGCTTTAACTTGGTTTTTGATTGTTCCCCACCTCAGCAATGAGTAGCCGATACAAGTGAGCATGAACCCAGCCGCTAACAGGGTCCAATAGTGTCTACTTTGCTTCCTTCGCTTAGGACCGACGAAGCGCCAAAATGTCTGTCTCACCTTGTGTAACGCCCACACTTACCTAGACGAAACGTACATAAGCGTCAATTCCCCGCGCCCTTCGCCAGACCTCACGCTCGTCACGGACCAGCGAAGCCCGGAGGCGCCTTTGGGCCTGACCTGGCTAGAGAAGCGGTCCGCCCATGCTTGCGGCAAGGAGCGCGAAGCTACCTGGCAATCAGCGCTGCGCCGCGCGGGCGCCGAAAACTTCCCCAAAGGCTAGCCGCGACCCTTATCGGCTCGGTCGTTCGAAGCAACCCGACAACGATCAAAAGATAGATTGAGGCGCAGAGAGAGGCCGACGAAATTATCCGGAAGAAAGTAGAAAACTCAGCGAAAAAGATTACTTGCAACCACCAGCCCGCGGCTACTGCAACCGTCGCGCCGATCAACGGCGCGCGCACCGCCCGAGTTATCAAAGCCGGACCAATGCCCAATGGCCCGCCGGCATAAATGACAGAAGGAAAGGCGATCAACCAGGCCGCCGCCACGAGCGCTATGGCCACGCCTTCGCCGCCGAAGGGCAGACCGGCCATAATCGCTATGACCCGCACAATCGCGCTGGCCACCCCCGCGTTCCGCCAGCGGTCCACTCTCCCGCTGGAAACATGCAGCCAGCCCTGTGACAGTTCAATGAACTCGACAAAGCCGCGCAACGCCATGATGCTCAGGAGAACACCGCTCGTCCGCCACTTTTGTCCCAAGAGCATGACCGCCACATCTTGGCCGGTCACCGACAAGATTGCCGCGGCGGGCATCAGGAAGAAGGCCAACGCTGATAGCGCGGCTTCGTATTTTTGTTGAAGCGCGGCAGGATTCGATCGAAGCTTGCTAAGACCTGCGCTAGCGACGCCGTGCAGCTGTCCGACCGGAAATGAGAGCGCGTTATCACTCATATTTTGCGCGTTCTGATAATAACCAACGTCGCGCGGCGGGTAGAACAAACCTAAAGCGATTCGGTCCGCTATCTTGGTCATACAATTCGTTATCGAGAAGCCTAAAACGTGCATACCAAACCGGACCATCGACTTCACTTCAGAGTCGAAGACAGGAAATCCGGGTCTCCATCTGCACACCAGCCAAGCCCCCGCAGCAACGCAAGCCGCGCTGACGATCGGGCGAAGCACCAAGGCCCAATAGCCGTAGCCCGACTTAGCCAGGTAGATGGCTAGGATAAGTCCCGCGAGGGCGCTTAAGAACTGTATGTTTGCAATCGCAACGAATTGCATTGTTCGTCGCAAAAGCGAAAGGTGCTGAGTCGAGAATCCAGTAAACAGGAAGATAATCGCCGAACAAAGCGCGATCGGCTGAAGCCTCGGATCATGATAGACCCATGCGATCAACGGGCTGCACGCAGCCAAACTCGCTGCAACCGCGAATCCAATCCCGCCGTTTAGCCAAAAAAGAGCGCTGACCTGACTGTGGGTTATCTTCCGTCTTTGTATCGTGGCGTCTGCTGTGCCGAAATCAATCAGCAGCGGCGCAAACTGCATCAGGACCATGACGATCACCGCCAGGCCAAAATCCTCCGGCGTCAGGAGCCGCGCCAAAACAACGACGCCGACGATCTGGAGAACTCCGTTGCCATAGGTGCCCACAACCGAAGCCACGCCGCCCCGCTTCGCCAAACGCCCCAAATCCGCCGAGGGTTCAAGTTCTTCGAAATAAGAGCCCACGCTAACGGTCATGCTTTGTCGGTCGCCTTGTTGTACCAAAACCTGATTTCAGGCCGATGTCGGCCAACAGGACCTCCTATCGCCAACGAGCGCCTGCACGCGGTCATGTAGATTATCGCTCAAGCCTCGAGGAAAGCAGCTGACGTCTTCGTCGCGGGGTCTGGCGGCGCACGGAGGCGTGCGAGCCTGCGCTCAGGCCTGCGGCGTGTGCGCGAGCATGCTTTTCATGCTCGGGGCGGCGATGGACCGGTCAGCCAAGGACGCAAGGCCGAGATCTTAGCGGACCTCGTTGAACATTTGCGGCCCCTTAGCTCGTCGCCCTGCGAGTTCGGGCGACCTGTGGGGCTCGTCAAGGAGCGTCCCATAAAGCACGTCGAGCGCTCGGCGATATTTCTCCAATTCCCCTTTCAGGCGGGGCCTCAGGTGCTCGAGGTCGTTCTCCAATTGTTTGAACCTGTCGATCAAAACGTCCGAACTCAGGTCCCGCAAGGGCAGGAGGAATTCCGCCAGCCCGAAATCGGTCACGACCGAATTCAGCTTCGCATGATCAGACAGTGCAATGACCGGCTTGTTCTGGATCAGTGCGAAGACGAGATTGTGATACCGCGCCGAGATGACAGCTTCAGTGCCGCTCACCTGGCGCAACAGTTCCTCGACAGACAGGGCCGGCTCGGCGATCAACAGCGGCGCGTCGGCAGGTATGTTCCGGCTCCTGAGAACCGCGATAAATTCCTTTATCACCGAGGAATCATACCGAATGTCGCCGATGAGCAGCCGGACACCGTAACCTTTCCCCTGGAGCCACGAGACGAAGATCGCCATCGTATTCAGGTAGCGGCGAAATTCGTCTGACTGTGTTGACGCATAATCCTTAATTCCCAGTCCGATGATTCGCCTCTGGCCCTCGGCAACATGGGAGACAAGGGTGTGCTCCGAGAGACCAAAGACCACATCGGGGTAAACGGAATCACGGTCGGTGTTAAAACCAATGCCTTGCAGATATCGCTTCGACGTCTCATCGCGGTAGCTGCGGTGATCAGCGAGGGCGAGGCTTGTCTTTAGAAGCCAGCGGCTGAGTGGATGATGGACAGGCCCAACGCCAACGCTGAGGAATACAAGTCTGACCCGGCACAGGGCCGCAAGCGTCGACAGTTTGAATATATCGTACGGCCAGCCCAGAGGGCCGGTCAGGTAATCACAAATGATTCCGGTCCCAGCGACAATGAGCATATCCTCGCGGCTCAGCGCGCGCAGGCACTTGATCCAGTGCGCCAGCTCAAGAGGAATCCTCTGGAAAACGATTCGGAAAAACCGCGTGAGATTGGGCCAGCGCGCGATCGAGCTGGACCTTTCCGCAGCGCTCCGATCGATTGCTTCTGACGGAAGAGCCGCGATGTTGTGGCGCGTGCGCACATCCTGCGGATTCGCGCAGAAACAGAGCAGTCGCCCATCAGGCCAGCGCGACCGAATTTCGTCGAGGATTGCCTGTAACGTCGCTTCGTTGCCGAGGTTGCCGGCGCCGAAGTTTCCGTAGAAGCTAATTCTTTCGGGTTTCATGAATTTGCGACCCAATCCATCATTGCGCCAACCCGCCGTTTTTGCTGCCGCGTCGCAAGAGGCCTGCGGTCGAGCCCACGGATCAGTCCGCGTGGCGCATGCGCGCGTCACGCCTCATGCTGCGAAGGCTCAGCTGGCGGGGGCCAGCTCTGCGTCGACCCCTGGAGTATCGGCAGGCCGCGGCATTCGAGATCGCCGAGATGAAGCGCACGGTCGCGATCGCGAAAAGGGGCGAAGGGCAGACGCTCGGTTGTCGGCGCCCTCGCGAACAGTCCTGCGCCGATTGAAGCGGACGATCGAAAGCTTGGCGGGCCGATGCGACCGGCGCCATGTTTGCTTTGAAGCCGTACCGACGCGATGTCGGCTTTATCGGCCAGATCCAAGCGCTCGGCCACGAAGGCATGGTTGTCGTTGAGCCGCCGAGCGTGGCGTCCTCAACTCCGGGGAGGGCCGAAAACAAATCGGCGGATGCGCCGCCGACGGACGCATCACGCCGCTCTCGTTTTGCCTAAGGAGGACGAAGGAAGCGCGTCCGCGCCGAGCTTGTTTGGTCCCCGTGCTTCGCAACAATCCGCTTCGTCGTCGGCCTGGCCGAACAAATTACTTCGCCTGTGACGCGATCTGCTCCAACCGTTTTGCGCGAACCCGCATTTTCTCGGTCGGCGCCAAGCCGAGAGTATCGAACACCACCTGGATTCGATGCAGCCAGTCGTGCCTCTGCGCGGCCTCCCGAACGTTGTTGCGTCGGACCGCTCCAAGCCGCTTGGGGTCGCCATTCAGGTCCGCGAGAATGCGGCCAATATCGGGAGAATCGAACGGCAGGTCGATGACCGCGTCCGGCCAATCGAACTGCTGCTTGAATTCCTCGGTGCGCGGCGGCTCGCCAATCATGACTGTCCCCGCCGCCGCCCCCTCGTAGAACCGGGCCGAGATCTCATCGTGGCCCGCGGTGAACTCAGGTTTATTCACGTAGCCGCGATTTGCGATGAAGTAGCGGCTGTGTTTGAGGACGCCCGCCAGCATGCGGCGATGTTCTTGCGGATTATCGACGCGGAACGTGCGGTCCTTGAGGTCTACGCCACTCGCGGCCACGGTGTCGTAGTAATAGAAGCTCTCCCGTCGATCCGCGTCCTCAAGTAGCGCCTGATGGGTAATCTGCGAGCGCCGGCCGATGTTGCAAACCTCGATCGGACGCTGCTGGTCGCACGACGGAGGCGCAAAACGTGTTACGTCAACCGCGAGCGGCAGGTAGGTGCAAGGTCGACCGGTCAAGCGCTCGATGCTCTTAACACTTCGGCGGGTCCCAATGAAGACGTGGTCAAAATCAGATAAGAACTCGAGTTGATACTCCGGCAGCGTATCTGGCCGAAGGACTTCGCAGATGAAACACGCGGCCTTGCGGCTTGACCGACGCCAGTTGGGGATCGTCGCAAGCGAATACAATTCATGGGCGTTGTTGAATACTGGAAAAAAGAGCTCGAAGTTATGTTCCAAGACCACTTTGTTGCGCGGCTGGGGCGCAATCCGGCGCGCGAGCCCGGGCGACCCCGACGCCAGACGTGCGAGCTTATAGATGCGCCGCGAGAACCTCAGAGCAGACAGGTCGACGGCGTCGATTCGCTTGGAGTCGGAGACAGCTGCGAAAGTGTCCTCAAATTCGTAAGAAAGGCAAAAAGCGGCCAGGTCAGCAATACGGCGCTCCGACAACAGCAATACGTTGTGCGAAGGCTGCGTCCCTATATTACCAAGTTCGGGAGATTCTATTGAAATCCCGAAAGGCTTGACCTCAAATTCAATCATTTCAATTTCATCTTGATCTATGGGGGGATTCTTCGTCGATGATCCCGAGACCTGAACCCGTTGGAACGGCGATTGGTTGGGAATTCTTCGACAATCCTAGTGAGCCTTGCGCCGTCCCGGGTATCTCCCGTCAGGTTGAACCGCGGACGGACGCGACTTTGTCGGCGCCGAGTCACACAGAACGCCGGTTGAAAAGGAAGTGAGAACGTGAGAGGAGGCAATTACAGTATTTTTGGCTTTCGGGCCGAACGAAAGGCCGACACAGTTCCTCGATCAATTCGTCCTCGGCCTCAGGGACGTCATGGTAGCTCGACGACAGGAATTCGCTTTTTCTGAGCAAAGCCTGCGGAAAGTAGGCGATCAATTTGTTTTGAGTGATCGACACTGGCTCGCTGAGCGGTTTTCCCGTCAGTTGCGCGGAGACCGCGCCAATCATGTCCCGCCCGGCCCCAAGCCGCAAATGAGCAAGCGGAGTGCTCCTGGGATTCATTTCGATAAGATACGTCGCGCCCGTTCCTTCCTCAATCACGAAATCGAGACCGAAGAAACCCGACAGGCCTAATCGCCGCGCGATCCTCCGAGCGGCGACCATCATGTCCGCGTTATTGACCAACCGTATGACAGTCGCGGGGCCTACGGATGTTTCCGTGCTTACCGCCTCGCAGCACACTCCCGCCAGGACCTTCCCTTTCCAGCACACGACAGCGCAGTTGGCGGCGGCGCCCGGATAAACGACTGGGCGACTATGGCGGGTCGGACACGCCGCAAGCCGCGCCACCACTCTCTCTCAAAATTAAATCCCGGTCCACCGTGAGGTGCTTGATCGATCGCAGCAGTCCCGTCGGTCGACGGAGATCAGAGTAATAATCCCGCGCTTCGTCCAGCGTCTGAGCAATTCTCACGCCCCAGCCTGCGGCTGTTCCGTCGGCCTTAAGCACCCAGGGCGGAGGGCCGGTTGAACGCCACCGCTCAAGGTCGCTTAAATTGTCGATGGCGCTTGTCTCAGGCGTCAGGATCCTTTCTTCGCGCGCGATCTTGAGCAACAAATAGCGGGAATTGACTGCAGCATAGCTCTCCGCGGGCCCGAGCGAACGTACAATGAGAGCGGGAATGTCGACTGCCCCGTGTCGCGCCCGCTTGCTCGAGTGCAATTGATGCAGGTGCCGGACGGCCAAGTCGTCGCACGGGATGATCAGATCGGGCTTGGCCGCCTCGATCGCATTGGCCAAAGAATCGAGGGGGGAGAGGGGCCTATACGGAAATGTGCTGTGAGCGACCCGAACTTTGCGAGACGGATGAGCGTGCGCCGGGCAGACGATTGAAACAACGTGGCCAACGCGCGAAAATTCGATCATGAGTCGCGCAGATGAAGGCCACCTGCTTGTGGTGGTGAGCAGGATGCTGATAGCGCCTGCCTCGCGAACTCCCTCAGTTGCCGCGACGGCCTTTTCCAGCGAAGTTCAAGACTGAAGCCATGCGTTTCTTGAGCGAGGGATTCGAGAATTGGGGGCCCTCACGGGAAGGACTTCGCCCTTCGCTCGCCGCGCGGGATACCCGTTGTCGTGGTGAATTTCCTCGCCGCTTCGCCTGCAGGATCCAGCAAACCAAAGGATTGGTCGCCTTCGCGCCGTTTCGCTGCAGGTTTCGCGATTAAGGCTTTGACTCGCTCGCTAGAGTGCAAGCCGCCGCCGAACGCTTGCTCAATCGTCCAGATTAGGTGCGATTTCCTGGAGCCTCTGCGGTTTGCGCCATCGCCTGCAGGGGCGGACCGGATTCGACGACGCTTGGCGACGCCTGGCGCCTGCGCCGACGGCTCAAATGTCGGCCACACGGGGAGCCGCAAACTCGGCGCCGCAGGCAAAGCGCACCACCGGACCGAACGTGTTCGCCGCGATCGCGCCAACGAAGTAGAGCCCGGGCACGGAGGATTCGAAGTCCGCAGACAGAATCGGCGCGCCCTGTACGGCATTGATTCGCGAGCGCAGCGCATCGTCGAGGAATGGCAGACGGGCTAATTCCGACCTGTAGCCCGTCCCGCAGATCACGTGATCGACCTGAACTCGCGCTTCGCCCCCCTCGCCAGCGAGCGTCAAGAGAACGCCGCCCGCGTCGGGCTTTGCTTGCAGCACCTGAAGTCCGCAATGAACGATGACCCTGCCAATAACCCGGTCACGCATGAAATACCCTGGCGCCGGACCTAGATAAGTGCGGACGATGCGCAGGCGCGTCGCCTCCGGCAGACGGCGGAACAGATGTGGCAGCTTGGTAAAGAAAACCGATCGCCAACCGGGCCCTATCTTGCTCGAAGGGCGGCGTAACTGATCGTACAGCGGTCGCGGCAGCCGCATCTTGGTGTGAAACGGGATCTGCGAGCCGCGGGCGATGAGGTGCGCCTCGGCGCCGGCTTCATGCAGCAGGCCGGCGACGTCCGCCGCTGACGCGCCAGCCCCGATGACTGCGACCTTTCGCCCTTTGAACGCGCCGAGATCATGGTGCTGAGAGGTGTGCGTCACGAGGCCCTGGGGCACGTCCGAAAGGGCTTTCGGAACCGTCGCGAAGTGTGAAATCCCTGCCGCCACAACAACGGCCCGAGCCAAGCAATGGGCTCCTGTTTCAAGCTGCAATCGATAGCGGCTGCCGTCGTACTCGAGACTCTTGACCATCACCTCCTCGAGGTGCGGCGCGAGGCGGCGCTGGAACGCTCGGCCATAATCGACATAAGAGCATGAACTGACGTTGCCGGAGGCGATTCGCAAGTTCACTGCTTTGCCCGCGCAGCGCCTGCGGCTGACCGATCGGGGAGTGCTGAAGAAAGGCATGTGGGCCGATGTGGTGGTTTTCGACCCGGCAACCATTCGCGACAAGTCAACGTACGAGAATCCGAACCAGTTGGCTGAAGGCATGGACGATGTGCTGGTGAACGGCGTGCCCGTGATCGCGGACGGCAAGATGACCGGGGCGCTGCCGGGTAAGGTGCTGCGCGGCGAAGGATATGTGCCCTAGGACGATGCGCGAGATGACCGATTGCCCTACTCTTAACTATGACCGATCGCGAACTGGTGGCGCGGATCGCCCGCTCCGCGGGGCGGCAAGGCGGGATACAAGCAGCTGGTGCGCGAGCTGGGGCTGGGCGGCGGGCGCGAGCGGCGCCTGCTGCTGGAGCAGCTGGCGCGGCTCACCGCGCGCGGCGAGCTGGCGCAAGCTCGACCGCGAGATCTGGGGCATTCCCAAGGCGTCGAGCGGCGCAGGTACGCGCGACAATCTGGTGGCGGGCCGGCTGGACCTGCATCGCGATGGATACGGCTTTGTGCGGCCCAACGCGCGGCAGGCTATCGGGAATGGACGAAGACATTTTCATTCCGCCCAACGAGATCAACGGCGCCATGCAGGGCGACCAGGTGCTGGTGGAGGTGGAGCCGCCAAAGGCGGATGGGCGGCGGCAGGGCCGCATTGTGCGCGTGCTGGAGCGGCGCAATCCGACCGTGGTGGGAGTGTTTCACTACTGCGCGGTCGGACCGCGAGCAGGGCAGCACCATGTGGTTCCATTCGACGAGCGGATGACGCAGCCATTCTGATTCCGCCGGGCGCGGAGCTGCCCGGCGCGCACGCGCTACCGACGCCGCATCGCGTACTGGGCGCTGAGGCATTCGCTCGTGCAAGACGCGAAAGCACCGAGGGCCTGGAAGGCCTGGTGGTCGATGTGGAGATTACGCGCTGGCCGACGCCGACGCGGCCGCCGATTGGGCGCGTGATTGAAGTGCTGGGCGATCCGGACGATTTTGGCGTCGACGTGGAGATGATGATCCGCAAGCACCAGTTGCCGCGGATCTTTCCCGAGAACGTGCTGGCCGAGGCGCGCGCAGTGGCGCATCTCGACGCAGGAGGAGGTTGCAGCGGCGCGAGGATTTTCGCGCCCTGCCGATTGTGACCATCGACGGCGAAACGGCGCGGGACTTTGACGATGCGGTGCTGGTGACGCGAGCGCGCAGACGGCGGGCTATGAGTTGCAGGTGCACATTGCCGATGTGGCGCGAGTACGTGCGCGCGGGCACGGACCTCGATCTGGAAGCGCGGCTGCGCGGCACCAGCGTTTACTTTCCCGATCGCGCCATTCCCATGCTGCCGCAGGAGCTTTCGAGCGGCATCTGCAGCCTGCGCCCGCGCGAAGACCGGCTGGTGCTGAGCTGCATCATGCAGCTCGACGCCGATGGGCCGCATCGAGAGCTACGAGATCGTCGAGGGCGTGATCCGCTCGGCGGCGCGCATGACTTACACCGCGGTGCACGCGATTCTTGAGGGCGATGAGGAGACGCGGGCGCGAGTATGCGGCATTGGTTCCGGAGTTTGAGCGCATGCAGCGGCTGGCCGTGCTGATGAACAAGCGGCGCGAGGAGCGGGGCTGCATCGATTTCGACTTGCCCGAGCCGGTGATCGAGTTCGACGAGCAGGGCCAGATGCGCGGCGTGACGCGCGTCCGAGCGCACCTGGGCCAACCGGCTGATCGAGGAGTTCATGCTGGCGGCGAACGAGTGCGTGGCCACGTGGCTCGAAGACCTGGGCGTGCCGTCGCTCTATCGCATCCACGAGAAGCCGGAGCCGCGGCGCGTGGTGCAGTTTGAGGAGCTGGCGGCGAGCTTCGGCTATTCACTGGGCTGGGCCCGCTGCCGGTAAAGCGCATCCAGACGCGCGGCGAGCGGCGGGAGTTGCACGGCAGCGGCCGCAAGCCGCGCAGCACGAGGTGCCGGAGGAAATTGCGGTGACGCCGCGGATGTACCAGAAGCTGGCCGCGCGGATTGAGGGCAAGCCGGAAGAGCGGATTTTGAGCTACCTGATGCTGCGCTCGCTGATGCAGGCGCGCTACTCCGAGATGAACGAGGGGCATTTTGCGCTGGCCGCGCCCACTTATACGCATTTCACTTCGCCGATCCGCCGCTATCCCGACCTGATTGTGCACCGCATTGCCAAGGCGCTGCTGCGGGCGGGTGTGGAGGGGCAGCGGTGAAGTGGCCGAGGGCCGGCTCAGCTCGCCGTGGACGCATCCGCAATGAGGGACTGGGTCGGCACTCGTGATCAGCCGCAAGATCATCGCGGTCGAGACCCTGGGGTCACGCCAGATATCACAGGCGAAGCCGCCGATTCCCGGAGCCGGAGCTGGCGCAGATTGCCGAGGAGACCAGCCAGACCGAGCGCCGCGCCGCCGAGGCCGAGCGCGAGCTGGTGGAGTGGAAGAAGGTTCGCTTCATGCAGGACCGGGTGGGCGAGGAGTTTGCCGCGCTGGTGCTGAATCCCGCGAAATACGGCCTTGTTTGTGGAGCTGACGGACATGTTTGTCGAGGGGCTGGTGCCCATCGACACGCTGCGCGGCGACCGCTACACCTGGCGCGAGAATACGCACGAAATTGTGGGCGAGCGCTGGGGACGGCGTTTCCGCGCCGGGGATCGCGTGCAGGTGATTCTCGACCGCATTCTGGCGCAGGAGCGCAGGCTGCAGTTTTCGATTGTGGAAGAAGGGCATTCCGCTGACCGGGAAGACGGCGGCGCGGTATTCACCCAAGCCAAAGAAGGACAAGCGCAAGGACGATGCATCGACTTCATTGAAAAGAAAGAAGCGGTTCGCAGGCAAGCGCAAACGGCGCTGAGGCATTTCGAGCCGCAGCGCCGCTTGCAGCGGAGTTCAGAACGCCTTAGGCTCCAGCTTGCTGTGCAGCAAACTTGCCAATCACGGGCAGCTGATACCGCTCTCCCTTGAGGGCCTTCAGCAGGCAAATGACCCATGCCACAAAAAGGATCAGCGATCCAATCAGGAAGATGATCTGCCCGAGGAGCGGAATGACATTGATAAAGCCGATCGCGAAGAAGGCAATGCCCAAGAAGATGCGACTGCCAGGCGTGAAATCGGATGTAGGAGTTTTTGTTATAGGGTTCGACGATCAGGAAGATGATCGCGGGAATGATGGTGACGTAGGCAAGGGCACCGGCAGCATTGTCTGAGAGGCCGGACTGAGCAGGCTGGGGCGGTGGGAAGTCGGACATGGTTGCTCCTTTGGGATGGAAAACAAAGCCGGAATAAAAACAGCCAGGTTCACCGCCGGGAGAAGCGCGGGTTGACCTTAAGCCGCTGGATGAATGTCCGGCGGCAAGAAGTGAATATCGATCAGGCTGTCCCTATGAATCCCGCAGCCTTTGAGGCTCTATTTGTTTGCCTGCTGCTCCGCCAGTTGGCCGATGAGGGGCAGCTTGAACCGTTCGCCATTAAAAGCCTTGATGAGCACGATGATCCAAAGAATGAAGAATCCCAGGCCTATCAGCGGCCACATGAACAATGTCATCCAACCGAAGAAAGGTATTCGACCGATAATCATCATCCCAATATCGACAGCGATATAGGCGATGGCAAGAAAGATGGACTGCCAGGAGTGGAAGCGCACATAGGGGTTTCGGTTGAACGGTTCGATGATGAGGAAAACAATCGCCGGAATGATCGTGACGTATGCGAGCCCGCCGGCGGCGTTGTCAGAGAGTCCGGATTGGTTTACGACGGATGGGTTCTGGTCTGACATCGACCCTCCTTGCAAATGGCACTCCGGATGAACCGCTGCAGCCATGCCGTGCCGAAGGGTTGGTTCGCCGGTCAGGGCAATTCCTGTACCGAAACGTACAGGCGCTACCCGGTAACATCCATCTGCAAACAGAATCCTGAGAAGGTTAAGCACTGCCCCAGGAACACTGATTGAAGCCTGGTTGCACCATTTCTGATCCGGGCTCTTTACCCTATCGCGCTGCCACCGGCACAGACGCACTACGGAGCTCCGCGAGGTTTGGATTCGCCAACAGGAAACCGTGAAATCGGACTATTGTCAAGAGAATTCGCGGAATTCAGGGGAGTTACTCCTGCTGGGAGGGTGCCAGTAGCTCCGCATCGTTGTTGCGAACATTTCCCACGCGGCCGCTGACGGGCCAAGCGCGCATCTTTTCAGCGGGGTAGGGGCGGAGCAGGTCGATTGGCGGCCGGGCGGGATCGCCGGCATCAAGCCAGCGGGTGTAGTCGCGCGGTTCCAGAATCACCGGCATGCGGTTGTGGATGGGCTCCATCAGCGCATTGGGGTCGGTGGTGAGAATGGTGAAGGTCTCGAGCGCCTCACCCTCCTTGGGTTGCCAGCGCTCCCACAGGCCGGCGAAGGCGTACGGACCCCCGTCGCGCAGGGCGATTGCGTAGGGTCGCTTGTTTTTGGGGTCAAGCTTCTGCCACTCGTAGAAGGCGTCGGCGGGCACCAGGCAGCGGCGCTTCTTGAGAGCCTCGCGGAAGGCAGGTTTTGCGGCGATTTCTTCGGCGCGGGCATTGAAGGTGGAGTAGCCGAGTTTGGCGTCTTTGGCCCAAAAGGGCACCAAGCCCCAGCGAAGCAGGGCGAATTCGCGCTGGGCTGAGTCGCGATTCAACCGCACGACAGGTTGCACGCTTTGCGGAGCGGCGTTGTAGGTGGGCGCGAACCAGGGCATATCTTCGAGCTCGACGCCGAACCAATCGGCGAGAACTTCCTGGGTTGATTTACGAGCAAATCGGCCGCACATAGAGCGAGGATATCGTGACGGCAGGGCGTAGAGGGCAACCCTCAAGCTTGAGGCTGCCTGGCTATCCCGTACAATAGCGTTTGGGAGCATGACGAATGGCGCACATGGTTTTTTGCGTTCGCAACAAGAAAGAGATGGAGGGTCTGGAGGAGCCGCCCTTTGACTCGGAGTTTGGACAGAAGATTTACAAGAATGTCTCGAAGGAAGCCTGGGGCGAGTGGGTCAATCACCAGAAGATGCTGCTGAACGAGTACCGGCTGCAGCCGTGGACCCCGGACGCGCAGCAGTTCCTTGTGGAGCAGATGGAGATGTTCTTCTTTGGCGAGGGCTCGGCTTTGCCCAAGGAGTACGTTCCTCCCTCGCACTGAGCGGTCTTGGCGCGCTGGTGTAAACTTAAACAGAACCCCTGAGGCCGGCTCACCCGAGCCGGCTCGATTGTGTCGGGACGTGGCTCAGCCTGGTAGAGCACTCGCTTGGGGTGCGAGGGGTCGGCAGTTCAAATCTGCCCGTCCCGACCATTAAATCTCTTCTCCTACAATCCCCTTCGCAGCCGGCGGTTCCGTTGGCAACTGCCGAGCCACGAAGCACCCCAACCCAGAATTTGCAAAGCAAATTTGCCAATCAAGCCTGCGAGGGGTGCGAGGCGACGCCGAGCATGCGGCAGTTCAAATCTGCCCGTCCCTAGCATTCGCATTCTAGGAATACTGAGTTATCAAATCTAACAATTCATGACGTTAGAGGCCCACTCACCGTACGGGCGCCAGTGTGCCTCTCAACGCATAGTCCGGTTTTTAATTCCAGTAGTATCCCGCTCCGCGAAGGAAATCAATCTCGGCGGTCAATGTGGCCGCGAAGAGGGTGATGGCAATCACTGCGATCATGAGGCGAGGAAAACGCTCCGAAAATGTAATGCGTTCCGCTGCCGCGCCGGCAAACAGACGATCGGTTCCGGCCGCGCCCTTGCGAAGACGAGTGGAAGCCGATTCGCGACTACTGGTTCTGCAATCTACCGCGGGACCTTCATTATTAATATGAACTGCCACCCAACTGGACTTACCTGTCTGTACAAGTCGGAAATTCTGCTCTATTGTCGCCATGATCTCCTCAATTCCACTTCAATCCACAAGTTAGTTTAATAAGTCGCGTCCTGCCGAAACGAACGGCGCTTCATTAAGCTGATAGATACGAAGCTACTCATTTAGCAGTCTCAATTCAATGGCGAAAACGTGGACAAAGCAAGCATAAGTACTACTACATTAGGTACTTACCAGTATGCGGAAGGGGTAACAGCTGATTGATTACCCTTCATGGTTGAGCAGCGACTTTGGCATGCGCCTCAGGGCGTGAATCTAGCTACTTACAAAGCGGAAACTGGGCTAAGTTCTCTTCTATCTTTTGCAGAGCTATAACTTCATATCACCCATCCGGATTACCTGCACGGCATGACTAAAGACTGAAGTGTGGTTACCTGAGAATCCTTGGCACGCTCGAAGAAGAACCTGAAGAGGCAAGATTTCCTCAGGCGCTTGGAATAGGTGAGGTCAATCAGGAAGGGAAGAGAGTCCCGGACGGCGTGTGCAGCGATGTCATTCGCGGGCGGCGGCGCGGGGTTTGCGGCTGCGACGCGCCGAGCAACCCGGCAATCTCGCGCAACTCGGCGCGTGCGGCGCCAATGGTGGCGGCAGCGGATTCGAGGCGCTGGCTCTGCTCCCCTGCCGGGATCGGCAAACGTGGCTGCGGATCGGGCCGGCGAGCCTGCCCGAGTGCGTGCCGCGCGCCGGAAAGGGTGTAGCCCTCCCCATGTACGAGGCGCTTGATTTCAAGCGCCAGTTCCACGTCGCGCCGTCGATAGAGACGCTGGCCGGTGCCACTCTTGTTTGGCTTGAGCTGGGGAAACTGAGTTTCCCAGAAACGCAGCACGTAGGTTTCAACTTTGCAAATACGGGCTACGTCCCCGATCTTGAAGTAGAGGCGGTCGGGGATCGAAGGCGGTTCTTGGACGCGCTTCCGGGAGAGTTGCGTGGCCATAGCGTAGTCGAGGGCGTCGCCAATTGTGCCGGCGGAAGCGCTGCTCTAGAGGCAGTATAGGCCAGTGATTGCACTCTTTGTGAAGCAAAATCAACGAATCAATGCATCTTTTCTCAAGCCGCACCCCTTTTCAGGAGCCAGGAGGTCCGACAAGAATGCGATTTTGCTCCTGGCTGACCCGCTCAGGCAGGATCGGGTGGTGCGATTGGAGTGCGAGCGGGGGAATGTTGCGGAGCGGCGCGGAGGTACTGCACCGGCCAACTCGCCGTTTCACCCAGGGCGGCTGCCGAGTGGAGCGGCCAATACGGATCGCGCAGCATCTCGCGGGCCAGGAACACCAGATCAGCCTTGCCCTCGGCTACGAGCTCGTTGGCCTGGTTTGGATCGGTGATCATACCCACGGCTGCCGTTGGAATGCCGGCCTCAGATCGGATTCGAGCCGCAAAGGGTGCTTGAAAGCCGGGTCCGACGGGAATGCGGGCATTGGGAACCTGTCCGCCGGAAGAAGCGTCGACCAGGTCAACGCCATGCGCTTTGAAAAGGCGCGCAAGCTCAACGGAGTCGTCGATGGACCAGCCGCCCTCGACCCAATCTGTCGCGGAGATGCGGACGAAGAGAGGGAGGTGCGACGGCCACTCGGCGCGGACTGCGTCCACAACTTCGAGCGCGAAGCGGGTGCGATTCTCAAAGCTGCCGCCGTAGGCGTCGGTGCGTGTGTTGGCGAGCGGCGAAAGGAACTCGTGAATCAGGTAGCCGTGGGCTGCGTGAATCTCGACGTAGTCAAATCCTGCAGCGAGGGCACGGCGCGCGGCAAGGGCAAAGGCGTGGATGACTTCGGCGATTCCTGCCTGATCGAGGGCCTGCGGTACTCCATAACTGGGAGGAGAATGCTACGGCGCTTGGCGCGGCGGGTTGCCAGCCGCCTTGTTCGGGAATCACGCAGCCGCTCACCGCCAAAGGGTGGCGACATGCTTGCTTTGCGTCCTGCATGCGCCAATTGGATTCCGGCACGCACGCCCTGCGACTGGATGAAGCGGGCGATGCGTTGCAGCTCTGGAATGTGGGCATCTTTCCAGATGCCCAGGTCGGCGGGGGAGATGCGGCCTTCCGGCAAGACGGCGGATGCCTCAAGCGTGAGCAGGCCGGACCGCCTTGAGCGCGGGCGCCGAGATGCACAAAATGCCAATCGCTGGCGAAGCCGTCTCGGGATGAGTACTGGCACATGGGCGAGACGCCGATGCGATTGGCGAAGGTGACGGAGCGAAGCTGAAAAGGCGAAAAAAGAGGATGGCTCATGATGGGCGGGTCCAGTCCGGTGCCTGAAAGATGAAGAATGCCTGTCTAAATGGATGATGGAAAGCCGGAAGGGATGCAAAGAGGGTGGATCGAGGGGCTATGAGAAAAGAAACATGGCCCGCCGCGATGAACCGCGCATAGCCCAAACACACCGCGTCCTTGTTCAGGCCGCGGCCTCTCTATGAGCGAATGCCGTGGTTGGGCTGCTACTGCTTCTTGAGCACAGCCGTCCCTCTTTCATCGCTGAGGATGGCGCTCTCAAGCTTTCGAAAATCCGCCGGCCTTGGTCGCGGGAATCTCAACCTGGCGGACCACGTATTCGCGTTCGTAGTGCAGAACGCTTCCTTTTGCTGTCATCGCGGAGTGATAGCTGGCGAAGCCCGTATCAATGTCCACGGGGTCGGGGGAATCGTCTACCACATATCCCGGCGGCAGGGTGATGTCAAAGCTGTCGTGCCATCGGCCGGTGGCATTCAAGTCGATGGGGACTGTGCGCGGCTTATCGTCAAATGCCAGCGCATCCGAACCGACCACGCGCGGCCGCACCAGCAAAAGCGGGCCAGCCTGATGGGCATATTGGCTGGCCGTGAACTTGTAATGGATTTCCAGCGGCTTATCGAGAGCGGGAGCCTGTACAAACTGGAAGGAACTAAGCGCGACGCCCGGCAAATCGCGCGCAATCACCGTTTCCCAATAGTCGTGCCTCTCCTTCTCGTCTGTGTACTTGAGGAAGGAGCGAAGATCGGCGCCCTCGGGACCCGAGTGGGAAGCATCCACGGCGCCGGAAAGCGTGCCATCCGGCGCAAGGGTAAAGGCTCCGGTTCGTTCCGTTCCATTCGCGTCCGGTGCAAGCACCGGCAGCTCGATCACCTGGCTCGCATCTCCGGCGCTCAGCGTGCCGTAGCTGCCTTGCATATAGGAACCGAGGTTCCCCACCGGAGTACGTTCGTCGGTGGGATCGAAGATCAGGTAGCGCTTGCCGTCTTTTGCTTTGACAATGGCCTTCAGACGCGGGTCCTGCACGTCCGGCGGCACTTCGATGGCGGTAATCATGTGGTTTCCCAACAAGGAGGGATCCTGCGGGTCGACCACGCCCCGCCTGTCGTCAACCGGAAGATAATAGGCGCGAATCCCGGCTACCTGCAGCATTGAAATCAGCAGCGTCGTTTTGTCTTTGCAATCGCCATAACGGTTGCGAAAGATCTGTGCTGCAGGGTTGGCCTGCAAGCCGCCGATGCCACGCGAAACGATGAAGTAACGAATATTCTTCTGGATGAAGTCTGTAATGCGGACGAGCTTCGTATAGAAATCGGGAGCTCCCGCGATGAGCGTCTGCGCCTGTGCGGTGACCTCGGGCGAGGGATTCGGCCGGTCCGCTTCGAGCTTTGTGACCCACTCGCCGATAGCCCGCCACTGATTATCCACGCCGGCCACGGCGGCATCTCCCCATTGCACTGACATGCGTGCCGCGAGCGCGGCCGAGCTTGGATGAGAAGGCACGTCGCGAAGGATGAGCGCGTGCACGTCCCTGACCTCCCAGCGCCAATGATTCGGGACCACTTCGACGGGCGCGACCGGTGCGTAGTTATGCCAGGATTGAGTGTGTGCTCGGCCAGCGGGAAGATCGATTTCAAGCGCCTGAAAGACAACAGGAACCCCGTTCTGGATATCCCAGACTTTCTCCTCCATGTAGGGCTCCATCAGCTCTTCTGACTCGCAAATCTCCACCGCGCCCACGTCCACAGCGGGAGGGTGTGCGATGCGCGTCTTGCGCGTCGAGAGCATGATGGGGATGTCCGTGTCTCCAGCTTCGGTAAAGTCTGTGTCCTGGGCCTGGTACTGCTTTTCGTCGGCGGCAATGGTCCAGACGCGAAAGTAGTTGATCTTCTCGTCTACGTCGTAACTAACGGCGCAGTTATTGCCGCGACCCTGTGGCGCGAGAATTCGAATCGCCTCGCGTTCGCGCTCCACCGCACGGCCCTGGCCGTCGATGGTCTCGACGTATTCGTCGTACAGGATGACCGCCGAGGCGTCCTTGGCGTAATCCGGCGTCGGCGTTTTGGCTGCATCCAGACCCCACTGGGGGACGGGCTGGCCTTTTGAGAACCAGCTTGCGAAACCCGGCGTGCAGGCAAACACAAAAAGACCGGCCAAAATGATGCGCAGAGAAAAGAGCCCGGATAAAAGCCGCGTATGCCTCATCAGTTTCCTTTGGCCGCCGGTACGCGAGTGAGCACGAGTTGCTGCTGATCAGCTGTGGCTACCTTTTGAAAGAAATCATGAAGATCGGAATAGTACTTGGAGTCAATGAGAGTGAAGTTGTAGGCCATGATTCGCACCACCTCCACCGCGCCGTCGCGCGGCTTGATCTTGATCACCATCGTGGCATTGCTGGGCCAGGAGATGGCGGCTGCCTGCGGCGCGCTCTCAACCGTGTAGCCGGGCGGCAGGCGATAGGTGACATCGTCCTGTTCTTCTTTGGGATAGTGAACATCGATGGGAATGGTGCGTTTGTCCTCGGCCACAAAGGGGTGCCTGGCGTGGGATTCCAGGAAGAGGCCCGGCAGAAAGAAGCGCTTGCCGGTTACGGCGCCCATATTGCCGCTGACCTGCACAGTGGCAATCAGGTTTGTATCCGGATCGTCGAGGCTGAGAAAGTGGTCGAAATCGGCCTGCACTCCGTCTGGAATGTCGGCGCGCACCGCCTCGTTGAACTGCTTCTTCACCTCTTCCGCATCATTCTTGAGCGCCAGTTGGCGCCAGTGAAGGGCGTCCTGCCCGCTCATTACATAGCGAAGGGTTCCTGTAACGTTGCTGTTGGCGTCGATGGTGAGGTCCGCAACTCGCGCTTCGGCGGCCTGCGTGTAGTTGTTCGGAGGGGTCGCGCGCAAGGTGGGCCCGCTGGGCAGTGAGGCGAATGCCGGCCGGCCACGGTATGCTTCCAATGAAGCAATCCGTAAGGGCACATTGCTTCGCCCGGGTCGAGATAGATCTCTTTACCTCCCACAACGACAATTGCGATGTAGTCGTCGAGCTGGTAGGTGGAGAGATAGCTCGGATCGAAGATGGCCCGATCTCGATTGACGACCTGCATGGGATACGCCTGCAGACCCGCTGCGCGCGCAAGCGCGACATAAAGCAGAGCGAGTTCATTGGCCGAGCCGCTCTTCCTGGTCCACACATCCTCGGCGTCCCGGATTTCCTTCAGCTTCTCCTTCTTGATCTCTGCCTCTGACTTCTCGCGGGTGAAGCTGGTGTTGTCAAGCTTCATTACCGCTTGATAGATCTTGCGCGCCTTTTGATCTTCGGTGTCTCCTGGAGCAACGATCCCTTCAACAGCCTGCTTGAGTGCCTTGCTGGGGTTGGCGAAATGATCGGTATCCTTTACCCATCGCTTCGATTCAAAATCCCAGAAATCGGTGCCTGAGATGGTGTAGGTGTAATAGAAATTGATGCTCCAGTTCAGGCTGTTCAGCGGAGGCATCCAGTCGTCGGTGGGGATGGGCGGAACATTTGTGACGTCGAATACATAGGCGCCATTGACGTTGTGGGTCATCTTCCCATCTCCGCCTGCGTTGACGGCATACATCAACTTGTCGAGCCGATCGCCGCGGCTGTTGGAGATGTTCTCGCCTTCCTTCGACGGGGAAAAGACGTAGTGCGCCTTGTGGACGAAGTAGGGCTGCTGCACTTCCCACTTGAGGCGAGGACACGACGCTGTCGTCGTAGCGAAGCTCAAGACGGTATTCCAGGATGCTGCCCACTTCAACGGCGGGCAGGGTAAAGACCATGGTGTTGACCTGGAGCGTTTTGGTCTTGAAATCCATGAGGTCGGATGGTTTGGTCGTCAGCGGAATGATGGTTCCGTCCGCATGAATGGTGCGGCCTTTGATGTCAGCCACCGTGAACTGCCCGTGCTCGTAGGGAATGCGAATCGTCGCCAGTTCTTTTCCCTTCTCAGTGAGCACCTTGATGCGCTCGTAATAGCTATGAAAATGAAGGTTGTCGTCGGTCGTTTCTTCGCGGTAGAGGTAGACAGCGGCAGCGCCCGGCGCTGCGGGTCGGCCGTCATCTGCAGCTCCTCTTTCGTCGGGGGGTCAAACTGTGCGTGCAGGTACGCGGCAGGAGTAACCGCCATAAGCAAGAATGCAATGCGGAGTACGAATCTGGAATCGCACGAAACCATCCTTTGTCCGGAAGCAGTAAGGAGTCTAACCCAATTCTGCAATTGAGTGCAGTGATTGTACTCGGGACTTGCGTCTTGTGAAGTGACGTAAACGACGCGCTCCGTCAGAAAGTAACCTGCCTGTTGACTCTTGAATAAATAATCCTGAGACGAAAGGAGCCGCGTTGCACCGCGTTCCAGTGTCTCAGGTTAAAGCTGGCACACGAGCGGCGACGAACCGCACCGGGCAAGCGTAGACTGGACGGGTTTGGCAATTCGATCGGGCGAGGAAATGTCTGTGATAAATCGGTTTCGCGGTGCGAATGGATTCTTTGTTTTGTTGATGGGCGTGTTGTCGGCGCCAGCGTTGATGGCTCAATGGAATCCGCCCAACCCGGTTGTCAGCTTTAAGAAACTGGCAGATGGCCTGGAAGTCCAACAGAAGGATGGAGTGCTGCGGCTGGAAGTGAATTCGCCTGAAGTCTTACATGTTACTTATTCTCCGATTGGAGCGCCCGCGCCCGAACGTGCTTCGGATTCGGTGGTGGTAAAGAAGGACTGGCCCGCAGCGGCATTTGATGTGACCTCCAATGAGAAGGTGATCACTGTTTCGACAGCGAAGATACAGGTCGTTGTGGAGCGGGAGAGTGGCGCTTTGCATTACATCGCTACGGAGGGATCCGAGGTGACCGGCGCGGGAGCCACGGGACCCGGCTCGACTGGCCCCGGCATGCGCGGCAAGTTGTTGACCACCGACAGCTACCGTTCGCTGCGACCCGTTGAAGTGAATGGTGAAAAGACTTTCCACGCCGAAGTGAATTTTGCAATTTACGGGTCTCACGAAGGCTTCTACGGGCTTGGCCAGCACCAGGCGGGAGTGTGGAATTATCGCGGCGAGACGGTGGACCTATCACAGGAGAACACCAATATCGCCATTCCCCTGCTGGTTTCGACAAACGGCTATGGCATCTTTTGGAACAACCCGTCGCGCAGCCGCATGAATAACCGTTTTGTCCACACGATGTATTTGAGTGCTGAAGTTGCGGACCGCATCGACTACTACTTCATCTATGGACCTGAGCCGGATGAGATCATCGGCCATTATCGCGAACTCACCGGCGAGGTTCCGCTTTTTGGGCGCTGGGCATACGGGTTCTGGCAGTGCAAGAACAAATACGAGTCGCAGCAGGAACTGGAGGCGGTCGCTGCCAAGTACCGGGCGCTGCATATTCCGGTGGACAACATTGTGCAGGACTGGTTCTGGTGGATCACGATGGGCGAGATGAAATGGAACCCCAACTACCCCGACCCGCAAGGAATGATCAACACGCTGCACGACGAGCATTTTCACCTGATGGTTTCAGTCTGGCCCTACTTCCGGCCTGGCACTGCAGTCTATGACCAGTTCGACAAGAATGGCTGGTTCATTGCCAAGACCGTGGCGCCAAGTTTTCATCCAGTGGGCCAGGCGTTGTATGACCCCACCAATCCCGCAGCGCGAAAGCAGTATTGGGCCAACATCAACACGGCGCTTTTTCAAAAAGGGGTGGACGCCTGGTGGCTTGACACCGACGAGCCGGAAACTGAGGGACGCGAAGACAACATCCTGGTGGATCACAAGCTGTACTTAGGCTCCGGCGCGCGCTATGCAAATGTGTATCCGCTGTTTCATTCGGCAGGCGTTTCAGAAGGTCAGCAGGCGGCATCGAATCAGAAGCGCGTCTTCATCCTGTCACGCTCGGCTTATGCGGGTTCGCAGCGCTACGGTGTCACGGCGTGGTCGGGTGACGTGCTTTCGGATTGGCTGACGTTTCAGCGGCAGATTCCAGCCGGGCTGAACTACGCCATCTCCGGCATGCCGTATTGGACCACCGATATTGGCGGATTCATCTCCGGCGGCAACCTGAACGATCCCAAGTTTCGCGAACTGTTTGTGCGCTGGTTCCAATTCGGCGTTTTCTCGCCCATCTTCCGCGTGCATGGAACGCGCAATCCAAATGAAAACGAGTTGTGGTCCTATGGACCGGACGCGCAGAATATCCTCGTCGAACTTCGATACGTTGCGCTACCGATTGATGCCCTACATTTATTCCGAGGCATGGCAGGTGACAAGCAACCACGCCACTTTGATGCGCCCGCTGGTGATGGACTGGCGTGAGGATGTGCGAGGCGCAAAACACCGGAGACGAATATATGTTCGGGCCGGCGATTCTGGTCAGCCCGGTGACGACACAAGGCGCGACCAGCCGCTCTGTTTACCTGCCGAAGGCCACTGTGGTACGACTTCTGGACTGGCGACAAGATGGACGGCGACAAGCGCATCGAAGCGGATGCGCCGCTGAGCAAGCTGCCGGTTTATGTGCGCGCCGGATCGATTATTCCCATGGGGCCGGCGATGGAGTGGTCCACTGAAAAGCCTGCAGACCCCATCGAGCTGCGCATCTATCCGGGCGCGGACGGAGACTTCACCTTTTACGAAGACGAGAATGACAACTACGATTACGTCAAAGGCGAACACGCAACGATAAAGTTGCATTGGGACGATGCGGGAAAGATACTAACCCTCGGTGCGCGTGAAGGAAGCTTCCCCGGGATGCCGGCCGAGCACACCTTTCGCGTGGTGCTGGTGGGCAAGGAACACGGCGTAGGAATTGATGTAAGCCCGACAGCCGATACAACCGTTACTTACAAGGGCGCGCAATTGAGCGTTCATCCATAGTCAACGGCGCTTCCCTCATTCTTTCTGCGCCTGCTGAGGGAAGGATGGGGGAACAATGATTCGCCCGGGTTCATTCAGATTGAGGGACTCCAATAGCGCTGAAACCAGCGCCAGCGGCAACCCAACCACATTGAAGTAGCAGCCCTCGACGCGCGGAATCCACTTTGCCGCGCGGCCCTGGATGGCGTAGGCTCCGGCCTTATCCATGGGCTCGCCAGTGGCGATGTAGCTCGCAATTTCTTCATCGGAGAGGGTGAGAAAGCGAACGCCTGTAACTTCGGCTGCAACCTCAACGCCCTTTGAAGTCACCACGGCAACGCCTGTGATCACGCGATGCGTGCGCCCGGAGAGCAGCCGTAACATGCGTGCGGCATCGGCGGCGTCTTCAGGCTTGCCAAGGATGTGATTGTCCAAGGTGACCGTGGTGTCTGCACCCAGAACGATCGCCTCCGGATCGCCGAGTTGGTCAAAGACGGCTTGCGCCTTCTCGCGCGCCAGCCGTACGACATAGGCGATGGGATCCTCATCGGGCCGCGGGTCCTCAGGAATATGCGCGGGATGGACGCGGAACGAGAAGCCGGCCTGGGCGAGGAGTTCGCTGCGACGAGGCGATGCGGAGGCGAGGATGAGCATCGTTCTTTTAAACCGCGAGTCCGGTGTGCATCCCAGATGGCGTTGCAATTCCCCAGGCCATGGCAGGCGTATTGTGTGCCAGGCCGAAGCGACCGTCGGGCCCGAGCAAAATGATGCCGCCATGCCCTCCGAGGCGATTGTAGAGATACGAAATCGCTTCGCGCGCGGCAAGCTCCGGCGACTGTGCCATCCGAGACACGGTCAGTGGCCCACTTGCCCAGCACGAGCTTCATAATCGGTTCGCCCCAGCCGGTCAGTGAAACCGCCGCGGAAAGATTGTCGGCATAGCACCCGCAACCGATCAGCGAGGAGTCGCCAACCCGCCCTGGCGTCTTGTTCAGCGTGCCTCCTGTTGAGGTTGCGGCGGCCAGATTTCCGAGTACGTCAAGAGCGACCGCACCAACGGTGTCGTGCGAGATTCATTTCGAAAGGAATCGCCGTCGCGGGATCCTTGTCATCGCACATTCCGGAGAAGGTCTCGTCGGCGAGCCCGGCGGCATGGCGCTCCTGTGCCTTAGCGAGGCGCTCGCGTTCGCGGTCGAGCACCAGTTCGCTGTTCTCGATGAGGGTCATGCCGTGCGCTTGCGCGAATTGCTCGGCGCCGGCACCGACAAAATAGACATGCGGGCTTTTCTCCAGCACCAGCCGCGCAGCCTGGATTGGATTGCGCAGGCGCTCGACGCAGGCCACGCCGCCGGCTTTCATTCGGCCTCCATCCATCAACAGGGCGTCAAGCTGAACGCGGCCGTCAGAGGTTAGAAAACTGCCACGTCCGGCGTCGAATGTCGTGTCGTCTTCGAGGATTGTGACGGCTGCCTCAACTGCGTCGAGGGCTGAGCCGCCGCGCGAGAGGACTGCATGGCCTGCTTCAAGTGCATTGCGAACTCCGGCTTCGTGCGCGGCGGCTGCATCCTGGGGAATGGCCCAGGCGCCGCCGTGAACCAGGAGGGTAGGCGCGTGCGTGGTTCGAATCATCACCTCGATATGGTAGTGCATGCAGAGGCCGCTGACCTCCGGCTTCGAAAATCTCCCAGCTTTAGCCATGAATTAGCCCTGGGCAGAAATCCTGTCAAAGAATCCGAGAGAGCGTTAGGCGCTAAGCGATTGGAACAAAAATGGTTGTGCACACTTCGGCGATTGCAGTCAATTTCCATTGCATCGGATATGCTTAAGGCATTCCTAGCGAAATACGTGAATGAGGGAGAGCGCGTGATGCTCTCCCATTTCTTTTCGGACCCCTTGCGCGGATTTGCGGCCGTAGTGGACTGAAGGCAAACTTCGAAGAACATGCAAACAAATGGTCAAATCGGATGGGATCTCTCGCCTCTCGATGGCTCTTTCCATAGGAAAGAAATGCGCTGATGAGTTGGAGGTGAAACTTGCCCGCGGCCATGCGTCGTTCATCGAATCGATGCACAGGGGCGATTCCCGTGAGGATCGCTGTGCGTTGTATTCTGCTTGTAAGAATGTGCAACCGCGAGAGGCTGTCCGGGATTGGCGGACAGATCATCGAAATTAGAAGAAGGCTCGTAATGACAGAGCCGTCCCGTGAACCCTGGGCTCGAGGAACCGCGCGCATCGCAGTGCCCTGCTGCGGGAGGGCGTGCCCATCTCGAAGTGCCGTGCCTCGCGTCTCCTGAGGAAGTTGCGCGGCGCAGGTCGCCATTATCGTGGAGGCGATGAGAGGAGGCGGCTCCGTCGCCGACGACGCGGTGCTGCTGGAACTCGCGAGAGGTGGGGACGCGCGGGCCTACGGCGACCTGGTCGAGCGCTATCGGCACGAACTGCACGCCCACTGCTACCGCATGCTGGCCTCGTACCACGACGCCGAGGACGCGCTTCAGGAAACACTTCTCCGGGCATGGCGGGGACTGCCTGGCTTCGAGGGCCGCAGCTCCGTCCGAGCCTGGCTCTACAAGATCGCGACCAACGCGGCCCTGAACGTCGCCCGAAGCCGCTCGAGACGTGAGATGCCGCCCTGGTACGGCCCCGCAGCGGGCTCGGGGGAAGGCGCAGGAGCGGCCCTCCTGGAAGTGGCCTGGGTCGAGCCTTACCCGGACCGATGGACCGAGCCGGCCCAAGATGGGTCACCCGAGGTGCATTACGAACTGCGCGAGAGCCTCGAGATCGCCTTCATCGCCGCCCTTCAGTTGCTCCCTCCCGTTCAACGGGCCGTGCTCATCCTGCGAGAAGTATTGGGGTTCTCCGCCCAAGAGGTAGCCGGGCAGCTTGGGACATCGGTTGCCGCGGTGACAAGCGCCCTCCAGCGGGCCCGGGCCGGCGTCCAAAGCCGAGTGCCGGCTCCAAGCCAGCAGGCGACGCTTCGGTCGCTCGGAGACCAGCGGGCCCGGGAACTCGTCCAGGCTTATGTTGACGCCCTTGAGCGAGCTGACGGCGCGGCGTTGGCCGCTTTGCTCACCGAGGATGCCACCTGGGCCATGCCGCCCCTGCCGGGTTGGTACCGGGGACGAGAGGCGATCGCGGAGTTCCTCGCTAACTTCGGGTTCAAGGAGCACTGGCGCCTCCTGCCGACGCGCGCCAACGGTCAACTGGCCCTCGGGTGCTACACCTTGGACGTCGCCAAAGGGAGCTACGTTGCCTCAGCGCTCAACGTGCTCCGCTTGGACGGTGGACGAGTGGCAGGGTCTGACTACTTCCTAACAGCCGAGCTGCTTAGGCGTTGGGGAGCAGACAGCGCTTACGTGGGTGCCGTGGTCTTCCCGATGTTCGGGCTGCCGGCAGAGCTCGTGTAGAAGCTTTTTGGCCGTCCGCGATTAGTTGACCGTCTTCTCCGGGTCTCATTTGCGACCGATGAGAACGACCGGGACCGTCCGGTCACCAAGGAGAGGCAACATGTTCCCGCTACCGCCGCTCAATGTCCTGATGGGCTTGCACGACGACCACCAGCCTGAGCTCGCACGCCCAGTTCGCCCACCTCGTAAGAGGACTATCAGCCGGCGCGCTCGCCCGAGCCTGCGTCGGCCGTTCGGCTCCTTCGTCACTAGGGACAACGCATGAACGCCGAAGGACCACGGCCCGTCGGCACTCTGATGGACGCCCAAGGCAATGACGTCACTCCCCTGCCCTGGGAGGAGGCCCGAGCCCGCATCGACGCCGCCCGCTGGTACTGGTTGACCACGTTGCACCCGAGCGGCCGGCCCCATACCAGGCCGGTACTGGCTGTGTGGACCGACGGAGCGCTGTGCACTACCTCGTCCAGTGCAGCACAAAAAGGCAGGAACCTGCGTCGCGACCCGAGGTGCTCGTTTGCCATCATGGCCGACGACATGCACATCGTCGTCGAGGGCACCGCGTCGCCGGTCCGGGACGGGCCCATGCTCGAGCCGCGTCGCCGATGCCTACCGCTCCAAGTACGACTGGCCGGTAACGGTGGTGGAGGGAGGATTTGAGGCGCCCTACGCGGCCCCGGCTGCCGGCCCCCGCCTTACGAGCCTTATCAAATAACCCCCGCAGTCGTTTACGGCCTCGGCACCGCCGACCCGATCGGCCCGCGTCACACTCGCTGGCGGTTTGCCAAAACGGAGGCCTGAATTGGCTGATACGGACTGATGGCCAGAGGCCGACGCGCCTTGTCTGTCGTCCACCTGTTGCTCGGAGGACGAACGAGCGCCCGTCGCCGGTGAGGAGGTCCCCGTAGCCGACGGCGGGGCGGGACCTTTCGAGGCGACGACCACGCGGTCGTACCTCCGGTGAGCAGCTCCCTCGCCTGAACCAAGCCAACCCCGGCGCGGGCGGCGACCGCTACGCGCCTGGGTCTCGTCTCATCGTTACATGCATCATCGCTGCTTGCATCGCCCAAAGCGTTGAGGGACGACCGGACCAGGCTTTGGCCACGCTGCGGTAACCTGGTTACATGGCACCTGGACGAGAGGTGGAGTTCGTCTTCGAGCCCGAGCCGGAGGGCGGCTACCACGCTTATAGGCCCGAGCTGCCAGGACTGCACACTCAAGGCGAGGATTCTCGAGGAAGCTACGGCGAACGCCGAAGAGGCCCTCGCCCTCTACGTCGAGGGGCTGCGCGAGGAGGGCCGGTCGCTGGAAATGGGCGTTGTCCGGCGCAGGCTCCGCCTACCCGCTTGAGCCCAAGTCCTCCTGTTGTCTCCGGCGCAGACCTGGTCTCTGTGCTCACGAAACTTGGCTGGTCTTAGTGCGCCAAAGAGGAAGCCACGTGCGCCTTCGCCGTCCTGACCACACCGTTGCCCTGGTTGTGCCGCTTCACCGAGAGCTCAAACGGGGCACCCTCGCCGGGATCCTTCGCGACGCAGGCCTAGACGCGGGCACTCTCCGAGAATTGCTGTGATCCGCCTCTGGGTCCCGGCGGAGGGGCCGGCAGCTGTGGGATGGGTACGTTCCTACAGGCGTGCCCGTCTCACAGTGGCGGTCTCCTATGGGCCCGCTAGCCGCTATCGTCTCTCCAGCCGCTAGGTAGCAGCCTCCGCGGCCACAGGTTCACGTCCCGCGAGCAGCTCGGCCACCTCGGCTTCGAGGACCCTGCGGAACGCTCGGCGCCCGTTGCCGCGGTCGAGCACGGCCACTTCGAGCTCTCGCGATGACAGCTCGCGCTCGCCGCCGGTGAGGGCCTGCACGGAGGCCTTGAGGGCGTCGCTGAGCGACCACTCGGCCTTGTAAGCCCTGGCGAGGCGGCCGGTGATGGTCTCGGCCTCTCCCCCGAGGGCTGTGAAGCGGTCTTCGTCGACGACCGTACCGTCGTAGAGGATGTGGAAAATCTGGTCCTCACCTGGCTGCGCGCCAACCTCGGCGACGAGGATCTCCACCTCGAGGGGTTTCATTTCGTGAGTGAAGACGTTGCCCATGTAGCGGGCGTAGAGGTTGGCGAGCGACCGGGCGTCGACGTCCTCCCTGCTGAACTGGTACCCCTTGATGTCCGCATGCTGGACCCCTGACACCCGGAGCTGGTCGAACTCGTTGTACTTCCCGACCCCGGCGAAGGCGATCCGGTCGTAAATCTCGCTCACCTTGTGCAACGACCGGGAGGAGTTCTCGGCGCAGATGAGCACCCCCGTGGAGTAGACGGTGGCGACGAGGGGGCGACCACGGCCGATGTTTTTTCGGGCGAAGTCGGCCTTGTCCTTCATGAACTGCTCGGGTGCTACGTAGAACGGCATCGTCATGGCTGCTTCGCCTTCCGTGCCGCCGTCGCCTTGGCCGGTGCAGCTTTGGCCGGGCGACCCTGGTCCGGCTCATCTGGGTCGATGGGGGGCGGCGTCCTGTTGACCTCGGCCGAGGTGAGGTGGCTGATCACCCTGCCGAAGGCCTGGGCCACCTCGGCTTCGGGGACCCGCTCGAAGCCCTGCGCAGTGATCGTGGCGACGGTCGGGAAGATGCCGCGTACGGCGTCGGGCCCGCCGGTGGCGGAGTCCTCGTCAGCGGCCTGCCAGAGCGCCCTTACGCAAAGGTCGACCCCCTGCTCGCGGGACATGTCGTCGGTGAAGCCGAGCTTGATCGTGGTGCGGGCATCGCGGCCGCCCGACCCGTCGGCGTGGTAGTCGGTCTCCTCGTAACGCCCGCCAGTCGGGTCGTAGGTGTAGATGCGGCCCTTGGCGCGGCGCAGGTCGTAGCCGGCGAACAGCGGCACCACGACGAAGCCCTGCATCGCCATGCCGAGGTTGGCGCGCACCATCTGGGAGAGCTGGTTGGCCTTGCCCTCCAGGGAGAGGGCCTGGCCTTCGACCTTTTCGTAGTGCTCGAGCTGGAGCTGGAAGATGCGGACCATCTCCATGGCGGGGCCTGCCGCGCCCGCTATGGCGACCCCGCTGTGGGTGTCGGCGGCGTGCACCTTTTCCATCGTGCGGTGCGCTATCGCCGAGCCTGCGGTCGCCCGCCGGTCGCCCGCCATGATCACGCCGTCGCCGTAGCGCACGGCGCAGATCGTCGTGCCGTGGGTGACCTGGAAGGGCGCGGGACCGCGGCCCTCTCCCCCACCCGGGACGGTGAGCATGCCCGCGCTGGCGCCCGGCAGCCGGCCCCCGGCACTTGCCGTACCCGGCGCGCCGGCCTGGTTGCTGCCCGCGAAGGGGCCGAAACCAAGCCTGTGGAGCACTTCGTTGAAATTAGGCCCGGGGTCTTGCCCGGGCGGGAAGATGGGAAGGGTCATCGGGGGTTACTGGCCACCCTTTTGGACATAGGACTTCACGAACTCCTCTGCGTTGTCTTCCAAGACCTCGTCGATCTCGTCCAGCAGGTCGTCGAGCTCCGCCTTCAGTTCCTCACCGCGCTTGGAACCAGCAGGGACCTCTTCTACCTGCTCAGGCTCCGCACGGGCGGGCGCTTGTTTTTTTATCTGCTCTCTCTCAGCCATTCTTTTCGCTCCTCAAGAGCCGAGTCGCTCCAGCAGTTCTGCCGGAGTGTTACACCGTGCCAGTAGTTCATCGACATGCGCCGCCGTGCCTCTGAGCGGCTCCATCATCGGGACCCTACGAAGTGGGTCGTTGCCTAGGTCAAATACCAGCGAGTCCCAGTTTGCGGCGGCTATCGCCTGCGGCCAACGCTGCAGGCACCGCCCCCTGAAATACGCTCTCGTCGTCGTAGGTGGCTCCGTCATGGCACGCTCCACGGCCTCCGGCGCCAACAGCCTCTCCATACCGGCTCTCGAGTAGAGCGAGCGTTCCGGGCGGACGTCGTGGTACTGCAAGTCCATCGCTAACAACTTCGGGTCCCTCCAGCCTAGGCCATGGCGCTCTTTGTAACCGCTCACCATCCTGTACTTGGCCACCCAGTCCAATCTATTGGCAAGGCCCATCGGGTCAGCTTCAAGGCCGCTGAGCACCTCCTCCCAACGCCGGAGGATCTCCTTGCCGACCTCGTCCCCACCCACTGTTACGAGGCCGACGTCCTCGGCGTACTTACGGGCGAGCTCCAAGTGCTCCCACTGGATCTCGAGCGCCGTCATGTGCCGGCCGCTCGCGAGGGTCAGGGTCTGGGCGAGCGTGAGGTCGTAGGAGACCTGGCGCATCGAGCGCACCGGCGTGGCGAGGGTGTAGTCGCGGCCGTTGCGGGAGAACCAGTCGTCTTCGATCATCGACAGCACGATCGCCGTCGCGCCGACCTTCAACAGGTTGGCGACCTCGGAGAGGTTGGCGTCGCCCAGGATCACGTGGAGCCGGCGGTACTTCTGCGCGTCGCAGTGGGGCTCGTCGCGGGTGTTGATGATGGGCCGCTTCAGCGTCGTTTCGAGGCCCACTTCCTCCTCGAAGAAATCGGCCCGCTGGGTGATCTGGAAATTCACATTGTCGGCACCGGGTGCTTCCACGCCGACCTTGCCGGCGCCGGTGTAGATCTGGCGGGTCACGAAATGAGGGATGGCGTACTGGACGACCCGTGAAAACGGGACGGAACGGTCCATCAGGTAGTTCTCGTGAGCCCCGTAAGAGTTGCCCTTGCCGTCGGAGTTGTTCTTGTAAACGCTGATCTGTTGGCCCGGCGGGAGCACCCGGCTGGCCGCCTCCACAGAGCGCGCCAGGATCGCCTCGCCGGCCTTGTCGTAAAGGACCGCTTCCATCGCCGTGGAGCACTCCGGCCCGGAGTACTCGGGATGGGCGTGGTCAACGTAATAACGTGCCCCGTTGGTCAGGACTGCGTTGACTAGGTGCGTCTCGACCTCGGGCGCCATCTGGGCTTCGCGCACGAACCCCCGCGCATCGCGTGCCGGCGTCTCATCTTGGAAATCCCACTCGATGCGGCGTGCGAGCGAAGCCACATAGGCATTGATCAGCGTGGACGATGCCGCGATCGGGTTCGGTTCGCCGCCTCCACGCACGATGATGCCGTACTCGGTTTCCATCCCGAGGACCTTAACGATGGCCACGCGCCGACGTTACCGTGCTTGCACCTCGAAGCTGCGGTAATAGGGAGGCGGGCCCGGGGGGCCTAACCTACAGTCCGTGCGCTTCGGTGTCGTCATCCTTCCTGAGCTCGGGTGGGCCTCGAGCGGGCCGCTCTGGCGACGGGCCGAGGAGCTCGGTTTCGAGCACGCCTGGACTTACGACCACCTGTCCTGGCGTTCGTTCCGCGACCAGACCTGGTTCGCCGCCCTCCCGACGCTCACCGCGGCAGCGGCTGCGACCTCGCATCTCCGCCTCGGCACCCTCGTCGCCTCGCCGAACTTCCGCCACCCGTTGCCCTTCGCCAAGGACCTCATCGCCCTCGACGACATCTCGGGCGGGCGGGTGATCGCCGGGATCGGTGCGGGCGGCACCGGCTTCGACGCCACCGCTCTCGGCCAGGAAGCTTGGTCACCAGCCGAACGCTCAGACGCGCTTTGCCGAGTTCGTCACCTTGACCGACCTCCTTCTCCGCCAGACCACGCTGAGCTGGGAAGGCCGCTACTACTCGGTCGACGAAGCCCGCACCTACCCCGGCTGCACCCAGCAACCCCGCCTCCCGCTGGCCATAGGTGCCCATGGGCCCAAGGCGATGCGCTTGGCCGCCCAGCACGGGGACTTCTGGGTAACCAACGGCGGCACCGGCTCGTACGACCACCTCGGTGCCGCGGACGGCACAGCCGTCGTGGCCGCTCAGATGGAGCGCCTCCTCGAGGCCTGCCAGTCGGTAGGGCGAGAGCCCGCCTCGCTCAGCAAGTTGGTGCTCACCGGCCTGACGCTCGGCGCCGGCCTGACCTCCCTCGAGGAGTTCCGCGACACCGTCGGCCACTACGAAGCTGTCGGCGTCACAGACTTCGTCGTCCACTGGCCGCGGCCCTCCGAGCCCTACGCCGGCGACCTCGCCAGCGTTCGAGCGGATCTTCGAGCACATATTGCAAGAGGGGCAATGAGCCTTACTCTGTCGAGCCGGCAGGCCCAAGTCACCGTGCTGCCCGAAAAGGGAGCGGACGTACTTTCCTTCGTCGACCGCAGGAGCGGGGTCGACGTGATGTTCAAGACGCCTTGGGGCGTGCGGGCGCCGGGGCCGTGGGCTCGCCGCGGTACCTCCGAAGAACGTTGGATGGAAGCGTACGCGGGCGGTTGGCAGCTCCTTTTGCCCAATGGTGGCGCCGAGTGCGTGGAGCGCGGTGCCACGTGGGGCTTCCATGGCGAGGCTGCCCTCTTCCATGGGAAGTCGTCTCGTCCTCGGTTGCGAGCGCCGTGCTCGAGACCACGCTGTTCCTGGCCCCGATTCGTGTCCGCCGCCATTTTTCCCTGCAGGGGCGGCTGCTGCGGCTCGAAGAGACCGTCAGCAACGAGTCGCCAGAAGAGATCGAAGTCATGTGGTCGCACCACCCGGCTCTCGGGGCTCCGTTCTTGGAGGGTGGCTGTGTCCTTTCCACCGGTGCCACGAGCGTGCTCGCCGACGACCGCGCGCCCGGGACGCTGCTGGCGCCCGGGAGCCGTCACGAGTGGCCATATGTGACAACCGTCACAGGCTCGAAGGTCGACCTTCGCGAAATCCCAGCCACCGGACAAACCTCGCTCGGTCCTGGCCTACCTGGGCGGGTTCACCTCGGGGTTCTTCGCCATCACGAACCCACGCCTCCGCCTCGGCTTCGGGCTGCGCTGGCCTCTCGAGATGTTCGACAAAGCTTGGCTGTGGCAGGAGGTGCACTCCAGCTCGGGTTGGCCGTGGTTCCGCCGTGCGTACACCGTCGCCGTCGAGCCGGCGTCGACGATCCCGGGCCAAGGCATGGCGGTCGCGCGTGCCAAAGGTGAGCGAGGGGTGTTCCTTGCACCCGGGTCCTCCCACCAGGTCCTGCTCGAGGCGGTCCTTTTCGACGGCGCCGGCGAGGTCTCGGACATTGCGCCGGGCGGCGAGGTGCGCTTCGTCTAGCGCTCAGCGGCTCGCCTCGGCGAGGGAGCCGGTGCCGTCTTAGAGAACACGGCCTCTTAAAGAACGGTGCCTCTTAGAGAACGGGCGTGGCGGCGTCGGCGAGCGCTAGCTGGGTGAAGGCGTCGGCCGCTTCGGCTGCCGGGGTCGGCCGTGCGAACAGGTACCCCTGAACGCTCTCGCAACCGAGCGCGTCGAGGACAGCCAGCTGGTTTTCGCGCTCCACGCCCTCGGCGGTGCAGGTGAGCCCGAGCGCCTTGCTGAGCTCGATCAGGCCACGGACCATCGCTACCCCATCGGCGTCCCTCGTGATCCTGTCGACGAAGGACTTGTCGATCTTTACAACGCTGACAGGCAGGTCAGCGAGGTAGCTGAGCGATGAGTAGCCGGTGCCGAAATCGTCGACCGCCAGGCGCACGCCGAGGTCCTTGAGCGCCTGCAACCGCGGGACGGTGACCTCGCGGTTCTCGATCAGGCTGCTCTCGGTGACTTCCAAGATGAGCGCGCTCGGCGGGAGGCCGGAGTCCGAGAGCGCCTTGGCCACGTCGCCGAGCAGCCCGGGGTCCTGCAGCTGGCGGGCGGAGAGGTTCACGCTCACGTAGAAGTTGTCGTCAACTCTGCCGGTTTGCCGCCATATCTGGGCCTGGTGTGTGGCGTCGCGGAGCACGCTTATCCCGAGCGGGACGATCAATCCGGTGACTTCTGCGATCGAGATGAACGCCAACGGGGGCACGATGCCGCGGGTCGGGTGACGCCAGCGCACGAGCGCCTCGGCGCCATCGAGGCGGTGCGTGTGGGTGTTGACTATCGGTTGGTAGAAGACCTCGAACTGGCCCGACTCGAGGCCGTGCCTGAGGTCGGCCGCGGTTTCGAGGCGGTTGATGGCCTCGGCGTGCATGTCCGGCCGGTACATTTCGAAGCGTCCCTTGCCGTTGCGTTTGGCAAGGTACATCGCGAGGTCGGCGTCACGGAGCAGGCTGTCCGGGGTGTCCTCGGGACGCTGCCCAAGGGCGATACCGACGCTGGCTCGCACGTCCAGGTCATTGTCTTGGACGTGGAACGTCGGCACGAGGACTTCGGCAATGCGCCGGGCAACCTCCTCAGCTGCTTCGGGCATCGCGCCTGACTCGACGAGGACGGCGAACTCGTCGCCGCCGAAACGTGCCACCGTGTCACCGGGCCGCGTGGCAGCCCTCAGCCGGCTGGCCACGGAAACGAGCAGGAGGTCGCCGGCGGGGTGGCCGAGGCTGTCGTTAACGGTCTTGAAATCGTCGATGTCCAGGAACAGGACCGCTACTGGGTCGAGCGTTCGGTCGCCCCGGTCCATGGCATGGGAGAGCCGGTCCAAGAACAGGGCGCGGTTGGCCAGGCCCGTTAGCGTGTCATGGAAGGCCTGCCGCTTCAGCTCGTCTTCGAGGGCGCGCCGCTCGGTCACGTCGCGGCCGTTGAGCACGATCGCGCCGACATCGGGTTCATCGATCAAATTGGTGGCCGCCACGTCCACGGTCAACCATTGCCCCTCGGAGTTGGCCAGCCGGCATTCGAAGCCGAGCGAGGCGCCGCGACCTCCGTCGAGGACCTTGTTCACCTGGGCCTGGGCGACCAACAGGTCGTCGGGGTGGACAAGGGTGTTGAGACGATGGCCTATCAGTGAGCCGGGCGCGCGGCCGAGCACGGAGGTCATCGACGGGCTTTGGTACACGACGAGGAGCTCGGCGTCTATGAGAGTGATGAGGTCCGAGGAATGGCGCACGATCGAGTGGAACCTACGCTCGGTCCTGGCAAAGTAGACCGCTTGCGCGGCATCGACACGCCCGAGCGCGAGTGTCAGCTGGGCGCCTAACGCACCCAGGATGGCGCGCAGGTCAACGGGGAACTCGCGGTCGTGAGCGAGGAGCACCGTTTCCGGGTCGCCTTGGCGCGCCGGGATCCGCAGCTGCGTCCACATGAGGGGCTGCGGGACCGGGCTGACCGGACCTCGTCCTGCGATGGATACCCCCCGCCCGTCGCTGAGCTCGTCGCTGGTGGCGTCCCTGTTGACGCTGCCGCCGAGCGGCGTGATGTCCACCATGGCACCCACCAGCTCCGGCCACGTGGCGGCAAGGACCTCGTCGCCGAGCAGGGACTTGTCGGTCACAATGGCGCCGATGACCCCCGCTGCGCCGATCGCCACGACGGCGGCGACGGCGGCGTCCCAGACGTCGCAGCGCTCAGTGGCGCTGACGAGCCGTTCAGAAAAGCTACGCAAGGCCTGCTCGCGGCGGGCGTTGCTGGCTTGCGCGTTGGCGAGACCGGTCAGGCGCAGAATGACGAGGAGGAATACCAACGCCGAGGCGCCGGCCAGCATCCCGCCGTCACGAGGTGCGCCGTCCACGTCGCGCCATACGAGCCAAAGGGGCGCGATCAACGACGCCGCCCCCAGGCTCAGGAGAGTTGCGATGCTTAGGCGTCGGGGCCGCAAGGGCTGCTCGACGGTCAGTTCACGCATCGAAGGGTGCAGCGCAGCGGCTCCCCACAACACGTAAAACAGCACCCAGCCCATGTCGGTCGGGCCATCAACCTTCCAAGACCCGTGCAGCTGGATCCACCCGTAGACGCAGTCGGCAACTAAAAGACCGACGGCCCCTACCGTCAGCAGGCGAACAGACGGGTTACGGAACCCGCCGCCGAACACCAAGCGGACGAGCACACCCAAGATCAAGATGTCGCCGAGCGGGTAGAAGATCGAGACCACCTCGGAGAACACCGTGATGTCCTTGGCGTGCACGTAAGGCTGGATCAAAAAGACCCACGACAACACTGCGCACCCCGAGGTGATGATCGAGCGCGTCCAACGTCGCCCCGGTGTCGCCGTCGCGGCGGCGCCGCGCCCGGACCATCATTACGATGGCGGCGACCAAAAGCGGGACGGTTGCGAGGTAAAAGATATCGGCCACCGATGGGAAAGGGTTGACCTGGTGGAGAAATTCGGTCTCGACGTCATAGGTGATGTCACCCGCTGCAAAGGTCGTCAGCGCTAGCGCAACACAGAGCCACGCAACGGGGTGTGCCGGGCGGTTACGGGCAACCCCGGCCACGACCGCTGCCGCCGAACCCAACCCGAGCACGCCCCAGAGGTAGACGTGGTACTGGGGTAACAAGTAAATAATGGCGACGAGGGGCACGTTGGCGGCCAAGTAGGCCCAAGGCGCCCGCGGGTAGCGTCCCCGGGCCGGACCTGCTGCCGGATCTGAGGCTGTTGGCACTCGCGCGGCAGTCACATTGCTTGGTATCGACCCTTCGCCGCAGGCGCATGAGCCATTTGTCCTATTTGCACAATTTCCTCATATTGCCGGTGACGGCGGCCGTGGCACCCTAAAGCGTCGCCGCCACACAGGACGGCGACATTTTGCGTTGACCACGCCCGCTCGCCGCTACCCGAGCCTTGTGCTTTTCGGGGAAATCGACGGAGTTTTACGGTGCCACGAGCGCACTAGTGCTTGCCGGTGCAGATCGCGCGGAGATCGCCGAGGCCCGATTTCGTGAGTATCTCGATGACGGCATAGACCGGTTTTTTCGGCCCCGTCATCTTTTTCAGCGCCTCTGCTCCAGCACTGCCTCGCGTAGGAGCACCTGTGGTCAGTAAGACCAAGGGGGCACTAGTCACTTCGCGCAGTACGGCTGCCTTCCCGAGTGCTTTCCATAGCGTGTCAGCACGCTTCAAACCGCCACGGTGGCTTGTGAAGCTCCCCGCTACGTCGAATAACCATGTCTGTCCTTTGCTGTCGCGCGCCGTAAAACTCACCTCGACCCCGCCCTGCTGGCGTTGGTCCCTTTTGATATCGCTGAACCCAGCGGCCTCGAGGACCGCTCCCGCAATATCCTTGGCGGCCCAGCCTTCGCGCGCTGCGCGGGATTGGAAATCCTCGTCTTTTCCGGACGGATCTGCGACAGCGGGCAGGTTGACCCGAGGCGGGGAGCCAAGATCACTTGAGGTTCTTTGCCGTTCCTCTTCGACACGCCTTTCAGCGAGCTCGATATATGCGGCGTCGAGGTCGTAGCCGGCGAAATGCCGACCTGACCTGACAGCTGCCACCGCTGTGGTCCCGGACCCGGCGAAAGGGTCGAGCACGAGATCGCCGCGGTAGGTGTACAACTCGATCAAACGAGCCGGCAGCTCCACCGGGAACGGGGCAGGGTGCCCAACCCTGGTGGCGCTCTCGGCGGGGATCTCCCAAACGTCGAGGGTGTTCTCCATGAAGTCCTCACGGGTCATCGACGATTCGGAAGGCAGCCCACGACCGGCCCGCTCCCTTGCAGGAAGGGCGCGGTCGAAGCGGCCTTTGCTGGCAACGACCACCCGTTCGGTGAGATCTCTTAGTACCGGGTTGCCGGGCCGCTGGAAGCTCCCCCAGGCACATGAGCCGGACGAGCCGCGTTGCTTCACCCAGACGATCTCCCCACGCAGGAGCAAGCGGAGGTCGTCCTGCAGGATCGCGACCACGTCGGCAGACAACGACCTGTACGGCCGCCGGCCGAGGTTTGCCACGTTGACGGCGATCCGCCCGCCTGGCTCAAGCTTTTGGGCACATTGGGCAAAGACATCACGCAACAGCTCGAGGTACTCGAGGTAGGTGGCCGGGACGCCGCCCTCCCCCAACGACTCCTCGTACTGCTTGCCGGCGAAATAAGGCGGCGAGGTGACAACAAGCGCGACCGAAGAACCCGGGACCTCGTCCATCCGGCGGGCGTCACCCACTATCAGCTTGTCGAGCGCCCGGTGAGGGGCCACCTCGGACTCTGTCGACAAAGACGGCGTAGCGAACCGGCGGTAAAAGCCGCTGGCGTCGTGGCTCTCGCGCTTGGACACCCCGAAGGCCGAAGTGGAAGTCGACCGCTTCGTCATCTGCCAGTGATCATATGTGGCCGCCGGCGCTCAGGCCGTGATGAGGCCCGCGCCCGTATGGCAAGCTGGCCCTCGTGCTCAGCGTGCAAGACGTGTCCCGCTTGGCTCTCGAGCTGCCGGAGGTAGTTGAAGCTGAACGCAGGGGGACGCTCACCTGGTCAGTGGCGGGCAAGTGCTTCGCGTGGGAGCGGCCCTTCAGCAAGGCAGACATCAAACGCTTCGGCGATGCCACACCACCGCAGGGCCCGGTCCTGGCCGTTCGCGTCGAGGACCTGGGAGAAAAAGAAGCCGTGCTAGCGGCAAATCCCAGGGCGTTTTTTACGATCCCTCACTTCGACGGGTTTTCCGCCGTGCTGGTCCAGCTGGAATTGGCGAGCAAAACGGCTGTGAAAGAGGCTTTGGCCGACGGCTGGCTGGCTTGCGCCCCACCCAAGCTCGCGGCACAATTCCTAGCACGCTGACTGTCAAAGGTTGCGGGCAGTGGTGTTAGCACGGGGCGAAAAGTGCGGTCAGCCCCCTCGACCGTGCGCGCGTGGCAACCCAGACTGAGCTTTACGCACCCGGCACACAGCCCCCGACGAAGTTGGTGACATGAGCCAGGTCCTGCGCGTCACCTGGTACCGGCTCGGGACGACGTTCGCCCGGCGGCGGAGCGGGTACGTGGCCCTGGTGGTGCTCATCGGCTTGATCGGTGGGACGGCCATGGCGTCGCTGGAGGCCGGGCGGCGGACCCAGTCCTCCTACCCGACCTTCATGGCGAGCACGGGGCCCTCGGACCTGACCCTGTCAGTGGGCAGCACCGGCACGGCGCCGGTCTCGTTCAATCCCGGCTCGGTGGCAATGATCGCCCACCTGCCGGACGTGAAGCGGGTGGCGGCCCTGATCACGCCGGCCATGGTTCCGCTGCGGGCCAACGGCACTCCTGACCTCAGTGGCGCGTCCGGGGGCAACGCAGTCCAGGCCCTTGGCAGTGACGACGGTATGTGGACGAGCCTCGACCGGGTCACGCTCATCAAGGGACGGATGGCGGACCCGGACAAAGCTGACGAAGCGGTGATGACACCAGCCGCCGTCTCACAAGGCGGGGCGCATATCGGCCAGGTCCTCTACATGGGCTATTTCACTGCGGCCCAGATAGCGTCGAAGGGCTTTGGGACGCCCAAGGTGGCCCCGGTCCTGAAGCTGGATATTCGCTTGGTGGGCATCGTCGTGCTCAATCGCCAAGTGGTGGAGGACGACGTCGATAGTACCTCGGGCTTTGTGATCTTTACCCCGGCGTTGGTCCGCGCGGTCACCGCCGTGTCGCCGGGAGGCCAGGTCACGCTGGCCCCGGGCGCGCCTACCCTCTACGGGTTGCAGCTCGAGCACGGCAACCGTGACGTGGCACGGGTGGAAAGCGAAGTTGTCAACGCCAGCCGACCGGGCTCCGCGTTCGTTTTCAACGCCACCTCACGGGTCGTGGCCCAGGTGGAGCTGGCACTGAAACCGGAGTCTGTCGCGTTCGGTGCCTTCGGGGTTATCGCCGCGCTCGTGGCCCTTCTGGTAGGCGTGCAGGCCATCTCCCGACAACTTCGTTGGGACGACGAGGAGCGTCGCGTCCTGCGCGAGCTGGGGGCAGGACCGGCGGTCGCTGGTACTGACGGCCTGATTGGGGTTCTGGGCGCCATCGTCGTGGGTGCGCTGCTGGCCGGCGCAGTGGCGGTGGCGCTGTCACCACTGGCCCCGCTCGGGCCGGTGCGCCCGGTTTACCCCGACAGAGGGATCGCATTTGACTGGACGGTGCTAGGCACCGGTGTGGCCGTGCTTGTCGGCGTGCTCGGGGCCGCCGCCGTCGAGCTCGCCTTCCTGAGGGCACCCCACCGCACAGCCCGGCGGCCCGGCCTCGGCCTCGGGGCGGCCCGCCCGTCCGGCCTTGCCCGGCGGGCGCAGGCGGCAGGGCTGCCCGTGGCGGGCGTGGTCGGCCTTCGTTTCGCCCTCGAGCCGGGCCAGGGCCGCACCTCGGTCCCCGTGCGGTCCGCCCTGGTGGGCAGCGTGCTTGCGGTGGCGGTGGTGGTCTCCGCCCTCACCTTTGCCGCCAGCCTCAGCACCCTCGTATCGCACCCGCCGCTGTACGGGTGGAACTGGGACTACATGTTCGACACAACCAACGACGTGCCTCCCCAGTCGCTCAGGGCACTGGACCACGACCCCGACGTCGCCGCCTGGTCCGGAGCCGACCTCGTGCCGTTCCAGATCGACGGTCAGTTCGTGCCGACGCTGGTGGCCAGCCCCCGAGCCCGGGTGGCCCCGCCGGTGCTGTCAGGGCACGGCCTGGACGCCAACAACGAGATCTTGGTGGGCTCGGCCACCCTGGCCGAGCTGCACAAGCACGTCGGCGACACGGTTTACCTGAGCGAAGGGACGCCCAAGAGCGCGCCTTTTTATGTCCGGGCGACCCCACTCGTGGTCGTCGGGACGGCCACCTTCCCCGCCATCGGCTATTCGAGCATCATCGCCAGCCAGCCCTCCATGGGCATCGGGGCCCTCGTCCCCAGTGGTGTCGAGCCGCCGGCGTGGCAGCGCGCGGAGACGGGCTCGGACCCCATCCTCAATGGCCCCCAGTACGTGTTCGTGCGGCTGGCTAAAGGTGTGAGCGCCAAGAGCGGCCTGGCCAACTTGAACGTCATCTCCGCGGCCGCGAACCAGGCCATCAACAACGACCAGCAGGCGGCGGGTGACGACGGGGTCAGCGTCCTGGGAGTCCTTCGCCCGGCCCAGATCGTCAACTACCGCACCATCGGGGCCACCCCGCTCGTGCTCGCCATAGGGCTCGCTGCGGGGGCGGTCCTAGCCCTCGGTCTCACCCTCACGGCCTCCGTGCGCCGCCGTCGCCGCGACCTGGCCCTGCTCAAAGCGCTCGGGTTCACCCAACGCCAACTTTCTGCCGCCATCGCCTGGCAAGCGACCGTCGCAGCCCTCATCGGCGTTGTGGTGGGAACGCCGCTCGGCATCATCATCGGACGGCAGCTGTGGATATTGTTCGCCCACAACCTCGATGCCGTGCCGGACCCCACCGCTCCCGCGCTGTCTGTGTCCCTGGTGGTCATAGGTGCCCTAGTTTTCGCCAACGTGGTAGCGGCCCTGCCCGGGCGTGCCGCAGGGCACACACCGACGGGCCTGGTGCTACGAGCCGAGTAACAATCTCTTCCTCGGCAGCTACTGGCTCTGCCTCGCCAGCTACTGGCCGGGCGCCATAAAGGAGAAAAAGGGTTCTTGCGCCAGGTTCTTGAACGCCCTGAGGCCGCCCTTGTCGAAGCAATATGGCCCCTGCGCGCCCGAGGAGTCCCAGTAGACGAACGCTTTTATGTTGGGGTACTGAGTAACAGCGGGCGAGGCCGGGTCGAGCGCTGAACCGATGCTTTTTATATATTGCGCCTGTTCGTCGCCGGGCGTACCGACACGCGCCGCAGCGGGGCAGCTCTGAGCGCCAACCTTGGCACCACGCGTACGCGCCGCCGTCACCGAGATCATCATCGGGCGGGCCTGGTTGCCCCATTCGGCATACCAGGGCTCGAAGAACTCGCGGAACCCGGCTGGGCCATAGGACTCGTGGTCGTAAGCGTCGATGCCTATCCAATCGACCTCGCTCGCTCCCGGGAAGAACGAAACGGACGCCCCCAGGCCGCTAGCGCCCGCCGTGCCCGCTCCACTGGTGAGGCCGGGCACCCAGACGAATGCCACATTGGCCACGTTTTCCTTGGAGAAAAGCTCGACGATGTGGTCCCACGCTGCAACGAAGTACTTCCCGTTACTGGACAGCAGGTGCAGGTTCATTTCCCCAAAGAAACGAAGCAACATTGGCTTGGCGAAGGTCTTCAGGGCCGCCGCCATGGCCTTGACTGTCCGGTCGTCAGCGCCGGACGCGACACCTTTGAGCCACGCCACGCATTTGGAGCCTTTGCTCGGCGCTGCCCCACATGCGCTCGCTGGAGCCCAGTCGAGGAGCGGGACGGCGTTCAGCGGGGCCTTGGCGAGCTGCGCGATAGCGGCCACAGTCTTGGCTGGGGAGTAGGCGAAGGCGACTTGCGAGTGGAGGATCCCGAGGCCTTGTGTGCGGCCGATGGAGGCGTCCAGCACCTTGGCCTGAGCCGGCTCGGCCATGCCCGGCCCTGCCGGGTCCACAAATGCGCCGAGGTAGTCCTTCCCTGCCGGGGGCACTGGCGCGCCGTCGGCCGGCCCGGCCGCCACCTGGAGCGAGAGGTCGTGGACCTCGCTCAGCGTTGCGCTCACGTTGAAGCTGAACTGGAGCGGCACGGTTGTCACGACCGGGGCCAGGTTCGACCCGAGGGTTACCTTGAACTGGGCCCGCCCGCTGCGACAGCTGACAGCCTTTTGCGGCGAGACTGCCACGAACACCGGCGACGGGTTAGACGAGTTGTAGGAAAGGCTGCACGTCGAAGTGCGCGAGGCGCCCGATATCTTCACGGTGACCGGCACCACGGCACCCGTCGCCGCCAGCACCCCTGTGGCATAAGTCACAGAGACACCGCCCGCCGGCTCTAGACGCTCGGGCCGTAGGCGGCCTCCTACGCCATGGCGCAGTGGGCTGGCGCCGCTGTGGCCCAAGGGGCCGGCGGGGGCGGCAGGAGCGGTGACGGCCGGGAGCGAAACCAGCGCTGCCAGTCCTGCCAGGGCTGGCACCACAGCGGGCACAGCGCGCCAGACCCTAGCCCGCTTCATCCCCGCCACCGTACAGGCCGGCCTGCGCAACGTCAGTCACCTGCTACTGCGCGGCGTCAGGCGATAGAGGCTCTCGGGTGTGCTGGCGAACAGGACGAAGATGCTGTGGCCCGCGGCACCCACGGAGCGATCGGCCTCTTGTCCTACGCAGGGGTCGCCGGGCGGCGAGAGCTTGGCTATGACGCTGGTCTGCAGCGTCAGTTCGTTCACTTGCTGGGCGAGCACAGGGGCTTTACAGGAGCTCGCCGGGCCAACGGCGAAAAGGTTGCCCAACAGGGGCACAAGCGAGGTGCCGACTTGCTCGTCTGGTGAAACCCGTTGCAGTTCGCCTTTGGTGTTGAAGCGTGCCACATGGCTCGGCAACCTGGGACCGGCTGACGCCGACGAGGGGTAGACGAGGTAGAGCAGGAACAGCGAAGTGCCGACAGAAGCGAGGTTGTACACCGACGCGTAACTGCCCGGCAGTCGTACAACCCGGCTGGTCCCACTTTTCACGTCAATGCGCAGGAAATCCGCTCCCGAGCCTGCCCCGCCCGCCAACCAGACCTGGCCCCGGGCGCCGGTGATGATCGGTTCGGCACCCCCGATCTGGGGTACCGAACGGAAGGCCCTCTCCACGGCACCGGTCCTACTGGAGAGCTCCAGGACTTCGGCTCCTTGAGGGAGCCAGGCATAGAACCAGAGAAAGCCGTCCACGTAGGCCAGTTGGGTATGGCCGATGTCGCTCCCGAGGAACATGGTCGCCGAGACAGTGCTGTACACCGTTGAGACGTGGCTGGAAGTCGAGAAGCGCTCGATGTGTACCGCATATGTCTCAGACTTGACGTCGGAGACGGTCGTCTCCAGGTAGATAGCCCCGGGCCCGGCCGTGACGTTGAACCCGCACGTCGCTAACGGGTAGCTGGTGACGAGCAGTGTCGATGTCCTCATACGGCCTATCCGGCAACCGGTGCCGTTGCTGTTCCCGGCGGTGACGAGCCAAACCTCGCCATTGGTCGTGACGAGCTCGTTCGGCTGGAACGCCCCTTTGAAGTACTTCGTGGTGACGGCTGCAGCGGGCGGGGCCGATGTCTTAGGACCGGTCGGCGCCTTGGGGCGCGCTGAAGCCGCAGCGGGCAGCACAAGCGCTACCAGACAAGAAACCAGCGCCAGAGACGTGGCCCGCCGCGCCCAGCTCACCACTGGCTAACGTAACATCCCAGCCCACGGTTCCCGGAGACCCCTCTGCCGCCGTCACCCATTGACCCTATGGAACTAGCCACCAAAGCACTCAACGCCGAGACCTGGCCCGACTTCGCTCGTCTGGTGGAGGAGCACAACGGGGTCTGGGGTGGGTGCTGGTGCCTGGGCTTCCATGAGGACGGGGCCCCGAATATCAACACTCCGGAGCGGCGCCGGGTGCTCAAGGAAGCGAGAGTGCGCGAAGGCCGGGCGCATGCTGCACTCGTCTACGACGGCGCGCTCTGCGTTGGGTGGTGCCAGTTCGGGCCGACTGACGAGCTTCCTCGGATCAAGTTCCGCAAGGCGTACAACGAGAACGTGAACGAGTTACCGCAGTGGCGCATCACTTGCTTCTTCGTAAGCCGCACGCACCGGCATCGAGGGGTGGCGGAGGTCGCCCTCGCCGGGGCGCTCGACCAGATTGCCCACCTTGGCGGCGGCCTCGTGGAGAGTTACCCGGAAGACACCACGGGGCGGAAGGTTTCCGGCTCCTTTCTCAACAACCTGACGGTAACAATCTTCGAACGCCACGGGTTCCAGCGTGAGCGCCAGATCGCCAAGCACCACTGGGTGGTGACCCGGCGCGTCAGCTAAGGCGGCGTCAGCATGCTTGACTGTTGAGGTGCCCTCGGAACGGTGGTTGTCAGGGGGAAAAGGTCGCCCGGAAGGATTTCTCCTCGCCGCCGCAATTGGCTTCTCCTTCGGCGTCCTCCTACTTGTTGGCCTGCGGGACACTCTTGCGGGTGTGCTACTTATCATCGTTGGTTGCGTGGCTGCAGCGCGCTACTTCATAGGGAAGGCACACGGGCGAGACGACGGGAACGGGCCGCCCGGTCAAAGCTAACGACGGCAGGTCATCAACAGCTCTCTAGTACTGGGGTTAATCAAGTGCCCCCGGGCGATGCGGGCCGGCCGTAGGTGACCGCGTCGACAACCTCTTTCGGCAACTTCTCCACAAGTTGCAGGTCCGGGTGAGCTCCGAGGGCATCGTTGATCGTCGAAAACGCCAAGCGCAACGCGACGAAAGCGGTAATCGCGAATATCTGCTCGTCGCTGAGCCCGCTGTCGCGCAACGCGTCGACGTCGACCGGAGCCGTCGCGTTGGGATCCTTCACAACCTTGCGTGCCCAGGCGGCCATAGCCTTCTCCTGCTCGCTCAGGTCGCCGTCATCTCCGTTCAGGACGCCCGCAGCGAGGGCCGGTCCCGTTACGCCGCCGAGCTTTCCACCCCATGCCAGCGAGCAGTAGGAGTCACCAAGCGCCGATGCGGCAGCCGTAACAAGGATGCCTCGCTGACGGAAGGTGAGCCCGCTCGGTTTGAAGGATTGCGACATCAACTCGAAGAGGCGTTTGACAGTCTCCGGTTGGTAGGCCCACAAGCGCGAGACGTTCCAAACATAGCCGCCCTCGGCCAAATCTTCGTCGTAGAGTGCCTGTACCTCAGGGGTTATGGGCGGCTCTCCTAGGAAACTAGCGGTCATTTCGGTCCCGTTCCTTCTGCGACCCATTCCTTGGCCGGGTTCGGAGGCTGTTCCTTGTGCACGCAGCGAGCCTAGGAGCCTGCACCAAGAAGACGACCTTTGGTGCAGGGCCATATATGCGCCTCGGCATTAGGACGGCGTCGCACCAGGGAGTACCCGGGCCTGGATCCCGGGTCGTTACCCAGTTAGCATGCGTTTACTATGGCGGCTCAGGGCCGTCAGCCGGGCGGAGCTCGCCGGCCTTCCGGGGCAGGACCGCCGAGCGCGACCAGTTGGCACGGCTGGTGGACCAGGTCCGTTCCGGCGAGAGCGCAGCGCTCGTGGTGCGCGGTGAGGCGGGGATAGGCAAGACCGCTCTACTGGGCCAATGCGCTGAGGCTGCCTCGGGCTTCCAGGTAGCGCGCATAGCCGGGATGCAGTCCGAGATGGAACTGCCGTTCGCGGGCTTGCACCAGCTCTGCGCTCCGATGCTCGCTCAGGTCGAGGCTCTACCGGGCCCTCAGCAAAACGCCCTCCGAGTGGCGTTCGGGCTGACGGCGGGCGACCCTCCTGACCGCTTCCTGGTGTCCCTGGCGACGCTCGGTTTGTTGGCCGAGGTGGCCCACAAGCGCCCGCTGCTGTGCGTCGTCGACGACGCCCAGTGGCTCGATGCCGCCTCCGGCCAGGTCTTCGGGTTCGTCGCCCGCCGGCTCCTGGCCGAGTCGGTGCTGATGTTGTTCGCTGTCCGCGAGCCTTCCGAGGACCAATACCTCGCAGGCTTGGCGGAGCTGAGGTTGTCCGGCCTGGCCGACAACGACGCCCGGGCTCTTCTCGTCGCGGCCACGCTGGGCCGGATCGATGCCCGTGTCCGGGACCGCATGGTGGCCGAATCCCGAGGGAACCCGCTGGCGTTATCGGAGCTGCCCAAAGGCATGAGCGCGGCCGAGCTGGCCGGCGGGTTCGCAGGTATCCGCCCGGGGGGCCTTCCCAGCCAGCTCGAGAAGCACTACTTACGACTTTTCGAGACGCTCCCCGAGGACTCCCAGCGCCTGGTGCTGGTCGCCGCGGCTGACCCGACTGGCGATGTAGCCCTTTTGTTGCGTGCGGCGCGGCTGCTCGGGATCGCGCAAGACGCGGGCGTCGCCGCCGAGGTCGAGCAACTCGTCGAGATCGGGGCGCAAGTACGGTTCCGCCATCCCTTGGTCCGGTCCGCGATCTATTCGGGGGTGTTTTCCGAGGACCGCCGGGCCGTGCACCTGGCATTAGCCGGGGCTGTCGACGCGCAGACAGAATCCCGACCGTCGGGCCTGGCACCGAGCGTTAGCGGCGCCGGGGCCCGACGAAGAGGTCGCGTCGGAGCTGGAGCGGTCCGCTGGTCGTGCCCAGGCGCGCGGCGGGCTGGCCGCTGCCGCTGCTTTCCTTAGCCGCTCCGTGGCGCTGACCGGTGATCTGCGGCGACGCACAGAGCTGGGTCTCGCCGCGACCCAAGCCCAGATCCATGCCGGCGCGTTCGACGAAGCGCTAAGGCTCCTGGCCGAGGCGGAGACCAATGCCGAGACCGAGCTGCAGCGTGCTCAGGTGGAGCTGCTCCGCGCCCAGATCGCGTTCGCCACTGGTTTTGGCGGCGAGGCACCCGGTTTGCTGCTCAGTGCCGCTGCTCGTCTCGAGAAGGTGGATATGGACATGGCGCGGGAGACTTACCTGAACGCGTGGGGGGCCGCGCTCTTCGCGGGCCCCTTCGCGGGCACGAGCAACCTGCGAGCCGTCTCGCTAGCGGCCCAGGCCGCTCCTCGTCCGTCTGGCCCCATAAGTACGGTCAACCTGATGCTGGACGCCTTCGCGGCAATGGTGATCGACGGCCGAGAGGCCGCGGCGCCCCTCCTGAGACAAGTGGCGAGCGCGTTCGCCGGCACCGAGGTCCCGACCCAGGAAGCATTACGGATCGGGCAACTCGCCCCTGTCGCCTCTTATTCGTTGTGGGACGACGCAAGCCTGGAGGCGATAGTGGCACGGCAGCTTCAGCGGGCCCGTGACGCCGGCGCGCTCGCCCGGCTGCCGATCGACCTGAACGTCATGGGCGTCACGCAGACCTTCTTCGGCGACTTCCCGGGCGCGACCCTGGCGATCGCGGAGGCCAATGTGGTCGCGGAGGCAACCGGAGCCGGCCTCGCGCCGGTGGGAGCGATGCTTCTCGCGGCTTTTCAAGGACGGGAAGCTGACGCGAAGGCGCTGATCGATGCCACTGCCAAGAGCGCCTCCGAAATCGGCCAGGGAGCTTCAGTCAAAAATACCCATTGGGTAGCCGCGCTCCTCTTCAACGGTCTCGGCCGGTACCAAGAGGCCGTATCGGCCGCTCAGCGGGCGGCCGACGACACACCCGAGTCGTACGTCACCGCCTGGGCGCTGCCCGAGCTCGTCGAGGCGGCCGCCCGCACCGGTGATTTGCAGCTCGCCGCCGACAGTGTCGAACGCTTCGTTGCAGCCACGCAGGCGAGCGGCACTGACTGGGCGCGCGGCATCGAGGCCCGTTCGCGCGCCCTGGTCCAGGAGGGCGGCCCGGCCGAGGACCTGTACCGCGAGGCGGTCGACCGCTTGAGCCGCACTCGCCTCCGTCCCGAGCTCGCCCGGGCGCACCTGCTCTACGGTGAGTGGCTGCGTCGCCAGAACCGCCGTAGCGATGCACGAGGCCAGCTCCGCCTCGCCTACGACTTGTTCAGCGAAATCGGGATGATGGCCTTCGCGCAACGTGCCCTGGGCGAGCTCCAGGCGACGGGCGAGACCGTGCGCAAGCGACAAGAGGAACGCGCAATGACCTCACGCCCCAAGAGGAGCAGATAGCCCGTCTGGCACTGGAGGGACGCACCAACCCAGAGATCGGTGCGCGGTTGTATATCAGCGCCCGCACCGTCGAATGGCACTTGCGCAAGGTGTTCATGAAGCTCGACATCACCTCACGTCGAGAGCTGGGCAACGCGTTGCTCCGCCCGAACACGGCCCGCAAAACGGGCTGATCCGAGAACAGTGCCACCCAGGTGAGCTCTGCCAGGTCATTGGTGGTGGGCTGCACTTAGCATTCGGTCATGAAGATCCTTGTAATCGGCGGGACCCAGTTCGTCGGGCGCCACATCGTAACTACCCTGCTAGCCGACGGGGACGACGTGACGTTGTTCCACCGCGGCTCGACCAACCCGGGCCTGTTCCCCGACGCCGAACATCGCCTCGGTGACCGCAACAGCGACCTCAGCGCTCTCGCCACCGGGAGCTGGGACGCAACGATCGACGTCTGTGCCTACTTTCCCCGCCAGGTCCGCAGCCTTGCTGAGGCCCTGAAGGGACGGGGCGGGCGTTACGTGCATATCTCTTCGGTTTCTGCCTACGCCGAACCGCTCCAACCTGGTTTTGACGAAGATGCTCCTCTCGCAGTCCTGCGCGACCCGACCACCGAAGTGGTCAACAACGAAACGTACGGGGGCCTAAAGGCTCTGTGCGAGCGGGCCTCGCATCGAATGGTTCGGGGGAACTGGAGCGGGAGCGGAGCCAACCAATCGACAGGAGCAGCCCAAGATCTGATGGGAGCGCCGGCGTCATCGGGGAGCCTCCGGCGTCCCGGTCAGCATCGTTCGCCCGACGTATGTAGTCGGGCCCCATGACCACTCGAGACGGTTCACATGGTGGGTCGAGCGGGTAGCCCGAGGCGGAGCTGTGCTGGCACCGGGGCCAAAGGAGAACGCCTTACAGGTAATTGACGCCCGCGACCTGGCTCATTTCGTCGTGCTGTTGGCGCACGGCCAGGCAGCCGGCACGTTCCACACCGTGTCGCCGGCGCCTCCGTTTAGCTTCGAGGACTTCCTTACGACCGGTGCTCGCCGGAGGTGGGGCCGCCCGGGACAGAGCTCGTCTGGGTACCGGCAGAGGTCCTGGCCAAAGCGGACGTGACCGGCGCCGAGCTGCCACTGTGGGCGGGGCTGGACCAGGGTGGCGACCAAGCGGCCAGCCCGGCTCGAGCAATTGCGGCTGGGCTGCGAGCCCGACCCCTTTCCCAGACGGTGCGAGAGCTCTACGAGCACGACCTGGCGGCACCGCCAGCTAAGCCGGGGGTCAGTCGGGCTTAGCCCCGAGCGCGAGCGCGAGCTGCTCGCGCTTTCGCGCTGAACCGCCGGACGGTGAGGCGGGCCGCCTCACAAAGGGGTCAGTCACCGGTGCACCGGCTGGCCAAGTACCGGTCCTCCGCCTCGTAGTCAAACCACGAGCTGAAAAAACCGTCCTCTGACCTAGGGATCGTGAACCGGCCGTCCTGGCATGTCGCGGATTCGACGAGCCAGTCGATCGCTTCCGCGGCCGTGGGTGCGTAGTCGCCAACGGGCTGGTACCCGAGCGCGAGCGCGGCCGTCATGTCGAGCACGATCGGAAAGGGGCGGTCCCAGGGGTGCCGGCCGAGGTTCTCGCCCTCTCGCTCAGCCTCTGGATCCCCTTCGCCCTCTCCCCGAACAGCGAGCTCTCCCTCATCGAGGAGCACCTCGTCCCAGGCATGGCCAAGACGGCGTGCCACCACGCGGGAAATCTCAAGCCCGCTCGGTGCGTCGGGATCGGCGATGTTGAGTATGCGTCGGCCGGGGGCCGCCGCCACGACCTCAACGAGCGCAGCGAAGTTTGCAGCAGCCGTCGTGTGGTCGACGCCCCCGCCCCGGCGCGCGAGCAGCACGGCAGGACGATTATCGAGCGCCCGCTTGACGAAGTACCACTCCCTCGCCTGGCGCGCGCCAGCGCCATGGACCTTGGAGGGCCGCAGCACGGTCACCGGTCGTCCGCTGTCGAGGAGTACCCGCTCGGCAGCTATTTTGTTCGGCCCGTAGCCCTCGGCGGTGTCGAAGTCGACGTCGCTGCGCGGCGCCAGTGTCGCCTGAGCCTCCGTGATCGGCCCAGCGAAATGCGGCGCGGCGAGCGAGTTGGAGTGGTTGCCCGACTCATCGATATAAACGGCCTTGCTCGAAACCATCACCGTCGAGGCGACATCGCCGAGAAATGGCAGGAGCATCGTGGCGTCGCTTGCCGTGTAGCAAAGGGAGTCGACGACAAGGTCGGCGCCGTCGCCGATAGCGCTGCGGAGCTGGTCGGCGTCACCCCTGTCGGCGCGGGCGAACCTCGCGCCCGCGTCGGCAAGGGCCGACGGCAGGTGCGCCGGATCCCGGCCTGTAAGCTCCACTTCCCAGCCGGCAGGCAGCAACCGTCGAGCGACGGCTAGGCCGAGGACGCCGGTCCCGCCGAGAACCAAAGCACGAGGCACGGAGCCAAGGTATACGGTGCCAAGGTGTTCGATCACTGCGGTCGCATCGCCACCGCAGTCGCTACCGGGCTGACGGACGACAAGGACCTAGCTCTCGGGGCGCCGCCCGAGGTCGTTCGAGGTCGACCTGGCCAGCATGTAGGAGGCCGCAGGTTTCAAGAACGTTGGACGGGGTTGAGCAACTGGCCGTCCGGAAGGTAATAGCCGGGGCCATCGGGCCCATCGGGCTCCCAGGAATCGTACGCCGCCTCGTAGAAGTCCCCAGTTGTCGGGTCCTCCACGAGCTGCTGGCTGTTGAGGACATCGTCGAAGTCCTCAGACTGGCCTAGGAAGTCCTGGAACTGCTGGTTGACATGCGCTATTTCCTCAAGGTCGCCGGTGAAATCGTGCTGGACCGCTCCCATCATCTGGATGAGGCCGCCGTTTAATGCGTTCCACTGCGCAGGGCTGGCGAGCCCAAGGCGGATCACGCCCGCCGCCGAAGATCCGTCGATACTGGCTTCCATATTGACGACCCCAACTTGAGGTTTACCGTTCAGGAGACCGTCGAACACCATGTACTCGCCGTCGACAACCCCCGAGGACGCCTGTTGCGAAGGTAGGACGTAAGAAGAGATCACGTGAGTAACAGTGATCTTGTAAAGGTCGAACATGTAGCTGATCGCCGAGGGGGCCGAGGTTATCGGCTGGGTGGCGTTCACCCCCTGGACGAACGGCCCCCACAGCTCATAGTCCACTCCCCCGTTACCGCCAGGCCCGCTCAGCTGCAGGAAGTCCTGGCTTTCGTCGGTCATGCTCCAACCGGGCGGCATTGTAAAAGTGAACGCGTTGGCTTGGAATACCCGGAACAGCTCGGCGCGCACGGGTTGGTAACAGCCAGCCACCTCAGTTTCCGTCCGTTGCACTGCCGCGAACTGGGACGACGGGGCCCAGTAGGCGTAGAACACGCCCTCAGAGGAAGCCACCGCGGTGCGCAATGGCAGGACAAAAACGCCCGCTCTGCCAACTAGGGCCCCATTGGCGCTACGGATGGAAAGTGAAGCCGTCGGCTGAGAGCCACCGTTGACGACGTAGGTGAGGCTCCCGCCTTCCTTGCGTTCGATCCCCTGTTCGTAACTCAGGATGGAAGAGAAAAGGTTCTTCACCGTGACGCCCTTGGTCAGCAGGGCCGGGTACAGGAGCACGCCCTGCGTCCCGGTAGAGCCGCTGCTCACTTCGATCTCGCCCTGGAACGTCGATACCTGCCACCCGCTCGGGACCCCTACTTTGAAGCCGTCGAGAATGTCGGTCGTCACGGGGAGGGCACAGCCGGCGGTGTCGGCCGTGTTGGCCGTATTCGCCATGTGGGCTGTATTGGCGCTGTCCGGGGCGAAAGCGGCCGGGGCCGGCCGATCGGCGAGCGGCAACGGAGCGGCCGCCGCGATCGAAACAGGTGAACATGCGAGGGACGTCCCGACAGCGACGGCTGAAACCAACGCCATCATCCGTCTCGGTCGAGACCGCTTGGGGCTCGCGCCGGCGGCCATTCGTGGAGATGTCCCGGGTTTGGCGAGCCTCGCCAGGCCTCTGCTCACACTTGACCTCCTCGTTCGGCGCCCGCCGGAAACGGTTCGCTGCGGCGAAATGCTACCCGCGGCGCCCTATGCGTCAGCAAAGCCAAACGCCATCGGCCGAGCACCTCAGGCGCACTCAGCAAACGCTGTGGGCTAGCCCGGGCCCGCCGGCCGTCAGGCCCTTACCCGAGGAACGTCCCGACCCGAGCTACGAACTCGCTCTCGTCCTGGAACCAAAACGCGTGGCCAGCGCCTGAGTACAGCGCCAGCTGGGCACCTTTGATAAGCCCGGCCAACTGCTTGTCGTTGCCGACGGGGTCAAGAGCGTCCTCGCTACCGTCCGCCACAAGGGTCGGCACCTTCAGCGAGCCCACCTTGCGCCCAGCAGCATCCGACCCTGCAAACCACTTGAGGATGGCGGTACCCTGCGCGGTCTTAACCTGCGGCGTCTCGGCGTAGTAACCCGGGTACCGCAGCACACTAAAGGCGTAAAGGCGGGCCGTCGCGCTTGCGCTCGACGGGAAAAGCACGCTCAATACGACGCTCGGGTCGTCACTGGCGGCAGCCGCCGCAGCAGCCGCTGAAGGTGGGACTGCCTTGCCCGTCCCGGCCTGCGTGGCGGCCAGCACGAGCTTGCCGACCTGCGACGGGTCGAGCACGGCAAGGGCCTGAGCGATCATCCCTCCCATTGACCAACCGAGCACGGCTGTCCGGCCCAGGTGAAGCGCCGAGATGAGGGCGCTTGTCTGGCCTGCCATGCCGGTGATCGTGAGCGGCGAGGAAATGGCGGCCGTCTTTCCCACGCCAGCGTTGTCGAAGACCACGACCTTGTGGTCCGCCGCCAGCGCGTCTACGAAAGACGACGACCAGTTGTCCATGGTGCCGCCGAGGCCCATGATGAGCAAAAGTGGCGGCCCGCTGCCCAGCTCGCGGTAGCCGACGTTCCCGTCGTCTGTGGCCGCGACACGGACCGGGACCGACAGGACGCTGAGGGCGGCCCCGGTCCCTGCGGCATCCAAGTGGCGGGTTGCAGAACTGGGCGTGGCAGAACTGGGCCCCCCCCGCCAGGGCGGGCGCGGAGAGCCCCGGTCCACACAGGGCCGAGGCGGCCAGCGCCAACATGCTCGCCGACGCCACGAACGCACGCGCACCCTTGACCATGAAAACCTCCTTCATCGCCGCCCCTGGACGGCTCACCGACCTTTCGTTCGCCTGCAGCCACGTTATTGGCGCCCCCGAGGAACCCTCAAGCCTGCGCGGTGAGCGCTGCCAAGGCTTCTAACGCGCCATTGGTGGGTGCGACCGCGACGAGGCCACGGTAGAGATGGACGAGAGTTGCGCGATCGAGGGCACCGGTGCGGGCTCGGTCGCAGTGCACCGATTGGATGGCAGCCTCGAGCTGGAACCGCCCGAGGGGCGCACCGAGTGCGTAGGCACGCTGCAGGAGCGCCTCGCCTTCGGCAATGAGCGTGCGGTCCCAAAGGGCCGTGTCCTGTTCGTCGAGCTTCGGCCACGGTGTTCCCGTCCGAGCGGGAGCGCGTGACTGCGCAAGGGTCAGCAGCGCCGCCAGGCCCCACGCCTCAGGCTCGGTGCGGAGCAGGCTCGCAGTAAGAACGGCCAACCATCGGGCCTCGTCGGCGACTGTCTCGTGTACCAGCTCGCGCTGGTCGAGCCAGTCGATCGCGTACGCGCCGTAGATGGCTTCGAGGACGGCGGGAAGGCGAGCGGGCAAATCGGCGCGCGTCGGCACATGGAACGGGATTCCCGCGTCGCGGATGCGGCGCTTCGCCCGCACCAGGCGCTGCGCCATCGCGCGGGGCTGCACCGAGAACACCCGAGCGATGCGGTCGGCGTCGAAGCCAAGCACGACTTGGAGCATGAGCGGCGTACGCACGGCGGGGTCGAGGGCGGGGTGCGCGCACGCGAAGAGCAGCTCCAGGCGTTTGTCGGGGATCGCGTCCGGGTCACGGTCGTCGAGCGCGGCAGCGACGTCGAAGGCGAGGTCGCGGGCGAGGTCGAGATGGTCGGCGATCGAGAGGCGCCGCGGTACGCACGGCCGCCGAAGCGAATAGGTCCCGGATCCGGTTGCGTGCCACGGTTATCAGCCACCCCTGCGGGTTTTCGGGTACTCCGGTTGTCGGCCAGGTGCGCAGCGCTCGCTCGAAGGCGTCGGCCAGGGCGTCTTCGGCGAGCGCAATATCGCGTGTCGAGGCTGCAAGCAGCGCCACGAGCCGGCCGTAGGACTGGCGCGCGGCGCTCGCTGCAGCTGCGTGGGAGTTGAGGGCGGTCACTTGACCGGCTGTGTGCCCTCCCACGAGCCGTCCACAAAGCGGGTCGCGGTCGGTCGGATCTCGACATGGCCCCACGACACCGATGGCGCCCGGCGCGCCCAGTCAATCGCCGCGTCGAGGTCGGCGACATCGATGACGAACGTGCCGCCGAGCTGCTCCTTCGTGTCGGCGAAGGGGCCGTCCTGGACGACCAGCTCACCGCCGGCGAGCGTGACAGTGGTGGTCATGTCCGAGCGCTGGAGCACCTCGGCGCTGGCAAGTACGCCAGCGTCGTCGAGTGCCTTCGCGTACGCATGGAACGCGCGCATTCCCTCGGCGAGGGCCTCGGCGCCGAGCTCTTCGGCGCTGGGCTCTGGATAGTGGAGCAGGAGCGTGTACCGCATTTATGCCGTCCTTTCGGGTCAATTTTCGAGTGTGCCACTGAGATGACGGACGAGCAGCGGCGAAATCGACACCCTTCAACACCAACAGCTCAACATCAACAGCTTCAGCGCAAACCGAGACCTCTGCTGCCATCGAGGAGCTCCCGTGCGATTTCGAGATGCCCCGAATGGGCGGCGGTCTCTTCGATTACGTGGAGGACAACCCAGCGGGTGCTCGGGATGCCTTCGTCGCCTTTAGGGTTGTGCGCTCCCTTGGGTACGGCGGATAAGGGTGTGACGGCGAGGATCTCATCAGATCGGTCGCACTGCTGGCGGTAGTACTCGAGGACGTCGCTCGAAGGTCGCTCGCAAACGAAGGCAGCGTGGGGGTCATAGGGCGGGCGGCCTTCGTCCCAGGGCAATGGCCCGATCGTTGCTGCGATGACCCCTTGGAACCAGTGGCGTTCTGCGTTACCGAGGTGCTCGACCATTCCGGCCGGCGTCCATCCCGACGGCACCACTGAGGTGTGCCAGGCCTCCTCGTCAAGGCCCTCCACAATCGCGCGCACCGAAGCTCGCTGGTACTCGAGCGCGCCCAGCAACGCTCGCCGTTCGTCGTGTTGGCCCTGGTCGGTCATGTCCCAATTCTGGCATTGGGCACCTCCCCTGGCCGACCAGGGACCAGGGCGGCCATGGGCCTCGTCTCCTGCGCTTTGCCTCCAGGTGGGTGCGGTAATGCCGAAACCATGAGGGTGAGCAGCGCACTGGTGCGTGCAGCGTCCCCCGTGGTGCCCGCTGTGGCTTGCTGCGGGGTACTTTTCGCACCCTGGGCGACGGCCGGCACCGCCGCACGCTCGGGTTTCGCGTTCCTGCGGGCCGCTAGCTCAGCAGGGCTCCTCGGCAGCACCGCGGCGCACCTGCTCGAGGCACTTGTCTTTGCCATGCCAGTGTTAGCCGCCCTTTCGTCTGCGGCGGCAATCTTGGGGACCAGGTTCATTTCCGGAATTTCCTCTGGTGCCGCCGGAGTGGTGGTGGGGGCCTTCTCGCTTGAGATGTTCATCGTCTTCGGCACTCACGTGGCCCTCGGGCCCTGGGTCGGGGCCCCCATCGCCATTGTCACGATCGTCGTCTCAGCTCATCATTCAGCCAAGGTCTGGCCGGGGCGAGAGTCTCTGACGCTTGAAGAACGAAAGGTCCAAAATGCCTGACGGACAGAGTTGGGGGCAGTTCCCAGCCGAACAACCAGGAGGCCAAGGGACCGGTGGCCAGCAATCGGGCCCCACGGCGAGCTGGGGACAGAGCCCGCCACCGCCGCCCGCCGAGGGCTCGGGATGGGGGGTGCTCGGCCAGTCTTGGCAGGTAGCCGGGCCTTCGCGTGACGGCACCGGCGCAGGCTCCTCAGGCGCTACTGGCCCCGACAATGCAGGAACCCCAGCCGCCACGACCAGCGGAGGCCCTGCGCTGACTGGCGACCTGTTCCCGATGAGCTCGGTGCCCGAGACCAGCTCTCGCCGGCACGGCGCTCATCCGCGGGGCGCTCGCGGTTGGGCAGTGACGGCGATCGCCTCCGCCGTAGTCCTCGTGGCCGCAGGGACCGGAGCATCGTTCATGCTGGCCGGATTGAACGGCGGGAGCGGTGCGAGCTCGCCGGCGGCAGCTGTGCAGCAAATGATCGACGCGCTCAACAAGAGCGACGTTATCGGGGTGCTCGACAACCTGGCCCCAGGCGAGCGCAACGCCCTCGAACCCGGCCTGGAGGACATCTTCGGACAGCTGAAACGTATTGGCGTGCTGTCGTCCACCGCTGATATCAGCAACATCACTGGCCTGCATGTCTCTGAGCAGGACGTGGCAACCTCGACTGACCAGCTAGGCCCGGGCCTCGCCGCGGTCACGGTTTCCGGTGGTACCAACTCCGAAGCGGTCGACCCGGGCCAGTTGCCGCTCGGGACCTATTTCGAAGGCCTGCTGAACAAGGCGATGAAGGGCCGCTCGGTGAGCACCTCAGGCCCCAATAGCGGGCAAACCACGCTGGGGACCATCAAGGTTGGTGGCGGGTGGTACGTAAGCATCGGCTACAGCATCGCTATCAACGCGTTGCGCTCGGACGGCCAGAGCGGGGCGCCGCCGGCGACTGGTCAGCTGGAACCTGTAGGCGCGGCTTCTCCCCAGGGCGCGGTGCAGGCTCTGTTCCGCTCAGTATCGCAACTCGACCTGACTGGCCTGCTGGCGGGCTTAGACCCCGAAGAGCTCGCCGCGGTCGACGCCTACGCCCCGGACTGGCTACCGAACGCCCAGAGCGCTCTGGATAAGCTCCAGGGCCAAGTCAGCGTGCAGTTCGGGAACCTGAGTTTCACAACTCAGGCAGCCGACGGCGGGGTTCTCGTGAAAATCGGCAATGGCCTCACTTTGAGCGTGAAGGTCCACGGGGTAGACGTCGAGTACGCCAACGGGTGTTACACGGTCACCGGCCAGGGCGTCAGTGAGCATGAATGTGTGACGAGCGGGGACAAGTACGAAAACCAATTGCTCGCCCTGCTGCCTCCAGCCGTCCAGCCGATATTCAAAAGGCTCACGACGATGAAGCCCGACACGGGTTTTGTAACTGCCGAAGAAAATGGGGAGTGGTACGTGAGCCCGACCCGCACTTACCTCAACGGGATCTCGGACCTGCTATCGGAATTCCAGCCGGGCGATATCCAGACGATAATTGAAAACGCTCCCGCCATCGGCAACGCCATCGAGCGCTACGAGCGACAAGAAATGAACGGCCGAGAAATCAAACTGCCGGCCGGGAACTTCGGCACAGTTACGGACGCCATCCGGCACTAACGCCATCGTTGGGCGGGACAGGGAAGGTCACTGGCGGTCCTTGCGGGGCTTGGGGGGATGGAGGGACTCGCCGCGAGCGAGCATGTCGACATACTCGGCGAGCTTGCGGTCCCGGGTCGTCGGGCGCTTGACGGTGTTGAGCCGGTAGGCGATGGCGTAGCGATTGGCTGCGTCCAACCGGTCGAAGGTCGCGGCTGCGGCCGGATTGGATGCCAGCGCCTGGACTAGATCGGGCGGAGCCTGCATGTCGGACTGGCCGCGGTAGGCCGCCTGCCACCGTCCTTGCGCTTTAGCCGCATCGACGCCCGCGATCCCGCCTGGCTGCATCCGCCCAGTCTCGGTAAGGCGGGCGACGTGCTCGACGTTCCTGGCGGACCAGGGGCTTCCTCGCCGGCGCGGCGTAAACCGCCGGCGATAGCTGTCGTCGTCGCGTCGTGCGATCTGCCCGTCGATCCAGCCGAAGCACAGCGCCTCGTCAAGGGCTTGCGCGTAGGTTAGGGCCGTCGTGTGACCGCCTTTCTTGCCCAGCACCAGCCAGACCCCGGGGTGTCCGGCATGGTGGCTGTCGAGCCAGGCGTGCCAAGCCTCAGCGTCCTTGACGAGCAGCTCCGCGAGCTCGGTCACGACGGCGTTACGGCACAGCCGCCGGGCGGGGGCTCAGGCAAAACGGCTGGCCGTCCGGATCGAGCAGCACCCGCCAGCGTCCAGCTCCGGGTTGGAAGTCAGGTTGGCTTGCTCCGATCGCGGACAGCCTCTCTGCGGCCTCGTCGACGTCGTCGACCTGCAGATCGAGGTGGAAGCGTTTGGCGCCGGCCTCGTCAGGCCACTGCGCGGGCCGGAACTCGTCGATCTTGCCGAAGCCGATCTTGATCCCGTTGCCTTCGACCATCCCGTAACTGTCGTCGCTGTAGCTGACAACCCAGCCGAGCGCGGCCGCGTAAAACCGCGCCAGCCTCGCTGGGTCCGCGCTGTCGATGTTCAGCATCGACAGCGCCGCCATCGGCTCGCCGCTTGCTCGCCTAGATTGTGTGTGACTCATACATATAAACTAGAACGGTGTCACGAGCACAGTCAAGCCGCCAGCACGCAGCCAACGCCTTTGGCGCGTTGAGCCTCGTGGTCGCTGACAGGATGAACGCCGCCGTGGAGCCGATCGCGGCGCTCGGCCCGTCGGCCCCCGCGGCACTGGTCGCGTTGCACGAGTTCCTCGACGGCGGCTCGGTCACCGCAGCTGAGTTCCGTGCTGGGCCTGACCCACTCAGGCACGGTCCGTCTCGTCGATCGCCTCGGAGCCGAAGGCCTCGTCGAGCGGGTCGGGGCACAGCGACGGACGGGCCGTATCCGTCGTCCTGACCCGAAGTGGCCGTCGCATGGCCGTGCGGGTACTTCAAGCACGCGACAAGTCACTGACGAGCGCGTTGTCCGCATTGACCACCGGACGAGGTCGACAACCTTGCGACAGCATTGGGCACGATGCTTGACCACGGTCACCCTCGCCCGAGCCGAGGAACGCTCCGTCCACAGTCATGACCGTCAGCAACCTTGGCTATGTCGCCTCTGTGACTTCGCAGCGTGCGGCCGCAGCGAAGGCAACTGCCCAGTCAACAAGGCGGTCACGACCGGCAACCGGAGCTAGCGGCTCGGCAGCTCGGCCCGGAGCCGGCATAGCAGCAACACGGTACGCATTGAGGCCGGCACGAGCCTAGTAGAACTTCGATGCTGTCATCCTGACCTCCAACAACCTCAACAAAACGGGCCGACTTTCTTCGAAGGCGCCCCCGGCGACGCCTAGTACCACGGGCAAGCCCACCTGCCGCACTTCGCTCGGCAACTTTGCCGCCCGCGTGTAAAAAGCCTCGTTAACAGGGCGGCGGTGGGGGTCTCCCCACTTCCCGTGAGTAATCTCCGCATCGGCGGCACGCCGATGACCCATCGGGCCGCCAGCGGCTAAACAGAACGTTAGACAAAGCCGTGGCAGATCGGCACTAGGCGGGCAGCAGAGCGGTAGCAGGTGCCCGTGCGCTTCAAGTGGCTGTGCAAGGGTGTGAAAGGCGAGGCGGATGGTAGACGGTGGCGGCCGGTTCGACCGGCGTGCATTGCTAGTGGGCGGTATTAAGGCTGGTATCGGCCTGGGGCTCGGGTCCCGGGCGGCCCGCCTGCTTTCATCGCGCCATCTCGCCGCCAACGAGACGTCGGCGGCTGCGCCCGGCGCGCTGAGGGCTGGACCACTGAGCCCACCCAACTTCTCCAGATATGTCAGTCGCCCGGACATCACCCCGGTCGGCGTGTCCATCAGCGCAACTCCGGAGCTCCTCAAGCTCGGCCCGCAGCCCGGTTATATTTTCTGCGCTCCCAAGAACCCCCTTGCGGCCAACCCAGGCCATGCGCGGCACCATCAGTTCCCGCCCGGGGCGACGCCAGGGCTGATGATCCTGGAGACCTCGGGTGACTTGGTGTGGTTCAAGCCGATGCCGGGCGACGACGAGGTCCCGTTCAACTTCCGGGTGCAGATGTACAACGGGGCGCCGACGTTGACGTGGTTCCAGGGTTCGGTCATCGACGCTCACGGCGAGGGCCACTACGTCCTCGCCAACGGGGCTTACCAACAGACCGGCCAGGTGGTCAGCACCGGTTTGCCCTGTGACCTCCACGAGTTCATCATCACCCCGGAGGGCACCGCCCTCCACACTGCTTACGACGACAACTCGCTGAGGTACGGGGACCTGCCAGTTTTCATCGGCCACGCACAAGAAGTCGATATCGCGACCAATGACCTCGTGTTCGACTGGGCCTGCTACCCCGAGGTCCCGCTCGACCTCTCGACGCTGCCGGTCGGCCACGGCTACTTCGACTACTTCCACATCAATTCGATCGACCTGTGGCCCGGGCCTGCACGCAACCTGCTCATCTCGTCGAGGAACACCTCAGCGGTCTACCTCGTGGACCGGCGCACCAAGCGCGTGGCCTGGCGTCTCGGTGGTAGGCAGAGCGATTTCTCCATGGGGCCCGGGGCTTCGTTTTATTACCAACACGACGCGCGTGCGCTCGCCGACGGCTCCGGCCTGAGCCTGTTCGACGATGCCACCCCTCCTTGCCCCGAACAGTGGGCTTCGGGCAAAGTCATCAATTTGGACATAGCTGCCAAGACGGCCACTCTGAGGCATCGCTACCTGCACACCGACAGCGAAATGAACACGCCCAGCCAAGGTAATTGCCAACTGCTCGGCGATGGCGGCCACGTCGTCGGTTGGGGTTACCGGCCATATTTCAGCGTTTATGGCGCCTCTTCAGACGCCACGATAGGCGCCCCGCTCCTCCTGGACGGGCGCTTCCCTGATGGAGCGGCGAGCTATCGGACGTTCCTTTTTGACTGGGTCGGGAACCCGCCGCAGAGCGAGATGGCCCTTGTAGTCCGGCCGGCAGACGTCTCCGGGCATTTCACCGCTTGGGTGAGCTGGAACGGGGCAACCGAGGTTGTCGCCTGGCGGGTCAACGGAGGGCCAACAGCTGCAGCAGTCTCACCGCTTGCGACCACCGAAAAGATCGGGTTCGAGACGACGATCGATTTCATCGCTGACGGCGCGGTCTACTTCGACATAGACGCTCTCGATCTCAACGGCAACGTCCTCGGCCGGACCCAGCAGGTGATGGTCAGCTAATCCAGCTGGGAGAGCCGGTTAGGTGAGCCGTTGGCCGGTTAGGTCAGTTGTAGAGGGCGTAAAGCTGGCGCGCTGCGGCCTCCAATGTTGGCAGCTCTGCGGTGATCTTGGCTTGGACCACCTCTTCGTCCCACGAGTACTCCAGGAGCGCCCACCCCTTGCCGTGGTGCCAAGCAACGGTTGGGATCTCAGTGTCCCCGTAGACGACTGCGTCCGGGCCAAGGCCGGTGACCGGCGTGCCCGGGCCTCCTGCAGTGAGCGATATCGGGAGCGTCTGTTCGACGACGAAGGCCGCAGCGCCGCTGAGGCCGGTGTAATTGTCCGGCCGTATGGCCTCGACGGAGCACTGCCCGAAACTGGCGACGACCACCGAGTGGTTGGTGTCGATGACGAACTTCAGGATACCCAGCGTCTTCAGCGCCCCCGACTTCACGAGCAGCCCGCACAGCGTCCCGGTCAAGTCGACAGGCCTCGTCGTAGTAGTGGTGGGGATGGTGGGAGGAGGGGTACCGCCGACGATGGGGTAGCCCTTGAAGTCCACCATCGACACAGTCCCTGGGGAAGTGTCGTTGGCGAGGTACAGGCGGTCAGTTGTGGGGTCGACTGCAATGCCCCAAGGGTTGCCTCCGATGCTCACGTCGGCGATCTCGGCGTCGGTAGCGCCGTTGATGACCGAGAGCGAACCGACAGACCCGCTCTCGTAGCTGTTGGACACGAACACCGCGTGAGTTGCCTGGTCAACCGTGACCCCCTGCGGGTTCGCCGCTTGCAGGGGAATTTGGGTGACGAGCCTGGAAGCGCCATTGATCACAGCCACTTCGCTGGCGTACTCGTCATTGTCGGACACGGCTACGTAGACGTTGTTGGTGAGCGCGTCCACGCCGATGCCGCCCGGGGTGCCCTCCACATTGACGGTGGCGTCAACATTCGTGCCCCTGATCACAGAAACCGTGCCTACGTAGTTTGTCGAGGGGCCGCTGCCACCGTCGTTGCCCACGTAGACCGTGTGGGAGATGGTATTGACCCCGACGCCGAACGGGCTATAGCCCACGGCGACCGAGCCGTCCACCTTGTTGGTGAGAGTGCTGATGACCGACACCGTGCTCGCCGCCTTGCCGGTCCCGTCGTTGGCGACGTAGACGGCGTGAGTGGCAGGCACGACGCCGACGCCGATCGGGTCGAGCCCGACGCCGATGGTCGCCACCACTTTGTCCGTGTGGCCGTCGATCACGCTCACTGAGTTGGAGCCCCGGTTGGCGACATAGATCCGGTCATTATCGGGGTCGACCCCGATCCCCCAAGGGTTGCGCCCGACGGGGATGGTAGCCACGACCTTGCCTGTGTTCGGCTTTCCGTCGATGTAGGGTGCGCCGTCAATGACCGACACGCTGCCTTGGCGCGTAAGGAACGAATTGGAGTTGGCCACGTAGACCATGTTCGTGGTGGGGTCGGCTGCAACCGACAGCGGGCTTGTCCCGACCGGGATGCTGATCGGCACCGGCGTCGTGGCCGCCGATGCGCCCGAGGCGGCAAGCCCGGTGAGCGCTCCGAGCCCGGTGAGCGCGCAAGCTCCAGCGGTCGAGATGGCAACGAAGTGGCGGGTACGGCGCCGGGCGATCATTGACGGGCGTCGCGTCGGGAGGCTGGCCGGGCGCCCGTCACGGCGGCCGGCGTGGCCTCCGTGGTGATGTCCCTCGAGGCGGTGCAACATGGCTTCCTCCTAGCGACGCCGGGAGGGCTCCTGCACTCCTTGGCTCAGGGACAAGTTTCTACCAGGCCCCAGGATCTCTCAAACTGAAGCCCCGGCTGCACCTGTCCCGGCGAGCTCGCTTGGCATACCGCCTTGGCATGCCCGCTTGGCACACCCGTACGAGGTTGCATACGATCCTCCCGTGGACGCGGGCGGCGGCAACCCAGGTCGCTTCAGCGGTTTCGCCGATATCTACGACGCCAACCGGCCATCGCCCCCAGCGGCACTGGGACCTCTCCTGGCCAGCTACGCCAACGCTGCGGCACCGGTTGTGGTCGATATTGGCAGCGGGACCGGGCTTTCTTCCCGTTGGGCCGCCACCTGGGCTGCGTCTGTTGTGGGGGTGGAGCCGAGCGACGACATGAGGGCCATGGCTGAGTCGCGACCCACGGCGGGCGTCACCTTTCGCAAGGGCTGGTCGCACGACACCGGGCTCCCCGGGCGCTCCGCCGACGTGGTCCTAGCCGTTCAGGCGATGCACTGGATGGAACCCGGCCCCACCCTGGCCGAGGTAGCTCGTGTCCTGCGGCCGGGCGGGGCCTTTGCGGTACTTGACGCCGACTGGCCTCCGGTCGCCGGGGTGGCCAGGGCCGAGGAGGCATGGGCCGTACTGCACCGCCGGATCCGGGTGTTCGAGGCGCGCGCTGCTGCTTCCGAGCAGGGCGAGGTGCTACGCCGGCCGATAAGCGACGACGACCCGGCCCTCGTCGACGAGGACCTGGCCGACCCGCACCTCAACCGGGCGATGCCGGGCGGCGCTCGCTCCTGGTCCAAGGCAGGCCACCTCGAGCGGATAAGGACATCGGGCCACTTTGCCTTCGCTCGGGAGCTCACCTTCAACCAGGCCTTACCCGGAGGGGTGGAACGCTTTGTCGCGCTCATGGCCAGCCAGGGCAGCTACCAGGCTCTCAAACGCGTGGGCCTGTCCGATGAGGAGATAGGCGAGACGCAGTTCCGCCGTGAGTCGGAGGTGGCCTTCCGGGAGTCGGCATCCTTCCCCGGCCTGTCGTTCTCGTGGCGGGCCCGCATCGGCGTGACACCCTCGGGCTAGCTCCCTGGTGCCGGCGGGCACCGTGCGCGCGCCGGCGGCGTTTAGCGGCGAGTACGGATGGCCGGTCGGCCGCTTTGAGCGATCACCTCTCCTGCGATCGGGCGATTTTTGCGGAGGTGCTCCATCCCGGCTGCGGACACCGAGATGACCGGGCCGCGTCCCGGTTCGTGACGACGCTCGATGAAGCCTCGGTCAGTCGCGTCCTCCCACACCGGCAGGCGCGGACAGGATGTGCGCCAGGCGTCGAGCACGTCGGCGTAGGGACGTTCGCAAGGGCCGACCCATTCGAGTAGGTCGAGGACTAGCACTTCAATGGTGTCGGGGATAACAGGGGTGTCGGGGATAACAGGGGTGTCGGGGATAACAGGGGTTGTCGGGCACAGCAGGGGTTTTAGGCATGGGCGGGGGGGCGGCCAGGAGGCGCTCGTAAATCGCCAAGGTCTGGGGATCAAAAGCCACGAGGATTACCGGTCCACTCTTGTGCTCAACCCGCGGAGGGTGCTCACTGCGATATTTGCGGCGAGTTCCTTGGGGAAACCAAAGATGCCAGTAGATATCGCTGGGAACGCTAGGGTTTTGGCCCCCAGATCGTCGGCTACCTCGACAGCGCGGCGGTAACACGAGGCCAGCAGCTCAGCTTCGTACTCTCCCCCACCTCGCCAGACCGGGCCGACGGCATGGATGACCCAACGGGCCGGGAGCGCAAACCCAGGAGTGGCTTTCGCATCTCCGGTCCGACATCCACCCAGCTCGCTGCATGCGGCCATGAGGTCAGCCTCGCCAGCGGCCTCGTGGACCGCCGCGTCGACACCGCCGCCCACAGTAAAGCGCTGTTAGCCGCGTTTACGATGGCATCTACCTCGAGCTTGGTGATGTCCCCCATCAGCGGGACGATTTCAGGCCGCGCCATCATCGCCAGCCTTGCTCGCAGACATTCGCCTTGCTAGTACCCCATCCAGCCACGTTTGCACGCTGTGCGACGCCACGAAGTGGTTTGTCCTGAGCATTACTCTGCGCCCTTCCGACAGTGCCGCTACAGCAGGTTCGTGGGCCAATCCGGTCCACGATATATTCCTTGGACGTGGGCACCTTCAAGCGGACCGCACCGATTTTCCCCGTCCGCGACGTGAGCCTCTCCCTTGAACACTACGGACAGACCTGGAGCTCTGTCGGAGCCGATGTCCGTTTCCCGGAAGATACTGAGTGGGGACAGCACGAAGGTGTTCTCATCGACCCCGTCGGCAACATCATTCGGTCCGGCTCGCCAGTCAAGGTCTCGAGCACTGGAAAATAGCCCAAGGTAACGGACGGAGCCTCGGGTTCGGCCGGAGAATGCCCATACGGCCAATCGGGGCTCGCACGGCCAAAAGGTTGCGGTTCGTCGGCACCCGGGCCTCCTGACCGGCTCATACCTGACGAGCGAACCGATTGCGGAAGGCGCCTTCGGGGTACGGTGCACTCTGCCGCCGCGAGCACGACCTGGCTGCATAAGGGATCTGGGCGGTCAAGCTCGCGGGCCCCTCCACCGACGCCCCCCGCTCCACCTTGACCATCTACGCAGGTCGATGATCGATCATGAGGAGCGCCTCGTAATGCTTGAGCTCGGCGTCGGTGCTCACCAGGCGGAAGCCGGCCCGGATGAGCGACCGTTGCGAAGCGACGTTGTCGAGAACAGTGTCGGCGAGCACCCTTGCCACTCCGTTGTCGGCGGCGATGACCAACAATGCAGCGACTGCTTCTGCGGCGTAGCCGTTGCCGCGGGCGGACGGTGCCAGGCCGTAGCCGATCTCGACGCAGTTCCCGTGTGGGTGGCCCTTAAAGCCGCCACCCCCGATGGCCAACCCGTCCGACAGGCGGGTGATCAGGTAGTAGCCGAACGGCCGTTGCTCCCCACGCTCGGCGCTGGCACGAAGGAAGCCTCCTGACGGCGCGAAGGTCACCCTCGAAGGGGAAGTCGTCCGCCCAGAGATCGCCAGGCCCGGCACTTCGAGCAACGATACGCTCCGCCTCTGCAACATCAATGGCATGCAGCTGCAGGCGCGCGGTTTTGACAGCAGTCATGGCGCCAGTGAAGCAGCACTCACGCTCAGGCACCAACGAGTTTTGCTCCGATGCCCACCGCGGTCCCCCGGTCCCCGAACAGGGAGGCCGGGACCCAAACGGGGACCGAGCCGGGCGCGGTTACCATCGCCAAGCATGGTCGTGCACTTGAGCATCGACTACCGCAGGCAGAAGTTCGTCGCAACCTATGTACTACCTGCGCGGCTCGGGCGGGACCTGCGTTTGCGCTGCCCCCCCGGCGCTTCCCTCGCCCCGGCCAAGAACGCATTGCGTCAATGGCTCCGCCTTCACGTGCTCGCTCCTGAAGAGCTCGAGATGCCCTCGATGGCTGTATCGCTGCTGTGGCGCGAGTTCGCCTCGTCCCAGGAATTCGAGTATTTCAGTGCACATGCCTACGGCCACCTCGTCAACCGCAAGCCCGACAAAAAGGTATTGAGGCGGCGCCCGAACTTCGCCAACACCGACGGCCTGGCACTGACTTTCGCGATGGCCTGTGCCGACCAGAGCCTCGACACACCTCATCCGCTCAGGCTGCCAATGCTGTTCGGGGCGGACAGGGCTATTGGCGTCGAAGGTGGCCAAGACTGGGCCTTGAACTGTGGCGGCGCTATTTGCCGGAAACCTAAAGGGCGGCGCTGCGCTTACCACGAGCTCGGGACGGTGCTTCCGGCGAAGCTTCCGAAGCAAGTCCGCTTCGGCGTGGCCAAGCCGTTCGGCCTCGATGGTCACTCAGATCAGTTGTATCGGGCCTGTGGTTGACGGGGGGTAGACGGGGCCTGCGGCCTTACTGCGGCCAATCCGGCGTGGTCGGCGGTCGCTGCGGCCCCTGGTCGAGCTCAACGTCCTGCCGCCCCCGGAACTGAGAACGTCGCTTGTACTGCTCCCTCATCTCGCGCCGGCGGTCCATCGTCTTTTGGTACCGACGGAAACGCATCGCGCGCACCACGATGAACGGCAGCAGCAATATCAAAACCACGACAACGCCGCCTGCAGCCACGCCGTCAAGTTTAACCAGACCGAGCGAGCCGTTCTTTATTCCCGGAACGTGGACCGCTTGGCAAGTTAGCGTCGGGGCGTGCGCACCATCGGGATCATGCTGTTCGACGGGGTTGAGGAACTCGACGCCGTGGGCCCTCTGGGAGGTCCTTGCCTACTGGTCCCGCAATTCACCGGAAGACGGATGGCAAGTCGTGACTTTTGGGCGTACCGCCGGGGACGTGCAATGTGCGAAAGGTCTCGTCATCCGTGCCACGCACAGTTGGGCCGATGTCCCCCCGCTCGATGTACTGGTCCTGCCCGGAGGCCAGGGCACACGTCCGTTGTTGAACGACCAGGCGGTGCTCGACTGGGCCCGCCAACTTCGGGACCAAGGCACGCTGATGACAAGCGTGTGCACCGGGTCGCTCGTTTTCGCCGCCGCCGGCATCCTGAACGGCAGGCCGGCTACCACTTATTGGGACGAGATGGAGCTGCTCAAACGGCTCGACCCAACTATCGAACTGAGACCGGCAGGACCGATGGGTCGACTCCGGCGAGGTCATCACGGCTTCGGGCGTCTCGGCGGGGATCGACATGGCGCTGCACCTTGTCCGTCGCCTCGCAGGCGAGGACCACGCCCGAGAGGTACGACGCGGGATCCAGTACGACCCCGCACCTCCCGTCTGACAGGCGCAGTCTGACGCGCAGCGCGGCCAGTCGGCGCGACGACGGTGCCGCTACCTCAAAAGAGCATCTGGCGTAATGGAAACTATGCCGCTCGCGCCGACAGCACGGATTCTCGCCGAGGTGACCCCAAAACGACGACGCCTCGACCACCAAGTGCACCGCCACGAGGTCGTCGCGCCCCGCCAGCGGTAGGACGGTCGGGGCGGCCAGCCCGGGGAAGATGGAGACGAGCTTGTCCAGCTCGGCCCGCGGCAGGTGGAACATCACATATCGCTGCTGGCGGGCGTCCAGTGCCGCCCCGAGCCGGAGGGCCATGTCCTCTAGGCCGGCGCCGTCGCGCTGGACGAACAGGGCCTGGCAGTTTGTGATCGTGGCCAGCACGCGCAGGCGGTTCTGGCTGAGACTGGTGCCGGTTTCTCGCAGGTCGACGATGGCGTCCGCCATACCGGCGGCGCATACCCCCTCCAGTGCGCCACCCATTGTCACGACCGTGGTCGCCACCCCGCGGGCTTCGAACCAGGCACGTTGTCACCTTCGGCATGTGGGTGGCGATGACGGCGCCGGCGAGATCGTCCACCGAGGACCTCCCGTCGTCGTCCCGGCTGGCGACCACGAGCTGCGACAGGGCCACCCCGAGCGGGATCGTGGCCAGCTCCTCGAGCTTGTCCTCGAGCGCAATATCGGTAGAGATGAACGCACCCTCCACACGCCCGGCGGCCAACCAGGCGGCGGCGTCACGGGGCCGCATCTCGATGAACTCGATGTCGTCGATGGTCACCCGAGCACTGGCGCCCCGGAACTTGGACGTGCTGTAGCCGGCCAAGTCGAGCAGCGCCATCACGTCGTCACGAAGCCGGCCCCGGGACGGCACGGCAACGCGTGCAGTCACCTTCGCCGCCTTTGGAGCTCCGCGAGCACGGCATCGAAGCTGACGTCGCAGCTAACGAGGCCGACGAGGAGATGGAAGAAAAGGTCGGCCGCCTCAGCAACGACCCGTTCCTGGTCGGGCTCGCCTCGGCCAATCTCGAGGCAGACCTCGAAGGCCTCTTCCATGACCTTGCGTTGCACGAGCTCAGGATCGTTGAACAGTTCTGCCGAGTACGATCCCGCCGGTCTCTGAGCCCGACGTTGTCGGAGGACTTCCTCCAGTTCCTGGATCGCGCTTGCCATACCCCTATCTTCGCCGATAGCCGGCCAGGGTTAGCCCGATTACCTGGTCGGCGCGGGCTGGCACTATTTTTCTCTCCTCTAAGGCGACACCCGGTAAACAACGGCCCGGCCCTTGGCGGCCACGACGATGACGGCCGAGCCATCCGAGGCGGCCCTGGCATCGATGGCGGGGTACGAGTGCGCTCCCGATGCCCACGACACGCTGATGGCACATGTACCAGAGCTGCAGAGGGGCGCCTTGAAGTGCCCCGCCGGCGACAGCTCCCGGACCTTCAGGGTGCTCGGCGCGCCGTAGTCGCCCTCGGGGACCTCGTCGGTGACCACGACCGTCGAGCCATCGGGCAGCGGTACGGCCCATGTCCCCGACGAGCCGTAGTAGGTGAACGCCGTCCGCCCGGCTGTCCCGAACGACGAGTCGATCTTGCCATTGCTACGGAAGCCGAGCGCAACACCTTTGCCGACAAGCTTGGGGGCCGGTGATTGGCACCCGGACGGTATGAGGTCACCGACTAGGGCGAAGGCACCGCCGGGGCGGGGGTAGAGGGCCGTGCCTATCAGCACATAGCGAGCCGTGGCGCGCTCCAGCGAACTGCGCACGGTGGCGTCGAAGGTCTTGTCCAGGTGCCCACGCTCGTCAAGGCGAACAAGCACAGGCCCACCGCAGCCGGTGTACATCACGAACCCCATCACCAAAACCCCGCTGGTCCCTGGGAAGATCTCCGTGTCGTAGGAACCGTCCAGGGTCGGCAGCACAACCCAACCAGCGTCGCCGAAAGAGCGGTCCAGGGCGCCACTGGGGCTCAAGGCGCCCACGAAGTCCTCGACGCAACAATGCGCGGTCCCATCGTTGCCGCCGAGGTAGATCAGCCCCGACGGGCCGAAAGCGAGCGAACTTATGGCGTACCCGGAGAACATCCCCGTGGGTGGTCTCGCCGGTGACTTCAGGCGTGCCCAACCGGCGTTGGCGAACCCGGTGTCGAGGCGGCCGTCCGCCAGTAGCCTGCCCACGACCAGGTCAGGGCCGATGCCGCCACCGAGGAGGACCTTGCCGTCCGTGGTCGCCTCGATGACGTTGATGACCGCCGAGGTGGAATGCACGGCCAAGCCGACGGTGGCCGTCCCGTGCACGCCGAAGCCGTCGTCGGCTTGACAGTTGGGCAAGACCGCATGCAGGACGGTAACCAACTTGCCGGCTCTGACGTCCGAACCGCCGAGCACCAGGGTGCCGTCCGGCAGCTCGGTGTCGAGCAGCGAAGGCATCGGCCCAGTGACCTGCGGCGCCGGCACTTGGCACGAGGGCAGGGCGGTCGCTGTTGCGGCAACGGCGCTGGTGGCGGCGGGGGCCCCGGTGCCAACATCGGGCTGGGCCTGGCCACCGGCGAGCGGCCCGGAGATTGTCAGCGCGGTCAAAGCGCTGATCAGGCCAATCGAAAATAGACGCACAGTTGGCACCTCCCACTACTAGCAACCACTAGGAACGGCGTGTGGGTTCCCCGCTGCGCGCCGCGCTGAGCTACCTCCGGCTCTCTGAGTAGCGGGCGCCTCCCGCCGGTGACAGGGAGCCAACATCGCGCCGACGGCCGCGTGAACATCAGGTGTCTTCTGGCCAAGTTCCGATCTTTGCCCGACGCGTGTGCCAGCCTGGCGGCTTCGACACCGCTCGGGACTGCTGAGCTAGGACTGCGAGGCAAAGGCAATGCTGAAGAGACCGCCCGGCACTGGTTGGCGTCGCGCCAAACCGGTGGCGGCGAGAATTGGCACATCCCCCGCCCTGAGAGCCGGCCGGACCGGCCGCCGCCCGGCGCGAGGAGCGGCCCAACGGGTAGTCGGCGCGTTGGTCGCCGCGACGTGCCTGCTCACAACTGCCGGCGCGCCCTCTGCGTCAGCCACCATCCCCACCACCACGAGCCCCGCCACCGCGAGCTCCACCGCCCTTTACGCCTGGGGTAGCAACTCCTACGGGGAGCTCGGCGACGCTACGACAGACGACCAGGTAACTCCCGAACTGAGCACGCTGGCCCCTGGCGTTGTACCCACGGCCATCTCTGCCGGTGTCGGGTTCGCCTTGGCGATCGGGTCCGACTCCAACCTGTACGCGTGGGGCACCGGCTATCTCGGAGACGGCTCCGACACGCCCGAGAACAGTCCCGAAAGGATCACCCTCGCAGCCGGCGTGGGCCCAACAGCCATCTCTGCCGGCGGGGACGACTTCAGCTTGGCGATCGGGTCCGACGGCAACCTTTATGCCTGGGGTAGCGACCTCGAAGGTCAGCTCGGCGATGGCAGCGCGAGCGGGGACGTGCAGAGCCCCGAAGGCATTACGCTCGCCCCCGGTGTCACGCCGACAGCGATCTCGGCGGGCTACAGCAGCAGTTTGGCCATCGGCTCCAATGGCGCGCTGTACGCATGGGGCAGCAATGGCACCGGCGAACTCGGCGACGGCAGCACGGTCGACCAGGACCGCCCTGAGGCCATCACCCTCCCAACGGGCGTAAAACCCGTTGGGATTGCAGAGGGAAATGGTGCGAGCTATGCGATCGGCTCTGACGGCGACCTCTACGCCTGGGGCGATAACCAGTTCGGTCAGCTAGGGGTAAATAGCGCCACCGGCCCGGACACTTGTGGCGACGACGCCCACGCTTGTGCCACTTCCCCGGTGGCAGTCACCGTGAACGTGGGCACCAACCAAGTATCCGCAGTGGGCCCCATTGCAGGCCACCGCGGTGGCGGCGAGCCAAGACAACTGGGGGGCCGTCGCGATCGGCTCCGACGGCATCCTTTATGGCTGGGGGTTGAATTTCTCCTGTGGCGCCGGGCAACTACCCGTTGAGTACAGCCCACAGGTGATCAGCTTGGGCGCCGGCGTTCGCCCGACCGCCATATCCGCCAGCGAGTGCGACGACTACGCCATCGGCAGCGACGGCAACCTCTACGGCTGGGGCTGGAACGTCAACGGTGAGCTGGGCGACGGCACAACTAGCCCCGACACCAATCCCGAAAAAATAACACTGGGCACCGGAATTACCCCGACCGCCATCGCAGCCAACTACAACTACGCACTTTCGATCGGCACGACGAACGCTCCGGTGGCGGCGATACCCGAGGTGAACGTGCCGCCCACCGGGCTCCCCGAAGCACCACTAACCGTTGGCCTACCTGTTGCGGCTGTGGCAATCCTCGTCGGGGGTTTGTTCATCGCCCGCCGCAGGGCACGTCGGACATCGCCGGCCAACTAACACCTCCCGGTCACGGCGCTCGCTTCACGGCGCTCGCTTCACGGCGCTCGCTTCACGGCGCTGAGCCACGGCTTGGTCAGAGCTTTACGAGGTTGATGTCGAACAGCGCTCCCTGACGCCCCCCGACCTCAGTTGGTGCGACATAAGCGAACCCAGCCTTGAGAAGGACCCTTTGCGATGCGACGTTCTCATTGCTCGCAGCCGCCGTGAGGGTCAGTAACCCGAGTTCCTCACGGGCGACCCGGCACAGCGCCCGCAGTCCCGACGTCGCCACACCTTGGCCAGAGGCTCGCTCGGCAACCCGGTAACCGACCCTGGCCGTTCCGTCCAAGATGTCGTAGAGATTGAAGCGGCCCACCACCGCACCGAGTTGATCAACGAGCACGTAGAAGGCGCCAGTGCCGCCCTCCTGCTCGGCTATCAGGTCTCGGTGCCGCTGCGAGAACTCCCCGAAGAAGCAGTCGCCTCTGTCACCGATCGACTTGGCGAAGTAGGCGCGATTGCTCCTCTCAAACGCGAGGAGAGCTTCCTCATGCTCGGGGCTGACGAGCTGCAACTGGAGCACCCGCCGAGCGTATTAGTCGGCGGGCGCCGCGCGTGGCACGCGGTAGAGCACGTGGGGCCGGAGGGGATGGCCTTCGGCGATGTTCGGGTGGTCGAAATCGTCGGCTTCGTTGTGGGACATGCCAAGGCGCTCCATGACCCGACGTGAGCGCACGTTGACCACCGAAGTGAACGAGACGATCTCGCCCATACCGAGGGGGCCGAACCCGAACTGGAGCGCAGCGGCGCCCGCCTCGGTCGCGTAGCCCAGGCCCCAAAATGGGCGCGCCAACCTCCACCCCACCTCGACTCCGGGCGCGAACGGCAGCTGGGCGGGGACACCGTGAAGCCCCACGAAACCGATGAAGGCGCCCGTCGAGAGCTCCTCGACGGCCCAGGGGCAATGACCGCTCTGCTCGAGCTCGGCTTGGAACCTGTCAACGAGGGCGTCGCTCTCAGCGGCCGACCGCCGGCTGGGGAAGAACTCCATGACAACGGGGTCATCGTTCATAGCGGCAAAAGGTGCCCGGTCCTGTGGGCGCCAGCTCCGCAGGGCAAGGCGCGCCGTCTCGAGCCTGAACTCCCCCACTCAGCTACGGTACCCGCGCCCGCGTCCGATGACATGGATGCAACGCTGCGCGAACGCGCGGGTGAACTTCAAGTGTGTAGTAAGCATGCTTTGATGTTGTCCCGGCGCCCGTGGAACCTGGCGTCATGCTCAGGGCTGAGGACTCGAGGACAAGGTATGTCGGAAAAGCTGCTCGGCACAGGTTGGCCTCGCGCCGAAGCGCTGGCCCCTCGTGCGGCCTTGGCCACGAAGGCGGCGGTGGCCCACGCCGGGCTTCGCACAGCCCGAGGGCTGCTGATCGCTCTGCTCGCTTCGACTGCCTTGGTGGCAACAATGGGTGTGACCTCTGCTTCAGCCGCGGGCCCACGCGTCCTGTATGCCTGGGGCAGCAACAATTACGGCCAGCTCGGGGACCGCACGGCGAAGGTCCAGCTAAGGCCGGGACAGACCACCCTGGCCCCTGGGGTGGCCCCGGTAGCCGTATCTGCCGGCGTCGGGTTCAGCTTGGCAATCGGTTCCGATCGGAACCTGTACGCCTGGGGCACCGGCTATTTGGGCGACGGATCAGGTAAAGCTGACTTCACCCCGAAAGTCATTACCCTCGCCCCTGCTGTCACGCCAAAAGCTATCTCCGCCGGTGGCGACGACTTCAGTTTGGCGATCGGCTCCAACGGCAAGCTTTACGCCTGGGGAAGCAACCGCGACGGCCAGCTCGGGGACGGCAACACGAACGATAACGTAGAGAGCCCCGAAGTTGTCAGCCTCGCTCCCGATGTGGCCCCGACGGCGATCTCCGCCGGTTACAGCAGCAGCTTGGCGATCGGCTCTAACGGCGACCTTTACGCCTGGGGGAGCAATGGCACTGGTCAGCTCGGCGACGGGACGACTACCAACCACGACACCCCCGAGGTGGTAACCCTGCCAACGGGCGTGGGACCGAAGGCGATTTCTGAAGGCAACGGTGTCAGCTACGTGATCGGCTCCGACGGCAACCTGTACGCGTGGGGCGACAACCAGTTCGGCCAGCTCGGAGATGACACGGACAACGGCCCGGTCTCGTGTGGTGCCAGCAACGTCCCGTGTTCCACGGCTCCTGTTGGTGTAACCGTCAACATGGGCAGTTCTCAATTTCCCGAGTGGGGCACCTTTCAGGCCACTGCGGTAACCGCAAGCCAAGAGAATTGGGGGGTCTTGGCGATCGGCGCCGACGGCAACCTTTACTCTTGGGGGCTCAACTACTCATGCGGCGCCGGGCAACTTCCCGATGAGCTCAGCCCGCAGGCGGTCACCCTGCCCGTGGGAGTGACCCCGACGGCTATTTCCGCCGGCGAGTGCGACGACTACGCGCTCGGCTCCAACGGCGGCCTGTACGGCTGGGGCTGGAACATCGATAGGGAGCTTGGGGACGGCGCCACGACGCCCGAAACCAAGCCCCAAGAAATTCGGTTGGGCCGGTACGTTAGCCCGACTGCCATCGCTGCCAACTACAACTTTGCCCTCGCGATCGCCACGGACAACACGCCGCCGGTGCCGGCGCGCAAGAAGGCCCCGGCCGGCGGGAAAGGCGGAGCGGGCGGGACCCTGCTCGCGATTGGCCTCGTAGCCGCGGCCCTGGCGGCGGCGATCCTCGGCGGGGCCTTGTTCGTCGCCCGCCGCCGCAGCAGTCGTCCGTCCCCGCCTAGTGGACCACCCGTCGCCCCGCCTAGTTGACAGCCCCCGCCCCGTTGGTCGACCCTCCACGGGTTTATCGGTAAAGATGGCGATGTCCTATGGCCCAGCTCATCTATTCGGCGATCGCCTCTCTTGACGGTTATATCGAAGATGGAAAGGGCAACTTCGACTGGGCCGCCCCTGATGAGGAAGTGTTCAGTTTCATAAACGAGCTGGAACGGCCCGTCGGGACATACCTCTATGGGCGCCGGATGTACGAGACGATGGCCTACTGGGAGACCGCCCATATGCTCCCAGACCAGACGAATGCAGAACGCGAATTCACGGAAATCTGGCAAGCCGCGGAAAAGGTCGTTTACTCCCGGGCACTCGAGCCAGTCTCGAGCGCCAAGGTACGGACCGAACGAAATTTCGACGCTGAGGCGGTCCGGCGGCTGAAGGCGGCCTCCGAGCACGACATGACTGTCGGAGGGGCAAACTTGGCTGCTCAGGCAATCAAGGCGGGGCTCGTCGACGAGCTTCAAGTCTTCGTAGTCCCCTTCGTCGTAGGAGGGGGCAAGGCCTGGCTCCCTGACGGCCTACGCAGCGCTCTCGAGCTGGTCGACGTGCGGCGCTTCGCCGGTGGTGTGGTTTACCTGAGGTACCGTCGCGCATCTTGAGGCGCCAACGTCTTAGTCTTTCGGGCATGGTCCCCGGAGAAAGCCGAGTTGCAGTCTTCAAATCTTTGTTCACAGCGGCAGCGCTCATTGCCATGTTCCCTGTAGCCATTACGGCCATCGGTCAGCGCGCTCCCCAGGCGCGCGCTGCGGTCGCGCCCGTAGAGGCGGTCCTTACCTCGTCGTCCGATGTCACAACCACAGCAGCGTGCACAGTCGCTGACTTCGACCAGGCGGCGGGCAAAGCAGCCGCTACGGGCTTTACTCGCGTCGAGTGCGCGCAAGGTTGGGGCTTGGCCGCCGGGCCTAGGTACCTCGACCTGTTCCGCCAAAAGCTAGGGCGTTGGGCGGTCGTGAGCACGGGGTCGCCCGATGGCCTCGCTTCTTGGGCCCCAGGTGAGTTTGCCGGCATCGGCATTAGCCCCACGCTGCTCGAACAGCTCGCGCGACCGTTCTGGACCTCGGTCCTACAGCTGGTCGACGCTGGGGCTCTAGCCGATCAGCTAGCCGAGCACGAGACGGCCCTGAAGGCGACCGGGTCGTACCTGTCGAGCCCCGTCCTACGAACCGGCGGCCAGGCCTGGTTCGTCCTGTCGGGAGCCGACAGCGCCGAGTCGGACAACCCGGGCGCCGGCGCCAGCCCCTACCCCAACGGGACGGTCACGGTCTACCGATGGTTGGCTGCGGGCTGGGCCAAGCAGGGCGTAGCAAGCGGATATGTAGGCCCGATCGGCGGGTGCTGCGGTATTGCGGCCGTCTTTCTCACCGGGTCCCACGACCCCGACTTCGCCTTGACTGGAGGGGGTGCAGCTGACACGCTCTGGCTCTCGGTCGTGTCTGATGTCAGCGGCCACTGGCAGCTCGTACCGTTCGAGTACGGCTACTCGGACAGCACGGTGGTAAACGGCGACCCAGCCGCCCACGGGGTCTACACCGAGGTCGACGCCAGCAGCAGCGCCGCCGGGCCGACGACGGGGCTCTACGAGACCTACCAAAGCGGTATGTTCCGCCCGGCCAAGCCCCCCGGCAGCGCGCCGCCCTGCAGCTTGTCGGCACTTCAGATGGCGGCTGACCCCGGGGAACTGGAAGTGCTGGACCTCACCAAGTTCGCCTGTGCTGATGGCTGGGCCTTGGCGGAGGGCACCGGGGCCGGCTTCACGGGCCAGGTAGTCGGTCTGTTCAACGCCTACAAGTCCAATTGGAGCGCCGTCGAGCTCGACAACGGGAACAGTCTCGGCTCGGATCCGGGCATCTACGACATTCCCCTTTCTCTCCTTCAAGAGTTGGCCGCCGGGTTGGGACCACAGCTGCGCCCGGCACTGGCGACGGCCGCGCTGATCGAGTCGCCCGCAATGGGCGGGTACCTGTACGTGGACGGCGTCATCACGGCTGACAATGCGCAGTGGTACGTCGCTGAGAAACCGGTCGGGAGCGCTGCAACGCCCGGGGCCGACGCTTCGGTGTACAGGTGGTCCGGAACGGCTTGGGTGAAGCAGGGCCAAGTGGACAAGGTCCCGACATCGCTCAACTATTTCCAGGCGGCCTCGGGTGGCTGGTTCGAGGCAGTGGCGTTCCCTGGCACCGCAACGCCCGCGTTCACAATGCAGGGCCCAAGCTCGTTGGCCGACCACGTGCTGACCGACGCGGGAGGGACGTGGCACGTGGCGCCACTACCTTCCGGAGCGGGATGAGCCAGCCGGCTGAGCCAGCCCGCTGAGCCGGCCGGCCGCCGCTCGAGCGACCCCTTGCAATTCGAGGACCGAAGCGTAAGAGTGGGCTTTGGCGAACTAGCGGAGGTAGATCCATGGCCGAAATGACTCACTACGAGCACGGGGTGCCCTCTTGGGTAGACATGGGCGCAGCGGATTACGGCGCAGCTGTCAGTTTTTACAGCCAGCTCTTCGGCTGGGAAAGCCAGGACATGGGCGAGGAAGCGGGCCATTACCACATGGTCAGCAAGGGCGGGAAGTTGGTGGGTGGGATCGGCCCGGCGCAGGACCCCGGCCCGCCACGCTGGACCATGTACATCAATGTCGACGACGTCGACTCGGTCGCTAAGGCAGTAGAAGCGGCCGGTGGGCGCGTCCTGGCACCGCCGATGGACGTCATGACGGCGGGACGGATGACCGTGTTTGCCGACAGCACCGGGGCGGTGGCTTCGGCCTGGCAGGCCAAGGACCACGCCGGCGCCCAGCTTGTTAATGAGCCCGGCTCCTTCACATGGAGCGAGCTGCACAGTTCCGACGTCGGCAAGTCGAAAGAGTTTTACAGCGAGGTGTTCGGATGGGGCTGGGGTGGTGCCCCCGAGTACTCAGAGGTCCAAGTCGGCGGCCGCTCGGTGGCAGGCCTCATGCCCCGCCCGCCGGGATTGCCCGCCGAGGTGCCCGACAATTGGCTCATCTACTTCGGCTCGGCTGACCTCGAGGCCGATTCGCAAAGGGCCAAGGAACTGGGTGCCACTGTCCTGGTCCCGGCGACGGAGGTCCCCAACATGGGACGCTTCTCGGTGATCATGGACCCCCAGGGCGGCACATTCGCTATTTTCCAGGGCTAACCCGTCCCTCGGAAGCTTTCCGGGGAAGCGCTTTACAGCGATACAGGACCGGGTTAGCGTCGCCGACCATGAGCGGCCACGCCAACCCGGTTGCCGGGTGGTACCCCGACCCGGGAGACCCGGCTTCGCGTTTACGGTTCTGGGACGGGGCAACCTGGACCGATCTGACCGCACCAACACTCGAGCCTGAGCGCACTGCCTGGGAGCAGCCGGGCTCCTGGCCAGGTCCCGCTTGGGAGGCGTCCGCTGAACCAGAGGCGGCGTCCTGGGGGACGTCCTACGGTGATGCGCCGTCCGACGAGGCGCCGCCCGGTGCGGCGCCCGGTGGCGCGGTCCCTTACAGCGCCAGCGCGGCAGTGGGAGGCGCGTTTGGGGGCTCGGTCGCGGGCGCGCCCGGCGGTCCCGGCGCTACAAGCGGTGCCGTCGGTGCGGGGGTCGGGGTCGCTCCTGGCGCTCCCGCATGGAACAGCGGTGCGGGCCCGTTCATCCTGCCGGCTCCCACCGAAACGCGTAGGAAGTCCCACATCGGCCTCATTGTCGGCGGAGCAGTCGCGGTAGTGGCCCTAGTGATCGGCGGTCTGGTCGCATTGGGCCTGCCCGTGTACAACAAGATCACCGGGCACACTTGGTTCAACGGTGGCGTCCCGGGTTGGTCGCCCATCAGGGTCTCGAATTTTCCGAGCAGCGGGGCCACTCTTCTCCAGGCCTGGAGGGTCCCGGGCCCAACGGTCGGCCCGTCCAAACCGTTCTTTCAGGTTGCCAGGCTGAAGGTCGGGCCGACAGCAGGCGAAACGGCTACGCAGTACCTCACCGCGACGCTGCAATATCTCACCACGCACGGTCCCGGCTCTGGCGCGCTCGTCACTATCAACGACGGGGCTCCTGGTCTGGAGTGGACCAGGCCGACTCCCTTGGCAAACGACCCGACGCTTGGGATCACATCATTTTGGTTGTACGCCGAACACGACGGCAACATCTATTGGATGGCGTTCCAGACCGACTCACAGCATTACGCGACCGAGCTCCCGGGCGTGGAGGCTGTGATGCTGAACTTCAAGGCAACGGGCCACTGATCGGGCGGCGTCGGCACCCAACACAGGACCATTCTCTCGCTCGATTGGTAGTTGAGCCCTGCGCTGACCTTGCTGAGCAGTAAGTAAGTCCTAGCGCTCAGGATCTGCGTCGTCGTCGGTACCGGTGTCATCGGCCGCTACGGCGTTCGCATTTCGGAGCGCACCGTTGCCCGATGCGAGGCTCTTGCGCAGGGTCTCGAAGATGCTGAGGCCTTGCGCAACGACGCCCACGGCCATCTCATTGACACCCTGAGAGCCATTGAGCACTGTGAGGTTAGAACCTGAGATGCCCCCGGCCGCTGCCTCGACCAACGCCGGCAACATGTCGACGAGCTTGTTGGCCGCGATGAGAGCCTGGTTCGGTCCCGACAGCGCCGCCGCCCGGGCGTTAATGGCATCGGCTTCAGCGGTGGCGGTGGCGCGCTGCGCGAAGGCATCACCCTCGGCCCGTGCTTTGACGGCATCCGAGCCGGCTTGCGCGGACACCCGCTCGGCATCTGCTTCGGCTTCGGCCAGCGAACGGCGCCGTGAAGCTTCGGCTTCGGTGTTGAGCAGCGTGGTGTCGCGATTGGCCTCCGCCATTGCCCGCTGCCTGAACGCTTCGCCCTCGGTGTTGTGCATGACAGCGTCGCGGGCAGCTTCGGCCAGCGTGCGTTGCCTGTACGCCTCGGCATCAGCCGGCCGGCGCACCTGAGACTCGAGTCGCTTCTCAGTGAGCACGGCCTCGCGTTCAGCGAGGGCGGTCTGCTCGGCAATGACGTTCTGAGATGCTTGAGCCTGAGCCAGCGGGCCGGCTTGCGCGGCTTTGGCCTGCGCTTCTTGTACTTCGGCTTCGACCTTGGCCCGTACGACGGCCGTCTCCCGCTCGAACTGCGCCTTCGCCCGTGCCGCCTGCTGTTCTTTTTCGGCGGCCTCCTGGTCCCGCTCAGCCGCCGCTATGCGAGCGGCTGACGCCACCGCTGCGGCATGAGGTGCAGCCAAGTTCTTGATGTACCCGGTCGGGTCCTCGATCTCTTGGATCTGAAAGCCGTCAACGACGATCCCGAGTTTTTCCATCTCGGGGTGGCTCCCGTCCTTAACCTCCTGAGCGACCTTGTCGCGCTCGCGGATTATCTCCTCTACCGTCAGGCTGCCGACGATCGAGCGCAGATGGCCGGCAAAAATCCGACCGCAGAGCTCTTCCATCCGGTTTTGCTCGGCCAGGAAACGCCGAGCTGCGTTAGCGATCGAGGCGTTGTCGTCGCCGACCTTGAACACCGCTACGGCCGTGAGCTTGAGAGGGATGCCTTGGGTGGTAACGCACTCCTCCAACAATTCGGCCTCCCGTAACGCCAATGAGAGCAGCCGCGCCTTTTGTTTGATGGGAAGGACGAACGAGCCGTGCCCGGTGACGATGCGGAACTGGGTCGCGCCGTCTTTGTGTTTGGAGCCTGAGATCAAAAGCGCCTCGTCGGGGGCGGGAACATGCCAAAAGAGCATCAGAGCCTCACAGGTTGTCTGCTTCGGGAAAAGGGGCGACCACTACCGTGCGCGGCGAGCGAACCTCGACGACAACCACGGAGGAGTGCTTGGGGACCGGCGCTTCGCACCATGCGGCAAAGCGCTCCGTCCCGCCACGGATGGCAACCGATATCTCTCCAGGCCCGTCCGCAGGGATCGGGACGGTCACCCGCCCGATGCGACCAAATAACTGGTCGGGGTCTGAACCTGCGTCGTGTTCCTCGGAGCCGTGCACCAAGGTCGATCGTAACGAGTGTACGGCTGCTAGAACCGTCGGAGAAAGGGAAGGACGCGCACGGTCGCGGTGGGGCCATTGCGCCCCGCGCGAAAGCTTCGCCTAGGCCGCGCTGCCATGAGGGACGACCCATTGCACGGCTTGGCCGGTCAGTTTCGCGATGCGCTCATAATCCGCGTCGTAGTGCAATACGGTAAGCCCGGCAGCTTCGGCACAGGCGGCGATCAGCAGATCTGGCAAGGGGACCGACCGATGCTGCGCTTTGCTGGCCAGTAGAGCTTGCACCTCCAACGCCCGGTCCACCGTGGCGTCTGTGACGGGTACCCGAGGCATTGCCCGCAGGAGCCCGGCCAATTCGACGTATGTGTCCCGGCCAGGTGCACTGTAAAGGAGCTCGAGGTCGACGACCCCACAGCTGGCGACCCGCCCCGCAAGCAGGAGCGGTTCGATCACCTCCCGTACCTGCGGACGGGTGTCGCTCCGCGTTAGCGCGCTCGTGTCCGCCAAGTAGGTCGCCATTGACTTCAGTGCCAGGCGTGGGCCATCACGTCGGGGTCATCGGAGCTGGAAGCGTCCGAGAGTGGAACCTTGCGACGGCCCTGCGAGTATCCCCGGCATGGAGATCCAGGAAGGCGGCACTGGCCGGGACGGCCCCGCAACGCAACCCGCCAGACGAAGGAAATGGTCCGCCCGGCCCCACGAGCAATTGGTCGGGATGGTCATCCTGTCGGTGGCGTTGGTAATCGGTTCGCTCGCGGTGGACGCCGGGCTTCGGAGCCGGAACCAGCCGCAGCGCAACGATCAGGTAACCGTTACGGGCTCTGCCGAGCAGGCCGTGACCGCCGATACCTTCGAGTGGGATGCCTCGGTGGCCAGCACGCAGCCGACCACCGCGTCAGCGCTTGCTCAGCTGAACCGGTGGACCGCCAAAATCCGCGCCGCGCTCGACAGCGCTGGTGCCCTCGACGATGAGATCACGTTCGGTTCCGTTACGGTGCAACCCAACACAGACGACAGCGGCGATGTCTCAAGTTTCACCGAGAGCCAGACCGTGACGGTGCAGTCCAATCGGCTGTCCGCAATTGGCCACGTCTTAGGGGTCAGCAATCAGCTGCTCGCCATAAACGTGCCCTTTATCGCCCAGGAACCTGCTTACACCTTCAGCGGCCTGAAAAAACTGCGCCCGACCCTCACCGCTGAGGCGACCGCCGACGCCAAGGTGCGCGCCCGTGCGGCGGTGGGCCGAAATGGCCATGTCGGCAGGTTGGTTTCGATCTCAGTGGGACAGTTCTCGGTGGACGCGCCGGGATCGGTAAATATCGGTAGCGGCGACTACGACACCGCGACGATTCATCAAGTCGTGTCCGTGGCTGTTTCGGCGACTTACTCGATATCTTCCTAAGAGGTCCGCCTCGCTGCTTCGTGCGTCGTTCACTTGAAGTTCAACACGATGGCTCCCACGTCCGGCAGGACGTAGGCGTGGCTAGACGGCGACTAGTCGGATGGCGACGAGTCACGGCGACGAGTCACGGCGACGAGGTGCATGGCGAGCGGGGTGGTACTCTTGGCTTGGGCTGACGGGCTGCGTGGCTGTACTCGTCTCCGGTCGTTCGTAGCGGGACCGTAATAGGGGTGGTTTGTATGACCGTAACAACTTTCGCAAATGTGAAGGCAAAGTCGAAGTCGAAGTGGCGCCGCGCTGCCATCGTCCTGGCGACTGCACTGTCATCGTTGACATTATCGACGGTCGCCAATGCAGCAACGTTGTCACCTCCTTCGGTTATTTCCGTCCACGTCGCGCCTCGGATGCTGCCTGCCGGCGGGGGCAGGGTAACCATTACCGCGCCGGTAAAACGCGCCGCAACGTGCCAATTGGTGCTCGGCTCCAAACCGACCGTCCCAGTTGTTTATTCGCACGGCCGCGGCACCGGTTGCCACGGCGGTACCTTCACAGCCCATATCACCGTCGGCGCCAACACAGCGGCGACGACTGAGACCGTCCTTTTCAGTTTGGTAGCTCGCAACTCGGCATCCAGCTCTTCGCGGAGCTTCCGGATCCTCGTCGCCGGCAGCCCGGTCCCAGGCACGACGACCACTGTCCCCGGTACGACCACGGTCCCCGGTACGACAACCACGACGGTGCCCATCCCGGCTCCGACCGGGCTCGCCGCCCTCCCCTCCTCGTTGGTAACCAGCGGTGGCACTTCGTACAACTGGGCCGGATATACCTTGGCCGGCGGCCCGTTCACGGCCATCCATGGGACCTTCACTGTGCCCGTGCCACAGGCGTCGGCTTCATGCACCAACTTCCTCAACCAATTGATTGGCATCGATGACGTGACAAACACCGATATCCTCGCCGCCGGCGTGACAAGTTCCGAGCTCAACCCGAACACGGGCACCTGCGTGCCCGGGCAGGATTACGTCCAACCCTTCTGGGACGTCGAGCCCGGCAACGCGACACTGGTCAGTGGCGTCGTCGTGGCTGCCGGCGACAGTATTACCGTGACCATATGGCAGACAAGCGGTAGCGCATGGGCCCTCAGCCTGGTGGACAACACCAATGGCCAGAAGTACGTCACTACTCTCCAGTACGGCGGGCCAGGCTCGTCGGCGGAATGGCTCGTGGTCGCGCCAACCATTTCTGGCACATGCGGGCAGGGCCAAGATCCTTCCGTTGCGGGCATCTGCGCGCTAACGCCTTTCTCGGCGCCGATCACCTTCAGCAACTTGGAGGTGGCAGGCACAGTAGGCACCGCTACCGACTTGGTCATGGAGCAAACTGCCGGCACCGCCACCCCCTCGGCCGTAAGCAACGGCAGCTTTACCGTCGGCTACACCAGCTGATCAGCCTGGGCGCGCGACAGCGCCGGTTATCGATTCGGGCAACGGGACGTTTTGGGTACCCCGGTAACCAGTCGTCTGTGGTCGCGACCGGTCTAGCTCCGGGCCGCAACGCGCCTCAGGGCTGGGGCTAGGTCGACCTCCAACTTCTGCTGTGAAACCGACGTGGTCCGGAACATGACCGAGCTCTCGCGCATCACCAGGCTAATAAGCGCGTGGGCGACCATCTGTGTCGTGACCTTGTTCAGGAACTCGCCAAAATGAAGGCCGATCACCGTACCGAGACCGAAACCGCTCCCTCCGAAGCCTCCACCTGTCTGTGTCGCACCCGAGCCCAAGGTTATGGACACCACCTGTTCATAGGGCCACCGGAACGACAGCCCGTCGTCGGTCCAGAAGGCTATGCCCTCGGTCCCGCAGGTGAGGGTGCCACTTGCAGCGACACGTAGCAGTAACCCGACCGACCTCACCACGCTGCAGGCCTCAACCTTGGCGCAGTCCGGGTGAGACGGTGCCTCTGCCTCGCGGAGCATAAAGCCGAAGGAGGTCGGCATCTCCCCCGGCTCGAGCCCTCCCTGCGCGGTGTTGAGCAGCTGGCGCTTCTGGGCGGCGTACCGGGCTTCCTCTCCTTGGCGCGTTGGGAACCCACATGCCTGGCAGACGTCGGCATCGGTCCAAGAACCCTGGAGCGAGCACCCCGCCCTGCCGCACGCGCGCTCCCGCGAGGCCATCGATGCCAGCTTAGGGCGAGTGGACCTTGGCGTGCAGGCGCCTAAATATGCGCTCGGAGCCAGTCCCCGGTCAAGGCGGCTATCCCGTCGGGATCCTGCAGGACCGCGTTGTGCGCCCACCCATCCTCAACATGCAGTTCGACGAGCGGCGACGCTGCCACAAAATCCTGCCACGCCTTCTCTCTGACCGGCCGGCTGGTGGGGGGCTCGCCACAGGCGACCAAAAGGGCGGGGACTTTCAATGCCGCCCCCAGGGCCAAGATGTCCGCCGACAGCACGGCCAGAAGTGCCTCGGCCAGGCGTTCGGAAGAACTGGTCGCCCTGATCTCTCCGTCCACCTCGACCAGTACCTCGTGCGCGTAGGCCTCAAAGGTCGGGGTGATCTCAGCAGTTTCCATAAGTGCCAGCTCACGGACCGCCGTTCCCCAGTCTGGGAACCTGAGCTGGTTCAACTGCATCCAGGCCACCAGTTCAGCGCGCCCAGCCCGCACGGGCATCCCCATTGCAACGAAGTCCTGAGCTTTCAGGAACCCGCCATCGAGGAGGACCACTGACCGCAGTCCCTCCGGTGGGTCGCACCCGACGCCCAGCGCGACGTAGGCCCCGAGCGAATGGCCCACCATGGCCGCGCACCCGCGGTCGCTAGCGGTCGCTCGCGCGACTTTCACAAGACCCTCGAAGGTGTATGGCTCGATGGGTGCCGAAGCACCAAAACCGGGCGGGTCGGCTGCTACCGCTCGGCCCGGCAATTTTCCGGCAAAACCTGCGAAATAGGCGCCGGTTGAGCCCAGGCCCGGCCACAACAAGACCTCGGGGAGGCCGCGCTCGCCCCACTCCCGAAGTGCTACTGCCGAGGCAGGCCCGCCATTCATTGGTAGTCAGGGGCGCGGTGCTCGACAAGCCCGTTTCCCCATCCCCCTTTCGATCTGTACGTGCGGTTTTCCCGCATACAGCTCACCGACGGTCTTCTTGACATGGTTACGCTGCCTTCGGGTAGCGGATAGTGCCCATGAATTTGTGCAGGCCCTGGTCGTGGAACCAGGTGCGGGTCCAGCGGTCCGCTTGGCCGGCACGCAGGTTGCGGCCCCGCTTCTTGACGAGCAAGCGATGGAGCCGCCACGCCACGTAGCGGTCCAGCGAGACGAACTTGATGGCCGCGTTGCCGGTGCGGAAGTAGTTGCCCCATCCCCGAAGGAACAGGTTGAGCCGCTCGATCACATCTTGCAACTCCATCCCGACCTGGCTTCGACCGGTCAGGGCCTTGACCCTGGCCGGGCCCGCTTCATCGACCGCAGCGACGGCCAGCGATGCAGGTAGTAGCGACGATGTTGCGCTGCTCCCACAGCTTGCCGGACATGCGGGCATGGAAGTGGCACCCGAGGAAGTCAAAGCCCTCCCTACCTTCCCGGAGGTCGACCACAGCGGTCTTGTCCGGGTGCAGGGTGAGACCGAGCTCGCCCATCAGCTCAGATGCGAGCCTGTGGGCTTGCTCGGCTTCTTGCCGGGACCCACAGGCGACCACGAAGTCGTCCGCATAGCGGACGAGCTCGCCGATGCCACGCTCGGCCCAGGCCCGGTCGAAGGCGTGCAGGTAGATGTTGGCCAGGAGAGGAGAGATGACCCCTCCCTGGGGCGTGCCCGTGACCGTCTCGGAGACCACCCCGTCTGCCAGCACCCCGGCACGCTAACCACTGCCGCAAGAGCTTGAGCACCCGGCGGTCCGATACCCGCTCGGCGACCAAGGAGAGAAGTCTCTCATGGTCGATCGAGCCGAAGAAGTCGGCAATGTCGGCCTCAAAGACAAAGCATTTGCCTGCTATGAAACCGACCCGGAGCTTCTCCATGGCGTCGGTGGCCGAGCGCTTAGGCCTGAAACCGTAACTGACAGGGCAGGAAATCGGCCTCGAAGATAGGTTCGAGGACGATCTTGGCTGCCTGCTGGGCCACACGGTCTGTGACAGTGGGGATGCCCAACGGGCGTTTTGACCCGTCGGGCTTTGGTATCTCCACCCGGCGCACAGGGGCCGGGTGGTAAATGCCTGCACGTAAGGCCTCCTGGAGCTCAGTGAGCATGCGCTCCGCCCCATAATCCTCCACCGCCGAGAGGGTCATCGCATCGACCCCGGCGGCGCCACGATTGGCTCGAACTCGTCGCCACGCCTCCCACAGGACGTCACTCCTGTAGATACGGTCATAAAGGGCATGGAAACGCCTACCCTCGGACTGCTTGGCCGCAGCCCATAGCCGGTTCTGGAGTTGTCGCACTTTGACGGCAGGCACATGCCCGTCGGGGTAATTAGGCCGGGCGGTCCCAGCCATGCCCTCACGCTTACCTCCACTGCCGGCGTGACCGAAGTCGGGGCCCTTCCCTCCCACCGGGTTCCTCCCGGTGATCATCAGTACTACGGCCCCGTCGGACTCCCGCTGGCCTCCGTCGGATTTCACCATTGGCTTATACCGACGGTCTTTGCTGACGAGGCTGGCCAGACGGGCCTCTCCTGTCCCGAACCAACCCTTGCGTACGTGCCGCCCCCCATACCCCGAGGGGACCCGACCAAGGGCATCTCCGGAACTAGCCAATAGGTCGGACGTGGACCTTCGCCGTGATATGAGCGGCTCGGCTCCCCCATTGTGACTGTGACGAGGCTGCAGGGCTCGCACCTGGTGGCACTACGGCCCGCACGCTTGCTCCCTCCTAAGAGGCTTTTGACACCCCGCTCAGCCCGCCGCCTCTCGACGACGGACCGGGGCCTGCTACCGGGCTCTCCGGCGATTACCCGGACGGGACTCTCACCCGCTGGGCTGGTCCAGTTTTCAGGACGCAACACATTGTCGAGCCTATTCGTCTGCACTCCTGGGCGAGCCAACCGGCGGTAGCTCCGCCAGCGCTACAGCCAAATGGCAGATCGACGAGTGCGACGCTAGTGTCGTGAGGCTCGCCGAGCGTTGCACCCATAACGGTGTCGAAGCAGTTCCTGCCGGCCAACGGAGGCTCACGCATGTTAACCGGGACAATCACCAACCGAGCACTGCGGGCCCTCGCTTTGGCCGGGGTTGTTGTTCCTTGCCTCGGGGGTTTCGCGGCGAGCGCTTCCGCCAGCACGACGAGACTGGCTCGTTCGGGCGCTTTGACCGCTTCGGCGACTGCACCCACGGCCGCTCTCAGCACCGCTGCTTGGGAAAAAGCTCTTGGCGCCGGCGTTGTAGTCATCCCGCCGCGGTATGCCGCCCCTGGGCACGGCTCCCCCGGAGCGGCCGTCCAAGGGTTCGTCAGCGCCCTCGACGGACGGCAGCTCAAACTGTGGTGCTCGTACTACGAGCCGTCGTTCCAAGCCACGTGCCGTTCCGACGCTGCGAACTTTGTGGCAGCCGACTTGCCAACCTTCAAGAACTTCGCGCTCGGCTATGTCGCTATCGACGGCAACAAAGCACTCGCCGGGTCCACAGGTACGGATTGCATAGCCAACGGGAAGCCGAAGTGCTCCTCGAATGCAAACCCGGCAGCCATTTTTTCGACTGGCGGGACGTTCAAGAGCCTGTGGGCCAAGACGCTTGCGGCCTACAACAACACCGCCAACGTCTATTCCCTGGACCTTTGCATCAAAATTGGTGGCGGGTGGTACGCCTACGTCCCACCGACGAGTTAGTGGGCCGACCACCGCTCCCGGAAATCTCGGAGCCTGACGTCACGGGGCCCGTAGCGTCAAGGCTTGACCGTTCACGGTTCGAACGGGGCCGCTTCGGTGAGAGTTAGTAGGTGCGACATCGTGACGGAGGCGAGGCCCGGGCTCGCCTAGACCGGGTGCTCGCAATTGTTGGAGTGCTCGCCCTAGTGGCAGCCGTCGTATTCAGGCCCGCAGATGCTGGCGCGGCCGCGTCTCAGGACTGGTCGCCGTTCGTGCTGGTTACTGGGCTGCTACTTATCGGGCTCGTGGCCGACGATGACGGCCTCTTCGCCGTAGCAGGGCACCAGATGGCCCGGGCCGCTCCCAACGGGACGGTCCTCTTCGTTGGGGCGACCGTCCTGATCGGACTTGTGACGGCTGTGTTGAACCTCGACACCTCGGTAGCGTTCCTGACTCCGGTACTCGTCTACACGGCGCGAAGCCGGGGCGGAGGCGAAGCTGCCCTCCTCTACGGGTGCCTGCTTCTTTCCAACGCAGGCTCGCTTTTCTTGCCCGGCTCAAACCTGACGAACCTCATAGTGCTCGGTCATCTCCACCTCAACGGTGGTGCCTTCCTGTCGCGGATGTGGGCACCGGCACTGGGCGCGCTCATGGTGACCGCCATCGTGGTCGCGGTCTTCGAGCGCAAATCGGTTCGTGTACGCGCCAAAGGAACGCAACAACCCGAACCAGCCCATCTCGGCCTTGGAGCTCTCGCCGTCGGGCTAGCCATCGTGCTCGTACTGGTCCTGTCCTCGCCAGCGCTACCCGTAGCTGTGGTCGGCGCCGCGGTCGTCGGGGTGCGCCTGGCCAGGAAAAAGGAAAATCCCCAGCATGTGGCGGAAGTGCTGGGCGTGCCGGTGCTGGTTGGCCTTTTCGGCGTGGCCGTGGCGCTCGGCACATTGGGAAGGACGTGGTCTGCACCGGCAACCTTGCTGTCGCACCTCGGCTCGTGGGGAACGGCGCTGTTCGCCGCCGGCACCTCGGTGGTGGTAAACAACCTTCCTGCCGCATCCCTGCTGTCCGCCCGCGCGGCCGAACATCCCTTCTCCTTGCTCATCGGGCTGAACCTCGGGCCGAACCTGTTCGTCACCGGATCTCTGGCCTGGTTGTTGTGGTTACGGACCGCTCGTTCGGCGCAAGCAGACCCGTCGATCGCCAAAGCCAGCCGCATCGGCCTTTTTGCGGTGCCGCTGTCGATGGCTGCCGCCCTTAGCCTGCTTTCGCTCACCGGCTCGAGCTGACGCGAGGTTGTCCTGGGCCGCCGCTCCCTAAGGACGCCCTGACCTCTCGATGTTCGAAGATCCGGTTCGTCTAGCATCCGGTTCAACCGTCTCAGGAGGTAACCATGAGCGAACAGCAGACAGTTCGGATCGAAAACCTTGAGGCCGAACTGGAAGGGCTCCAGGCGATTTGTGCTCAGTTGGTCCACGACAATGCAGAACTTCGTGACCGGTTGGACAAGCTCGTCACCGCACCGAAGACCAAACTCCGCACCACGGCACCAAGTCCGGCCCGCCTGATCAGCAGGCGAGGCGTGATGACCAAGGCACTCGGCGCGGCGGCTGTGACCGTCGTGGGGGGTGCTGCATTGGTCAACCGGGATGCCTCGCCAGCCGCCGCGTCCAACGGCTCCAATGTGACCGCCGGCGCCCAAACCACGGCTGAGGCCTCGACGGTTGTCCGATATGACGGCGCCGGGGGGTTCGAGGGAGTCGTGCTGCTGGGCAATGACTCGACCTACGGCGGGGCCAGCGCAAACTATCCGGCGGGGTTAGGTGGTTTCGCCGGGGCTGGTGCGACTGCCGGCAAAGGCGGGGTCGCCAACGGCATCTACGGCTTTACGGACAACGGCGCAGGCAACGGGGTCGTGGGCTACAACAGCGGGTTGGTGGCCGGTTCGGGGGCCGGAGTACTGGGCCTTGCCTTCGCTGCCAAAAACGTTGCCGTGCAAGGCCACAACTCGCAGGGCACGGCTGTTTCGGGAACCAGCGACAGCGCCGCCGCCGACGCCACCGCGGTCGTCGGGCTTATCAGTAGCACCAGCCCGGGTGGGTTCTCCTCGGCAGTGCGCGGCCAAAACAACGGCACGACCGGTCTCGGCATCGGTGTTTGGGGGTCGCAAGCCGGGTCGGGCTGGGGGATGTACGCGACGAGCGTAAGCGGGATCGGTCTCAACGCCTCGGGCGGGACCGGGACCGGGGTCTCTGCCACTGGGGCGACCGGTGTGGCGGCAGGAGGCCAGACTGTGGGCGTCACTTCGTCTGGGCCTACCGCGGTTGAGGCAAACGGCAGCACAGTCGGTGTCGCCGCCAAAGGCCCTACCGCCGTGGCAGCAACCGGGGGGACCGTGGGTGTGAGTGCGTCGGGCCCTACCGCTGTACAAGCGACCGGTACGACCGTTGGCCTCGCTGCTGTCGGACCGACGGCAGTCACGGCGAGCGGCGCCACTATCGGCGTGGACGCTTCGGGGCCGACCGCCCTGGCTGCTAGCGGGACGACAGTGGGGGTGACCGCCAACGGCCCGGTAGCTGTTAGTGCTTCCGGGACAACCACCGGGGTCACAGCGTCCGGGCCGACGGCCGTGCTGGCGAGCGGCACAACTGTTGGCTTATCGGCCCATGCTCCCACCGGTATTTCCGTTAGCGGGACAGGGTCGCTCGGCAGGGCGATCGTGGCCGGGGCGGTAAGCAAGTCGGCCACAGTTGTAGTGACCAATACCGGCACGGGGCCAGCGCTCAGGGCTACAACGGGGCCCGGCAGCGGCGCCTCCGGCACCGGGTGCGTCGTGGGCGATAGCCACGAGGCGACTGGTGTGCTCGGGCTAAGTGCAGGAGGTGACGGCGTCGCCGGCCACAGCAAAACCGGCCGCGGCGGTAATTTCTCGGGCGGAGCCGCGCAGATAAAGCTCACACCGGGAACACTTGCCTCGCACCCGGCATCCGGCGAAACCGGCGACCTTTATTGTGACAAGACCGGCCGCCTGTGGTTCTGCAGAAAAGGAGGGGCGAGTGCGGTCTGGAAGCAGGTTGCCTTAGGCTAGTCGCGGTCTATCGGCTCATGGCCCGAGGTCGATGTCGGTCACGCTGTCGCCAGTTTCGTTTACGACACACAAGTGGTTGGCGTAGACATCTAGTCCCACGGGCGGATCGAAGCCATCAGACGTGGCGGCCCGCAGTAGTAGCGGGCCGCACGCCTAAGCGTTTAGAGGTACTGCCCCGTAGCCACCCGCTCGATCGAACGTCCACCCTTGGTCTCGTCGCCGTGGGAGGTGATCGTACGGATGTAGACGATGCGCTCGCCCTTCTTGCCCGAGATCTTCGCCCAGTCGTCGGGGTTGGTGGTGTTGGGCAGGTCCTCGTGCTCCTTGTACTCCTGCTTGATGGAGTCGATGAGGTCCTGGGTCCGGATGCCCTTGCCTTCGCCTGCGATCTGGCGCTTGATCGAGAGCTTCTTGGCGCGCCGGACGATGTTCTCGATCATGGCGCCCGAGGAAAAGTCCTTGTAGTACATGATCTCTTTGTCACCATTTTGGTAGGTGACCTCGAGGAACTGGTTGGCCTCGTCGTCGCGGTACATCTCCTCGACGGTCCTCTCGATGATCAGCCGCACGGTCTTTTCCCTGTCGCCGCCACCAAGCGAGAGAACTTCATCCTCGTCAAGAGGCAGTGACGAAGTCAGGTAGCGGGCGAATATCTGCGCAGCGGAAGTTTCGTCGGGACGCTCGATCTTGATCTTCACGTCCAGGCGCCCAGGCCGCAGGATCGCCGGGTCTATCAGGTCCTCCCGGTTGGAGGCACCGATGACTATGACGTTTTTGAGTGCTTCCACTCCGTCGATCTCAGCTAGCAACTGGGGCACGATCGTCGACTCGACGTCGGAGGAGATACCGCTGCCTCTGGTGCGGAAAAGCGAGTCCATTTCGTCGAAGAAGACGATCACAGGCACGCCTTCCTCGCTCTTTTCCCGGGCCCGCTGGAAAACGAGGCGGATTCTGCCGCTCGGTCTCGCCGACGTACTTGTTGAGGAGCTCGGGGCCCTTGATGTTCAAGAAATAGCTACGGGTGTTGGAGTCCCCGTTGGCCTCGGCCACCTTCTTGGCGAGCGAATTAGCAACAGCCTTTGCGATCAGCGTCTTGCCGCACCCAGGCGGCCCGTACAAAAGGACCCCTTTCGGCGCCGGCAACTTGTGCTCGATGAACAGGTCCTTGTAGAGGAACGGGAGCTCGACCGCGTCGGTGATCTGCTCTATTTGCCAGTCCAGGCCGCCGACGTCCTCATAGGAGATGTCGGGCACCTCTTCGAGCACGAGCTCTTCCACCTCTGGCCTCGGCAGCTTCTCGAGCAGGAGACCTGAGCGCGAGTCCATGAGGAGCGAGTCCCCCGAACGCAGCTTTTCGTCCATGAGCTCCTCGGCGATCTCGACCACCCGCTCCTCGTCGGCCCTCCCCACGACTATCGCTCGGTGGTTGTCCTCCAGGATCGATTTCATCGTGACGACCTCGCCAGAGAGGTCGCTCCCCCGGGCCAGCACTACGTTCAACGACTCGTTCAGAACTACTTCCTGGCCACGGTGCAGCTCGTTGGACTCCAGGCCCGGGTGGAGCGCGACCCGCATCTTGCGCCCTCCCGAGAACACGTCCGCCGTCCCGTCCTCGTTCAACTTGAGGAAGGTCCCGTAGGCCGAAGGCGGCTGGGTCAACTTGTCGACTTCCTCGCGCAGTGACGCGATGTGCTCGCGCGCCTCACGGAGGGTGTAGGTGAGCCTCTCGTTCTGCGACAAGGCCTGCTGGAGCTGGCCCTTGGTCTCCAGCAACCGCTCCTCGAGCGTCCGCACCCTCTTCGGTGCATCGGCGAGGCGGCGTCGTAGCGCAGCGATCTCTTCTTCCAGTACCGCTACCTGCTCTTCTAGCGAACCGGCTTGGGTGCGCAGTTCAGCCATTTCCCGCTCTTGCGCGTTACCCCGAGCGGGCGGCTCGATGTGCTCGGCCAAGCGGACCACCTCCTTCTAACAACCATCGTCCAGTCCCCGGCCAAAAGTGAACAACTTTGGCTTGGTCCCGGCTTGGACTCTGACGTTACTGCGCGTGGGGGCAAACCTGTATGCTTTTGACCAGCGCCGGGGCCGTGGGTGTCATTGACACTTCCGCCCGCCCGCCGGTACCGTGGGACCAGCAGGACCCCAACTTCGAACGACTAAGAGGGAACCGAGAGAGCATGAAGGTCTGGATCGACCAGGATCTTTGCACAGGCGATGGCTTGTGCGAGGAGATTGCCCCCGCAGTGTTCACGCTGCTGGACGATGGCCTGTCCTACGTCAAAGAGGGCGACAAGATCTTCAGCGATCCCGGCGGGCACGCCGGTCTAGCACTGGTGCCTGAGGATATGGAAGACGCCACCCGGGAGTCCGCCGAGGAGTGCCCCGGGGAGTGCATCTTTATCGAGGAGTAAGGGTCGGCTCGTAACGAGCCAATCTGATCACACTTGGCCGTATGAGCCGGCGCCGCTCGGCCTAGAAGCTCCTGGTCAGCACCTGTTTCCGTGTCCTTGTTGAGCTACACCACGGGACGTCGCAGGCGCTGACCGGGACACTGGGAGCCGAGCGAATACGCGGCAGGCCCTAGTGCGCCTCGCTCGAGCTGAAAGGGTCGCTGGTGCCCGCAAGGACCTGATTGTGCTACCAGATGCCACCGGAAGGGTCCCCGTTGGCCTCCCCGAGCTTGTCGACGCTGTTGCGCCGGTCCCCTACCTCATCACCGGGGGACGAGCCCTTCAACATCGCCGACTTACTGACCAGCACTTCAGATGGTCGCCGAGGAAATGCGCGCCGTCGCGCGCAACGCATCCGTACCACCAACCTCGCCGAGATGCTCGTTCGGCGATGACGTGCCCGACAGGGATATCGCGCGACTCGCGATTTCGAAATTCGCGCTTGTCAAGCAAGGCACCGCCAACCGCAGCGACCGAATGGAACGAAACCTGAGAGAGATGGGGACGGACTATGACACCGAGGTCCAGCCCTCTTCCCGAACGCACGCTCCTGCCGGGATGCTTTTGAGATCGTGTCGCCCCGCATCAAGGCCCTTATTCCTTAGCGGCACCCGCTCTAGCCGTCGACGCACGCCTCGGTGGACACGGCCTGCGAGTGCGAACCGGATAGCAGCGGGAGAAGCTCAGAGATGCTGAGCGCATAGGCCGTGGTGGGCCGGTCAGGGGCGATGGCGAAGGCGATCCCAACGACCTTGCCACCGGTGGAGACGACCGGGGCCCCCGAATCCCCATAGGTCAGGTTCGCGGCCAAGATAAACACGTCACGCTGGGTGCTCTTGTTGTTGTACAGGTCCTCCCCCACCGCCGTGACCTCCTCGGCGAGCTCGGCAGGCTGCACGGCAAGCGGGTCCTGGCCGTTGGGATGGCCAAAAACGGCCCCTTTGTTGCCGACCGTCCCCTTGCCGAGAGTCAGCGGCTTCTCGCCGAGGTCCGGCACCGAGAGCAGGGCCAGGTCGATATCAGGGTTGTACATGACGACGGTCGCCTGCCTGACCTGCCCGTCGGGCAACAGCACGCTTGTGTCCCCGTCCGGCTCGCCGGCAACGACGTGGGCGTTGGTGACAACGAGGTTGGGGGCGACAGTCCACCCGCTCCCCTCCTGGATCCGGTTGCAGGCCTGCCCCTCGACCTTGACCGTCGAGGCGGACACGAGCCCGACAACAGAGCGTTCCAGCGGGTCCAGGAAGGGGGGCTTGCCGACGTTTTGAGCCGGCTCGATGACATTGAAGACCTGCGGGAACCCGTCTTCACCGACGAGGCGCCGGAGGGCCTGGAGGGTGTTGGGCGGGCTCAAGCCGTGGTCGTGGGTCTCGTTGCTTACCCAGCGAGCGATCACAGAGTGGGTCGTGAGCTGGGAAATCCACGGTGGCGCTGCGGCGAGCGACGGTGCGAGGAGCCACAAGGCGGTGAAGACGCCGAGGATGCCTACAAAGGCGCCGACCGCTCGGTCCGCGGTCCTCACTCCCCCGAACGGGAGCACCGAATGCAACCTCGCCCCTACGAACAGCCCTATGCCCTGCCCGACGAAAGCCCCCCCGAGCAACAGCACTACCGCAAGCACGATGGTGGCATCACGGACCGTCGAACTGGCCGGCTGCACGCGGGCGGACGAAAGGCCGAGCAGGTCCAAGACGTTGGGCATGAAAACCACCGCCAGGTACAAGCCGGCGGCGAGGCCGAGCCAGGAGAATATTCGCGCCAGGAAGCCCATCCGCCAGCCCGCCCACGCGGCTACCACCGCACAGATGAGGATGGCGATATCGAGAGCGTTCACGGGGCCAGCGCCAACAACCTGGCTGAGGTCAGGAAGCCGGTGTGCCCGACCATGCGGTGGTCGGGACGGACCGCCTGGCCGTCGATATGCCACGAACGTTGCATGATCTCGACCGTCTCAGCCATCGCGAAACCGGCGTCGTCGAGTGCCTCGCGCAGTGTCATCACCTGGGGGACCGAAGGTAGGTAGGACAGTATGATGCCCCCTGGCCGCAACGCCCCCGCGGCGTGCTTCACGGCGCGCCACGGCTCGGGCAGGTCCAACAGCACCCGGTCGAGGCCTTTTTCGTCGATACCTTCGTATACGTCGCGCACCTGCACGTGGTAGCGGCTGAGCACGCCCTCTCCGAGGAAGCTCATCACATTGGCAACTGCGCGCGCCGCAAAATCATCCCGGAGCTCATAGCCCGTAACGTCGGCGCCCGCCCGCAAAAGTGTCATCGACAGGGCCCCAGAGCCCAGGCCGGCTTCGAGCACGCGAGCATCGGGGAATATATCGGCCATGACCAATATCGGCCCAAGGTCTTTTGGGTAAATGACCTGGGCACCTCGCGGCATTTTGAGCACCACTTCGGCCAGCGTCGGCCGTACCGCTATATAGCGGGCGCCGCGGCTCGAGCGGGCAGTCGTCCCGTCTTCTTGGCCGAGGAGCGCATCGTGGGCCACTGTCCCCGTGTGGCTATGGAACTCGCCCCCTTTTTCCAACGAGACCAAATAACGCCGACCTTTGGTATCGAAAAGGAGGACCCTTTCGCCCGGCTCGAACGGCCGCCCCCCCGAGCTCACGGGCTGCCCACTGGGAGCCGGCGGCGCTGCTCGCTCGTGGCTCGCTCGACGAGCCTGCAAAAAGCGCACACCTCGCGCGACGTCGTCGGGGCGCCGCATTTCGAGCATGGATGGAGGCTTTCGCGCCCATCGACGTCCGCATTCGCCACTAGTTCGGCCCCCCGCTCGAGGAACCCGCTGTAAAAGGCTGCCTTGGTGCCGGGCGAACGTTCTTCGATGGCGTTGAGGGCGTCCTTGTAGCCCAGCTGGCGGTTGCCGACTGACATCGGGCATTCCTCGACCTGGTAGTCGATCCCGGAAAGTACGCAGTAAGCAGCCGTTTCGCGCTCGCCGAGGCGCACCAACGGTTTCACCTTGCGAGGGAAACCATCGCCACCAGGCAGGACCGGGCGCTGGCGGGCCATGTAGGCGAGGTCCCAGTGGAGCACGTTGCCGAGCAGCACGGCGGCTTCGTCATCGAGGTTGTGGCCCGTCGCCACGACGTCGTAGCCACCGTCGAGCGCGGCACGGTCGAAAATATGGCGCTTGGAGAGCCCGCAGGCAGAGCATGGCACCCGGTGGTCCGCTGCTGCCCCGGTCTTGACGTCGTAGCCGTAGTCGCGGGGCAGGTCGACGTCGAGGAGGCGGGCTCCGCGCTCGGCGGCGAAGCGCTTGGCGTAGCCACCCGAGTCCTCGCTGTAGCCCGCTATCCCGAGGCCGATGTAGACCCCATCGGTGCTGTAACCCAGGCCGAGCAGGATGTCCCAGAGCGCCAGCGAATCCTTCCCGCCCGACACGGCGACGAGCACACGGTCGCCTGGTGCGATCATCGAGTGCTCCTTGATGACGCGTTCGACCTGGTTACGGCAATGGGTCAGGAAGCAGCCCTGGCAGAAGCCGGCGTTGTGGCGGCGCACCTCGATGACCGCGGGCTCGCGGCAGACGCGGCATTTCATGAGCTTGAGGGCTGCGCCGCAGAGCCGGGGCCTGTCTCCACGGCCCCTCCCGAGATGACCGGGCGGATCTCGACTTCTGAACCCTCGGCGATGGTGCTGTCCCCCGTCACAAGCGTGCCGTCGACGATCACGAGAACCTGCTCCCGCTTGTAACCGAGCTTGTTGAGCAGCGGGAGCACGCCGACCGGGCCGGCGACCTCGACCTCGCGCCTAGGGTTACGAAGCAGGACTTTCACGCCGCCCATTGTGGCCCGTGGGAGCGCGGTGAGTGATGATTAGCTGCTCACCCAGGCCTAACTTCTCGGAGAAGACCAGCTCGGGCTCCTTGCGCAGCGCCCTCAGGCCCCACTGCAACAGCAGGCGCGGCCGCCCCGACTACCAGCCAGATCCTTTCGCCGCCGACCAGGCCACGCCGCCAGCCCCGGCCGATCGCCCACGCCAGCAAGCTCTTCATCTAGCCGCGGCGGATTTCGACGATGGTCGACCGCCGGCGCCCTCCGCGCCGTCCCAACCAATAAGAAACGACGACGACCAGCAAAGCTCCGCCGACCGCGGCGTACATGAGCAGCGGCTTCGCCGACTGCACGGAGCCTTCGACGCCGCCCGCCAGCGCCTCTGCCTTGGCACGGATGTCGTCAGGGGTAATGCGCCCGTCCGGACCAGTTCCCTCCGGCTTGTCGGCACTCACCGTGCGACCCCCTTCATGATCCGGAACACACAAAAGCCCGCCACGACGAGACAAAACACGACGCCCCCCATGTAGGGTACCCACGACCAGTCCCCCGAGAGATGTGCGCCGCTGCCGAAGGGTGAACCCAGCGCCGCGCTGCCAGGAAAACGGGCGGTGACGATATCGACGGCCCGGCCAGACTTCGGCGACATGGAGACGATCGTGGGCGCCGACCTGACGTTGACGGCCCCGAAAACAGCGGCCCGCCCCGGACGTGCCGTCCCGAACTCGGTCTGGAGCGACCTCACGAAGCCGAGAGCCAGGAAAGCCGTGCCCAGCGCCATGCATGCGCCGCCCGCAACGCCCCACCCCAGCTTCTTGAGCTGGGCCATGACGGGGTCCAGGGTCTCCTGCTTGGCATAGGCGATGACGTACTGGAGCAGGTCCGACGCGCCGCCCCGAGCACCGGCGCCACTTTTGCGGCGACCACCTTCACGCTTGCGACCAGGCATCTCCTAGAAGCTAACCGCTACCCGTCAGGAACGCACGCCTAAAGCCTCCCCGGAGCGGCACCCCGGTGTTCAGGGCTCGAAGCGGGCGAGCGCCGGCACCTTGGGGTACGCGGCGATGTCAAGGGCCACGCGCGAGGTCAGGTCGGCCGGCGATTCCGTCGTCTCGGGCAGCGTCGTGGCCAGGTCGTTCAGCACGCTGGCGAAGACAACGGGCGAGGAGAGCTGCGGGTTGCCCTCGCCTTGGCCAGGAGACGGCTCCACCCATCCGGAGAGGGCTTTCACGTCGTCGAGGGTCCCGGTCTTGGCAAGCACCCGGCCCGCCGCGATCGTGCGCTGCATCTCCTCGGCGAGAGTGCCCGAGCGCCCGGCGACGGGTAAGTCACGCACGAGCAACCCGTTAGCACCGGCCTTGACCAAGACGGCGACAAGCAGCGCGCACGTGACCCTGTCGGAGCGCGATAGCCCACTGCCGTCCGCGTTGGCGAAACCCTTGACCGGGAGCCCGTCGCTGGCCAGATCGGCCCTGACCGCCCGCAAACCGGCTGCCGTCGAACCGGCCCCGTACTGTTCCAAGCCCAGCTCCTTGGTCAGGAGCTCGATAGCTGTGTTGTCGCTCTCGCGCAGCACCTCACCAAGGATCCGGCTTAGCGGGGGCGAACCCAACTTGGCGATCAAGGCCGTGCCGGCTGGCAGCTTGCCCTCCGAGGGGGCGCCGTCGACCTCGATGCCAGCAGACCGCAACAGGCCGGTGAGCACTCCCGCTGACTGCACGGCAGGCGGGGCACCGAGCGGGGACGGGAGGCCCGGCCGTAGCGAAGCCGTCGTCGATCCCGAGCGCCGACAGCGCGCCGACATCGCCCTCCTCGACGTACCGCGCAGGCCAGCCGGGTACTGAGGTGAGCGAGTCGTAGCGGGCGTCGTCGCCCACGACTGCCCCCGTCACCTCGCGGATCCCCAGTGCCCGCAGGTCGCCAACGAGATTAGTGACGTTCGTGAAGACCGACTTCACGGCGCTTTGGGCCTGCCCGGCAGCCGAAGCCGACGCGGCGTAGCTCGGCTCTCGCAGCAGCGGGTCGCCGCCCCCGACGAAATAGAGATCTCCGTGGAGCACCCCGTTCACCGGCGGGTGCAGCGCCCGCAGTGCCGTCGTGAAGGTGTAGTTGGGGCCGAGCTTGTCCAGGAGCGCGGTCGCGGTGACCAGCTTCATGTTCGACGCCGGCAGGACCGGGAGGTTCGCATGGTCCTGATAGAGGACAACGCCGTCCTGGGCCACCTCGGCGCAGCTTGCCGCCGCCGCGCCGGCGCCGATCGCTTTGGCTGACATCGCCGATGCCAGAGCGGGGCGCAGGGCCTGCCCGGCGGTCAGGGACTGGAGCGTGATCGGGATGCGTGCCGGCGAGAGCAGCGGCGTCGCCAGCAACCCGGCCGGGGCACCGGTCGCGGGCGGACTGGTCGTGGTGGTCGAAGGGGCTCCGGAGGCCGGCGCTGTTGTGACCGGGACCACAACGGCGAGGCCGGCAAGGAGAGGCACGAAGGCGGCGCGGCGCGCCCGTGAGATCGTGGCGGGCTCGGTGCCGAGCGGCGAGCCGGACAGGGATCCCACCAGAGCACGGTACGCCGGTTCCCAACTAGGCAGAAAGTCGCCCTCGCCCGAACGTGCTAAAAGGGCCGGGGATCCGGCTCCCACCAGGGAAGTACGGTAGGGTTGGGCCGTGCCCAAAGTCCTTCTCGCCGTGCTCGCGGGCCTGCTCACGTCGCAGCTCGCCCTCCTTCTCACCACCATGTACCTCCACCGCACTGTCACGCACCGGGCGATGACAATGCGCTCTGGCCTTAGCTTTGCGTGCCGCGCAATTGTCTGGTTTTCCACTGGCATCAAACCGCGTGAATGGGCCGCTGTCCACCGCCGCCACCATGCGTACACCGACGTCCCCGGCGACCCGCACTCGCCCGTGCTGGACGGTTATTGGAAAGTGCAGATCTACAACGTCGGCCTCTACAAAAAGGCGGCCAGCGACGCCGAGACGCTTCGCAAGTACAGCCGCGACATCAAGGTCGACAAGTGGGACAGGTTCGTGTTCGACCGCGGCTTTGTCGGCCTGCTCCTTGGCTACTGCGTTTTCTGGGCGATCTTCGGTTGGCGTTTGGCGCTCGTGGCATCTGCGGTGCATATCGTCAGCTACCTGCTGCTCAATTCCGCGATCAACGCCATCGGGCACCGCTTCGGCAACGCGAAGTACCCGGGTTACGCCACCAATAACCAGTGGTTGGCCTTGCTCACCTGGGGCGAGGGGCTCCATTCGAACCACCATGCCGCCCCCACTTCTGCGAAATTCTCATTTACACGCCGCGAGCTCGACCACGGTTGGCTCGTTATCAGCTTTTTCAAAAAGCTTGGCCTGTTGCAGGTCCGTCACACCGATATCCACCTGACGGCCGCCGCACAGGCGGGCGGGCCAGGCGGGCAGCTGCCTCCAGCCGACGAACGCGAGCCCGAGCCAGAGCTTGTCTGAGCTCGCCGCCGTTCGCTCGCTCTCGCGATGGACATAGTTTCTGCTCTCTTCATAGAGAGCTTCGAACTGCGCCAGGTCCCCGGCCCGGCTACCCGGGTGGACATTTCGGGCATCATGTTCTCGATGGCGGCGCCACAAGCCCCGCCGCTCACGATCACACCGCACCTGATCGTGCTTATCCGCTCCCGGCGCGACGACCCGCCCAACGGGGTACTGGAGGTCGTCTTCCGTGACGAAGCCGGTGACCAGGTCGCCCGCAACGTCTCTCCTTTCAACGTGGAACCAGGCAAGTTCACCTACCGCCTCGTCCGCGGCGAGCTGGAGTACAAGCAACTAGGGACCATCGAGGCCCATTGCCGCCTAGTGCCCGACGGCCAGACGACGATCGTGCCGCTGACGATGCTCCCTCCGCTCGGGGGCTAGCCCGGCCAGGCATAGCAGCGGAAGACTTTCCTTCGGGCGCCGTAGGTTCGAAGGCCTACGTTCGAAGACAGTGTAGGTTGGCGCCCATGACCCAGACCGCCGCTCCCACGGCACTCCGGGCACCGGTCCTGCGCATCGACCAGCCGGCGGGCCTGCCGGCAACTGGGCAGGTCTAGGTGCCGATAGAGCCCGCTTCCCCGACCGAACAACTAGGTATCAACGTCATCCGTGGGTTGGCAATGGACGCGCCCCGCAAGGCGAACTCCGGCCACCCCGGCACGGCGATGGCGCTGGCCCCCCTGGCCCACGTCCTTTGGACACGCATCATGCGCTACGACGCTGGCGACCCTGACTGGCCTGACCGCGACAGGTTCATACTTTCTTGTGGCCACGCCTCGATCCTTCTTTACTCGATGCTGTTCCTCTCGGGTTACGACCTGACCCTGCACGACCTCACGGAGTTCCGCCAGCTCGGGTCCCGCACGCCGGGCCACCCCGAGTCGAGCGAGCTGAAAGGTGTCGAAGTCACGACCGGCCCGCTCGGGCAGGGCTTCGCCAACGGCGTGGGGATGGGCGTCGCCGAAGCGATCCTCCGGTCGCAGTACGGGCCCGACCTCGTCGACCACCACACGTTCGTCATCTGCAGCGACGGCGACCTGATGGAGGGCATCAGCCACGAAGCCGCCTCGTTGGCCGGCCACCTCGGGCTCGGCCGGCTCATTTATATCTACGACGACAACCACATCACCATCGACGGCCCGACCGAGATCACGCTCAACGACGACGCCATCAAGCGCTTCGACGCTTACGGCTGGCACACCGAAAACCTCGGCGAAATAGCGAACGACACCCAGGCGCTCGAGGAGGCCATCCGCGCAGGCCATGGCCGTCGAAGACCGCCCGAGCTTCCTCCAGCTCCGCTCCCACATCGGCTGGCCTGCCCCGCACATGACCGACAGCCCCAAAGCCCACGGGGACCCGTTCGAGCCCGAGGAGATCAAGGCCACCAAGGAAATCCTTGGCCTTCCCCCTGAAGAGAGCTTCTGGGTGCCCGACGAAGTGGTTGCCATGTACCGCGCCGCCGGCGCCCGCGGGCGCCCGGACCGTGACGCTTGGGCCAAACAGCTCGAGGCCCGTTTGCCCTCCGGGAGCGACGACCGGGCACGCTGGGACGCCCAATGGCGCGGCCAGGCGCTTGCCGGTTTCGAGAAGAAGCTGCCGACCTGGAAACCGGGCGACAAGCTCGCCACCAGGGCCGCCCTGAAATCAAGCCTCAACGCCATTTTCCCTGACGTGCCCGGCCTGGTCTCGGGTGGCGCCGACCTGACCGGCAACACGGGCACCATGATCGACGGCGAGCGCGCGCCAGTCCAAGGAACACCCCGAGGGCCGCCTGATGGCCTATGGGATCCGTGAGCACGCGATGGGCGGCGCCATGGTCGGGATGTCCCGCCACGGCGGGATCCTGCCGATCGGCGGCACCTTCTTCACCTTCAGCGACTACATGAGAGGCTCCGTGAGGCTCTCGGCGCTGTCCAAGACGAAGGTGATCTTTTCTTGGACGCACGACTCGATCGGCCTCGGCGAAGACGGGCCCACACACCAGCCGGTCGAGCAGCTCGCCGCCATGCGGGCCATGCCCAACCTGCTCGTCATCCGCCCCGCCGACGCCAACGAGACCGCCCAGGCGGTCCGCGCCGCCATCGAACACGACGGCCCGACCGCTCTGATCCTTTCCCGCCAGACCCTGCCAGTGCTCGAGGGCACCGCGGAGCGGGCCGAGCAGCTGTTCCGGGGCGCCTACGTCCTCTCCGGGGACGAACCGGGGCCCGACATCGTGCTCGTGGGCACGGGGTCCGAGGTGTCGGTCTGTGCCGACGCAGCCAAGCTGCTGGAGGCGGACGGCCTTCAGGTACGTGTTGTCTCCATGCCCAGCTGGAACTTTTTCGAGGAGCAAGACGAGGACTACCAAGACGAAGTCCTCGGCGCCGGCGCACCCGTGCTGGCTGTCGAAGCCGCCGCCAGCTTCGGCTGGGCGCTTTGGGCGGACGCAACCGTTTCCCTAGACCACTTTGGCGCCTCCGGCCCCGGCGCTGAGGTACTGGCCCACTTCGGCTTCACCCCCGAAAACGTGGCCGAAAATGCCCGGGCCTTGCTCGGAAAGACTGACGATGACCAGGAGGAAAATTAAATGACGCTTCTCCATCAGCTCTACACGGAGGCTGGCCAAAGCCCGTGGATCGACAACCTTTCACGCGACAACATTCGCTCCGGGCGCCTCGCGCAACATGCGTCGATGACGGCATCCGTGGCGTCACGTCCAACCCGACGATCTTCCAAAAAGCCATGACCGGGACTGACGCTTATTCCGCCGATTTCGCCCGCCTCATCGAAGGTGGCTCGGTCGAACAAGCCTTCTGGGAGATGGCCACAGCCGACGTCACAGCCGCACTCGAGATATTCCATCCCCTCTACGTCCAAAGTGGCGGCGGCGACGGCTTTATCTCCCTCGAGGTCTCACCGCGTCTCGCTTACGACACCGAAGGCACCATCAAGGACGCCCGCATTTTCCACGAGCGCATTGCGATGCCCAACCTGCTGGTCAAGATCCCTGCCACCGAGGCCGGGGTACCCGCTATCCGCCAGATGATCAGCGAGGGCCGCAGCATAAACGTCACCTTGATCTTCAGCCTCGACAGGTATGACGCTGTTATCGAGGCTTACATTTCCGGGCTCGAGACCTTCGCCGCTACCAACGGCGACCTGTCGCGCGTGCACAGCGTCGCCTCGTTCTTCGTGAGCCGGGTCGACACCGAAGTCGACCGCCGCCTCGAAGCCTTGAACAACGACAAGGCGCTCCCGCTTCGCGGGAAAGCCGCCGTGGCGCAAGCGAAGTTGGCGTACCAGTTGTTCCTGCAGCGCTTCTCCGGTCCGCGCTGGGAAGCTCTCGTGGCCAAGGGCGCCCATGTGCAACGGCCGCTGTGGGCTTCGACCTCGACCAAGAACCCGGCATACCCGGACCTCCTCTACGTGGACACGCTCATCGGCCCGCACACCGTCAACACGATGCCCGACGCCACTGTCGCCGCTTTTATGGACCACGGCACCGTCGCCCAAACCGTCGAGCAGGGAGCAGAGCAGGCCCGCGGCGAGATCGATGCCCTCGCCCAAGTGGGCATCGACATGGCCGACGTATCCCACAAGCTCGAAGAAGAAGGCGTGGCCGCTTTCTCCAAGAGCTTCGACGAGCTGCTCCAGGCGCTCGAGGACAAAGCCAACGAGCACAAGGCCGATAAGCAGTCGTGAGCGACACCACGCTGCCCGTCAACGTCCTCGCCGAGGGGATGGAGACGGTCCGCCGCGCCCCGCCCGGCGTCCTGGTGGTCTTCGGCGCCTCCGGCGACCTGACCCACCGCAAATTGCTACCCGCCCTCGAGCATCTCTCGCGGCGACGGCTCCTGCCCGCTGCCTTCTCCATCGTCGGCGTCGCCCGCAGCGAAATGTCCGACGACGGCTTCAAAGGCCTCATGGCAGAAGCCGTCCCCCATGCCGGGCCGGGATGGGCCGAGATCATCAAGAACAGCGCCTACATTGCCGGCGACTATTCGCACCCGAACACCTTCAAGCAACTGAAGAACCGCCTCAAGAGCATCGACGAGGCCCTCGGCACCGGCGGCAACCGGACCTTCTACCTCGCCACCGTGCCCGACGTGTTCGCAGAGGTGGCGCAAGCGCTCGGCAAAGTTGGCCTCAACCACCCCGAGCCGGGAGGCGCTTCGCGCCTGGTCATAGAGAAACCCTTTGGGCGTGACCGCGAAAGTGCCCGCGAGCTCGACACCGCTCTGCACGAGGTCTTCGCTGAGGACCAGATTTACCGTATCGACCACTACCTCGGCAAAGAAACCGTACAGAACGTGCTCGCCCTGCGTTTTGCCAACGCGATATTCGAACCTTTGTGGTCGCGCAATTACATCGACCACGTCCAGATAACCGTCGCCGAGACGGTGGGCGTCGAAAAGCGTGGCAGTTTCTACGAAAAAGCGGGGGCGCTGCGCGACATCGTGCAGAACCACGTGATGCAGGTCCTCTCACTTACTCTTATGGAGCCCCCCGGCACGATCGACGCCGACGGCATCCGCGACGAGAAAGTCAAGGCTCTGCGCTCGGTCGTCGTCCCGTCGGTGGACGAGGTTGCCAACATCGCGGTGCGCGCCCAGTACGACAGCGGCTGGGTCGAGGGCAACGCAGTCCCGGGCTACCGCCAAGAGGAAGGCGTCAGCCGCGACAGCCAGACCGAAACATATCTGGCGCTCAAGCTGACCGTCGACAACTGGCGCTGGGCCGGCGTCCCCATCTACATACGCACAGGCAAGCGCCTGCCCAAGCGGGTGACTGAGGTCGCCCTCCAGTTTAAAGCGGTGCCGCACCTCGCTTTCCCCAAGGCTGCCGCTACTGGCCTAAACCCCAATGCCCTGGTTATGCGTATCCAGCCTGACGAAGGCGTGACGCTGCGTTTCGGGGCCAAGGTCCCCGGCCAAGCGTTCATGGTGCGCGACGTCCTGATGGACTTCTCCTACGGGGCTGCGTTCTTGGAGGAGCCGCCCGACGCCTACGAACGGCTCCTGCTCGACGCCATGGTCGGCGACCCGACGCTGTTCATTCGCAGCGACGAGGTGGACACCGCCTGGGGGATAGTCCAGCCCTTGCTCGATGCTTGGGCCAACGACGGAGCCCCTCTCGCCGGTTATGCGGCGGGGTCCTGGGGACCGCGCCAAGCCGACACCCTGATAGAGCGCGACGGGCGGAAATGGCGAACACCGTAACGCCCTCGGTCAGCTCTAGCGACGACGGCCCCGCCGTAGTCCAGACGTGGGAAAGACGTGCCGTGAGCCTCGGCGAGGTCATCTCGGCATTACCCGAGCTCCGTCGCGAGGCCGCCGGTAGGGAAGCCGCCACCCGCACCGCCGTCCTCACAATTGTCATGGTGATCGGCCCGAAAGACGACCCGGTCGCCTGCGCCGAACCAGTGCGTTCTATCGGCGCCCACCATCCGTGCCGCGCGGTCGTACTGCGCGCGGACCCCGACAGCACCCCAGTCATCGACGCCACCGCCACGCTGTGGCGCGCCTCGGCGGCCGCGGCCGGGGGGCACCCCATTTTCTTCGAGGAACTGCACCTCCACGTGGGAGGCCAAGCAGCTTCCCACCTGTCTTCGATCGTGGGGCCTTTTATCCTGGCCGACCTCCCCGTCGCCATGTGGTTCCCCACTGACCTCCCCGACCCCACCGACCCGCTGCTGCGGTTGGCTTCGGTGCTCATGGTCGACACGCGCTTGGTAGGGCCGGCTCTGAGCGACATCGGCCACTCGTACCGCACCCTGCTCGAGCTGGCCAACCACCAGCCCGTCGTGGACCTGTCCTGGGTGCGCCTGCAGCCTTGGCGGGACCTGCTGGCAGGCCTGTTCGAGCCTGAGCACAGCCGGCATTTTCTCCAGGGTGTGCGCCTCGCGTCGGTGCAGGGCAAGCCGGGGCCGCGGCACATGCTCGGCGGCTGGCTCATGGCACAGCTCGACCTGCGCGCACGCGAGCTCGTGCTTACCGATTCAAAGCACGTCGACATAACCCTCGAGGCTTCTTATGACGGCGAAGATGGCAGGTTCCAGGTGAGCCGCGACGAAGGGGCCCGCGCCGTAATCGCGAAGGCTTCCCTATCGGGAGGCATAGCGCATGGGCAGGCCATGCCACTGCCGGACGATTCGCTCACCTCGGCGCTGTCCGCTGCGATATCCAACCTCCGGGCGGACCGGGTATGGGAACGTGCTCTGGCTGCAGCCGCAGCGCTCGCGTCCTAGGCGTTAGGGTCTAGCCCGTGAACGGAGAGCTTGTTGTAACAGATGACCTCCCCGGCGCCTTCGCGAGCGAGGTGATCTCAGCCTTCGCCAACCGCCCCGGTGAAGAGTTCGACATCGCGCTCTCAGGCGGCCCCACCGCACGCGCCTGCTACGAACGCCTCGCGCTCGAGGGTGCCCAAGAGATCGACTGGCTCGTCGTCAACTTCTACTGGAGCGACGAACGCTGCGTCCCGCCCGACGACCCCGACTCAAACGAGCTGCTTGTGCGCCAGGCTCTGTTGGAAAATGTCGGAGCCGCCAATGCGGTCTACCCGATGCGCTGCGACGAGGGCCTCGATGCCTACCAGCTGCGCATAGGCGACATCGGCCAGCTCGACCTGGTCCATCTCGGGATGGGGGCGGACGGGCACACGGCGAGCCTTTTCCCCGGCTCCGCCGCCCTTGACGCTGACCCCGGCCAGCTGGTCACCTTCAGCGAGGACCCGAACGGGGCCAACAACCACCCCAGGATGACGCTCACCTATTCGGCTATAGCCAGGGCGAGGCTCGTCATCTTCACTGTCGCCGGCGAAGCCAAGCGCCCTGCAATGGAGGCGCTCGTTGCCGGCGACGACATCCCCGCGGCGCGGGTCAAGGCGGGCCGCATCCTGTGGCTCGTCGACACCGACGCCGCTCCCCGGAACCTGTGACCGGCCCCGGGCCTGTGGCCCAACCTCCCTCTCCACCCACCGCGTCACCCACCGGGTCACCCGCCGGGTCACATCAGGGCCACGGCCGGGTGGGGTCGAGCACGGGGGACCCGGAGCTGGACCGCCGCCTCGAATCCCTGCTCGACGAACTGGCGGTAACCGCCAACCGCGATCAGGTCCGCGAGTTGTTCATATCCGTGATGGGCCTCGCCAAAGGCCAGGCCGACCGCCTCGACCTGAAGATCGCCAGCGCAGCGCTGCGCGAGATGCGGGAGGGTTTCGAGGTGTTCGCCCCGTACAGGAGCGTCCGCAAGATCACGATGTTCGGATCCGCTCGTACCCTGCCGACCGACCCGCTCTATGCCCAGGCGCGCGACCTCGCGTCGCTGCTCGCGTCGATGGGCTGGTCGACGGTCACGGGTGCTGGCCCGGGGATAATGGCGGCTGGCCTGGAAGGTGCCGGCCCCGACCACGCGTTCGGGATCAACATCCGGCTCCCTTTCGAGCAGGAGGCGAACCAGTTCATCTCGTCGGACCCCAAGTTGGTCTCGATGAAGTACTTCTTCACGCGCAAGTTGCTGCTCGTGAAGGAGTCCGATGGCTACGCCGTCCTCCCGGGTGGCTACGGGACCCTCGACGAGGCGTTCGAGCTGCTCACGCTTCTGCAGACCGGCAAGGCCGAGCCCTCGCCCGTGGTACTGCTGGAAGTTCCCGGCGGGAGTTATTGGCAGGCATGGGAGCACTTCGTGACCCAGGAGGTGGAGGGCCGGGGCCTCATCTCACCGGGCGATGCCAGCCTCTACCTGATCACCGACGATGTAGGCGAGGCCGCCGCCGAGATCCTCGGCTTCTACCGCAACTACCACTCGCTGCGATGGATCGGTGACCGCCTTATCATCCGCTTGCTCGCGCAACCGGCTCCGGGCGAGATGGCAGCCCTGTCCGAGGAGTTCGGCCACATTTTCCTGCGGGGAGCGATCGAGGTCCTCCCCGGCCCGCTGCCGAGCGAAGTTCGCGAGAACGACCACGTCGACCTCCCACGCATCGCCCTGCGCTTCGACCGTACGTCTTACAGCCACCTCCGCCAGCTGATAGACGCTCTCAACGCTCTGCCCAGCGCTCCCCCGCCACCCGCTGGGCTACCGGTCCCGCCGCGTCACCTAATTCGCGAGCGCTGAACCGGCCCTCTCGGCGACCGTCCCATCGGCGACCGTCCCATCGGCGACCGTCCCATCGGCGCCATCGCCGGCGAGCTCAGCGCAGGGCGGGCATGTCCGGACCTCTTCCTCGGCCACTGCTGCCAGCACTCTCTCGCAGACCTCGGCGAGCGTGTCAAGCTGCTCAGCGCCCAGTAGGTCGATAAAAAGGCGCCTGACTGCCTCCAGGTGCCCGGGGGCGGCTGCGGTGATCTCGTCGCGGCCATGGGCGCTCACCCCGACCACTGCCCCGCGCAGGTCGGAGGGGCACTTGATCTTCTCGACCAGCCCACGGTCGGCCATCCGGCTCACCTGATGGGAGAGGCGGCTCTTCTCCCAGCCCAAGAGATGGCCCAGCTCGAACAGGCGCATCCTGCCCTCTGGCCGCGCCGTTAGGGCAACGAGGACCATGTAGTCCTGGTAACTGAGCTCAGAGCGAGACGCAAGGTCCCGGGCCAGTTGCGCGTTCAGGCGCATCTGCATGAGCTGTAGAGAGCGCCACGCACGCTCCTCCCGCTCGTCCAGCCACCTGACTTCGTTCATTACATTTCACCGTACCGGAATAGTTGACATATCCCCTATGTTGGAGAGATACGTGATAGGTACACCACCGACCCCAAGGAGATCGCTCAAATGACAAACACTGAAACCCCTGTAGCCCAAGAAACAATAACTGGCGACTACACGCTCGACCTTGCTCATACGCGTATCGGCTTCTCAGCCCGCCACGCCATGGTGACAAAGGTGCGCGGGCAGTTCAATGAGTTCAACGGCTCAGCTCACCTCGACACCGAGAACCCCTCGAACTCGACGGTCGAGATCACTATCAAGGTGGCGAGCATCGACACCCGCAATGCTGATCGCGATGCTCACCTGCGGACCAACGACTTCCTGGCCATGGAGGAGTTCCCCGAGATAACGTTCCGCTCCACCAGCGTGGACAAGGCTGGAGACAACAAGTTCGACGTCACCGGTGACCTCACCATCCGTGGCGTAAGCAAGCCCGTTACGATCAATTTCGAGCTCAACGGGGGCACCCAAGACCCCTGGGGCAACTTCCGGGTCGGCTTCGACGGCAATGCCTCCATCAACCGCAAGGACTGGGGCGTCAACTGGAACGCCGCTTTGGAAGCCGGCGGGGTCATGGTGAGCGACAAGGTCAACCTCGAGTTCGAGGTCGAGGCCGTCAAGGTCAAGCCCGAGGCCTAATAGGTCTTCGCTGCCTTACAGGTCCTACCCTCCTTACGGCGCGTACTGGCTGGCCCGGCTGCCGAAGCGGTCCTAATCGGGACCGTCTTCGGCGCCGCCAGCGAGAAGGGCTGCAGCTTTCAGGACCGCGCGCCGGGCGCGAGCGACACGGCGCTCCTCGGCTGCGGCCAACGCGTCGTCTTCGCTCACCGCTTCCTTCAACTTGGCGAGCCCGATATCAGCGAGCTCCTCGGCAATATCGTCGAGCCTCGAGCGCAGGTCGTCAAACTGGTCGTCACTCATGACGACCAGTTTGCTCGCGTGCGCCTCCCTTCGCTAGAGGGCCTAATAGTTGACCCAGGCCATGTCCCAGTAATCAAGCGAGGGCAGGGTGAAGGTTACGTACTTGCCCCCACCGTCGGTACCGGTTGTGAACGACAAGCTCTGCGCCGTACCGCCATTTACGTCCGGGGATGCAACGTAAACGCTCACCGGCGCCACAGATGACGTGTAGTAGTACTTGACCGCCAGGTTGGACTGGACTGTGGGAGCTGGCTGGTTGGCGTTCGTGTCCATCCAGTCATTGCTGGTCAGGTTCAGCAGGTTGATGAAGTGGAGCACATCAGTCCCGCTTATAGAACGGGCAAAGGTCCACACCGTCCCGGCCGTAGCGTTCGTGCTCGTCGATGGCCCACCCGGCAGGTCGATCACGTTTGAGCTAACCGCCTCGCCGTTGCGGAGAAGATCCTCGTAGGCGGTCAGGAAGTTGTAGTAGTTGACCATCGCCTGCTGGAGAGCGGCCGGCATGTCGAGCCCGTCGGACACATAGTCCGGTTCGGAGAGCATATGGTCGACGTCGCCCAGCTCGATGTGGTCGCCACCTGATGCGAAAATCGTGGCGTCCTCGTAGAGGACCCCGGGCGTGTTGAAAAACGACGGGTCCGATGAGGTGTAATTGTCCGCGTACGCCTGGTCCGGGTAAGCAGCGAGCACCGTAGACTTTGCGCCGCTGCTCCAAGTGTTGTTGTTGTTGATGGCGGTTTGCAGGTCGTTGTAGGTGGTCTGGCCGTTGCCGGGCCAGCATTCGGTATAGAGGAACTCGAGGTCTGAGTTGGCCGCCACCTGTTGCTGGCCGTACTGGCCGACGGCGTTGAACACGAGCTCACCGCCCACAGTGCTGGAGGCGTTGGTCAAGAAGCTGTTGAACTCGCTGGACGGGGTTACCGCAGTGCCGCTGCAGGTGTAGGTCGTGCCCTGGTTGCCCAACTGGTCAGCCTGCCAACCGTCGAAACCGTAGACGTCGTTGACATCTTTCTCCTGGTTGAAGATGTAGCTCTGCCAAGAGGTGTTACCCGGGTCGAAAACGTAAAGGTTGCTCGTTTCCAGGCCGGTGAGGGCGATGTTGACCTGGTTCGTGCAATTGTTGTTCCACCACAGGCCCCACTGGTAATTGACACCGCTACCGTCGGAGCCGTAGCCGGCCCAGGCACCGTAGATGAGGTTGTAGTCCATCGCGATCGCCGAGTCAGCATGGACGTCGCTGATGAGCGTCTGCACCGAGTGCTTGTAGTTGGTGTCCTCGCCGATGTCCACCCAGCTCGTGGCGGGCGATGAGACGGTACCGGCCAGGGGCACGTGGTGCTTCCACTCCCAGTCGTAGAACTGGACCCCGTCCAGGTGGTAAAGGTTCAGACGGTTGGTCGTGAGCGTCTGGAGGTAATTGTCCCCATAGTTGGTGACGAAACCGTAGCGGGGGAACTTCGCCCAGCTCGACGAGACGTCGACGGCCGTGTAAGCGGTGTCCAGGACATGGCCGTTGACATCGGTCAGGGTTGCCTGCACCAGGTAGCCCTGGTAATTGGTGGTCGGTGGGCTCCAGGTCACCGAGTAGTTCTCTATCTGCCCCGCGGGAAGAGAAACCGTCGTCGTCTCGTTCGACCCCACCGCCACCCCGTTATGGGTGAAGGCCAAGGTGAGCGTCTCGTTGTTCTCGGTGACCGCCTGTGGGTTGACTACGTCCGCGTTGATTGTTACGCCGGTACTCGGGGAATAGCGGGAGGCGTTCGTCGTGAGGCTCTCGATCTCGTGGCCGAGCGTGCTCCCCGAGAGCCAGGCTTGCCCTGAACTGGCGATCTCGTAATGGAGCCCCATGATGTCGTCGTCCTGCCACGTGCCGGAGTTGTCGAGCACCATGTCGACGTCCATGTAAGACCAGTCGCCCGCAGCCGCGCTCGAACTAGCCATGTCCGATAACGGTACCTCCAGCTCTATTCGCCCCGTAGCGGTGTCCCACTGAGGGGCCTGTGTGCTCAGGTTCGTGTCCCAGGTCCATCCCCCGCTCGAGTTGGCGCTGAACATCGAGTACGTACTGCTGTTGCTCCAGCGTGCGAACAGGTAGTTCATCGGGTGGTCGAGCGTCCCCCCGAAATAGCCCGTCGACGTACTGTGCAGCGAGCCGGAGTGGTCGAAGTCTTGTGCATAGATGAGGATCGCGAACTCCGGCTGAGTGTTGTAGGCCGACAAAGCGCCCGACATGTTGTCAACCCTTAGGTAGAGGTTCGTCGAGTCGTTGGCGGCGTAAACCCTTGCGATGCTTGTCATCTTCGAGCCCGAAGCGCTGCCGGCAGGGTTCCCGTCATAGAAGGGGATGCCCCGCCACTGTGGCCAGTCGTTCGACGGGGTGGTCGTCTCGTTGACCGTGGCGTAGGCGCTCGCGTTGGCGTTCGTCGGGTAGACGCGCTCGTCGTATTGTCCTGTGTAGGCGAGCGCGGTAGTGATGAAAGTCGCAGCGGTGAACGGTTCGCTCATCGTGCTGACTATCGGCTGGTCGGTCTGCCAAGATACCGCCTCGCCCGGCGGCATATAACCCACCCCCGAGACGCCCGCGTACCACTGCAGCCTGCTCAAGGCGTCGCTCAGGTCACCCGTGTAGACCTCATAGAGCGCGACGAGCATCGTCATGTTCGGCCAGACAGGCTCGGCCGAGCCGGCCTCGTTGCCGGCCGGGCTGTAGGGGCTCGTGTAGTAATAAGTGTCGCCGCTGTAGCGGGCGATGCCCCAGGTGTCGTGGGTGATCGCCTGCTCGACGGTCGAGATTTGGCTGGCAGCCTGCTGCGTGTTGGCGTTGACATCGCCGAGCGCGATCAGCTCGTCGCTGGAGGCATCGATGGTCGTGTCGGGCGATCCCGAGGAGGTAACACCCTGGTCGTAGTAACCAGTTGTGTCGTTGTACTCACCCGGTGGGTTCCAGCTGTAGGAGCGTTGCACGGCCGACAGGACCGTGCTGGCGGCACCGTTCCAAGCATCCGCGTCGCTCGAGTTGCCCTCGGTCAGCGCGAGGTGGGCGGCCGCCCGCAGGCCGGCAACATAGAACGCTTCTGTGAAGGTGTTGTACTGGTCGGTCTGTTCCCAGATGCTGTTGTCTTCCGGGCCGAGGCCATTGCTGCCCACGTTGTCCTCGAGGAAATTGGCGGCTGCCTGTACGGCCGGCCATACGTCGGAGAGGAAGCTCGAGCTACCGCTCAGCTGGTAGTCGCGGTACACGCCGTCCAGGAACTCCCCGACGCTGTCGTACTCGGGTTGGACGAAGGATATATAAGCCCCGGTCCATTCGTTGTAAGTCGTTTCCCAGGTCCCGTTCGATAACTGGTTTGCCGCCATCCATTCCCAGTACTGCTGGGCTTCGGCATAGTGCCCGGAAGCGTCGAGGGCCATGGCGTCGAACGAAGAGTCCCTCACCCAGGCCTTGTAGCCGTAGGACCCCGGGTTGGTCGCCGCCGGCCAGAGCCCTGTGCCGGGGTTTTGTGAGTTCTTGATCACGACAAGGTTGCGCAGGTAGGCGGTATTTACGCCGGTGTCGGTTGTCGAAATGGTCTTTCCGCCGTTTAGCCAGTTCGTGTAGTCGGTGGCCGTGGTGGAGTACCAGTACGAGCCGGTCTCGCCGCTAGCTGTGCCCGCGTCGCTTTGCGCGGCCGTCAGTGTCGCGGCAATCCCCATGTAGAAGTACAGCGTCTGCGTGGAGTTCGGGGCGATCGTCACCTCGTCTTGGAAGCCGAGGTCCATGTTCGGGGTGGACAGCGAGCTGTTGTTGTCCAAGGTGCCGTTGGCGTCGAACTGGCACCATGCGCTGGCCGTCGAGTCGCTCGGCGTGCAGTCGGAGTCATTGCCAACCTGGTACGAAGACGGCGTTTGCATTGCTCCTAGGAACACGACGTACTGCCCGGACGCTGTCATGTTCGCGTACAGCGTGTGGTTGCTCGAGGTGTAAGAACCAGCAACGTTGTCGCTGCCGTTGGTGTTGTTGAGGTGCACCTGGTCGAGCACGTTCCAGTTGTACGACGTGGTCGACGACGGGTTGGTGAGGGTGTAGCGGGTAACCATGAAGGGCTCGTCCGGCACCAGGACAAAGCTCCGGCTCATCTGGATGGGCGTCGCCGAACCGTTGTAGGTCCCGTAACTGCCGTTGAGCACCCCGTCCTGGTCGATGTAGCCGGTCGTCGTGAAGTCCTGGGATTGGTCGTACTTGACGTGGTCTGTCTCGTCGCGGAAGAAACCGGTGTAGTCGTTGATCTGGTTGACGCTCCAGTTGCCTGAGTAGTGGAGCTCGGCGATGCGAGGCCCGTAGGTCGGTGTCTGTGTCTGGTTGAGCACTGGCGCCATCCAGATGGCCTGGATGTTCTGCCAGTTCGACAGATAGAGGCTGGCCGCCGACGTGGTGGAGGGAAGTGTGTCGGTGCCCGAGGCGAGCGCCGCCTTCAAGTGAGCCACCGGCAACTTCGACGAGGCATGCTTGCTCGCTGCGCCGGCCTTGGTCGCAGTGAGCCTGTTGGTCGATGTGGCGGCCAGTGGTGCGACAACCATCGCTGCCGCCACAAAAATGGCCGCGCGCTTCCAGAGCCAGCTGTGCTTGCGTGACACCGTTCCCCCCTCTAGGCCCTGCCGTGGCCCGGACTTTGTCCAGTGGTCGTATAAACTCTTACAGTAATGATAAATCCGATTGGGCCTTGATGGCAAGCAAAATTTTGGCTACAGCGCGGCGACGTCGATCGAAACAACCGGGGCGCTCGGAGCCTTGTCGGCCTGGTAGGTCCTGACCGTGACCCGGACTGCGCCGAACGTCGCCGACTTGGTGGCCGTGACCAGACCATGGGCGTTCGTGTTCAAGATGCGCCCCGTGCACCAGGTCTGCGCCGCCCGGTCACCTAGAAGCCCGCAGGCGAGCGAGTCGTAGACGACCTGGTCCTCCAGGGTCGTCTTGCTCTTGGTGTCGAGGAGAGAAACCAGCTGCACATCGACGACCTCTGGGAACCCGTTTACCTCGACGATCGTGTACAGCCGGGGGTCCTGTCCGAGCACCCGGGGCACACCCTTTAGCGCGGAGGCGGCCTTGAACACGGTATGGCCACTGTCGATCTCGTGGAAACGAGCCTCCACCTGCGAGCGCGTCAGCCCGATGCTCGCCTCGAAGGCGTCGGGTACATGCCTGAGGGCCGAGACCACGGCCGGTCCTGCACCGGCGCCGGTTGCGCTGGTGGTAGTGGCGCCGGTTGCGATGAGCGCCACCGTGAGCGCCGCAGTCGCCTGCAGGATTTTCATCGGGCGCCTCCTCGTTAGTGCGCCGCGACCCTAGCGCCGCGAGCCTTCGTAGGCGCGCCACCCACGCTCAGTCGAGCCATGCCATGTCCCAGTAATCAAGTGACGGCAAGGTGAACGTGACGTAGTTGCCCCCGCTGTCGTAGCCTGTTGTGAACGGGAGCCTTTGAGCCGTACCGCCGTTTACGTCCGGCGATGCGACATAAACGTCCACCGGCGCCTCGCTTAGGCCGTAGTAGTACTTCACGGCCAGGTTGTGCTCGACAGTCGGGGCGCGCTGGTCGGCGTCAGTGTCCATCCAGTCGGCGCTTGTGAGGTCCAACATGTTGATGAACTGCAGGACGTCTCTGCCCGCGGTCGAGCTGGAAAAGGCCCACACCGTCCCGGCCGACCCGGTCGTGCTCGTCGGGGGCCCTGCCGGGAGCTCGACGACGTTGGAGCTCGGCGTCTCACCGTCTCGGAGAAGATCCTCGTAGGCAGTGAGGAAGTTGTAATAGTTGACCATCGCTTGCTGGAGGGCCGACGGCATGTACAGGCTGTCCGAGACGTAGTCCGGTTCGGCCAGCATATGGTCGATGTCACCGAGCTCGATATGGTCACCGCCTGAGGCGAAAATCGCGGCATCTTCGTAAAGTACGCCCGGGGTGTTGAAAAACCCCGGGCCGGTGCTGCTGTGCTCGTCTCCATAAGCCTGGTCCGGGTAGGCGGCCAGCACGGTGGACTTCTCGTTGTTGCTCCAGGAGTTGTTTTCGTCAATGGTTGTTTGCAAGTCTTCGTACGTGGTCTGACCGTTCGCCGGCCAGCATTCGCTGTAGAGGAACTCCAGGTCGGGGTTCGTTGCCACCTCCTGCTGGCCGTACTGGCCAACGGCGTTGAACACGAGCTCACCGCCGACCGAGCTGGAGGCGTTGCTCAAAAAGCCGTTGAACTCACTGGAAAGGTTGACCGGCGTACCGCTGCATGTGTAGGTCGTGCCCTGATCACCCAGCTGGTCAGCCTGCCAACCGTCGAAACCGTAGACGTCGTTGACGTCCTTCTCCCGATGGGATATGTAGCTCTGCCAGGCAGGGTTCCCGGGGTCGAAGATGTACAGGTTGCTTGTCTCCAGGTCGGTGAGGGCGTCGTTAACCTGGTCGGTGCAATTACTTTTTTTGAATAGCCCCCAACGGGGGCTGACCCCGCTGCCGTCGGAGCCGTAACCGGCCCAGGCCCCGTAGATGAGGTTGTAGTCCATCGCCACCGCCGAGGTCGCATGCACCGCGCTGATAAGCGACCTGACAGCATGCTCGTAGTTCGAGTTCTCATCGATGTTGACCCAGGTGGAGGCGGGATCCTCGACGGTCCCCGCCAGGGGCACGTGCTGCTCCCACTCCCAGTCATAAAACTGGACGCCGTCGAGGTGGTAGAGGTTGAGCCGATCGGCGGTAAGGAGCTGCAGGTTGTTGTCCCCGAAGTTCGTCACGAACCCGTAGCGCGGGAACTTCGCCCAGTTCTGCGAGACATCAACCGCGCTATAGGCGGTGTCCAGGACGTTGCCGCCGGCATCGGTGAGCGTCGCCTGGACCAAGTAGCCCTGGTAATCGGTCCCCGGCGGATCCCAGCTCAATTTGTAGTTCTCGAATTGCCCCGCAGCAAGCGTGAGCGTTGTCGTCTCGTCCGGGCCGACGGCCGTCCCGTCGTGGGTGAAGGATAACGTGAGCGTCTCGTTGTCCTCGCCGACGGCCTGTGTATTGACAATGCCGGCGTTGATGGTGACCTCTGTGCCCGGGGAGTACCGCGATGCGTTAGTCGTCAGGCTCTCGATCTCGTTACCGAGGACGCTCCCGTACTGCCAGGGCCAGCCGAGCGGGCGATCTCGTAGTGGAGCCCTACAGTGTCGGCGTCGTGGCCGGTGCCGGAGCCATCGAGGGCCGTCTGGATGTCCATGTACGACCAGTCCCCGGCCGCGGCGGCGGAACTCGCCATGTCCGATAACGGTATTTCAAGCTCTATACGGCCCGTGGCCGCATCCCAACGTGGCGCCGGCGTGCTCAGGTTCTTGACGAGGGCCCACCCACCCGCCGAGCCGACCTTGAACATCGAGTACGTGGCGGTCGCGCTCGACCGTGCGAACAGGTAGTTCATCGGGTGGTCGAGCGTCCCGCCGTACAGGCCGGCGCTCGTGGCCTTGAGCGAGCGCGAGTGGTCAAAGTCCTGGGCATATATGAGGACCTCAGGACCGGGGGACGTGTTATAAACCGCTAGCGCCCCTGAGGAGTTGTCGACCCGTAGGTAAAGGTCCCTCGAGTCATTTGCTGCGTAGATCCGCTTGATGGTCGTTGTCTGCGAGCCGGAGGAGCTACCTGCCGGGGGGCCGTCGTAGAAGGGTACGTCCCGCCACTGCGGCCAATCGTCCGAGCGGGCCGTCGTTTCGTGGATTGAGGCGTAGGCGCTCGCGTTGGCGTTACTCGGGTAGACGCGCTCGTCGTACTGGCCGGTGTAGGCGAGCGCGGTCATCACGAAGCTCGCCGCTGTGGCCGGGGCGCTCATCGTGCTCACCACCGGCTGGCCGGTCTGCCACGAAACCGCCTGACCGGGTGGCATGTACCCGGCACCCGACACGCTCACGTACCACTGCACCCGGCTGAACGCATCGGCCAGGTCGCCTGTGTACACCTCGTAGAGCGCGACAAGCATGGTCATGTCGGGCCATACCGGCTCTGGCGAACCCGCCTCGTTGCCAGCAGGGCTGAAGACGCTCGTGTAGTAGTCGTGGTCGCCGCTGTACCTGGCGATGCCCCAGGTGCCGTGCCCCAAGGCCTGCTCGACGATGGAGATCTGGCTGGCGGCCTGCTCGGAGCCAGCATCGATGTCACCTAGCGCGATGAGCTCGTCGCTGGAGGAATCGATTGTCGTGTCGGGCGAGCCGGAAGGCGTGACACCCTGGTCGTAATAGCCGGTGGTGTCGTTGTCCTGGCCCGGGGCGGCGGCGCTGTACGACCGTTGCACCGCCGACAAGATCATGCTGGCAGCACTGTCCCACGCGTCGGCTTCGCTAGAGTTGCCCTCGGCCAGCGCCAGGTGAGCGCCAGCACGCAGGCCCGCGATATAGAACGCTTCCGTAAACGTGTTGTACTGGTAAGTCTGCTCCCAGATGCTGTCGTCTTCGGGGCCGAGGCCGTTGCTCCCAACGTTGTCCTTGATGAAATCGGCAGCCCCTTCAGCAGCCGTCCAGGCACGCCTCAACAACGTCTTGTCCTCGCAGAGCTGGTAATCGCGGTACACGCCAACCAGGAACTCCCCCACACTGTCGTACTCGGGTTGGACAGAAGCGATCTTGGTGCCCGTCCAAAGGTTGTAGGTAGTGGCCCAAGTCCCGTTGGGCAACTGGTCAGCCGCCATCCGTTCCCAATAATGCTCAGCCTCCGCGCAGTGACCCGATGCGTCGAGAGCCATGGCGTCGAACGACGAGTCGCGGGCCCAGGCCTTGTAGCCGAAGGGCCCAGGGTTGGTCGACCCAGGGAAGAGCCCGTTGCCGGGGTTCTGGGAGTTTTTTATGACGACGAGGTTGCGCAAAAAGGCGGTGTTCACGCCCGGGTCTGTAGTGCTGATCATCTTCCCGCGCGCCGCGCCATTTCGTGTAGTCGCCGGCCGTGGTGGTGTACCAGTCGGCGCCGGTTTTCCCGCTGGCAACGCGCGCGTCGGCTCGTGCTGCCGACAGAGTCGGCGCGATCCCCATGTAAAAATAAAGGGTTTGCCCCGAGCGAGGGGCAATGGTCACCTCGTCCTGGAAGCCGAGGTCCATATCGGGGGTGGAAAGCGAGCGGTTGTCGGCCAAGGTGCCTCTGCCGTTGAACTGGCACCACGCCCCGGCCGCCGAGCGGCTCTTACCCGATGCGCTCGCCTTACAATCGGCGTCATTGCCAACCTGGTAAGAAGACGGCGCCTGCATCGCGCCCAAGAACACGACGTACTGCCCGGAAAGGTTCATGTCCGCGTACAGCGTGTGGTTGCGCGAAACATAAGAGCCGACGACGTCGGCGCGGGCATTGGTGTTGCCGAGGCGCACCTGGTCGAGCACGTCCCACTTGTAGGACTTCGTCGCCGACGGGTCCGTAAGCGTATAGCGCGTCACCATGAACGGTTCGTTAGGGACCATCACGAAATCCCGGCTCATTTCGACCGGTACAGGCGCGCCCTTGTAGGTGCCATAGTCCCCGTTCAGCACGCCGTCCTGGTCGAGGTAACCGGTCGCGGTGAAATCTTGTGGCTGGTCGTACTTGGTCCCGTCGCTCTCGTCGATGTAGAAGCCGCTGTAGTCCTTGACCTGGTTCACGTTCCAATTGCCGGAGTAATGCAGTTGGGCGATGCGCGGGCCATGGGTTGCCTTGCTCTGGCGGTCGAGCGCCGGCGCCGTCCAGATGGCCTGGATGTTCTTCCAGTTCGAGAGGTAGACGCCGACGGCGGAGGTCGTAGTGGGAAGCGTGCCGCTGGCGGCGCTGGCACTAGCTGAGCTGCCACTAGCTGAGCTGTCACTGGCGGATGCTGGACGGGCCGGGGCGAGCGGCGCCTTGACCTCTCTCACTGGCGGCTGCGACGACGGCGTGGTGGCGTTGGCGGTAAAAGGCCCGATGACCAGGGCTGCCGCCATACATACGGCGGCTCGTCGCCGGGACCAGCTTTGCCTGCCGAACAGCGTTCCCGCCTCTGGCCTCCCCGCCGTTACCCGGACTTCGTCCAGTGGATGGATAAACTCCCGTAGCAATCCTAAGCCCAGCCAGACCGAGTGGCAAGCAAGGCGTGGCGACCTTTCGGGCTATCGGTCGTGGGCACTAGTGTCGGCTCGTGGACGACCTCGCACTAGCCGGCTACCTCGAAGGTTCTAAAGACCGCATCCTGGCAACATTGTCGGATTGGCTCAGGATCCCGTCCATTTCGGCCGATCCGGGCCATGCCGGTGACGTAGCGAATTCGGCGGAGTTCTGCGCTCACCTGTTGCGCGAAGCCGGCATGCATGAGGTGGAGATCATCCACGCAGACGCGGGCGGGGGGGGCGGGGCCGGCCTGGCACCAGCGGTTTACGGCGAATGGCTTGCGGCCGGCGAAGGCGCGCCGACGGTGCTCGTCTACGGCCACCACGACGTCCAACCCGTCGACCCGCTCGATGAATGGACGTCACCTCCTTTCGAACCGGTCGTCGTCGATGGCCAGCTCCTGGCGCGCGGCTCGTGTGACGACAAGGGCCAGGTCCTCATGCAGACCGAGGCGGTACGGGGCTTGCTCGGCCAAATGGGAGCCCTGCCTGTCAACTTGAAGTTCCTGATCGAAGGCGAAGAGGAAGTCGGCAGCCCCCACTTCGAGGATCTGCTCGAACGCGAGCGCGACCGCTTTGCTGCCGACGTGATCGTCGTTTCTGACACGACGATGGTCGCGTCCGATATCCCGTCGACCACGCTCAGCATGCGTGGGCTCGTAGCTTTCGACGTGGCCCTGCGTACGGCAAAATCCGACCTCCACAGTGGGCTTTGGGGAGGGACGGTCCCCAATGCTGCCTTGGTCGCTACCCGCCTTGTGGCAAACCTCCACGACGGGCTCGGTCGTGTGAACATGCCCGGTTTCTATGACAACGTAAGGGAACTTAGCGAAGAGGAAACGCTCTCGCTCGGTTCGGTACCCTTCAACGAGGCGGAGTTCTGCAGCCAGGCGGGCGTTGCTTACCTCGAAGGCGAAGCCGGCCGCACCCCGTACGAACGTACAGGTACCCGCCCAACGGCCGAGGTCACCGGTCTCCACGCCGGCTACGGGGGCCCTGGTATGAAGACCATCGTGCCCGCAACCGCCAACATCAAGATCGCAATTCGTCTCGTCCCGGAGCAAAACCCCGAAGAAATCTCGGCATCGTTCCATGCTTGGCTCGCCGCTCATACCCCGGAGGGGGTCGAGGTCACGGTGACACCCCTTGGCGGGGTGGCCCCCCTTCTCACGCCGCTCGACCATCCCGCGGTGCAGACGCTCTGCGGGGCCATAGAACGCGTGTGGGGCAAGAAACCGCTATTTACCAGGAGCGGGGGCAGCGGGCCTGAGGAGGCACTGGGCAGAGTCCTTGGGGCACCGGTCACTTTTCTCGGAGTGGGGCTCCCGGGCGACAATTTCCATGCTCCCAACGAGCGCCTCGAGCTCGACCAGCTTTGGCGGGGCATATTGGCGGCCGGGGAGCTTCTCCTCGACCTCGGCACCTTGAAGGTAGGCCAATGAGCAGGCACCGGCACGGCAAGGACCAAGACAAGAACTCCAAGGACGGCCCTGGCAAGGTCGCGGAGATGAAGTCCTCTAACGGGGCCAACGGGCCCGGTGGCGCCAAGCGTTGGCGGCTCAGCCCGGCCGACGCTCACGAATGGGTGAGCTTCGAGGACCCGACCGAAGCGCGGACATGGCGTTTCGACGTGACGTTCCTGCTTTCCCACTGGGCATGCATTTATGGCTGTGGCTGCCAGGGTGTCCTGACTGCCCCCGCGCCTGAACTGGTGCAGGGGTGTTGTTCTTACGGGGCGCACATGACCGGCGACGAGGACGTCGCCCGCGTGAAGGCCGCTGCAAAGACGTTGACCGACGACCAGTGGCAGTTTGCCGAGCAAGGGCGTCGTGGAGGGGTTGCACGGCGCGGTTCTGCTGGCGTGAGCGTCACGAGGTTGGTAGACGACGCTTGCATTTTCCTCAACAGGCCCGGTTTCCCGGGTGGCCCAGGCTGCGCCCTGCACCGGGCCGCTCTGGAGCGCGGTGAAAAGCCGATGGACCTCAAGCCGGACGTGTGCTGGCAATTGCCGCTGCGGCGCGAGGACACGGTACATCCTGATGCTTCCGTGACATCGGTGGTCGGTGAATGGGACAGGGCCACTGGGCCCGGGCGGCGAGGAGTTTGCGTGGTGGTGCACGGAGGCTCCCGAGGCGTTCCGAGGTGGCCAACCGGTGTGGCGGCAAATGCACGACGAGCTGTCTGCCATGGTGGGCCCGGCCGTTTTCGCCCTACTGGCACCGTACTTGGAGGTCAGGGAAGCTTCCGGCGCCCTCCTCCCCCACCCCACCGTTCGCCAACGGGGGTAAAATCGAAGCGGTGAGCCAGAAGGAGCATTGGAAAACCGACCCGGACGCGCACGACTACCCGGCCGCACAAGATTATCTAACGCTCCTTATGTCGCCCGCAGCGGCCTCAGGCCTCGTCGAGGCCCTCAAGAATGCGCCTCTGCTCCACCGGGCGGCGAAAGACCTCCTTCGGGCGAGCGGTTTGGCCCTCCTTCCCGAAAACAACTTCCATGTCGCCAAGGACCTGAACAAGGTAAAAAAGGGCCAACTGCTTTCTCCCGTCCTGCTCGTCGCCGGCGATGCCTCCCGGGGGGCTCACCTGACGATTGCCGACGGCTACCACCGGATTTGCGCGAGCTGGTACCTGAACGAGGATGAGACTATCCCTTGTCGCTTGGTCGACCTGCCCTGATGCCGGCCAGGCCCGACGACCTTCCGCGCCAGCGCGGTGAAAGAATTCCGTAATGGCATTTAACCGGCTAGCCCTCGAGTTCCCCCGCTTGGCCGCCGAGCTCGAGCGGCTCTCGAGCGACGACCTTCAAGCGGCCGCGGGGCGGATCGTCGAGACGGCCTTGACATCAACCGGCGTACAAGTCGCCGACAGGAGCCCGGCCGCTGTGAACACGCTCGTTTGGTCGCTCGACGACGTTGCTTGGTCCCTTCAAGAGGCGGTCGACAAAGGTGCAGCCTCCCAGCTCGACTATGTACGGGCATTTCGTCGGGCAAGGGCCGCTAACGGGCTGCTCGACCTGCTCGAAAACCGTTACGACTCGGCCGTCTACGAAGCTGCTCAGGCGCTCAGCGCCAACGAGGATGTCGTGCTGCAGTTGTTGGCGCAACGGGCCTGACATCGGCACTTCCACTCGCTGCTCAGCGTGTCCTTATGATCTCCTGAGTGCCCCGTCTTCCCGTTTTCGCCCGGACCTTGCCCGACGGCAGGGTCTTGGCTGTCTGCGTCGACTTCCCTGACGTAGCGACATATCGCGGTTCGCTGGACGCTGCGCTGCGAGCTCTCGCACGGCCGGCGACGGCTCGAGTGCAACGTTGCTCACTCGCCGTCAGGGCGATGCTCTCGGCCCCTCGGCCCCATTGCCTCGGTCGTCGACGTGCGTGTCGTCAAAAAGGACGGCGCTGGCGACGCGGTCGACCTGAGAGTCGGGATCGTAAATTGGGCCCGGGGCACCAGCCGCGGACAAGTCCAGGTGGTACGGGCGCCAATGGTCCCGACCTGGGAGTTCGCAGTCAGCTCGGCCGATGAGTTGAACGCTCGCGTCAGCGCGGCTCTGACAAAGGTTTTGAGCGGTTGGGACCTGCTGGACCTCTTAGCCGTCGACGAGGCCGGAGCGCCTACCTTGGCCTGGCTCGACGTAGCGGAGCCGACCGATCGCCCCGCTGATGCGCCTAAGGGCGATGTCGTGCGCCTGGAGGACTTCGGCGACAACCTGACGCACCTGGCGGCGGCTGGGCGCCTCGGAAGGCTCGACCATCGCGATCGCATAGTCGAACGGGTCCTGTCGGCGCTTGCCACGCCGGGCTTGAGCAGCGTGCTGCTTGTCGGTCCCCCCGACGTCGGCAAGAGCGCCCTTATCGGCGAGGTAGCAGCGCGTATTCAAGCCGGAGACGTACCTCCCGCGCTGCGGGGACGGACTATATGGCGCATTTCCGCGAACGAGCTGATGGCAGGAGCCCGGTATATGGGCATGTGGCAAGAGCGGGCCAGGATGCTGCTCGAGCGAGCGCGCGCGTACCGCCCGATCTTCGCAATGGGCGACCCCATCGGGATAGTCGATGCCGGGCGCTGGAGTGAGAGCACAAACAACCTTTCCCGAGTTCTGCGACCCGCTATGGAGGCAGGAGAGATCACCTTGATCTGCGAATGCACTCCCGAGGGCCTGGAAGCTGTAGCCAAGAAAGAGCCCAGCTTCGTAGCTGCGTTCCACCGTGTCGACCTACACCAACCCCCGTCCGAAGAAGCGGCTCGCATCGTTGTCGCGGCCGGGCAACGCTTTGAATCCTCACATGGGGTGGAAGTAGACGAGTCCGCGGTCGCCGCCGCAATGGAGCTGACCTCCCGCTTCGAGCCGTACCGGGCCTTACCTGGTAAGGCGGTGCGCCTGCTCAGCGAAGTTGTTCATTGGGCAACGGCGAGGCAGGACCGGACGCCGCTCGACCGGGAAGACGTGATCGCGGCATTCTCCGAACGGACCGGTTTGCCGCGGGCGGTCCTTTCCGACGAGGTGGCCCTCGACCTGGTTGAGTCTGGCGCGTTCCTGGAGCGTCGCGTACTGGGCCAACCTGACGCGATCGCGGCAATGATCGATCTCCTCGCCGTGATCAAGGCAGGCCTGCACGATCCCACCAAGCCGCTCGGCAGCTATTTCTTCGTTGGGCCGACCGGCGTGGGCAAGACGGAGCTCGCCAAGGCAACTGCAGAGATGTTGTTCGGGAACCGCGATCGGATGATCCGCTTTGACATGGGCGAGTACCGCGGCGGCGACGCTGTCGCAAAGCTGATCGGGAGCGGATGGCGCGAGGGCAACGAGGGCGACCTCACTCGCCGAGTCAGGGAACAACCATTTTCCGTTGTGCTACTTGACGAGATAGAAAAGGCCCATTCGGATGTTTTCGACGCGCTGTTATCGCTTTTGGGCGAAGGTCACATAACTGACGCCTCCGGTCTCACAGCTGACTTCAGGAACACCGTGGTGATCATGACGTCGAACCTCGGCGCAAACCTGTCCGAAAACAAGAGCATCGGGTTTTCGACGGCTGCACCCGGATCTCTCGACGCCCGCAAGCGCCATTTCACTGAACGAGCTGAGAGGTTCTTCCGACCCGAGTTCTTCAACCGGATCGACCGCATCGTTGTGTTCAGCCCACTCGAGAAAGAGGTCATCCGCCGGATAGCCAGGCGCGAGATCGGCAGGTTGGTCCTACGTGAGGGAATTACCCGGCGACAATTGCTGGTGGAAATAGACGACGCGGTAGTCGACCGCTGCGTGGAGCTCGGCTTTCACCCGAGCTACGGGGCAAGGCCGTTGCAAAGAGAGATCGAGCGCACTATCTCCCAACCCCTGGCACGAATAGTCGTCGCTCAGGACTTGAAGCCCGGCGACCTTGTCCGGTTCCGGGTCAAGGAAGACGTGGTCACTGCCGAGTTCAGTCGACCCGTCGAGACCGAGGCGCCGGACCACCGAGATCGGCCTTCGGCGTTGCGGGCCAAGGCCACAATAGCTAATGCCCGCCAGGACATCCTTGCGTTGGTCGCGCGGCTCGATAGAGCAGTGGAGGACCCTCCCTTCCTGGCGTTCCGCGAAGACGCAGACCTGCTGCTCGAGGCCACGCACGAGCCCGGGTTCTGGGATGAACCTGAACAGGCTCGGAACACCCTGGCTCGATATTACGAGTTGAACAGGTGCACCGACGGGCTCGAGCTGCTAACAAGACGCGCCCACGGGCTGGCGCAGCTGATTGAGCACATGCTCGCCGACAACGACCGGGCCAGGCTGCCTGAGGTCCGCGGAGCTCTCGACGAGATCGAAGACGCTGCAGACCTGCTCAAACTTGAGATCACCGGTGCGGCGGCCGGCTCTTTGGAGAGCGTCGCCTTTGTTCATGTGCACGGCATCGGACCAGGGACGGCCAGCTGGGCTGCGGAATTGTTGGAGATGTACGAGCACTGGGCAAACCGAACAGGAAGGAAGGTGGACCGGCTTCAGGGGCCTTCAGGTCTTCGGGTCGAGGGTCTTTCTACCTTCAGGCTCCTGGCCGGCGAGCGGGGCCTACATCGTCGCGTAACCGATCACGGTCATTCGCTTCTCGCCCGCGTAGCCGTGCTCCACGACGGCGAAGTCGAAGACGAGAGCAACACTGGCGAGATCGTCCGTCAGTACCACGAAGGCACCCGCCAGTTTGTGAAGGATCCCCGCACTGGCGCACGGACGACAAATGTGCGAGCGGTCCTCGATGAGGGCAAGCTCGACGTGTTCCTGCTCGAAGCTATCCGGGCTGCGGGCCTCAACCGGGCCCGACCTTGACAGCGCCGCTCCCGGTTCCGGGAACGACACATTTGTAGGCCCTCGGTATAGGAGGCGCCGGTTCACGCCGAGACTTGCAAGAGGCCCTAGTCGGTCAGGCGCTGCGAAAGGTTGGGACATGCTCGGCAGGAGGATCTGCACCGTGGTCGCAGCGGGCGCGCTGCTCAGTCCGCTATCGCTTGGGCCCATCATCGCCGTACCAGGGGCTTCAGCTGGGACGATCCCCAATGCCCAGCGAGCTGCCATCGCGGAGCCTCAGCCGGCGGGCGTCTGGGCAGCCACAGGGAAGGTGTTGGTGTCCCACGACGTCCCTGCGGAGCCGGCGGGGATAACCCTTCAACGCACCTGGCTTATCTTTACCGACCCCCTGTGCACAAGCTGCCTCGTCTGGGAGCGGGAGATCTCGGACGGGTTGCTTGCGTCCTTGCTCCGCCACGGCACGGGTGGCTGGTCGACGTCCCAGAAAGTTGCCGCCGTATGCAACCGGGGCGACGCCGAGCAGACCTCACACTGGGCCATTGAGGTGGGGCCCAGACCATCACGGCCGTAGAGACCGAGACCGTCACCGGGGCCTGTCCCGGCAGCTTGCGGGTCGACTGGACAGCTCGGCGGGATCCTCAGGGGGCGATCCCGGACCTCATAGTGGCGGGCTCGCTGAAGCAAGCCCTGAACGAACCAGGCGTGGTCTCACGCTCAAAGGTGAGCGCGGGCAACACCTCCACGACCATGGTGACCCGTTCGGGACGCAGCGGCGGGCTGCAGTCCATAATTTTTCGCAAGGGGCCCCAGACAGGCACGGTCTCGATAATCCTCGCCCATCAGAGGGTGTTTGTGAAGGGCGACGACTTCGGGTTGCAGTACGGGATGGGCTTCACGGCCGTCGCGGCGGCTGGCGAAGCGGGGCGCTGGGTAGAGGCCACCGGCGGCGCCACGGCCCCGAAAGTGGAGCAGGACTTCTACGAGTCGGCCGCCGATAGTCTCACCGTGTCGTCGGCCGTGGACGAGATCGGCCTGGACAGCCCTCCGGTCCTGGTCCCATCATTAGTCGTCGTGGACGGCGAGCTCACGATACCCATAAAGATGACGCAGACCATCAGCAAGGGTGTGCATGTGACGTGCCTGCTGTACTTGCACGCAGCGAACCCGCCGCTGCCGGTTGAGCAGGTGAACTCGAGCAATAACGGAGCTACGGCAACGGATGTATTCAGTTCCTGGGGACAGGCTCCGGTTGTCGCCGCCCCCATTGGCGCGGTGCCTTTCGAACCAGGCTGGATCTTCGAGGCAACGTCTTTAAGCTGATGCGATCACAAAGTCCCCGCTATGAGGGGGTTTTTCTCATACCCCCGCCGCAGGCTCGTTACCGGGCCAGCCCCCGCGACCTTACATCCCTGCCTCGTGAGCTTCGACATCTTTGTTCAACGCTTCCAGAACGGACGCTCAGTCGAAACCGACCGGGAGCTGCTTAGTCAGTTCCTTCGGCCATATCTTGTCGACAGCGGGCACGGTTTTCCTGAACTCCGGTTTAGCGATGGTCATGCGGCACTCTTCGGGTACGAAGACCTCGGCTCCGGCTTCATGGTCAACCATATATCGGGCAACGACGCGTGGGACTTTCTTGTCCACGTGGCCAGCGAGGGAAGCCTGACCATCTGGGCGCCAGGCTGCCCGGCCGCGGTGCCGCGCCGGGACCTCATCAACCATCTACCAGATGAGCTACGAGAAGCCGCGGTGGTGGTCGAATGCGGTGCTGACCTCCTCCACCTCGTCGAGTCGTCCTGACGGCCAAGGGCCGAGCGAGGCCCTCTGAGAGTTACCACTGGCACTACGCTCGCCTCGGAGCTACAACCTGGAGAGCCCATGGCCACGAACGTCTGGTGGTGCAAGAATCTGCGGTTATGAGACCGACTGCCCTGGCCCATGCAGTGACTGTGGAGAGCCATTATTACCGGCACCGCTGGTGGAGCTCGAGCCGGGTGCTGCCGACCAAGAGGTCGCCTTCGGGATCTACCAGTGGGACGGGACGTCACTGGCACGCCTGATCGAAGAGCTCCTCGAGCAGCAGGTGCCTCACCGCTTCGAAGGCCAAGAATCGTCGTTCGATCGGTCGATGAGGACAAGGCAGACGAGGTCGTGGCGCGCGTCCAGCAAAGCCAAGCGAGGAGGCGCACGAAGCAGCTGTCCTACGTGATCTCCAGGGACGGCCAAGCGACGCCGGTCTGGGAGACAACGACTGGCACCGGCACCGCGCCAGAGGCGATGGGCTACTGGCGCGAGGCACCCGCGCGCTGGAACGGCCTCGCTATTGCCTCGTTCGTCCTTGCACTCGTCCCGGCGCTCCCACTCGTCGTGCCAATTGTGTCAATAATTCTTGGTTTGCTCGGGCACCGACAGGCCTCGCAAAGGAACGAGCGCGGCCGAGGTCTAGCCAAATGGGGCGTCACGATCTCGGTAGTGAGTTTGGCCTTATCCGTCGTCTGGATCTACCAGGTGGCGCGCCACGCAATGCGCTAGAGAGGGCGAGCCGGACCTTCGCGTTCGTTCCTTTATTAGGGCAGTGCTCCGCAAGTGCAAGGGTGCGCTCGGCAACCCCGGCAGCGCTCGGTCGGCGCTTCGCGCCTTGGCGTGTGCCAGACATCGATCGTCTGGCCTGTTGCTAGTGCACGTGCAAACCTGCAATGCTGCGCAGGACCGTCGAACATAAGGGGCCCGAAATGCCAACGAAAAAAGAGATCCTTGCAGGGATATAAGCCAGCTTCGCCAAGGGGGATGTGCCGAGCGTGCTGGCCGGGATGGATCCCAAGGTCGAGTGGACAGAGGCTGAGGGATGGCCGCTCTACAGCGGCACTTTGGTGGGCCATCAAGCGGTGGTCGACGGAGTGTTCATGCGGCTCGGGGAGATCGGCGACAACTTCGCCTTGCATGTCGACCAGTTGGTCGCCGACGACGGCACCGTGGTAGTCCTTGGCACCTACACCTGGAACCGCATCGGCTCCGGCGAACCCGCCGAAGTGAAGATGGCCCACGTGTTGACCCTTGAGGATGGGAAGGTCACGCGGTTCCAACAAGATGTCGACACCGCCAAGGAGCGCTACCTGCTCTCCTGAAACCCTGGTCGACATTGGCGATTTTGTGCGCTCGGCAAATCACGGGGCCGCTGGCTAGAACTCCAAACCTCGCTCAACCGACCAGCGGGGGCCGATCCGCGAAGATCGTGTCCCAAACGGCTTGCTCCTCGGGGTAGAACCATCGTTCGCTCTGGCGGCCCTCGCTGTAGTGGAAGACACTTACAACTCTCGTCTGGACATCCACGCCATCACGCCGTGCACCCATGATGCTCAAGGCGCACACGTGGTCGTCGCTACCCATCACGTCATGCTCGTTGAGCCAGAACCCCTTGGACCTCAGCTCGCCAAACCACGCCAATAGGGCTTCAAGTCCACGGATATCGCCTGCTATACCGTGCTCACCGGGAACATGCCAGACAACATCGGGGTCAACGAGGGAGCTCAGCAATTCGTCGTTGCGAGATCGGAACGCATCAGCAGTGCGGCGGTAGGCCACGGCGTTCGGGTGTTCGACGCCGCTCGCTCCTAGCCACAGTGCTTCTATGGTCCGAGGACCACCACGGACGGACGGACGGAAAGACTACCTCCTTGTCGGGTTATGGTCACCGGCTCTGCGTACTGCTGGAGCCAGGTCCCCTTCGAACTGCACGCTTTCGCTGCGGGCACAGGTCCGGTGGCTCGGCGCCCCGCCGGAAAACGATGCTCGAGTTGAACAACGATGCTCGAGTTGAACCCGTCGGGCTCTCGGTCGGGACGCAGTACTCGTGGAGTCGCTTCTACCGACATGTCATGGTCGCGACGTAGGCCAACGCTTAGCTGCCCACTCGTCCCAGGACCGGTAGTCGGCAGGAGGAGGGCCAGGGGCCCGTGCGGTTAGTTCCGCCTCGTCGGGTTCCTGGAAGGCCTGGCGCCAGACCCGCAGCTCGGCCGGTGTCATGGCGAAGGCGGTAACGGGTTCTTGGGTATTGCGTTTGTGGGCACGCCGCGCCTGCTCGTCGTCGTCGACTTCCATGTAGACGAGTTGGAAGTAAGCACCGGCGGATAATGCCAAGTGGTGGAGGGCAGATCGCTCTTCTTTGGCCCAAACGCCGAAGTCGAGGACGACGTTGGTGCCGAGCCGCAGGGCGCGGAGGGCCACCCAGACCAGACGGCCCTCGAGGACATCGCGCTTCCCGCCCGCCAGGGACTGGCCGAAGGGCCGCGGGGCCAGGTCAGCGAACAGCGGGATCATCCACTCGTCAGGCGTCAAGCGCAGGGCACTGCAGTCCGTCTCGATCTCTTTGGCGCGCGTCGTCTTGCCAGATGCCGGAAGGCCCACCATGACGTACAGCGTCGAGGTGTCAGCACCAGACGCTGGACGCTCCATCACCCACAAGTTTGCCCCCCGATCGTGCTCGGGGGTGGTTATTTTCTGGCCGCTAACAGGCCCGCGGTACCAGGCCGGCTCCGCCCCCTTCTGCCGGAGTTGAAGCGAGGGTAGGGCGACCTTCTGGCACGGCGCCGGGCGTGCCGGGCCGTCGATCGCGGCGCTGGTCCGCGCCCACCTGGAGGCCAAGCGTGCTCGCGCATGTCAGCGTTCGTAAAGGTCTCTTCTACAGGGTCCACCTCGGAGGGCCGAGGTGGACCATCCGTGACTGGTGGCTCAGGCGCTGAGCAAGCGGGTAGCCGTTGTTGCGGGAAGACCATTGGCTTGTAGTCTTCGAAATCCCACATTGCCGGTCCGGGCGATCCCCGGTTTACCCGGCACGTACCCGTCATGGTCATCGCCGTCAGTCGTGGCGAGACTTCGAACGGTGGCTCCCACAGCGCCCACTTCCCATCGAGGGACTGGTAGCTTCAGTCGCCCAAACCACGGTATCGCCCGAATTTCGTGCCATCACGCTGTGGCCGCGAGCGGTGCCTGCTCGAGCACCCGTGGACGGTACTCCACGAGTTGGCTCCTCCCGTCGAAGGTTCTACTGGCGATCATGTCGAGCGCGACGTCGGGGTAGCCGTCGTAGATGCGTTCTAAGCCGGTGGCGCCGGTGATGACTGGGAACATCACTACCCGGAACCTGTCGACGATGCCGGCTCGCAGCAGCGACCGGCACAGGCTGATGCTGCCGATCGTGCGCAGGAGGCCCGGCCCGTCCGCCTTCATCGCCCGCACCGATCCGATGGCTTCGTCGCGTACGAGAGTTGTGTTCGCCCAAGAGAGCGGCTCTTCGAGGGTGGACGAGAACACCACCTTCGACGCTCCGGTGAGCCCGCTGATCGAGGCCTCCTCGTCGGTGGAGAAGTCGTCGGTCCCCGACGGGGTGCGGCCGGCGGCGAAGCCCGACATCAACCGGTACGTGTTCGCACCCATGAGCAAAACGGCCTCGGGTTGCTCCTCGAGCCAGCCGAGGTACTCGGGGCCTTCGAGGCCCCACCACCCCGGCCACCCCTCCGCCGACGCGTAACCGTCAAGGGAGGTGATGAAGTCGACGGTCAATTCTCGCATGGCGTAGTCCGCGGGTCGTCGATCGCAACTGCCGCCATCATCGGGCGAGGAGCGCGTCGAGCTTGCGGTAGCCCTCCTGGACGCCCCCCTCCATGCCGCTGGCGACGAACGCGTCGCGGGCTTCGAAGCTGTCGACCAGCGAGCTAGCGGTGAGCCGGCAGCGGCCCCCCGGTAGGTCCTCGAGGACGAGGCGGCCGAGGGACACGCTGTCGGGCATCGGCTCATAGGTAAAGGTCTGGACGATGACCTCGTCAGGCCGCACTTCGTGGAAGCAGCCCCGGAACCAGTGCTCCTCGTCGCCCCGGATGGAGACGTAGCGCCACTCCCCACCGGTGCGGCAGTCCCAACGGTCGACTCGGCTGCTGTCGAGGCTGTCTGGGCCGACCCATTGCACGAACAGCTCCGGGTCAGTATGTGCCCGGTAGACCGCCTTGGCTGGGGCGTCGAACTCGCGGACGATCGTGATAGACGGCGTCTTGTCGCCGATCGTGATCTCGGCCTCTCGGTTGGTCGTGGTCGTCATGTCGTTGCTCCTTTGTTGTTGTCGGGGGCTTGGTCGTCGAGTTGGGCGAGCAGCTGGTCAAGGCGCTGGTAGCGGGCCTCGGCGTTCTGGCGATATCGCTCGATCCACTTGGTCATGAGGTCGAAGACCCCCGCTTCCAATCGGGCCGGTCGACGCTGCGCCTCGCGGCGGCGGGACACGACCCCCGCGTCCTCGAGCACCGAGAGGTGCTTGGACACCGCCTGGATAGACATGTCGTAGTGCTCCGCAAGCTCACTCAACGTCGCGTCGCCGATGGCGAGACGCGTCACGATGTCCAGCCTCGTCTCGTCGGCCAACGCCGAGAACACAGTCACGATCGCGTGCGCAGCCACTGCTCCTCCTCAACTTCTTGGTTGAATAAGAGGATAGGTTGCTCGTGGCCGTTTGTCAACCTTAAGGTTGAGCTCGACGAGCTTGCCGCGATCCTGTGGGTTGACGCTCCATGGCACCCGGCGTGACATAACAGACGTGGAGAGAAGGGCCACCTCCCCCACCCCCAGCGCACCGAACGGCACGTTGCCCGGCGCGCCATAAATCTCGATGACGACCCCGGGGCGCACGCGATCACGGTCGCAGCTAGGGCGAGGTCCGCGCCGGATTGGCGTTATGCAGCTGGTGCGTCTTCCTGCATGTCGAGAGCCTTCCAACATGTCACGGTGCGCAAAATGTCCTCGCTCTCGCTCGTGGGTTTGCGTCGGCGGGGATGTCACTCTTTCATGCAGCCGGCGAGTCTTCGCTTGGTCCCGGTGGGCCTCCACCGTGATCGCTCTGGTCTCCGTCCACGATGCCCCGTAACCATCTCAGAGTGATTTCATCCTTTTGGACGACTCCGACTGTTGGGTGGCGGGTCAACCCCGGCCCGCGCTCGGCAAGCGCGAGTGCCGTCCGAGCCGCACGGCGTTGGGTCTCCACATCTTGTAGCTGGACCGCAGCACGGACCAATGCCAGATGCCAACGAAAGAGTTGGTCGTTGAGAAACAGGCCTCTTTTGAGAGCGGACTGGAGCAGGCCCACCGCTTCGTCGGCATTGGCCGGGTTTCCTTCGTCAAGCAGCATCTCTGCAAGCGATACCTCGACCATGTGGGTTGTGCCGTTCAGAGACGGGTTCTCTTCAATGACCTTCCGGTAATGATGGCTGGCCTCGTCCATGCGGCCCTCTCGTCGAGCCAGATCGCCCAGGTGCTCGTGGGCCGTGCAAGCATCGAGGGTCGAGTTGTGCTCTGCAACAACCCGGAGCCATAGTTCTCTCGCGGCACCGCGGTTCCCACTCTCTGCGAGAGCAAGCCCCTTGATTCGGAGGTACTGGGGCCGAGAGTTGACTCGCGCTCTGGCGAGGCGAGCCTCGAACTCTTGCCTGGCAGAGGGATCCCAGTCCGTGGTGCGGAACCAATTCGGAGCCATGACCGCTGATCATAAATGTCGGGCCTGACGGGTGCGCTCTCCGTTTTTGAGAGCACTCGAAGTGCGAGGGTGGTCCAGCATGTCGGGGTTCGCAAAAGTCTCTCTTCTGCGGGGTTCGTTCTCGGCTGGAGCCGACGCCTACGACGTCTGCCGCCTCCGACGACGTCGGTGGCCCCGAGACCAAACCTCAGCGCCGACTTATGGTTTGAAAGTCGTGCGAAACCTTTAGCTGGGACATGAGTGCGTTCTCGGCGGCTGCCGTCACATGAGGGCCCCAGACGGCCAAGAGCGATCTGTGAGCGTAGTCAAGGCCGAAGCCGGTTCCAGCCAAGGCTTCTCGCTGGACCTTGGTTTTGGTGAGCGAGTTTGCGAACGCGACCATCTGATCGGTGCCGATGCCTGGCCGCAACGTCGCCACTAATTGTGGATCGACGCAGCCGATCTTAGGTGCGCCCAACTGGCAAGGCAGGTAGGTCGTGACGCGCGCTGACCCGCAGGAAGTCGTGGCTAGGAGGCCCACAGATAAGAGGATGACCAGCGCAAACCTTACGGTGCCGCTTGGTATCGTCACCGCGCAAGACGTTAGTGCTCGACGCCTGTGCCGGTGCGCTCCTCTGGGACCACGCGAGCAACCGGTGCGTTCCCTGTGCCACGGACCCGCAGTGCGAACGTGTTCGAGCATGTCACGGTTCGCAAATGTCCCTGCTCCTGACGTGGGCTCGCGTCGGCGGCTGAACCTCGACGATCAGCGGCTAGGAGGTCGAGCTTGGGCCTCGTCGGCCAGAAACGCAGGAGGGGGAACCTCCAGGCCGTCTGTTCGCAACTCGGCCAGACAAAATCGCCGGCACCGCACCGGCAAGATGGCAACCTGTTCTCATGCTCCGTCGAGGTCGCGTTTCCGGGTCAGGCTTCCCTAAGAGGTCCGTTCTCAAGCGCCATGCCGAGTTCTGCTCCGCGTCACCCGGGCTTGTATTGGTGTGTTGTTCGGTCGGTCCTGCCGGCGAGTTACTCTGCCTGTGGGCGAGCGGCAGCGACGCTCAGTCGCTGATCTCCGTTACCGAGGCCCCTGGCGGGGTCAGGTTTCAGGATTCAAGGCCAGTCACAGCGGTGAAAGGCGAATTGACGGTCCACAACCCCGACCTTGTCGCGCGCGTCGCCCTTGAGGAGATCCCGGTCGCCTACCCCACGATCCAGCCCCTTGGTGACGACCGCTTGCTGATCGTAGGCGCCGCGGAGTGAATGGCACCCCGAGGGACCGGACAAGAACGCCGTTGTCTATGGGCGAACCGGAAAAATCGAGCGCGTCGGGACAGTGGGCGATGGAGTCGCGCACGTGTTGTCGACTCCGAAAGGTGACTTCTGGGTGGGCTACTCGGACGAGGGCGTGTTCGGTAACTACGGCTGGGGAAGGCCTGGCCCTGCGCCGATCGGAGCTTGCGGCATTGCTCGGTTCACCTCGTTGCTCGTCCCCGTGTGGCAGTACTCAGGCGCGGACAGATGGGGCGATATCGATGAGTGCTATGCCCTGAACGTCGTCGGCGAAGACGCCTGGGCCTGCTACTACAGCGATTTTCCTATCGTCGGCATAACGGCAGGAACGATCCGAGGATGGAAGAACGCTGTCACGGGCGCCCGGGCGCTCCTCGTGCACCAAGACAAGGCTGCCCTCGTCGGTGGCTACGGAAAGGATCACGACCGGTACATCGAGGGCGCACTAGGTAGGGAAGGCTTCGAGCCCACCGCCTCGTCCCGCGTCGTTCTCTCGGATGGTCAACCGCTCCCAAACAGTGCGCAGCTCGTTGGACGAGGGAACGAGCTTCACGCCTTGTTCGGCAACACCTGGTACAAGCTCAACTTGAAATGAGCTTCGAGGAGTAGGCGAGCTCCGTAAAACAGAGTGCCCACAGTGCGAGCGTGTTCCAGCATTTGACGGTGCGCAGAAGTCCTTGTTCCCCCCCGGTAGGGTTCCCGTCGGTGGGTTGACGGGCTAGCTGGGATCAGGGGCCGGACCTCTTCGCAGCGAAGGGAACTGCCCGCGGAGCACCCCCTTCGCGCGCCGTGCTGGGCCGACTGGGTACCCCGCTTCGCGAAATGCCGCGAGTACTGCTTTTGGCCTGAGCGTCCAGAAGTAATGCGTCTTGGCGTCCGAAGCGGCGATGCCGACACCAGGCGACAAGCTCTTAGCGCGGAAAACCGCGGAGACGTTGACCCTGGGGTACTCGACAGACCCAACGTTCTTGGGGACGGCGAAGCGCGCGCTAGTCCCCATGGTCCGAGCCAGACCCGATCCTCGCTAATCCGTATCTTGGCCGTTCCGAGGGTGCCGTTCAGCCTCCTGATGCCGAGGCCGAGGTTCACCTCCAGATTCAATCCGCCACGGAAGGTGCGCTCAGTCACCAACAACACTGTGGCACTGCAGGTCGAGCCGACGCCGGCGGAGGCGGGTTGCCCCCAACACAGTGCCCGCAGTGCAAGCGTGTTCGAGCACATCACTGTGCTCAAGATGCTCGAGCGCGCTGTCGCTACCATCACGGCCTCAAGACGACTAACGGTTGGGCGATGGCAGCAGGTACGGGCAAATGCGACTTCGTCCCACCAGATGACCCCAGGCACCCCCGCCATGGCAAGGGGCCAATCGGCCCCGAAGTCCCGGATAGCCCCGAAGTTGTTCCCAAACGCCCAGAGGTTCCCATGGCCTCCGAGGCAGCAGGTGCGCCCGCCGGGGAGAGGCTGGGTGCGGCCGGCTCGGGTGGGGGCTGTGACGATAAAGCCATCGGCCGGAGTGGCGATCGAAGCCGATCCCTCCCGAGCGCCCAAAGCCTCGTCAGCTGAGCCCTACGTAACGCAGGCTGTTCCTAGTCGTTCCTCATCTGTCGCACCGGGGTGTCACTGCTCCAACGCGCTGGCGTCGTTGGCCTTCGACTGGTGGCTCGCCTGGCGGTCGGGTAGCCCTAAGCAACCCTCTCAAGTGGAAGGGGCTGTCTTCCGACAAGACGCTGGGGACCGTCTGAACGGAGGACCGTGGTGAGCTACACGGACAAGCTAGCCAAACAGGCAATGGGTGCCCTTGCTCCTGGAGAGTTCTTCGTGGCAGCGGCGAAATACTTGCCGCGGGGCGCAAGCTCCAAGAGGGCTGCGGGGGCGGTGTTCGGAGCCGCTGGCGCCCTTATCGCAGGCTCTGTTGCGGGGCGAGGCCAGACCGTTGGGGGCATTGCGCTGCCGAGCAACTTGGCCATGGGCTTGACGAACCAGCGCCTGCTCATATTTGCACTTGGGGAAGGCCGAGAGCGCGTGACGGGCCACAGCCACTCGATCCCGCTGTCCCACGTTTTGAGCGTGCGGTGCGAAACTGGGCGAAAGCTCGGTTTCCGAGTGAGCTATGTTGCGATTTCGCTTGCAGACGGCTCGCAAATAGCCTTGGAAGCCCCCTCCCCCAACTCGAAGGACGGAGAGGCGTTTGCCCGCTCGCTAGAAGCTTCTAGGAATGCCGCGGCCTCCTCCCCTACATGGTGACTGCGCGGGGCACACAAATGGTAGCGTCGCCGGCTCCTTAGGAATTCTGGCCCAGCACGTTTCCCGCGGCCCAAAGCCGCCTTCAACCGTGCCTTCGTCCAACACCCATCCTTTTGGGCCGACATCAAAAACCGACAACCTGGCGCTGGCCAATCACCGGGGCAGTGACCCTGCGCGATGACCGGCTCACTGGGCCACATAGGCACGTAGGCCGGCGAAGTGGTGCTGGCAGGGGGACATCTCACAGGCTGACCCCATTGGGCTGCGCCTGTCCGTGGGCAACACTGGACTTGACCGCGAAATGCGCCGTCGGAGGTTCAGCCAGAGTGGGCCAAATACTGCTCAGCGGTCAATTGCCATGACCGGACCGCTGCCGCGAGTCGCCTGGTACCGATTTAGAGCCACCTTCGCCGGCCGCCGCGGTAGCTACTTGACCGTGCTACTGCTCGTGACGCTGGTAGGCGGGATAGCTATGGGGTCGATCGCCGCCGCACGGCGTACCGACTCGTCGTTCGCCACCTTCGTGAAAAGCACGAACGCCTCGGATTTGGTCTTGATCCCCGGTCCGGCTAACCCCGCCGACAACTATTCACCCGCCCTAACGCGCGAACTAGCCCATCTGCCCGGCGTCAAGCACGTCGAGGACGCATCGATCCAGCAACAGATCTTCCCGCTCGGCCCCGACGGGCTGCCGCGCCTGTCAGCCAACGCGCTCAAAAACGTCAGCATCCTCGCCAGCGTCAACGGCTTGGGTTTCACTCAGGACCGTGTGAGCGTGGTCGCGGGGCGCATGGCTGACCCGTCTAACCCGGACGAGGTCATGATGCCCGCGGCGGCAGCACGTCTGCTGGGCGCGCACCTCGGTTCGACCATGACTTTCGGCATATATACGGCAGCACAACTCAACAGCCTCCCTAGCAACGGCATCCCCGCGGTCAAGCCCTTCCGTACCGTCCACGTCAAGTTCGTCGGTCTCATCGTGTGGGAAAACGATGTGGTCTACGACGACATCGACCAGTACCCGACCGAGGTGCTGTTCACGCCGGCGCTCGCTCGCGAATTGCTCAGCCCACCGTTCCTGGGAGGCGAGGGTTGGACCGAGTACGGCCTCCAACTGGACCGTGGTGCTGCCGGGGTCTCGGCAGTCGAGCATGAGATCGGTGACGCCCTCCCTCAGGGCACCCTCTTGCTTTACCACGTCACCTCCCTGATCACAGTAGAAGCCCACAGCGCCATCGCGCCGGAGGTGATCACCCTCTGGGTGCTTGGCCTTATTGCTGCGTTCGCTGCGTTTGTCCTTGTCTTGCAGGCTGTTTCTCGCCAGCTGCAGACCCTGGAGGAAGACCGGGAGGTTATGCGTGCTCTGGGCGCCGATAGGCCGCTGGTGGCTTCTGAGGGCCTGATCGGGATTATCGGAGCCGTCGCCATCGGCGCGCCATTGGCGGCCGTTTGTCGCCGTCGCGCTCTCGCCTCTCTCGCCGATCGGGCCCGTCCGGCCCGTCTACCCGACGCCGGGCATCGCCTTCGACTGGACGGTGATCGGGATGGGCCCGGCCCTACTGTTCCTGATCTTGGCCTTGGCATCGGTGGGCTTAGCTTTTCGGGCCACGTTCAATCGTGCCGCACGACGTGGCTATCGCACAGTGGTCCGTCCGTCCAGCGCAGTGCGCGCCACAGCTCTTTCGGGCCTGCCACCGTCCGCAGTGGCGGGGATGAACTTCGCGCTTGCCCCGGGGACAGGTCGGTCGTCGGCACCGGTGCGTTCCGCCATGTCCGGCGCCATGCTGGCCGTCATCATCCTCGTTGCCACCCTGACCTTCGGGGCCAGCCTGGGGGCTCTGATCTCGCACCCTGCCCTTTACGGCTGGAACTGGAGCTACGCCTTGGAGCCGCAGAGCGACCCGGTCAGCTATGTCCCGGCGCAGTTGCAATCGTTCCTGCGAAATGACCACGAGGTGGCGGCGTGGACCACGGTCGTGTTCTCCACCCTCAATGTCGACGGCCAGGTGGTCCCGTTCATGTTCGAACCACCTGGGTCGTCGATCGCGCCACCGTTGTTGTCCGGGCACGAAGTCGAGGGCCCGGACCAGATAGTCATCGGCCCCGCCACGCTCGCCGCACTCCACAAACACGTCGGAGATTCGGTCGTGATCGGCGCGCAGGGCCGGCAAGGGACCGTGCGGGTTGTCGGCGAGGCGACGTTCCCGGCTATCGGCGTGAACGGTACCTTCCATCCCTCCACAGGGACCGGGGCGGTCGCGTCCAGCCAGGTGCTCCCACCGCCGGACCGGGTATGCGGGCCCGCGGCGGACATGGTGCTCATCCGGATGCGCCCCGGGACCTCTTCAGCCGCCGCCCTGGCCGGCACGGAACAAATAGCGAGCGAAACAAACCACATCTTCGCCAAAGAGCCGACCAACACTGACTGCTCCGACGATCTTGTATCGGTCCTTTCGGTCCAACGCCCGGCGGAAATAGTCAATTACCGCAGCATCGGTTCGACGCCCGGGCTGCTTGCTGCGGCGCTAACGGTGGCAGCGGCAGCGGCTCTCGGCCTGACGCTCGTGGCTTCGGCGCGCCGCCGGCGGCGGGACATGGCGACGCTCAAGGCGCTGGGCTTCACCAGACGGCAGCTCTTGTCGGCCGTATGTTGGCAAGCGTCGATATTGGTGGGCGTCGGCGTGATTGCCGGGGTCCCACTCGGGACCGTCCTCGGGCGGTGGTCGTGGGTGCTGTTCGCCCGCGACATTTACGTCGTCCCGGAGCCGGCCGTGCCGGTCCTGTCGTTGGTACTCGTGGTCCTCGGAGCCCTGGTTTTCGCCAATCTTGTGGCTACCCTTCCGGGACGTATCGCCGCTCGCACACCCGTCGCGATCGTGTTCAGGTCCGAGTAGGGCTAGAACCGTACGGGGTCGACGTCGACCCGCACCCGCTCGCTGGGCCTGCCGACTGCTGCCAGCACGTCGGCGAGGCCGGCGTGGTCGGCCGCCCGTACAACCCAACGGTCTTCGCCGACCTCGCTCACCTCAACCGGCTCGCCATGTAGCTCGCCGTGGCCCAACACCTCGCCAACATCCAGTAACTCCAGGGCGCCGGCCAACTCGCCCGCGCCGGGACCGGACAGGACGGCGAGAGCCGCGAATGGAGGGAGCCGGAGCGCTTTACGCACTGCCTCCTCGGAGGCCGCCAGCCTGCCCGGGTCGGCGACCAGGGCGGCCTCGATCACAGGGTGGCCGGGAGCTCTGGTCTGTACTAGGACCTTGCCGGCGCGTTGGCGGCCACCCACAAGGCGCGACGCCCGTGCGAGCAGAGCCAGGGCTTCCTCGCCGGCCCGGAAGCGGGGAGCCAGCAGTTCCTGGTCGAAGTCCAAAAACGCCACCGCCCCCACTCCCCCGCTCTTTCGCAGCTCTGCCTCCCGGTACAGGACAGCCTCTGTACCGACGAGCACCGGCGTCGCCGGGAGCGGGCCGGTACCGGCCGACATCTCCCCGACAGGGCGCCCAGCGAGCGCCTCGAGCTGCTCTCTTGCCCGGCTGACCCCGACTCGCAGCAGCCGCAGCACACTCGAGCCGCACGAGGTGCACACGAGCGGTCGGGACGTGCCGCAACGCCGGCAGACCATGCCCTCGCCTACCACGGCGACGGCCGCCCCGCACTGCTCACAAGTGGCCAGCTCCCCGCAGGCGTCACAAGCCGACAACTGGGCACGGCCCTTGCGGTTCAGGACGCACACGACTCTCGAGGCGCTGCGCAACACCGAGACGAGAGCCGACGAGTAAAGCCCCGAGCGGGGGTCCTCGCGCCGGCAGTCCACCACCTCAAGGGCGGCCCAACCCGAGCGTTCGGCGGACACGCTCACGACATGGACATGGTCCGCAGCCGCGAGCATCTCAACGGTCGGGCAAGGGGTGACCCACAGGCAGGGCACCCCGGCGAGGTGGGCGCGCTGCGCAGCCACTGACGGGCGCGTCCCAGGTGGGCGCCGCCCCTTGCACGAGGCCCTCGTCGTGGGCGTCCAGGACGATGATGGAGGCGACGCCGGGGCACGGCCCCAGGCGGCGGCCCGCGTACCGATCACCACGTCCGCGCCGGCACGGGCCTGAGCCCAGTCCTCGGGCAGCAGCGCGACGCGCGCACCACGGCTGCGTAGAGCTGCGCAACCCGCCTCGGCCCTCGCCGTCGTGGGAGCGATGACGAGCACCGGACCGTGGCCTAGGACCGCCGTCACCACCTCGGTGGCGCTGTAGACCGGTGGGAGCCGCAGCAGGTGGGCCCCGGGGGACCAGGCCTCCTCGACCAGCTTGTCGACCGTCCCCGCTTCGCCCGGCGTTGCCCCTAGAGGCGAACGGCTCCTGGCGGGAGGCGGCAGGGCTCGCACGCCGGCTTGCGGCGACGCGGTAAAAAGCAACGAGCGCCGCCGGCTTGCCCAGCGCCAAGCGGCCCATTCGGCGAGCTCGAACAGCTCCGGCTCGGGGCCCCAGCCGGTGACCTTGGCAATAGGGCGCAGCGCCAAACCCTCGGGCGGCTGCACCGGGTAGGCGACCACCCATCCCCGCACGGCGCGGCCCTGCAACGGCACCCGCACGATGGAGCCGGGCCGAAGCTCAGCGGCGAACTTGGGCGGTACCTCGTAGTCAAGCTCCCGCTCGAAGCCCGCGACGTCGGGCAGGACCCGTGCGACCGGGCTGACCAGTGCACCGGGCTCTTCAGGCAGGCGGGCCGACTGAGGCAAGTCCCCAGAGCCGGGCCGGGGGACCGGTCCCGGAACAAGCCCGGAGAGCAACTAAAGGCCGACTGCCTGTTTGAACTCGGCCAGCCGGCTCGTCACCTCCCAGGAAAGTTCTTTGTCCGATCGGCCGAAATGACCATAGGTAGCTGTGCGACGGTAGATCGGCCGGCGCAGGTCGAGGTCCCGGATGATCGCCGCCGGGCGAAGGTCGAAAACCTCTTGTACTGCCTTGGCTACTTTGTCGGGCGCCACCTTTTCCGTACCGAACAGTTCGACCATGAGCGACACGGGACGGGCCACCCCGATCGCATACGCGATCTGGACTTCGCAGCGCTTTGCCGCCCCGGAGGCGACGACGTGCTTGGCGACCCAGCGCGCTGCGTAGGCGCCAGAACGGTCGACTTTGGAAGGATCTTTGCCGGAAAACGCCCCGCCACCGTGCCGGGCCGCCCCGCCGTAAGTATCCACGATTATTTTCCGCCCGGTCAGGCCGGTGTCCGCGCTTGGCCCGCCATGTTCGAACCGGCCCGTCGGGTTGGCGAGGACTTCGTAAGCGTCGTCGGCGTATTGTGGCGGCACGATCGGGGTAATGACGTGGTCGCGCAGGTCAGGCTTGAGCAACGTCTCGAGGTCCACGGTCGGCCGGTGCTGTGTAGACACGAGCACCGTTTTCAGCCTCACGGGCCGCCCATTTTCGTACTCGAACGTGACCTGGGTCTTCCCGTCCGGTCGCAGATAAGGAAGGACGCCGACCTTTCGCACCTGGGCAAGGCGCTGCGCCAGCCTGTGGGCCAACCAGATCGGGATGGGCATCAAGTCATCGGTCTCGTCGCAGGCGTAGCCGAACATCATCCCTTGGTCGCCGGCGCCCTGGCCGAAAAGGGCGTCCTCGCCGCTCGTGCCCTGGCGGACCTCATAAGCATTGTCGACGCCCATGGCGATGTCGGCCGACTGCTGGCCGATGGAAACGGAAACGCCGCACGTCAGCCCGTCGAAGCCCATTTCGGAGCTGGTGTAACCGATCCCCGAGATCACCTCGCGGACGATCTGAGGTATCTCGACGTAAGCGCTCGTCGTTATCTCGCCGGCGACAACCACCAGACCCGTCGTTAGGAGCGTCTCGCAGGCGACGCGCGCGAGCGGGTCCTGGTCCAATATGGCGTCAAGGATCGCGTCAGAAATCTGGTCGGCCATCTTGTCCGGATGGCCCTCGGTGACAGACTCCGATGTAAAGTCCCAACGTGTCATCCTGCGGTTCCCTTCCTCTGTGACAGGGTGCCGTTAGCGCCTAACAGGTCTCCGATCTCGTCGACCAGCTTGGCTGCGACCGCCCGCTTGTCAGCCAGACCGAGCTCAGCGATCGATCCCGTGGACACGATAACAGCGTCGCTACTGTCCTGGCCGAACCCGGTGTGCGCGCCGCGCGTTACGTCGTTCGCAACGATCAGGTCGACTCCCTTGGACACGAGCTTGCGCTTCCCGAGCTCGGCAAGCTCGGCGCCATTGGCGGTTTCGGCGGCGAACCCGACAAGAACTTGCCCGAGCCGGCGCTGGGCGCTCAGCGCGGCCAGGATGTCAAGAGTCGGTATGAGCTCTACGGCGAGCGGCGCCAGGGTCTTTTTGATCTTTTTGGCCGCTACACCCGCCGGCCGGTAGTCCGCCACGGCAGCAGCCATCACGACCACGTCAGCCTGGGCAGCCGCTTCGAGCACTGCGCCTGCCATTTCCGCCGCCGTTTCGACCTCAACGACCTCGACGTCCGCGGGCGCCGGCAGGTCGCTCGAGGTCACCAGAGTGACTTGGGCCCACGGGCCCTCAGCTCCGATGCGATGGCATAACCCTGCTTGCCTGAGCTCCGGTTGCCGATGTAGCGCACCGGGTCGAGCGGTTCACGGGTCCCGCCGGCACTGACCACGGCCCGCACGCCGGCGAACTGGCCTTCCGGCTCCGTCCCGGCCCTCTCGGCGAAGATCCCGGCGAGCGCCGCTACGATCTCGCCGGGCTCCCTCAGGCGGCCAAAGCCGAAGTCCCCGCCCGCCAGGCGGCCCTCGGCCGGCTCGAGCAGGTACACGCCGCGCCGGCGCAGCGTAGCGATGTTTTCCTGAACGGCGGGGTGCTCCCACATCTCGGCGTGCATGGCCGGGCAAATGAGCACCGGGGCACGCGTGGCGAGCAGGGTGGCGCTCAGCAGGTCGGAGGAAATGCCTCCCGCGTAGCAGCCGATCAAACGGGCGGTGGCGGGCGCGATCACTATGGCATCGGCACTGCGGCCCAGCTGGACGTGCGGGACAACGCCCTTTGTGTTCGCTGCAGAGCCGCCCGTCCCCGGGGCGCCAGGGCCCGCAGCGTCGTCGTCGGAGAACAGCGATACCCGGGCGGGCTCGGCGCCAAGAGCGCTAAAGGTGAGCGCCCCGACAAAACGAGTCGCAGCCTCGGTAAGGACGGGGCTCACGAAAGCCCCAGCGTCGCTCAGGCGCCGGCACACCTCCACCGCCTTATAGGCAGCGATGCCACCGCAGACGCCGAGCACGACCCGCTTGCCCGAAAGATATGAAAGTGCCGAGCCCGCAGGGGGCTGCATAGCCGTGCTCATCGCTGGAAGGCTCGCCCGACGGCCAGCTCGGACGGCCGATCAGACGGCCGGGACATCCTCCACGACCTCTTCGCTCTCGGGGGCGTCCGGGTCGATGATGCGGTGGTAAGTGATCTTGCCGGCAGCAACCTCGTCCAGGGCGATGGACAGCGGCTTGCGGGAGATCGAGGTCACCTGGGGGGGGACGATGGAGCCAAGGCCCTCGCCGAGCTGGTTGAAGTACGAGTTGACCTCCCGGCCACGCTTGGCGGCGAGGCTGACGAGGGTGTACTTGGAGTCAACCCTGTCGAGCAACGCCTCGATCGGCGGGTCCATCATCGTCGGCCTTCGTTCAGCCATTCAGCCCAGCTCCTATCGGGTCAGCCAGATATCGGGTCGGTCGGACGCTCAGCGCGAGGTCGCTCAGCGGGTACCGCTTGACCGGGGTCCTTGGCGGCAGAGGTCGATTATACCTGCGAGTTCGGCCGCAGCCCGCTCTACGTCGTCGTTTACTACGACATAGTCGGCCATGGCGCGCCCGAGGCGTTCCTCCTCGGCCCCGACCAGCAGGCGTTTTTCGATACTGGCCTCGTCGTCGCCACGTCGGCGGAGACGTTCGGCCTGCACCTCGACCGACGGGACCGATATGAAAATGAGCACTGCAGCCGGGTACCTGCGCCTCACCTGCGACGCCCCGTCAAGGTCGATCTCCAGCACGACATCGCTACCGCCCGGTGGTTCCATCGTCGGGGTGCCGTAGAGCTCGCCGTTGCCGGCGAACTCCGTCCACTCGACGAAGCCGCCGGCGCTTACCCGTCGCATGAACTCGTCGCGGGTCGCGAAAACGTAGGCATTGTCGGGTTCGGAAGGCCGCTGGACCCTGGTCGTCCATGAACGCGACAACCAGAGGCGGTCGCGCATGTTGACGATGCGGTCGACGAGCGTCCCCTTGCCCACCCCGCCTGCCCCGAAGATGACAAAAATGAGCGGGTCTCGCGGCTCGCCAGCTTGCTCTTCGTCAGGCGGGCCGGTCGCGTTCAACGGGGGACGGCTCCCAACTGCCCAAGACGATGTCGTGGTGGAAAGCGGCCCGCGGGCGGGCGTGGAGCCACCCCGGAGGGTCTTAGCTCAGCTTTTCGAGCAACTTGCGGCGCTGCTGTTCCCCCAGGCCCTGAACTCGCCTGGTGTCGCTGATCCCGACCTCGTCCATCACACGACGTGCTTTAACCTTCCCAAGACCGGGAAGGCTCTCGAGGACGGCAAGCACCTTCATCTTGCCGATCACCTCGTTGTTCTGACCTTGATCGAGAAGCTCCTTCAAGGAAACAGAGCCCATCTTGAGGCGGTCCTTTAGCTCAGCTCGTTGCTTGCGAGCGGCAGCGGCCTTCTCCAGGGCGGCCTGGCGTTGTTCTGGGGAAAGAGTGGGCGGCAAAGGCATGGAGCGCACCCTAGCGCGTTGCAACGTGAGGTTGTGAAATCCTGGCCCAAAAGCTTCCCCTAGGCCCACCAGAGCCCACTTTGAGGCCCGTTTTGGCCCCATTGGGGGCTCACGCAGGCCGTCCATGCGGCACTTTTGGGCTGCTAGACGCTCGAAGCCGCGACGACAAGCTCCTCCACGATCGCGGCGGCGGCGGCTTCGGGGTCCGCGGCGGCTGTGACCGCCCTGCCGATGACCAACATGTCCGCTCCGCCCAGGAGAGCCTCACCAGGCGTCGCGGTCCGGCCCTGGTCGTCACGTCCGGTGCCTGCAAGCCTGATCCCGGGCACCACTGCCAGCAGTCCCGGCGCGATCGCCTTGGCCTCGGTGAGGTCGGAGGCTGCGCAGACGAAGCCACCGCAGCCGGCCTCGCGGGCTGCCTCAACCCGACAGCGCAGCAGGTCGGCCTGCGCTTCAGCTTCGCTCGTAAGAACCGTGACCGCCAGGACGGCCGGAGCGGGCAACCCACCTCGGGCGGCTCCTTCAGCCAGCCCCTCGGCGCCGGCGGCCAGGGTGGCGGTCCCTGCTGAAGCATGGACCGTGAGGTATGAGGCCCCAAGGGCACCCAGCACTCTGGCGGCTTTGCGCGTGGTGGTCGGTATGTCCAGCACTTTCAGGTCCACAAAGACCCTGAAGCCGGCCTCCATCAGCTCGGCGACGACCCCTGGCCCGGCCGCGCTGAACAGCTCCATGCCCACCTTGGCCACGCCGAACCAGGGTTGCATCCGCGCAGCCCACCGCATCGCGAGGACGGAGTCGTCCACGTCCAGGGCCAGCACCAGCCGCTGACGGAACTGTTCCGGCTCGCTCGGCACCGCCGGGCCTGTTATCCCGAACTCGACCACGTCAACCTTTCCCGTTAGCCGGATATCTATCACGCTGTCTTCGCTCATTAGGGCCGAACCTACCTTCCGTGCGCCTCTGCTGTCACTACCTCTGTCACTGGTCCTGTAGCCGGTTTCTCTGCTTTCATAACCCCCGCGACGGCTGGCCGGTTCGAGGCCCCCGCAGAATGGCGCCCGGCGTGGGCATGGCCACCCGCCAGCTCTGAGAGCTTCGTCACACCCTGGCGCGAGCACCAGGCCTTCAGTTCGTCGAGCACCCGCAGCGGCGCCCTCGGGTCGACGAATGTGGCCGTGCCTACCTGGACCGCGTCTGCCCCCGCCGCGAGCAGCTCGGCCGCGTCGTAACCGCTGGCCACGCCGCCGACGCCGACGATGGCAGCCCCCGGGAACGCTCGGCGGCACTCGTAGACCGCCCTCACGGCGACAGCGTGGACCGCAGGGCCCGAGAGGCCGCCGCCCCCCCCGCCGAGGCGCGGTGACCCTGTGGCAGGGTCGACGGCAAGGCCCATCAGGGTGTTCACGAGCGTCAGCGCGCTCGCCCCGCCCTCCAGTGCTGCGCCCGCGATGGCTACGAGGTCCGTCACGTTGGGGCTCAATTTCGCCCAAACCGGCAGCCCGGTCGGCTTCAGCGCCTCGATCAGAGGCCCGAGCGCGGCGCCGACCCCCTCGGCGGAGTGGGAGAACATCCGCTCGCGGTCCTCGATGTTCGGGCAGCTGATGTTGGCCTCGACGGCCACCACAGTCGAGCGCTGTTCGAGCGGGGCACCGGCCAAAGCCTGCGCAAGCCTTCGGCCAACTTCTCCGTACTCGCCGGGGCTGCGACCCCAGACGCTCACGACGGTGCGGGCCTGCGCCTTGGCGAGCGCCGGCAGGTCGTGGCGCGCCCACGCAACGACCCCCGAGTTCTGGAGCCCGACGCTGTTGAGCATCCCGGCAGCGACCGGGAGAAGGCGGGGCGCCGGGTTACCACCCCAGGGCTCCGCCGACAAAGACTTCACAACGACAGCGCCCAGGGCCGAAAGGTCGAAATAGGCCCTCAGCTCGGCGCCATGCCCGGCCGTCCCCGAGGCGGTCATGACCGGGTTGGGCAGCGCCAGTGCGCCTACCCGTGCGGCCATGTCGGTCGAGGTCGCCATTGCTTTCAACCTTCCCCGTGCCCACCAAGAGCGCCGGGGCCGGGAGCCCGCGCGCCCGGCCATGGTGCTCCTGGAGGGACTTGACGGTGAACGGCTGCTTGGCCCGTTCCAGGACCCCCGTAGCGGCGGCTCGGGCGGCGGCAACAGTGGTGACAATGGGGACCTTGTACTGGTGGGCGGCCCGCCGTATCCGGGCGCCGTCGGCGCGTGGCCCGCGACCTCTGGGAGTGTTGACCACAAGTTGCACCTTGCCCGAGCGGATCAGCTCCACGGCGTCCACCGCGTCCAGGCCCTGCCCGAGCGCACCCGGGCCTGCGCCGCCGGCCGGCCCCGCCGTGGCGCCATGGGCACCCGCGGTCACCTTTCCGACAATTGTCCCCACCGGTACCCCGGCCTTCTCGAGGTACTCGGCGGTGCCCGAAGTAGCCGCGATCGTAAAGCCTGCCGCCACGAAGCGCGCCGCTGCCTCGAGGCCCGCCGGCTTGTCGCGGTCGGCGACGGAGAAGAAAACGGTGCCGCCGTCGGCAAGGTTGTCCCCAGCCGCGAGCTGGCTCTTGGCGAAGGCGAGCCCGAAGGTCCTGTCGATACCCATAACCTCGCCCGTCGAGCGCATTTCCGGGCCGAGCAGGCTGTCGGCGTCGGGGAAGCGGTCGAACGGCAGGACTGCCTCCTTGACGCTCACGTAGCCCGTGACCGGAGGCCTGAGCAGCCCTTCTGCTCGAAGCGCGGCAAGCGTGGCGCCGGCCATAACCCGGGCTGCCACCTTTGCCAGGGGCACGCCTGTCGCCTTCGACACGAACGGTACCGTCCGGCTTGCCCGGGGGTTGGCCTCGATCACAAATACCTGCGGCTGGCCGGTCGGGCCGCGCTGCACGGCGAACTGCACGTTGAGCGGGCCCTTCACCTCGAGGGCGTCGGCGATGGCCCGGGTGTGGGCCTCGATGACCTCTACCGTCGCCTGCCCCAGCGTCGGCGGCGGCACCACGCAGGCGCTGTCGCCGGAATGCACCCCGGCCTCTTCGACGTGCTCCATTACGGCGCCAATGAGGGTCTCGCCGACGCCGTCGCGGACCGCGTCCACGTCGACTTCGACGGCATCCTCGAGGAACTTGTCGACCAGGACCGGCCGTTCCGCAGACAGGCCGCCCTCACGCCCGAGGGACCCTGCGGCAGTCATGGCGCTCATTGCCCGTTCCACGTCCTCGTCGCCGTAGGCGATCTCCATGGCCCGGCCGCCGAGGACATAGCTCGGGCGGACCAGGACCGGGTAACCCACCTTGCCGGCGATCGCCAATGCCTCCTCCACGCAGGTGGCCGTACCGCCTGCCGCCTGAGGGATGCCGAGGCGCTCGCAAAGTGCGTTCCACAGCTCGCGGTCTTCGGCCAGGTCGATCGAGGCCGGACTGGTGCCCATAACCAGCTCGGGCGGAATTACCGAGGACAGTTTAAGGGGCGTCTGGCCACCCAGCGCCACGATTACCCCGGCCACGTGGCCGGAGGCGGACTCGACGTCCAGGACGTTTTGCACGTCTTCGGGGGTGACCGGCTCGAAATAGAGGCGGTCGCTCGTGTCATAGTCCGTCGAGACGGTCTCAGGGTTGCAGTTGACCATCACGGTCTCGAAACCCGCGTCGTGGAGCGCAAAACTCGCCTGCACGCAGCAATAGTCGAACTCGACACCTTGGCCGATCCGGTTAGGCCCCGACCCGAGTATCACGATCTTCGGCTTCGTGGAGGCCAGCACCTCGTCGGTGTCCTCGTAGGTCGAGTAGTGATAGGGGGTGCGGGCTGCGAACTCAGCGGCGCAGGTATCGACCGTTTTGAACGTCGCCCGCACGCCCAGGCCGATCCGCGCGGCGCGGACCTCAGCTGCGGTCGTCCCCCAGAGATAGGCGAGCTGGGCGTCGGAAAACCCAAGGCGCTTAGCCCGCCGCCAGTCACGCCGCCCGAGCGCGCCAGCCGACCCGAGCGCCGCGAGCCGGGCGCGCTCGTCGGAAATCCGCGATATCTGGTCCAAGAACCACGGGTCGACGCCACTTTCTGCGTGCAGTCGCTCGGCGGTCACCCCGCGGCGCAGAGCCGCCTCCAGATGGAACGGCCGGTCCGGGGTGGCCACCGCAGCCTTCGCAACCAGTTCCTCGTCGCTGAGCTGATCGTAGAGCTTCTCTGCTGGGTCACAGTTGAGGCCGGCTCGACCGGTCTCGAGCGACCGCAGCGCCTTTTGCAGCGATTCAGGGAAATTGCGGCCGATCGCCATGGCTTCGCCGACCGACTGCATGCGGGTCCCCAGGGCCTCGGGGATCCCGGGGAACTTTTCGAAGGCCCACCGGGGTACCTTCGTGACCACATAGTCGATCGTCGGCTCGAAACTGGCCGGCGTCTCGCCGGTAATGTCGTTGCGGATCTCGTCCAGCGTGTACCCGACGGCCAAGCGGGCCGCGATCTTGGCGATCGGGAAACCTGTGGCTTTCGACGCGAGAGCGCTCGAGCGCGAAACTCTCGGGTTCATCTCGATCACGACCATGTCGCCGTTGACCGGGTTGATGGCGAACTGGATGTTGGAGCCCCCAGTTTCCACCCCGATGCGGCGGATGCAAGCGAACGCTGCGTCCCGCATCTTTTGGTACTCGACGTCGGAGAGGGTTTGTGCCGGGGCAACCGTCACCGAATCGCCCGTATGGACGCCCATCGGGTCGAAGTTCTCTATCGAGCAGACGATCACGCAGTTGTCCGCCCGGTCGCGCATGACCTCGAGCTCGTACTCTTTCCAACCTGCGATCGAACGCTCGATCAGGATCTCGCGGATCGGGCTCGCGTCGAGGCCATTTGCCGCAGCGACGCGGAGCTCGTCAATGTTGACCGCTATCCCAGTACCCCCGCCGCCCAATATGTAAGAGGGGCGCACGATGATGGGAAAACCCACCCTCTCGCCGATCTCGAGCGCCTCGTCGAGCTCCCGGGCAAATCCGGAGTCGGGCACGGCCAGGCCGATCTCGGTCATCGCATCGCGGAAAAGGCCCCGGTCCTCAGCGGTCGCTATGGCGATCGCGTTCGCACCGATCATCTCGACCCCGTAGCGCTCCAGCGCCCCCATCTCGTGGAGCTTCATCGCCAGGTTGAGGCCGGTCTGGCCGCCGAGAGTCGGCAGCAGGGCGTCGGGGCGCTCGCGAGCGATGACGGCCTCGAGGATTTCCGGCTCGAGCGGCTCGATGTAGGTGCGGTCGGCGATCTCGGGGTCGGTCATGATCGTCGCCGGGTTGGAGTTCACGAGCACCACCCGGTAGCCCTCGGCCGACAGCGCCCTGCATGCCTGGGTACCGGAATAGTCGAACTCGCACGCCTGGCCGATAACGATCGGGCCGGACCCGATCACGAGCACCGACTTGATGTCGTCGCGCCTAGGCACGGAGGCTCCCCTGCCCGGCCCCGCCGCCGGCGCCCCGCCCGCTCTTAGCGCCGACGCCGGTTGCACCGCAGCGGCGCATCAGCTCTGCGAACTCGCCGAAGAGGTACCGGGCGTCGTGAGGGCCCGGGCCGGCCTCGGGGTGGTACTGCACCGAAAACGCCGGGACTCCTGTGCAGATGAAACCCTCGATGACGCCGTCGTTGAGGTTTACGTGGCTCACCTCGATGGCATCGCCGAAGCTGCCCGGGGCAACCGCGTAATTGTGGTTTTGGCTCGTTATTTCGACCGCCCCGGTAGCGAGGCGGCGGACCGGGTGGTTGCCACCGTGATGGCCGAAAGGCAGTTTGTAGGTCGAAGCGCCGAGCGCCTGAGCGAGGATTTGGTGGCCCAGGCATATGCCGAACACCGGCAGGTTGCCGAGCAGCCCACTGACCGTTGCAGTGGCGCCGGCCACGGCCGCAGGGTCGCCCGGCCCGTTGGAGAGGAAAACCCCGTCGGGGGCCATGTCGATTACCTCCCCCGCCGGCGTGCTGGCCGGGACAACGGTGACGGTCGCAATGGCGGCCAGGTTGCGCAGGATGTTGCGCTTGATACCGAAGTCGTAGGCGACCACCTCAAATGGGCCGTCGCCGTAGCGGTAAGGGGCGGCACAAGTGACCTCCGCGACGAGGTCGCGGCCATCGGTCGTCGGCTCAGCGTGGGCGAGCGCGAGCAGGGCCGCCTCGTCGTACGAACCAGGCGCCCCGTCAACCGGCCCGAACGCGCCCGCCATGGCGCCCCCGTCGCGGATGCGGCGGGTGAGCCGCCTCGTGTCGACGCCCGAGATCACTTGGAGGCCATGGCGGCGCAGGAAACCGGCCAGCGGCTCGACGGCGCGCCAGTTGCTGGGGCGCCCGGTCAGCTCACGGACGATGACCCCCCGGCAAAAGGGGCGCCGGCTCTCGTAGTCGTCCGGGGCGACCCCGTAATTGCCGATATGGGGGTAAGTAAAAGCGATCATCTGGCCGGCGTAGGACGGGTCCGTGAGCACCTCTTGGTAACCGGTCATGACCGTGTTGAACACGACCTCGCCGGCGGCCGCAGGGGTACTTCCTTCGAGAGCGTCGAACGCCGAGCACCTCGCCTTCGAACACCGAGCCGTCAGCCAGGGCGAGCAGCCCTTCTCGCCAGGCCATTTCGGGAACGGTCATCTCTGTGCCTCCTCGGCAATTACGACGGGCTCGCCGGCAAAAATCGTGTGCCGCACCTTGCCCGTGAGCTCTCGGCCCGCGAAGGGCGTGTTGTGGCTGCGGCTCACCAAGGCGGCCGGTACTACCTTCCAGCGCCGGGCCGCGTCGATGACGCAGAGGTTCGCCGGTCCACCCGGCACGACCGGCCCACCGTGCAAACCTGACAGGCCGGCGATCGCGGCCGGCTGCCACGACATGACGGCGAGCACCCGCGCGGCAGGCAACCCGAGCTCGCACATCGCTATCGCGAGGGCGGTCTCGAGGCCGACCATCCCGGGGGCAGCCTCCGAGAACGCCACCTGCTTGGCTTCGGGAGGGTGCGGTGCGTGGTCTGTCGCGATGGCGTCGATCGTGCCGTCCACGATCCCGGCGATCAGCGCCGCCACGTCTGTTGTGGTGCGCAGTGGCGGGTTGACCTTGAACACCGGGTCGTAGGAGCGCACGGCCTCCTCGGTCAGCACGAGGTGGTGCGGGGCCACCTCTGCTGTCACGGCCACACCTTCGGCTCTGGCCTCGCGCACGGCTTGCAGGGCCAGCGCGGACGACAGGTGCAACAGGTGCAAGCGGGCGCCAGTGAGGCGAGCGAGGGCGATGTCACGGCGCACGATGATCTCCTCAGAAACCGCTGGGCGACCGGGTAAACCGAGGAGGCTGGACAGCTCGCCTTCGTTCATCCATCCGGCGGCGGACAGGGTGGGCTCCTCGCAATGGTCGGCGATCACCACGCCTAGGCCGGAGGCGTACTCGAGAGCCCTGCGCATGACCGAGGCATCCTGGACGCAGTTGCCGTCGTCGGTGAAAATCCGCACCCCGAGCGCGGCCATCTCCGCCATCGGGGCGAGCATCTTGCCTTCCCGGCCTATGGTTATTGCCCCAGCGGGCCGGACGTCGCAACAAGCCCCCTTGGCCAGTTCGAGGACCTGGCGCACGACGGCTGCCGAGTCGGCGGCCGGCTGGGTATTGGGCATCGCCACGATCGCCGTGTAACCGCCGAGCGCCGCCGCACGGGCGCCCGTCTCGATCGTTTCAGCCTCTTCGGCCCCCGGCTCGCGCAGATGGGTATGGAGGTCGACCAAGCCGGGCGCCACTATGCAGCCCTCGGCGTCGAGCACCACGGTGCCCGGCCCGCCGCTACCGCTCAGCCCCGGCTCGACGGCCGCCACGACCTCACCTTTCACGAGCACGTCGGCGCGCCGGCTCCCAGTGGCGTCCACCACCGTGCCGCCCTGTAGCAGTACCTGCCGTTCACGCGCCAAGCTGGGCCCCCGATCCGAGTAGTAGGTAGAGCACGGCCATGCGAACGGCAACCCCGTTGGCCACCTGGGCCGCAATGACCGAGACAGGGCTGTCGGCTACTTCGGCGGCAATCTCGATACCGCGGCGAACCGGGCCTGGGTGCATGACGAGCGCCGATGGGCCGAGCAACTTGGCACGGTCCGCAGTGAGGCCGAAGGTCGCCGTGTACTCACGAAGGGACGGGACAAATTGCTCGTTCATCCGCTCGCTCTGCAGGCGCAGCAGGTAGACGACATCGGATTTGGCCACGACAGCTTCCATGTCCTGGCTCACCTCGACCGGCCAGCCAGACAGCGATGGCGGCAGCAGCGTCGGCGGCGCCACCAGGGTCACGCTCGCGCCGAGGGTCGAAAAAGCGGTCACGTTGGAACGGGCGACCCGGCTGTGGCGGATGTCGCCGACGATCGCGATCTGCAGCCCGGACAACACCGCCGGCCTCGCCGGGGAGTGCCCGAAACGGCGCTCGCGCTCCCTGCTGATCGTGAAACAGTCGAGCAGCGCCTGGGTCGGGTGTTCGTGTGCCCCGTCGCCGGCGTTGATCACCGACGCACCTCCACTAGCTAGCCCGCTCTCCAGCCACCCCGCCACCTGGGCGGGCACCCCGGCACACGAGTGGCGCACGACGAAGGCGTCGACGCCCATCGCTTCGAGCGTGAGCACGGTGTCGCGCAGCGACTCGCCCTTGTTGAGCGAACTGGACGAACTGGTAAAGGTCATGACGTCGGCCGAGAGGCGTTTGGCAGCTGCCTCGAACGAGAGCCGTGTCCTCGTCGAATCCTCGAAGAAAGTAGAGACGACGGTTTTGCCCCGCAGCGCCGGCACCCGCGGGATCGGCCGGCGCCCCACCTCGACGAAGGTGTCCGAAAGTCGCAGGACCTCATCGATCCCGTCGATCCCAAGGTCGGAGACGCTGAGGAGGTGCCGCGGCGTCATACGGCCTCGCCTTGCGCCGCGGCCGTGCTGTCTAGCGAGACCACGCTGTCGAGCGGGACCACGCTGCCGAGCGAGACCATGTCGCCGAGCACGACGCCCTCGGGGCTGACATCGACCATCTCGAGGCGCCGGGTGGGCAGGTTCTTGCCGACGTAGTCAGGTCGTATGGGCAGCTCCCGGTGACCACGGTCGACCATCACGGCAAGCTGGACGACTGCCGGCCGGCCGAGGTCCGAAAGCGCATTGAGCGCCGCCCGAACCGTCCGACCGGTGAACAGCACGTCGTCACAGAGCACCACCACCGCCCCGCTCAGGTCGACAGGGATCTCGGTCGCGGCGACCGGCAGGACTGGCCGAAGCCCTATGTCGTCCCTGTAATACGCGACATCCAGAGCCCCGACCGGCACATCGGTGGCAGAGACCGCCCCGACGACTTCGGCCAAGGCCGAGGCGATCCACACTCCCCCGGTCTGGAGGCCTACAAGGACAAGGTCCGCCGCCCCGCGGTTGTGCTCGAGGATCTCATGAGCTATCCGCCAGGTGGCCCGCCGGACGTCCTCGGCGTCCATCACAACGGCACGACCCCGGAACACTCCCCCGACAGGGGAGACCAGGGTGCGCTCGCGCTGGCCCACAAACTTCTCCTCTCTCCCGTGCCAGCCTCACAGGACTGGCTTCACGGTCGAACAGGCAGCTTATCTTCGTCGGGCCGTAGCTCGTGGGCAATTGTTGCGAGCAGCCCGTTCACAAATCCAGCCGATTCGTCGGTCGAGTACTCCTTCGCCAGCTCGACCGCCTCGGAGATCACAACGCTCGTCGGCACGTCCGGGCACCATCCCAACTCGAAGGTAGCCATCCGCAGCACGGCCCGGTCCACTACCGGCATGCGCTCGAGGGACCAGTCGATGGCGTGCTTGGCAAGGAGCTCGTCGATGCGGGCCTGATGGGTTTCGACGCCGCTTGCCAGCGTTGTGGCATACGGCTGGGGGGCCACCGGCAGCTCTTCCAACAGCGCGCTGACGGCTTGCTCTTTCAAGTCGCACTCGTAGAGCAGTTCGAGAGCGCGCTCACGCGCCCCTCGCCGGCCCCCCAAGCCGAACAGTTCTAACTCCCGACGCGCGTCAAGTACTCACCGGTGCGGGTATCGACCTTGACCTTGTCGCCCTGGTTGACGAAGAGCGGGACCTGGACGTTTATCCCAGTCTCCAGCGTGGCCGGCTTGCGCGCGCCGGACACCCTGTCGCCCTGCACGCCCGGCTCGGTCTGGGTGACGGTGAGCTCGACCGCGGCGGGTAAGTCGACACCGATTATCTCCCCGTCGTAAAACTGGAGCAGCGCCGAGTCGCCCTCTTTCAAGAAGTTCGCAGCGGTGCCGAGCGCCTCGCGCGGAGAGGTCAGTTGCTCGTAGTCGGAGTTGTCCATGAACACGTAGGCGCCGGCGTCGGTGTAGAGGAACTGCATCTCTTTTTTGTCGATGATCGCCTGGTCGAGCTTCTCGTCGCCACGATATGTCCGGTCGATGACGGCGCCGTTGCGCATGTTCTTCAGTTTTGTGCGCACAAACGAGCCGCCCTTGCCGGGCTTCACGTGCTGGAACTCAACCACCGAGAACAACCCCTCAGGCAGGTTGAGGGTCATACCGTTCTTCAGATCGTTTGTCGATACAGCAACCATTTGGTGGCAACCCCTTTTTCGAACTCGCGTCGCTCGGAAATTCTTGTGGTCCTCACACCTTTGGCGAGAGGGTCAGGATTTCACAACCGGCGCCGGTAACCAAGACAGTGTCCTCGGTGCGTGCACCGCCGAGCCCAGGGACGTACACGCCGGGTTCGACGGTAACCACCTGACCAGAGCAAAGTATATCCTCCGACGGCGCTCCCAGGGCGGGTGCTTCATGGATGTCGAGGCCCACCCCGTGCCCGGTACCGTGCACGAACAGCTCCGAGTAGCCGGCGGCGGCAACGACTTCGCGGCACGCCCTGTCGACCTCTGCGGCTCGAACACCGTCGGCCACGGCGCCAAGCCCGGCGTCCTGAGCGGCCAGGACCACCGAGGCCACGCGGGCCAGCTCGGCCGGGAGCTCCCGGGCGGGGCCTGTACGGATGGTCCGGGTCATGTCCGAGCGGTAGCCGTCCACCGTCGCCCCGAAATCCACCACAACCAGCTCCCCGCTGCCGATCGTGCGTGGCGACGGGTGATGGTGGGGCTCGGCTGCGTTCGGCCCAGCAGCCACGATCGTGTCGAACGCAGGCTCCTCGGCGCCGAGCCGGCGCATCTCGGTGTCAAGGGCGAGGGCCACCTCGGCCTCGGTCGCGCCCTGCTCGAGCATCGGCCGCACGCTCGCCAGCGCGGCGTCGGCGATGGCGGCCGCAGCGGCGATGCGCTCTGTCTCGCCGGCGTCCTTGAGCGCCCGGAGCCCCTCGACCAGACTTGTCGTCGGCACGAGCTCGACGTCCTTGGCCCAACCCTGCGACCAGCGCCGATAGCGCGCCCAGCTGATGTGCTCGCCCTCGAGGCCGAGCCGACCGATGCCTTTGGCGAGCCGGCCCAACAGCTCCATCTGGTCGGCAGCTGGCAACGCTTCAGCTCGCGCGGGTGCGCCGGAGAGGGCCAGCTCAGCGGGAGCCTGGGCGGCGTAACGGCCGTCGGTGACGATCACGGCGTCCTCGGCGCTCACCATGAGCAGCCCTGCCGAACCGGTGAAGCCGGTGAGGTAGCGGATGTTGGAATGACTGGAAACGAGGAGCGCCTGGCAGCCGGCCCCCTCCAGCAGCTCCCGCAGGCGTGCCATGCGAGCGGGCACTTCCATCGGGGCCGGGACGGATCCAGGAGGACGGGCGCTCACCTCCGCCATCGTGGCACGCTAGTCCACGCATGAGCGAGCACCAGCACACCTCCCCCACCGAGCCGTCGTCCGCCCCGTCGGCCCCGTCGTCGGCCCAGCAGTCTGCCGAGGCCACGCGGGCGCCGACTGCGAGGCTCCTCCTGTCGGCCCCCGACCGGCCCGGCCTTGTCGCCTCGATCGCAGAGTTCATCTACCGCAACGGCGGCGACGTAACGGAGGCCGACCAGCACACCGACGAAGAAGAGGGGATGTTCTTCCAGCGTGTCGAGTTCCGTATGGGCGGCTTCAAGCTGTCGCGCGGGGAGCTTTCGCAGGCCCTTGCCGAGGTGGCCACCCCCCTCAAGATGAAATGGTCCGTCCGTTACTCCGACGAGGACCGCCGTGTCGCCGTGCTCGTGTCGCGCCAGCCTCACTGCCTGGTCGACCTGCTGGGCCGTTGGTACGCCCACGAGTTGCCCGGGCGGCCCGTCCTCGTGGCCTCCAACCACCGCGACCACGCGGAGCTTGTCAGCAGGTTCGGGATCGACTTCCAACACATGCCCGTCACCAAGCAGACCCGCGACGAACAGGAGGCTTTGTTGCTCGAGGCGCTCGCCGATGCGAACGTCGAACTGGTAGTGCTTGCTCGCTACATGCAGGTGCTTTCCGCGCGGGTCATCGACGAGTACCCGTCGCGGGTGATCAACATCCACCATTCCTTCTTGCCGGCTTTCTCGGGGGGCCAGCCCTACCGCCAAGCCCACGCCAGGGGGGTAAAGCTGATCGGGGCGACGGCTCACTACGCCACCGCCGAGCTGGACCAGGGCCCGATAATCGACCAGGACACGGCGCGGGTGTCGCACCGAGACGGGGTCAGCGACCTATCCCAGACAGGGCGGGACCTGGAGACCGTGGTGCTCGCCCGGGCGGTCCGCCTCCACCTCACGGACCGCGTCCTGGTACACGGCCACAAGACAGTGATTTTCTAGCTCGGAAGGTCTGCCCGAGGCCCGCACAATTGTGGTCCTCCGAGGAGCCGCTGCGGAAAGAGGCCTCCTTCTCGTGACCTAACCGGTGCAAGCGCGCAGAGATGCCGGAAATTCACCCAACAGACGACTGGGCCGTCCGCGTTGGGAAGTTCCGCCTAGTTGGGGAAGTTCCGCCTAGTTGGGGAAGTTCCGCCTAGTTGGGGAAGTTCCGCCTAGTTGGGGGAAGTTCCGCCTAGAGGAACTCAGGGTGAGGATGGTTGCCCCGCAACAGGATCGCGACCACATGGCCCACGACGAGCGACTTCGGGACCGCGCCGAAGGAACGAGAATCGCACGAGTCCAACCGGTTGTCGCCCATCACGTAGTACTCGCCTGCTGGGACCTTGGTCCGCGGTATCGAGACCGGGCCAACTTGGCCAAATCTCGCGTCGTACCAACCATGCTCTCTCAGGACTGACCCGTCGACAAAGAGCCGGCGATCACTCGACCAGATCACTTCCCCAGGAAGAGCCACCACCCGCTTCACGAGGTCTCCCGCACCTCCGCCGCCACAGGTGTAGCGGCGTGGGCGGCGGAAGACGATGATCTCTCCGCGCTTGATCGGCCCGGTCAAAAACTGCGTTTTCACCACCAGGATCCGGTCGCCCACCTGGAGGGTCGGGAGCATCGTGGCCGAAGGCACGGTGAAGGACTCCACGACCGCAGCGCGCAAACCCACGGCCGCGGCGGCCACGACTAGGACCACCGCCAAGAACTTCACAGCCGCAAACCGCCGGTGACGCCGACGCAACGAACCTGGCGGGCGCTTGCGCGGAGGTAGCGGTGCGGAACTGGGGCCACCGAGGTCCAGGCCCCGAAGCCGGTGATCGCTCCGGGCCCTCGAGCGGGCGCCCGCGTCGCTTGGGGACGGCGGCAACGAGCCGTTCACTGCCGTGCTTGGACCGGCCGCATCAAGCACTACTGCCCTCCGGCCCCCATGCGTGACCACATGGAGGTTTCAGCGTCCACCAAAGCCTCCTCAGCGTGGTCCGCACTCGCCGCAGTTGGTAAATCCGAAGCCTCACCTTTGTCCTTCAGGTCGATGATGACGTCTCCGATCCTGTTCTGGCGTCGCCGGAAGGGCCACATCACGGCGGCGAGCAGTCTCCGCCGAGGTGCCGTTCCGACGACCAAGCCGTCCGCCGCCCCTTGCGGGGCTACAGGCGACGTACGGTGTCGCGCCTGTCGTCCGTTGAGCACTAGCTCCAAGGACCAAAATTCCATTTCGGCCGGGGTCAACTTAGACCAGTCCGCCGGCATCCGTCTTATTAGGGCCGGCCCGCTCTGCTGAATTGGGCTTTCGGGGAGGCTGGCACCCCAGCTGGCGGCGATGGCGGCCGCCTCAGCAAAACTGACGACACTCGCGCTGGGCTCATAGGGCAGCTCGAAAAGGCCCGGGTCATTTAGCCAATCGGGATGGGCCGGGCTGATGGCCTGAGCAATGTCCGGCCAACGTACCCACGCCAACAGGTACGGGGCCTCCCCCGCTCGCAACACCAGGTAGCGCGCATCGCCTGACAACACTCGACTCCTTTCGGGCATTGGCGTCCTAAGCAAGAGCCTTCGCCGAGGCAAATCCGCCCGGACGGCCACATCGTAAACCAGTGCCGGCATAAAGGCGACATTGTGCCACTAAGCGAGGTTATCTCGGCGCTGGAAGTGGAGGAGCACTTTCGGGTTTTGTAGCGGAAATCATGAGGCGTGACGAGAGCGCCGCAGCAAGTGGCGGTTTATTGCAAAAATATTTCGGCCCGCTGTTTCACGCTGCTCTTCCGTCACGGGACGAGTTTCGTGGTCCCCCTTTGGGCTATCGTTTGCTGAAGCCTTTTGATCGGTGGTCCTAAGACCGCCTCTAAGGCTCGTCCAAATTCGGAGCTCGCGAAAAACAGGAGGCCCTTGAGTGTTCCCTTTCAACCTCTATGACCTCTTCGTCATGTCGTTCGTGCAGCTCCTCCTGTCAACCGCCCTGGTGCTCAGCCCGGCACGCAACCTGGACACTAAATTGCGGTGGACAGGCTCGAGGGTGACGGAGGTCTTAGTAGGCGCCGTCGCCGCTACGGCGGTGGCTGCGGCGGCCTGTCTAGTCACTGTGGAGGTTTGGGGGCTTGGCGCTCGCGCCGTCGAGACGGCCGGCCTGCTCCTTGTCCTCGCGTCGGTTGTAGTCATGGCGCTGCGCCCGGATTGCCGAGTGGTCGGCCAAATCTTCTACGCCTCATATGCCTCAGCCGGCATCGCTTTCCTCGCCTTTGCCATCCGGGTCGCGGCCGGCTCTACTCACTCCGTCTTGGAGGGGCTCACGGCGTCGCTATGGCTCTTACTCGGTTTTAGCGCCTTTCTTGTCTGGACTTCGAACGTGAACTACGTGAGTGATGTGCTGTGCCGCGCACGCCGTTCACGTCCGTTGCCAGAAGTTGACCCAAATTACAATCCCATGGTCTCGCTGCACCTAGCGGCCTACAACGAGCCCCCAGAGCTGTTCATTGAAACGATAAAGGCCGTGGAACGCATCGATTACCCGAACTTCGAGGTGGTCGTCATTGACAACAACACCATGGACCCGGCCGTGTGGAAGCCGATCGAGGAGTATTGCCGGGACCGTCCACGGGTCAAGTTCGTCCACGTCGCGCCCTGGCCGGGCTTCAAGGCCGGCGCCTGCAACCTAGCTTTACGACAGCACACAGACCCGAAAGCCGAGATCATAGGGATCGTCGACGCCGATGACATAGTCCAGCCCCACTATTTGAAGGAGACGGCGCCCTACTTCTGCGACCCTAAGGTTGGCTTCGTCCAGAGCTTCGAGGGTAACCGCGACTACCACGGCAGCGCCTATTACCAAGCGTGCGTGGACTCCTACCAAGGCTTCTATGTAGCAATCATGTCGTCTCGCAACGAGCGCGATTCGGTCCCCTTTGTAGGGACGATGGGGTTGTTCCGGCGGAGTGCTCTTGAAGAGGCCGGGGGGTGGAACGAGTGGTGCATCAGCGAGGACACCGAAGCGTCACTTCGCGTCCTGAAGGCTGGATGGTCGGGCCTTTACATCCCACGTTGTTTTGGTCGCGGGATTGTACCGCCTTCCTATGCGGGGTTGAACACGCAGCGTTACCGGTGGTGTTTCGGCGCTATGCAGATCTTCCGGCTCCACTGGCGCAGCCTGATGCCGTGGGACCGCTCTCCCGACAACCATCTGTCCTCCAGCCAGCGCCGCGATTACCTGATGGCCTGCCTGGGTTGGTGGAGGGACCTTATCATGGTCGGGTTTTCGCTCCTGCTCCTGGTGGTGACCGGGCTGTTGTTGTCAGGTTCGGGGTTCGTCCTGACGCCGCTCGGCGGCGACCGGTCCTTGCTACCGATGTCGCTCATCATCGTCGCCGTGACCTGTATGACGGTCACGCTCGTTCACTGGACGGGTATGTCCTTCCGGCGATGTTTACTGAGCCTCGTAGTCAGCCTGTCCGCGTGTTGGGTAACGGGGGTCGCTTGTGTCACCGGTCTGACACAAAGGGAAGGCGTCTTCCGCAGGACCTCGAAATCACTTTCCCCCAAACACCGCATCAGGAAGGCTCTCCGGCTGACCCGTTCGGAGGCGGTCCTTGGCGGCGCTCTTTATGTTGCCGGAGCGATATTGTTGACCAGGCCCCACGTACGGGTCGTCCTGACCATCATTACCTTTCTCCAGGGCAGTGTCTACCTGTGCTCTCCCGTCGTGGCCCTGTGGAACGTCTTTGCCCAACAGGTCCCGGCCGCCGAGTACCGCCGTCGGTATGAGCGCCAGCAATTACGCGCGATGGCCAGGCGCAGGCGCCCACGCTTGGCTCGCCTGGTGACGACGGTTCTCGCAGGCGCCGCTGTGGGCCTCGGCGTCGCAGCCTTCACCGCGCCCGCCAACCTGCTGACCGGAGTGGTCTCGCAGGCTCGTCCAGCCCACGCCGCGACTCCGGTCCAGGTGCCTGCAGCCTCATCTGCTCGCGCGGGCACGGGGTCGGACGACGAGAAGACCGGCCCTTAGCCTGTGAAGACCTCCCCTCACGCCAGTTCAGGACTGCGCTGACCCATCGGGGAAGGTTAACAATGGCTTGTCACTGTCGCCTTTAGCTCGAGGCAGTACGACGAGATGTCGAGTGAGAAATACGAAGGCCCGGTAGCGCTCACCTGAGCGCTTTGGGGACCGAACTCGATCCCAAAGGGCACGGTGTCGAGCCAGTAGTGGTCGGCGAAGTTTGACCATGAGTACTGTTTTTCAAGAAGTCGGCCAGCTGCGGACAGCACGGAGCTGAGGTCGACGCTTACGGTGCCGGCAGTTTGAGTGCCGGGCTGGTCCAAAATGAACCAGATCGTTCCGCCCCACGGTGCCGTGCGGCCGGCCGGGAAAATGTTGCTCGTGTAGACGGACCAGGCACCCTTACCGGCCTGCTCAACTCCATTGACGGCAAACGGGACTGAGGCCGTCGCCGCCATCATGCTCGCGGGCAGCAGCGCGGGCTCGTCATAGTCGGTCCAGACCATGATCTCGATCGTCCCATCTTTGTGGCACGGGGCCCTGGTGCTCGAACCGTTCAGCCACATGTCGTAGGCGATGTCATAAGTGACCTGTTGAGCCTGCGCCGAATAGGTGGTGGAGCCCACCAAGTCGGCGGGGATGGAACTCACTTTCATGGGAAGAGGGAACTTCGTGGAAGCCTGCGGCGAGGCATCGGCGGCGCACTGGTCAAGGCCGTAAACGACGCTCGGGTACCCGCGCACCCAGGTATTCGCGCTCGGGGCTATACATGTGGGCTCCGTGCACGGAGGCGCGGTCGGGAGCATCCCACGGATCAACAATGACCCCGAAGTACCAAGCGTCATATCGACCGACCCGGGCCCCGCACGGCCACCTCCGAGGTTCCAGATGTCCCCGTCCAGTTGGACATGACCAACGTTGGGGTCAGAACTGGCGCACGCTGTCGCCGTGGCTGGGGCAAGGTAGCACCCGGCAGTCCAGTTCCAAGCCCCATGGTTGATATGTGAATATGGGATAAGGGAGACCCTGATGGCGCTAGCCCGACCAGTGGCCACAACAGCAACAACACAAGTAGCCAGGACCAAGATGGCCGCTACGGCCGACCCGAACACCTTCGCCCAATATCGTGGGCCTCGCAAGCTTCGTGACATTCCTCCCACAAACGGTACCATCACCATCGCTACTGGCTGTCACGACAACCGAACGAGAATTTCCATAGCAGCAACTAGGGCGCGATGGGGCCGGACACGGTCACAGTAGCCAAGGCGTCGACGACCGAAATGTCGAGGTACTGTTCCCCTGAGATGCCACTGACCTGAGCGCTGAACGGGCGGCAATTATCTTGCTCGAAAGGCCCGGCACTGAAGTCGCCGGTTGAAACCTTATTGGCCTCAGGGAAAACGAACACGAGCACATAGACGCCCTGGTTGCAGCTCGCGCCGCTTTGCGGGCTTGTCGTCCAGCTCAGTGTGAACGTCCCGTTGACCGAGAAGGGTTGGGTATCGGTCGACTTATTTGTACTCCATGTCAGAGTGCTCTGCTTCACGACCGGGAACAGGTCGGCATTGAGGTTGGCGATCGCCGTGCTCTGCGCCGTGAGAGCTGCTTGGTATTGCGCCCTCCAGGTCGCCGTGTCCTTGAACTCGTGGAGGAGTGCTACAACTTGTAACTCGGTCTTTGCGAGGGTGTGGACCTGGGTGCTATCGGTACCTTCCGCGACCGCCAAGTTGGTCCCGGTGAGCGCCAGCCCGACGGTGCCAATTAACGCGATGACCTTCCTCATTGTCCCCTCCTCAACGGGCTTGGGTTATCAATCAAGCTATGCTTGGCGGCACGGTGCATCGTCTTAGCTTTGGCCGGCGAGCGTGGCGAACCTTGCTGGTCGGCGCTGTCCTCCTGCTCGTGACGGGCGTTGCAGTTTGCACCGCGCCCGCGATGCCGGTTGTGGCAGCTCAGGGGACGGCTGGTGTCCGCGAAGGACCGCGCCAAGTAACGTTCGTCAACCGCATGCAAGAGACGATTTGGGTCGCAGCCTCTCCGGGCAACGCGCCGGCGCAACTGCACACGACCGGTTGGGTGCTTCCTGCCGGCAAGTCTGTCACTATTACCGTCCCCAACCATTGGGACGGTCGCTTCTGGGGTAGGACGGGCTGCCACTTCAACGCCTCGGGCATCGGCCGGTGCCAAACCGGGGACTGCAACAACAGGTTCGAATGCCCCGGCTTTGGCGCCATACCGGCGACGCTTGCGGAGTATGACCTCGACGCTTGGGACCATCTTGACTTCTACGACGTGAGCATGGTCGACGGCTCGAACTTGCCCATGTACATCAACCAGTTCGGAGGCAGCGGCAAGGACCGGATAAGCCCCGACGGGTGTTCGGCAGCCGGTTGCACCGAAGCCGTGGTTTGCCCGTCCGTGCTCCAGGTCCGCGCCGGAGGCAAGGTTATCGGTTGCATTTCTGCTTGCGCTCGCTTCGGGACAGAGCAGTACTGCTGCCGCGGCAAGTGGTCGAGCCGATCGGCTTGTAACCCCAAGCTTTGGCCGGTCGACTACGCCGCTGTCTTCAAGCGGGCCGAGCCCTTTGCCTATTCCTACGTCGATGACGACGCGACAAGCGTCTTCACGTGCTATGGGGATTGTAATTACCGCATCACTTTTGGGGTAACACCGCCAGGTGTGCACGCCTAGCGCCGGAGGTCGTGTGAAAACGCTGGTCCCTTTGATGTTCTTTCTAGCCTGCTCCCCTCTGGCCCCGGCCACGTCAGCATGTGCCGCAGACGGCACGTTGCGTGCCTCCGCCAACCAAACGGCCCCCGCGACTGGGGTACCCGAAGCTGGGTAAAGCTCGGCTACCAAGCCGCTTGGCCCCATAACCCACCAGCTCGATCTCTACATTCCCGGTTCGGCGTCACTGAAGCTGTCCGGCACCTTTGTTGGTAAGGGTGCGGGCACCGAAACGTAAACCCCTCACGAGCCCGCATCTTGTCGTCGGCCTTTGCCGCGGTAGCTGGCAGAAGACAGACCGTGGCGCCGAGGCCCTTTGCGCGCCCCAAGGCCTGTTGTCCTCGCGCGGCCGCACCAACGCCCATAACACCTTTCACGGCCAAGGTGGCCGTGGCCCCCGATGCGACGGCGCGACTTCGTCTCGAGCTAGAGCGGTCCGGGCCCGGGCGGGGCTGCGGTCGTTCGACCATGTGATGTTTGCTCCGTCGTTAACGAGTGACGACTTTCGGTGTCACCTTCCCACCCAGCGGTACACCCAATTGTATCTTCATATCCTAGCTTTTCTTGTGCCCGCGGTGAGGGGCAGCCAACGCTCCGAAGTGTATTGACCCCATTACGTGAGCTTGGCCGCACTCTCAGAGACAGGGCCGTCCGGCCTACGTCACGGGAACTACGGCCAGCTAACGTGGCTCACAATGGTCCACTACACGCCAGCAGCGGCAGTGGCGAGCACTCGGCGGCGACGGCTCCCGCCCCTCGTGGTAACGACCGTTTTCGCCGGCGCCCTGGTAGGTATCTCCCCCGTGCTGGTCTTTACGATGGCGCACGACACCAAAGCGGTGCCGTCGGTGTGCCCGGGGGCCAACATCGGTCTCCTCGGGCCAGATGTGTGCGTTTTCACGCCAGAAATGAACGAAGCGACCGTTCAGGCGGACCTCGACGCTTTGGCACGCCAACAGGTGCCCAACCAGTTCGGGCCGCAAAGGTATGCGGTTTTCTTCGAGCCCGGTACTTATGGCACCCCGGCGCAGCCGCTGGTGTTCCAGGTTGGTTACTATACTGAGGTGGCGGGCTTGGGCAAGACGCCGCGGAGCACGGTCATAATCGGGGCGGCGGAGGTGTTCAACCAATGCTTCGGGGCTCCTAACCCCAACGGCGGGGGCCGCAACTGCAACAGCCTCAACAACTTCTGGCGGTCACTTTACAACCTGACCCTGGACCCGCCCGCGGCGAGCGCGACTCCCAGCTTCTCGCCCGCCGTGCCCGATACGCTCGACTACAGCGCGGTAAATGGTGTAAATGTCTTCAACCCGTCGTGCAACGAGGGCAAGGAGTTCTGGGCTACCTCGCAGGCGTCACCCATGAGACGGGTGGTCATAAACGGTTTCTTGACGTTGGAGGACTACTGCGGGGACCAGAACTACGCCAGCGGCGGCTTCATCGCCGACTCCGAGCTCAACGGCGGGACGCTCAACGGCAGCCAGCAGCAGTTCCTCGTGCGCAACAGCACCATCGACAGTTCGTGGGCCAACGGGGTGTGGAACCAAGTGTTCATGGGTGACAACGGCAATGCGGTCCCAGCCCAGAGCTTCGGCGCTCTGTCAGCCGAGAACAAAGGCCCGGAGCCGTACACAACCCTGCCCCGGACCCCGGTGTCGGAGGAAGAACCGTTCCTCTACCGGGGGCCCAATGGCCACTACGACGTCGCCGTCTCGGCGCTCGAGCGGGGAACGACTGGGCCATCGTGGGCCGCCAGAGCTGATCTGGCCGCGTCCGTCCCTCTCTCTAAGTTCTTCATAGCGTTCCCGCGCACTCCCGAGGCCCACATCAACGCCGCCCTGTCCCGGGGTCAGGATTCTCATGTTCACACCTGGCCAGTACCACCTCGCCTCGCCCATTGTGGTGCGCCGCCCGGGCACCATCGTGATGGGCCTCGGCTTCGCCACACTGGTACCCGAGCGCGCCAACTCGGCGATGACAGTCATACCCAACGTGGGTGTGAGGCTGTCGGGCCTTATCTTCGACGCCGGCCGAGCGAATTCGCCTGAGCTGCTCACGGTCGGGACGGCTCGGCCGAGCTCCGGCCCGGCCGACGACCCTGACCTGGTCCAGGACACGTTCTTCCGCATCGGGGGGGAGGCGGTGGGCAGCGCTACCGTCAGCTTTGTCGACAACGCGGACCATTCGATCATCGACAACGTCTGGGCCTGGCGGGCCGACCATGCCATTACCCGCGAAGGCACCGGCTGGACGGTCAACCGGGCCAGCACGGGTTTGGTCGTCAATGGGAGCGATGTAAATGCCTATGGGGTCTTCGTCGAGCACTACCAGAAGTACGAGGTCATCTGGCGGGGCCAAGGCGGCACTGAGGTTTTCTTTCAGAACGAGATGCCGTACGACCCTCCCAACCAGTCCGCCTGGATGGAGGGCCCAACGACGGACGGTTTTCCGGCATTCCTCGTCACGTCCAACGTGACCAGCTTCCACGCCTACGGCGTCGGCAGCTACTGCTTCTTCTACAACGCGGACTCGCCTGGCGAGTCCGGCCCGCCGGTCCAGGTCGCGCATGCCTTCGAGTCCCCCGACCGCCCCGGCGTGCAGTGGGTGGACCTGCTCACGGTGTCCCTGGACGGCACGGGGGTGATCCAGGACATCATCAATTCCACCGGGGGCCCGACCGTCGGGGGTTCGCCGACTGACCCGATGACCTTACCGGTCAACCTCGTCGGCTACCCCTGATGGACTAGCCACGGCCGGTGCACCGGGTACTTGTGGACAAGCCCGCGGACCGGAATTAGACCGGCACGCGGTACGACCTAATTTCGAGGACAGCAACCGTCTCCGTGCCCTGACGTTCTCGAAGCTCGACCGAGAACACATACGCCGACTTCGGATCCACCCCTCGGTGCCGGCGGACCGACTTTTTGGCCCTTCGGCCCATCAGCCGGAGGTCAGTTCATCAACTACTCTAAAGGCATGCCGGTCGCAAAGGCGGCGATCGCCACCACGCGGAGCACGGAGGCTCGACCGTGGAGCCACACCGGTCCAGCCCGTAGCAGGCCTAGCGGGGCCCCCAGCAAGCGTCGACGAGGTGTGGTCGGATGAGGAAGAAGCTGGCTACCGTAATGACCATCTTGACCGGCGCATCGCTTGTCGCCGCACCGGCCGCGAGCGCCGCGGGCGGCACATCTATAGCGAACGCCCCGCAACTGACCCCAGGGACAAAGTACTTCGGCACTTTTCCTGGGAGTTACCGTCATAACCCGACTACCGAGTTTTGGCGAGTGCACTTAGTCGCGGGAGACTATTTCTCACTCGACGGAACTACGGACCGAGAGGCTCGTTATCTCAATGTAAAGCTGTTCCCCGCAGGTACCGATGACGCGTCTCTTGCAAGAAAAGCACCCCTCGATCAAGCCAGTATGAACAATGTCATACGGTTCGCAGCGCCGCAGACTGGCACCTACCCGGTCGAGGTGACTTGTGAACGTAATCGTGCATGCGGTGCCGTCGAGTTCGCCGTCTACATCGCGCTAGCGGTCGATCTCTACATCCCCTCGTCGGCACGGCTAAAGTTGTCTGGCACGTTCACGGTAACCGTGCGTACCCCCGAGCACCGGCCGGAAATGGGGCGGGGCCTGACCGTCAATCTTTATGGCCTGTGGAAGGGCAATTACGCTTCGGTGACCCACCATGTGCTCGGCAGCGCCGAAGTCGTATCTGGGAAAGCGAAAATCGTGTACCGGCTGCCGGCGGGCCTCGTAGGGAAAACCGTTTCGTTGCAAGCAACAGCTAGCGGGAAGGGATATCTCGCTACGTCGAGTTCGCCGTGCCAAGCGAGGGTGACCTAGGCCGGGCCGGCTAATTGGGCGGCTACGGGCCGAGCGCTTCGATGTTCCCGTTGGCGACCGGGACGTACACGACGCCGTTGTACACGGTGGTCTCGCCTAGCACCGCCGATGCCACCGGCACATTGTTCAGGATAATGCCGTTCTCCGGGTCCAGGAACAGGACGTTCCCAACTGCTCCGGTGCCCATTATCACAACGCCCGGTACCTCGGTGACGCCGGAGTTCATTTCTCCGTTCGCACACGTGCTCCAGATGTAGCCGCCCGTCGCCGGGTTAAGCGCAGCAAGGCTCTCGAAGCAGAATGAGCCGTTGATGATGGTGCCACCTCCACCGACGTACAGCGTTGAGCCGTCCCAGGCCGCCGACACGATATTGAGCGGGCTCCCGGTCCCGTAGCCTATCCTCGTTTGCCACACTGGGCCGGCTGCCAGGTTGGAGCGGTCGAGGGCGAAGAACATGCCGTCCTTGTTGATCACACCGATCAGTTGGCGCTGGACGCCGTTGATGATGGCCGTGAAGAGCACTGGCGTTGCACCGAAATCATCATCGCCGCCCTGATCTGGCGGAGGGATCGCCCAACTCGACTCGACCGACAGGTCGCTGGCGTTCAGTTTCACGATGGCAGGGGCATACTCGGCCCCAGCGGCACAATCGTCCGGGTCGCCCGTGACTGCGAAGATGCTGCCGTCGCTGGTGTCGACGTCTTGCGAAGCCCACATCCCGCCACCCGTACAGCCAGGCGGCGAAGCGTTCCAGGTTTGTTGGATGGCCCCGGTGTTCGCGTCCATCTTCACCATTTCCCCATTGGGGTCCGGGCAGCCCGGGTCGTACCCGTCGAACGCAGCCACCGTCTGATAAATGCTCCCGTTGTAGAGGAAGGGCGAGGCCCACAGGAAGTACTGGGAGTCCAAGGGCGCGATCGGCGTTTTCCAGATGATTGCCCCGGTAAGTGCGTTCAGGGCATAAAAGCTTTCCATACCGCTCGTACCATCGGTCAGATTGTCGCCCCCTGGCACGTACAGCACCGGGGTGCCGCCCATCATGGCGGCCACCCCTGTGCCGCTCGGGCCTGCCGTCGGAGGGTTGCACGTGGTGCCTGTGAGGAGGCCGAGGTAGGTGCTCCAAACGGTGGTGCCCGCCGGGCCGAGAGGCCCTGCCGAAATGGTCGCGGCGTGCTCGAAACCTTTCCAGTCCCCCCAGTACACGAGGTTGTTGGCAATCACGGGCTGAGAGTAATCACCGCCGGCGCCCGAAGTCGTGGTCCACAACGTATGGACCGTGGCCGCGTTGGAGGCTGTGATCCCAGTTTGGGACGGGTAGTAGCCAGTCCGGGCGAGGTTACCCCGGTACGTCGAGACCAACGTTGGCGGCGGGGTGCCTGTGCTGTAGGTGAACTCATCGGCCGCGCTCAGCGCGCTCGGTGCCCCCCGAGTTCGTGACGGTCACGTCTACGGTGCCCGAGCCAGCAGGTGCCGTCGCGGTGATGCTGGTGTCGCTGTTCACCGTGAAGGTTGCAGGAGCGTTACCGAAGTCGACGGCGCTGGCGCTCGTGAAGGCCGTCCCGGTCACGACCACGTAAAAGCCACTGAAGCCGGAAGCCGGGCTAACCCCCGTGACCGTGGGCGCCTGCTGCACGGTATAAATGAACTGGTCGGCGGGGCCCACCGCACTAGTGCCCGCGGGCGTAGTGACGGTCACGTCGACCGTCCCGCTGCCTGGCGGGGCGGTGGCATAAATGGTCGTGGCGTTGCTTGCCGTAAAGGTCGCGGCCGGGTTGCCCGCCCCGAAATCGACGGCAGTGGCACCGGCTAAGCCGTTGCCGTTGATCTTCACGAAGCTGCCGCTGGGTGAGTTCCCCGGGCTGACGGAAGTGACGGCGGGCCCGGGCGGCGCGGTGTAGGAGAACTGGTCGGCCGCGCTCGTGCTGCTTGTGCCTTCGCTGGTGGTGACGGTCACGTCGGCAGTGCCGAGGGCGCCGGAGGGGACGACGGCGGTAATAGTGGTGGGGTTGTTGACCGTGAAGTTCTGCGACGTGTTCCCGGGGCCGAAATCGACACTGGTTGCGCTTGAGAGCCCCGTGCCGGTGATCGTGACTGTCGTGCCGCCGGTGGTCGGCCCCGAGGCCGGGCTGACCCCGCTCACGGTGGGTACGGGTGGGGAGGTGTAGGTGTAATCGTCGGCTGAACTAGCGCCGCTGCCGTCCGCGACGTTGAAGACGTTCACGTCGATCGTCCCAAGAGCGCCGCTTGGCGCTGTGGCAACGATGGTGGTCGGGTTGACGACGCTGAATGTCGTCGTCGGGTTCTCCCCGCCGAAGTCGATCCCCGTGACGTCGACGAAGTTGGTCCCGGTGATGGTCACGGTGTTGCCACCCGTAGCCGGGCCAAACGTTGGGCTGACGGCGGTCACGGTGGGCTGGTTGACGTAGGTGTACTGGTCAGCGCTGCTTGTGAAGCTGGTGCCCCCGACGGGCGTGCTGACGGTCACGTCGACGGTACCGGTGCCTGGAGGGGAGGTCGCGGTGATGGTCGTTGAGTTGAGAACTGTGAACGTCGCCGCGTTGGCGCCAAAGTCCACGGCGCTGGCGCCGGTGAAACCGGTCCCGGTGATCGTGACTGCAGTGCCGCCGCCGGCAGTCTCGATGTTCGGGCTGACTCCGGTGACGATGGGCACTGGGAACCCCGAGCTGGTGGCCGTGATCGACACGTTCTGGACCTGATGGACGTCGTTGCCGCCGCCGGTCCCCCCGGTGAAGCCGACTAGGACGTACTGCGGCAATGCCGTGGCGTAGCTGAGGACCTGGGTGCCGTCCAGGTTCACGGTGATACCAGTCGAGGAGGTTGTCACTACTACGTGGTGGACCGTGTTGCGCAGCGGCGGGATAGCCGTGTTGGTGGCGAGGTAGTTGAGTTCGTTGGCAGCCCCGGTGACCGGTCCGTTGGCGATGCCCACGAAGTTGTTGGAGGGGTTGACCGAGTTCTGGTACGTGTCAAAGGACACCGCATAGCCGGTAATGCCCGAGAAACCTTCACCGCCACCATTTACACCGAGGGCCGAGGGTTGCGTGACGCTGGCATCGGCAAGTGTGAAGGTGAGCCCGTCGGCTCCGCTGCCCCCGCCGATGTACGTGTCGAAGCTGGCCGTTATGCCTACTCCCGGCACCGTGATGGGGTAAAACGCTGAACCCGCCTGGTAACTTACGGCCTGGGTGAGCTGCAAGTTCGGGGGCGAGGCGGTGGTGTCGAGCACGGCCGACCCGTTTAGTTGCCAGCCTCCGGACACCGGTGAGGGGATCGAAAAAGGCGCCGAGCCGGCCGCGTAAGTGAACAGGTCGGCCGGGCTGGTGGCGCTCGTGCCTCCTGGCGTCGTGACGGTCACGTCCACCGTCCCGCTACCGGTAGTTGGTGCGATAGCGGTGATGAGGGTGTCACTGTTGACGGTAAACGTCGCCGCCGCGGTGCCGAAGACCACCGCGGTTGCGGCAGTGAAGGCGTTACCAGTGATAGTGACCTCGGCCCCCTTCGGCCCCGAGGCTGGGCTCACGCCACCCACGCTGGGTGGAGGCTCTACTGCGTAGGTGTACTGGTCGGCCGGGCTGGTGGCGCTCGTGCCTCCCGGCGTGGTGACGGTCACGTCGACCGTGCCAACCGACCCGGGTGGGGATGTGGCGGTGATAGTGGTCGAGTTGGTGACCGTAAAAGTGGCAGGTTGGTTGCCGAAGTCGACTGCACTGGCGCCCAACAGGTTGCTCCCAGTAATGCTCACCGTCGTCCCACCGATGGTAAAGCCGCCCGTCGGGGTCACAGCGCTGACCGTGGGCGGAGGCGGCTTGAGATAGGTGTACTGGTCCGAGGTGTTGGTAGCGCTCGTACCTCCTGGGGTGGCGACGGTCACGTCGACCGTGCCAACCGACCCGGGTGGGGAGGTGGCGGTGATAGTCGTCGGGTTGGTGACGGTGAACGCAGTGCCCGTCAGACCGAAGGCCACTGCGGTTGCGCCAAGGAAGTTTGCGCCGCTAATCGTGACCATGGTCCCGCCAACGCTCGTCCCAGAGGCCGGGCTCACGCCGCTGACGGTGGGCGGCGGGGGAACCGTGTAGTTGAACTCGTCGTCGGCGGTTTCGATGCTCGTTCCCCCAGGAGTTTCGACCTGCACATCGACGGTGCCGACAAAGTCAGCGAATGCGGGGGTGATGGCGGTGATCATGGTGTCACTGTCGACGGTGAACGTAGTCGGGAGAACATGCGTTCTGACGTCGTTGGTAAAGTCGACTTCCGTGGCGCCGGTGAAGGCGGTGCCAGTGATGGTGACGGTCGTCCCGCCCGTGTTCGGCCCCGAGCGCGGGCTCACACCCGTCACCGTCGGGACAGGCGGTGGCGTGTAAGTGAACTGGTCGGTGGCGCTGGTGGTGCTCGTGCCCCCCGGGGTAGCCACCGTCACGTCGACGGTGCCAACAGCTCCTGGCGGGGCAGTGGCCGTGATCGTGGTGGAGCTGGTCACCGTGAAGGTGGCCGCGTTGGCCCGAAGTCCACCGCGGTCGCGGCCGTAAAGGCAGTACCGGTAAGGGTGACCGTAGTGCCGCCCGCGCTCGTTCCTGAGTTCGGCGTCACGCTGCCGACCGTCGGGGCGGACGGAGGAGGACCGCTCGTTATGGCCACGTTCTGGACCTGATGGATGTCGTCGCCCCCGCCGGTACCGCCCGTGAAGCCGAGCAACACGTAGGACGGAAGAGCCGTTGGGTAGTTGAGCACCTGTGTGCCATCCATGGTGACGGTGATGCCCGTCGAGGTGGTCGTCACCACGAAGTGGTGCAGGGTGTTGCGCAGCGGCGGGATGTTCGTGTTGGTGGCGACATAGTTGAGCTCGTTGCCAGCCCCCGTGACGGGACCATTGGCGATCCCCACGAAGTTGTTGGAGGGGTTGACGGCATTCTGGTAAGTGTCGAGCGACACGGCGAGCCCGCTGATGCCCGAGTAGCCTTCGCCGCCACCGTTCACCCCCAGAGCGGTGGGTTGGGTGACGGTCGCATCAGCCAAGGTGAAGGTGAGGCCGTCCGCACCGCTGCCGCCACCAATGTAAGTGTCGAAGCTGGCCGTTATGCCCGCCCCCGGCACCGCTGTGGGGTAAAAGGCCGACCCGGCCTGGTAACTTGCCGCCTGGGTGAGCTGCAGGTTGGCCGGCAAGGCGGTCGTATTGAGCTGGGCGGAGCCGTTGAGCTGCCAGCCTCCGGAAACCGGCGACGGGACGGAGAAAGGTGTTGTGCCAGCCGTATAGGTGAACTGATCAGCAGGACTGGTGGCACTTGTCCCTTCGGGGGTGGTAACGGTCAGGCCCACAGTGCCGGTGCCAGGCGGGGCAATGGCGGTGATGATCGCGTCGCTGTTGACCGTGAAGGTAGCTGCACTACTGCCGAAGTCCACTGCGGTGGCCCCGGTGAAGCCGGTTCCGGCCAAAGTCACCAGGGCGCCGTTCGGCCCCGAGGGTGGGCTCACTCCGGTCACCGTGGGGCCCAGAGGAACCGTGGTCGTGGTCGTCGTGGTGGCGCCGGTGGTCGTAGTAGTGGCGCCGGTGGTCGTAGTAGTGCCGCCGGAGCTCGCGTCGTACACGTAGAAGTACTCGATCGACCACCAGTTGGGGCTGACGCTGGCGGTGAGGACCACTTGGACGTACTGGTCATTCTGCGCCGGGAAGCTCACCGTGACCGGGTACGAGGCCGGGCTGCAGCTGGCCACCGTGGTCCAATTGGTCCCGTCGCCCGAGACGTTGACGTTTATGCCTCTGGGGTAGTCGCCCGCATAGTCGGGGGCGTTCAGGGAAACCTCGTTGAACGACTGGGCTGAGGCCAGGTTGAGCGTGTAGTCCATCCCCGGTGCCTGAGCCGTGCCGGTTGTAAAGCGGCCTGTGCTCGAGCCGTTGAGGGCGTTGATGACCGGGTCCTGTGAGCCGTTGGCGCCGCTCGTAGCAGAGCTCCCGGTGAACGCCGATTCGTTGAGCTGAGCCTCGCCAGAGGTAGAGGCAGAGCAGCTAAAACCCGAGGCCACTGTCGTCGTCGTGGTCGCCCCGGTCGTCGTGGTGGTCGCCCCGGTCGTAGTGGTGGTCGCCCCGGTCGTCGTCGTGGTCGCCCCGGTCGTCGTGGTGGTCGCCCCGGTCGTCGTCGTGGTCGCCCCGGTCGTCGTCGTGGTCGCCCCGGTCGTCGTCGTGGTCGCCCCGGTCGTCGTGGTGGTCGCCCCGGTCGTCGTCGTAGTGGGGCGGGTGGTCGTCGTGGTCGCCCCGGTCGTCGTCGTGGTGGGGCGGGTGGTCGTCGTCGTGGTCGCCCCGGTCGTCGTTGTGGTCGCCCCGGTCGTAGTGGTGGTCGCCCCGGTCGTCGTCGTAGTGGGGCGGGTGGTCGTCGTGGTCGCCCCGGTCGTCGTCGTAGTGGGGCGGGTCGTCGTCTGTGGTCGCCCCGGTCGTCGTGGTGGTCGCCCCGGTCGTCGTCGTATTGGGGCGTGTGGTCGTAGTGGTCGGACGTGTGGTCGTAGTGGTGGCCCGGGTAGTCGTTGTGGTCGGCCGGGTCGTCGTCGTAGTGCCGCCGGTGGTGGTCGTCGTCGTACCCGAGCCCCCGCCGTAAACGTAGAAGAACTCGATCGACCACACCTGACTGGCTCTGGCCGCGAGGACCACCTCGAGGTACTGGTCACTCTGGGCCGGGAAGCTGACCGTGACCGGGTACGAGGCCGGGCTGCAGCTGGCCAGGGTGGTCCAGTGGGTCCCGTTGGCCGAAACGTTGACGTTTATGGCTCGGGGGTAGTTGCCCGAGTAATCGGGGGCGTTTAGGGACACCTCGTTGAACGACTGGGCCGACGCCATGTTGACCTCGTAGTTCATCCCCGGCGCCTGAGCCTTGCCTGTGGTGAAACGGCCTGAGCTCTTACCGTTGAGGACGTTTGTGATCGGGTACTGGGTGCCACTGGCGCGGCTGGTCGTCGAGCTCCCGATGAACGCCGACTCATTGAGCTGGGTCTCGCTCGAGGTGGAACCATTACAATTCGGGCCAGCGGCGGCCACACTCGGAGATGACGCTCCGGGAACGACGGCCACGACGCTTAGCAGTACTGAGGCGACGGCGACCCCCCAGCTGGCCCAGCGACGCGGGCGATGACGGCGTCGCGGGCGTGCATCATGAACGGGGAAGCCCAGTGCCGGCATGCCTACCGTTGACTCTCAGGTGACTGTTCGGTCGCCCAACTACCTGCAGACTTCAGTGGGACGGCGAGGGTGCCCGAGAGGGAGCGGGGGGCCCTACTGGCCGTCGGACTGATGGACTTAATCGTCGGCGGAGGGGTGGAGTATTTAGAGCGGTCGGCTTGAATAGCGGCGCCGAAGTCGCCCGGCGTCGTGATGCTGAAGTCGACGGCGCTTGAATGTGCGGTGGCCGGAGTGTTAATGGCGGCGAACCTCACGACGCTGCCGCCGGTCGCACGGGGCGGGGCGGGGTCCCAGGCGCGGCGCCGAATTCCCTACAACTGCCCGTCGCAGAAGTGCCGAGCCCGAACCCATCCGACGACCGCTCGACAATCCCTCCAGATATCTACACGAGCTTGAGCCCACGAGGAGGTGTGACCCTCGACACTTTCTCCCTTGCTCCTCTTGGCCAACACCGTCCGGCATTCGAGCTCCCGCCGCGAGACAATTACAAGACCGAACTTCTAGCCAACCAGGCGTGGATGCGCAAGTCTCCTCTTAGCTTTTCGGGCAAGCCGACACGCACAGCAGTCTTGGTGCAACGGGAGGTGAGACTATACCTTCTCCAATTGACCTACGACTTTCGGTGGTGTGACCCTCGACACTTTCTCCCAACACCGTCCGGCATTCGAGCTCCCGCCACGAGACAATTACAAAACCGAACTGCTAGCCGACCACGCGTGGATGCGCAAGTTCGCTCTTTGCTTTTCGAAAGGCCGACACGCACAGCAGTCTTGGCGCAACTGGAGGTGAGATTGTACCTTCTTCAATTGCCCCACTACTTTTGGTGGGCGACCTTTGGTTAAGTCCTCGTAGTGGTGTAATAACCACCCCTAACCGAACTCACTTTTTGAATCCATAGCCAACTCGTCAAGCTGGCTGCCGCCGCGACGTCCTAGCAGGCCCACGCTGCATTTCATCGATTAGCACGGCACGAAAGTACGGCCTAATGGTGGCCGCGCGCCTCCAACCGATACGTCATGGTCACCCGCTCCTCGAGAGCTGCTTCGATCCCGGCTCACGGACGCGACGATGGCCAAGACGCCGTCGACGAAATCGAACGTTGCACGTGCATTTCGATAGGAGGCCCTGGGTGGTTGATTGAGCACAAATGCGGTGATTGAAGGCCGAATATTCTCCCTCCAGCCAGTCCACTCGTCCTTGCCTCAAGGGCCACGTATCGGGTCGAAACTCTTCCGACCCATGATGGTGGCAGCCACCCCAGATCCCCGCTTGGAGAACTCGTCGTCGAGCCTTCATTCCGCCTTAAATGCAGATCATCTGGTTCCCACTGCGGGTGGCGTAGACACATTCATGGAGCTGACCGCCCCCAACGCCCGAGCGGATTGCCGCGATCCTGGTATGGCCCGGCGGTTAAGGGCCGAGCGAGATCGAGAACTTGAGCACCGGCGATCTTGGCATTGAATTCTCCCTGTGCCTGCTTGCATATGACTGGACTTGTCACAGAACAGACGGTCAGCACATAGGGCCGGGTGCCAAACCCGAGCACAGCGCAGGGTACGCTCCGGGCCCCGTACAAGGCCAGGTGCCTTGGCTCTCAGTCGGCCTCCGACGCAAGAACCTCCGCGATGGGTTGCCAGGTGCCCAATCGGTTTTCTATGGGCCAGGTGATGGGCGCGCCGCACTCCGGCGGACGATTTGCTTGGTAGCTACCTTCTTTGCCAGCCCTGCCGTACGTCCCAAATCGGTGAGCCTGGCTGCGAGATTCTCCCTTAGGCGCGACCAGCAGGTTTGATAACCCGAGCCACTCCCGAAGGCGGTGCAGTTCGGCCAAGGCCGCTTCGGCTACTGCACCCGTCGCCTGGCCCGGCTCGGCGAAGGCGCCCACCACCAACAGGGCATCCCCCTTGCGGTCGGACTTCAGGTCGAAGCGGGCGACCAATGCATCGCCCAGCAGCAAGGGCATGACGTAGTAGCCGTGCGTGCGGAGCTGCCCCGGCACGTAGATCTCGATGCGGTAGTGGAACTCAAAGAGCCGTTGCGCCCGCGGACGCGTCCAGATGAGCGAGTCGAACGGTGAGATAAGGGTCGCACCCACCCGTTTTGGCGGTTTGGGGCGCGAGCCGGGCAAGACGTAAGCGGGCTGGGGCCACCCCTCGACACTGACCTGGGCCAGGCGACCTTCTCCCAACAGCTCGGCGACCAGCTGGCGGGCTCTTTGAGGCCGCAGCCAGAAGTAGTCAGCGAGGTCCGCCTGAGTCGCCACACCCAGGCTGCAAGCGGCCAGGGTGATCAGCTGCTTCTGGGCGTCCTGGTCTGACGGTGTGGGCATTTCGAGCACCGCCGCCGGGACCACTCGCTCGGTGAGGTCATAGATGCGCTCGAAGTTCGGGGTCCGCCAAGCCGACAGCACCCCGTCGGCGAAGAGGACCTCGAGTGCCCGCCGCCCGGTGCTGCGACGGTCCCACCATTCCCCGCCTTGTCGGCGGGGTTCTGATAGCTGGGAAGCAGGTAAAGGGCCTCGCTCGATGACCTCGCCCAGCACGGAGGCGATGTACGTGGAATGGTCCGCGCGCCAGGCCCGTCGCCTGGCCTGGGCCGCCGCACCGTCCACTAGGTCATCGCGAAAACGCTGCATACGCCAGCGAAGCAGCGGGTGGAGCTCGACCGGCAGGAGCGACGCGGCATGGCCCCAGTACTCGAACCAGCTCGCGTCGGGCCCGGAGAGGCTCCGCAGCACCGCCGGGTCGTACGTCCCAAGACGGCTGAACGGGACCAAGAACTGGGTTCGGGCCAGGACGTTCACGGCGTCGAGCTGGATCGTCCCGAGCTGGCCCATCACACCGTGCAGCAGCGACTTCGTCTTAGCCGGCGTGCGCCTGTCGCCGGTCATGGCTGGGCGTGGTGCACTGAGGCCTTGGGCAGCTAGTGCCAGCCAACGCGCCTCGGCGCCGGACAGGGATCTTGCGCCTGGCATGGGAACTGCGAGCTTACAGAGGCCCTATGCGACCAGCCCTATTTCGACCAGGGCCCCCAGCCGGCGGCTTCGTAAATGTCGAGCACGAACTTGAGCGCCTGGTAGCCATCTTCGCCGCTCACAGACTGCGGGCGCCCCTCGACGATGGCAGATGTGATGTCGGCCAGCTGCGCCCGGTGGCCCCCCGGGAAGCCCAAGGCGCTGACGTCGCCGTCCATAGCGCTCTCGTCGCCGTCTTGTAGCGAAGCGCTCACAAGCTCGCCGTTCTCCAAGACGATCGTCCCTTCCGTACCGCTGACCCTCAGCGTTGTCGAGAACCCGGGGAATGCCACCGTGCTCGCCTCGAGCATCCCGAGCGCCCCACTTTGGAAGCGGAGCAGGGCAAGGGCGAGGTCCTCGACCTCTATGTCATGAGCCAGCGTGGCGCAGGTAGCGGAGAGCACCTCAGGCGGGCCGCAGAGCCAGCAAACGAGGTCGGCGTAGTGGACGGCCTGGTTCATGAGAGCCCCCCCGCCGTCCAAGGCCCAGGTCCCGCGCCAGCGCCCCGAGTCGTAATAGGCCTGCGTCCTGTGCCAGGGCACGCTCGCCCACACCTCGAGCACGCGGCCTAGCCGGCCGCCGGCCAGCAACGCCTTGGCGCGTTGCATGCCCGGGTTGTAGCGCTGCTGGGAGATGACCGACAGGCTCACGTTGCGGGCCGCTGCACCCTCGATCAGCCGGCGTGCCGCCTCGAGGGATATGTCGATCGGCTTTTCGACCACCACATGCTTGCCCGCTTCGGCTACGGCGAGGCCTACTTCGGCGTGCAAGCCGCTCGGCACCAATACGCAGACGGCCTCGACTTCGGGCATCGCCAGCAGTTCGTCGAGGTTGTCCGCCTGGGCAACACCGTGCTCAGCGGCAAAGCGAGCCGCTAACGCGCCGTCACCGTCAGTGACCGCGACCAGGCGCGCCTGGTCCAGCCCGTCGAACGCGGCGGCGTAGGTCGCCGCAATAGCCCCACAGCCGACCAGCCCGAAACCGAGCGGGCCGCGACCAACTAGCGGTCCGACGCTTGACGCCCCGGGCGGGCCTGGGCTAGTCGGCTCGGGGCCGGAAGGCCGGGGGCTAGTCGGCTCGGGGCCGGAAGGCCCGGGGACCGGTTGTACTACCACTCAGGCCGGCCTGGGGGTGCTTCCAAGCCGACCTGAGTAGCCGCCACCTGCGTCCAAAGCCCTCGCTCAGCCACCAAACTTGGAGGCTAACCGAGCGGAGAGCTTACGGAAGAGCTTGCATCCACCTGCGCAGTGTCTGCGCCTGAGGGTGGAGGGACTGTTCGGGCGAGGCCAGTTCCGGGTGCCATTTCTTCTCGAACTCGAGTGACACCCACCCCACATACCCGGCTGAGCTCAGAAGGCTCAACAGATCGGGCACCGGCACCTCGCCCTCGCCCATGGGGACCAGCTGCCACTGGTCCTCCCGGCTCGGGTCGCGGCGTGCATCTTTCACCTGTACCAACGAGATGTGGCGGCCGAGGGTCTCGAGCACCTCGGGGGGGCTCTCGCCCAGCCTGTAGGGATGGAGCGAGTCGTAGACGGCGCCCGCGCTCCCGCCCACGTAATTGAGCACCTCCGCCACGACATGGGAGCTCGAGAAATCGTCGTGGGTCTCCAGCGCCAAGCGGGCACCGTAGTACCCGGCCAGCGGAGCTGCCTCAGCCAGCAGTTCGGCGGCCTGCTTGATGGCGTCGCGCCTCATGTCCGGGCTCTGGGGGAGCGAGCCGCCAAAGATGCGCAGCAAAGGCGCCCCCCACTGCGCCGCGATCTCCGCCATCGCGTCGAGGTCGTAAAGGAAGGCGTGCCTGTCGCTCGTCACGAGCTGGAGCGAGGTGTCCAGGGCGGCGACGCTCACACCGCTGGAACGAAGAGCTGACTCGGCGCGCCGGCGGGAGGACTGGCTGAGCATAGGCGTCACGACGTCGCCATCGAAAAGGCGGACCTCGATGCCATCGAAACCGTACGTCGCCACAGCCTCGACAGTGCGCTCGAATGGCCATTCTGGGCAAGCGAGGTTGCTATAGCTCAGACGCATGGAGGATACTTACCCGCCCCATTTGCTCCCATTCGTGCTTGCTTATATTTCTGCTAACGGCTGTGGCGCCCTGCGCGCAAGATGGCCGCAACGGCCTCGATCGCCAAGCGGTAACCGTCGCCGCCGAAGCCGGCGATCACCCCGGTCGCCACCGGGCTGACAACCGAGACGTGGCGCCACGGCTCCCGGCGCTTGGGGTTGCTGATGTGCAGTTCGACGATAGGACCTTCAAAGGCCGCCAAGGCGTCTTGCAGAGACCACGAGTAGTGAGTCAGTGCCCCGGGGTTCACCACGATCGCGGCGGCGCGCCCGCGCGCCTCGTGGACCGCCTCGATGAGCGCCCCCTCGTAGTCGGACTGGACGTGTTCGAGCGCCAGGCCGTGCTCGCCGGCGGCCATCGTGGCCTTGGTGACGTGGTCGGCCAGGGTGTCGCGGCCGTAGATCTCGGGCTGGCGCTGGCCCAGCAGGTTGAGGTTCGGCCCGGACAGCAGCAGCACGATGGCGTCGGCGAGCCGCTCAGGGATCTCGTCCTGGCGCCGTCCGGTCCACTCGGTCACGACGTCGGCTGTGCCGGTGACGACTGTGAGTTCGGGCCGGGCGGGCGGTTCCTGGGGAGGCATCAGGCTCCTTGCATGCTGAGCGGGCTGGCACGATTTGCCTAGCAGAACCATAGCCCCAGTACGCAGCCCTTTTGGCCGAAGCACTATAGGGCACCGGCTAGCCGAGGCAGGGCCTTGCTGCAGCCTTTGCACTCAAGTTCGTCTTCTTCCGAGCCGACTACAGACGGGAGAACATCCAGCTATCCAGAGGCCGGTCAGAGCCAATCGCTCGGTCCGGCGGGCCCTTTAGCAGACGGAGTACACCAGGTGCGTTTCCAAGAACTTCGCGACGTAGACGGGATCGTGCTCGCTCAAGGCCTGCACCCCGCTATTGCAGTTGTCGCAGCAGGCGCCCCGGCACGCGCCGCTGCCATTACAGCCGTGGTGTCGACCATGGGGTGCAAAGTCCTGCACGCCTCGGACATAGACGACGAGTTGAAGCGGGCCGCGGTCACTGCGGTCGAATTGCACGACTCCGCCGTCGAGGAGAAAAAGGGCAAAGTCGACGAAGCGGAAAAGGCTCTCGCCGAGGCAAGCGAGGCCGCTACAGCGACTTCTCGCGAAACCACGGCCGCCACCTCCGACCTTGCACGTTTCGACGACCTGGCCAGCCGCTTAGCCTTTGCAGAGGAGTCGTACGAGTCTGCGGTACGCGCCGACGCTGAAGCTGCCCGGTCGCTCGCTGCGGCCCTCGGCGAGCTCGACAGGATCCTCGGCCAACGTCACAGTGCGAGCACTTCGCTCGAGCAGGCTCGCAAGTCCCGCGACAACCGCGGCGTACCCGAAGCCGTGCTCCAGCAAGCCATGAACTTGCAGGGCGCACTGGCAAAGGCTGAGGCCGACAAGCACGAGTCGGTTCAGCAGGCAGATGACACGTCCCAAGCAGCGAGAGCGGCCAGCCGCGACGCGCTCGTGGCGCTCGAGACGGCTCACACGGCGCTTCGCAGCGGTATGGCGCTGATCAGTGCCGGGGCACCCGATTGGGGTCCGGGCGTGCCGCTCCCCGGTCTGGTCGCCAATTACCGCGACCGCTTGGCCGCAGCCGTGGCGGGCACGCAAGCAGCCGAAACCCACGCCAAGGGCGTCGAGCGGACCGCCAGGGGCCGCCTGGAGACCGAACGGAACGACCTTGATGCTCTCGAGGCCACCGACCCAGTGCACCTTGACGCACAGGGGACGATCGCGCAGTGGTTGAACAGCGATAAGTTCAACGAGGTCGACGCGGTGTTTGCCGACGACGCGTTCGCCCGTTTCGACCAGGGCACGGTGGCGGCACTCGTCACGAGCCTGGCGGGTCGCGGTTGCCAAGTGATCTATCTAACAGAGGACGCCGAAGTGCTCGGTTGGGCGATCGGCCTCCCCCACGAAACCGGCGGTGCGACCACGATTACCAACTCGCGTGCTCGCAGGCCAGTACTGGTTAGCGACTAACCAGCCTTGAAATCAAACACTCGAAATACAACACATCTGAGTTACCAGGAAAGGCAAACGTGTTCCGGCACATAAGATCCAAACTAATTGCCGCCTTCGCCGTGCCGCTTGCCATCTTGGTAGCGGTTGCCGGGCTCGAATCGGTGTCCGCCCTCGGCCAGGTCAACAGCGTCGACCACCAGACTGCCCTGGCATCGGCCTCGGTAGGCCCTGGCGGCGTGGTGCAGGCACTGCAGAGAGAGCGGGAGTTCGCTGAGCTCTCGATATTCGCTGCCGCCCATAAGCCAGCATCGGCGTTGGTCGGTTTGTCTCCCGCGGCGGGCGGATTTAACCAAGCGCCGGCTCAACTCCTTGACCAGACCGACATCGCGCTCTCGAGCTTCCGCTCGACGGTGGACCATGCCGGCTCGCAAGCCGAGCAGATCTACACCGGCGCCTTCAGCGCGTTGAGCGCCCTCCCGTCAGCGCGGAGCGACTGGGCCAGGGCGGCAACAGCCGTTACCGCTAAGACCACGAACATCGTGGGCTACGAGAGCCTGGCGACAAAGACCTACCAGGCCTACACGGCGATGATCAATGCGCTCGTGGACGCCACCGCCCAGGTGCCCCTTCTTATCAGCGACACCACGTTGCGGACCGGCGTCGAAGTGCTCTACACGAGCCTGCAAAGGACCGAGGCTGATTGGCAAGTCGTCGAGGACCTGATGGTCGCGTCATGGGAATCGGGCTCAGCGCAGTCCGCCCAGTTCGCCACCACCAACGAGGACTGGGGTGCCGATCTCTCTTGGTCGCAGCGCCTCACATCGCTCGGCAATGGCACATACCAGCCTGCCATCGCCAACCTGGCCCAAACCCAGGTCACCAGCGCCCTCGCGTTCGACATCGGCCTCATACAAACGGGTGCTATCCCGCCGCTCACCAGCGTGCTGGACGCGTTCACCGCACCGGCCGGCAATACTCCTGCCACCGTCAACGTGACCTTCACTCAGCTCGGCGAAAACCAGATCGCGGCGATCGTAAACAGCCGCGCCAACACGCTGCACAACAACGCCGTCATAGCGGCGATCGAGTTCGGCGTCCTCGGGGCGTTGGGCACGGTCCTCGGCTTCCTGCTAATTGCGCTGGTCAGCCGTTCGGTTTCCAAGCCTCTCATCGATCTCGCGAACCAGGCGAACAAGCTCGCCACTGAGACCCTGCCTTCCACCGTCAAGGCCATCTTGGAGGCCGCCAATACCGGGGCGGAACCTCCTAAACCGCCAAAAGTCGTTGTCAATAGCCGCGATGAGGTCTCTGAAATGGCGAGGGCCCTCGACGCGGTCAACAAGACCGCCGTCGAGCTGGCGACTGGCCAGGCAGCGCTGCGGCGCAACCTTGCCGACGCCTTCGTGAACCTCGGTCGGCGCAACCAGAACCTGGTGACCAGGCAGCTCGAGTACATCAGTGAGATCGAGCTCAAAGAGGCGGACCCCGAGTCTCTCGAGGAGCTCTTCCGCCTTGACCATCTCGCCACCCGCATGCGTCGTAACGCCGAATCTCTTCTCATCCTCGCCGGCAGCGGCCCCGCTCGCCAATGGAGCGCCGCTGTGCCCGCCATGGATGTCGCCCGGGCGGCTTCGGCTGAGGTCGAGGACTACAAGCGCCTGCGGCTGCACCACTTCGACCCGGCAATGATGACGGGGGCCGTCACGACGGACCTCGTGCACATCATGGCCGAGCTCGTAGAAAACGCGCTCACCTTCTCGCCCCCGGGCTCTCCCGTGGACGTCTACGGCCGGTTCCTCGAGGGCGGCTATGTCATCGTCATCGTCGACTCCGGTATCGGGATGTCGGCTGAGGACCTCGAGCTCGCCAACCATCGCCTAGGTGGCGAGGGTGCAGAGAGCGAAGTCCCGGGCCGTTACCTCGGCCACTTCGTCGCCGGTCGCCTGGCCGCTCGCCACGGCATCGCCATTTCGCTCCAGTCCTCACACTCGGGAGGCCTCGTCGCCCGGGTGAAGATCCCCGCCATTTTGATCGAGGATGCCGTACCGGACCTTTCGGCCGTCGCCGAGGTCCGCTCCGCGCCTTCGCAATCGCCCTACGAGCCCGCTGCGCCATCGCCTCACACCCCCTTCGAGGACAGGGTCTTCGAGTCCCCATTCGTCCCGTTGGCTCCCGATGACGAGGAGCTGGAGAGCCCCGCCGAAGCTTCGGCCGCCTTCGCAGCGCCGCCAGTTCTCGAAACCCCGCCTGTTCTCGAAGCACCGCCCGTGTTCGAAGCTGCGCCCGTGTTCGAGGACAAGCCCGTGTTCGAAGCTGCGCCCGTGTTCGAGGACAAGCCCGTGTTCGAGGCCCCACCTGTTTTTGAGGCTCCGGTCGTGCCGGAGCCTCCGGTCGTGCCGGAAACGCCAGCCGCCTTCGAGGCTCCCGCCCCGTTCGACGCGCGGCCCACGTTCGAGGCGCCCGTCGTGCCAGAAGCGCCGGCGGCATTCGAAACTCACGACGCGTACGAAACTCCGGCCGTTTTCGAAGCCTTGGCAAACTTCGAAGCTGCTATGCGCAAGCCGAGCCCGAGCTCCCCGGCGCAGGACAAGGCCGCACCGGCGGACCCATTTTTTGCCAGCGCCTTCGGTACGCCGAGTGTTCCCGCGCAACTTGGCCACGAGCCCGATGAAGATGTAGTCGCCCAGGCTCCTACCGCAAACACAACTGCCTCGCCTTTTGAAGTTGGCGGCGAAATTGGCTACCGGGCACAAGATCAGACCGAAGCGGACGACGCAGGCGCCGGCGTTACGGCCGGCGTTGACCAGCAGTCCGGCTACCTGCCGGAGTGGGCGCGAGCAATCAGCGAGCCTTCCTGGCAAGACGGCGAACCCGAAGCCACCGACACCCCAGCCACTAGCGGCGCTGCTGCCGCCAGTGCCGGCCCCACCCTTGCCCCCTTCGATTGGGCTGCACCGGCTGGCACCGCCGCCCCCGCTCCCCTAAAGCCCGCCGGCTCCAACGGCGCCAACGGAGCCGCTCCCCACTCGCCCATCCCTTCGTCTGACCCGGTCCCGGACCACGCCTGGGACCCGATGCTGACGGGGAAGGACGCGAGCAACCCGTTTGAGAGCGAGCCGCTGACGACGACCTCCCCAACGGGAGCCGCGCCCGCGAAGCCTTCCTGGGCCTCGGCAATCGACCATGGCGTTTCGATAGCTTCCGCCATCCCAGAACCTGACCCTGGGGCCTGGAGCCCTGCCACAGCAGGCACTCCGCTGTCTGGTGGGCCCTCCAGTGAGATCAAGCAAACGGGCTTCAAGCCGGCGTCTTCGGCCGAGCTCAACCCGGCGAGCTTTGCGCCGAAGTCGCCCGTCGAGCTGATCCCGGCAACATTCTCCCCGAAGGCGCCCGACCTGGGCATCGCTTCCACGCTGGCCACCGGGCCTTCTACCGACCCCAGCTTCCAGCCCACAGCGCCAGGGCAACCGCTCACGGGAGCTCCTGCCGAGGCACCCAGCGTCGCCGCCGCCGCTGCGCCGCCGGCAGCTGCGGCCTCGTGGGACGCCGTTCCCCCACGCGAGGCCGCGCCGGGCGCAGCCCACGCGGTCGGGCCCGCCGAACAATCTCGTAATACCGCCGAAGGCCTGCGCCGGCTAACCCGGCGTGTGCCGGGCGCATCGCTGCCCGAGGAGGACGGCTCGCTACTTCGGCCCACCCCGACGTCGACGACCCACAACCCCCTTGGGCTGACAGGAGCCCTTTCGCAATACCTGTCGGCCACCGCCAATGAGGGCCGGCCCGAAAAGGAGCACAACGCACGATGAGCTCAGACACGCTCAGCACGGACGTCAAAAACTTCAACTGGCTGCTTGATAACTTCGTCCAGAGCAGCGCCGGTGTCTGTGACGCCGTAGCGGTCTCGTCGGACGGGTTGCTGATGGCAATGTCGCATACCCTCGACCGTGCCGGCGCCGAACGCGTGGCCGCGATCATTTCCGGTATGGTCGGCCTTTCGCGGGGTGCTGCAAAGGCTTTCGGATGGCAGCCGGTCCAACAGATCATCATCGCGATGGACGGCGGGTACCTTTTCGTCTCCTCTATCTCCGACGGCAGCAACCTGGGCGTTGTCGCTAACGCCGGCTGCGACATCGGGCTCGTCGGCTACCAGACCAACCTGCTCCTGGAAAAGATCGGTGCACTCCTGACCCCCGCGCTCATCGCTCAACTGCGCGCGCAAGTTCTTATCCACTGAGCGACACGAAAGGGCCGCAGTGAGCGGACAAGAATCACCAAGACAGTTTGGTCTAATCCGGCCGTTCATAATGACGGGCGGCCGTACTGCCACGACTCGGCCCGGCCTGCGTTGGGAGACCCTTATCGAGGTCCTCGGCGATAGGTCGCGCCTTGCCAAGACCACTGAGCAGCGGACGGTCCTATCCCTTGCCGGACGGCCCATCTCGATTGCCGAACTTTCAGCGTATATGCACCTACCGACCCAGGTAGTCGCTATCTTGGTAGGGGACTTGCTGGATGCTGGCGCTATCCGGATCCACCAGACAGACCCCGTCGAGATCGAACTGTCCGCCCTAACAAGGATGATAGAACGTGTCCGTGCTCTCTGAAACAACCAATCGCCATATCATGGCGGTTAAATTCGTCATTGCCGGCGGCTTTGGCGTTGGGAAAACGACTTTTGTAGGTGCCATTTCTGAGGTGGAACCTCTTACCACCGAGGCGGCTATGACGGTCGTGGCAACCGGGGTCGATGACCACAAAGCCGTGGCTCAGACCACCAAATTGACCACCACCGTCGCCATGGACTTCGGTCGGCTAACGGTGGACGAGTCCCTTGTGATGTACCTTTTCGGAGCACCAGGACAGGGCCGTTTCACCTTCATGTGGGACGACCTGATCAACGGCGCGCTCGGTGCTGTCGTGCTCGTCGACACGCGCCGGGTCGAGGACTGCTTCGCTGCGGTCGACTACTTCGAAAAGAAAGAGCTCCCGTTCGTCGTCGGTGTCAACTGCTTCGACGGCGCCGCTCATTACTCCCTCGACGAAGTACGTGAAGCCCTCGGCATCCCGGCTGGCACCCCTGTGTTCGAGATGGACGCACGCGACAAGACCTCGTGCCGCGACGCCTTGCTGGTACTACTCGAGCTGCTCGTCGCCCGCCTCAGCGCCAAATCCCCTTCATAAACGGGTCCCAGCCCACTCGCAATCGGTCATAGGTCCGGCTGCCCTCCCGAGCCCGGGCCACCGGCGGCGCTAAAGGTCGTATTCGAGCTCGTAGTTGTGCGTGCCGTCGGCATCGATCGTGAGGCGGAGCGTCCCAGAGATACCGCTCAGCTCGCCGTTCCCCGACCCGGGTACAACCTCATAGTGCAGCGTCTGGCTACCGCCATGCATGGTCCCGAACTGCTGGAAGGCAAAGCCCCCTTGGCGCTCGCCGAGACGGCCCTTCACTACCTCGATGGCCACGTAGCCGGCCGTGCCGGCCTCCGGGTCACCTGCCGAGAGCATCACACCAGTACCCGTACCCTCGAAATCGCCATGGAACCGCTTGGTCAGCTCGAACCGGCCCACCGCGCCGTCGAGTTCCGCCACCCCCGGCGTCAAGATGACGTCAAATGTCCCGCCCGCCGTTGTGCTCACAGTGGCAGGCTACCGCCCAGGACGATTAGGGAATTACGACACGTAACGAGCCGACCCGCAGGGCAACCGGCCTAGTCAGGTGTCTGTGGTGGACCCGGCCTAGTCAGGTGTCTGTGGTGAGAACTCCAAGTATGACGCATGACGGTCTGGCGTCACCAGTTCTCTGTGGCGGTAGCTCCTGCCCACAGAAATTGGCGTGATGACCATAAACGGGCAGCTCAAGGGCTGGAATGACTTACTCTCGGAACCCCCCGCAGCACGGTTTGCCTAGAGTAAGCGGGTGGTCAATCAGGCCCAGCAACCGATGTCGGCCGTCGACTACGCAGTAGTCGCCCGCCGTTACGCGGCGAGGGCGCCAGCTTGACGCCCAGGATCTCGACAGGTGGCGTGAAGCCATCATGGGAATCTGCCCGATCAGCGGTTCGACTGTGCTGGATTTGGGAGCAGGCACCGGTATCTTTACCCGGGCCTGGCAGGCATGGGGTGCCCGCCTTGCCGTGGGCTGTGAACCGTCGCCTGCGATGCGCCGTGAGATGTTGCGCGACCATGCCGCATCTGGGCTCGCCGCGCGTGGGTTCGCTCCCGTCGCCGGCCGAGCAGAGCAGATCCCAATCGCCGCGAACTGTGCAGACGTTGTCTGGATCTCAAACGTTTTGCATCACATCAAAGATGCTGACGCCTGGATCGCGGAGACTCGGCGGGTGCTGAAGCCCGGCGGCCTTCTTTTGGTACGCAATCTTTTCAGCGATCTGGGCTCCATCTCGTGGACCGAAGAAATCCCCAAAGGTGCGGAGGGTTACGCCGTGTTTCCACGGGCCGACGACCTCGTGGCCCGCCTACGGGAGATTGGCGGCAACCTCGTCGGGCTGACCGAGGTACCCGAATCCCGAGGGGACCGCACACGAAAGGAGGCGGCGACCTGGATCCGAGACATGCGCGAAGCCGACTCGCTCCTCCTGCGCTACTCCGATCGGCAAGTGCAAACGGCCATCGACCGTTTATCAAGCGTTCGGCCCAACGAGCCCCTTGGCTCATCCACCCTCGGCTTCGTCACCTTCCGGTTCACCAAGCACTGACTCTCAGTGGCGCCCGCGATCACCCACGCAGGCTGGTTTGGAAATCTCAAGCAGCGCCACGCCCAGCCGCACAGAACGACCAGGCACATCGGGGTCGGGCAATGTCTCAAGGTCGTGCTCGGCCAACTCGACAAGGTACAGATACCCGCGAACCAGGGTCTTTCGGCTCGGTGCGCCGCGGGTTCGCATTCCAACATCTTGCCCTCTCCGGCGACCAAGAGCGTGGGCCAGATCGTCTATCCGGGGCGGTCGATGATCTGCTCGGGAGTGATCGATGGCGCTCGGAGTCGTCGAGAGGCGCTCTGTGCGGGTGCCACGACGGCGACTACTCGGGAAGGGACCTGGACATCCATCCAGTCGAGGTCGAACTCGTCGCAGCTCAGGCCACCAGCCCAGCACGCGCGACCCGAAGTAACAGTACCCTCGGCGTATTCGCCAACTTGTCGTTTCGATGTTCTCGGATTGTTGGCGGCCGGTGTGCAGCCGTTCATCGCGCGAACCTTGTTTCGTGAGGGTGACGATCCGAGCAGCTATCCGGGCTGATGCCCCGCTCATGCGCCAGGTAGAGATCGCTTCGGGCCAGCGCTTCAGGGAGGTCGGTCTCGACGCCATTGCCGATGACGAGCCCCCTCCGGCGGCCGTGTTCGAGGCGTATGCGGCCGCTGGCAGGGCATGGGTCGCCGTGGCCCCCAGCTCTGGCGTGGTCGGCTTCGTCATTGTCGACATAGTCGACGGTGCGGCGCACATCGAACAGGTGAGCGTCGTCCCTGCTCATCAGGGTCGGGGCCTGGGGCGGGCGCTGATCGACCAAGCAAGGCGTTGGGCTGCCGAAAACGGTTTGCCCGCGCTTAGCCTCACCACCTTCAACGACGTGCCCTGGAACAGGCCTCTCTATGAACACCTTGGCTTCCGGGTGCTCGCTGCCGAAGAGATAGGGCCGGGCCTGAGCGACGTGATGGCGGCAGAAGCCGCCCACGGCCTCGACCCGGCTACCAGGGTCGCCATGCGGAAAGACATCAGCGTTGGAAGGTGACGGTGGTCCAGCCTAGCCCGGGTTCTGGCGTATCTTCTGTGGTCGCCCCACCAGCCCAGCTTCTTCTAGCAGAGTAGCCCCTCGGCCTGCCCGACTTTTCGTTCTCTCGTTCTGGGAACGTGCGCGGCCAGCATGATTTGGCTGGAGACCGCGTAGCGTTCGGCCATTGATGGCCAGTTCGCCACCGAAAGTGAAAAGAGCCCACCGCGGAGGGCGAACGCCTCTCGGTCGGACGGCGCCTGACCGCTTGTGGCTGTATGGGACGGCGCTCTGTCAGGCACCCTGTTCCAGGCCGTTGACCGTTCGCTCCGCTGCGGATCATCCCGTCGGCAGAAATCCTGTCCGGGCTGGTAATCCCCCCTGCAACGCGAGGACAAGCAGTGCCTTGCTGGCGGCTCGCATGCCGAGGACTACCTGGTAATCGAAATTTCGCTCTGGGTCGTTCCAGACCAGGCCAAAGGACCCTGGGGCGTTGTCGCTCCCATGAAGGCGACCCTGGTGAACGCTTGTCGACCGGTTCCCGTATGCAGAGGCCAGACGCGCCGCCTGAACGGGGTCAAGCACGAGGTCGAGGGTCGCGCGAAATCGAGCAGCGACGTTCAAATACGCTCCGCATTGCTCGCAGCGCTCCTCTTTGAACAACCGATTTGAGATCGCTTCGACCGCGCTGACGTACGCGACGTGAGCGAGCGAAGGATGCTCTTCGTCCGTTAGCTGTCCCTCATGGTGCATGGTCACGGCATTTGCTAGCCATGGGCGACGCTTCATTGCGGCCCAGGCGTCAGGCAACCACCTCGAAGGCTCCCAGAGAGTTTCGGGTTCGGTCGGGGGCTCCGCGAAGGCCCCCCTCGGCGGGGCGGAGAAGAAGGGATGACCGCTCTCAGGAACGCGCCTCTCGCCCCAGGCGAGTGGAGCGGGAGCCTCAAGCACAGACCAGGTGTGGTAATCCACGTCCAGAGAAAGCAAGGCGCACAGACGGCGCAGATCGAACGCCGCTCGCTTGTTAGCAGCCGCCCAGTTGAACCCTGGGTGATGACCGCAGACAAGGACTGGCCACGAGTGATAGATGCTCGCCGAATTCAGCGATGGGGATGCCAGGTTACGGCTCAGGTATGTGAGCGGGCGGCCAGCAGGTGCGAGGTTGAACGGACCGATCTGGAAATCATGACCGAGAGCAAAGCGACCACCGCTCCGCCCTTCCCCACGAGTCCCGATAATCGCGCTCCACTCGAAGTTCTCCGTTATTTTCCCAAGGCGGCTGGTCGCGGCAAGCAACTGCCGCTGTCCACGCTTCGGCGATCTCGTCGTCGACGGTGTCCTCGCGCCCTCCTACGAACGCGGCGATCCCTTCGTTACTCGGGACTAGTAGTAGCAGTGTGTTGGATCGTTCCCCACCTGGACGATCGCCCAACACCTCGATAAATGGTTGGGTCGTGGCGTCGAACCTATGGCCGGCGGTTCGGACGCCTCCGGCGCCTTCGGCGGCACATACAGACAGGCAGTGAAGCCATTCGTCAGCTGCGGTGGCCCACGCGACGGGTTCAAAACTCACCGGAAGAACCCAGCTGTAAGGCATCCCAGGCTCCATCTTGACCGCGCCGTTTACCGCGCGCCCGTGACTTACGTTTCTCGCAGACCTGCACCAACGTACGCGGCGTCGCTGGGATCGGGAGCGAGGTGAAATGTGTCGCGCCGCAGTCGGGTGTTAGACCTACGTGGCCGTGTCAGGATCTTCCTCATGAACCAGGTCATGCGGCGCGCCATTGCGTTCCGGGCAGCACTGGTCCTCCTCGCGGTGGTGCTTGCGACCTCGCTGGCGGCATCCGCCCCTGTTCCTCCACCGTGGCCGGTCTGGGTCCTTCTCCCGCTCTTTTTCCTAGCTTTCTGGAGCGGCGTCGCGACCATCAGCATCGTCACGGACCGGCGCCTTGCTGTGCGAGCTGGTCGTGCCAGCCCCCCGTGGACCGGCTCCAATGCGCGTTGGGCTCAGTTCGCCCACCCCATGCCCCTGGATACGGCAGTTCGATTGGCCACAGACGCGATATCCAACATGGGCGGACGCGGCGTCGAGGCTGTCAGCGGCGTCATGGTCACGGGCTGGGTCGGGTCAGTCTTCACCAACCTCGCGCGATGGCAGCAGTACCAATTGGCCGTAGCGCTGTCGTGGGCGCCCGATGGGAGCACCGTGTTCACCAGCTGTGCTCGGCCGCGCTTCGGCGCCACGCTCTTCGGCGCACCGAAAAGCCAGCGGCTCGCAGCGTCACTGCAAGACGAGTTGCTCCGGCTAATCAATCCTGGATAAGGCTTGGCATTTCCACCCGCCGGTTCGAGAGCGTTCTTCCAGGTGCGCGGGCCGGGCACCGACCGAACCGTCGATCCCTCGTTATTGTGATTTGCCTATCGGACCCCAAAAACCACCCAAGACTTGTTGTTCTGCGCTAATGGCGTATCGCGAGACCTCGGGCGCCACCGACGGATATGGCCACTACGTCGTCCAGCCCACGGATCTCCAACGGAACGTCGCGGTTCGCACACCCGCCTTCGGTGAGTGCGCGGCCAGCACAATCGGCGGCACCAAGATCGCCGTCACTTCCTCCGCCCCATCCCCAGACGGTGCCGTTATCGGTCAGAGCAAAGCCGCCTACAGCGCCCGCTGAAACGGAAACAGCACCCCGGATGCCCGTGACCTTGACGGGCAAGTTGCTGCTGGGACAGTTGTTGGCGGCCAGCGCTCGGGGTGGACATGTCCCGCCCCCTAGTTGGCCGAAATCACCAAAACCCCATGCCCATATGGCGCCGTTTCGGCCCAGGGCATAGCCGAAATCGAGGCCGGCGGACATCGTCCTAACCTCGCTGAGGCCCTGAAGCTTCGCCGGCCGGGCGTTAGATGGGCAACCAGGACCGGACCCGCAAAGCTGCGCGCCCGAGAGGCCCCATGACCATAGGGTGCCGTCCCGACGGATGGCGTAACCCTGGCCCCCTGCGGAAATACCCACCACGGCCGTGAGGCCCCTGATGGGCACGGGGACGTTCGAGCCTGAGCACTTGCCCTGGATGACCGAGGCGACGTTGCACCCGCCGTCGCCGAGCTGCCCCGTGTTGTTGGCACCCCAGGCCCAAACGGTGCCCATAGCGGTAAGGGCGTAGCCATCAGAGGTACCACCCGCAATGGCGACGATGCGGGTCAACCCCCTCACCTGGACTGGGGAAGCCGAACTCGGGCACTTGTTCTCAGCAAGAAAAGCCGCCGTACACGAGGGGGCACCGTCACCCAACTCCCCGCCGGTCCCCGAGCCCCAGGACCAGACGGTACCGTCACGCCGAAGGGCGTACCCCGTCTGGCCACCAGCAGCTATGGCCACGACCTGGCCAAGGCTCCTCAGCTCAACGGGCACGTCGCTCGAGGGACAACCCCGCGTCCAGTTCACCGTGGGCCGGCAGCCTCGCGCTCCGGTGCCCAGTGCACCGCCGGCGCCCAAGCCCCAGCTCCAAACAGTGCCGTCTGCCCGCAGGGCATAGGCCGTCCAGGACCCAGCCGCCACGGCCACGGCATCTTGAAGGCCCTTCACCTGGACGGGCACGGCACTGTCTTTACAGGCCCAACCGCCGTCCGCGTTGGGGTTGCAGTCTCCATTGCCCAGATCCCCGTCAACACCCTGTCCCCAAGCCCACACCGTCCCCCCTGTCGACGTGGTCGAGACGTGCGACTGTCCGTCAGCGGCCCTGCCCAACCACGGGGAGGATGCCAACACGCAGAAGGCGGTGACAGCGAAGGAGAACGCTACCGCGGGCAGCCTGCGTGGTTGAAGCCGGTGCGAAACCGAGCGGCCAAGTTGGGCAACCACCTTGTCAGCTTGCCACTACCACGTTCGCGCTGCTTCGATCAGACTGTGCCCACGCGAATGCATGCCGACGAGGTGGAGATCAACGAGGAACTCGTCCGTCGACTACTGCGAGCCCAACTCCCCCATCTCGCGACAGAGGCACTATGCATCGTTGAGCCGTGGGGCACCGATAACGCCATCTGGCGCCTTGGGACAGATCTCGTCGTTCGCTTGCCTCGAATTCATTGGGCGGCCAAGCAGGTGGCCTTCGAGGCGACTTGGCTCCCTTACTTGGCGTGTCGTCTTCCCATCTCAGTTCCCGAGCCGGTGGCGACTGGGGAGCCGGGAGAGGGCTACCCCTTTCCGTGGGCGATCAACCGTTGGCTGCCGGGAACTGTGGCTCGACTTGACGACGTCACTGATGCAGTCGCCTTCGCCCTCGATCTCGCCGTCACCGTCAGGGCCTTGCGGCATACCCCGACCCAAGGTGCACCATCCGCCGGTGGTCGGGCTCGACCTGCCCGCGACAATGACCAAGGAGTACGACAGGCCATCGCAGGCGCAGCGAACCTCATCGACTCCGAGGCCGCCGCGGCAATCTGGGAGGAAGCACTGGCGGCAGCAGCGCACGACCAGGCCGAGGTGTGGGTGCACGGCGACCTAGATCAGAACTGCCTCGTCGACCAGGGAGCATTGAGCGGGTTGATTGACTGGAGCTGCGCAGGTGTAGGCGATCCCGCGGCCGATGTCGCCGTGGCCTGGTCCGGCTTGTTCACGCCAGCTTCGAGAACAGCATTTCTCGAGGCACTCGCTGTGGACGCAGCCACCCTTGCTCGAAGTCGAGGCGCGGCGCTCGCGCAGGCCTGCGCCGCCCTCCCCTACTACCTGAACACGTATCCCCTGATGGTCGAGCGCTGCTGGCAACGGTTAGCGGCGCTTGGTGTTCGGCCTCGGCATTAGATGGTGCAGGGGCGGGGTCGATCGTTCCCGAAACGTCCGTCAGTCCCTGGCTTTGGGAGTTTCTCGTCACTGGGCGCTGATAGCTTCCGAGTGAGCGGCCCACCGGCCCACGAAAGGAACGGGTATGGCCCCGGTAAGCGACTTCCATACGTCGAGTGACGAGGACGGCGACAAGCTTGTCCATCACAACCAAAGTGAGTGCGGCTATGCCAAGGAGATCATTAGGAACGGGCACTACGTTGGTGGCAAACTGCCGGGTAGTGTCCTGTGCGAGCGGTGCGCTGACATTGCCGCTGGTAAGTAGCACCCGCTACGCCATCCCGCAATTTATGAACCATTTCGGGCCGGTGGATGCGCGAAGAAGAACATTTGAACGGGACCTGTTTGCCAGGAACGGAGGAGAGTCAGTCAGTCGTCGATCGTCCGCAGAGTAGGAGCGGGTCCCTGGCGGCGTAAGTCCGTGGAGAACTCAGCCCTCTTTCGCTTCCTGGTCCGACTGCCGAAGAACGGCCTCGGACCTAGTGATGATTGGCATCCATCGTCTCGGCGCCGTCCAAGCGTCATGTTGCATGTAGACCGTCACCACGGCCGAGGCCAGCGCCACGACCAGGAGGGCCGGTCGCCATTTTCTCGGTCCGCGACTGAGGACCACCCCGAGCACGAAGCTGAAGACCGCGTGACCAACATGGACGTAACGCACTTGCTTACTCTCGTGCGCCCCGCACTTGCACCAATTCGCTATGTGCTCGCAGTTAGAGCCGCTGAGCCTGTAGGCCCCCTCGGTGGCGGCAACCTGGCAGAGAGCCTCCGCTCGCTGCACAACCTGCTCGGGCGGATGCTCCCACTCGGACCCAGGCCAAAAGCCGAGACCACCGAGGAACTTCCCAGGATGCTCGACCTTCTCGGCCCTGCCTCGCTTCCCCTCGAATTCCTTGAGCGTTCGAGCCTGCACGAGCGCCTTCGGCTTCTCCAAGATGTTGCGGCCCCCGCTGAGGTCGATCACCCGAGAATCCGTGACGTAGAATCCCATGGTGCGCGTAGAGCGGCCGCTTCACCCTGACGTGGTCGCCACAATCGAACCTCGACATTACCTGCATTGTTACCGGCCTAGAGCATCACTGGTTGTCAGAGGCCTCACAACCGGCGAGAACCTCGTAGGAGCAGCAGCGATGGGCATGCCCAATCTGCGCGGCGAGTGGAGCAGCAGTTCCCTCGGCCTGCCCCGACTTTTCCTTCTATTTTTTTCCAAAGCGTTGGTAGTCAGGAGAATCCGCCAGGAGTCTGCTCGTAGCTATGGCCGATTGACGGCTAGTTCGCGACCGAGAGTGAAAAAGACCGCGTCTGGTGAAGCCAGCAGGTCCGTAGCCCGGCGCTTTCGCCAGGTGCAAAAACATGCCGTGGGGCGGGCGCAGATGCGCCGAACTGATCCCGCTACGATCCCAGACCAGCGACGCCACCGGTCACTTGACTTTCGTCTGCTCATTCCCCCGTCTGGCCATCGACGAACTCCCGCAAGAGGTCGGCGTGGCCGTTGTGGCGGGCGTACTCCTCGATCATGTGGCAGATGACCCATCGAACGCTGGCCGGCTCAACGTTGGCTGGTGGGCGCTTCACTACGCCGCCGAGCCCGTCGGACCGGAGCACTTGTCCGAGCGCCGCTCGGGAGCGCTCGACGTTCTGCTCCCACAGCGCCCATAGATCCTGGGGGGTGTCCCCAATGGAGTGCCACTTCCAGTCGGAATCCCAGTCCAGGGAATCCCACGGCACCTCGATGTCCCGCCCAAGGAGTTGGTGAGAGAACCAGTAGTCCTCGCTCCGAGCCTGGTGTTTGAGCAGGCCCCCGAGGGTCATCGACGAGGCCCCGACAGTCGCGGTCAAACCGGCAACGTCCACCCCGGCGCACTTCCAGGCAAACGTCGCCCGCTGCCACTCCAGGAACCCGACCAGAGTGGCCTCCTCATCTGCACCCAAAGGCGGCTCGGGACGCCCGTGCTCGTCAAGTCCCCCCATTCCAGCTCGACGCTAGCGCCACGGACCGGTACTCGGAGGTGGTCTGCGCCAGGAACAAAACGACGGTCCCCATGGAGCGAGCGCGCCGAGAATGCGCCATTATGGCCTCATCACCCCGACTGGGTGGTCGTCTTAGGGTCCATAGGAGGAGCGGGGTCTCGTGCAAGAGGACCAAACCTCGAACGACGAAGATCTGCCGTTCTACGGAGTGGTAGGACTGAAGCGACACCAAGGGCTCGCGCCAGGCGGCTCGTTCATCTCGGCACGCGACGGACGCCTGACGCGCGTGGTCCGGACATCAGAAAGCTTGAGGTTTGCCGGCCGCGACAGCGGGTCGATCACGGTCACCTCATACCGCCGTGGCAACGATGACCAGTTCGACCAAATCCGTGACGGGACCGCCATCGCTCCCTTCCTCGCCTCGCCGGAAGGCCAGGTGGCTTGGGCCGCGGGGAAACAAGCCGGACTACCTCGCCCGGTGGGCGCGGAATGGACGCCGGTCATGATCCTGGTTGACGGCGAGCCGACAGCGTTCGAGGTACGCGACCTCGGGGACGGCTACTGGGCCGCCGCTGGCCGGGTACCGGCTGCAACCATCACCATCGACAGCCGACAAGTACCAATAAGTGCGGTCAGGCTTGAACGCCTCGCCAGCCGAGAGCCCCCTCCCCCTCCGGCCCCTTATCTAGGCCAAAGAACCGGAACACTCCTGCAGAGCTTCGATGACCGCTTTGCTCGAGTGCCCTTCAGTCGGATCCACGGTTACGCGGATTATTGGGCGCTTCGAGATGTGGAGGTCGACCATGTGTGTAGGCTCGCCCTTCGCGAGGCGCTCTCGGACGAACAACGTGAAGCCCTGAAGGCCTACTGGCTGAGACGGATCGCGGATCGGCTCAGGGAGCCCATGGACCGGGTGCACCTAGACGACATTGGAGCAATGCAGCGTTCTCGGGTCGCCCAACGCCTCCGGAACAGGAGGTTCCTTTTCCAATTGTGGTTCAACACGTTCGGGCCTGGGGCCAGGACCTGGTTCGGCAATCGCTACGTGCCCATCCGCCACTACACCTTCCGTCTCCGCTGGAGACCATAACGGTTCCCCTTGCCACCACGGCGCCGACATGCCGGTTCTGCGCGCAAGGAACCGGCGCTCGGTCGGGCGTTTAGGCTCACGCACGGAGACGATGTTCCATTGCTCCCATAACAGTTATTCGCGAGCCGTCCTGTCCCGCCTCTACAAGAAGTGAACGAGGACGTTCACGATCAGGGCAAGCAGCGGGAGCGGACCGGAAAACTCACCGAGGACCCGAACCGCGGAGGGCTCGTCGGTCGTGGCATCCAGCGAAACGGTGCGGCCCCTAAGCGACCCCGTCACAACTGCCCTGGTCAAGTCCGTTTGAGAGCGAGGCGAACAGCTCAAAAGGCTCTTCACCCAGCTTGCCCTCGGCGACAACCGTGCTCGTCGCCCCGGTGCCACCGTCGGCGGAGGTCACCTTGGCCCGAAGGTTGTGCCCACCTAAGTCACCGGAGATATCGGCTTCTTCGAGCAGATAGCGCGGCCCGAGCGAAAACGAGCCCACGGTCCTACTCGCCCCGATCTCGTGCAGTTTGCGGAGCTGTGTGCAGGGAGCGCACCCGCCATCCCTAGAAACACCAGCTCTGGAGGTAACCCTCCGACGATATGGCCTGCGCCGTGGTTCGCGCCTCATGATGGTCCTGGCGCCACGAGTGCAAACGAATCCTGGTAGGCCTCGGCGGCGGCCTTATTAGACGTTACGGACATCACGATGTAGAGGTCGTCTCCGTCGGCCACGAGCAGCACTCCCTCGATTGCCTTTGAGTCTGTAACCGCAGCTGGAGATTGGGCGAGGAGGGCTTCGTTTCCAATCGCAGCCACTGCACGCTTTCCATCCACAACCACTTGCTTGTAGCCCGGCGCAAACTGAGCGAATCCAACGGCCTCGTACGCTTTCTTCTCACCCTCGTGGGCCACTATTACTGCGTACGCAGTAGGACGAGGCAAGGGGTCCAAATTCGGTGCCGAACCGTGCCTTCCGCTCGGCACGTTGACGAGGTAACTAGCCTCATTCTTCCCAAGAAGACTTTTTGGTTTAGTAGGAAAGACCACTCTGAACCTGCCCCAATTGGGACCGTATGTTGCGGCCGCCGGGTTCATAGTGTGCGGGAAAGTCATCACCAGCGGCAGCAATGAAACGCCAACGACTGATCGTAGTAAACAGCGTAAATGTATCTGTCCCCGTGGGCGCCCGTGAAAGGCGGCTCAGCACTGTGCCGGCTCCTGCTTGGTCCCGAGGATGCTCGGCTCAGGCATGCGGTCGCGACCGGTCTTCAGGCTCCGCATCGTGCCGTCCCCCTGGACATGAAGGCGCTCGTCCGCCACTCATACAGATTGCCTGATCTGGGACGGCGAACGCACGCCAGGCAGTTTCTTTGTCGTCGTGTCCGCCCCGCCGGCCAGCGGCAAGTCGACACTGGCACCGCTCTTGGCGAGGGAACTGGATCCACCGTTGCTCACCAAGGACACTATCAAGGATGCCCTTGTGGCAGTTCTCAAGGTTCTAGACATCGAGTTCTCCCGTCTACTGGGTACAGCCGCTGTGTCAGCGCTGTTCGCGCTTGCCCAGCACCGTCCGAGCGGCGCCGTGCTCGAGAGTGTGTTCCACCAGTCGAGTGACGTTAGTTCAAATTCGAGATCTTCCTGGCGAGGTGGTCGAGGTCTTTTGCTCTTGCGACCGCGCGATTGCCGAAGATAGGTACACGCGGCGGGCAACCACGCAGCGACGGGGCGACTTCGATTCGCCCTGACTTCCAGAAAAGCCTTGGAATGACGACATCGCACGTCCAGTCGCCGGCGGCTGGCTGATCATCGAAATTGACACACCGCCGACCTCGACGCAGCTGGCCTCGTGGCCCAGCTGAAGCGCCTCCACCCATAATCCACCTTCCGGGTCACCCACCTCCGTGCAGTTTGCGGTTGCAGGGGTACAGGGAGCGCACCCGCTGCATACCGTACAATCCACAGCTAACTAGTAGGCCGTGAACGACCTCACAAATGCGCTGGCCGCCAAGCGTGTTGACGTGAACGCCTCAATGATAAAGATTGTTTGTCGCTCCTGTACAGCCGCTGCGCCCTCTGTCGCATGCGGATCTGTGATCTTGACCCCTTGGTTGATCTTGGATTCGGGGCCGAGACGCTCGTAACCGTACAACCTCCCCAGCTTCACCCTCGTTTTCAGGACCGAGGCCAACAGGCTCATCTGGCTGTCCGCTTCGGCCTTTGTCGTGAGAATGATTTCGAGGACGAGAAAGGAGGGCGTTGGTGGGAGGGTCGCGCCCTCGATCGCCGCCTCGGCAAGCTCGGGATTCGAACTGACCCAATAGGCGTACACCCGCGCGGCCGCAGGCATAGGACTAACGATTCTTGGGTCATTTACCGATTTCCTTGGCATCGACGGGAAACGAATGCTGAACTGATCGCCCGGCGGCCCATAGCGGGTAGAAGCAGTGCTTGCCGAAGGCACGATGGAAAGCAGGGACACGGTCAAGGTGACCACGATGACGGTAGCTCGCACGAGTCGCACGACTGCCTCCTTTCCTCCTGGGCGCCGGGTCATGCTGCGGCTCGACCTGCCCCTCGACCTAGCAGGTTTGTTTCTCATCCTATTACGAGCCTCGGGGGCGCTGTGCCCATACCCGGCGCCGGGGGAACCCGGCTTGCCGAGCGGCCGCTGCCCAACGGGGAGCAGCTCAACCAGCAGTTGGCCAGGGGCGTCGAAAGGGGAGAGCATCCATTTCCCCGTAAACCGCCGATAAGCAAGCCTTTCAGCGATGATGGGCAAACACAGTACGGAGAAGGAGTACGAAAAGGATCCCACCATCGGCCCACCGACCTTCGTGCAGTTTGCGGTGCTCGGTGACAGGGAGCGTGCCCGCTACTAATTTACGGGGCAAATGTTCAGTCCGACCAATCAGGATCTTTAAGAATGTCTTCAATCTCGTCTCTCGAAAATGGGATCGGTGCGAACGGCCCCCCAGCCGGGCCGATCTTGGTTACATCGTCTCCTGCGATGTACACAGGCCGGAAAATGCGACCGTCTTTGAGGAGGATCTGTACTCTCCAAACCCCCATCCGGTACTCGTTCCAAGACTGGATCTTTTTGATCAGAGGCCTTGGTAGCCGGACTGGCGTCCATCCTGGCAACTTTCGCACAGCCTGCCTGGCACCTGCCACGCCTAACGTGCTGTCGCCGTTGAGACGGCGGCTTCTCCATCCCCCAAGACCACGGTGCCAAGTGTCGGTTCGAAACCGTGGGCGCCAACCTTCCAAACTGGAGATGTCCCAGGGGTGGGGTTCGTCCGGCTTGGGGTTCACGCCATCGGCATCCCAGGAAATCCCGTCGGACGGCTGCACCTCGTAAACCTCCAACCGGTCGTCCCCCAAGAGCTGGTCGACGCATGCTCGACTGCCACCGATGTAGGTCGACTGCATATCAAGCTCCGTGGCCACGCACCAGGCCCGGTCATCGGGCCACCAGAGGTTGGGCACTGGTACTGGCCTTCGACGCTCTTCAATACACCTTCGATGGGACCGACCAGGAGGTAGTAGTGCCGATGTGGCAGGTCGAACGTGGGAGCAGCCCTTACGAAATCGGAAAGCTCGCCAAAGCCGTCGCAGACCGCGAACCAATACCGATCGGGCGACTCGGTTTGGCGTTTCAGTAGCTCCATGACGACGATTACAACCTCTAAGGGAAGCTCGCCCATCGCCGGCTCCACGCCGGGATGGTCCGGTGCCCTCGGGTAGTTGGAACTCGTGTACGTCCCGATCAATGACGGCCACTGCATTGCTCGATGGGCTGTTGTCCCCCTCGACCTCGCCACCTCGGCCCAGGTCAGAGGCGTCTGTCCAGGCCTAAGGTTGGAAAACGACCCTCCAGGACAAGCCGGATGGAAAACGCGGGCATAGGCCTCGAAACCGCTCGGCACGATTGAGAGCACGCTTTCACCAAAGCCGATGATCCGATCGGTTAGCCAGGCCGCAGCGCTCGCCGAGCCGGGTACCTCGACGACGTTCTCGGTCACTTCACCATGATGGCTCGCCGCACAAGGTCAAGGTGGCCGCTTCCCGGCACCAGAGCGGGCGCGTCAGTCCTCCGACACGGAGGGTTCTTCCACTCGCCTGAACCCAACTTCGCTGTGGAGCGTTAGGGGGGACTACGGAAAGGCAATTCGTGCAGGTTTTTGTGTTCCTGGCAGCACATGCCAAGGGACACCGTCCAAAGCGCTTTTCAAGACCGCGAAGTCAGCATTCTTGATACGTGACTCCGTAAAACCCTCCGCTAGCGCGTGGAAACAGTGGTCCTTCAGGAGAAAGGCGTAATGTGTGACTTCGTGCCATGGGTAGAGCTGAGCCCACGGGCTGTTGCCGACGGTAACGCACCTCCACCAACCCAAACCGAGGGGGTCCAGCGGGGATAGCCGTAGGTTCTCGTCGTTGGGTGGACTGAACGTCGCCGCATCACAGTTCTTGAAGAGGAACTCAATCGGTCCCTGGTCAGGATCTTTGTACCAGGGCTCCAGGTACAGGCGAGTATCGCCCCTTTCAATCAAAACGGTGGCCGGGTGGTTCGGGGAGAACTTGTATTCCAGTTTGACTCGGCGGATGAACAGCGCACCCTTGGCCGCCGCCTGGTCGTTGACGGCTTCCAGGAGCCTGTCGCGGCCGGCGATCCACTCTGGCGACAGCGCACCGTGCTTCACCTTTAGATGCTCCAGTTCCTCTCCCCGCCGACGCACCGTTTCGTCGTCCATAGGCCGGACGTTACCGCAACCCCTTCCGCCGGGGCCCCAGATACGGAGCCTCCAGAGCCTAAAACCAAGAACGAGGGCGTCCCCCAGAGCTTTGGTTTTCTTGCATGCCTGGGCGGCCGGCCACCAAGCGAGAAGTCAATTTCAGGCATTTGCCGGCCGGCTCATGCCGAGAGCCCCCTACCCTCGATAACCGGCAGAATTGGTATATGGACCTTGAAGCCGTGGCCAGCGAACTCTACGGGCTTGCCCAGGGAGACTTTACGAGCGTACGTGACGTCCGTGCGTCGGAGGCCAAAAGGGTCGGCGATCGCGAACTAGCGAGGGCTATCGGCAAGCTCAGACGGCCGACCGCTAGCGCCTGGATAGCAAACGTCTTGGTCCGAGAGCGTGGCGACCAAGTCCAGAGCATGCTCGCCCTCGGTGCCGCGATCCGTCAGGCTCAGGCTCAACTAGCCAAAGACGATCTCCGACAGCTGCAGCGCGAGCGTCGTCGCGCCATCGCCGCCCTCCTAGACGAAGCAGCGGGCTTGGCGCGCGACCGTGGCGAGAGCCTTAGTAGCGCAGTAACCCGGGACCTCGAAGCGACCCTTGAGGCCGCCTTGCTCGACCCGGAGGCCGCCACCGCCCTCAGGGCGGGGATGCTAACGACCGGGCTCCGCTACGCCGGCTTGGGGTGGTCCGAGGCGACCGATGACCTGTCCCCCTCAGCCGACACCTCGGAGCAAGAAGAGACGGTGGCCGCAGCAGGGAAGAGCCGTCCGGGTTTGCCTGCCACCGACCAGGCACTCCGTCAGGCTGCTGCCGAGGCGCAACGCGAGGCGGAAGCTCAACTGGCCCAAGCCCAGCTGAAGGTAGACGAGCACAGGCGGGATGCAGCGAAAGCAGCGCTGGATTGCGATGTCTGGCGCCGGAAGGTCGCAGACTTGGACAAGCAGTTGAAATCCGCCCAAGAGGAGGCGCAAAGAGCCGAGCACCGCTCGAGCGACGCCGAGCAATCGTTAGCCCTTGCGGAACGGCGCTTGCGCACCGCGGAGGCAGGCCTAGTGGACCTGCATCGTCGAGACATACCAATTGACGACCGGGGCACCGCAGAGAGCTGAAAGAACGGCCCCAGTTGCAAGGAAAGTCCCAAACGGGATCGGGGTGCGGCGGCCCGCTTTGCCTAGCGCGATCATGGTCACTCCCACGATCGACCCAAGCACGCTGGCGATGATGAAGCCCAAAAAGGCGTAGCCAGCTCCCAGCCAGCCGAGACCGAAGCCGATCAGCAAGGCGAGGCGGACGTCGCCAAACCCAAGCGCTTTCGGCGACACGAAGTTGATGGCGAAGAACAGCGCCCAGGGGACGACCGCCGAGATCGCCGCGATCAAGAGGCGGTGCCACTGGTTGCCACTTACCGCCCCCGCTACAAGCACGACAGCGACGATGGTCAACGTCGCGTAAACGATCTTGCGCGGCAGGAGCAGGTGATCGAAATCAATGAACGCGAGGGCTACCAAGCCGGCAGCCAATACCGCCTCCCCCACGCCAGTCCACGAGATACCAAAACGCAAGCCGATCGCAGCATAAATCACGGCGACAAGTGCCTCGACGGCTGGGTAGCGCGGCGAGACAGGAGCCTTGCAGGCTCGGCAGCGCCCTCGCAGGACAAGCCACGAGACGATAGGGATATTGTCGAACGAGCGCACCCTGGCGCCACAGCTCAAACAGCCCGAGGGCGGCTTTACGATAGAACGCCCAGCAGGGACACGGTAGATGACGACGTTGGCGAACGAGCCGACCAACAAGCCGAAGACGCCGAGTATGAGGGCAGCCAGGGCCCCTGGAGCGAGGAGCATCAGAGGGCGCCTTGGGCGCCCTGAGCGCGTGCGGGCAACGCTTTCATATCTCTGGTGATCGGCATAATTCGCTCGGCGACTTAATCGGACAGTTCATGGCCCTATTGCAGTTCGGCCAAGGTCGCCAGGACGGTCTCCGCCGCTACGCCCTGTACAACCTCAAGCCCGCGGGGGCCGTCGAGCACAAACGTCAAACCGCCGCCCGTGACCTTCTTGTCGCGCCCCATTACGGCCAAGAGAACTGCGAAGTCGGAGCCAGGAGGCAGTGTCGAGGGAAGGTCGTAGCCCAGTACGACGCGGTAATGCTCGGCCACCCGCTCGTCGTCGATCCTGCCAAGACGTCGGGCCAAGCGGGCCGCGAAGACCAGGCCCACCGCAACCGCCTCGCCGTGGCGTAGGTCGTAGTTGCCCGTTGTCTCTAGAGCGTGGGCCAAGGTGTGGCCGTAATTGAGCAACGCCCGGCCCCCGGCTCCTAGCGAGCCGGCGGCTCCCGGGCCGCCCCCGACAAGTGGCGCTGCCTCTCGCTCGTCCTCGCCCACGACGCGCGCCTTGCACTCGACGCACGCTGCTACCGCTTCTTCGAGGTCCATCTCCGGTAGTCCCGGCACTCCCAAGAAGGCGTACTTAGCCATCTCACCGAGCCCGGACCCGTACTCCCGAGGGTGCAAAGTGGCGAGCACCTCGGTGTCACAGATCACCGCGACGGGTTGCCAAAACGCTCCCACCAGGTTTTTCCCTTCGGGCAAATTGACCCCGGTCTTGCCGCCGATGGCGGCGTCCACCTGGCCGAGCAGGGTTGTTGCAACGTGAGCGACCGCTACGCCGCGGTGGTAGACAGCGGCCGCGAACCCGGCCACGTCGGTCACCACTCCCCCACCCACACCCACCACCAGGTCCGCCCGTGTCAGCCCGAACTCGGCAAAGCCACTGCAAAGCTCCTCGACGGTGCTCATGGACTTGGCCTTCTCGCCCTCGTCAATCATGAACGTACGCTGCTCGATACCGGCGTCGACCTCGATGCCGACCCCCGCTTGGGTGACGATGGCGGCTTTCGTCGAGCGCCCCGGGACAACTGTGGCCAGCTCGTGGCGGGCGCCAGCGCCCACGAGCACGGGGTAAGACCTCTCTCCCAGGTTCACCGTCAGCGCTCTCACAGCACCCCCAACGGTAATGCGGCCCGACGTCAGAGCGGCGCCAACAGCGTGAGCAGCTCGCGCGCCACCTGCCGGGAGGAGAGCCCGTCGACGTCGACGACCAGGTCCGCAACCTCCTGGTAGAGGGCCTGGCGTTCGTCCGCGATCTGCGCCAAGGCCTCGAGCGGCCCACCGCCCGGGCGCCTCAACAGCGGTCGCCCTGTACCTCTGCCGACCCTGCGGGCCAGTGTGCCTGGCTGGGCACGCAGCCAAACCACGGTTCCAAGCGAGCGCAGTGCGGCACGGTTTGGCTCGCTCAGAACGGCTCCGCCTCCAACACTGGCAACCAGCGGGCCTACGAGGTCGCAAAGTTCGAGGATCGCCTGGCTCTCGGCGGCCCGGAACGCCTCTTCGCCTAAGTCGGCAAAAATCTCGGCAACCGTGCGGCAGGACCGCCGCTCAACCATCTCGTCTGTGTCGAACACACGGCACGCGTAGGACTCGGCGAGCAGCCTTGCGACCGTCGACTTGCCCGCGCCCATCATGCCTACCAGCACCACACGCTGGGGACCGCCGTGGGCCGGTCGAACAGACTCCGTCACCGTCGCAGCTTGCCATAGACAGCGGCTGGGCCAGGGCTCTTCCTGCCCATCATCACCAAACCGGTGGGCGATGGATGGGCGTGGTCGCCACAGGCACGCCCCGTTCTTGTATGCGCATGTTTGTGGTGCCACGACGCCCCGAACGTGAAGCCACCAACGACTAGGGCTAGCGCCAGGGCTGGGGGGCGCCGAAGAGGTAGCCCTGGCCGTGCGTGCAACCGAGGTCACGCAGCACGGCGGCCTGCTGGTCAGTCTCTATGCCCTCGGCGATCGACTTGATGCCAAGGTCATGGCACAGCTCGACGACGCGGTGCACGATCGCGGTGGTGCCTTGGTCGCGCGAGATCGGCGCCACGAAGCTCCTGTCGATCTTCACGGCGCTTACCGGCAGGTCCCGCAACATCGAAAGCGACGAGTAGCCGGTCCCAAAGTCGTCGAGGGCGATCGATACGCCCATGTGCGTGACCTCAGCCAGCTCGCGCAGTACCGTCGTCGTGGTTTCGACAAGAGCCGATTCCGTGATCTCGAGGTGCAGGTTGGAGGGGTCAATGCCGCTTGCCTGGACAGAGCTTTCGATCGCCGGCGCCAACTGGCCTCGTCCGAGCTGGCTACCCGACACGTTGACGGACATGAAACGGGGCGGGCTGCCGGGCCGCTCTGTAGAACGAAGAGCCTCCGAGCACACGTCCAGCATCCACCAGCCGAGGGGGACGATGAGGCCGGATTGCTCCGCGAGTGGAAGGAAGTCGGCCGGCGCCACGAGGCCACGCTGCGGGTGCTGCCAACGGACCAGCCCTTCGTGGCCCACAGTGCTCAGGTCGGACAACTGCACGATCGGCTGGAAGAACGGCACGAGGCCATCCCTGGTCTCCAGGGTCGAGCGGAGCTCACCTTCCAGCTTGAGGTCGGCGACCGTCGTCGGGCTGTCCTGCGCCGGGTCGTACACTTCGACTCGGCCCCGGCCCCTCGCCTTGGCCCGCAGCATGGCCTCGTTGGCTTCCCGAAGTACTTCATCGGGGTGGCGGTGCCACGGCTTGCTGGCCGTGACCCCGATGCTTACGCCCACAGCATGTTGGTGCCCGCGCACGTTGAACGGTGCGGCCAACACCGAGGATACCGACGCTGCCATTTCCCGCAAGCCGGCCGGGTCCGAGCAGTCCAGGCACACCAGGACGAACTCGTCGCCGAAGAAACGCCCGAGGGTGCACCTCCTGGGCAAGCTCGTGGCGAAGCGCCGCGCCACCGCCTGGAGGAGCTCGTCGCCGGCGCCCCGGCCAAGGCTGTCGTTCACTGTCTTGAAGCGGTTGAGGTCGCAGTAGGCAACCCCGAACGAACGGTTGACACGCAGCAGCTCGGAGATGTAGTTGTCGATGAAGGCGCTGTTGGGTAGGTCTGTGAGAGGGTCGTGGAGCGCCTGGTAGGCGCGTACCTGCTCGGCGCGTTTGCGTTCGGTTATGTCCTGGACCTGCGCCACTATGCGCCTGAGCACCCCGTGCTCGTCGCGAGCGACTGCAACCTCGATGTGCGCCCAGAGCCCTGGGCCTTTCCCGGCGCTGGAACCGCCTTTCCAAGGTGAGGCTGTCGCGGGCGCCCTGGGTGAGGTCGTTGAACAGTACCGCGAGTGCTGCGGCGTCCTCAGGCTGGAGGACCTCAGCAAAATTGAGGCCCTCGATCTCGGGGCGGGTGCGGTCGAGCATGTCCGCCAGGGACTGGTTGCAGCGTGCAAGGACGCCGCTCGGGTCGAGGATGGCGGCGCCGATCGGGCTGTGGTCGAAGGCGAGTTGCCAGTGGAGCTCGGCCTCTTTGAGACGGAAACGCTGCTCCCGCAAGACGGTTTCGCTGGCCCCGTTCAGCCTCATGAGCCTGAGCAGCTCCTCCCGATGTGCGATAAGGCAGGCGCTGACGATGAAGAACGAAGCGATGGAGGTCCAACGCACGAAGGCGCTGGGCTCCCCTCCCCGTGCGAAATAGTTGGAAGCGACCGCCACGGCACTGAGCAGCACGATGTACGGCACCACAGCCTGCAGCTGCCCCTCCAACTGGTCGCGCCGATCAGACCAGGCAACGCGCGGCGTCGAGGTCGAAAGCGCGACCAGCAGGAAGCCGGCGAACCAACCTGTGTCCTCCCAGGCTCCCGTGTGGAACGAGCCAGAAAGCACATCCCTCAGGTAGTGGCCATCTCCGATCGCCAGAGCGGCAAAACCTAACCCCAGCACCAGGAGCGCTTGACGGGCTGGCGCGGTTGCCCGGCTCAAGGCGAACAAGGCCGTCGTCGCGGCAACCAGTTCCGCCACCAGACGGGCCACCGTCGCGGCGACGACGAGCCCCGACATGCCCGCTCGGACATGCAATCCGTGCAGGACTAGCAAGTAAACGATGATCAGCACCGAGGCGACGATGAGAAGCCCGTCGAGCAGCGACGTCAGCACGGCGTCACTGCGGCGGGCAACGGCCGCCAGCGACATCGCGCCCGCCACCTCCAAGGGAGCCGCGGCCAAGAACCCGGTTGCGACGATCGAACCTGCCCCGAGGTGCTCGCGCAGTACGACCTCACCAACGGTTCGTGAGACCTCGCTCAACCCCCAAAGCCCGGCAGCCGCGGACATCAGCCCCCAACCAAGCCGGGCGGCACCGGACGACCTCCGGGCTACCGTCGCCGTCGCAGCCCCAGCCGCCAAGGCTGCGAGGACCTGGCCGACGTCGTCCACGGCCATCGTCGCCCTACCCCCGAAGGCCCGCGTGGTCACCACTAGGGCAAATACGCCCGTCAAAGCGGATAGCAGGACCAGAAGACGTGACTGGTCGTTCCAGGACCAGAGCCGCCGCCCTAACTCCTGCCGACAGCCTTTCAGCGGAGGCCCCCCGCCCGGCACCGAGTAGACAGCTGCCGGCGCAGCCTCACTGCTAGACATCATGTCTATTATCATACACTTGATCTGGTAACAGTCAAACAGTACTATATTGGTTGATGGACCGATTAGTCCTCTCCGCCGCGACCGGCGAACAGCCGAGCCGAGCCGCCGAACAGGTCGGCTCGTCCTGAGCGCCCCAGTGCCCGGTAAAAAAAAGACGACGGTGGACCGGCGGGTGCGCCGCACCGAGCGGATGCTGAAAGAGGCCTTCGTCGAGCTAGTGCTGGAGCAGGGCTACGACCAGGTCAGCGTCGAGGACATAACCAGCCGGGCCGATGTGGCGCGGGCCACCTTCTACGCCCATTACGCCAAGAAGGAAGACCTCCTCACGGTCGTGTTCAGTGAGCTCGTGGACGATGTGATCGGCCGCCTGACGCTGAGCGTAGGGCCATGGGACACGATGCGCACCAAGATGGTCGAACAGTCCTACCGTCACGCCGAGGCGCTGCGTGACCTCTACCGTGTCTGCCTGAGCGGCGCCGGCGACGGCCGGGCGCGCGACGCCTACTTCAGGGCTCTCGTACGCTCCGTCGAGGCCAACTTCTCCGATCGCAGCAAAGGTCTCGGACGGCCCTCTCTCGTGGCCGAAGAGGTAATGGCGCGGGTGTTCGCCGGCGCGCACATTGCGCTGCTCCAGTCATGGTTGAGCGGCGAGCTGGACTACCCCCTCGAGGAGATGGTGCTCATGGAGGTGCGCCTGCTCGTGCTCGGCACAGGTTGGGCACACGGCCTGTCGCCCGACGAGCTGAAGATCGACACGACACCCGCCAGCGCCGACGAAAGCGTTGTCCCGGCTAGCTGAATTGCCGTGAACGCTCGCTCAGGCGAGCAAGCTAGCCAGGTAAGCGTCCCGGTTACGGGTGACCTCGGCCACCGAGTCGCCGCCGAACTTGCGGAGCGCCTCCGAGGCGATCACCCAGGCCGCCATCGTCTCCGCGACAACGCCCATGGCGGGCACCGCCGTGTGGTCGGTACGTTCCTTGAACGAGACAGTCTCTTCCTTGGTTACCACGTCGACTGTCTTCAGGGTCGGCCGGTTGAGCGTGGACAGCGGCTTCATGTAGCAACGGGCGACGACCGGTTCCCCGTTGGTTATCCCACCCTCCACGCCACCAGCATGATTGGACGGGCGCCGGTAAGCCCTCCCGGCGGGGTCCCACTCGATCGGGTCGTGTGCCACAGAGCCACGCAGGCCGGCGACCTCGATACCCTCACCGATCTCTACCGCCTTCACGGCATGGATGCTCATCAGTGCCTGGGCCAGCAAGCCGTCGATCTTGCGGTCCCAGTGCACGTGGCTGCCAAGGCCGACCGGCACGCCATAGGCGATCACCTCGGCGGCTCCCCCGAGCGAGTCCCCGTCCTTGGCCGCCGCCTTGATGGCCTCGATCATCTCGGCCTCGACCTCGGGGTCGAAGCAGCGGACCGGGGAAAGGTCGACCGTCCCCAGGTCAGCCGGCAGCGGCCGGTGACCTGCCTTGGCCAGCACCGGACCTAGCTGGACCACGTGGCTCACGATGTCGATGCCGAGCTCGCGGAGGAGCAATTTGCAGACTGCTCCCGCCGCCACCCTTGCCGCAGTCTCCCGGGCGCTCGCCCGCTCCAGCACGTCGCGGGCCTCCGCCAAACCGTACTTCTGCATGCCGGCCAGGTCAGCGTGACCTGGCCTGGGCTGGGTCAGCGGCTTGGTCGTCTCGCCGGGGGCCGGGGACATCTCCTCGGTCCACTTGGGCCATTCGGAGTTGCCGATCTCGATGGCCACCGGGGAGCCAAGGGTACGGCCGTGGCGGATGCCGCCCAACAAAGTGAGCTCGTCCGCCTCAAAACGCATCCTCGGTCCTCGCCCGTAACCGAGGCGCCTACGGGCCAGTTCGTCCGAGATGTACTCAGCGGTAACCGGCAGGCCGGCCGGCAGGCCCTCGATGATGACTACAAGGGCTTTGCCATGGGACTCTCCGCCAGTCAGGAACCGCAACATGGCAACGATGGTAACGGCTTACGCGAGCGAAGGCACGCCGGCTGACTGCCCGGCGCCCAGGAACATGGGTCGGACGCCCGACGCCAACCGTCTTTAGGGGACTCTGAGGCTCATTTAGGGGAGGGTCGCAGTCTGCAAGCGGTCAGGGCAGCTGGGCAACCGCCCGTGGTCGCTGCGACCGCACCAAGCCCCCATGACGGACGTCCCAGGGTTCAGGTAGTCGGGTGGCGACAGGTAAGTCAGCCTCGAATCGTAGGTGTACTGCTTGACGTACCCAGTGTTGCCGCCACCGAAGGTGCCGACCGGGCCTCGCCAGTCCTCTGAGATCGCGCCCTCGATGGTTATGTTGCCGAGCGCAGAACCCTGGTCGAAATTGTGCGCGTCGAACTGGTGGTTGAGCGCCAGCATGGCTGCGTCAATGATCGGGTCCTGCAGGTCGCAGGTCGGTGTCGTCCCCACGCCGAACGGGGCATATTGGCTCGGCGAGGTCCCGGTGCATTGCGAGTCGTTTGACCAGTTGCCATGGCTCGAGGTCATCGGGTGGTTGAGCTCCACGAAGTTGTAAGCCACTAGGGCCAGCACGTCGGCCGTTCCCGGCGCCGCCGGCGCGGTGGTGCAGTTGCTCGTCCACGACTGGTAACAGATGTCGCCATCGATGATCACGTTGTTCGCCGCACCGATCGTAAGCGGTGCCTTGTCAACGCCTTCTACTATCGCGTCGCCCTCCTGGGTACCGACCGACTCACCGGAGGTGTCGGGCTCGTAGACGCTGTTCGACAGCGACGTGCCGAGGGGAGCATAACCCGTGGTGTTGCATGCCGGTGAACAACCCTGGACGAAGACAACTCCGTTCGTCGGCCCGGTCACGGCCGCCGAACCGGTCCCCCAGCCATTGGCTGGTACGCAGCCGCTCGTGTTGCCAGATGTGGCATTTAGGGAGTCCGTCGTGCCACTGACTGGGGTGTCAGGGCTGTAGACGTTATACCCGCCCGTAGACAGGAGTTGGATCTCGGTCGGCCCCTCGTAGAGACAGCCTCCCTGTTGGGCTACGGAGCCGAGCACGGCATCGTCGGTTGGCGCGGTTTCGGTCTGGGCTTCCTTTACCCAGTCAGCATGCGGGACGCCCTGCGTGCACCCACCTCCCGGGTCAGCTATCAGGCCGCCCACCGTATCGATGGTCCCGTTGATCGTCGGGGTCCCGCATATGAACACATTGTCGTTGACCCACATATTGCCGGTGATCGTTTCCCCAGTGACGAGGTCGATCGCCTGACAATTGTTCACGAGCGAATTTGTGACCCAATACCACGTGCATGCGGGATCGCCGCCAATAGTTGAAGGGTCGCTCTGGTCGTAGTTGAGCCACCACAGGCTCAGCAGAAAGTTGTTCTGGGGCTGTATGACTATGGTCGCCTGTTGAAAGGCCTTTTGCCCATAGGACGAGGCGAAGCCGACCACCTGGATCTGCTCCCAAGTGTCCTCCGAGGTGCAGTTGGCCGAGTTGTTGCACTCGTAGATAGCTGGCGTGCCGTAGGTGAACCAGGCGGCAACGTCGCTGGTAGCTGCAAGGTCGGCGACCTGGGTCCACTGCGTCAGCACGAGGCCCGAACAAAGGCCGCTGCTCAGGGTTGCGTAACCCGTATTGGTCCAGTGGCCCGGGTAGCCGGTATAAACGTCGGCGTCGTTGCACATGACGTAGTTCGGGTTCGCGTTCGCCTCGTAGAGGTACTCGTCTATCCCCGATTGCATGGCCCTGTAAGCCTCGTGTTGAACAAGGTCCTGCTGGACGATCGGGACGTGGGCAATGACGTTTTGCGCCATAACCGCGGTACCCAAAGTGAGCATCAGGATGATGCCCATGACGATCATCAGCGCCACTCCCGAGTCATCGCGCGAGCAGCGCGCATGGTACGCCGAGCAAAGGCCTGGCCGTCTCTTCATTTCGGCTCCTCTAGTCGTCACGCGACGGTCCCGTTTCATCGCCCTCATCCCGCGTTCATCGTGTAGCCGGGCGAAAGCATGTAAGCGAGGGACTGATAGGCGGCCTGCTGGCCGCCCTTGAGTTGAGCAGCGATGTCGATGCACATGCCAACGATCTCGCTGATCTGGGTGGGGGTGCCGGTCGTGCCCGGGTTGGCGATGCTGGCACTGGAGCAAGAGCCGCCCTGCGGAGCTGGCGGCGACCGGTCTATGAGGTAGGAGAGCGGGTTCGCGTTCGTCTCGTTGTACACGGTCGCGATCGTTTTCGCGGTCCCGTAGTGACAGTACGTCGACGGGCTACTTGTAAGCGGGCAGCCGCTGCGTCGGCTGAGCCAACGTAACAGTGAACGTCGTGCCGCTCAGGCTTACCGACACCTCAACTGGGCCCGATGTCCCGCTCACGTCGTTTGTGTCGGCGAAAAACGTTGCCGAAGTCGACGTGGCTGTCGCGAAAGGGTTCTCCCCATTGGCCGTAGTGCACGCAGCGTCACCAGGCGTTGCCGTCGGAGCGGGGCAGGATGCAACCCCGTCGTGGGTGTAATCCGTCAGTATTTCCGATGCCAGCAGGACCTGGTTCGTGACGGCAAAGGTGTTCTGGACGTCCGCGCTTTGGGTGTAGAACATCCGCACCGTCGTCGTGGAAAGGCCAACGATAAGAGACAGGATCAGCACCGAGAGCAAGAGCTCGATGATGGTGAACCCGCGCTCGTCTTCGCGGCGCTTTTTGGCAGCCAGGGCACGCGGTCCTCCGGCCACGAGGCGGTGCGCCGACGCGGCTGGAGGCGACCTTGTAGGCGGCTCGGTAAGACGAGGAGCCGGTCATGTCACCGGGATCGTAACTGCCGTACCCGTTAGGGGGTATTGGGAGAATGTGCCGGCCGGGATGACGCCCCACTTGATGACCCCATTTGGGTTCACCATGAGATTGGTTGTCGCCGTGTTCCCATCGCCCGTATCGGTGACCTTCACACTGTACGTCTCTCCGATAAGGACAACGTTCGTCACTGTTGCTGAAGTAAACGGAACGGAGGAAACGGGCGAGGAGGAGAGGGTAAATGTATGGCCGGCGGTGGCACCGTACACGTACGCGTTGGAGGGCAACCCGGGCGCCCAGATCTGCTTGCCATCGTCCGCTGGGACCACCGTCGGGCATGTGGCCGGGTTCGAGGAAAGTGTGCAACCGGGCTCCGCCTCCTCGTCCACGACAACGCCCGTTTGGCTGATCCCCGAGGAGTTCGTGGGGACAGGTACGACCGCGTCGTTGTTCGTACAGTTCGGGTCGTCGTTAACCATCGTTGCAACCGCCGTTGCGCCCGCGGAGCGCGGTCCCCGACACCGGCGGCGTCTTGACGACCTCATAGGCAAGGTCGTCCAGGCCAGGAACGGACACCAGGGCCGTCCCACCCTCACTCGGCTGTAGCGTGGCGAAATTCGCTGAGATCTCGTCGGTGCAGTCGCCGTACCAGATAGCCGTGTACTCAGTGGAGAACGGGTATAGGTAAGCGGTGGTAGCACTTGAGCCGGCTGGGATCACAGTTAGCCAAGGAGAGTTGGGTAGCCCGCCGTTTTCGACAGAAAGTGGGGTACCGGTTGCAACCGGAAGAGCTCCCGGCAGGCACGAATGAGGCCAGGTCAGCCTCGTCATAGTCGTAGGTCCACGTCTTAGTGGCGTTGGCCGTGACGGTCATGGTGGTGGCCACATTGGTCGGCCACGAGGGCGACAGCGGCGTCAAGTCCTCGTCGTAATCAACAAACGGTTCGGGCGGTGGTGACACGGTGCCGGTTGACAACGAAATGTCGTACGTCCCCGGCAGTTCCTGCTCGTAGACGCAGCCGGTGTTGTCGGGGTAAAGGGTCTGGGAAGCCCCGGACGGGGAAACCGGTGTGACTGTCACCGCGACGTCTTCAACGTCAGCCGGGGCGGTCCCGCTGGCGCCGTTGACCTGAACGCCCAGGTACCCTTCCCCAGGGAGGGCAACCGGCGTCGTATTGGCTGCAAAGCTGTACAGCGATGTGAAGCTCGTCACGTTTATTGTCGTCGAGCCGTTGTCCGCTGAGCTCACGGTCACAGTTTGCGAATCGGCTGTATCTGCACCGATCGTGAGGGTCGCTCCGGCTGCAATTGTCTGGGCGGTCGTCGCTGTCAACGTCGTAATGTTGTGCTGGTTTTGCGCCAGCCCAGTGGCCAGGTAGAACACGGCTAGCCCGTACGGCGGGTTGATCACTTCGCTTTCAGCAAGTTTGCTGTTTTGTCCCCACGTAACCGTCGCCGTTGCGCTCATTACCTGCGGCGGGCTTCCCGCCGTGCACAAGTCCGGGTTATTACCGACTCCCAACCACGTTAGGTAGCCCGTGACCGTATAGCGTCACCCCTGCGAGGGTCACTGTGTTGATGGCCCAGTTCGTGTTGAGGTCCGCCTCAAGGGTGGTGATCGAGTCGTTGGAGATCTGCTCGAGCCCTTGCTCTGCCATCTCGAGCGCCGTTACCCTGTCCCTCGTCGTTATCGATTGCTGCACCGTCGTCTCGATGAGCTGCGTGGACGGAACGAGCACTACAAGCAGCAGCGCAATCGCGATCATGACCTCGATAAGGGCAAAGCCGCCCTCTTCGGAGCGATGACGAAGGTCCCGTCGAGGCGCAACTGGCGCTCCGCCGAACGGCACGGCCCATGTCATGTGCCCTGGATGCGAGCCGTACCGAGCCCACGTGGTGACCCGCGCCCTGCGGCGGATTAACCTCAGGTGGCCCGCGGTTGACACGCGCGAAGAGTTCGGCGTCACGCCACTTTTACTCGGCGCTCGGTGCCTGCCTCTTTAGTTTTGAACGAACTGAGTCAAAGCCGCATATAAGAAGCCGCCCATTGGCCAACAGTCCTCTTTCGTACTTCGCGACCGCTCCGCCGCCGCCTCTCGGGCCGCCGGTCCAACCTGACGGCCGTCTTGGCCCGGGCGAAACAAATATCGCTACTATAGCTCAAGTCCCACACGCCAATACCGATAACCTCTGGGTGAACTTTGGCGACGCCAACTAAGCCCACCTCGAAGGTGCATTAGCCGTTCGGGAGACAAGCTAACAGTACCACCTTTTTAACGTTCGTAGATCAAGTGTTCGACTCGACCGGCCGATAATCGCGGCATGGCCCGAGCTCGTCACTACGCGTCCGAGCGGCACACTGGGGCGACGGCCCAAGCGGGGTGGGGACGACGGGGTAGCGCTCGTCGAGGTGATGGTGGCCCTGTTTATCCTCATCGTCGTCCTCGCGCCGATCACCAACTCGTTAGTTACTGCCCTCGACATCTCTGCGAACAGTCGCCAGGCGGTCGTGGCAGCCAATCTCCTCTCCCAGAGCCTGGACAGCGCCCGTTCGGAGCCGTTCCAGGACTTGACAATCGCGACGTCGACCAGCACCGCAACCCTGAACGCCGTCACGTTCTCGGTCCAGGAGGTCGTCCAGCCGATAGCGCCCCCTGAGGACAGCACCGATGTCTGCGGGGCCTCCACCGGCGGGACCGGCAGTGACGCCTACCTGCTCGTTTCGGTATCCGTCTCCTGGCCCAATATGAACCAGCCCCCCATTTCGGGCGTCACCATGCTGGCGCCTCCCGCGACGATCATCGCCAGTGGTGACGCCGAGGTGATCGTCCAGGTGTTCTCCGCGGACCAAAACCCGGCGGTCGGGATCCCGGTGTCCATCAACACCAGTCCCCCCGAGTCGGCACCCATCGAGACCGTCACCACCAACAACAACGGCTGTGCCGCCTTTCCTTACCTCACCGTCGGGCCGTCCTATGTGATCAGCGCGACCGGCTACACCGACCCTAACCAGGACACGCCGGCCCAGTACCCGATCGGGGCACTCACTTTGAACGAGACGGACGAAGTGACGACGGGGATCAACTCGACCTGCCGACGGCTCTCAGTGGCGCGGTACAGACAGACTGTTTGAGCGGTTCGACGTACATCGTGTGCCCAAGCACCACCGACGTCGTCTACCCAACGTCGTGTATGGCGGGCGCGACCCCCTGCTCGTCCCAGGGCCCTATCCCCGTGGTCTTCGAACCATTTGGCGCCTCCGCAGATCGCATAATCTCTGGCGCCAGTGGGCCCGGTGCAGCCAACCAAGCGACAACGTCGGGATACCCCTTCTACAACAACTACGAGGCATTTGCGGGAACTTGTGTCGATGCACTACCGACGCCAACGTACGTCGAGGGGCTGACGAGTTATCCAGGCAACAACGCATTGGTCTGGCCCGGCAACCCAAATGTCACTGTTTGCCAAGCTCATCAGCGTCTCCGCCTACCCAGCCACCGTCACAGTCACCCATGCGGTCGACCCGGACTGCACGAGCGGGGAGACTTACACGTACCACGTCACGGCACCGCCAAACGGCCAGACCTTGGCGCTCGCCGTACCGGTAGGCGCGAACTGGACATTCCTACGCACCTCACCGACAGGCGGTACGGCCAAGACCGGCGCCATACCCCCAATTAGCAGCACTGTATTGGCCTTGTGAGCCGTCGCCACGTTCGCCAGACATACGCTCGGCTCGCCGGTCGTCGGGGTTCGGACGCCGGAACGACGCTGATCGAGCTGATGGTTGCCGTCTTCATCTTCGCCATTGTCCTCGGGCTTACCACCGGCTCGCTGGCTCTCGTCCAACAGCAGACCAACAACAACATGCGGAGCCTTCAGGCCGCCGAGGCTGGCATGGTGGGGCTCAATAGAGTCGCCCTGGAAGTCCGTGACATTTCCGACTCCTATGACAACCCCGTCCAAGCCGCCAACACGGGCACCGCTGACATCGTTGTCATGCAGGCGACGGATGTCAAATTCCTCTCAGGCAACCTTCTCATAAAGAACGATACCCACGGTGTAATTGATGCGAACAACGGAGGAGCCGGCAGCTTTACCACCGGGTGCGCTAACGAGATCGAAATAGCGCTCCAATACGCCTCGGGCACCGCCAAGAGCGGCAGCCTGGTCCAAACGGTTACCCCGCCCGTCGTCGCAGCTACCGGACAGCAGCCGGTGAATGCACGTGGCCGGCCCGCACAAACGACGACTGTTATCTCTCAGGTCAAACCCCTCTGCGCAGGCGTGCCGTGCCTCACGGTGACAAGCGCCGGGGCAACGCTGTTCAGTTACTTTCAGGGCTATCCCAACCAAACCGTGCCGGCCATAGCTGCAGTTCAGGTCGGCGAAGTCGCAATTGGCTTTGCGGTGCCCGCCCAGAACGGCTCTCCCAGGTGGCGCCGGTAGTGCTAACCCAGACTGTCCGCCTTGGAGCCGTCACGGCGCTCCCAACCTAATGGACGAAGGACACCTCCGTGACTAGACGCCGTTCTGATCATCATCGCTGCTCCGTCAGCGTCACTGCGAGCAACGAACCGAAGGGGGTTTTGCGCTCGTCACGACGATCCTGATCGTCAGCCTAATGACCCTGATGGCCGCCGGGGCGCTCACCGGCTCGCTCGGGACCGTCCCGATCGCCCGTAGCGACGACAGTTACGCGGCTGCCCTCGGCGCGGCCGATTCGGGAGTGGACGATCTCCTCTACCGGCTGAACGCGCAGGAGGACACGAGCTTCGAACTCGCTCAGAACCTTTGGTGCTACGACCAAACAGCCCTTCGCGCGACCGCCGAGACGCAGTGCCCGACGACCTATAACCCGGCGCTCCCGCCTGGCGCGCAGGGATGGGTGACGGTTCCCGACGACAATGACCCCCTCCGGTCGCAGGAGTTCGAGTACGACGTCCCGGCGAACCACCAGCCAAACCCCACCGGTACCGCTACGACGGCGGGCGCCACAGGCTCGAGCATCCTCGTGTTCGACGTCTTCGGACGGTCCATCACAACCGCCGGCCAGCAGGTGACCCGAGCCATCCGCGTCGTCCTCTCGAGAAGCACCTTCCTCAACTATGGATACTTTACGAACGTCGAGACCCAGGACCCCGAACAGTACGACCTCGACCCCGGCCAGCCCGGCTGGCCCGAGTTCGGGCCCGGCCTGGGGCAGCGGTATCACGTCGTGGACCGGCAATGCCACGCAAGCGGCGAACCCGGCGCCCCCGCGCTCTCTACGGTCCCAACGAACGCTTATAATGCAGCTCTCGAGTACTGCCAGGACGACTGGTTCGGCCCCAACGCCCAGCCGGACGAGCAAGCGGACGCTACCGCCGCAAACGTGGCGATCTCGACGGACCCGAGGGCAATCCACAGCGAACAAGGGTCTACCCCGGTACCGCAAGGCTACAAACTGAACAACGTTTCACCTTCACCAAGTGGGAGAGCGGCGATACCTTTTACGGCCCGGTCCGTACCAACGACGTCTTGTCGATTGACGGCCAGACCAACTTCTACGGCCCCGTCGTCGTTGGGACGCCGTGCAACATGGTCCCGAGCGTTGACGCCACCGAAAGCAATTGCCCAGCGAACGCAGTCGGTACAGGCGCTGCGTACACTCCCAATACCCAAGCCTGTGCTGGGACGTCGGCGCCCTTGGGTTGCGGCGACGGTCAAAACGTTTACTGGGTCGACACCTCAAAGATCCTGTACAACACCACCCTCACTCCGAACTGCCCGACTTGTGCGAACCCGGGCCCCAACTTCAGTGTCATACCTGCGTACGCGCCCCCCGTGAACTTGCCACCCGCTAACCCCAACCTCGCACAGGAGGCCCAAAGCGGCGGTTGCCTATATGAGGGCATGACATATTTCGATTTCCTCAACACCGGGAGCGTCTATGTCTATAGCCCGGGCACGCTGGCAGCCATCAACGCCACGCCCGCCACCTTCACGTTGAACTCGGGCTGCAGCGCAAACGGGCTTGTGACACTGAGCGCACTGACAAACCCAGTGCTATATGTACAATCGCCTGCCGGAGCGACGAGCTGTCTAGACAGCACAGGCAACGACTATACCTTCGGCGGTCTTATTCAAAGCAACGATTACTATGCGGGCGCCATCGCGTACTACGATTCGGGGAACTCGCACGCGGTCCGCCAATGGACCTATACCCCAAACGCGAAAGGGTTTTCCGAACCGCTCGACCCGCTGGCCTTTGCCTGCAACAACGGTGATGCCTGGGTCGGTGGCGTCGTGAGCGGCAGCGTGACGGTGGGCGCGTCCAACAATATCATCGTCTACCAGAACCTTACGTACGCGAACACCACTTACAACATCAATAACTCGACCACGCCGCCTAGCGTCCAGGCCGTCGGCAGCGACGTGATCGGCCTAGAGCCGACCAACAATGTGATCATCTACCACCCCGTGAACTGCCCGAACTGGGGCCAGGCCACCTGGAACAGCGGGGACAACAACGGGAGCTGCGTCAGCGCCGGAAGTAACTCGGCCACCAACGACGACGGCACCAACTGTCCCGCTACGGGCCAGTACGTGAGCCCATATTGGAACTACAACAATAATGGCAATACCGGGAACTCCAGCTGCATCGTCCAACAGATCGACGGTGCCATTTTGGCCTTCAACGGTGAGTACACTGCCGAAAACTATTCTTTCGGTCCGTCGATCGGCACGATCACAGAATTCGGATCTGTGAGCGAGGCCTACCGGGGGCGGCTGGCGGGGACGGACATTGGGGGTGGGTACGCCAAGAGCTACATCTACGACCCGCGCCTTACCACGTTCAGCCCGCCCAACTTCTTGCCACCCGGCCTGTTCAACTGGAGCAAGGCTACTTGGTCCGAGGTGACTGGCCAGGTCAGCCCGATCACTTCCAACGTCGAGGGGATCCCTGCCTCAGCCCCCACTACGGTGACAACGCAGCCGGTTTATACCGTCCCCGCCAACGCTCTTCAGGGCCCGACCATAACGAGCCCAGGGGCGACGAGTTTCACCGTCGGTACGGCTGGCAACTTCCAGGTGGTGACGACGGGCTCACCTACACCGACGCTCTCCAATTCGGCCTTCTCCAGCTGCACCCCGTCTACGCTGCCTTCCGGGATCAGCTTCTCGACTAGCACGGGGGCGCTTTCGGGTACGCCACCTCTTGGCTCGGGGGGCGTCACATATACCCTCTGTCTGCAGGCCACCAACGTGGAGGGGACCGCGACCCAGGTTTTCACGCTCACGATAAACAACTTGCCGACCGCCATGTCGATCACGGCGAACGGCTCGTCGACTTCGGCTACTGTCACTTTCGGCACGAAGGCCACGCTGGCCGAATCGGGGCTTCCCGGGGCGGCAACGGGCACGGTCACCTTTAGCTCCGGGGCGACGCTGTGTACCGCCACCTTGCCGGCCACGAGTTGCACCACCTCAGCCAGTTTGTCGGGTGGGGTCTACACCACCACGGCCGCGTACTCCGGCGACGGCAACTACGCGGCAGCCACCTCCACCAACACGGTTACTCTCACGGTGAACCAGGCACCTGCCATAACTACCGGCGCCTCGACCACCTTCACGGTCGGCACCGCGGGGAGTTTCCAGCTAGCGGCAAGCGGCTACCCGGCACCCAGTTTCTCCAACACGGCGTTCAGCGGGTGCACACCGTCCACGTTGCCTTCTGGCGTGACATTCACCGCCGCCGGCCTTGTCTCCGGTACCCCTGCGAGCGGGACATCCGGCACCTATACGATTTGCATAACGGCGACTAATTCGGTTCTCCCGAACGCGACTCAGAAGTTCACACTCACGGTGGCGCAGCTCCCCGTGATCACGAGCGCCAGTTCTGCCACTTTCGTTGCGGGGGCAGCCGGGAGCTTCACCGCCACAGGTACAGGCATCCCCGCACCCACCTTCTCCAACTCGTCTTTCAGCGGGTGCACCCCCAACCTGCCCTCCGGCGTCACTTTCTCGAACCCTGGTGGCGTCCTTTCCGGCACGCCGGGCGCAACGGCTGGCGGTACCTATACCGTCTGCATCAACGCCACGAACTCAGTCGGGAGCGCCACGCAAAACTTCACGCTCACCGTGACCCAGCTCCCGGCCGTTACAAATGCCAATTCTGCCAACTTCAGCGTCGGCACAGCGGGGAGCTTCCAGGCCACGGCAAGCGGCTACCCGGCACCCAGTTTCTCCAACACGGCGTTCAGCGGGTGCACGCCGTCCACGTTGCCCTCCGGTGTGACGTTCAGTGCCGCCGGCCTTGTCTCCGGTACCCCGGCGAGCGGCGGTACTTACACGATCTGCATCAAGGCCACCAACTCGGTAGGTTCTGCGACACAAACGTTCACCTTGACGGTTGGCCAAGCCCCGGTGATCACGAGCGCCAACTCGACAAGCTTCACCGTCGGCGTCGCAGGAAGTTTCACAGTTACAGCGACAGGGACTCCCGCAGCTACTTTCGCGAACACGGCATTCGCCGGCTGCACCCCGTTCTCCGGCATCTCGCTCAGTGCTGCTGGTGTCCTCTCGGGCACTCCGCCCGCTGGTTCTGCCGGCACCTACACGGTATGCGTTGTGGCGACCAACTCAGTCGGCAGCGCTACCCAGAAACTCACAGTCACAATCGGTAAATACACACCGACCGTGACCGTGGCCGGTTAGCGGAGCGGCAACACGCTCACCTTTACTGTCACTGTGACAGGGACCGGTGGGATCGCACCCACGGGCACGCCGACGTCGACAATTGCCGCCACCAATCCGACGGCCTCGGGTTTGTCATGCTCAAGCTCGACCCCCTTAGCGGGTCGGCTCCGTCGCCACTGCCACCTGCACCTACAATGCTGCGTCCGGCTCCAGGCAATATACAGCCACAGCCACATATCCAGGGATACAGACTACACGCCGGCCTCCGGCGCATCTCAGCCATACGGGATGATGTCGGCAGCGACCTCGTGCCCCGAAGCCAGTCAAACGGCGACGCCAATCGGGTCTCGCGCGCTGAAGCTCCACCCCGGACGGCAGCACGCAGTTAGCCGGTCTCGAAACAGGGTTTGCCGTCTGAGCAGACGTCGCTAGTTGAGGTCAAATGTTGACGGCGAGCTCCGACAACGGCCAGCTGACTCGGCTGCGGTCACGGCGGTCCGGCGGTCGGAGTGCGTCGTATGTTACCTCGACAATTCCCCGTTCGGCTACGGAATCATCTTGCATCGCCGGTCACGTACTCCCTCGTGGTGCCGATCGGCGACACCAAGGTTGTAAGCGCGACTTTCGGCGATCTCGTCTAGCCTGTCCAAGCGGCCGTTCGATGGCGACAGCTCCGTGCGCTCCGGACGCGGATGACTTGCGGTCGTGGTCGAGCTCGCGCATCGGGCGCCGGTCCTCTTGGGAAAGACAACGACTTCGCGCTCGCGGGGGCCAACTGGGGCCGCGTCCTTCTCTCCAACATGTCGGCTTTCCGGCGGCAAGGCTGGTCCATCGGCCATAACCCACGCCCGTCTGATAGAAGAGTAACCGCCAGTTGTGGCACTCACGCTTCCGGCGACGTGTGATACGCGGCAGCTAACCGTTCGGTGACGCCATAAGGGACACGTTTTTCGAACACAAAGCCATACGCGGGACACGATCCCGACTACGTCGTGACTGCGCCGTCACGAAGAACACCCGAAGTGCTATGATGCTGCGGTGCTCGCATCCGGCGAAGCATAGAAGACGTCAATCTGAAGCGTGACCGGACTATGCTCGCGCCTGGTGTCACAGAGAAGTTATTTATAACGAACAACCGCGGCTCAGCGTCGAGCACACGATAGAGCTTCTCCACCTCACTGGAAGTACCATTCACGTTCACGCTCAGCGGCAGCTCGACAGGACCGGGCTCGAGAAACCGAACCGCTGCCGCGGGCAGCCCAAAATCTGGCGGTGCCGGAGAACCGATGCTGGTCAGTTGCACACTCGGTTTGCTGCTGCAGCACTGAACAACGTTTTCACCAGGCTGTCAAGCTCTGGGTCGTTCGGTACCGCCTGGTCGAGTTTCGCCAGCGCCGCACGCTCCTTGGGCAGTTCCTTCTTGCTCTTTACCAGGTCCACGTAGCGAGTTTCCAAGGTCAGCAGGGCCACCTGCGCCTTCTGCTCGGTGGCTTTCAGGCTCGTAATGTGGGAGACCTCAGGACGATAAAGACCTTCGTACCAACCAGCGAACACCACGAGAACTGCCACAAGAGCTAGGATCATTATACGTCGCATCACTTATTCCCCCCTGGAAGAGCGGCTGCCCGATCGCTCAGTGCACCGGTCGTCAGCTCGGCCGTGGCCTGTATTTGTGTTTGCCCAGAAGCCTTCGTCGTTGACGACACCCACAGGGCAAAGAGCCCTTTTACCCGCGATACCTGGTCGATAAACTGGGCAACAGCCGGTGCTCCGCCGGTTGTTTCTGCCGTCATCGTTAGGCTCCCACGATGCTGCCCGGCGCGAGGACGAGCGGCCCGCCCCCAGACGCCGCGTACTTCTGTCTTGTTGAGAACGATCGACTCGGGCCTGCACGCCGTGAGGCATGGCCGCCTCAAGACGGTTGACCAACCCTATCCAATCGATGTCCCCGCTCAACGCGTCTACGGCCAGCTGCCGTCTGACTCTGGACTTCGGCTGGGATCTTCGAGCACGTACCCAAGCCCATTGATCTTGACCTGCAAAGCCGTCGCGCTCGCTCTGGGAGCTTTGCGATCTGGCTGCTTATGCTGTGCGCGGACTCGATCTTGCTGAAAGAGGTCACGCCGAGGGCAACGGCAATTACCACAACTCCAGCGGCAGCAGCCTGCATTACCTTGGTTTGCTGGCGCTTGGCGGCGACCTCGGGAGGCAGCAACGAGGGCTTGCCATACGTGTCGGTACCCCACAACGCGAGCCCTACTGCGCTCAGCCACCTATACGATGCCTCGTCGAGCGCATCCTTTTCAAGACCCAGCTCTTTGTGGTCAATCTCGAGCGGGAGCTCCGCCAATTTCACCGGTAAGCCCAGCGAAGTGCTGAGAGCCTCGGTCACGCCCGGCAGCATTGCCCCGCCACCTGTGAGCAACACCTGTTCGAAGTGCCCGGTGCCGCTCTGGGACAACAGGTACTCGAGCGAGCTGCGGACCTCGCCCACGATTGCCTCAAGGCGCTGAGCGGTCCCACAGGACGGGCGCGGCCAGGCTGCGTACGCCTGGCCGGGAGCGGTCACCTGGGCTGACGCTCGGTGAAAGAGGGTCGTTGGCACTTGGGGCGTTCGGGTTGGTGAGGGCGACAGTTCGCATGAACCTCGGCGTACCACCATCTCGGACGGCTACGGTGATCAACTCGGCGCCTATCCCAACGACCGCCTCTAACCCCCCGACGGGCCGCCGTCGGGCGTCCTCGGTCCAGCAACAGCCCTCAGAAGAGCCAACGAGGACGAATCGACGGCCACAACGCTGAGCCCGGCAGCGTCTACCGCGCCCAGCTCGTCGGAGATGACGTCGCGCTGAGCTGCCACGAGCAGCAAGCGCCGCTCCGCAGCTCGCCGTCCGCGCTGGGCAGAGGTGCAAAGTCGACGACGGCTTGCTCTACCGGGATCGGAAGGAACTCGCCGATCTTCAGGCGAAGCGCTGAACGCAGCTCAGAGTCCGGCATCGGAGGCATCTCCACTTGGCGGACCATGGCCCGCTGGCTCCCTAAGCCGACGACTACCTTCTTGCTACTGAAACGCCCATGTTGCCAAAGCCGCTTGAGGGCAGTCGCTACAGCCTCGCGGTCGCGCACCTCACCTTCGATCACGGCGCCGGCTGGCAGGCCAACCTGTGCGAACCGACGCAGCACCTTGCGGTCGCCATCGATCATCACTTCGGCAGCACGCACGGCTGACGACCCAATGTCGAGGCCAATGCTCATTCTCTTTGCCATCAGCGCCTCACCAGTTCACTCGACAAATCGCTCAACTCCGTAGTTATCGGCAACCATTCATTGGGCCTGTAACTCTCTTGGGGCTGGCCAAGCCACAACAATTGGACAAGGGCCGGCCCTTAGGGGTCGGCCCTTGTCCACATCTGCCGGTCGGCAGTTACTGAATTAGAAGGTGGTGTAGCAACCGCCCCAGGTAGTCGGGAACGTGCTGCTTGGGTGACGTGCCCGACGAAGCGCTACCCGATGTCGGGGGCCCACCTGTCGGTGCCGTTGCGTTGGGTAACGTCAGAGCCGAGCAAAGGCCGGAGTAGACGAAGTAACCAACCTCGGGCGTGGCGCTGACCTGGTCGTCGATCAACACGTAGCACTGGTTCGAGTTAGTCGGCTGCGATTCCAGCGCCATGATGCCGCCGGTGCCTGTCGCAGCGTCGGCCCACGCCGTGCCCCATGCAGCGGTCACGAGAACGAGGATCTTGCCCGCAGGTGCTGAGGTGTCGGCGGTCGTGGTGTCCCACGGCAGGGCCGGGTCTACGTTTTGAGCCCGAGCGTACTGGGCCGAATCGAAGGACTGCTGAGTTGCGTAAAGGGAAATCTCGCTCGTCGCAGCGTTCACAGCGTTGGACAGAGCGGCGGTGTTCTTGGCGCTCTTGGTCGTGCTTAGGAATGTCGGGATGGCAATTGCGGCCAGGATACCCATGATAAGGACGACGACCATAAGTTCGATGAGGGTGAAACCCTCTTCGTCACTCCGGCGCCGTTGGTCAGACAGGTGCTTGAGCATTGTTTTCCTTTCTACAAATCGCTCTCCAATACCTACTGGTCGCCGGCCTCCGGTCAGAAGGGCGAGCGCACAGCCCTGCACCCAAATGGCACAAGGGCCGGCCCGAGGGCCGGCCCTTGCACAAGATCTGCCGGTCGGCAGTTACTGAACTAGAAGGTGGTGTAGAAGCTGCTCCAGGTAGTCGGGAAGGTGGTGCTTGGGTGCGTGCCCGACGAAGCGCTACCCGATGTCGGGGGCCACCTGTCGGTGCCGTTGCGTTGGGCAGCGTCAGAGCCGAGCAAAGGCCGGAGTAGACGAAGTAACCAACCTCGGGCGTTGCGCTGACCTGGTCGTCGATCAACACGTAGCACTGGTTCGAGTTAGTCGGCTGTGATTCCAGCGCCATGATGCCGCCGGTGCCTGTCGCAGCGTTGGCCCACGCCGTGCCCCATGCAGCGGTCACGAGAACGAGGATTTTACCAGCAGGTGCTGAGCTGTCGGCGGTCGTGGTGTCCCACGGCAGGGCCGGGTCTACGTTTTGAGCCTGGGCATACTGGGAAGAATCGAACGACTGTTGCGTGGAGAAGAGGGAGATCTCGCTAGTTGCAGCGTTCACTGCGTTGGACAGAGCGGCGGTGTTCTTAGCGCTCTTGGTCGTGCTTAGGAAGGTCGGGATGGCAATTGCGGCCAGGATACCCATGATAAGGACGACGACCATGAGCTCGATGAGGGTGAAACCCTCTTCGTCACCCCGGCGCTTCTTTTCGGACATGTGCTTCAGCACTTTTTTCCTTTCTATAATTCGAATAGTTGGTTGCGAGCTCCGCCCGTAGGCAGCCCGGCACACGACCGGGATAGCAGCCAGACTGGCCAGCAGGCCCCCCGTCGTTCGACGCTGGGCCTCGTGCCTGGCTCCCCCGCCGTGGCAGGCTTGCCTTGCTCTGGTGCTCGCTGCTTTGGTTGTCGGCGGCAGGGCCTCAAACTTGAGCCAGGCGTTCCGGCGTTGCTTTTTTTACCGAGTGTTAGCCGTTCGTCCCATTGTTGATGAGCGTGTCGACCTTGAACATAGGCAGGTAAAGGCAAATCACCATCGACCCGACCGCGCCACCGAGGATCACAATGAGCATGGGCTCGAGGAGAGAGGTGAGCGACTCCACCATCCGCTCGATCTCTTCTTCCAAGAACTTTGACGACCTACCCAGCATCTGGTCCAGCGCGCCTGTCTCTTCGCCGACGCCTATCATCTGCACGACCATCGCCGGGAACACGGGGTGCGCTGCAAGGTTGGCGCCGATCGGTTCACCGCGGCGGACCCCGTCGGCCATCGCGTCAACCGCCCGCTCGACGACAACGTTGTTTACGGTGTCCTTGGTAATGTCCAACGCCTCGAGCACCGGCACGCCGGCCTTGAGCAGCGAGGAAAACGTCGAACAGAAGCGAGAGATGGCCGTCTTGCGGATCAGGCTCCCGAAGATGGGGACCTTGAGCAACGTTATGTGCCAAAGCGCCCTTCCCTGATCAGTTTTTATCCAACGACGGAACAACACCACGCCGACAACCACCAGGATCAGGATCGGGATGAATAGCTTCACCGCGATGTTAGATATTTGGATCAGGATCTCCGTTGGCAACGGGAGAGTGCCGTGCAGTTCGGCGTAAATGCCTTTGAACACCGGGACTACGAAAAGGATGATGGCAGAGGCGATCAGCACGACCAACGACAGCACGGCAGCCGGGTAGGCCATTGCCGATTTGATCTTGCCGCGAAGGGCGGCTTGGGTTTCCAGCATGTTGGCCAGTTGGATCAGGGACTGGTCCAGACCACCGCTAGCCTCTCCAGCCTTGACCATCGACACGAAGAGCCTGTCGAAGACCTTGGGATGGGTGGCCATCGCCTGAGAGAGCGAAACGCCTCGTTCGACTTGGCCGCGCACGTCGGTGACGACTTTGGCCAGCTCGGGATTTTCGGTCTGAGTGGTGAGAATTGACAAGGAACGCAGGAGGGTCAGCCCGGCGCTGATGAGCGTGGCGAACTGTCGGCTGAAGAGGGCTATGTCCTTCAATGGGACGCGCCCACTGAGACCCGGGATACGGATCTCTTTCTTCATGGTGCCGGCGTTCTTGGCCTCTACCTTTATGGGCGTGTACCCCATCTGGCGCAGGCGGTTGGCGACGAGGCCCTGGTTGTCGCCGTCCAGTGTCCCCTCGAGGAGCTTGCCCTCGGTGTCGCGGACTTTGTACGCAAAGGTCATCTGAGCCATGATGCGTTCCTTTCCAAACTTCGGTCGCTCAAGCGGCTTCGATGAGGCGGCGGAGGTCCTCGGGGTTAGAGCAGCGCTCTACGGCGGCGGCATGAGTGACTACTCCCCGCTTCACAAGGTGCGCGAGCATCTGGTCCATCGTCACCATCCCGAACTTCGCGCCCGCCTGCATCGCGCTGTAAATCTGATGGGTTTTGCCCTCGCGGATCAGGTTGCGCACGGCCGGGGTCGCTACGAGTATCTCGCAGGCGACGACCCGCCCCTTCCCGCTTGCCTTCGGCAAGAGCTGCTGGGTTACAACACCCTGAAGGGTAACCGCCAGCTGCGTGCGGATCTGCTGCTGCTGGTGCGCAGGGAAGACGTCGATCATTCGGTCGATCGACTGCGGTGCGTCCTGGGTGTGCAATGTCGCGAAGACAAGGTGGCCGGTCTCGGCCGCTGTGAGAGCCGTCGATACCGTCTCCAGGTCGCGCATTTCCCCGACGAGGATCACGTCGGGGTCCTGGCGCAAGACGTGTTTCAATGCCTCGGCAAATCCCTTGGTGTCTTCCCCCACTTCGCGCTGGTTGACGACAGCACGCTTATGGGTGTGGAGGTACTCGATCGGGTCTTCCACAGACATGATATGAAGAGGCTTGGTGGCGTTGATGATGTCGATGAGCGAAGCGAGCGTGGTCGACTTGCCCGAACCAGTCGGCCCTGTGACTAGGACGAGGCCACGCGGCAGGTCCGCGAACTGTCGGACCGAGGCCGGTATGCCGAGGTCGTCCAATGACATGATGTCAAAGGGGATGGCGCGGAACACGGCACCGACGGAATCCTTTTGCTGGAAAACGTTCACGCGGAAGCGCCCGACGCCCGGGACGACATGGGAGGTGTCCAGCTCCAGGTCGTCCTCGAAGCGTGTCCTGATCCTTTGCGAGAGGATCTCATAGACGAGGTCGCGTACTTTCGACGGGATCAGCACCTCGAAGCCCTCCAAGGGCCGAAGGTCACCGTCGACGCGGATCATTGGCGGCAGCCCGGCGGTCAAATGGAGGTCCGAACCTTTGAAGTCGATGAGCTGCACCAACATCTGGTTCACGTGCAACTGAGCCGGTTCGTCTTGCCCACCAGCGAAACTGGCCGCCGAAGTAGCCGGGTTCGGGCCGTACATTGCCGCTATCGCACCCGAGATATCGGACCGGGTCGCCAGGCAAGGCTTCGCCTTCCAGCCGGTCACCTGGCTCACCATGGTGAGGGCCGCCTCGTCGAGCGGGTTGTCGGTGCCGACGAGCAGGGTGTCCCCCTCCAGTGCCAAGCCGACGACCATGTGCTTGCGGGCGACCTCGGCCGGGATCGCCGAGTCGACAAGCGGCGACACGGGTGTCGTGGTCGGGTCCCAGAAGGGAAGGTTCAACTGGTCGGCCACCGCCGCCACCAGGTCACGTTCGCTGACGAGCCCCTCGGTCGAGAGGATCTTTGCGAGTGGGACCCCGGTGTCGGACTCCTTGGCCAGTGCGTACTCGAGAGCGTCTTTGGAGAGAACTTTGCGGTTCACGAGGAACTCGCCGACTTTGCGCGAGGCAGTCTGCATCACTGTCTTGTCGGCGTCCGCCTAGGCGACCTTGATAGACGTGTTCCCTTTCGGGAAGATCGAGCGGCCAGCCCTAGACGGCTGCGCTCACGTCGCTATCGTCGAGGAGCCCACAGACCCCGGTTGCCCAGGCCAGCGCTTCCAGGTAGCTCTGCTCGAGGCCCGCGAGGCTCAACCCGCTGCGCAGGCGTAGGTCCTCGCCTCCCAGTTCCCAGGCGAGCACGTCGTCGAGGATGCCCCCGAGGAGCCCACCTTTTTCGAGGATCGCGTCGACGAGCTCTTCAGTCAGTTGCAGCGTGCTCACGATCCCAGCGACCGGCGCGGCAAGGAGCAGGTCCAGCGCCGATACGAGGCCCACGGTGAACGCCGAATCAGACACCCTCGGGGCAACCTTGGTCGCCATCAGTTCGCACATCCGCGCCCGCGTCATCGTAATGTTCAGCTGTTCGGTCGCCCCGCCGCTGCTGCCGGAGAGGAGCATCAGGGTGACCAGGGCCCGCAGGCGCTGGTGACCGAGCATGACGACCCCCTCGCGGACCGAACTGATGCGGCGGTACATGCCCCCAGCCGCACCTTCGCCTGCGAGGCGGAGGAACCGGTAACTAAGAGCAGGGTCGGTCTCCACGATGCGCTGGATGTCGTTGGCATCGGCGTTGGGGTCCGAGAGCTGGTTGACCACGTTTAGGCAGGTAACCCGGGCCGGCGTGAGGGCTTGGCCGTCGACGATGTCGGCGTGCGAGAGCAAGTAGCCCTGGAACAGCTCGAAGCCGAGATCGCGGCAGTAGCTCATCTGGTCATGGGCCTGCACGTTTTCCGCTACGAGCTTGAGACCGAGCGCGGCGCAGGCTTCGACATCGAAGGCGAGCTGGAGCCTTGACAGGGCAGGCACGTCCAACTTGGCAATCGAGACAAGCTCAACAAGAGGGTCGTCAGGCTCTCCCCAATCGTGGCCGTCCAAGGCAAGGGTGTAGCCCTGCTCCCGGAGGCGTCGACAACCCGCCAACTCCTCGGCGTCGCCCGACGCCGTTGCGGGGATCTCGATGACGGTCTGCTCGGGCCCGAACGGGACCGTAAGCTCACCGACGAGGAACTGCCGGCTGGCCTTGACGAATGCAAGCTTGTCCCCGATGATGCCCTGCCAGCCGCCGCCCAGCCCCGCCCGCTCGATGACCTCTACCGAGAGGGCCTCGCTGCCGGTCGTCGCCGCACCTGGTCCCCGGACAACTAACCCGTAACCACGGACATCCAGGTTTGTGTCGAATATCGGCTGACGGCCGACCATGAACGAGCTCATCTCAAGCGATGACCCGCAGGACCTCGTCGAGCGAGGTAAGACCGGCCGCTGCTCCCATGAGGCCGGCGTGGCGAAGCGTGAGCATCCCGTCGGCTATGGCGGCCTTGCGGATGTCGTCGGCATGTGCGTGCTCGACGATCATCCGTTCTATTTCTTCGTTGACATTGAGGACCTCGTGGACCGCAAAGCGCCCGACATAGCCGGTCTTGCCACAGATATGACAGCCCACCGAGCGGTAGAAATGGTCCGGTACTACCAGCTCGTCGAGGTCCCACCCGATGCTCTCGAGCTTGTCCGGCTCCACAGCGAACTCCTGCTTGCAGCGGTCGCACAATTTGCGGGCCAAGCGCTGGGCAACAATGCAGTCCAGCGCACTGCCGACTAGGAACGGTTCGACGCCCATTTCGATAAGCCGGTTCGGGGTCGTAGAAGCGTCGTTTGTGTGGATGGTGGAAAGCACAAGGTGGCCCGTCAAGGCGGCTTCGACGGCGATCCCCGCGGTTTCACGGTCCCTGATCTCGCCGATGAGGATGATGTCGGGGTCGGCCCTCAGGATCGTCCTCAGCGCAGAGGCGAAGGTGAGCCCGGCCTTGTTGTTGACCTGGATCTGGTTGATCCCGTCGAGCTGGTACTCAACGGGGTCCTCGACCGTGATCACGTTTTTCGAAGGCTGGTTCAAGATGTTTAGGGTGGCGTACAGCGTTGTCGTCTTGCCCGAACCGGTCGGGCCTGTGACAAGCACGGTGCCGTACGGCTTGGTATAGGAGAGCTCGTAACGCTTCATGTTGTCGGGCAAGAACCCGAGGTCGGACAGCCGCAGCTCCGCCTGGTTCTTATCGAGGATCCTCATGACGACCTTCTCACCGTTGACGGTCGGAAGGGTGGCGACGCGCAGGTCTACCTGGCGCCCCTCGATGGTGGTGCTGATGCGGCCGTCTTGGGGTATCCGGCGCTCGGCGATATTTATGTCGGCCATCACCTTGAGGCGGCTGATCATGCCGTTTTGGATGTTGCGAGGCGAACGCATCACCTCGTGGAGCACCCCGTCAATGCGGTACCGGATGCGCACGTCCTTGCCCGTCGGCTCGACGTGGATGTCCGACGCGTGGTCGGTGATCGCCTGGGTGATGAGAAGGTTGACGAGGCGCACGATCGGCGCGTCTTCGCGGACCTCCTTGATGTTGGTGAGGCGGTCCCGGTCGTCGTCCATCGGCGCGCTGCTCGCGGCCGCCTCGGCGCTGACGTGCTCCGCTTCGCTGTCTTTGCGGTAGTACTTGTGGATCGCAGCGGTGACGGCCTCGGCGGTCACCACGACTTGGCGGACCTCGGCGCCAGTCAGGGTGCGGATGTCGTCGATGGCAAAGACGTTGGAGGGGTCGGCCATCGCGACGATGAGCCGGCCTTCCCACCAGCCGATCGGCATCGCCAAGTAGCGCCTTGCCAGGTTCTCGCTGACGAGCGCGGCAGCGGCCGGGTCTACGGGGTAGGTGGCCAGGTCGACGAACTCGAGGCCCAGCTGCTCGGCGAGCGTGCCGACAAACTGTTCCTCGGTGAGGAGCTTGTCCTCGATCAGCACCCGGGCGAGGTTGACGCCGCGCTCCTTGGCACGGGACAAGGCTTGGCCGAGCTGGTCAATGGTGATGATCCCGCTCTTGACCAGTACTACGCCAAGTTGTTCGTCCTCGGAGAGAGCTCCCTCCCGGTCACGCACTCTTGTGTCCATGGCCTCCCCCGGAGCGCGTATCCACCATTCCGTTCATCGTCGGCATCTGGCGGCCCGCAATTGAGGCACGCCTTTCGACTTCGCTTTGGTGCCTGATGTCTGCCACGGTTACCTCGGCCGCACAATGCCCGCGCGCCCTCTCGTGGCGGCGTAGCTAGCTGGGCCCGGGGACTAGTTCCGCGCGGAGCCGAGGAACTTGAGCAGGAGGCCGCGGTTGACCGGTTCTGGTTTCGGCACGGCGACTTCCTCGGGCGTCTCCGCGTCTTCGGCAGGCAGCGGCGCGTCGTCTTCGCGCCAAACCTCGGAGAGGTCGGCGATGTCGTCGACGTGCGCAGTTGCTTGAACAGCGCCGGCCGGTCCACCTGCTCCCAGAGATGCTCCCGAGAGGTCAGCGGTGCGGTCTGAGCTGTGCTCTGACCCGTTACCCGAAGCGTGGTCTAAGTACTGGGAGCCGTTGTCGAAGCCGTTGGCCAAGACGTGCTCGGAAGCGTCGCCCGCAAAATCGGGGCTGCGCTCGGAGCTGTACGCCGGGACTTGCTCGATCGGCCGGTCGGCCAAAGGGGTAAGGAGTTGCTGCGCGGGAGGTGCGTCAGAGCTGTCGACGTGCACCAGGCGCAGGTCTACTAGTTCTTTGACGGCCTTACAACCTTCGAACTCGCCAAGGTCGCGCGTCTTTAGGACATCTGCGACGGACTGACCGCCGCCGATTGCGGCAACGAGCTGCCACTGGTCGGCGCTCAGCGTCACAGGGCCCTCGGCTGAGCCCTGCAGGCTCAAGCGCGACAACAGCGACGGGACGGCGGCGGCGATCCCAGCCCACTGCACCAGCCGGCTCTCAGCCTCGTCCAGCACAGGCGCAACGTCCTGGGGTTCCACGGCGTGGACCGGGCTGGTGCCCGTGTAGAACTTGAAATGGCCCTCGTCCAAGCGGAGCAAGCCAAACAAGGAGTCAACAGCAGTGGTGTGGGCCCCAACGTCGAAACCTGCGAGACGGCCGGCATCGAACCACACACTGCCGACACCCCCGCGAGACTCGATCCGCAGCTCCCCCGTCTTCGCTGTGACGGAAAGAAGCGCGAGGACGTCGGGCAGTGCAATTGTCTCGAGCGTACCTTCAAGCGACACGGCAACCTCCGGTTCTTATGGCCTGTTCTTCGGCATCTTCGTCAACGAAGTTGAGAGAACTAGCAACCGGGGCGGAGTTCCTATACCGTGAAGGGGCCTTGTCCAGGCTGCTCGGTGCCGCCGTGGCGGGGCAGCTCCCGTAACTTCCCGATCTCGCCACGCTTGCCCAACTCGCGTAGCGCCGCTGCCGACATCACCGCGACGGGAGCGTCCCGACCAGTCCAAATGGTCAGCTGGCGTGCAGCTTGGTGCACCAGCATGCCGAGGCCATTGCACGTCCCAGCGCCACGTGAGCGCGCTGCCGCCATGAGCGGGGTCGTGGCCGGCGCGTAGATCAGGTCCGCTACCAGTTGGCCGGGCCCCAACCTCTTCGGCTCCAGCCCGAAAGGAAGCTCACCGCTACCTTGCACCGCCACCCCGTCCATCCCGACCGGGGTCGCGTTGACGACCAGGTCCGCTTCGTCCGTAGCGTCGACGGTGGCGACCATGCCGGCCCGGCCAGCCAGCGCGGCCACCTCGAGGGCCTGCTCGGGCCGTCGGGCGACAACCTCGACGCGCTCCGCCCCGGCGGCGCCAAGCGCCAGCACGACAGCGCGCGCAGAGCCACCAGCCCCGAGCACGAGGCAGCGCTTCCCGTCGGGCGACCATCCGAGCTCCGCCAAGGAGTCAACAAAGCCAGGTCCGTCTGTGCTGTCCCCCATCAGGTCGCCGCCCACGTTGGTAACGGTGTTCACCACCCCCAGGCGCTCGGCCAACGGGCTCAACTGGTGGCAAGCCTTTGCAGCGCCTGCCTTATGCGGCATCGTCACCGACAGGCCTCGGATGCCGAGTGCGACCATGGCGGCCACGGCAGCCTGGCCGCTGCCGGCAGGGACCGGGAACGCCACATAGGCCCAGTCCAGCCCGAGTTCGGCGAGAGCGGCGTTGTGGAGCGCCGGCGAGAGCGAATGCTCGACCGGGTCTCCGATGACACCGACAAGCACCGTCGTCGCCGCAGGCCAAGTGCCGAGGCCCCCACGCAGACGCGGGCTGCGTCGTCCCGATGAGCTCAGCACCCGAGGCGCACCGCCCTGCACTCCGCCTGGAGCCGCTTGAACTGCGCCTCAGTGGAGGCGAAGCTCGTTGCCCCGTCAGGGTTGATCTCGACCCAGTAGAGGTACGTGGTCTTGGGAGGGTGCATGGCTGCTTCCAGGGAGGGTACCCCGGGGTTGGAGATCGGGGTGGGCGGCAGGCCCTTGTTCACGAGGGTGTTGTAGGGGTTGGGCGTGGTGATCACAACTGTGCCTTTCGGGTCACCAAGCCCGTACAGGAGCGTCGATTCGGCACCAATGGGGGTACCCCGGGCAAGGCGGTTATAGATGACACTTGCTACCCCGCCGCGGTCTGCTTCGAACTTGACCTCCCGTTCGACGATCGAGGCCACGGTCACGATCTGGTACGGGCTGTACCCAAGCCTTTGGGCAGCAGCGCTCAGGCCCAGCGCCGCCGCGTGGGTGTCAAAGGTGGCGACCATGTACTGCACCAGCTCGTCCGCGGTCTCGCCTTGCTGGACGGGATAGGTCGCTGGGAACAGCAGCCCCTCCAGGTCGTTTGACCCCGCCGGCTCGTAGGGCGAACGGACCTGCCCGCCCGTGGCCGCCCGGAGGAACGCCTGTGACGAGATGCCGGCGCCCTTGAGGTGGCCGACCGCAGCAGCTATCTGGCGGACATTGAAGCCCTCGGGCACCACCAGCCGGAAGGTCACCGGGACAGGGCCCTCCAGCAAGGTGTACACCGCTGTGGAGTAGGGCTCGTTGGTGGCCATCTGGTAGGTCCCGGGGGCGACGGTGCCTACGCCTTTCAGTTTCAAGTACCAGCCGAACACCGTCGAGCCGTGCACGACCCCGTCCTTGGCGAGCACGTCCGCTGCGCCCGAGACCGACGTCCCCGCGGGCACGACGACCATCACAATGTGGCCCGGCTTGCCGGGGGGGTTGATGTCGTTGTTGACGTGAAAGTAACCAACCACGGCGACCAGGACGACAGCAGCGATGAATGCCAGGAGGATGACCGGCCACCTACGCCGTCGGCCCCGTCGCCCGCCGCGCCGGCCGCCGCGGCCAAGCCCGGTACGAAGGTCGGCAAAGTAGTCGTATGGCTCGTCTGCCGGCCCGACCTCGTCTGCCGGCCCGACCTCGTCTGCCGGCCCAATGTCCTGTCCTGGCTCGAGGTCCTGTACTGGCTCGAGGTCCTCAGGCCCCGGGTGGCTCGTTGCCGGAGGATCTCCCCCGTCCCCCCCGAGGTAAGGCTGCGTCACTGAGGGCTGGCCGGGCCCGCCTGAGGCTCCTTTGGCCCAGGCCAGGCTCGCCGACGGTCCAGCCAGGTCTGCAGGATCGCTGCGGCTGCCATCTTGTCCACCACGGCCGTGCGCGCTGCCGGCCGACGGCCACCCGCGACCAGCGCCCGGCGCGCGATTACCGTGCTGAAGCGCTCGTCACAGCACTCGACCGGCACGGACAGGACCAGGCGCAGCTCTTCGACCTCGGCCTCCACGGCTCTCGCTGCGGGCCCTGTCGCACCCGACAGGGAAAGTGGCAACCCCACCACCACCATGTTGGCGCCCGTCTCGGCGACTACCGCCTCCAGGCGGGAGTGGTCACCTTCACGGGACCCGCCCCGCGGCAGCATTACCAACGCGCTGGCGACCCGCCGCCGGTCGTCGGAAACGGCGAGCCCGATCCGGCGGCTACCGAGGTCGACCCCCAGCACCCGGCCCTCCGGGGGCGCGCCAGGAAGCTGATCGTCCAGCTCGGAGGTCACCGGCCTACCCCGGCGAACCTGGCCCGCACATCGTCCAGAGCCTCGTCCAGCCGGCTCGCGTCGCGGCCACCCGCCATAGCCAGCTCCGCGTTGCGGCCTCCCCCGCCGCCTCCAAGCATCTGGGCGGCCGGCCCAACCAGTTGAGGCGCCTCGAGCGGGTACCCCTTTTCAACAGCAGCCACGAGCGTGACCTTGCCCTCCTCCGGGGAACCGCCCAGCACCACGGCTCTGACCCCCGGCTGGGAACGCACGGCCAAGGCCAGCTCTCGCAACCCTTCGGCGCTGAGGCCGTCGCGGCGCGCCACGACTGTGCCCTCCTGCGCGCTTGAGGCGAGGGAAGAAGCCTCGCCGCCAAGGCCCGCTTGGCGGGCGGCCCGTAGCTCGTCCTGAGCCTCGTGAAGCTCTGCGAGCCGCCGCTCGATAGCCGCCCCCAGGTCCTCGGGGGAAGACTTGAGAAGCGCCGCGGCGTGAGCGAGGCGGGCCTCGTTCGACCGCAGCCGCTCGAGAGTCGCGGTCCCCGTAAGTGCCTCGACGCGCCGCAGATTCGAGCCGATCGAGCTTTCCGAGATCACTTCGATCGGCCCGATCATGCCGAGACGCTCGACATGTGTACCGCCGCACAGTTCGACTGAGTGCTCGCCGGCGTGCACTACCCTGACTCGCTCGCCGTACTTGTCCCCGAAGAACGCTATTGCGCCCTTCGCCTCGGCCTCGGCGCGGGCCAGCTCCTCGGTGAGCACCTTCATGTCTTCAAGCACTTCTGTGTTGACGAGGTCCTCGACCCGGTCGAGCTCGGACCTTGTCACCTGCGCGTAATGGGTGAAGTCGAAGCGGAGCCGGTCGGGGGCGACAAGCGAGCCCTGCTGCTTCACGTGCTTGCCGAGCACCTCTCGTAGCGCCCAGTGGAGAAGGTGCGTACCGGTGTGGTTACGCCGGATGGCGGCTCGCCTTTCGGTGTCGACTGACGCCTGGGCTTGTTGCCCAGGGGAGATATAGCCGTGCTCCATCGCGCCGAGATGGCGGTGCAAGCCCGGCAGCGCCAGCGTGGTGTCGAGCACCAGGGCTCGCCCGGTACCAGTAGATATGGTCCCCGTATCGCCAACCTGGCCGCCTGACTCCGCATAAAACGGCGTCCGGTCAACGAATATCTCCACCTGTCCCTTATTTTCCAACTCAAGGACAGCCAGCACCCTCGCGTCGCCTTCGAGCGCTTCGTACCCGATGAATGTGGTCGGCCCGAACTGCTCCAGGATCTCCTTGTACTCCGTCAGGTTTACCTGTCCCGCGCCCGCTTTTCCTTTGCCGCCCTCGCGCGACTGCTCACGTTGGCGGCCCATCGCAATCGCAAAGCCGTCCTCGTCCACGGCGGCGCCGCGGCCCGCGGCAATTTCGCGTGTCAGTTCAACGGGGAACCCGTGGGTGTCGTGGAGCTTGAACGCTGTCTCGCCGCCTATTGCACTGCCATTGGCGAGCTCGGTTTCGAGAAGCGCCATCCCCGCGCGCAGGCTGGCACGGAAGCGCTCCTCTTCCCTGGCGGCGACGCTCGAAACGAAATCGGCGTTCCTGGCCAGGTCGGGGTACGCGTCGCCCATAACCTCGACGACGGCCTCCACCATGTCCGGGCAGACCAATCGCGAAGTGCCGAGCATGTTGGCCCTCAGTACGGCGCGCCGGATTATGCGCCGCAGCACGTACCCGCGGTCCTCGTTCGAGGGGAAAATACCGTCCGAGATCATGAACGACATCGTGCGGGAGTGGTCCGCGATCACGCGCAGCGCAACATCGGCTTCGGTGTCGTCACCGTACCTACGCCCGGTCAGCTGTTCCGCCCGAGCCACGAGCGGGCGCAGCACGTCGGTCTCCCAAACCGTCGGCGCGTCCTGCAATATCGTTAGCAGCCTTTCGAACCCGGCGCCGGTGTCGATGCCCTGCTTTGGCAGGGGAAGGAGCTCGCCCGAGCTTTGGCGGTCGTAGCTTTGAAAAACCAGGTTCCAAAGCTCGACAAATCGCGCTTCGCCGCCTCCCACAGGCCCGCCGTCAGCCCCCCACTGCGGGCCGCGGTCCAAGTGGATCTCCGAGCACGGGCCGCAAGGGCCGGTGTCGCCCATCTCCCAAAAATTGTCTTCTTCTGTGCGCTGGATCCGCGACCTAGGGAACCCGACTTTGTCGACCCAGATATCGGCCGCCTCGTCGTCATCGGTGTAAACCGTCACCCAGAGCCTGTCGCCATCGAAGCCGAGGACCTCTGTAAGCAGCTCCCAGGCCCACGGGATCACCTCGGCCTTGAAATAGTCGCCGAAGCTGAAGTTGCCGAGCATCTCGAAAAACGTGACGTGCTTCGGGCTACGCCCGACCTGCTCGATGTCGTCGTGCTTGCCGCGTACCCGTACGCATTTCTGAACGCTCACGGCACGCTTGTAGGGGGGCACCTCCTCGCCCAGGAAGTAGGGCAGGAACTGGTTCATGCCGGCGTTCGAGAACAGCGGCGCCCGCGGGTGGTGAGGCCGGAGCCCCTCGGAAGGTACCTCTACGTGGCCGCGCGCCACGAAGAAGTCCACAAAGGCGCGGCGAAGCCCATTCGCATCCATCGCCTGCCAGATTATCCCCCCGCCTCTGACCACTCCGGCGAGTTACCCGCCAGGTAGCCACCCTTGGCCGACGGGCGAGCCGGCACTGTGAGATAGGCCCGCCTAAGGGAACGTGCCCAACTCACAGCTCCAGGCCCGCTCGTCCGGTCCAACATCGGTCTCCGAAGAGCCGCGACAGGTACTTGACCAGCCCGTTTATGCCACCGGCCGGGGCGGCAGCCGAGACAACCGAACAAGCCGGGAGTTCAGGACAGCGTGGCGGAGGCAAGGACCTTGCCGTTTGCACCGACGATCCTTGCTTCGCTCAGGCGGCCGGCCGGTTGGTCCACGCTCGCCGCCCACGCACCCTTGCCTTCGGACAGCCAGAACCGCCCGAGGTCCAGCGTGGTGCCCTGGTCGACCACCACCTCGCAGTGGATGGCGCCCAGCCAGGAAGGGTCGTCCATGTACATGAACAACCAGGTGGGGTTGCCGGCGTAGACGAGCACCCGCCCGACCATATGGCTACCCGAGTAGAGGGCGGCGGTCTCGATGGGGGCTTTCGGCCCGGGCGCGCCGTACCGCTCGCCTCCGCTGGAGCTGCCGTGGCCGACAATGGCGCCGAGCCCGAAGGTGACGACCAAAGCACACGCAGCCATAGCCATAGCCAACTTCGGCCTGACAGCTAGCCACGTCCGCCAACCGGCAGGGCGCAAGTTGAGGCCCAGGCGCTCGAATACGCCCGCCTCGAAACCGATCGGCGGCTCGGACACCGGGGCCAGGTGGAGCAGTTGGTCGGCGGCCTTGGACAGCTCGTCGACCTCAGCGGAGCAGCGCGCGCAGGTCTCCATGTGAGCCACTGCGGCAACTCGCTGTTTGCCCGTCAGAGAACCAAGGGCAAGCGCCACGAGGTCCTCGTCGACGGCGGCGCACTCTGGGCGCAGGTTGTCGCCCATCTCTGCGGTCAAGGTAGCGCACCTCCCCCAGCCAGGTCGTGGGTCGCGTTGAGGGCTCGCAGCTTCATCAGCCCGCGGCGGATCCGGGTCTTGGCCGTCCCGAGCGGGACGGACTCGACCTCGCTCACCTCCGCGGCCGTGTAGCCGTAGACGGCGGCAAGGACCAGCGCCCGGCTCTGCTCCGCCGGCAGCGAAGCCAGGGCTGCCACGAGCCGGGACCGGGTGTCGGAGGACTCGGCTTGTTCGTCAGGGCTGGGACCACGCGTGGCGAGGTTCACCCACATGAGATCGGCTGGGTCGGTGACTACTGGACGGCGGACCCGCAACGAGTCGATCGCGAGGTTCCTCGTGATCGTGAGGATCCATGTCCCGACCGAGGCCCGCCGGCCGTCGAAGACGAGGGCATGGCGCCAAGCCCGCAAGAACGCCTCTTGCGCGATGTCCTGGGCCAGCGTCGGGTCGCCCACCATGCTCAGCGCCAAACCGTAGACCCGGCGCTGGTAACGCCTTACGAAGGCTACGCCTGCACGTTCGTCGCCGACCGCCATACCGGCGAGGAGCGCGTCGTCGCTTACGCCCGCGTCAGTCACAGCTCTCCGCAACACACAAGGAGGTTACGTCCGCGCCCCGCAAAGAGATTCCGGCCCCCTTCGTGGGCGGCAAATTGGCGAAATCCCCCCGGGCGCCCCGCCCGTAAGCCCTAGAGAGCCGCGCTTGCCCGCTCCGGTCTAACCAAGCACCCCAGGAGGCACCAAATGCAAGTCATGACACGAGCCCAAACGACAACCAGCACGAGAGCAACTCACTCAGGACGCCCGCCACGCCGGCGGCGCGGGAGCGTGACCATCGGCGCTGTCGCGCTCGGGTTGTCCGTCGCAGCCCTCCTAGCGGGGCCCGCCGCTGCGGCGACGCACACGGCTGTAGCCAGCACTGCGGCGGTCAAAGTCGAGGTCAAGACCGTTGCGAAGTACGGCAAGATCCTGGTCGACCAAAAGGGCCTGCCGCTCTACTACGACTCGAAGAACACCTCCGGCCATTGGGCATGCACGGGAGCTTGCCTCACCTATTGGCCGCCCCTGCTGCTACCAGCCGGCCAGATGGCCGCCAGCATGGCGGCGGGCCTGAAGGGCCTCGGCACGGTGAAGGCCCCCTACGGGACGCAGGTCACCTGGCACGGCAAGGCCCTGTACACCTTCATCAAGGACAGCGCCGGGAAGGTTACCGGCAATGACGTGGGCAATTTCTTTGTGGCGTCGTTGCCCAAGACTGGCAGCGGAAGTGGGTCGGGCGGTGTCGCCTTTTAGGGACCGCCTCCGCCTACCGGTCGAACTGACGGCCTCGGTCCTGCTGCTCGCCTCGACGACCCTCCCGGTCATGTCGATCGGGAGGCCCATCTGGGGCGGCCTCTGCAAGCCCAAGCTGCCGGCGTAGTTCGACCTCCTTGGCGGCCATCGCGTTGCGCCCGCCTTCTACTGCACTGCGCAGGTCGACGATCTTGCCGGCGGCCCGGTCGCGCGCCCTATCTGCTATCTCGGACCCCGCCCGGAAAGGCAGCTGGCTCACTGGTAGGTACCGGGCCAGCTGCTGGCGGGCCTTGCGCTCGACCCACTTGGAGGCGCCGAACCCCGCCACCACGCCGACGCCCAACCAGGTCAAGCGTTTGAACATCAGCTTGCCTTCAGGCTGGTGCGCCCGCGACGTCCGGGCCGGGCGGCGGCACGCGCGGCGGCCCTACCTTTCGAGCGGGGGCGCCGGCGGCCATCCTTGGCGGCTCGGCCAGTACCAAGGACGGGCGGCGGGCCCTTCCGCACGAGCCGGGCGGCTCTTGCCAGCCCTGAACCGAAAGCCACCAGCTTGATCATCGGCCCCGCCATGGCCCCGCCAACCAGCTTGGACGCCGAGCCGACGGCATCGCTTATCGCTTCGGCGCTGCCCACCATTCGGTCGACCCGGTCGACCTCCATGCCGGCGCGCCGGACCGTGCTGCCCAGCTCATCGAGCAACTCTTGCGCTTCGCGCGCAAGGCCCTCGGCTTCGCGGCGCATCTCCCGCACAGCCTTGAGGAGGTACCCGACCGCAACAACGAGCGCCACCACCAGCAAAGTGGCCACCACGGTGACACCCACAGCGACGCTGTCGGTACCTGTGGCCAACAGCTCGAGTCGCATCAGCCCCTCAGCTTAGGGAGCTTCGACCCGCTGCACCATAGGTGCTATGTGGGGTCGTCTGAGTTGGCTCGAACCTGGCGGCGCACGTCTTCGCCGCGCCCGGTCGGCTCCCAGTAGGAGCGGCCTTCGAGGTGCTCGGGCCGGTACTGCTGCTCCACCCACGCGCCGGGCTCGTCGTGGGGGTAGACGTAGCCCTTGCCGTGGCCGAGGCGGGCGGCGCCGGGGTAATGAGCATCTCGCAGGTGCTTGGGGACCGCGCCCACCGCAAGGGAGGCAACGTCTTCCTTGGCCCTTCCGAGCGCCGTAGTTACCGAGTTGGACTTGGGGGCGTTCGCCAGGTGGACGACGGCCTGGGCCAGGTTGAGCTGGGCTTCGGGCAACCCGACGAACTCGACGGCACGCGCCGCCGCGTCGGCGACGAGAAGCCCCTGCGGGTCGGCCATCCCGACATCCTCGCTCGCCAGGATGACCAGGCGACGGGCTATGAAGCGGGCATCCTCGCCAGCTTCCAGCATGCGTGCCAGCCAGTAGAGACCTGCGTCGGCGTCGGAGCCCCTGATGGCTTTGATGAACGCGCTGATGACGTCGTAGTGCTCATCGTCGCCGTAGCGCATGGCCCGGGTGCTGCGAGCGGCCTCGACGTCGGCCATGGTCACGGCGGCTCGCCCACCGGCTTCGGCCAGGGCGAGAGCCACCTCTAGGCTGTTCAGAGCAGAGCGCGCATCACCCTCGACGAGGCCGGCCAGGAATTCCAGCACACCGGCCTCGACCGCGCCCCCCTCGTGGACGAGAGCTCTGTTCAACAGCACGATCAGGTCCGCGTCCGAGAGCGGCTCGAGGCGGAAAAGGGTGCTACGGGACAGCAAAGGCCCGTTCACGCTGAAAAAGGGGTTCTCCGTGGTGGCGCCGATCAAGGTCAGCTCGCCGGCTTCCACCGAGGGGAGCAGGGCGTCCTGCTGGGCACGGTTGAAGCGGTGCACCTCGTCGAGGAACAGCACCGTGCCCCTTCCCTGCTCGCCCAGCAGGCTCCGGGCGCTTTCGACCGTCTCGCGGACATCTTTTACCCCCGCCGAGACGGCAGAAAGCCCGACGAAGTACCGTTTGGTCGCTCCCGCGATCAACCTTGCCAGCGTCGTCTTGCCCGTACCGGGAGGCCCCCAAAGGATGGCCGAGCTCAACCGGTCCGCTTCGATCAGGGCCCGCAGAGGCCGTCCCGGCCCGAGCAGGCGCTCCTGGCCAACCACGTCGTCGAGGGACTGGGGGCGCATCCTGGCGGCCAGCGGGCCACCATCAGCGAGGCGCCGCTCCAAGGCGGCTTGGAAAAGGTCTTGGCGCTCAGCCGTCAGCTAGGCCCTCGGCTACCGTTGCCGGATCCCGGCAGGGCCCGGTAGGCGTCGTAGACGCTGTCGATGCGTTTGAGGGCGCCGAGCACCGATTCGAGATGGGCCGGGTCGGCCAGCTCGAACTCGAAGCGCATCTTGCTAACCCGGTCCGCCCCGGTGTGGCTTTCGCTGCGCAGGACGTTGAGATGGTGGTCCGAGAGGACCTTCCAGACGTCGACGCCGAGGCGGGTCCTGTCAAGGGCCTTTATCTCCAGGGCGGCGAGGAAGCTGCCCGGCCGGTCCCTGTCCCACTCGACCTCTATCAGGCGTCCCACCTCGCCGGCCGCCAGAGCTGCTGCGTTGGCACAGTCGCTGCGGTGGACGCTGACGCCCCTGCCGCGGGTCACGAAGCCGATGATCTCGTCGCCCGGCACCGGAGTGCAGCAGCGGGCGAGGCGGACCATGACATCGTCGAGGCCTTCGACGTGGAGCCCTATGCCTTGGCGGCTGGCGGCCCGCCTCGGTTGGCGCACCGTGGTGGGGAGCTGGACGTCCTGGTCGCCGCCTCTTAGCTCTCTCGCGAGGCGCTGCGCCACGGACTGGCCCGATACGTGGCCCTCGCCTATCGACGCGTAGAGGCCCTCCAGGTCGGCGTAGTGCATCGCATCGCTCAGGCTCTTGAGCTGCTCGCTGCCCATCAGCTTCTGGAGCGGGAGGCCCTCTTTGCGCAACGCCTTGACGAGCTCCTCGCGGCCGTTCTCCATGGCGTCCTCACGGCGCTCCCGGCTGAACCACTGGCGGATCTTGTTGCGCGCCCGCGGCGTGACCACGAGGTTGAGCCAGTCCCTGCTCGGCCCGGCGGAGGGGACCTTCGAGGTGAAGATCTCGACGCTGTCGCCCGATGTCAGTTTGGAATCGAGCGGCACGAGACGCCCGTTGACGCGTGCCCCGATGCAGCGGTGCCCAACCTCGGTGTGGATCGAGTAGGCGAAATCGACCGGTGTGGCGCCAATTGGCAACGCCACGACGTCGCCCTTGGGGGTGAAAACGAAGACCTCGTCGGTCTCGAGGTCGAGCTTCAGGCCTTCGAGGAACTCAGCAGGGTCGGTGCTTTCGGCCGACCAGTCCACGATGCGTTGTAGCCATGCGACGTCGGCCGAAGAGGCGTTCTCCTTGTACCCCCAGTGAGCCGCAATGCCCCGCTCGGCCCTGTTGTGCATTTCCGAGGTACGGATCTGCACTTCGAGCGGCTTGGCCTGCGGGCCCACCACGGTCGTGTGCAGCGACTGGTAGAGGTTGAACTTCGGAGTATTTATATAGTCTTTGAAGCGTCCCTGGATCGGCGCCCAGGTCCCGTGGATAGCGCCCAGCGCCGCCCAGCAGTCCTTCACGGAGCTGACGATCACCCGCACCCCGACGAGGTCGTAGATCTCGTCGAACTCCTTATTTTTCAATACCATTTTCTCGTATATCGAGTAGAGGTGCTTGGGCCGCCCGGTGACCTGCGCCTCGATCCGCGCCGCCACCAGGCGCTCTTGGACCTGCTCTTCGACCTGAGCGAGGTAAATGTCTCGCTCGGGCGCCCGGGAGGCCACCATCTGCTCGATCTGGGCATAGCGGCGAGGGTGCAGCGCGGCGAACGAGAGATCCTCCAGCTGCCATTTGATACTGGCAATGCCAAAGCGGTGCGCGAGCGGGGCGTAGATGTCGAGGGTTTCCTGTGCGGTGCGCTTTTGGTTGGCTTCGGGCATGGCCGCCACCGTGCGCATGTTGTGCAAGCGGTCGCCCAGCTTTATGAGAAGGACCCTCGGGTCCTTGGCCATCGCCACGAGCATCTTGCGCATGGTCGCTGCCTGCGCTGCTTGGCGGGAGTCGAAAGAGACCCGCTCCAGCTTGGTAACGCCGTCGACGATCTGGGCAACGGCGGGACCGAAGCTCGCTTCGAGCTCCGGCAGTGAGACCGCCGTGTCCTCGACCGAGTCGTGGAGCAGGGCGGCGGCGAGGGTCACGTCGTCCATCCCGAGGCCGGCAAGAACGGTGGCCACCGCCACCGGGTGGGAGATGTAAGCCTCGCCGGAACGCCGGACTTGGCCTTCGTGAGCTCGCTCGGCCGTCTCGTAGGCCTTCAGGATCAGGCTCGCGTCACCCTTGGGGTGGCGCTCCCGGTATGCCGCCAGGAGCGGGCCGATCGCGTCGGAACTGGCCGGGCTCTGGCGCCTCCAAGGCAGGACGCGCTCCACCGTGGAAGCGGCTCGGCCCCTGGGAGCCCGCTCTACAGTGGTCACGCTATGTCCTTTCCTTTCGTCCCTCAGGTCCCCATTTACTCGTAACTAACAAGCGCCTCGATAGGCAGACCGGCGTCGAGGCGCCGGCGACCCCCGAGAAAACTGAGCTCGATGATGCAGCCAAAACCGACCGTCACAGCGCCCAACTTTTCGACCAACCTGCAAGTGGCCGAAGCCGTCCCCCCGGTTGCGAGCACATCGTCCAAGACCAGCGCCCGCTCGCCGGGCTGGAGGGCATCCGCATGCACCTCCAAGGTGTCGGCACCGTACTCCAGCTCATAAGTCACCGAGAGCACTTCGAAAGGCAGCTTGCCCGCTTTGCGCACGGGCACGAAGCCGGCACCGATGCGGTAGGCGACCGGAGCGGCGATTATGAAGCCCCTCGCCTCGACGCCAAGGACTTTGTCGATGCGCTCTCCAGAAAACCGCTCCGCCAAGGCGTCAACGCAGGTTGCCAGGCCGGCGGCGTCCGCGAGCAGCGGGGTGATGTCCTTGAAGCCGATGCCCGGCCTCGGGAAGTCGGGGATCTCCCTGATGAGGTCCTTTAGCCCCGCAACTTCGTACTCCATATAACAAGCGTACTCGGCACTGCCGGCCAGCCGACGCCGCCCTGGTCAGGGGCTAGCGACCGCGTAGAAAGATTGAGCGACGTGGCCCTAGCGGCGGCGGGGCACCTTTTTTCGCGGACGTGGTGGCGTCCGCCTTGCCCCCGTCGGGGCGCTGCGAACGGCCGGCTCGCTGCTTGTTACGGCCTCGCCCGAGCCTATGATCGGCTCGGCGCCCAGCTCGTCCATGTCCCCAGGGTAGGGGCCGCCGGGAGGGGCACCTCCGGGGCCAACGGCACCTGCCTCAGCCTCGGCGGCGTCAGATTGGGCCGCTGCAGCACGGGCAGCAGCGGCGCCCGCGGCACCTCCGCCGCGGCTCCGAGGCGGTCCAGCGGCCCCATTGGGCTCGCGCGCGAAGCGTGCCGCCATTGCCGCGTGCTGAGCCCGCAGCTGGGGTAACCCGGTTCGGGCCGTACATGATCCCGCCGGCCACCGTCGAGGGGGTGAGGAACTGACGGGACTGCGGGAAAGCGGCCAGGCGCTTGCGGATTTCGGTGTAGCGCGGCTCACGCTCTTTCAGGAGGGCAAGTATCGGCGAGGCAATGAAGATCGACGAGTACGCCCCGCTCATGAGGCCGATGAACAGGGCCAGGCCGAAGTCGTTCAGGGCGGAGGCCCCCAGGATCCACGAACCGATGACCAATATGCAGAACACCGGCATGATGGCCACAAAAGACGTGTTGATGGACCTTGCCAGCACCTGGTTCATGGACAGGTTGACGACGTCCGTGTAGGTGACGCGGTTGGTCGAAGCGAGGCCGATCGTGTTTTCTTTCACCTTGTCGAACACGACGATCGTGTCATAGAGGCTGTAGCCGAGGACCGTGAGGAAGGCGATAACGGTGTCCGGGCTCACCTGGAAGCCTGACAGCGCGTAAATACCAACCGTGATCAACATGTCGTGCAACAGGGCAACGAGCGCCGCGATCGCCATCTTCGACTCGAAATAGATCGAAATGCATATCGAGATGAGGACGAGGAAAACGAGGACGGCCTTGATCGCGTTGTCGGAGATGTCGCTCCCCCACGACGGGCCGATGGACTGGATCGAGACGGAATCGACCGGAGTGTGCGCGATCTTGGCGAGCTCATTGCTCACATCGGCAACGAGCGTCGCGTTGCCGGTGATCGTTGACGAGGCCTCGACTTCGATGTTGACCTTGCCGGTCTGACGGTTGGTAAGCGTCACGATCGTCGACTGGTCGAGCGTCGAGCTGATCTTGCCGAGGTCAGCGCGCACCGTGGCGACTGACGCCGTCGTTGGCACTTCCCAGACTGTCCCGCCCCTGAAGTCGATGCTGAAGTTCAGCCCACTGACGAACAAGGCCACGATCCCAAGAGCTATCACCGTGCCAGATATTGCGAACCAGTAGCGCCAGCGGTTTATGAAGTCGTAATGGGTCTGGCCTCTGTAAAGCCTCGCGAACGGGCCTTTGCCGATGGGCCGGTCAAGGGAGCCTCCCGAGGCGTGCTGGGTTGTCGTCGTCATTGGCTCTCGTTGTTCATTATGGGGCGTTGTTCATTGGGCGTTGTTCATTGGGCGTTGTTCATTGGGCTATGGCGCCGGCCCCAAGGCCGCGGCTCACACTGAGGAACCCGGCGTCGCCGACGGCAGATCTCCGGCCGATCAGCACTACGAGCGGGCGTGTAAAGAAGTAGGTCGTGATGACGTTGAGAAGTGTGGCGAGCCCGAGGAAGAACGCGAACCCGCGAACGTCGCCGACTGTAAGGGCGTACAGGATCAGCGCGCCTATGAAAGAAGAGAAGTCTGCTGCAAGCACCGTCCTGAAGGCGCGCTTGAAGCCCTTTTCCACCGAGGTGCGCACCGTGCGACCGGCACGGATCTCTTCCTTGAGGCGTTCAAAATAGACCACGCACGAGTCCGCGGTAACACCGACGGACACGATTAAGCCGATCACCCCCGACAGTGTCAGCGTGAGGTTGTCGGTGTAGCTGAGCAACGTCGTGATCGCGTACAGGAAGGCACCCGAGACGAATATCCCGATCACCACGACGAGCCCCAGCGCCCGGTAGTAAATGATGAGGTAGATGAGCACCAAAAGCACGGCGATCCCACCGGCTATCGCGCCAGCCCTGAGCGAGTCGGTACCGATTTGCGGCGAGACATTGTCGATGTCCTGGGCCACGAAACGCACAGGCAACGAGCCGTAGCTGAGCGCCTGGGCGAGGCTCTGGGCTTCTGCCTGTGTGAAGGGGGCAGACGAAGATCCACTGATCTGCGCCGAACCCGGGAAGTTGTTGGAGTCGATCGAAGGAGCCGACTCAACCGTCCCATCGAGCTCGACCGCCTGCAGTGCGCAGTAGGGAGGGTTGCTGGTGTCCTCCTCGTAGCACTTGTAGTGAGCTGCCGCGTACTTGTTGAACGCCGTCGAGCCGGCACTCGTGAAGTTCAAGACGACTTCCCACTCGTCGGTTTGCGAATCGAGGTCTGCAGCGGCCGACTTGACTATGTTCCCCGACATTTCAGCCGGGGCTAGCACGTAGCGGCCCTGCGCGTAGCCCGTGTAGTTGGGCAGGACCACCGTGTCGCTGGCGTTGTCGTCCTGGGGGGGCGTAACGCCGAACTTGTTGCCGTTCGGCGGGTTGTACAGCTCTTGTTCTGTCGCGCTGGCGTTGCAGACGCTAGCCGGAGTGGTGGTGGTAGTAGTAGGAGCCGTAGCGCTGGTGGGGACTGTCGTGGTCGAGCCCGCCGAAGTCGTGGGCGTCGGTACCGAGGTGTGAGTTGCCGCAGCTGCGACGGGGTAACTCGCCGACGCGAGGTGCGCGTCCAAATGGGCGAGCGGCAAAGCGCGGCTTGGCCCGGCTGCGGACTTTGCAGGCACCGACGTCGAGGTACTGCCTGTGCTCTTGGACTTGACGTTGGGGGTGGTCTTGGCTTTCGCCTTACCCGGGACCGTCGTTGTCGTACCCGTCGGGGTAGAGGTCTTAGTGGTCGGTGGCATGTAGAAAGGCGAGATTATGCAGTCGACGGGGCGGAAAAACAGCTGCGCGGTCTCGCCGAGCAAGCTCAGCACCTTGGTGTCGTCCTTGGCTCCGGGCAGCTCGATCACGATGTCGCCGCCCTGGACGGCCACGGTCGAGTTGGAAACACCGGTGCCGTTGACGCGCCGGTCCATAATGTTGACTGCCTCTTGCAAGATGTTGGAGTTGACGGCGCCTTCGGGCCTCTCGGTGACCGACACGCCACCTTTCAGGTCCAGCCCGAGCAGTGGGGTCTTACCTGTGAGGACAGTGGCGCCGACGCTCAGTACCGCAATGAGGACCATCGCGACAAACGAATAAACAAGCGAACGGGTACGCACGGTTACTACTTGGCCCCGCCGGTGGGCTCGGCACCGCCGTCCCCGTGGGCCCAGTCGGCACTGCCCGACCCGCCAGCATCCCCATCACCAGCTTCGTGGCCGTCATCATCAGCGCCGTCGGAAGCCCAGGCATCGCTCTCGGACGAAGGCACATCACTTACGTCGGTGGTCGTGCGCGCCGTGCGAGATGCGCCCAAGCCACCCCCGCCGAGACCACCGAAGCCGCGGCCGCCGCCCCTAGGCGCCATCCTGGCCTCATAGGCCGTGCGGGACTGAACGGCCCCGTTCACGAAGGTGACCACGACGCCGTCGGCGACCTCGATATCGACGTCGCCTTCCCCGAGGCGCACAACGTGGCCGACCATACCCCCGGCGATGACCTCGTCACCCAGGTCGAAGGCCTTGCTCTGGCGCATGGCCGCCATGCGGCGGTTACGGCTGGGCCGGATGAGGACGAAGTACGCCACCGCGACGATGACGATCAGGAACAGAAAGGCCGAGGAGGAAGTCGATGACGTGGACTTGGCCGCGGTAGTCGGTGTCGTCGCTGCGACGAGACTTGAGACGCTATTTATGAGATGCATATGAAGGTGGGGCCCATCCAGCGATCGCTAAGTGGGCCCAAAAGCGGGCCCTTCGACTAAGGACAACGCGTTATCCTAGCGGCTCCGCCTGCTCCAACACGGGCGCGCGGCGTGCCCAGGTGCCGGCGACCTCGGCCGACAGTTCGCTAAAGGTCCCGTCGAGCACGGCTTGGCGAGCCCGGCCCACCAGAATCCGCCAGCCACGCGAGGTTGTGGAGGCTGACGAGGCGGCCCGCGCTCGGCTCACCCACGTTGAAAAGGTGCCGCAAGTAGGCCCTGCTATGGCGCCCGCAGACACTGCACTTGCATGTGGGGTCGATCGGGGAGGCGTCCCTGGCGAAGCGGCCGGCCTTCACCGGCAGGCGGCCTGCGCTGGTGAGGGCAGTGCCATGGCGGCCAAGGCGCGTCGGCAGCACGCAGTCGAACATGTCCACCCCGAGCCCGATCCCGCCGATTATCGCGGCAGGGTCGCCGACGCCCATCAGATAGCGCGGGCTGGTCCCCGGCAGGCGCTGCACGGCGGCATCGACAGCTGCCAGCATCTCGCTCGGAGCCTCCCCCACGGAAAGGCCGCCGATTGCGTAGCCGTCAAAGCCAATGTCGACCAGCGCCTCGGCGTACTCACGGCGCAGGTCGAGTTCGACCCCGCCCTGAACGATCCCAAAAAGCAGCTGGTCAGGACGTGAGTGCACCTCGCGAGCCGCGCCTAGCCCAGGCCAGAGTCCGCTCCCCCGCCTGCAAAAGCGTGTCGCGACCAGCGGGTAGCTCCGTGCATACGTCGAGGACCATTTGGATGTCCGCGCCGAGGGCCTCTTGGACGGCCACGGCGCCCTCGGGGGTGAGCCGCTGGAGCAGGCCGTCGTAGGAGGAGCGGAAAGTCACCCCGTCGTCGTCCACCGAGCACGGCAGCGACATCACCTGGTAGCCGCCGGAGTCCGTGAGGAAGTGCCCCTCCCAGCCCGTGAAGCCGTGCAACCCTCCCATCTCGGCGACGATGTCGGCGCCCGGGCGGAGCATGAGATGGTAGGTGTTCGCAAGTAGGACCTGCGCACCGAGGCGCTCCATGTCCTCGGCCGACATAGCTTTCACGACGCCGCGGGTACCGACCGGCATGAAGCACGGCGTCAGGATGCGGCCCCGCGCGGTTTCGGCCCACCCCGCCCGGGCTTTGCCGGCGGTGGCCTCAACGTGGAACATGCCGGCCCACCACCATCGCGTCTCCGAAGGACAAGAAGCGGTAGCCCTGCCCGAGCGCGGTGGCGTAGAGGTCCCGCCAGCGTGGCCCGGCAAATGCCTCGAGCATGACCAGCAAGGTGCTCCGCGGTTGGTGGAAGTTGGTCATCAACACGTCCACCACGGAGAAATCATGACCCGGCTTTATATACAGCACGGTGCGGCCGTCGAGCGCCCCAGTGGCCGCGGCAGACTCCAGGGCTCGCACCGTCGTGGTGCCGATCGCGACCACCCGCTTGGCCCGTTGGCACGCCTCCCAGGTCCGTTCAGGAACTGAGTAGCGCTCTGAGTGCATGAGGTGGCCCTCGACCTGGCCGCCTTTGATCGGCCGGAAAGTCCCGAGCCCGACCGCAAGGTCTAGGCGCTCGACCGTTGCCCCACGCTCCCGGCACTCCTCCAATACCTCGTGGGTCAGGTGGAGCCCAGCCGTCGGGGCGGCGACACTGCCCGGCCGGTCGGCATAGACCGTCTGGTAGCGGCCCGGCTCAGCCAACTTGGCGTGCACGTAGGGAGGCAGCGCCAGAGACCCGAAGGCGCTCAAGTCATCGACCAGGCTCGTTACCTCGCGGGCGCCGTCTGCGCGAGCTTGCCCAACCTCCACCACGGCAACTTCGCCCGCGTAGAGCAAGGTCCCTGGCGGCAAGCGCCGCCCGGGGCGCACAAGGGCTTCCCAGCTGCCGGGCCGCTGCGGCAACGGCTCCAAGAGGAGCACTTCGGCGGCCCCGCCGGTGGCTTTGTGCAACAACAGCCGGGCCGGCACCACCCGCGAATCGTTGACCACCACGACGTCGCCCTCGCCCAGCAGGCTGGGGAGGTCCCTCACCCGCAGGTGCTCCGGCTCCGCTCCGAGAGCGACGAGCAGGCGCGCCGAGTCGCGCGGTTCCGCTGGGACCTGAGCGATCGCTTCTTCGGGGAGGTCGTAGCTGGGGACTTCCAAAGTCCAACCAGTTTGCCCGACCGAGCTATCAGCCGAGGGCGCTAGCCCCAGAGAGTCGCTGACGGCCCTTCGCCGTCTTGGCCCTCCACGTGCACCCCAGGCGCCGCGAACGCCCCCGGCGGTGGCGTAAGTCCGAGGTGCTCCCAGGCCAGGGGTGTGGCCACCCTGCCTCGGGGCGTCCGCATGAGCATGCCGAGCTGGAGCAGGAAGGGCTCGTAGACGTCTTCGACGGTCTCGGGCTCTTCACCGACCGAAACCGCAAGCGTGCTGAGGCCTACGGGGCCGCCGCGGAAACGCAAGCACGTTGCCTCCAGGATCGCCCGGTCCACCTTGTCAAGGCCGAGTTCGTCGACCTGGAACAGCTCCAAGCCGTACTTGGCGACCTCCTCGTTGATCGTCCCGTCGCCGCGAACCTCGGCGTAGTCACGTACGCGCTTCAACAAACGGTTGGCCAGGCGGGGCGTACCGCGCGAACGCTTCGCTATCTCGGCGCCACCCTGGCGGTCGAGCACGGCTCGTAGGACCCCCGCCGACCTACGCACGATCACCTCAAGGTCGGCCACTTCGTAGTAGTCGAGCCGGGCGACAAAGCCGAAGCGGTCGCGCAGCGGCCCGGTGATGAGCCCGGTGCGGGTTGTCGCGCCCACCAGGGTAAAGCGCGGCAGGTCGAGGCGGAGGCTCCTCGCTGCGGGGCCCTTTCCGAGCACGATATCGAGCTGGAAGTCCTCCATCGCCGGGTACAGGATCTCCTCGACCGGCCTGGCTAGACGGTGGATCTCGTCAACGAACAGGACGTCGCCGTCCGACAGGTTTGTCAACAACGCTGCCAGGTCGCCGGCACGTACAAGCGCGGGGCCGGAAGTGACCCGGAACGAGGCACCCATTTCGTTGGCGACTATCCCGGCGAGCGATGTCTTGCCGAGCCCCGGAGGCCCCGCGAACAGCATGTGGTCGGCGGGCTCGTCGCGCCGCCGCGCCGCCTCGATCATGATGGACAAGTGCTCCTTGAGCTGCGCCTGCCCGACGAACTCGGCGAGCCGACGCGGTCGTAGTGTCGCCTCCTCCGCAATTTCGACTGGGTCTGCAACTGGCGCCAATAGCCGGAACTCAGGGCTGGTCTGGTCCTCGCCCGAGCCGCTCACGGGTTACCCGCCAGCTCCCTCAGCGCGTAACGCAGCATCTCCTCGGTCGAACCTTCCACCGGTAGACGCGCGAGCACTTGGCGAACCTCGTCGTTGCCGTAGCCAAGCGACCCGAGAGCAGCCCTCAGCTCTTCGCGCTGCGCCGCACGGTCGGCTGCGCTCGCTTCGTGCGGACCGGCTGGGCCGACGCCACCAGGGCCGAAAACCGGGTGAGCGGAGCCGCCGCCCTCTGCCATCACGGCCGCCTCAAAACGAGGGGCCAGTTCCATTACCAAGCGGGCTGCAGTCTTTTTACCGATGCCAGGCACCAGGGTCAGAGCGTCTTCGTCATTGTTGAGCACCGCTCGGCGCAACGCTGCCGGCGAGAGTACCGACAACAGCGCCAGCGCCACAGCCGGGCCGACCCCGTGCGCTCCCAGCAGTAGCTCAAAACAGTCCCTCTCCTCCCGTGACGGGAACCCGTAGAGCACCATCGCGTCCTCGCGCACATGGGTGTGGACGTGCAGGAAGGTCGGCGCGCCCAACTGGCCGCATCGGCCGGCACTGCCCCCCGGGACAAGCACCCTGTACCCGACACCGGCGACCTCGACCAACAGCTCGACCTGGTGGTCGCCGCGGAGCAAACGGTCGAGCACAGTCCCGCGCAACGACCCGATCAATGCCTAATTCCAGTCAATGCCTAAGTCCCGTCGTGGCTGGGACCTCTCCGGGCCCCGCCTGCTCGAGGCGCGGCAACGGCTTGTGGGCACCCGCGGGCTGAGCTAAGCGAGGAGGGCCTGGGTGATGAGGGACCGGGTGGGACCCACCACCCTTGGCCAAGGCCGCCGCGCGCATCAGCGGCGCGCTGGCCAGGTGGCAGAGAGCGAGGGCCAGTGCGTCAGCGATATCGGGAGGAGACGGTTTCTCGGGCATGTCCAGCAGGACTTGCACCATCCGCTGCACCTGGTCCTTGCCGGCGTTACCCCACCCCGTAACGGCTTGTTTCACCTCGTTGGGGCTGTACTGCACGACAGGAATGCCCCCTTCGGCCGCGGCAGCAAGGGCCAAGCCGCTCGCTTGGCCGACCGACATCGCGGTCCGGGCGTTGGTCTGGAACAGCACCCGCTCGACCACAACGACCTCCGGCGAGAGCCTCGCGAAAAGCAGCCGCAGCTCTCGCAGCAGCTCTGCCAGGCGCTCTGCGAGCGGGTTGGTCGTCGGGGTCGTGATCACTCCCGACACGACCGCTACCGGCTGGCCGTTCTCCTGGCGCACTGCCCCGTACCCGCACCTCGTGAGGCCGGGGTCGATGCCCAATACGAACATTAGTTCGGTACTCTACCACCCGGGCCGGAAGACCTGGTGGATGCGCCACAGCCTGGAGCGTTAGACCTCCACGAGCTCCATAACCGAGTCCGGGATGTCAAAGTTCGCATAGACGTTCTGCACATCGTCGTGCTCGTCCAGCAAATCGATCAGGCGTAACACCTTGCGGGCATCGCCTTCGCTGTCGATCGGCACCGACTGCGAAGGCTGCATCGTCAGCTCGGACGACGACACCGGCCAGCCGCCCGCTTCAAGGGCCGTGCGCACTGCCGATAAGTCGCTTGGGGGGGTCAGTACTTCCCAGGTGTCACCGTCGTCACGCACGTCCTCGGCGCCGGCGTCAGCGGCCAACAGCATCAGGTCGTCCTCGGAGAGCTTGCCGTCCTGGGCAACGGTGACGATCCCTTTTCGCTCGAACTGCCACGCCACCGCACCCGGCTCGGCCATCGAGCCACCGTTCTTGGAGAAGGTGGCACGGATGTCGGCACCGGTCCTGTTGCGGTTGTCAGTCAGGCATTCGACGATGACGGCCACACCGCAGGGCGCATAACCCTCGTAAACGACGGGCTCGTAGCGGACGCCCTCCAGCTCGCCAGTCCCCCGCTTTATCGCACGCTCGATCGTCTCCATCGGGACCGATGCGTCACGGGCCTTCTGGTACATGGTCCGCAGCGTCGGGTTGTCGTCCAGGTGCCCGCCGCCTTCTCGCGCGGCCACCTCGACCTGGCGGATTATCTTGGCGAAAAGCTTGCCGCGGGCCTTGTCCAAAGCACCTTTTTTGTGCTTGGTAGTGGCCCATTTAGAGTGCCCTGACATCGTCCTGCCTCATAAAAGGGTTTCTTTCCTCATGACCGGGCGCTCGCCCAAGTCTCTTCAACTCTCCCCAATGGTACAGCCGTCCGCCGCGCACCCTTGTTGCTCTCCCGCCGCCGCGCGAGCTCGCTGCCAACCGGCTCGCCGCCCTACAGCTCGCGGAGGGCCTCGATCCTGTCCTTGATGCTGGTCTGCGGCTCCCGGGTGCCGCCCGGGTCGGCGAACCACAGCTGGGCAGTGCCTCGTGAGGCCCCGCGGACTTCGGTCCCCTTGGCCTCCATCTTCTCTAGCGCCCCGATCAGACCGGGTGGGTAACGGGTGAAGCTGACGGCGGCACGGTCCATGGCAGTCACCGGCTCGGGCGGCGAGAGCAGGGTGGCAAAAAAGCCGATAGTCGCCACCGTCACCGTCGCGGGCAGCATGTCGTGGCAGCGGATCCTCGTTAGCTGCTGCGCGATCACCCCTTCGAGCTCGACACGGTTCAGCTCGGCCAGGAGGCCCTCGGTGACAACGAGCGTGGCGGTGCGCCGGCGACGCCCGCAGACTGCCGCGTTGAGCGTCGTCTCGTCGCGGACCCTGAGCTCGGGCTTGCGGGCCCCGATAGTTGCACAGAGCCCTTCGACCAGGTTGAACAGGCGTGCCTCCGAAACGGGGTCGGCTGGGCGACCGTCGAGAGCTTTGCGGGCTGCAGGCTCAGCGGCCCACCACATGATGATGCCGAACAGGACCGTGCCAGCGATGAGCCCAGCTATCCCCGCGAGCCAGCCCGAGTAGTACAGCAGCAGGAGCCCGGCTACCACGCCGAGCGGGATCGAGGCAACGATGACCAGCGCCACAGCCCGCCGACGGTTTGCCTTTGTCCGGGAACGGAGCGTGTCAGCGGCCATCGCGGACAGAATGATAGGCCACTCGGGTCGCTTCGCAGGCGGCCTCGTCAGACGGGGCCTCGCCAGAGGCGCCCGGATCTCGGGCGCCCTCGTCACAGCCGTCCGCGTCTTTACGAGCTCTCCGGCAACTTGCCGACTTCTAGCAAGCGAGAGAACTGCTCGGGCGGGACCGGACGGCCGAAATAGTAACCCTGCCCGAGTTGGCAGCCGAGCGACCGCAGCACGTCAGCCTGCTGCGCAGTCTCGATCCCCTCGGCGACAACCTCGAGGCCGTAGGTGTCGGCGATGGCAAGTATCGCCATGACCACCGACAGGTCGTGGGGGTCAGGCAACTGAGAGGTAAAGGTCTGGTCGACCTTGATGACCGTCGCGGGCAATTGTTTCAAATAAGCGAGCGAGCTGTAACCCGTGCCGAAATCGTCAATCGCTATGCCAAATCCGGCGTTGCGAAGCTCGCCCAGGACCGACCTGCTCGTCGCGGCGTCCTCCATCAGAGCCGTCTCGGTGACCTCCAGGACGATCGAGCTCGGTTTGGCACCGCCGTCAAGGAGCAGCCCGACGCTGCCAAGGAGCCCGGTGCCGCGCAGCTGCAACGCCGAGATGTTGACAGCGAGCTTCAACGATGGCGTTACCTGCAGCCAGGAACGCATCTGGCGCGCTGCGTCCGCGAGGACGATGTCGCCGATCTCGGCCACCAGGCCCAGTTCCTCGGCAAGTGGCATGAAGTCTTTCGCCTGCACAATTCCCCGCTCCGGGTCTTCCCAGCGCACAAGCGCTTCCGCCCCCACGAGCTGGCCCGTGTGGAGGTCGACGATCGGCTGGTAGTACGGGACCAGGTGGTTGGCTTTGAGCGCCATGCGGAACAAGCGCGAGCCTTCCGCTCGCCGTTCGAGGTCGGGCCGGGTCTTCGGGTCATAGCGTGCGACGCTCCCCCGGGCTCGCCCTTTGGCCTGGTACATGGCCGCGTCGGCCTGGCTCAGCAGCGCGGCCACCGAGGAGGACGACCCCCCACGCACAACACCGGCGCTGACGCTCACCCACTGTTGCCTGTCCGGCAGCGCCACCGGCTGAGAAAAGGTAGCCATTATGTGCGAAACAACGAGGTCCAGTTGCGAATCGTCGGTGATGTCCTCGCAAAGCACTACAAATTCGTCGCCGCCCATTCGCGCCACGGTGTCTGTGGACCGCACGGACTGCCTTAGCCGCTGTGCCACCGCTCGCAACAGCTTGTCGCCCACGTCGTGGCCGGCACTGTCGTTCAAGGTTTTGAAATGGTCGAGGTCGAAAAAGACGACCCCGATACCTTTTCCTTCACGCCGGCACCGTTCTAGGGCGTGGCTCATCCGGTCTTCGAGAAGGGCCCGGTTGGGCAAGCCGGTCAGGTGGTCGTGCATGGCCTGGTACGCGAGCGCCCTCTTGGAAGCCTTCTGTTGGGTGATGTCTCGGACGACTTGGGAGACCGCGGTCACCTGCCCCATCCGGTCGCGCAGCGGTGCGAGGCTGATGGAGACCTCCACACGTGAGCCGTGCTTGCAGACCCGGACCGACTCGACCCGGGTCAGCACCTCTCCGGCCCAGACCCGCTCCAATAACTCCGACGACTCGGTGCGTCGGTCGGACGGCACCAGGATGTCGAACGGCGAGCCGACAGCCTCCTTCTCGCTCCAGCCAAAAAGCTCTTCGGCACCGACGTTCCAGATCTCGATGACGCCTCCCGGCCCGGTGGTAAGGATCGCCTCGTCACACTCCTCGGCGATCGCGGCCAACAGTTGCTGGCGATGGACAGGTCCCGAACGCTGCGGCCGGGCACGTGCCGTTACGGCGAACAGCCGCTGCCCGTCGCCACCTTCGAGGGGGCGTGCCTGGAGTGCTACGTGGAAAGATCTCCTACCAACGGCGCTCACTCGCCACATGGCGGGGGGTGCCCTGCCGGTGCGGACGGCCCGTCGCAGGGCTTGGCGCGCGGCCGCCCTTTGCGGCTCGTCCACGAAGCGGAAAATATCCTGGCCAACCAACTCGTCGACGCTCTGGTTGAACAGGCTCGCCAGATCGAGGTTCGCGAAAACAACGCGGCCCCCGGCGTCCACCATGGCCAGACCGGGCCCCGCACCGACGCTCGCCGCGTCCAGGCCAGGCCTAGCCCATTGCTCCCGCCTGCCTGTCTGTTGTTCCACTTCACCAGCCGTAGCAGATAAGTACCCATCAACCACGTAGAGCAATCATCCGACCACAAAGAATGTTGGGCGGGCCAGCAACGTTAACGAAGGGCGCAGGGTGCGAAACGGCGGTTCATCGCGGAACCAAATGCCTCCCCCAGGTGTCTTCCTCGGTGGTGGGTAATGAAGCAGACGACGCAACAAAAAATCGATAACGACGGGGCGGTGGCGGCCGCCCGGGGCGCCCCTGGCGCCCAGCAGATCGGGCACCGCTTGCCGGCCCTGGACGGCCTTCGTGGTATAGGGATCGCGGCTGTAGTCGTTTACCACCTTGACCCGTCCTGGCTCCCCGGTGGCTACCTCGGCGTTGACATTTTCTTTGTCGTATCGGGGTTCCTGATAACTGGCCTCCTGTTCGACCTTCTGGGGGCACGGGGCCCGGTCGGGCCAGCCTTGCGCCAGTTTTGGGCCAGACGGGCGCGCAGGCTGCTGCCCGCCCTGGTCACGGTCATTTTGGGTGTAACGCTCTACGCGAGTTTTTTCGCCCGCGACGCTGTGCCGATGCTCAGGGCGGATATCCCGTCCGCGCTTGGCTTTGTCGCCAACTGGCAGCTGCTGTTCCACCACGACAGCTACTTCCAGTCGATGGGCCGCCCACCGCTGCTGCTCCATCTCTGGTCGCTCGGGGTCGAGGAACAGTTCTACCTCGTTTGGCCCCTCGTCGTCCTGGCTGTCCTGCGCTTGGCGCGCCGCCCCGATAGGGCGATGTCGTTGGTTGCCGGCGCAGGTGCTTGCTTTTCGGCCTTGCTCATGGCGGCGTTCTTCGTTCCCGGCCACGACCCGTCGAGCGTCTACTACGACACGTTCAGCCACTCTTCGGGCCTTATGATCGGTGCGGCGCTGGCGGCGGCGGTGCACAACCGTCCCGGTTTGCTCAAGGCCGCCCGTCTTGGCGAGCTTGCCCCCCGATCGCCGGGCGCCGGGCCACGGGCTTGGACCGGAGCACTCAGCCTCGCCGGCCTGGCGGTGCTCGTCGTGTTCATGGGCGCCAACGGCACCTTCGCCTACAGAGGTGGGATCTTCCTAGCTTCGGCGCTCACGGGCCTGGCGCTGCTTGTCTCGCTGCAACCCGGCCTCGTCCAAAAAGCGCTTGGTCGCCGGCCGCTGCGGTACCTCGGGAAGCGTTCGTACTCCCTCTACCTCTGGCATTGGCCGATCATCTGCCTGACCCGCGCCGATGTCGACGTGCCCGTTTCGGGTTGGCAGCTCTTGTTCGTGCGGGTCACGCTGATCGCAGTCGCGGCCGAGGCGTCGTACAGGCTGATCGAGCAACCGTGGCGTACCGGCCGGGCCCAGGCGGCCCTGCGCTCGCTCTCGGGGGCCGGACGGACTGCGGCCGCCAGCACGGTCGGGCTCTGCGGGGCAACCGCTGTCGTACTGCTCGCCGCGGTCAACCCGCCTCCGCTGCCCGCCGCGCTCCTGATCGGCTCGACCCCGGCGGCCCGTGCCACCCTGTTACCCACAGGCAGTAACTCCGGACACGGCCCATCCGCGAGGTCGGCGCGTAGCGTCACCGGGCCGACTGCCACCGCGGCACCGCCTGCGACCACCACTACCCTTTCGACCACTGCGGCCTCCACCCCCCTTTCAACCACTGCGGCCACCACGCTCACGCCCTTCCCAACCACTAGGACTGTCCCAAGCACTAGGACTGTCCCAACCGGTACGCCCCAGCGAACCACTACCCAGCGAACCACTGCGGCACATCAGCGCGTAACGACGGTCTCAACGACGACCAGGGTCTCAACGACGGCCAGGGTCCCAAACGACGGCCAGGGTCTCAACGACTACCTCGGTCCCCACGGCCACGACCGTTCCAAGGGTTATCACCCTCCTCGAGCTCACTGTGCCCCCCACCCCGATCGGGGCGATGACCGCGCTCGACCTGACTGAGCTGCCAGCCACGCTGTTGTACACCACGCTCCCGGTGCACAAGGTGGCCACTACCGCTTCGACTACCAGTACGACGGCCACGCCCAAGACCACTGTCCTGGCTGGTCACCCTGCATCGCATAGCGCAGCAAAGGCCCCGCCCAGCCGCCCCAGACTGGGCCACGACGTGCTCGCCATCGGCGATTCGGTGCTCGTGGCGGCTTCCGCATCGCTACAGCAGCGCCTGCACGGTGACGTCACGATCGACGCCGTCGTGGGGCGCCAGGTCTGGAGCGGGATCGCCCGTTTGGCCGCCTACAAGGCGGCAGGTGACTTGGTCGGGCTCAAGGCAGTCGTCATCGACCTCGGTACGAACGGCCCTATGACCCCGCAAGACGTGGCCCAATTTCGTGCCCTCAGTGCCGGTGTCCCGTTGCTTGTCTTCATCAACGTTCGCGTCCCACTGCCCTGGCAGTCCGAGAGCAACTCATCTCTCGCTGCGGTCGCAGGCCAACCGGGCATCGCAGTCGTCAACTGGTACAGCGCCTCGGCCGCTCCGGGTGTTCTTTGGCCTGACGCCATCCACCCGGACCCGAAAGGCCAGGTCGTTTACGCCAACCTGGTCGCCGCAGCCCTCAGCCAACAACCCCGGCCGCCCTTGCCACCGCCTAGCCGTGCCACGCTGCGGCGGAGGCTTCTGCAAAACGGCTAGCCTCACAGACATGGCAGATGTGCTGGCATTTCTGGCTGTCACTGACAATGCGCCCCTCGACTGGGCACTCGGCGCGGCGGCGAGCTTTGTCTTCGTCGGTTTGATCGCTGTGCCCGCTGCCGTCCTCAACTCCCGCGACCGCAAGCGGCGTGCGCAGGGCCTGTCGCACGAGCAGTCGACGACCCCGTAACCACTAGCGCAACTCGCGCAGGCGTCAGGGTGCGCCGGCGAAGTCGACGTCGTTGGCAGCAACTGTCCCAGCGGTCCGCCCTGGAGCCGTCTGGTAGGTCCAGTACAGGTTCGTGTGGGCAATGACCTGGGCCGGCGGAGGGGCGCCCCATTGCGAGCGGTCGTCGGTGGTGTGGGCGTCGTTGACAAGGGTCACGTCGTAGCCCCTTACGAACGCTCCGTGCAGCGTCGAACGGATGCACGCATCCGTCTGTGCGCCGGCGACTACGAGCCGGCCGACTGCGAGACCGGACAGCACGGCCTCAAGGGTTGTGGCCTCAAACGCGTCGCCGTATTTCTTGTGCACAAGCGGCTCGCCGTCAGCGGGAGCCAGATCGGCGACGATCTGCCAGTCGTGGCCCCCCTCGGCAAGCTCCGCGTCAGAGTGCTGCACCCATACGACCGGGACCTCCTCGCGCCTCGCCTTGTCGACGAGGTTGACGATGTTCGCGACAACGGCGTCTCGTTCGTAAGCGGCCCCGACAACGCCGTTTTGCACGTCGATGATGACCAGAGCGGTATTAGGACGTTGCCCGAGGGTGGTCATAATTCTCCTTTGCTCACGCTGACTGCCTTCTTCACGAGGGCGGCGACAGCTTTCTCTTCTTTTGCCGTCAGCGCCTTCACCGCGAAAACGATGGGCCACATGGCGCCTTGGTCAAGGTTCGCACCGTCGTTGAAACCAAGGGTCATGTACCTTTCCTTGAACTTCGCTGCGCTACGGAAGAAGCAAATGACCTTGCCGTCCTTGGCGTAAGCGGGCATCCCGTACCAGGTTCTCGGTGACAGCGCCGGGCCATTGCCTTTGATGATGGCATGGAGCCGCTCTCCTACGGCACGGTCTGGAGCTGGCATCGCAGCGATCGCTGCCAGCACCTCGGCCTCACCGTCTGCCTTCTTGGTTGCTTCTTGGTTGCGTTCTTGGTTGCCTTCTTGGTCGTGGTTGCCTTCTTGGTCGTGCTTGCCTCAGCAATGTTCTCAGCCATGCTCCCTCCCTTGTCTGCTAGGGAATTTACGCCGTCGCCGTTTGCGCCCCGGACCGCAGTCTCGTCACGGTGCCCCGAACCACTTAGCCAAGGCCGCTTGCAACCCAGCGCCGCTGCCATCTCCCACCCAAGCGACATACCCATCGGGCCGTACCAACACAGCACGAGGAGCAGCGACCTTGCCAATTACCGGCAGTTCCCACTCGCCGAGATATGCGGCATCGATCCTTTGGACGCGGCCTGCCCAAGCACCGATGTCCAGCACGCCGGGCTCACCGAGATTGATCAGCACCGCTTTGGCACCGTGCAGCAGGGTGAAGGCCCGAAGCGGTCCATCGCCGGTCACGAGGTCCAGATCGGGCATGCGCCGCCCGAGTAGAGCGTGGCCCTCGCCGAGGTCGTAATGAATGTCCAGCCCAGAGATGAGCCCGGCAAGATATTTGCGCGGCTCGTCCATGGTTACCAGCGCCGAGACCATGTCGACGACGGCCTTGATACGGTCGTCCGGGCGCTGCAGGACGCCCTGGGCCATGGTGTGCTGGAGTGCCCGGGCAGCGACAGGGTGGCGCTCGTCCTGGTAGGTGTCGAGAAGGTCCTCCGGGGAAATCCCCTCGACCACCTGAGCAAGCTTCCAACCGAGGTTCACCGCGTCTTGCACCCCGAGGCTCAGGCCCTGCCCGCCCGCCGGGTAGTGCACGTGCGCCGAATCGCCGGCGAGCAGGACGCGTCCCGCGCGGTAGGACGCCGCCTGGCGTGTCATATCGGTGAACCTAGAGATCCATACGGGAGCGTGGATCCCGAAGTCGCTGCCGAACACATTGACCAGCGCCTCGCTCAGGTCGCGCAGGCTTGGCTCGCTGCTTGGCCCGAGCTCGCGTTCGGTCACGATCACGCGGTACGTCTTGCCGTCCTCCAACTTGTGGAGGCCATGCACCCCCGTAGCGTCGTGGCGAATGCCCCGTGGAGGCTCCTCGGTCACCTCAACCTCCGCGATCAGGTTGCTCCTGGTCGGGGCCACCCAGGGAACTCGATGCCGGCCGCTTTGCGGATCACGCTGCGTCCGCCATCGCACCCGACCAGGTACTGCGCCCGCAATGGCCCACCGTCCGCCCGCTCGACATCGACGCCGGTGGCGTCCTGGGCGAACCCAGTCACTTCCGCTCCGTAGTAGACACGCACTGGCAGTTCGCCGACCCAGGCGGCCATGATCCGCTCGATCTGGTTCTGCCAAATCCCGAGCGAGTAGGGATGGCGCGTCGGGAAGTCGCTCATGTCCAACACGGTCGCCCCGATCATGAGCGCCTGAACGGCGTTGCCCTCGGCGAGGAACCGGTCCGCCACCCCACGCTGGTCGAGCACCTCTATCGTGCGAGAGTGAAAGCCGCCGGCCCGGGAGCCTACGAGCACATGGTCCCGACGCTGCTCGACGATCGCGACATCGACCCTCGCCAAAGCCAACTCGGCCGCCAGCATCATCCCTGTCGGGCCGCCTCCGGCGACCACCACCGCATGCTCCCCCATACGCCACCCTTTCTCTTGGTAGGTCCGGGCTAGAGACCGAGATTGTGCGCGCCGAATGGCGACTTGCCGCAAGCACCCCGAGCGCGCTATGTTTATGATGGCGGGAGTTACTTTCTCCTCTGTCGCCCGGTGTTAGTAGGCGGTTCTCGTCCACGGGTCCCCTTTCCTGACGAAACCGCTGGCGTTGCCGGTGCCCAGCACCGCTACGATGCGCCCGCTCGTTCGACCAGCCCGCTCTGGTCAATCTCCTCGTGCCGAAAACCAGAGGCAAACCGGCGGGTAGGGACGCTGAGTCACTCTGCTCGCATGACCAACGCGGTCGGGGTCCGCGCCGCGCTTCGTCCGGGGAGCGCCGCCACCAAATTGGCGAATACGAGAGCCCCCACGGCCACAATTGTCACCGGCACGGCCGGCACGCTTGGGTCAGGGACGGCGTTGAGATTGTGGGCGAACAGCGTCCAAAGTTCACGTCCGATGACGATGCCAAGAGGGATCCCCACGATCACACCGGTAAGCGCGGCCATGGTCGCCTGGCAGGCAACCGCGCCTGCCAATTGTCCTTGTGTGAAGCCAAGGGTCTTCAACAAGGCCAGGTCCCGCCGGCGGCGGCGGACCGAAGCGGCCAGCGTGAGGGCAAGAGCGGCGATGGCCCCGGCGGCGAGGCCGACCGCCAGGATGACGGGCGTCGACCCGATGCTGCGGTAGTTCACTATCTGCGCCGGGCGCTGGACGCCGAGCACGGTGACGTTTTGGCCGTAGGCGTTTGGGTCGCCGGCGAAAACCTTCTCAGCCGCATCAGCAACGCGTTGCAGGTCGTCACGGCCAGCCACGGGGCTGACGCCACTGCGGAGCCGTACGAAGACGAGCTCAGGCCCGTTGAGGTTCGGGTCCCGGGTCTCTACAGCCCGCTGGAACGCCGGGGGGAAAATGGCCTCCGAGAACATCGCACCTGTGCCCATGGAGGTGTGGTCGGCGACCAAGCTTTCGAAGCCCACCGCCGGGAACGTCGCCGTGCCCACTATCGTCAAGGGGGTCGGAGGTATATAGATCGGGGCGTCTGCCCGAGCCCCGTAACTCAGGAACACTGTTCCTCCGAGCTGCTTGTGCAGCACGTCGAGCGTGGCAGCTCCCACGACAATCTGGTTGCTAGCCTCAAGGCCGTGACCGGCCAGGATCGGGGGCGACACTAACTCGGTCCTTGCGGGTTCCATGAGGACGGGAACGGTCTGGCCGTCGATCGCCACGTCGTTGTAGTCGAACCCGCTCCATGCAGCGACGTCAGGATCGTGGCTCAGAAGCTCCAAGGCGCGCGGAGGTACGTCGTTGGAGGGGTTGAGGGCGTAGTCCCAGTTCCACCCGTACAGCGCAGGGTGCGAGACCAAGGTATTGAGGCTGCTCGCAAAGGTGAGGGTGGCAACCACCAAGACGACGGCAACGACGGTGCCCACCAACGCAGAGCGCACCGGCACGGCGGTGCGGCCCCGTCCGGGTTCCAGGGCAAAACGGATGCCGACCACACCGGCCACGGGCAGCCCCGCCGACTCGGCTCGGCGGGCGAGGACCGAACTGCGCCCCGTTGGCGCCACACCCCGATGTGCTCGGTGATGCGTCCCCAGATAGGACTGCACGACCGCGCCGGCTCCGAGCACGCCGATCAGGACCGCGAGGCCTATGCCGGACACCGTCCAATCGACGGCGGGCCCGCCATCGGGGTAGACGGGTCGCACCGGGCCCAACGGGGACAGCGGCGACAGCGCCACCGCTACGCCAACGGCCACCAGAGAACCAACGGCCACGGCGCCCAGGACACCGATCAACCCGTCGGCCGCCGTGACTATGGGAGCGGCTCCGAGCGCCCGCATCGCTCGGCGGTCGTCGTCGCCCCATCGGACCTGGCGGGAAATAGCCTGCGCCCCGAGGACCAGGCAGACCAGGGCGGCGATCGCTCCGAAACCGCCTAGCGCAACAGACTCCGGCTTGAGGGCGAGCTCCACCTCGGTCACGACGCGAGCAGTCACATGGAACTGGACCGTTGCCCGAGGCGGGATTATCCGGCGGAATCTCTTGCTCGACCGCCGTGACATCAAGGGCACCGTGGTCGAGTTGCAGGGCGTAAGCCGTAGGCGCGCCCGCGCCAGGCCACACCTTAACGGCGTCTTGGACGAGCGCAGGGGACAGGAGGACAAAACCGTAGGCCGCGTCGATGTCGTCTTGGAGAACAGAGTTGTTGAGGACGGCGATGCCCACAAGCTTGACGCCGACCCTGAAGCGGGGGACCACCCTCGAGGTCCCAAAGGCCGGCAGGGCCTCCTGGGCGTCGGTGTAGAAGCCCAACGGCACGACGTCACCGAGGCGCACGCCGAGTCCGCGGGCCGCGTTGGCGGTCATCATCATCTCGTGTGGGTCACCAGGGACCGCCCGCCGGCCTTGCACAATTCCCGGGCGGTCCTGAACGAGGAAACCACCGTCCGAGCTCGCTAGGACCAGGATGCTGTTCAGTACCTTCAAGCGGGGGGTGCCGTTGCGGGCCAGCGGCACGAAGTCGGGCGCCACGAGGTCCCTGACCCTTTTCACACCGGGCAGCCGAGCGATCCTGGCCGTCAACGGAGCGACCGCACCACTGGGAGAGTTCGGCGCGTAGACCGAAAGGGTCATGTCTGATGGGTTTGTGCTCGCCAGGAACGTCGGGTAGGAGGACTGGGTACGTCGCCCGGCAGCGACCGAGCCCATGGCGGTCCCACCGACCAAACCGATGAGCAGCACCACGCTCAGGTAGCCAGCCCAGCGCCGGACCAGCGTGACGCGGAAGCGGTACCAGGCGACATGAAGGACCTGGTTCATCGGACCTACGACCTTTCAGCTCGCACCGGCCCAGGCGTCACACCCGGAGTCTCGTCCGCTCGGCGAGAGCTGTCGAGGTTGTTAGCTGCACCAGCCCCGTGGTACTAACACCCCAGCGGCTCTCGGCTCCTACCACAAAGTTGGTAGTGGAGTAGCATATCTGTATGACAAGCAAACAGAGGCTGTCAGCCTCGGTCGATGTCGAACTCCTCGACGCCGCACAGGCAGCGGTCGCCGAGGGACGAGCCACCAGTATCAGCGCTTGGGTCAACGACGCCCTCACGCTAAAGGCCGAGCAAGATCGGCGGATGCATGCCTTCGACGCCTTCCTGCATAGCTACGAGGCGGAGCACGGAGTGATCAGCGAAGCGGAGATCGACCAAGCGGTCCGCCGGGCCCGCTCGCGGGCGACCGTCGTCCGCTCATCACCGGGCAACGCGCCCCGTCCCGCTAGTGGGGCGGTGTGACCCTTCTCCTCGACGCCGGGGTCTTTGTCGCCGTCGAGCGTGGTGACCGCGACATCATTGCCCTACTGAAACGGGAGCGAATAGCTCAACGTTCCCCCCTCAGCCACGGCGGCATCGTTGCTCAGATCTGGCGCGGCGGGGCCGGCCGTCAGTCCGAGGTCGCACGTTTGCTCCGCGCCGTCGAGGTGAGGGCGCTCGACGAAGAGCTGGGCAAGAAGGCTGGCCTGCTCCTGCGTCGAAGCCGGGCTGAGGATGCGATCGATGCCGCTCTCGTTTGTCTTGCCGCCGATGGTGACGACATCCTTACTTCCGACCCCAGTGACTTGAGGTCCTTGGCGGAAGCCGCGGGTGTCCATGTCGAGCTGGTGCCGGTCTAGCCTCGCATACCAACGGCGCGAGTTTGTCGAAGCCGCAACCGCGGCGGATGTCGCTGGGTTAGAAAGCCATGATGGCTAATACAACTGCACGTTTGCGCAGGCAGCTGCCTCGTCTTGGGTTCGTCCCCATTGCCCTGCTCGCGATTGTCGGGCCGCACTCAGCCTCGATGGCGTCCACGATCGCCTCAGCGGTCATCTCGCCGAAACACACCGTCGTGCTGTCGGGTGATTCTGTGGGGCCGGTCCGCTTCGGCGAGCCCCAAGAGAAAGCCGTGAACGCGCTGAAGGAAATTGATCGGGGCAACGCAGGGAGGTGTGCAGGGCGCGATGGGTAACTGCACCATCGACGCCGCCCTAACGTGGGCGAATTTCTCGGTGTATTTCTTCCACAGCACGTTCGTCGGCTACCAGACGGGCAACGATCTGACTGACAAGCTCGGCGCGACGTTCAACGGAGAGACGTCCCGGGGGCTTCGCGTCGGGGGCACGTTGGCCGAGGCGCGAAGGCTCTACCCCGGCCACGTAACGACCAGCGGCGAAAACGGGGGTGTCTACGCAGTCAAAACGACGACAGGGACGATCCGCGGGTACCTGTCGGGCGAGGTCTCCAACCCGGCGGCCAAGATCGAGATCGTCTCCATCTCGGCGGGGGCAGTCGGCTGCCCTGCAGCATCACCCGGGTAGGGCGGGAACGGGCAGCGTCCATTCCCCTGCGATGACAAGACAAATAGAAAGCGCCCAATGACGGCCCGGCGCGAAGCGTGACGCGCAACACTAAGCAGGTGCCTACCGAGCATTGACACCATATGGCGTTCCCGGTATAGTTCACTAGATGAGTAGTGAACTGAGTAATCGCACCATCAGCTTCAGGATGAGCTCCACTTCGGGGGTCCCTGCCTACCTCCAGCTGGTCCAACAAGTGGAGCATGCTCTGAGAATGGGCGCCCTTGGGCCAGGCGACCGGCTCCCAACGGTGAAGGAGGTCGTCGGCGAGATCGCCCTCAACCCGAACACCGTTTTGAAGGCGTACAGGGAGCTAGAGGTGAGGGGCCTCGTGGAAGGCAAGCAGGGCGTGGGGACATTCGTCCTGGCGCGGCCAAGCGGGCCGCCCCCCGGCACACAGGAGCGGCTGTCCCGCTCGCTGCAGACCTGGGTCCGCAAAGCTCGCGGCGAGGGCCTGGACGACTCCGCCATCGAGGCTCTGGTCCGGTCGGCTCTGGCCCCGGCCGCCGGCTCCTCGGAAGGGGCGGCATGAGCGGGGCCGCTCATGCCGAGGCGATGCCGGCCATCGACGCCATCGCTTTAGGCAAGCGCTACGGGCACGTCTGGGGACTTGAGGAATGTAGCGTCCAGGTCCCAAAGGGAGCGATCTCGGCCCTTCTCGGCCCGAACGGCTCCGGCAAGACCACGCTGCTGCGGATGGTCTCCGGCTTCGCCACCGCCAGCGCCGGCACCGTCCGCGTCCTGGGCCGCGAACCTGCACAAAACGTCGAGTTCTTGACCAGCGTCGGTTACCTCGCCCAGGAGATGCCGCTTTATCGTCGCCTCAATGTTGCAGAGCACTTGGAGCTCGGCAGGCGCCTCAACCCACGCTGGGACGACAGCGTCGCACGGGAACGGCTCTTCGCCCTGCGAGTACCCTTCGACCGGCCCGTCGCCACTCTGTCCGGTGGCCAGCACGCCCAGGTCGCTTTGGCGATGGCGGTCGCCAAGATGCCCGAGGTACTGCTCCTGGACGAGCCCGTGGCCGCCCTTGACCCGCTGGCCAGGGCAGAGTTCCTGGCCTCTTTGGCGGCCGCCGCCGCTGGGACCGGCCTCACCGTCCTTCTTTCGTCGCACCTGCTTAGGGACGTAGAACAAGTCTGCGACCATGTCGTCCTACTTGCCTCGTCGCGGGTACAGCTGTGTGCCACCACTGAAGCTCTTGTCTCCTCCCACAGGGTGCTCGTCGGCCCGCGTCGGGGGCTCTCGGAGTGCGAGAGGTTGTTCGACATCGTGAGGGCTACCCACACGGAACGCCAGTCGAGATTGCTCGTACGCAGCATCGGCCCGCTCCTCGGCCCCGATTGGGAGGTCTTCGAGCCGGACCTCGAGGAGATAGTGCTGGCGTATATGGGCCACGACCGCGACGGCGGGACGGTCACGGCTGGGCCGCTCAGCGTTGTAAACACAACCGGAGGTGCGCGATGAACTACTTGACGTGGCACCTGCACCGGAACCAAGTGTTGTTCGCCGGTGCCGCGCTGGTCGCCCTGGCCGTTTTCCTAGTCGTCACCGGTACGCACATGGCGAACGACTACAGCTCGGCCTTGTCCACCTGTGCAGTCAGCCGAAGCTGCGGCGACCTGAGCGAGGAACTGTTCCAGGGAGACGGGCTCGTTCTGGACTTTGTGAGCGCCGTTTCGATCGGGGCCCCGCTGCTGCTGGGGATCTTTTGGGGCGCCCCGCTGATCGCCAAGGAGATCGACGAGGGTACCCATCGCTTGGTGTGGGCGCAGAGCATCACGAGGCGGCGCTGGATGGCTGCGAAGGTGGGCTGGGTCATAGCCGCTGCCGTGGCCTGGGGAGTGTCGGTGAGCGCGCTTGTTACATGGTGGCATAGCCCCGAGAACGCCCTCGATGGTCGCCTCGGCTCCGGCCACTTCGACATCCAGGGCATCGTCCCAGTTGCGTACAGCGTCTTCGCCGTCGCCCTAGGGATCGCCATCGGCACATGGACCGGTCGCGTCATGACGGCTGCCGCCGGGGTGCTCGGCGCATTCGCAGCGGTGCGCAGCCTGGTCGTGCTGTACGTGCGACCTCACTACCTGGCGCCGCTGACAGCCAGGCTCTCGCTCGGCGGGGCTGCCCTCCCTGGCAATCCCTGGGTCCTGTCCAAGACGCTGGTAAACCGAGCCGGTCACCCGGAGGCCCTCAGCAGCACCTTTAGCTACGTGCCCGCCGTTTGCCACACCGCCGTTTTCAAAGGACCTTCGGCTCTCAGCAGTTGCCTGCAGGCGCAGGGCTACCGGTGGCTGGTGAGCTACCAACCGGCCAGCCGGTTTTGGGAGTTCCAGACAATAGAAGCAGCCATATTCGTAGTCTTGGCCGCAGCTCTCGTGGCGCTCGCCTTGTGGAGGGTCGACCGAGCGGACGCCTGACAGCCGCGATCATGTGGCGCGATCATGTGGCCGCGTTCAAGTCTCGCAGCAGCCGCGTCCCGAACACGGCTGCGGCCGCCAGCGCCACCGGCGCCGCGCTCAGCCATTGCCCCGAACCGTGGCCCGAGCTGACCACCCAGGCGTCTACGCCCAGGCCGGCCAGCCACGCGCCGCTCAAACCAAAAATGGTGGTGGCAATAGTGTCAACCACGGTTGCGGGCAGCGGCGCCCAGCGGTGCGCAGGAAGCCAGCGGCGCCGGGCAAACCACAGGCAAGCCAAAGCTGCCAGCCCGAGGAGGCCGAAAGCCACCCGGTATGCCACGGTCTCAAAAGCCCAGTCAGCCATGGCGGCCTGCGCACACGACGCAGAGTGAGGGTAGCCGGCCAGCCAGCGGGCACAGTCGGAGGCGTTTGTACCCGACTTGGGCCAAGGCCCGGTCAGGAACTGGTTCGTGACCCCGGCCAGTCGCATCGAGCCGGCCACCAGGCCGCTCACTCCGACGGCGACCGCTCCCCAGGCTCCCAACGACCAAGCCGATATGAACGTGCCACGCGCCACCCACAACCGGCCCCGCGCCCGGTCGGCAGCGGCCACCAGGCGGGCCTCGCCGAAACGGCGCACGGCCTCGGCTTCGGCCTCCTGCGGGCTCTTGCCGGCCCGAGCCGCCTCGCCGGCTACGTCGCGCAAGTGGGCCTCCGCTTCACTAAGCATCGAACGGGCGGCCCGGGGAGCGTTGCGGCGCAGCTCGACGAAAAGGTTGTCCAGGTACTCCTCGATCGGGCCGTTGTTCACTGCGGCACCAATCTGGCCGGCACGGCGCCAAGTACGGCGTCAATGGCGGCGGACAGCCTCGACCATTCGGCCCGCTGCGAGCCCAAAGCTGTCGCACCCTTGGGGGTCAAGCGGTACTCCCGTCGGCGCCGGCCACTAGCCAGTGCCCAATCGCTGGAAACCAGCCCGATGTCCTCCAGCCGGTGAAGCGCCGGGTAAACCGAGCCCTCAGGCAGGTCCAGGGCTCCGTCGCTGCGTTGCTTCAAAGTACTGATAATGGCGTACCCGTGCCCAGGGCCAGCAGCTAGCGCCCCAAGCAGGACCAAGTCCAGGTGCCCCTGAGCACCATCCCCACGCATACCTCGACAGTCTAGGTATTGTCCGGCCCCGTGTCAACCCGTGACCGGTCAGGCTCACAAAGGCGCACAGACCGCCAGGACCGCCGCCGCGTCGTGGCCGCTGACGAGCAGCCAACGGCACGTGTCACGCCGACGGAGGCCGGAGGCTGCACGGTGGGCACGTTGTTTTAGGCGTGCCCACCCTGCAGGTATACGGCCTCTTTTGGCTCAGGCCACGGGAGGGCTCACGCGCTCCGAGGTGGCTGCAGCGTGGCGGTCCGTACGGCGGTTGCGGTAGGTGAGGTACCCGACAGCCACCCAGCCGACGACGAGAAGGAACCAGTAGCTGACGGCGCGGTACATGAGGGTCCCGGCCGTAGCGCGTGACGCCGGCACGTGGAACCTGATGAGCACCTCCACCAGACCGCCTTCGACGAGCCCCAAGCCTCCCGGGGTCAGGGGGAGCTCGACTAGGAGCTGTGCGGCCGCGTAGCAAAGCAGTAAGCCCCTCCACGGCACCGGGCCCCCAACGGTCAGCAGGCCCATCGTCAGCACGACGGCGTCCAGGCCCCAGTTGATGGCGGCGGCAGCAAAGCAGAGCAGCCAAAGGCGCTTTGAAGGCTGGAACTTTTCCATCTGGCGGGTGGAGTCCTGCGCTGAGTGGAGGTGGTCGATCAGGCCCGCCGGTACGTGGCGCTCCAAGCGCCGAGACAGGCGCGAGATAAGGCTGCTGAGCAGTGGGGCACGCCGGAACAGAGCGGCGGCCACGAGCGCACCCACCAGCACGACGGCCAAGCCGGGGAGGAGCTTCAGCCGCAGGCCGGCCCGACAACCACGGCTCCAGCCACCGCCACAGCGGCGAGGGCTGCCGAAGCCAGCGCCCCCGCTGACAGCTCGGCCCAAATCCCAAGGACGCGGCTGGCACCCAGCCGCTGGTACTGGCGGAACGCATAACCCTCTGCGAAAAGCGTGCCGCCTGGGAGCGACTGGGCGACTGCGTTGCTCGCCATCGTCACAGGCACGAGGTCAGCTACCCCGACAGGCAGGTCGCCGACCCGGAGCAACTTTTGTTGCAACCACGACAGCGCCGTGATCGAGCCGGCCTCGGCAGCTACCGAGACGAACAACCAATGCCAGTGCAAGCGGTCAAAGGTCGCCGCAACCTCGGCCATGTCGCCGGCGCGGCGCGTGACGAACAGGGCTCCGCCTGCCAGGACGGCCGCCTCCACCACAAAGCGGAAGACCTTTACACGCCGGGTGCGACGCGGGACCGCGCGCGCTTGCCCGCCGGCGAGAGGCTGGCCAGCGGGGCCCTTTGAGCGGGGATCCGGGTCCCCAACACCATCGACGGGCGGGGAAAGCGCTACGACAAAGCACGCTAGCGCCGAGCCCGTAGCACGCTGGGAGATGCTGGGCTTGGGTAGCTCTCCCCACACTCCCTGCCCGCTCCGACGGGTAGCGCCCGGAGGCCCGGGTATAAGGTCGGAGTACTCCGAGCTCACCGATTGCCGGTGGGGCGCTGGACCAGCCGAAAACAGCGCACAGTGGGCCGCGAGGCTCCGAAACCGCTACGGAGAGCGTTGTATGACTCTGCCAGCACTTATGTCTCCCGAGAAACCTTGTGCGCCAATCGCCGCCTCAAGGCGGGGGCTCTCGCGCCGAGCCAATAGTGTGGAACCTCATCAGCACCACCATGTCGAGCTGCCGCGCCTGCGAGAACTAGCCAAGCGCGCCGCCCCCCAGGTCATAGAGGCCACGCTCATCCCGCTCGCCCTTTTCTACTTGGCTCTTTGGGCGCTCGGGCCAAAAGGTGCGATATGTACCGCGCTTGGCTGGACTTACCTAGCCCTATTGCGCAGGATTTGGAAGCGCGAGCGCGTCCCGGGCGTGCTCGTGATCGCGGCCCTTGGCCTAACCGCACGCTCGGTAGTGGCACTGGCAAGCGGCAGTAGCGGGCTTTTCGTATATTTCCTGCAGCCTTCTCTGGCGACGGCCTTGGTGGGCGGGGCGTTTTTGTTCTCGGTCCCCCTCGGTCGCCCGCTCGCCGAGAAGCTGGCACACGATTTCGTGCCGATGCCCCCGTCGTTTTTCAAAGGGCCGAAGGTGCGCCAGCTGTTCGTAAAGATCAGCCTGCTCTGGGCGCTCGTCAGCCTCATCAATGCTGCGGCCACGCTCACCCTTCTCCTAAACGTGCCGATCGCTACCTACCTGGTTGCCAAGACAGGCGTGTCATGCGGTCTCACCTTGGGCGGCATCCTGCTGTCGTCGTGGTGGTTCCGGCGAAGCCTGCGCCGCCACGGCGGAGATGTGCCAGATCTGGGCGACGAGCCGCTGGCCACACCCCTGCCCGTGGCTCAACTAGCTCTAACCGCCGCCGCCTGAGAGCGCGCCAGTCGCACCGGAGCGCCCGGTCCCGTCCGGGCCCTGGGGTGACTTGTCCTCCCACCACCAGGCGAGCCCCGCCAGGCCAGGCCCAGTGTGGGCAACCATCACCGGGCTGAACGAGCCCACAAAGGCGGTCGTCGGCTCTACGTAGGAGCGCACCTGGCCCAGCAGCTCCTCGGCTACTTCAGGCTGAAGCGCGTGCAACGCCGACACGTGCAGCACGGCACCTCGCCGGAGCTGTTCGTCGAGGTCGGCCGCCCACAGGGCGATGATCCTCTGGCAGGCCAGGCGACGCCCTCGAGCGGGCCGCAGCGGCCTGACCTTGCCCTGCTTGAACTCGAAGACGGGTTGCAGCCCAAGCCAGCGAGCTCCGAGGGCAGCGACCCCGGGCACCCTCCCGCCACGGGCAAGGTGTTCCAGCGAAGGCAACGTGGCCAGCAACCTTGCCCTCCGCGCGGCCACCTCGGCCGCCGCCACGACGGCCTCGAGGCGCAGGCCGGCGCGAGCAGCCCGGGAAGCGGCCAGCACAACAAGGCCTTCGGCTCCCGCGGCGGTCCCGGTGTCGACGACGGCCACCTTTTGTCCCCCACCACCTTGGTCTTCCAAGAGGCCCGCTGCGAGCCGTGCCGCGTCGTACGAGCCGCTCATCCGCTGCGAGATCGTCAGGATGACGACCCCGTCACCCTCGTCGGCCCGCCTCGCAGCGTCGACGAGTTCTCCAGGCGCCGGGCCTGATGTGGTGAGGCCCTCGCCGAGGCGCGCAAGGACTTCGGCCATGTCGAGCTCGCTGTCACGGTACTGCTCGCCGCCGATGCTCACCCACATCGGCACTACGGTCACCCCGTTGGCGTCCGCCACTGGCTCAGGCAACGAGGCGGCGCTGTCTGTCACTACGGCGACGGTCAGTGCGTCGCCTCGCGTGGCTGGTCCCCGCTCGGCTTGGCGCGGGTGTCACGGTCCAACAGCAGACGGTTGAGGTACACCGACGGCCCCGGGAGTAGCGGAGGGGCGTTGCCCAACAACCTTTTGGCGACGATCGGGACCAGGACAGCGCCAGCAGCTAGGGAACCGGCCCGTCCATGCACCCGGGCAGCAACGGGCACCAAGACGAGGTCGGCGACGAAGCTGCCGATCGCGGTCTCCCCCGCCATCTTGCCGAGCGCCAAGCCGGCCACCAGCGCCCCGGAGGCGGCTGGGGCGGTCACCAACAGGGCGCCTATCGCAGGGGAAATCCCGCGGTCCGCCAGCGCCGCCGAGCACGGGTGACCAGTTGTGGCCGGCGACCGCGGCACCCCCCGCCAGTGCGGCGACCACTGGATGGTCACGCCCCGCCAGCAGAGGGCCAATGGCACCCTTGGCCAACTCGGCGAGGCCGACCGCAATGAGCGGCCCGGTCCCGGCCACGGCGTAAAGCCCACTGCCCGAAACCGTCCCGCTGCCCACCGTGCGCAGGTCGACACCGGCGCGACGGCGCGCCACGATGTTGGAAAATGGGATAGCCCCCGCGCCAAACCCAGCAGCGACGGCGATCAGCGAGCGAAGCCGGGCCACGTCCGCTCACGTTGGGTTTCATCAGGCACTGGGTAGGAACTCCTCCGACGACCGTTGCACGTCGCGGCCCTGAGGATACGCCAAAACTCCCCATCTTTACCGTACTGTTAAACCCAGACGGCCCCGACCGACGTTAAGGAGCACAGATGGACCCGTTGCTCATCGTCCTGGTGATCGGTTGCGCGTTGGCGTCGGTGACCTACGCCGCACGAGGGCTGCGGGCGCGCTCGCGAAGCGTCGAACGTCACCGCCAAGCGCTGGGCACTCTGGGCGACATCACGCAACGCCCGGACGGGGCGCAAGGTTGGTCGGAAGACGCCACAGACCATCAGGCCCACGTCCGCCTGATCGACGGCGGCCTGCCCCCGCCACGCGCTCTTTCGTCGCCGGGCAGCGCGAGCGCCTCGCCTTTCCGCCGGCCGTCGCGCACGGGCCCTTCGATCGCGGCCATGGACGCGGTCGCCACATCGGCCAACCTGGGCCATTCGCCGGGCACCCAGGTCCTCCACAGCGGCCCAGGGCGCCCAACTGTGCGTGCCTTGCCCGGCCACGAGCCGGCCGAGACGACAATGCCGGGGTTGCCACCACAACGTGGCCTGTCCGGCGACATGTCCGATGACATCTCTCTGGCGGAGCCGGGCCTTTCCGGCGAGCCGACGAGGCCGGTCCCGGTCGTCCAGCCGCAGGTGTTCCAGTTCGATGACATTTCCCCCGCAGTGAGAAAGTCTGCGGGTCAGGCTCGGGCCGCACGCAACGACAAGCGCCTGGCAACCCGCCACTTCGGCCACCGTCCCTCGATCACGGGTGTCGTGCTGGCTGCGGCCGCCGTGGCGGTGGCTGTTGCAGCAGTCGGGATAGCGCTCGACCTGCGTTCTGCTCCAGGCCCAACCCGCGCTCAGCTACAGACCGCAGCTCAGCAAACACCCGTCACGGCCCGCCCAGCGCCCAAGCGGAAGGCGGCCCCGCCGACGACTACGGCGCCGGTCCCCACGACATCGCCTGTCACTGTCGCGTCGCACCCGGCGGTGCTGGTTTCTTCCGCCAAGGGCACCGCCACATACCAGCTCAGCTCACCCTCCGCCTCGATAGTCGTGAAAGCCAAAGGCAGTTGCTGGCTGGAGGTCAGGGCGAACAGCCCGCTCGGCCAGATCGTCTACGAGGGGATCCTCGAGGCGGGCCAACAGTCCTCGGTGACCGGCCCGGCGTGGATCCGCCTCGGTGACCCTCCCGAGGTGGCGGTCCGGGTGAACGGGCAAAAGATGCCTGTCCCGGGGTCTGCAGTTGCCGTGCCGGTCAACCTGCAGTTCAGCTTGGGCTGATCGCGTCCCAGGTTGGCACCAGCGACCGGGCGGCGCGGGCCTCGTCGGCACGCCCTATCGGTGTGGTGCGCGGCGCACCGGCCACCATCTCGGGGCTCTCCTGGGCTATCTCGAGCAACGCCGCCGCGATCGCAGCCACCGTCTCGGGGCTCTCCGTCTCGGTCGGCTCGATCATGAGCGCCTCTTGGACGACCAGCGGGAAGTACACGGTGGGGGCGTGGAAACCCTTCTCCAACAGACGTTTGCCGACGTCAAGCGCGCGCAGCTCGTGGGCGGTGCCCGGGGCGTCATGGGTCGACACGACCACTTCGTGCATCGCCGGGCGGTCGTAGGGGATCCGGTAGGTGCCGCGGAGCTGGGCGAGCAACCAGTTGGCGTTCAATACGGCGGCTTCTGAGACCTTGCGCAGGCCGTCGCCGCCGTTGCACAAGATGTAGGCCCAGGCCCGCGCCAGTGCGAGCGCGTTGCCGTGCCAGCCGTGCACACGCCCGATCGAGCGCGACGGGGTCTCCCATACGAAGCTGCCGTCGTCCAGGCGCTTGGGGACCGGGCCGGGCAGCAGGTCGGCAAGGGCCCTGGTGACCGCCACCGGGCCGGCGCCAGGGCCGCCACCGCCGTGGGGCACGGCGAAGGTCTTGTGAAGGTTGAGGTGCACGATGTCAAAGCCCATGTCCCCGGGCCTTGTAACTCCGAGGATCGCGTTCAGGTTGGCCCCGTCGTAATAGAGCAGGCCGCCCTCGTCATGGACCGCTCCGGCCAGTTCCGCGATGTCTTGTTCGAACAGCCCGAGGGTGTTGGGGTTGGTGAGCATGATCCCCGCAACGTCGCCGTCGAGGTGCTGGCGCAGGGCCCCCGGGCTTACGAGGCCCCGCTCGTCGGAAGGGATGCTGACGGTGGTGTACCCGGCGAGGCTCACCGAAGCCGGGTTGGTCCCGTGCGCCGAGTCCGGGATCAGCACCTTGCTCGGCGAGCGGCCCTGGCCCTCGTGCCAGGCACGCATTATCAGCAGCCCGGTCAGCTCACCTGCAGCGCCGGCGGGAGGCTGGAGGGTGGCTGTGTGCATACCCGTGATGGCGCAGAGCGCATTGGTCAGGTCCCAGAGCAGCTCCAACCATCCCTGCGCGTACGGAGCCGGCGTGGCCGGGTGGACGTAGCCAAGGCCGGGCAAGGCCGCCGCCTCGTCGCAAACCTTGGGGTTGTACTTCATCGTGCACGACCCGAGGGGGTAGGCACCGAGGTCGACCGAATACTGCCTGCTGGCTAAGCGCGTCACATGCCCCACAAGGTCACGCTCGGAGATCTCGGCCAGCTCAGGGGGCTCGGGGCGCAGCTCCTCGGCGGGGACCAGTTCCTCGGCGCTCCACTCTGGGACACCGGTGGTACGGAACGAAGCGCAACGCCGGCCCGGCACGGAGAAATCAAAGATGGTCGGTTCCTCGTCGCGCCCGAGCAGCGGTGCCGAGCTCGCCTTGCCGCCGGGTGACGACTTGTGCCCGAGCCCGCTCACGCGACTACGACCTTTTCCATAGCAGCCACAAAGGCGTCGATCTCGGCTCGGGACCGTTTCTCTGTCACCGCGACGAGCAGCCCGCGGCGGTCCCCCACTTCTACGGGGATGCCGGCCAGGAAGCCTTCCTCGGCCATGCGCTCGACGACGAGGTCGGCCGGCAGCGGCAGTTCGAGCGCGAACTCGCGCAGGACAGGAGCTTCTACCAAGGGTTTTACCCCGGGCAGCGCGATCAGGGCCTCCCTCGTGTAGCGGGTACCGCGGGCGCAGCGCAGGGCCAGCTCACGCAGGCCCCACGTGCCGAGCCACGCCATCTGCACCATCGCCCCGATGGCGATCAGGGTCTGGTTGGTGCAGATGTTGGACGAGGCACGCTCGCGCCGTATGTCCTGCTCCCTGGCACGCAACGTCGTGACGTAGGCCGTGCGCCCCTCGGTGTCGACCGTCCTGCCGACCAGGCGCCCCGGCAGGCGCCGGGTGTGTGCGCTCGCTACTGCGAACATCCCGAGGTAAGGGCCTCCGAACGCCATCGGCATACCCAAGGGTTGGCCTTCGGCCACTGCCACATCGGCTCCCTGCTCGCCGGGCGTGCGCAGTAGGCCGGCAGCAATCGGGTCGAAGGCCGCCACCAAGAGCGCTCCGAGGTCGTCGGCGGCTTTTCGGGCGGGCGCGAGAGGGTCGATGCAGCCTAGGTAGTTCGGAGACGGCGCCACCAGCGCAGCCGGGTGGCCGTCAGGCCCACCGCCGCGACCGGATCCGGGACCATTGCCAATATGGCCGGCGGCGGCCTGCTCCCAAGCGGTACGGCCCTCGACAAGCGGTATGTCCACGATCTCGGTACCACCGCCCGCGCAAAGGGTCGCCAGTGCCTCCCGCCAGCGCGGGTTGAGCCCGGCGCTCACCCAGACGGTCCTGCGCCCTGTCGAGGCAATTGCCACGTTGACCGCTTCGACGGTCGCCGTAGCGCCGTCATAGACAGAGGCGTTGGCGATAGGCAGACCGGCCAATCGGGAAACAAGGGTCTGGTACTCGAAGAGCGCCTCGAGGACCCCCTGAGCCACCTCGGGCTGATAGGGCGTGTACGACGTGACGAACTCGGAGCGGCCCCCGAGCGCCCGCGTCACCGCCGGCACGTCATGGTCGTAAGCCCCCCCGCCTGCGAAACAGACGAGCTCACTGGCTGCCCGGTTGCGCCTGGCCAGCCGGGACATTTCGGCCGCCACATCGGGTTCGGACATCCCTGGGGCCATCTCGAGGCCGCCCGCCAGGCGCAGAGCCTCCGGGATGCACTCGAACAGCTCGGCGGGGCTGGAGAGGCCCAGGTCACCCAGCATCCGGGCGAAATCCTCATCAGTGTGGGGGACGAAATGAGCCATCAGTTTGTTGTACCGGATTTCTTTACGAAGGGTAGGCGGGCGATATGACAGGTAAGGGCACGACCTCTCGCGTCCACTTTGAGCTCTGCCCCATCAGGCAACCCCAGTTGGAGAAAACCCATTCCGATCCCACAACCCAGGACCGGCGAGAAATTACCACTTGTCAGCTCGCCGGCGATCACCCCGTCCAGGAGAGCTGGATAGCCCGCCCGAAGTGGTTGCCTGCCCTCGCCGGTAACGCCCCTCAGCACCCGGGTCAAGCCTTCGTGGCGTTGCGCCACCAAGGCGTCAAGGCCCGTAAAGCCGCCAGGCTTATCCCAGGCAACGACCCAGGAGAGGCCGGCCTCGAGCGGGGTAATACCGGGGCCGAGCTCATGGCCGTGAAGGGGAAGGCCCGACTCGAGCCGGAGGGTGTCACGCGCCCCGAGGCCAGCCGGCGAGGCGCCCGCAGTTACCAGCGCTTGCCAGAGGTCCTCGGCACGTGAGGCTGGGACCGAGCACTCGACGCCGTCCTCGCCCGTATAGCCCGTGCCCGCGACCGTGACGGGGGTGCCTTGCCAGTCCAGCTGTTCGACCCGGAAGCGGCCGACACCGGCAGCTTCGGCGAAAACCTTGGCGAGGATGCTGCGCGACTGCGGGCCCTGCACTGCCAGCACGGCCCTGCCGCCGGTGATGTCGCTGCCCCCGATCGCAGCGAGCACCCTGGAGGTGTTGGAGGCGTTCGGCATGACGTCGAAGATCTCCTCGCCTGCCCACCACACGATCAAGTCGTCGAGCACCGACCCTTCGTTGTCGAGAAGGTGCGTGTACTGCGCCCTGCCGGGAGCGATCTTGCCGAGGTCGTTGGTGAGCGCCCTCTGCAGCGTTGCCTTGGCGCCAGGTCCCTCCACCCGCACCGTGCCGAGGTGGCTCACGTCAAAAATGGCCACGTCTCGGCGGCAGGACATGTGCTCTGCGAGGGTGCCGTGCTCGTACTCGAGGGGCATCTCCCAGCCCCCGAAGCCCACCATCCGCGCACCATTGCGCCGGTGCCAGGCGTCGAGCGGGCTGTAGCGCAGCACGCCTGCCCCAGGTGCCTCCTGTTGCCCGGTCAACGCGCGCTCACTTGGCCGAGGCTCACCCGGCCAAGACTAGATGCTTTAGCGAGCGATCCTCTTCGCCGGTCCCGGCACGCTTTTTGCCGGGCTCGCACTCGCAGCTGTCCCGTTCGCCGGGTGCCCCTGGGGGCGCGTACCCGTGAACTCGGTGATGCCAGCATCTACCTCTGAGACGATCTTCTCCATGCCGAGCACTATCGAGAGCACACCCTGGCCGCCCCGCAGCAGGTCGAACAGCTCTTGGCCGGAATTGGCCAAGACGGTGCGGTCGTCGGCGATGACGAGGCTCGCGCTGGCTACATCGGTGCCCGAACCGCGCAGGCATTCGATCGCTTTGCGCGTCGAGCGCAACGACACACCGTTGTCCAGCAACTGCTTGATGACCTTCAGCTGCAACAAGTCCGTGTAGGCATAAACGCGCTGCGTCCCGCTCCCCCGCGCGTCGCTGATCGAAGGCCGCATCAGGTCGGTACGAGCCCAGTAGTCCAGCTGGCGGTACGTGATCCCCACGATGTTGCAAACCTGCGGCCCTCTGAACCCTTCCTCGGGCCCGTCTTCCGCCGGCGGCGATGCCTGCCCGGTTTGTTGACGCTCCATTTGCCCTCCTCGGCAGATGTAACAGATAGGTAGTTACACCAGTGTGGCCCTTCCGGGGCGTGCCCGCAAGAACCTGGCCTGGATATAGCCCCTGATCAGGCGATGTGCTCTGCGACCTCAGGGCGACGGCCGGCGGCGGAGCGCCTGAGGGCCTCCGGGCTCACTTCTCGAAGTCCTCCGGGCTGATGCCCTCGATGAACTCGTGGAACTGCGCCACGAGCTCTTCACCCTCAGGTGCGTCCTCGAGCTCGTCGTGCTGTGTGATCACTATGCCCTCGGCGTCCAGCAAGGCCTCCTCGGCATAGATCGTGGCGCCCGCGCGGATCGCGATCGCGATCGCATCGGACGGCCTCGCCGACACGACGTAGTTGTTGCCACCGCGCCGCAGGCGCAACTCTGCATAGAAAGTCTGGTCCTTTAGCTCGGTTATCACCACGTGGTCCAGCACGACGCCGACCTCGGTGAGGATGTCGCGCAGCAGGTCGTGGGTCATCGGCCTCTTGGTGACAACGCCTTGAAGGGCAGCCGCTATCGCTTCGGCCTCGGGGCGCCCAATGTAGATAGGCAGCGTCCGGTCGCCCGTCGCCTCTTGCAACAACAGGATCGGGGTGTTAGCAGGGAGCTCGACCCGGACGGCAGAGAGGTGCATCTCGACCATCCTTGAACGTTACAACGGCGGACGGCCAACCCGACAGGCGGTTAGGGCCGTGCAGGCAAGGCGCACATACTCCCCAAGGAAAATCACGCAAGCAACGAGCGGTCGGCTAGCGACTGTCGGCGAGCGCTGCGCGAAGCAAAGCCGTCCGCAGCTCCCCGCCCAGCTCGGACAGCTCGTCGACGGCGTGGGCGGCAGCCTCACGGGCCTGCGGGTTGCGTTGGCGCAGGAGAGGCATGATCACCTGTTGCACCAACCCGGCCTCCCGTTCGGCGGCGCCCTTGTACGCGCGGAGGTGGCGGGCCTCGACGCCATGGCGGGCGAAGGCCCATGCCAGGCGGGCGATCACGGCGGCTTCCCGGGAGTAATACGGCGCCCCCCCGATGATCCTGGGAGCTATGAGGCCGTACTGTTCGAGGTCCCTCACGGTCTCAACGTCCACGGCGGCCGCTTCGACCAGCTCAGCCAAGGACAGCTCGTCGTCGGCGGGCGCCCTTACCTCGCGGGGGCGCCCCGGCCGCGACGACTTCGGGGGAGGCTCGGGCTCACGGGCAACTGCACGTTCTGAGGCAACTGCGCGTTCTGAGGCAACTGCGCGTTCTGAGGCAACTGCGCGTTCTGAGGCAACTGCACGTTCTGAGGCAACTGCGCGCTCAGGTGTGACAGCTGGTCCAAGGGGGCCATCTTCGCCGTCTGAGGCTACAGAAGGTCCTTGTACCGGAACGGTGGTGCTCTCGGCGGCGTGCGCGCGGCTTGCCCGCGGGCGATTTTCGGCGCGCGGTCCGCCACCGGCGCTCGAACCGCTCGGCTCGGCTCGGCTGCTCGGCTCGGCTCGGTTGCCCGGGCTGAGGTTGCTACCGGGGCTGACATAGCCACCCGAGGCGGGGCCTAGGTCAAACAGCTGGGCGGGCCTGCTCGCCGAGGCCCCTCCGTTGCCGTAGAGCGCCTCGCTAGTTAGCGCCACGCGTACATAGCCCTCTTCGAGCACGTAGCCCCCCTCGAGGAGGGCCTCCCCGTCACCGGCGGCGTCGGGGTCGAGGTCGCCCTGCCCCTCGAGGCGGTCCTTGATCACCTTGAGCGGCAAGAAGGCATCCCTTTGCTGGCGCAGGACCCAGCGCAATCTCTCGATGTCCGGCTCATAGAACTTCCGGTACCCCGACGGGGTCCGCTCGGGGTCGACCAAGCCCTGGCTTTCCAGGAAACGGATCTTCGAGATCGTTACGTCCGGGAACTCCTCGTGGAGCAACGACAGGACCTCGCCTATCGAAAGGTGCGCGCGACCTACCACGACGGTGCTCTCAAGCCCTCGGTCGATCAGGCGGTGCCAGCGGCATGGCCGGCGCCAGGGCCTTGGCCAGGAGCGAGGAACAGCAGGCGGAACTTGCCCACCTGGAGCTCGTCCCCGCTCACCAGAGGGGCTGTATCTATCCGTTCGCGGTTGAGGTAGGTGCCGTTGAGCGAGCCGACATCGTGGGCCTGGTAGACGCCATCGTCGTAGCGCACCTCAGCATGACGGCGCGAAACGGTGATGTCATCAAGGAAAATGTCGCTTTCGGGGTGACGGCCGATCGCGACGACCACGGCGTCCTGCGGCCCGAGGACGAAGCGGGAGCCGGAATTAGGCCCGCGGGTCACCACGAGCACGGCACCACCCGGCGCTACCCCGTGGAGGAGGTCGCTCGGCTCGAGCAGGAAAGGCTCGGACGACCCGTCCCCAGGGAACAACACAACTGCCGGCGTGGCCGAAGTCTGGTGCTCCGGGGCGTCAGGCTCGACGGCTGTCACGCGCGGCTCCAGTGGAGCTCCGCAAGAGGAGCAAAAATTGGCCCCCACGGGGTTGCGGTGCCCGCACCGGTTGCAGTACAACGCCTCAGGCCTCGAGGAGCTTTCGGTAGTCCGCCGGGCTCAACAACGTCTCGAAAGCGGCGGCCGAGGAGGGCTCGATCACGCAAATCCACCCTTTACCGTAGGGTTCTTCGTTGACTTGCTGGGGCGCATCGACTAGCTCGCTGTTCACTTCTAAGACGGTCCCGTCGAGCGGAGCGTATATATCCGAGACAGACTTGGTCGATTCTAGCTCGCAGAGCGCTTGGCCCGCCGTTGCCAAGGCCTCTGGCGCCGGCAGTTGGACATAGACGATGTCCCCCAAGGCGTCCTGGGCGTAATCCGTGATCCCAACCCGGGCACGATCGCCCTCGAGGCGAACCCATTCATGGTCCGAGGTGTAGCGAAGGTCATCTGGAACGTTCACGGTGGAGACCATACTGGCCGGAGACCCTCGACGGCAGCCCGTTCTGAAGAGATCCTGGCTGGCGGCACTTCGCCAACTTCTCTGCCGTCATCGCTGGCCGTCGCCGGAGTGGGCCACGAGCTGCTCGCCCTCGCCGCGACCTTCGCCCTTGCGGGCCTGGGCGAGCACGGCGCGCCCGGTCGGGATGTACTGGAACGCCGCGTACCAAGCGAAAACCTGACCGCAGGCAACCGCAACCCACGCCGCCACATCGGCGGCCTCATGCCAGCGGAAGGGAGCGTGGCCCAAAAGGAAAAGCGGCAGCGCCACCATCATCCCGAAAGCGCCCACCTTGCCCGCAAAGCTCACCTCCAAGTACCGCGCGCCGCCAACGGTGAGCACCACCGCCCCGGCCAACACAAAGAGCTCTCTCAACAGCACGATCGCCACGAGCCAGACGGGCACAGCACCGATCGCAACCGCCCCGATCACCGCGGAGAGCACGAGCGCCCGGTCCACAAAGGGGTCCGCCAACTTTCCGAGCGAGCTGACCTGGTGAAAATGCCTTGCAACGTAGCCGTCGAGACCGTCGGTAATGCCCAGTACGGCGAGCATGCACGCGGCTGCGATCAGGTCCCGTCCGTGGGGCTGGCCGAGAAGCACAAGGAAAACCGGCAGGCAGGCCAGGCGCAGGGCCGTCAGGCCGTTGGGAACTGTGAGGACACGGTCCTCGCCCTCGCGGCGCGCTGATGGCATTGCCTTCGAGCATAAGGCGCTGTCAGCTGCCGAGCTGCACGGCCTTCACAACGAGCAAGGCCACCGCTACTACCAGGTAGACCCGCAGTGCCCACATGCCGGCAAGGCGGCCGCGCGACCACGTTGGCCGGCCGAGAAGAGCGAGCGAGGGCATACGCCAGCTCTCCCGATGGTCGCGAGGCACTACGGGAGCCCGGCCGGCCGGCACCGCTCGCCTACGCAGGACGACCAAGGCCATGCCCGAAGCAAGGGCGCCCAACAAGGCGCCGCCCAGCACGAGGCATAAGGCTCCGACATTTACCTTCGGGAAGACGGTGGTCGCAACCAGGACCAGCGACATGACCAGCAATACACCAATGATCAAGCACGCAATGGCGTTGAGCCACGGCCTGTTCACCCAGGCCGAGGACGTCGCGGTCATTGCAGAGCAACAACAAGAACACTGCCGCCGACGGCAAGAGGACCCCAGCCAAAGCCTGTACGGCCAAGGTGATCAACCCGAGGGGGGCATGCGGGACAAGGACGATAGCCGCCGCCACCGCGACCAGCCCGGCGAAGCTGGCATAAAAGCCCTTGGCGTCGAAGAAGTTGCGATGAAGGGAGTGGTGCACCCCAAAGAAGTCCCCGACGGCATACGAAGTCCCGAGGGTCACGGTCGCCGCCCCGATGATCGAAGCGTTCAGCAACACGAGAGCGTAGAGGGGGCCGGCTGCGTGGCCCAACTGGTGCTCGAGGCCCCTCGCGACCCCACCAGCATTGGTGAACTTTCCGAAGTAATGGCTGTGCCCGAACGCGAAGGCGCAGGTGATCACCATGGCCGTGGCGCCGATGACAGTCACGAAAGAGCCGAGCACGGTATCGGCGCGCTCGTAATTGATCCAACGAGGTGTGATCCGCTTGTCGATGATGTTGGACTGCTGGAAGAACAGCTGCCATGGCGCGACGGTCGTACCGACGATGGAGATTATGAGCAGGACCGAGGTTGAGTTGGCCCCGCCGGCTATGCCCGGGACAGTCAGGCCGTGCAGGACCGGGCCCGCGTGGGGATGGCTGAAGATCGCCAACGGGACAACAAGAAAGTTGGCAACGACGAAGAGCAACATGAAGCGTTCCCAACGGCGGAAGCTGCCGGTCGCCGTCATCACGACCAGGGCTGCCGCCGCGAGCGGGACGGAAATGTACTTGCTCACCCCGAAATAGCCGAGCGCGAGGTCGACGCCGATGAACTCGGTCACGATCGTGAGGAAGTCGAGCACCAGCAGGTCGCCCACTGAGAACATCCCCCAAAAGCGGCCGAAGCGCTCCTTTATGAGCCGGGCGTGGCCGACGCCGGTCACGGCTCCGAGCCGGACGACCATCTCCTGGTTGACAACCAGCACCGGGATCAGCAGTGGCAGCACCCACAAGAGGCTGTTGCCGTAGTTTTGGCCGGCCTGGGAGTAGGTGGCCACCCCTCCTGCGTCGTTGTCGCCCACCATGACGATGAGGCCCGGGCCAATGATCGCAGCAAGGGTTAGTAGCCGTGCGCCCCAACCTCTCCACGCGCCGACGTCGTGCTGGCTGATCGTGCCGAGGGCACCACGAATATCCCCGACGTGGGCATCGTCGAGGACGGCTGTGGTCGCACTGGCGCGAGCGGCGGGCGCTGCACCGTGACGCGTGTCGTTGGCCATGGCCGATGGACCTCCGGGCTTGTAGGGCGGACGCGTTGCTCATTGGTGGCGCCCACGCCAGCCCGGGCCTCGGCTAAGTGGCCTTGCCCGGAACCAACATCCGCGCCTGAGGTTGGTAAGGCGAACCTCTGTCGGCGCTCAGTGTTGCTCCCTTTCGTTGCCCAACATTGCGGTCACACCAAGGTCTGCGATGTCCGGCGGGCTGACCAGACAAACCGGGAACTGGCCTCATTGAGGCAGGTGGCCCGATGCACACCTCCGCCGTAACGGGCGAGGTGGGACTGCCTTACCCGTCTACTTTACCACTCCCGGTCCCGACCCAGACCAGACGGTGCAAGCAGGCTCACAGTGGCTCACGTGTATGACGCTTGTATTGGGCCGCCTCGCCTTGCGGAGTGCCCTTGATGTCGGGCTCATCGCTTGCGAGGACCTGCCCGCCGGGGACGACCAAGAGCGCCACATGAGCATCCACGATGTCAGAAGTGCCACTCGACCCGAGAAGTGCACCCGCTTTCTTGGTCGCCTTCTCGTCCAGGACGGCGACCTCCAGGCCTGGCAGGGCCCGTGCCAAATTGGCCTCTCGTCGTCCCGTGCGCCAAACCTGCGCGATGGAACTGGCACTCGTACGCACGGGCACCCCCTCACGCTGGAGGACACGCAACATCGCCCGACCTTTCGGTCGCGCCTGTCGATGGCGATCAGGGCGGCGGAACCCAGCACGGCCGTCACGACACACCCCGGCGCGTCGTTCGTAGCGCGACCGCGGCAGCATTCAGCTCCGCATCGCTAGAAGGACCGTCCTCGGCTCCCCATGCGTCCAAGGCAGCACCTAGCAGCTCGTTGCGTAGGCGTTGCGCCGCGGCAGCGGTCAGCCAGGTCGAGACGCTCGCGCCTTGCCGGGCTGCTAAGCCCCGAACCGCGGCTCCCACTTCTGAGGGCATCGTTACTGACAAACGGTCTACCTGGGCCATGCGTACTATCGCAACACATTCAGGGGTATGTATGGCCCGAGGAAGCCTCCGTTACTTTCTGAGGTTACGACGAGCGCAGGGCGGCAATTTACGGGCGTCTCGCCGAGCCGTCAGGCCACAGGGGCGGCGAGGCGGGCTGCCACGTAGCTCCCCCTCCCCCTGGTGTCGCGGTGGCTTTGTGCGTACCGGCCAATACGGAGCCGGCGCTGCTGCTGTGGATAAGAGTCACATCGCCAGTTGTGACAGCTGCTCGACAGATTGAGCAGAAAAAGGCGTTTTCGCTAACGGGGTGGCCGTTAGGACAAATAGGGGAGGTGAGATCTCTTTCACGAAGCGATATAACAGGCTCGTTGGCCCCCGCCTGGTGCTTGGGCCGCACGGCATGGCGGCCTTTAACTGAGCGACGGTCGTGAGCCGGTGTGAGCAGGCCCCAACCGAACCAAGCGGCGAGAAGGAACAGCGCGAGGCTGGCCAGGCCCTCGGGGTGTGACAGGAACTCCAGCACGTACCCGGCCTTGGGGACGACTGCGACCTCGCGACCGGCAACCTCTGAGGGCGTCACGTAGCCGTAATCGGGAGACGGGTTAGCGTCGCCTTTGGTCTGGATCCCTCGCGCGGTGACGGCCACCACCCGGTGGGTCGTGTACGACCCTGCCGCTCTGGCAAAGGTTATGACTTCGCCAGGTCGTACGTTCTTGGCCGGTACGTCGACCACAACATCGCCGGGGCGGATGCTGGGCGCCATCGAGCCGGTGCGCACCACATAGAATCCGCCACCCCGAGCCCCACGCGACGGCAGTCGCGGTGCCTGCGCCGATGACGACCAGGATGATGAAAACACCCAACACCCGTCGTAGAAACCTCACAGTCGCTCCTTCTCGCTAGACGAACGTACCTCTCGGCAATCGTCACCCCGGGGGGGACGATCGTCCCGCCCCCCCAGAATGTCGGGCAATTAATTACTTGGGTGTCCCAGCTAATTGCTAGGTGTTCCAGCTCTCGCCGGCCGGCACGGTATAAGAGATCGCCGCCGGAGTGGGTAGGACGTAGGCACCACCGTTGTGGGCATCGCTCGGGGCGATCCCTTGCTGGGTGGCGATGATGTCAGCCAGGAGGGGGTTGGCGAATGCCGGCCCCAGCTGGAGGGCGTTTGCAGAGAGGCAGGCCGAGTACCCGAAGCTGAACGTGAAGCTGGTCTGCTGACCAACGGTTAGATCGGCCACGTGGTTCTCAGCGGGAAGGTACGCGATCGCGGGGTTGGGATCCCCGCAGGCGTTGTTGCCTGACGCTGCTGTGCCTTGGGTGTAAAGGTTGTTCAGGTTGTCGTAATTCGCGTTCAACAATGGGCTGGCAATTTGGGCATCGCCATAAGTACCGAGGTTGTTGATGCCAGAATTACCATTCGCGTTGAACCAGCCTTGGTTACTGTTGTCGAAGGCGAGCCAAATTGACTCAGTCGCAGTGCCCGTATTGGTCACTGTCCAGGTGACAGTCTTGTTCACACCGGGCAGCATGTTGGCCCATTGGATGGTGTACGGGGTTGCCGACGTCCCGGCGCCGCCGGTCGTATCACCGGCGGGCACGGTTATGCCGTTTACAGTGACGGCAACCGCGCCGAATGTGCCAGTTATGGAATCGTGGATAACGTCGGTGAAATAAGCACCCGTGCTGCCTGCGCTTGTCCCTATAAGGGAACCCGCCGCAACGAGGGCGCCCACGCAACCGAATACTCGCGCCTTTGTGGACAGCACCAAGGCCGGTCGGGAGCTCTTGGACCGAGCGTGCCTACCCGTGGAATGCAGATGCAATTAGTACCTCCTTTTGAATAAACGGAGGTTTGTGCACGAAAAGAAAAGTTCCGCTACGGCAAGCCAGACCTATGGGCAACCACGCCCGATGCGCGCACGACGGCCTCCTCAGCGGCCCGGCGGGCCGCTTCCTCCCTTTGAGCCGGTGGGTTCGCCGTTAGTTCCCCGGGGCCGAGGCGACCAGATAAGGCTCCCGGATCAGCACAATCGTCTGGGTCGGGATGTTAACACGGCAACTTACGCCCCTCAAGAGGAACATCCGTTCAATCACCTGGAGATCTCGGGACGAGATGGGGTTGCCACGGCTCGCCTGGTCGGGCGATGTCAGCGGCCTGGTCGGGCGATGTGAGCCGCCTGGTCGGGCGATGTGAGCCGCCTGGCCGTGTGCAACGATGATCAAGCTCCACACCACATCCCTGCGAGGAAAGGAACGACCAATGGCCAAGGTGCTTTGCGTACTTTATGAGGACCCAGTCGACGGGTACCCGCCGGCATACGCCCGCGACGAGGTACCGAAGATCAGTTCGTACCCGGGTGGCCAAAGCACCCCGACGCCGCATGCTATCGACTTCACCCCGGGGCAACTGCTGGGCAGCGTTTCCGGCGAACTTGGCTTACGTAAGTTCCTCGAAGGCGCCGGCCATACCTTCGTCGTCACCTCCGACAAAGACGGTGCCGGCTCTGTGTTCGAGCGCGAGCTCGTCGACGCCGACATCGTGATCTCCCAGCCCTTCTGGCCCGCCTATCTGACGAGCGAGCGGATCGGCAAGGCTCCCAACCTCAAGTTGGCGATCACCGCTGGGATCGGCTCAGACCACGTCGACCTCGCGGCTGCGTCCAAGGCGGGCATGACGGTCGCAGAGGTCACCTACTCCAACAGCATCAGCGTGTCCGAACACGTTGTCATGATGATCCTGTCGCTCGTACGCAACTACATCCCTTCTTACCAGTGGGTGCTGAAGGGTGGGTGGAACATCGCCGACTGCGTTGAGCGGTCTTACGACCTCGAAGGCATGGCTGTGGGGACCGTCGCCGCAGGGCGGATCGGTCTAGCAGTACTACGGCGGCTCAAGCCGTTCGACGTCAAGCTCCACTACACGGACCTGCACCGGCTGCCAGAGGATGTAGAGCGTGACCTCGGGCTGACCTTTTACCCGAGCGCCGCCGAGATGGTGCCGCACTGCGACGTCGTGACTATCAACGCGCCCCTCTACCCCGGCACCGAAGGCCTCTTCAACGACGAGCTGCTGTCGAGCATGAAGCGGGGCGCCTATCTCATCAACACCGCCCGCGGGAAGATCTGCGACCGTGACTCGATCGTCCAAGCTCTCGAGAGCGGCCAGCTCGCCGGTTATGCGGGAGACGTGTGGTTCCCTCAGCCAGCGCCGAGAGACCACCCGTGGCGCACAATGCCTCACCACGGCATGACCCCCCACATCTCCGGCACTTCATTGTCGGCTCAGGCCCGTTACGCGGCAGGCACTCGCGAGATCCTCGAGTGCTGGTTCGAGAACAGGCCGATCCGTGAGGAATACCTCATCGTTCAAGGGGGCGAGCTTGCGGGCACCGGGGCCCATAGCTACAAGCCCGGCGACGCCACCGGCGGGTCGGAGGAGGCCGCCCGCTTCACGTCTTGAGAACGTTACCCACGTCTTGAGAAACGTACTTACGGCGCGATAATGGCCACGTGGCAAAACATACTGACAGCAGGCGCCCCGACATGGTCCACGAGCGCCCCAAGCAAGACTGGCACAAGTTGCTCGATGAGCTCACCGTGGCGCGCGCCGGTGAGGACATCACCATCGAGCTGTTGGATGTCGAGTTCGGCGACGAGTACGAGGCCGAGCGAGTACCCCTCGCCTACATCGAGTACGACGAACACGCCGACGAAGCTTCGGTCGGCGTCGGAGGGCGCGACGGGCGCTATCCCGTGGTCCTGCGGCACTCGGTGCAGCACCCGACCTCGATCATCACCGACTCGGAGCCGCCTCTGCTGCCGCTCGCCGTGCAGATTACTGCGGCCGATGGCTCCAAAACACTCGTCACCGTCCTACCCGATGGAGAAAGCAGCTAGCGCGCGTCTTTCGGCAGTACTTCACCGCCTCACTGACAAGTGGTCCTGGCTGAGGAGGAACAACGTGCGCCCGCGGGACCAACCCCGTTCGGTTGGGCGGGTCGTCCCCGGCAGTGCGGCTCTCGCCCCCGCGACAGCCCTATTGCTCGGGGCGAATTACTCGGGCGCGGCCATCCCGTACTGGCGCCTCCAGCCCGATGGCAGCAGTAGCTCAAGGACGTCGTCCACAGTGATCTGTCCGAGCATGCGCCCGTCGTCGTCGACAACAGGCGCCACTGCCAAGTTGAAGTCGGTCATCGTCCGCACGACTTCGTGAATGTCCGCGTCAGCCGGCAGCGACGCCGGGTCCGGCCTCATTGCTAAAGCAATGCTCTCGGCCGGGTCGGCGCGCAGCAACTCCACGAGGAGGGCCGTTCCCGCAAGGCGACCGCCGTCGCCGGTCACGAACACGACGCCGGCCGCTTCGGGAGGCGTGGGAGACGACCGTACGGCTTTTATCGCCTCGCCCACGGTAGAGCGGGCTGCTACAGCGACGAAATCGGGGTTCATCAGCCCACCGGCGGTCTCGGGGTTGTAGCTGAGCAAACGCCGGAGCTTGTTCTGGGAGGCCGGTGGCAGCCGCTGCAGTATCGGGAGCCGGCGTTCTTGGTCGAGCTCGGTGAGCAGGTCGACCGCGTCGTCGGGGGCCATGACCGAAAGCAGCCTGGCCGCCTCCTCGTCCGAGCGCGCCCGCAGGAACTCCAATTGGTGCTCCGTATCTAGCTCCTCGAAGACATCGGCTTCGAGCTCCCTGTCCGCGCCGACTGCTCTAATGATCTCTTCGCCCTCATCGTGTGACGCCGCTTCGACGAGATCTGCGAGCTTGGCCGGGTGCAAGCGCCGCAGCTTTCGGAACGGGATCTGCAGGCGAGCCGTAGGTACGTGGGAAACGAACGGCTCGATATCGGACCAATCGACAACACGGCCAGCCTTCACCAGGTGGCGGAACCTTCTTGGCAGCGCCCTTCGCAGGACCGGCCGCGAACCGGTGTCCACCCCCATCACTTGCCAGGTCGAGCCCACCTTGGCGAGCTCGATCTCGTTGGCTCGGACGAGGCGAGCGCCTTCGAGATGGATCAAATGCCTGGAGCGAAGGTCTCGGCCCAACAACATCTCGCCCGGGCGCCGTTCGAACGCGCCCAGGTCCTTGGGGTCGACAGAGAGCTTGGCGCTTTCGTCGTCGAGGCTTACGAGCTGGTACGCATGGGCAAAGCGTTCCTGGCCTTCGAAATCGACTACGAGCCCGGTAACAAGAGGGTGCCAGGTGGCACCGGCGCTGTCGCCGGCCGTCCCAGCCAAGCGCGCGATGACGTCCACCAACCTGCCCGCGCTGTGGCCGTCAGGCGCAATTACGGGGATCCCGAGGACAACCGAAAGGTGGAGAACGTCGCCGTCAACGCCGGCGGAACTCGGATCTGCACCCCGCCCCCTGCCCGCCGGCCGGCTACCGGCCGCCGCGGCACGAGGCGGCTTGGTACTTGGAGGTTGCGCCTCCCTGGCTCTTGGCACGAAAGGATCCTACCGCTACTCGGCTCAAGATCAGTGAGCAGGGGCCGCGGCCCGGTGGCGGCGGCGGGGCGGGCGTTCAGTGGGCGCGGCACTCAGGCCGGGTTAAACGGGCAGTATGGTCCGTGGCCCCACTTCGTTTTGGTCTGCTCGGCACCGGCTACTGGGCGTTGCACGTCCATGGCACCGCACTTACGTCATCCCCGCAGGCGAGGTTGGAAGGAGTTTGGGGCCGCGACCCGGCCAAAACCCATGACCTCGCGACCCGTCTGCGGACAAAGGGTTATGAAGACGTCGACGAGCTGCTCGCCTCGGTAGATGCCGTTTCGATCGCCCTCCCGCCCGATATCCAGGCGGACCTGGCGGTCCGTGCCGCGAGAGCAGGCTGCCACCTCCTATTGGACAAACCCCTGGCCCTTGGCCTCAGCTCCGCCCAAGCCGTGGTCGGCGCTGTCGACCAATCTGGGGTCGCCGCGATCGTGTTCTTCACCCAACGTTTTCGCCCCGACCTTGAGGAGTGGATGAACTCGGCCGCCGAGGCCGGCCCCTGGCATAGTGCCCGCTTGGTGCACTACGCGAACATCTTCGGGCCGGGCAGCCCCTACTCGACCTCCGAATGGAGGAAGCGGTACGGAGCATTGTGGGACATCGGCCCGCACAGCCTGGCCGCCCTACTTCCCCTCATGGGCAAGGTGGCGTCGGTGGCTGCCCGGCGCGGCCCTATTGGCAGCGACACCGTACAAGTCGTCTTGAGCCACGCGCCACTGTCGGCGACAAGCACCCTGTCGCTCAGCCTGACGATGCCGGCCGCCGCGACCACAAGCCAGCTCGTCCTCTACGGCGAGCACGGCGCACGCCTCCGGCCGGAAGGAAGTTTCGAGGCGGTCGAGGCTTTCGGCGCTGCCATCAACGAGCTTGCAGCGCTGGTGAGCTCGGGGGTAAGGGCCCACCGTTGCGATGTTCATTTCGGGCTCGAGGTTGTCGAGGTGCTGGTGGCTGCCGAGCGAGCCCTCGAGCTCCCAGGGGTCGAGCTCGAATATTGATTCAGGGCCCGAAATGTTGGGTGAAGATGGACCTGATGAGGGCCTCTGAGCGCGCCGTGCTGGCCTCCCATCCAACCCCCACGTCGACCTCGAAGCCGTTTTTGCGAGCCACCACAAGGATCGCTGCCGGGTCGGTCTTCGGGCCCTTCGCTTCGTAGGCGGCTCCCCCGCCGACGGCGCCGGACGGGAAGGGGCCCTGCGACTTGCACGGGCCGTGAATGGTGCAGAACGTGGCCGTATTGAGCGGGCCCGTCGCGCCGGTGATCTCTGAGACCTCAACGAGTTCGCAGCCGCCACCTGCACCGTTTATGAAGCTGCCGTCATCCTCCGGGCATTCGACTGTTGGCGTGGTAGGGGTGTAGATGCACGTAACGTAGGTCGGCCCCTTCACTAGGTAGTAGAACTCGGACAGCGGGTACGAGAGCCCGAGCATGCTCTGAGCGGTGCCGGGCCCGGGGCACGACAACCCTTTGTTTGCCGTTGTCGTCGACGTCGTAGCAGCCGTCGTGGTGGTGCAGTGCGCGGTGGCCGGGGCCGGGTAAGTGACGATGACGTAAGCCTTCCCGCTCACAGAAACGAGGTTCCCGAGGGCGCTGAGGGCCTGGGCAAGCAACGGGTCGATGACCGCCTGCAACGCGGGCCCTACGAGGCTCCCCGCCACCCCGAAGCCATTGCTGATCATGTTGTCAACCAAACCCTTGAGTTGTTGCACGCCAGGACGGGCCACGGTCAGCGCCCCCGAGGCGACGGCCGGTGCCTTGGCGGTCTCACCGGCCGGTGCGCACCCGGTCCCGGTGTGCTGCGCCGGCGTGGTCCCATAGCCGAGCGTTCCCTGCCCGGCGCTGTCCAGGACGACGGAGGTGGAGCTGCGGGCGAAAAGCGGGGCGGTCACCGACCAAGTGGCCTTGGCGTTGGCGGCATCGAGGGGCGGCAGTTCGACACCTGCCGGGAGGCAATCGAGCAGCGCAGGTGGCCACGCCGAGATGCCGTTCGAAGTGTCCACTCTGCCGCGGAACTCACCGATGTCACCAGCCACGACCGAGCTCGGGAGGGCGGTCACTTTCACAGACCAGGGGTTGAGGTAGCTCACGATATTGGCGATGACGATGGCAGTCCCGGCGGCCAGGCGGATCTTGGAAACAACGAACTGGGAGACCTTGTTTATGAGGCCCTGGACGACCTGCTGGGCCAAGGCCAGCGCACCGTTCCACAAGGTCACGAAGAAGTTGGCAATGCCCGCCGCGGCGCCGCCGCCGGTTGCCGGTGTGAGCTGTAAAGCGTTGAACACGCTGACGATCGTGTTCTGGACAAAATTCGACACGGTGGAGCACGGCGCGTCCAAAAACCCCATCGGCTGCAGGGCGCTTGTCGTCGCGATCGCCGTCGCGATTGCCGAGGAGCTGTGCACGCCGGCTGCGTGCCGGCCAATCTGCGGTGTGTTGGCAATGACATCGGACACGAACAGCGGCAGGGCGATCATCGGGAACTCGAGTGAAGGCGCTCGGCGCCAGTCCTGGGTACCCATGAGCCGGCGCACCGCCTCGGACCCCGGCGTGCGGGCATTGAGCACCCACGACGCGAGCAGGTAACTGAACGGGGCCAACCCCTTTGCCGTGCTCACTGCCGATCCCAAAGATGAGCCGGCTATCCCGCCGCCATCGGCGGCCGACAAAGCCATACTTTCTACCTGGGCCCGAGTGAAACGTTCCCTAACCGGGCCGACAACGGCCACAAGAGGGACCTTGGAACGCTCGTCGGCCACGGTTGCAACCCCGCTCCTAGCCAGTACTTTTTCCGCCGAGATAACCGACGCGGCGCTGAACGGGCCGCCCAACTGGCCGGGTGGGATGGACGGCCTGGCGACCGGTACCGCCGGCGAGTGAGGCGCCGCGGCTGCATAACCAGCTAGTGAACTGAGCATTGAGGCGGCGACCGCCATGGCGACGCCGACGGAGATGGCGGGCGCCCTGCGTAACGAGCGCCGGCCCCGACTATGGCCGCTGGGCCCAGTCGGGCTTGCTCCCATGGGCCATCATGTCACGCGGCAAGGGCGACGTCGTTCCTAACAGCGCACTTTTCCGCACACGTATAGTCGGCCCAAGCCGGCGACGATAGGGCGGCTACGGCAACACGGAGACGAGAGCGGCCTCGATCGCGCCCGCCCGCTCGGCGCCAGCAGCGAGGACGGCTTGGCCGAGCTCGGCCAAGCCGGCGGCGCGCTCGTCAGCGTCGAGGGCGAGCAGGCCCAGAAGGCGTTGCGGCTCCCACTCGAGGGCGCAGCCGCACTGGAACAGGGCGCCTTGGCGCGTCCGGCGCTGAGAAATCCCCACCACCTTTTGCCCAGAGGCGCTCACGACCTCCCCGGCGCCAAGCCCTGCGAAGCACACCAACGATGACCACCTGTTGCGGACAAGCGCGCCCTTCCAGACCTCCGTCCCACCGGTCCCGGCCCGAAAGAGGGCTTCGGACCATGCCTCCCCCACCCACCAGGCAGCTTCTCCGACGTCGGGGCACCACAGTGGGTCACCGGCAGGGACGACGAGGTCGACCCAAAGCAAGGAGGTCGCGCCAACCAGGACCGCACCCCCACCGCTGCGTCGCCGCACAATGTCGACGCCTGCAGCGGCGCAGGCATCCTCGTCCACCGATGCGCGGCGTTGAGTGCTGCCTAACACGACGGCCTGGTCAACCGGCGCGAGGACTCGCGCGACGCGGGACATTTCCCCGGGGCCGGCAAGCATGCCCGCAGAGCGCTCGTGCAGTTCCCGGACGGTCCCGCTTAGGTGTTCGACCGACCAGGCCATCAGGCCGACAACGCTGCGGCGCCCTCCTCGGGAACTGTGAGCGGCACCACCTGGGCCGGCAGACCGAGGTACGGCTCCCAATCGGGCAGTACAGCGCCGAGCGCGGCGAGCGCCCACACCCTGCCCCGCGGCGCCAACGGTTGATGGCGCAGCTTCATACCCGTCTCTTCGAGAAGGTGGTCACGTTTGCGGGCGTTGCAGCGTCGGCAAGCCGCCACGACGTTGTCCCACGCGTGCTGGCCGCCCTTCGACCTCGGCACGATGTGGTCGATGTTCTCGGCCTGGGCGCCGCAGTATTGGCAGCGATGACCATCACGGGCGAAGATTGCCCGCCGGTTGAGAGCAACGTGCGCCTGGTGCGGGACACGGACGAAGTAGGCGAGGCGCACAACCGATGGCTCGTCGACGCTGAAACGTGCGGAGTGGAACACGTGTCCCGTCCCGGCCAGCAGTTCAGCCTTTGCTTGGAGCACGAGCAGCAACGCTCGCCTAGTGGGCACAACGCAGAGCGGCTCGTACGAAGCGTTCAGGACGAGGGCTCGCGACATGCTTGCCGCCTACCTCTGTATGAGGGGTATCAGGAAAGGGCTGCCGTAACGGGCTGCCGTTGTCTCCGCGGGCACAATACGAACTTAGCGCGCAAGCGCCCTCATCCACCGACACCACTCGAGGTAGCCGACGAGTTCCTCGGCGCTTAGCTTGCCGCCGGCCGGCCCGTACATGGCTTCCAGGCGGAACTTCAGGTAACCCGCCGACGGCAGGGGCAACGGCGGCCATTTCGTCCACCACCGCGGGACGGCGATCGCCCGCAGTTCGGCGAAGGCGGTTGGCCAGAGGTCCGGCCTACGTGCGACCTCTGCAAGAGCTCCCTTGTCGAGAGGCACCATCCGGGCCGCCATTGCTACTCCGCGGGCGCAGAGAACCCGAAGGTCGCCTGCTGAGGAGGCGCGGCCACGTAGAAGTGGGCGGACCAGTCGTCGTCCTCCTTGCCGTTTACCCTGGCCTGCCAACGGTAAATGCCTGGCGGGAGAGGCAGGCCCGTCGGCAGCTCCATCATCGCGGTGGCGTGGCCGGGAAAGCCGGTCGGCACCCCAGGCGGGCTCGGCACCATGATCGGCTGCTCGAGGCGGACAGCCTGCGGGCCCGCCGGGCCAGGGATCTCGACGATTTCGCCGTCTTCGGTGAGCAGCTCCATCTCCAGCGTCAGGGTCTTGTTGCACATGCCGAGCTCGGCTTCCATGAACACGACGACTACATATGGGGCCGTCATGAGCGGTTGCCCGGGGACCGCGGGCCCTGGTTCATATGCCGCCTGAGCTGCGTGACGGCCCATCCCACGTTGAGAAGGCTCAGCGTGCCGTTCTGGGGGTTGTGGGTACCCCTGTCCGCGAGCAGGACATAAAGTTTCACAAGAGCCAAGGTACTGCTCGGCCCCAGTTCAGGTCGGCCCCAGCTCAGGTCGGCCCCAGCTCAGGTCGGGCCTAGCCAGGTCGGGCCGGTTCAGGTCGGCCAGTTCAGGTCGGGCCCAGTTGCGGTCAGGACCGGCCGGGGCCGTCCTCGTCGCCTCCGTGGCCACGGTCGCCCCTGCCGGTCCACCATTTGCCACCTTGCGGGTGGCCCGGGCGCGGCCCGCCACCGCTCATAGGCTCCGCCCCGGCCCGAAGGTCGTGCTCGGCAAGGGACTGGCCCCAGCGGTCCCGGGCAAGCCTTCGTAGGCTCTGCACGAGCGCCACGGCCGCCATGAGCATGATGAAGAAGCCGACCAGGCCGATGAACCAGTACGACGAGAAGACGATCGAGAGCAGCAGTAGGCCTACAACGAAGGCGATGGACGCTCGCCGCGCGTTGCGGGCGGCCTCGCGCGAATCTGCCGGCATGCGCAAGATGCGGGCCAGCCCTCGCTCGTGCTGCAGCTGGCGCTCGATCTGTCGGAGCATGCGCTGCTCGTGGTCCGAAAGTGGCAAAGCCCTATACCTCCGTGCCTGCTCTCGGTGCTAGTTGCTCTTCCATTGCGGCACTCGTTACAGCTCGTTTCGGCAGTCAAGCCTCCTCGCCTAAGGTACACCCACCGGGTCAGTTTTTGCCCTCGCCCTCCTGCCACGGCGGTCTCGCCGGCAGGTGGCCCGAACAAGGGGACGACAACACGACGAGCGATCAGCGGACGACGGGACAATTTTGGCCGCCAGGCCCAAAGGTTTGGGTCGGGACCAACTTCTGGTCGCGCGCCGGCGGCCCCCGGATGTGGTCCCGCTACGACGGCGACGTCGTCAAAGAAGAGCTCGAAACCCTGGCCGCACTTGGCTGCACCATCACTCGCTCGTTTTGCTACTGGCCTGACTTCATGCCCGAGCCCGACACCTTGGACGACGAGGTCATGGAGCGGTTCGTCGACTTCCTGGACCTGCACAGCCAGGTAGGTCTCTGGACCATCCCCACGTTCATCGTCGGGCACATGTCCGGTGAGAACTGGGACCCCGCCTGGCGAGGCGGCCGCGACCTGTACCGCGACGTTTGGTTCGTCTCCCAGCAAGCGTGGTTCGTGGCCGAGATCGCCCGGCGGACGGCTTCGCACCCAGCGATAGCCGCCTGGTTGTTGAGCAACGAAATGCCTCTGTACGGCCGCAACGGTGACGAAGCAGCCGTAACTGCGTGGGTGCGCCTGCTCGTCCATGCGCTGCGCGCGGGCGGTGCGAGCCAGCCGGTCGGGACAGGCGACGGGGCCTGGGGCATCGAGGTGACCGGCAATGACAACGCCTTTTCACTACGCCGGATCGCACCGATGGTCGAGTTCATAGGGCCGCATGTGTACCCATCGTCGGACGACGCTGTCCGCCAGATGCTGGCGGCTGCGTTCGCTTGCGAACTGTGCGACGCGTTCGGCAAACCGGTGGTCCTCGAGGAGTTCGGCCTCTCCTCCGACATGGTCTCAGGCGAAAATGCCGCCCACTACTACCGCCAGGTGCTCCATTCGAGCCTGCTCGCCGGCGCTCGTGGGTGGCTCGCATGGAACAACTGCGACTTCGACAACCTGGCCAGCCAGGACCCGTACCGCCACCACCCCTTCGAGATGCACTTCGGCATCACGGACCACGCTGGGCAGCCCAAGCCGCAAGCGCGCGAGCTGGCCCGGTTTTCCGGCCTCGTGACCGAGTTGTCGACGACCGGATGGCAACGTCCCGCCGGCGAGGTCGCCCTTTTGGTGCCTGAGCATTTCGAGCACACGGAGCCTTCGTGGTCGGCGGTCTACCGAGGCGACATGCGCGCCAACCTTTTCCAGTCGTACATCGCCGCCCGGGAGGCCGACCTCCCCGTCGACCTGGTGCGCGAGCGCGACCTCCTTCAAAGCGGCGGGGACCTCGAAGACGTCGAGGGTGCTGCTCCGGCGCAGCAGGCCAAGCTCTACCTGATGCCCTGCGCCAAGCTCATCACCGCGCCGGGCCTCCAGCTGATGGTGGCCCGCGCACGCGCGGGAGCCACCGTCTACGCGTCCTACTTCGCGGGGACGGGCAGGGAGCAGCCCGGTCCCTGGGCCCCCTGGCTCGAGCAGGTCTTCGGTGTGGCCCATCACCTGCGCTACGGCGTCGCCAACATCATCGAGGGCCGCGAGGTCACGTTGCGGCTCCTCGCCGACGTCGGGGAGCTGGCAACCGGCACCGAGCTCGAGTTCGCGGTCGCCGGCGACGGCCCGGCCCGCTCGTATATACCGGTGGAGCCCGCCGGCGCCGAGGTCCTCGCCGTCGACGGCGAGGGCCGCCCTGCGCTACTGCGCAACCGGGTGGGAGATGGTTGGATGGTTTTTTGCACGTACCCGCTCGAGTACATGGCTGCGTCGCGCCCTGCCGCCAACCCCGAGCCGACATGGCGGCTCTACTCCGCTCTCGCCGATCTCGCCGGTGTGGCACGCCCGGTCAGGGCGGACGACCCGCGGGTAATTGTCGGGGCGCTCAAAGTTGGCGGAAAAGATGCCTACCTCGCGTTGAACGTCTCAGCGGGCACCGTCGACGCGAACCTGCTGGCGCCAAACAAGTCCATTTCTCTGGCGTCCTCGCCGAGCGGCGAGCGAGTGAGCACCCTCCACCTGGCGCCTTACGAGGTCGAGCTGCTTTACGCGCAGTAGTACTGCCTCCAACGACCGTGCCGCGACGGGGCTGCTATTTATGGTGCGGCCGGAGCTGCGCCAGGGCGTAAACGGTAGTCGTCGAGCCCAACCAGCCTGGCCCCCATCATTGGGGTGAACTCGTCGCGCGGGAGCGTGCTCGAGGGATAACCCTCCCAATAGGTGGTGCTCGCCTGGAACCAGGCCCCGCTGTACCACAGCGGCACTTCGGGCAGGTCCTTTAGGAAATCCGCTTCGAGCTGTGCGTAGATGGGGCGCAGCGCGGCAGTGTCGGTGACGGGCGTCGCCGCCGCTCGCTGAACGAGCGCCCAAGCGGCACGGTCGACAAACCGCTCGGCATCAGTATGCAAGGGTTGCTTGGTATTTACCGGCAAGTGGTAGACGTTGTCGAAATAGCTCCACGGGGTTGGCCCAATGTCGCCGGCGTTGTAGATCACCATGTCGTAAGTGCCATCGGCTATGTCGCCGTCGCGCGTCAGAGGGGGGACCACCTTCTCGGAGACATGGATGCCCACTTCGGCCAATTGCTGGCAGATCGTGGCCGCCGCGCTTATCCAGTCCGTACCACCTTTGGGCACTTCCAGCGTGAGCCGTTGGCCGCGGTACCCCGATGCCGCGAGGGCCTTTTTGGCCAGGGACTGCGAATACGAAAAGCCGTACTTGTCGACCGTGTTATCGCTTATGTAGCTGTTCAGGTAAGGGAGCAAGCCGGTCGGGCCGGCTGCCTGCACGGTGCCCGCGTAGACGCTCGATATGACCTTTGAAGTGTCGATCGCCTCGGCAACGGCCTTGCGAAAATCGGTATTGCCCATGGGGGCCTTGGCCGTGTTCATCTCCAGCCAAGCTGTTGCCGCCGGGAGCATGTACGGGGCCCCGGGGTAGTAGGTCTTGATGTCATAGCTCGGCGTCTTGCCACCGGCTAGGTTCGTGACACCCTCGAGAAGCGCGTTGCTCCAGTCGGTGCGGCTCTCGAGCAGAGCCGACAAGCCCGCCCCGCTCGACCCGCTTACCGTGTCGCATAGGTACTCGAACCTGAACGACAACCCGAGCTGGCTCTTGGCCCACCAGTGCGGGTTGTCCTCGTAGCAGGCCTCGCTTGGGCTGGTAGAACGCAGCAACATCGGCCCGGTCGACACCGGTGCCATGTTGGCCCCAGTGAACTTGTCCGCGGGCGAAAGGCCCGACCATGTTGCCCGTGGCAACACCGCTGCGTGCCAAAGGAAATCTTGCCACTGCGCGTAGCCGACAGGCTGGCGGAAGCGGACCGTGACCGTATTGCCTACAGCGGTCGCGCCGGTCACGCTCGCCACGTCGGCGTTATAGGGGTCGTCCTTGTCAGCCAAGGCAAGCTTGACGGTGTAGGCGACATCGGCACCGGTCAAAGGGCCCGTTACTGCGCCGCCGTGGCTGGCCGTCCAGTCCACATTGCCCCGGACCTGGATCTTGTAGGTCGTCGGGGCCTTCCCAGGCCCCGCTCGTCGCCAACCACGGGATGAACCGGCCGTGCACCGGGTCGTAAAGGAACAGCGGCTCGTAGAGCAAGCCCTGCGTGCCGGTGTAATCGCTGCTCGGGTCGAGCGGGTTGAAATTGCTGGGCGACGACGTTGCCGTGCCGGTGGTGTAGAGCGTTTCGGCCCTTGGCGGCCCGGCGGCGGTGGAGCCATGCGCCCGAACGGCCTGGTAGCGCGCCAGCTGAGGAGCCTGCACGGACGTGAGGGCCACGACTAGGGCCGCGGCACTGAAGGCGGCGGCGCAACGGGTTAGTACTCCCCTGCTCGAGCTCCCTGGAAAGGATCTCGGTCGCCCAGATCTCACAGGTGGAACCTATAACCAAGCGCCGGTCCCGCACATCGCTTTGTTGCCAGAAGTTGCGAAAGCAGCACCGGAGAGCCGCGCTCAGCGCTGGGACGGCTTAGCGCCCCGGGAGCTCGGGGTACGGTCGTGCTCGCTGCGGGGGCGGGGCTTCTCGCCGAGGGACGTCGCTGGGCCGACAGCGGTTTCGCCGAAGCGGGCGCGCACCGCGTCGATCGCCTGGCTAGCCCGGTCCCAACCCGGTGCAGGCCCGCTGCCGCCCTGGCGGGGGCCAGCTGTACTCGGGCCCGCGACCGCCGCGGCGGTACCCCAGGAGACAGCGTCGCCTTGCGGCGGGGCCTCATCGCTTCCTGAGCCTGCCGGCGTCGTGCTCAGCTCGAGCTGGAGCTGCTCGCCAGGCGCCGCCGCGACAGGGATCAGCCCGGACGCGCTGAGACCGAGAAGGCGCACTCCATCTTTCAATTCGAGCGAGCCGAGGAGCTCCTTGGCGGCGGTCCACAAGCTCCTGCCGCTCATCTGCGGGGTGGCGAACGTGTGGCTCCTCGTGAGTGTCGTGAAATCCCCGTAGCGGAACTTGAGCGTCAAAGTGCGCGCGACGACACCGTGCCGACGGATGCGAGCGGCGACGGAGTCGGCCAGCAGTACGAGCCGCCGCTCCAGCTCGTCGCGGTCCATCACGTCGGTTTGGTAGGTCTCCTCGTGACCGATCGACTTGACCTCCCGGTCCGCCACCACGGCGCGCCCGTCGCGGCCCCACGCCAGCGAATGCACGATCCCGCCCGCCGCCTTGCCGAGAGCAGCCACCACGACAGCCTCGGGAAGCGCCGCGAGCTGCCCTACTGTCGTTACGCCAACCTTGTTCAGCCGCTCGCGGCTGGACGGCCCGACACCCCAGAGGGCTTCGACGCGCATCGGCCAAAGGAAATCGAGCACCTCGCCCTCGCTTACCACGACCGCTCCCGGCCCCGGTGACGGCCCGCGTTGAGAGGCTCGCGGCTTGGCCGCCTTCGACGCCAGTTTGGCAACAAGCTTGTTTGGCCCCGCCCCCACAGAACAAGCGAGGCCGAGCTCAGCCGACACGCGCGCGCGTACCTGAGCGGCGATCTCAGCCGGAGTACCGAACAGGCTGGCGCCTGCGCTCACGTCGAGGAACGCCTCGTCCAGCCCGATACCTTCCACCAGCGGTGTAAATGTCTGCAGCACGCCATGGAGAAGCTCGCTGTAGTGGTGGTAAAGGTCGAAGCGGGGCGGCAGGAACACCAGTTGGGGACAGAGCCGGCGGGCTTCCCGGCCCGGCATTGCCGAGCGGACGCCGAACCAGCGCGCCTCGTAGCTAGCTGAGGCGACCACGCCGCGATTGCCGGTCCCACCCACCACCACCGGTTTGCCCGAGAGGGAGGGGTCCTCCTTCACCTCGACCGCCGCAAAGAAGGCGTCCATGTCCACGTGCAAGACCCAGCGAGTGCTCAAGCGAGGACCACCTTGCGGAAGGCTTCGGCGTAACGCACTCCGGCATCCTGGCCCGCCTCCTCGGCGCGCTGGCGGACGACACTGCGAAGCCACTCGCCCCCTTCGCCGATCTGGGACGCGTGACATGCGAGCGCTGAGGCCTTGGTGTCTATCGTCTCGCTGATGTCCACCCAGGTGTCCGGTTCCAACGTCCCCGACAGGTACAGCAGTGGGACCTGGTGCGCCCGCCCCAAGGCCGGGAAGTAGTGAGGGTTAGCGGCGGCAGGTGAGACAGCGTCAAGGACAGCCCAACCCACCATGCGATGGTCCCTGTGGTTGACGTAGTTGGCCCGAAGAAGACCGCCGTCGGATCGGGCGCCAACACTGCGTCCGGCCGCAGCTCGCGTACCAGGGCCACGACGCGAGCGCGCAGCTCGCCGTCGTCGAGCTCGCCATCGGGGTAACCGAACCAGTGGTGAGCTTTTACCCCGAGCACCTGCCCGGACGCCTCGACCTCCCGGTAGCGCCCCGCTACCAGCTGGGCCTCGTCGGTCCCCGGGTCCAGGGACCCTTTGCCGCCGTCGCAGCACAGGCACACGTGGACCTCGCTTCCGGCCGCGGCCCATCGGGCGAGAGTGCCGCCGCATGATACATCGGGGTCGTCGGGGTGAGCGAAGATGGCCAGGGCCCGGCGTGGTACCGGGCCAAGGTCCTGCCCGGCGGTCCCGTCGTCAAGCTTGCGCCCGTCAACCTTGCCGCCGTCAACCTTGCCGCCGCCCACGTCGAGGCTCACCGCCTAAGGGTAACCGTTGCCTGTGACACTTAACCGATGAGGGCCGGCCGGCACTACCATCGGCGCGCTCGTGATAGAAGGGTGGGGTGAAAGCGCCCGCCATCCCTGCCGTCCCGGAAGACCTGCTCGACGAGCTGCACGATGTCGCCGTTCGCGTTGCGACAGGGGCGGCCGAGGTACTGCGTCACTACTCTCCGGAGCGTTTGCGTGAAGTCTCGACCAAGTCATCGCCAACCGACCTCGTTTCGGAAGCTGACAGGGCATCAGAGGCCTACATCGTCGGGGAGCTGCGTTCCGCCCGGCCGGCTGATTCGTTCGTTGGCGAAGAGGGCACCTCGTACGTAGGGACTTCGGCGGTCTCCTGGGTGGCCGACCCACTCGACGGGACGACAAATTTCTTCTTTGGCCTCCCCGCATTTTCGGTTTCTCTCGCCGCCCAGTACGACGGCCGATCGGTCGTAGGCGTCGTCGTGGACGTCAACCGGCAAGAAACGTGGACTGCCACAGTCGGCCGCGGCGCTTTTTGCAATGGGGTTGCTTGCCACGTAGCCAGCGGGCGCAGCGTCCTGGCGACGGCTCTGGTCGCAACCGGCTTCAGCTACAGCACCGAGCGCAGGGCAAAGCAGGCGGCGGTCCTGCCTTACCTCCTACCTGCTGTCCGCGATATCCGCAGGTTCGGGTCTGCGGCGCTCGACCTCTGCTGGGTAGCGGCAGGTCGCTATGACGCTTACTACGAATCAGGCTTGAACGCCTGGGACTCCGCCGCCGGCAGCCTCATATGCGAGGAGGCTGGCGGGGAAGTGACCACGCTTGTCGACAGCACCTTATTGGCAACCACACCAGAACTGAGCGGCCCTCTCATAAAGCTTCTCACTGAAGCCCAACGTGCGGCCGCTCTCGGCGGCGCCGCTCCCTAACCGAAGAACGGCTTGGCTACGTCCTCGTAAAACTTATGCGGGACGAGCTTGGGCTCCGAAACCGCATCATTGAGGGCAACGCGTACGATCTTGTCCGCCTGAAGGGCGACCATGGTCCCGATCCCGCCGTCGTGGACGGCGTCGATCGCGGCGATCCCAAAGCGCGTTGCCAGCACCCGGTCGAAAGCAGTCGGAGTGCCGCCCCTCTGGATATGGCCGAGAACGGCGACCCTCGTCTCGAGACCGGTGCGTTGCTCGATCTGCGCAGCCAGGGCTGTGCCGATACCACCCAGACGTGCATGGCCGAACTGGTCCACCTCGGATGAAGTAGTGCTGAACGAACCTTCCTTCGGCGTTGCGCCTTCAGCCACAACGACAATTGCGGCGTGCCGGCCCTGAGCGCTGAGCGCCTTTACATTGGCGCAGACCTCTTCGACGTCGAAAGGCTCTTCAGGGATCAAGATATCGACCGCTCCCCCGGCGATGCCGGCGTAGAGAGAAATCCACCCCGCGTGGCGGCCCATGACCTCACAAACAATGACTCGGCCATGGGATTCCGCAGTCGTGCGGAGCCGGTCGATAGCTTCCGTTGCGATCTGGACAGCTGTGTGGAAACCGAACGTCACCTCGGTGGCCGACAGGTCGTTATCAATTGTCTTGGGGACCCCGACGGCCGAAACTCCTTCAGAAAGTAACTTGTTTGCCACTCCCAGCGTGTCATCTCCACCGATCGCAACAAGGGCATCAATCTGTTGGTCTTTCAGCGTTGCCAACACCTTGTCGACGCCGCCTTCAACCTTGTACGGGTTGGTGCGGCTGGTGCCGAGGATCGTGCCTCCCTTGTCCAGGATGTCACGGCAGGTCTCCCAGTCAAGAGGCATCGTGGTGTTGTCGATCAGGCCACGCCAGCCGTCCATGAAGCCAACAAACTGGTCCCCGTAGTTCGTCTCTCCTTTGCGGACAACAGCCCTGATAACAGCGTTGAGGCCCGGGCAATCGCCTCCACCTGTCAGCATGCCAATACGCATGGAGAAACCCCCTTTTGTCGCTTCCTTCCGTCAAAGCTAGCCGGAAAGGTAAGCGCTTGCCTAATCTGGCGGCCCGGCCCGACGGTCACTCTGAGGCCCTTGTCGCTCCCGTCTTAGGCGTCGTGACCTTGGTCAGCAGCCCTGCTTCTCTCTGGAAGTCCCCTGCATCGGTGAAATCCTTGTAGACGCTGGCAAAACGGAGGTACGCGACATGGTCCCGGCCCCGCAAGGCCTCAAGGACTGCAAGACCAACCTGATGGCTACGCACCTCGGGGCCGACCAGGCGCAATCCCTCCTCGACCTCGACGGCGATCTGCTCGAGAGCGCTGAGCGGGAGCGGCCGGTTCTTCGCAGCCGCCTTCATCCCGGCGATGATCTTCGCTCGGTCGAAGGGCTCCCGCTGTCCCGACCTCTTCACCACAACAAAGGGCACTTCCTCGAGCCGCTCGTACGTCGTGAAGCGCCGGCTACAAGCGAGGCACTCCCGCCGGCGTCTGATGGCAGTGCCGTCTTCGGACGTGCGCGAATCGATAACCCGGTCTTCGGCTGCTGAACAGCGTGGGCATCGCACCAATGCCGACCCTACAACTCATCTGCCGACACCTGCTACCAGCACACCTTCACGGAGTGGCGAGCCCAGTCGGTACTAGGCGCCGGTCGCGGGTCTCAAGGTACGACCAAACGCTCACCGGGTTGGAGCACGCCGCCGCCGATCTCGGATTCCAAATTGGCGACCAGTGGCCGAGGGTCGCCCCCTCGGCTGTACGCAACGGCGATGGACCAGATGGTATCCCCGGTCTTAGCCACGTAGACCTGCCCGCAGGAACCGGCTGTCTGGCCCACGCTCGGTACCCCGCCCGACAGGCACTGCTGGCTCTGTGGCGCCTGGGCGCCTGCCGCTGATACAAGCTTGCCGGTTGCCAACCAGGCCGTCGCTCCCAACGTAGCGAGCAAAGCCAACACGATCGCCCGGCGCCAAAAGAAGGTGCGTGGGCTGCGCCGCACAACCGCGACCGGTCTAACCTCAGCAGAGGGCGCTTCCTGCGTGACTAGCCGGAGGCCCCGCGGTCCCCCCGGCGGGCGGCGACCCGCGCCGGCAGGCCGTCCAGGCGGCACTTGTTGCTTCTCCGCCTCGTCCTCGTCACACCATCTCAGCGCTACCATCGCATGCCTCCCGCTAGGGGCGTCACAAACGTACGTTCGTAACGGTACCAGATCTACACGAACAGGTGTTCTGCGTCAAGAGGATACCGGGCACCTGTGACCAATAGAACATATGTTTGACTCGCGTGACCAATGGAGCTATGCTGCCGAGCAACACAAGGGCACGCCAAAGGCACCGACGTGCCGCCACCGGGGGCCAAACCCCACTAGGCCCTAACCCCAACCAGGCCCGCGAACCCCACCAGGGAGGCAAGCAACATGAGCGAAACTCTGTTGACAGGAAAGCGCAGGGAGATCCTCGATTTCATCGCCGCACAGGTGCGCGAGCGCGGCTATCCGCCGTCTGTCCGCGAGATCGGCTTGGCGGTCGGGCTTGCCTCGACATCGACCGTGCAGGCCCATCTCAACACCCTCCAGAAGCAGGGCTACCTACGGCGCGACCCGACCAAGCCCCGCGCCCTGGAGGTTCGTTACGACGCCACGTCAGGAGCCGCCATCGAGAGCGGGCGGACACGTCTGGTGCCTCTGGTCGGGGACATTGCCGCCGGCACAAACGTCCTCGCCTCGGAGAGCGTCCAGGAGCTGCTGCCCCTCCCCGAGGATTTCACCGGCAAAGGCAACCTCTTCATGCTGAGGGTCCGCGGTGACTCAATGATCGAGGCGGGGATCTTGAACGGGGACTATGTGGTCGTCCGCCAACAGCCTGAGGCCAATGCCGGCGAGATCGTGGCGGCCGGCATTCCCGGCGGGGAAGCAACGATAAAGACCTTCTCGCGGCGTGGCGACGACATCGTGCTGCTCCCGGCGAACCCCACGATGAGCCCCATGGTGTTCCCGGCCTCAGAGGTGACCATATTCGGCAAGGTCGTAACGGTCCTGCGCCGCCTCTAGGAAGGCGCGTCGCCGAGGCACACGGCTAGTTGTTGGCTACGTAAAGGGTGGACGGGTTGCTCATTCGCCAAGTAAGCGACCTAGGACTTCACGTGCCTCGTCGAGGGACTCGCGCGTGATCATTTCGCCCGCTGTGTGGGCTAATTCGGGGTCCCCGGGACCGAAGTTTGCCGCGGGGATGCCGCGCTCGGCGAAAAAAGCCACGTCCGTCCAGCCCAATTTGCCGGTGACGGGCCCGCGCGCAGCGCTTACGAGGCGAGCTAGGTACGGATGGCTCAGTGATGGGGGGGCCGACGGAGCGCTGTCGGCCACTGTGAAAGAGCCATCGTTTTCCAACCACGGCGTAACGATTTGCCTTAGCGCTTCGGCGGCTGCGGGCGCATCGCGGTCCGGCGCAAAGCGGTAGTTCAGCTGGAGCATGGCACGATCTGGCAATACGTTGGACGCCACCCCGCCGCTGACCCCGACGGCCTGCAGTGACTCGGTGTACGTGCAACCGTCGATCTCGACCACCCGCCCCGGCCAGCCCGCAACGCTCGCGAGCAAGGGCGCGAGCTGATGGATGGCGTTGCGCCCGGTCCATGGCCTGGCTACATGAGCTCGTTGTCCGGCAATGACGACGTCGACCTTCAGCACCCCCTGGCAACCGGCCTCCACCCGGGAGTTCGTCGGCTCGCAAACGATTGCCGCACTGGCGTCAAGAAGACCAGGGTCGGCATTGGCCAACGCCAGGAGCCCGTTGTGCTCCCTTGCGATCTCCTCTGCCACGTAAAACACGTAGGTCACGTCGCAGTTCGGGCTCCGCACGCTGCCAGCCAGGTCGAGCATGACCGCAAGGCCACCCTTCATATCCGTAGAGCCGAGGCCCCACAGTGTCGCCCCGTCGGTCCTCGGCACTGCGTTGCCGTTTGGGGGGACCGTGTCGAGATGGCCGGCAAGGACCACTCGGTCCGCCAGCCCAAGAACCGTACCGCGCGACCACGTTGTTGCCGATCCGCACCACGTCCAACCAGGCGTGCGCTCGCAGGAGGCCCTCGACGTAGTCGGCGATCAAGGCTTCTTCGGTGGACAACGACGGCAGCGCCACAAGCTCGGCCGTGGCCGCGAGCAGGTCGCTCACTGGCGTGGCGGCACTAAACGCTCACCCCGTGCTCGCGGAGCATGTCGTTGAGGACGGCCGTCGAGTGCTTTTGGCCTTCGTCCAACCAGCGCACGACCAAGATGCACGGCAACCCGAAGGTGCCACCGGCGTAGGTGCGAGGCCGCGTCGCCCCGAGCCCGACGCACCACGGAGGGACTACGCCACGCGAGAGCTCCTGGCCGGTCTCTGCATCGATGACGGGGATCCCCGGGTTGAGGATGCAACCCTCGCCGAGCACCGCCCCCGCGCCCACCTGCGCCCCCTGGGTGATCATGCAACGGCTCCCGATCAGCGCGTTATCGCCGATCATCACCGGTGCAGCCTGGGGGGGCTCCAGGACGCCGCCGATCCCGACACCCCCGGAGAGATGGACGCCGGCACCAATCTGGGCGCAACTGCCCACCGTCGCCCAGGTGTCGACCATTGTCCCCGGCCCTACATGGGCGCCGATGTTGACGTAGCTCGGCATCATGACGGCGCCCCGGCCGATAAAGCTGCCCCAACGCGCAGAGGCGCCGGGCACGACCCTCACCCCGGCCTCCTCGAAACCGTGCTTCAGGGGGAGGCGGTCGGCGTACTCGAACGGCCCGAGCTCGGTGACCTCGATCGCTGAAACCTTGAAAAACAGCAGGATGGCACGCTTCAACCACTCGTTGACCGTGACTTCCCTTCCTTCAGGTGAAATCTCGGCGACGCGGACCTGGCCCGAGTCGAGCAGTCCTATTGCCTCGCGGACCAGGTCAGCCTCGGCCTTGCTGTCAGGGCCAAGTTGGTCGCGCCGTTCCCAAAGAGCATCAATTTCGTTTTGCAGGCCCACAGGTGCGAGAGGCTAGCTCGACTGCACGCCGAGACGCGAAGCGACCAGCTCGATGCGCTCCATCGGGGCCACCGCGGCGACCCGGATGTGCCCCGCACCAGCCGGGCCGTAGAACTCGCCAGGCGAGACGACAAGGCCGCCTTCAGCCGCCAAGCGGCCGGCCAAAGCCCAGGCATCCCCGCCCGGCGCCGCTGCCCAAAGGTAGATCCCACCATCGGGCATAGGTGCCTGCACGCCGACCGCCGCCAGGACCTCGCGCAGGCGGGCGAGGCGCTCGTGGTAACGCTGGCGCTGGGCATCGGCGTGGGCTTGGTCGGCCAGTGCCGCTGCCCCGGCAAGCTGCGCCGGCCCGGGAACCATGAACCCGGCGTGCTGGCGGACATCTCGCACAAAGCCGACCACCTCGGCGTCGCCGGTGTACCACCCGAACCGCAACCCGGCCAGGTTGCTCCTCTTGGAAAGGGAATGCACCGCCAGCACTCCGTCCGTCCCGCCGGTCCCGACGACTGTTTGCGGCGGGCCGTTCCACGTGAGCTCGGCGTAGCACTCGTCGCTGGCGACCAGAACGCCCCTTTGGCGGCCCCAAGCTGCGGCCGCTGCAAGGTCGTCCACCTGCCCTGCCGGGTTGCCGGGACTGTTCACCCACAAAACAAGGGCGCGTTCGGCGTCTCGCTCGTTGATCGCGTCAGGGGTGAGCCTCAACCGAAAGTGCTCGTCGACTGGCACCGGCACGGCCCGCAGGCCCGCCAAGAGAGCTCCCATCTCGTAAGTGGGATAGGCGAGCTCGGGGTAGAGCACGGTGTCGCGCGACGGGTCGCGCAGGTGCAGCCAATGCGGAAGCCCCGCGACCAGCTCTTTGGTGCCGATGCAAAGCGCCACGAGCGACGGGTCGGCATTGACCCCGAAACGCCGTCCCATCCATTCGACGACGGCCTCCCGGGCAGCAATTGAGCCGGCCGAAGACGGGTAGCCACGAGCCGCGCGCGCCTCATCGGCCGAGCTCAGGGCGGCGAGCACTGACGGGCTCGGTGGGTCGCACGGGTCCCCGATGGAGAGGTCGACCGCTCCCCCAGCCAGGGCCGCCGCCTTTTCTCGCAACGGCCCCAACCGTCCATAGGGGTACGGCGGGGGCCGGAACCCATGCCCGTTGCTTTGGCGGCCGGCGGGCACCTTGGCGGCGATGTCGTTAGATGTCATGCTCTTGGCGCTCCCAAGGCGAAAATTGCGCCCGCACGGCGCTCGGCAATCTTGCCTCCACGATCATCGACTCGCCGTCCTCGACGCTGCTCAGCACCTCGCCCTCCCTGTGCAAGGCTGCCAGCAGGTCCCCGCGGCTATAGGGGATGCTGAGCGAGACGACTCGGCTCGCGAGGCGCAGCTGGTGGGCAACCGCAGCTAGGAGATCGGGGATGCCCTGTCCGGTCTCAGCTGAGATCACTACTGCTCCGGGGTAGCGGCGCAGCAGATCAGCGGCCTCCGCAGGGGCAAGGTCCGACTTGTTGAACACGAGCAGCTCGGGGAGGTCCGCTGCACCGATCTCACCGAGCACCGCCCTGACTGCATCGATCTGGCCTTCGGGCTCAGACGCCGAACTGTCGACCACATGGACGAGCAGGTCCGCCTCGTTGACAACCTCGAGCGTGCTGCGGAAGGCCTCGACTAGCTGATGGGGCAGCTTGCGCACGAACCCCACCGTGTCGGAAACGAGCACAGGCTCGCCCCCCGGGAGCGCGAAGCGGCGCGTCCGTGGGTCGAGCGTGGCAAAAAGGCGGGCGTCGGCGACCACGTCGGCACCGGTCAGGGCATTGAGCAGGGTCGACTTGCCTGCGTTTGTGTAACCGACGATCGACACCGACGAAAGGCGGCTACCCCTTCTGCCGCGGCGCTGCAACTTGCGGCGGCGCTCCAGCTGGGCGAGCTCCGACTCGAGCTTGTGGACACGGCGTACCAGGCGGCGCCGGTCCACCTCGAGCTGGGTCTCGCCGGGGCCTCGGGTGCCGATGCGACCGGCCTGTTGCGATAGCGAGTGCCCCCGGCCCCGCAGGCGCGGGAGGCGGTAGCGCAGCTGCGCCAGTTCCACCTGCGCCTTGCCCTCGTCGCTGCGGGCGTTCTGGGCGAAAATGTCGAGGATCACAGCCGTGCGGTCGATGGCAGTGCGCCCCAGGATCTTCTCCAAGTTGCGCGACTGGGCTGGTGACAGCTCGTCATCGAACACGACGGTGTCAGCGTCGGTCGATTCCGACACAACGCGAAGGTCCTGTGCCTTGCCTCGCCCGATATAGGTAGCGGGGTCCGGGCGGTCCCGCCGCTGCAGGACCCGGCCAACCACGTCTGCACCGGCTGTACCGACTAGCAGTGCCAGCTCATCGAGATGGCGCTCTGTCTCCTCCTCACCAGGTCCGCTAGCCCAGGCATGTTCGTCGCCCGGCAGCGTGACCCCCACGAGGACGATCTTTTCCCTGAAACCGCGTTCGATCAGGCTCATCGGCGCTGGTCAACCCCGGGCCGGCCGGGAACCGGGAGCTGGAGCAGGCACGTCCCGACGCGACGGCTCGGCCCGCTCAGCACGGCGGTCCCGTCGAGGCGGAGCTCCACCTCGGCCGCGCCGCCCGGCTGGTTGACCGTCACCTTGGTACCGACCCTGCCCCAATGGTGGAGCGCTGCTGCAGCGGCGACGGACCCCGTCCCGCAGGCTTGTGTCTCGCCCACCCCTCGTTCCCACACACGCATGGTCAGTTCATCGCGGCCGGGGCCGAGGGTAACGAACTCGACGTTGACCCCGCCCTGGCCCCCGGTCTCCTCGCTCAAGGCAGGGCCGAGCGAAGACACGTCCAAGTTGCGCGGGTCCGGGCCAAGGACGACCAGGTGCGGGTTGCCGACATCGACGAAAAGCTGACCGTTGCCTACGTTGCAGTTGTCCGCTGCGCCAAGCACCTTGGGCTCGCCCATCTCCGTGCTCGCCCACATCCAACCGTTTTCCAGCGCATGTACCCGCACCTCTCTGCGCCCGGCCGGCGTCAGCACTCCCAAGGTGCCGCCCGGGGCGACGTTAACAGCGCCCGAGTCGATCGCAGCATGGACGAGGCACCGCAAGCCGTTGCCGCTCATCTCTGCCTCGCCACCGTCCGCATTGCGAAGCTCAAAGGTCATTCCGTCCGAAGAACCGGACGGGGGCGGCCCGGCGCGCAACAACCCGTCGGCGCCAAAACCAAGGTGCCGGTCGCACGCAAAGCGCGCCAAGGCCGCATCGACCCGGGAGTGGCCCTCGAGGTCGACGAGCACCAGGAAGTCGTTGCCCAGCCCTTCGTACTTGGCAAGGGCTATCTCCCTCACCGAGCCCACATTGTCGGTTTGTCCCATCAACCCCAGTCTCCCAGCAGTGCGGGCAGTATTGCCAGGGGGTTTTCGGGCGCCCCGAACCATCGCACCCGCGGGTCTCGCCGCCACCACATGCGCTGGCGGCGAGCGAACTGGCGGGTTCGCTGCACGGCAAGTGCGACCGCTTGGTCCAACGCCACGCCATCTTCGACATGCGAGAGCAGCTCCCGGTACCCGAGGGCCTGGCGGGCGGTGCGGGACAGGCCGTCGGGCCGAGCCGCCAACGCCCTGACCTCGTCGGCGAAGCCGGCTTCCATCATCTCCGCGAACCGCCGCTCGATGCGCCCCGCAACAACTTCGCGCGGCAACCACACACCGGCCAGCCACCAGGTCGTCGGCGGGAAAGCCCCCACCCCGGGGCCGTAGCTGGAAAAGGGGCGGCCGCTGCCAATGGTCACCTCCAGCGCTCTCAGGACGCGCCGGCGGTTGACCGGCCCGGTGCGAGCCGCTGCCGGCGGGTCCAACTCGGCGAGGCGGCGGTGCAGTTCGGACGTGCTCTCGGTCTGCCCGAGCTCCTCGGCCACCTCCGGCCACCTGCCCGGTACAGCGAAACTGTCGACCAGTGCGTGCACATAAAGACCCGTCCCGCCGACGAAAAGCGCGCGATTACCACGCGCCGTGATCTCAGCAATGACCCTATTTGCTTCGCTCACAAAACGGGCTACGTCCCACGCCTCGCACGGGTCGGCGACGTCGATCATGTGATGGGCAATACCGGCTCGCTCTTGCGGGCTCGGCTTGGCAGTGCCGATATCCATGCCCCTGTACACCTGCATCGAGTCCGCCGTCACGATCTCGATATCGCCCAGTGCTAGCGCCACCATGACCCCGAGCGCGGACTTGCCTGAAGCGGTCGGGCACCAACGCGAAAGGCCCTGGAGCGGCGTCGGCGCTCAGCTGGCCGCCACTGGGATCAGGTTGCGATGGCGAGGTTGCGCCAGGATGCGCAGGAATTTTCCTTTGAGGAAATGAGGGGCCCCGTACTCGACAAGCGCCTCGACCACCATGCCAGAGCGCAGACCAGCAGCTTCCATATGGACCAGCTTGTTCTGGCGGGTCCTACCCGAGTAGACACCGGGGCCTCCCCTCTTAGCCTGGCCCTCGACAAGGACTTCCTCGGTACGCCCGACCCGTGCCTCGTGGCGTCGCAACGCACTGCGTTCCACGACTTGCCTTAGCCGTTCGAAACGCTCGCCAATGACCTCAGGCGCTACGAAGTCTTCTGTGCGCACGGCAGCCTCTGTGCCGGGGCGAGGGGAAAATATGAACGTATATGCGCTGTCGTACTCCGCTTCAGCAGTGACTTCCAAGGTTCGCGTGAAGTCTTGTTCGGTCTCGCCGGGGAAGCCCACAATTATGTCGGTTGTCACGGCCAGGTCGGCAACAGCCGATCGCGCTGCGCGCAGTTTTTCCAGGTAACGCTCCGCCGTATAACCCCTACGCATCAGCGCAAGCACACGGTCGCTGCCTGATTGCAGCGGCAAGTGCAAATGCGGGCATACCGCCTTTTCTGTCGCCATCGCCTCGATGGTTTCAGGGCGCAGATCCTTGGGGTGCGGGCTCGTGAAACGGACCCGCTCTATGCCGTCCACCCTTGCAACGGCACGCAGCAGGTCGCCAAACAGGGGCCGAGCCCGCGGCGTGCTAGCGGCAGCCCAATCATCACCTGTTATGTAGGTATGCTCCCGCCAATCCTGCGAACTGCGAGCCTGCAAAGCAAGATCCCGACCGTAGGAGTTCACGTTTTGGCCCAGCAGTGTGACCTCGACAGTGCCGCGCGCTGCGAGCTCGCGCACCTCGGTCAGGATTTGGCCAAAAGGCCGGCTGATCTCCGGTCCCCTGACTGCCGGGACGATGCAAAAGGCACAGTGATTGTCGCAACCAACCTGGATCGTCACCCACGCCGCGAAGGGGAGCTCACGGCGAACGGGGAGAGCCGAAGCGAACTCCTCGACGCCTGAGGGAGCCGACTCGAGGATCTCGACCTGCGGGCCGTCCGTGCGAGCGCACTCGAGAAGGTCCGCTGCGCGGCCCACGTTGTGAGTGCCGAACACGGCGTCTACCCACGGCGCCCTCTGGAGTACTTTCTCGCGGTCCTTTTGGGCGAGGCAGCCGCCCACGGCGATCTGCATGTCGGGGCGCAACTGTTTCAGGGCGGCCATCTGGCCCAAGTTGCCGTAGAGGCGGTTGTCTGCGTTCTCGCGGATACAACACGTGTTGAAAACGACCACGTCGGCATCTTCGACATCTTGCGCCGGGACCATTCCCCGGGCTTCGAGGAGGCCGGCAAGACGCTCGGAATCGTGCTCGTTCATCTGGCAGCCGAAAGTGCGCACAAGGTAACTGCGCGGCGTCGTTTCAGCTGCGCTCGTTGCGGTCGGGCGCTGGGGCTCTGAGGTCACCGTCAAAGCTTAAGGGTTCGCGGGCACCGGCAGGACGCCGATGGCACGAATTGGCTACTATGGGCCCGGTTGCCTCGGTTGAGCGGGTCCCCGCCAGCCTGCTCCCGAGGTGACCTTGAAATAGGCGAAGGAGCGACGATGGCATCAGCAGTCCAAGATTTGCAGATCCGCGCCGGGTCGAACCGGCTTTCGTTCTCCACGAACGCGACATGCTCGAAGGGTGGCTCGAGTTCCATCGCGCGACCCTTCTCATGAAGTGCGAGGGGCTCGACGATGCCGCTCGCAAGAGCCGACCGGTAGCCACCTCCCTGCTTTCGTTGCACGGCCTTGTCCGCCACATGGCAGAGGTGGAGCGCGGCTGGTTCCGGCGCGTGCTGCTTCGCGAACCGGACCTCCCCTTCCTTTACTGCTCGTCCAATGACTACGACGACCAAGAACTGGCCCCGCTCGACGACGCCAATTGGGACGACGACCTGGCCATCTGGCAAAGCGAATGTGAAGCGAGCCGTCAGGCAGCTGCGCTGCATGGCCTGGACGACACGGGACTGCGCCGTGGCGAAGCTGTTTCCCTCCGCTGGATATACACCCACATGGTCGAGGAATACGCTCGCCACAACGGCCACGCCGACCTCATCCGCGAAATGCTCGACGGTGCGGTCGGTTGGTGAGTGGAATTTAAATTCGCTAGTCCTGCGCAGTCTTTTTTGTCGCACCAACAACCTGTCGCCAATTTGTTGGCGCCTTACACTAGGCGCTGTCAAGAAGCGCTCGGTTTGGCCAACCTAATGTGGACCGGGTCATGCGCTGTTTCGTCGCTGTGTGGCCCACACCAGAGGTCGTTGACGCCCTCGAGGCTTTCCCTCGCCACGCAGTCGACGGGTTGCGTTGGTCGTCAAGGCAACAGTGGCACGTCACTCTCAGGTTTTTCGGGGACCTCGACGCCCAAGGGGTGACGGACGCCTCAGCCTCACTGGCTCGCACTGCGGACGGTGCAAGCGGGCCACCCTTGCTGCAGGGCGGCCCCGCCAGCCGCTTTCTTGGCCCGGGACTGCTCGTGTGGCCTGTCGAGGGCCTCGGGCAGGTGGCCAGCGCTCTCGAGGGCCTGACCGCCACGATCGGCATGCCCCCTCCGTCACGAAGTTTCTACGGGCACATCACATTGGCCCGGGGCCGCCGAGGCATCGACCTGCGGCGCGCGACGGAGTTGCTGAGCCCTCTGGCGTCATCGTGGGCCGCCACCTCACTGGCACTTGTAGCGAGCGAACTTCACCCCGACGGCGCCCGCTACCGAGTGCTGGAGGAGTTCGCTTTTCCCGGCGTGCCAGGGCCCGGCCCTTCGTAGCGGCCACCACGGGCCTGGGCAAGGGCGGCGCCGAGATAGCGGTAGGTCCACTCTTCGGCCAGCGGCCTGGTGCCACAGAAAATGACGGGCACCGCGGGGTAGCGGACTTGCAAGGCGCCGAGGAGGTCGGCGGCAAAGCCTGGTGGGGCGTAGGCGAGCTTGAAGATGCCCGCGTAAACGTCCTCGACGACCACCGCGGCGTGGGCAACGGTAGCCAGCTCAGCCAGGGCGTAGGTCAAGCTGCCATCGATCAAGCTGCTCGCCAGGTCGGCGAGGCTTTTGCGTTCGACCACAGCCAAGATCTCCCCGTCGTGCTCCACGGCGTAGTCGCCGGCGGGCAGCGATCTTCGCGTCGTGGTGGCTTGCTGGCGGGCGAAGCGGAACGGGTAACGCTCTCTTGTGTCAATGCTGATGGCGAGGTCGTCAAGGCCCGATGCGCGCCTGGCCGGGACGCGGACGCCGGGACGGGATCCCCGCGTCGTCTTGGGGGTCTGCCAGAAGATGCCCTCGCGTCCCTTGATCGTGGTGAATATGACCTGGGAACGGTTGTAGCGGGGCCGGTCGAGGACCAAGTCGATGGCCGCTCCCCGCCGTACGCAAGACCGCACAGGTGCCTGGTCGACGATCTCTGGCCGCTCGGGCCAACCCTCGGCGCGGTGGCAATACACCTTGGCCGTGTGCGGCCAGCTGTCGGCCGCCTTGAGCACCAGCGTCCCCTCAGCCAGCGGGAGGCGGACAAGATAGGCCAGCTTGGAGGCCGGGTCCGGGTTGCGTGCGACGCTGAAGGTGGCCACCAGGTCAGTGCTCTTCATCGCCTCCATACCTCCTTGCGGGGTGCAGATCCGAAGGTAGTTCTCGCGCTCGGTTGCGGGCATGTATGATCCACCACCGAACATATGTTTGCTAGTAGCATTCGGGGAGTTACACGCGTGGAGTTAGACAGGTATGGCCATTCGGTCACACCCGCCGCGTAGGTTGCTCGCCACATGAAAACACACGTACAGACAAACGAGAGGACGGTCCTGGTGGAGCGTGACAAGGCATTGGAAATGGCCATGGGCCAGATCGAGAAGCAGTTCGGCAAGGGCGCCATCATGCGCATGGGCGAGAGCACTCACATGCAGATCGAGTCAATCTCGACTGGCGCTCTTTCCCTCGACTTGGCCCTCGGCATAGGGGGCCTGCCTCGTGGCCGCATCGTGGAATTGTTCGGGCCAGAGTCGTCAGGTAAGAGCACGCTGGCCATGCACGTCGTGGCCGAAGCACAGCGCAACGGCGGCATCTGTGCCTATATCGACGCCGAACACGCAATGGACCCCATCTACGCCAAGGCAATCGGGGTCAACGTCGATGACCTCCTCATCTCCCAGCCCGACACCGGCGAGCAAGCGCTGGAGATAGCCGACATGCTCATTCGCTCGGGAGCGCTCGACGTCATAGTCGTCGACTCGGTTGCCGCTCTCACCCCTCGCGCCGAGATCGAAGGCGAGATGGGCGACACCCATGTCGGCCTGCAAGCCCGCCTCATGTCGCAAGCGCTGCGCAAGTTGACCGCCAACCTCAACAAATCCAACACGATCGCCGTCTTCATCAACCAGCTCAGGGAGAAGATCGGTGTCATGTTCGGAAGCCCCGAAGTGACACCCGGCGGTAGGGCGCTCAAGTTCTACGCGTCGATCCGCCTGGACATCCGCCGCATCGAGTCCATCAAGGACGGTGCAGAGGTCGTCGGCAACCGCACCCGTGTCAAGGTCGTCAAGAACAAGTGCGCCTCGCCCTTCAAGCAGTGCGAGTTCGACATCATGTACGGCAAGGGCATCAGCCGTGAAGGGACGCTGCTCGACGTGGCCACCGATCTCGGCCTAGTGCGCAAGTCCGGCGCCTGGTACACCTATGAAGGCGAGCAGATAGGCCAAGGGCGTGAAAATGCCAAGGCGTTCCTCGCAGAGAACCTCGAGCTCGTGATCGAGATCTCCGAGAAGGTGCGTCAAAAAGTCGGCACCACCGCGACCCCTGGGACCGACGCCACCGAGTCGCAGGCAGCAGACGAACCTCTCGTCCTCGAAGACTAACCACGCTGCCTTCGCCAGCCCAGATTTCGTGGCAGGCAATTGGAGGCAAGTCTGCCGGCCCGCCCGGGGAGCTTGCTCAGGCCCCCCGGGCGGGCCTTACGTGTCTAATGAGCACGCTCACATGTGCCATGTGCACGCTCACATTTGCCTTGAGGCGTCACCTTTCGGGGCGCGGTCTTAAACTAACTACGCCTTTGCTCGCGCTTGCCTGGCAACAGACCGGGACGAGCTTGAGCGTTGCTAAAATTTCCGCAACGGTCAACCGGTCTCGCGCCTTGTTGTGCAATACTTATCCTGTCGTGTTTATAAATTGTTCGCTTAGTAGGTCGTCAGTGATAACGGTTCGGTTTACTGGCCCAGCGGAGGTCCTATGACGACGTTCTATCCAACCGACGAGGCACTCGGCGCTGTCCTGGACCTGAACTCACCGGGTTTGTCGACCGAGCTTTCTGAGCTGGAAGGACGGCTTCAGGTCCTTACCGGGCTTCTGGACGCGCTCTCGCGGTTGCCCCAGATAAACGAGCTCATCCAGTTCTCCGACGACAGGTACTCCGCTCTAGTTGCGCTGCAGCAAGAGCCCTTTGGCTATTCCAACCGGGAAGCCGAGGCGGTGCTGGACATGCCTATGAGCTGGCAGACAGGCGAGCACGCAGCCCACATGCGCCAAGAGCGCGACCACCTGACCGAGCGCCGTGCAAGTTTGCGCCAGCACGTCTCCGAGGTGCTGGCTCTTCACTGGTTCGGCTAAACCGCTCCCCTTTCGAGCAGCCTGCGCCGCAGCAGGTCGAGTGACGACGTTGTCGCACGTTCGCGCACCAAGTACCGGTTCCCGCCAAGCGAAAGCTGTGCCACCTCCGGTTGCCCCGGGTTTGCGCGACTGTCCACGCCGTTGCCCGAAAGGCCGACGAAAACAGTCCCGACCGGCTGACCGTCGGCCTCCGCCGGCCCAGCAACACCAGTGAGCGCGAGCCCTATATCGGCATTCAGCAAGCTCGCCGCTCCCAGGGCCATTTCGGCTGCCGCCTGAGCGCTGACTACCGGGCCCGGGCCTACGCCCAGCAATGCCCGTTTGACGTCCTCGCCGTAGGAGACGACGGCGCCGGCAAACCAGCCGCTGGCGCCCGGGACCGTGGTGAGCCGAGCTGACAACATGCCGCCTGTCAGTGACTCCGCGACGGCCAGGCGGAGCCCGGCTCCGGCTAGCAAACGCCCGACGACTACCTCGAGGCCCTCGTCGTCCACCCCTCCGACTGCGTCCCCCAAAAGTGCTTCTAGCTCGGCCTGTTCTGCATCAAGCGCACGCACCACAGCGCCGTCCGCACCGTCGCCAGTGGCGCGCGCCGTGATGCGCACCCTCACGCCCTCCGTGGCGCTCGCGAGGAACGCGATCGTGGTGCTCGTCCCCTCCAACGCCGTTACCCTCGGGGCCACGGTCTCGGCCACCTTCGACTCCGTCATCCCCCAAACTCGCAGGAACCGGCTCCGGATGGTCGCGTTTTCCCCTGACCGGCGAACGAGGTCAGGCAACACGGAACGCTCGAGCATCTCGCGCATTTCAGAGGGCACCCCAGGGACCGCGTAAATGACCTTCTCACCAATCGGACAGGTCAGGCCCGGCGCCGTCCCGACGTCGGCGAGGATCGGCTCTGCACCCTTCGGTAGATCGGCCTGCTTGTAGTTGATCTCGGGGATGTCCCGACCGGCAAAGCGCTCCCTGAGGCGGACCTCGAGGGCCGGGTCGCGCAGCAGTGGCACACCCATCACCTCGGCGATGGCTTCGCGGGTGATGTCGTCCTGGGTTGGGCCGAGGCCCCCGCAACATATGACCGCGTCCGTGCGAGCGAGAGCGGCGCGCAGTGCCGAGACAATGCGGGCGTGGTTGTCGCCGACCTTGGTCTGCTGGAAACACGAGATCCCGACGGCCGCCAGCTGCTCACCCATCCAGGAGGAGTTCGTATCTACGATCTGGCCGAGCAGGAGCTCTGTCCCGATGGCCAGGACCTCGCAGTCCAATGTCGCCTGCCCTAAACGCCGGTGGCTACGGCGCGCCTGCCGGCACGCGAGTCCACGAGATATTGCACCGCGCTCACCCAAGCCAGTAGCACGGCTACCCACAGGGCCACGTGTGCGACGGTCAAATGTGAGGACCAGCCGGGCAAAAGAACCAGGCCGACGGTCACAAACTCGACCATGGTCTTGGCTTTTGCCATCGCCCGAGCCGGGACGCTGACGCCGTGGCGGGCAACTATCACCCGGTACGAGGTGATCACGACTTCGCGCCCAGCGAGCAGTGCCACGGGGGCCCAGCTGACGTCGCCGATGGCGACCATGGCGGCCAGGGCACCGAGGACCAGGAACTTGTCGGCGAGCGGGTCGAGGAAGGCGCCTGAAGCGCTCGGCCCACGCCTGCGGGCTAACCAACCGTCGGCGAAATCACTAAAAGCCAGCGCCGCCCAAAGAAGCAGCGCACCCCACGAGGGCGTGGCCCACAGCACCACCAAGATGAGCAACGGCGTGGCGACGATACGTGTCACGGTGATGCCGTTGGCGGCGGTCTTGAGCCTCCAGGGCGAGGGCGCCTCCGCGGTCGCGGTACCGTTCATGCAGCCACCGGGACGCCGACAAGGTCCGGGCCTTCGGCCTCGACGATCTTCGCCTGGGCCAGAACCCACTTTGAGCTCGCGCGGCACTCGGATGACGCCATCGATCTCGGGTGCCTCCCTGTGGCTCCGCGCCGTACCGGGAGCGTCGACGAGCACCTGGCAGGTGGTACCCACGAGCCCCGCCCTCTTGCTGGCGGTGATCGCGTCCTGCAGCTCGGAACATTCCTTGGCCCGTTCCACCACGAGAGACGAAGGTACCTGGTCCGGCAGAGCTGCGGCGTAGGTTCCGTCCTCGTTGGAGAACGCGAAGAAACCGACCCAGTCCAGCTGCGCCTCTTCCAGGAAGCGCAGGAGGGCGTCGTGGTCCTCCTCGGTCTCGCCCGGGTAACCGATGATGAAGGACGAGCGGAGCGCGGCCTCAGGGAAGCTCTGGCGGATGCTCGATATTTTCTCCAGGAACCGTTGACCATCTCCGAAGCGGCGCATCCTGCGCAGCAACGGCCTCGACACGTGTTGCAACGAAAGGTCGAAGTAGGGGCACCCACTACTGCCGACCGCTTCGATCAGTTCTTGGTTCAGTCCCGAGGGGTAGAGGTACAGGAGCCTCACGCGGTCCACGCGCTTGGCAACCTCGTTGAAAAGCGGCACCAAACCAGCCTCGGTCGACTTTGTCGAGGCGCCGCCCGTGACGTCCCTGCCCCACGAAACGAGGTCTTGGGCCACGAGGACGACCTCGGCCGCCCCGAGAGCGTCGACCTCGGCGAGGATGTCAGAGGCGGTGCGAGAACGCTGAGGGCCGCGGAACGAAGGGATCGCGCAGAACCCGCAGTGCCTGTCGCAGCCCTCGGCGACCTTGACGTAGGCCCAAGGCGCCCGAGCGGGTGGGCGGGGCAGGTTCAATAGGTCAAAGCTCGGCAGTGGGCGCCCCGCCGCAGGGGCGTTCGCGCTCAGGAGGGTGGACCTGACAGCTCGGGTGGGCCCGAAATCGACAGGCACCCCGAAGCCGGCCACCCGGTCGACTTCTGGGAGCGCGCTCGCAAGTTCGTCGCCGTAGCGCTCCGCCATGCACCCGGTGACGACAAGCTTGGCGCCCTGTTTCTTCGCCGCCGCCATTTCGAGCACGGTCCCTATCGATTCCTCCCGTGCAGCCTCGATAAAAGCGCAGGTGTTCACCACCACAAGGTCGGCCTGGTCGGCGCGCCGCGCCGGCCCGTAGCCCTGTGACTCGAGCAAGCCCGCCAATTTGTCCGAGTCAACCTGGTTCTTCGGGCACCCAAGTGTCTCCAACCAGTACCGGGGGGCCATCTGCCAAGCGTACAGGGCACCGGCAGTGGTCTCAGCCGCTCAGGCGATCTCCTCCACATTGACCCCCAAGAGATCCGCGTCGAGCAGCAGGACGTTGCCGGGGACACCGTGCTCACCCATGAGAGCCTTCGCCCCTCCCGCTACCGATTCCGCTTCGCCAGCAGCACAGATCCCGAGCAAGCTCGGGCCTGCACCGGACCAGCACGAGGTGAGCGCGCCGGTTTGGCGCAAACCCTCCAAGAGCGCAGGGGCCTCAGGGAAGAGCACCGAGCGCGGCCCTTGGTGGAGCCTGTCGTCCCCCGCGGTCGCCAGGAGCTGGCTGTGGTCGGCGAGGCCGGCTATCAGCAGGCTGAGCCTGCCCAGGTTGAACGCCGCGTCCTCGTGGGCCACGCTCGCCGGCAGGGCGTCCCGGGCCGACGACGTAGGTAGTTCCCGGTCCGGCACGATAACGACGAAGCGCAGTGCCGGGTCGAGGCGGAGCGTCCGGGCGACCGGGCGCCCCTCGACGACCGCCGCCGCAACCAGGCCGCCGAGCGCCGACGCTGCCGCGTTTTCAGGGTGCCCGTCAACGACGAAACCGGCCTCGAACGGGTCGATCGCACCTGCTGCCGCTGCGGCAGCTACAGCGATGGCTGCCGAAGAGCCGAGCCCGCGGGCAACGGGGATCTCCGAGCGCACCCGCACTTCCAGGCGGTCATGGCCTGCTATCCGGCTGGCAACCTGAGCCGCCAGGTGCGCTTGGCCGCCGGGGAGCTCAGCGCCCTCGCCTTCTGCCACTACGAGCAGGCCGGCCGGGCGTGGCAGTACCTCTACCTCCACGTACAGGGCGAGAGCTAGGGCGAGTGTGTCAAAGCCAGGCCCGAGATTGGCCGAGGACGCGGGAGCTCTAGCGATCCGGTGCATCCCACAACTTCTAGTAGGTGGACGAGGGCGCCTTCAAAAGGGGTACCCAGGGGCGTCCGAGTTCAGGGCCCCTCGAGCTCATCGATGGTCATTAGCACCGCGCGAGCCTTCGAGCCCTCGGACTGGCCGACGACTCCTCTTTGCTCGAGCAGGTCCATGAGCCGGCCGGCTCGAGCGAAGCCCACCCGGAGCTTGCGCTGGAGCATCGAGGTGCTGCCGAGCTGGCTGCGCACGACGAGCTCCATCGCAGAGCTCAAGAGCTCGTCGTCGTCGGAGTCCTCGCCCGCCCCGCCTCCTGCTGTACCTTCGGGGCCGTCCACCCCTTCGACATATGAGGGACCGGCCTGGCGGCGCCAATGACCGACGATCTTGCGGATATCTTCCTCATCGACCCAGGGCCCCTGGATGCGCCTCGCCTGCGATGACGAGGCTGTGAGCAACAACATGTCGCCCTTGCCGATCAGGCGCTCCGCCCCCGGCTGGTCGAGCACGACGCGGCTGTCGGCCAGCGAGGAAACGGCAAATGCTAAGCGAGAGGGGATATTGGCCTTGATCAGTCCTGTTATGACATCGACCGACGGCCTCTGGGTCGCCAGCACGAGGTGAATGCCAACAGCCCTAGCCATCTGGGCGATGCGGCAGATGGACTCTTCGACGTCGCGCGCAGCCACCATCATGAGGTCGTTGAGCTCGTCGACGACGATCACTATGAAAGGAAGGCGGCTGTAGCGCGGGCGCGCCGGCAGCCTCGAGGTCAGGGGATGCGGCTCCTACCTCGGGGTCGGTGCCCTGGTCTTGCTCAGACGGGTCGCCCGCCTCGTCGCCAAGGCCGAGCGCGCCATGCTCCGGCTCGCCGGAAAGCTCTCCCCGGTCCCAGGCGGTGTTGTAGCCCGTGATGTCGCGCATGCCGACCTCGGCCAGCAAGTCGTAGCGGCGTTCCATCTCCTGCACCGCCCAGTGCAGGGCATTCGCTGCTTTCTTCGGGTTGATGACAGGAGCGGTGAGCAGATGAGGCAGCCCCGTGTAGTGGCCCAGCTCCACCCGCTTCGGGTCCACCAGGATCAGGCGTACCTGGTCTGGGGTAGCGCGCATAAGTAACGACGTGAGCATGGAGTTGATGCAAGACGACTTGCCGGACCCGGTGGCCCCTGCGATCAGCAGGTGAGGCATTTCGGCGAGGTTGACGAGCACCGGGCGGCCCGCGATGTCACGGCCCGCGGCAACCTCGAGAGGGTGCCGGGCCGCGGCGGCCTCGGGCGAGCCCAGGATGTCGCCCAGGGTCACCGTTTGCCGCTGGCGGTTCGGGACCTCGACTCCGATCGCTGATTTGCCAGGTATCGGGGCGAGGATCCGCACATCGGCGGCGGCAAGGGCATAGGCGATGTCGCGCTGGAGCGCGGTGACCTTTTGCACCTTGACGCCCGGCCCAAGCTCGAGCTCGTAGCGCGTGACGCTCGGCCCCACCGTGGCGGCCACCAAACGGGTCTCGACGCCGTGGGCCGCCAGGGCGCTCTCGAGGGTCTGGCCCAACACCTCGATCTGGCGCCGGTCGACCTCGGTGTGCTTACTGCGCCTCAGCAGCGCGATCGGCGGCAAGCGCCAAGCCGGGGCCATCTCGCGCGGCAGGCCGAGGTCGAGCTGCTGGGCCTTGCCTGGGCTGGCGGTCCCGCGGGCGGCGAGACCGGTGATGGAGATCGGTTTGGGGCCGGGCTGCCCCAGTGGCGCCGCGGCAGGCCTTCGTCCAGCGAGAACGCCCTCCAAGAGCGCATCGTCACCGACGCCGTCGTCACTGCCATCGCCACCTGCCTCGTCGCCGTGGCCACCATGGCCGTAGGCGTGCTCGTGCTGGGCTGCACCCTCCCCATCGTCAGCCGGGCCGTGAGGGCCCTCCAAATCTGGTTCGCGCGACCTCACCGAGATCCCGGGCGAGGCGCCAGCCGGTCCAGCCAGGTCTATGACCTCGGGGCTCGGTCCGGCCCGCCTGCGAGCGAGCCCGGGCCCTCTTACGCTTGGGTGACGGGTTGCCGAGGCAAGCCGTTGGCCGCCGCGGGCCAGGTCTTTGCAGAGGTACCACGACCAGCGGGCGGCGTGGGCGGCAGCGGTGCATATCGACCGCACCCTCGCCGCCACAGCCCGGACCGGTGTCGCCGTAACGATCAGGCAAGCGATGAACGCGGCCGCCGCGAACACGAGGCCGGCACCCCAGCTCGCAAGACCGGCCTGGAGCGGCACCGCTTCAACGGCCCCCAAGGCTCCCCCGGCCTTGCCCATCGCGGCCAACGGCTGGCGCAGAGTGTCCTTGCCGGTGAGGACGCAGAGCAGGCCAGTTGCGGCCATAAGCGCCAGCCCCAGCCCGACCGCCACCCTCCCGGGCTCGGAACGGGCGTGGCGCAGGATCAGGTAACCGCCGAGCAGTGCAAAGCCAGGTGGGAGGCCATAACGAGCAAGCCCGACCAGGTCGGCACTACCCGTGCGCAGCGCGTGCCCCGCAGGCCCGATGACCCCCGCGTAGATACCGAGGCCTGCAAGAACAGCGAGCAGCAAAAAGGCGAGGCCCCAGAGGTCGTCCGACTGGTCCTCGACCATCGCCGACAGGGTCTGTCGCCAGCGCGGTGCGGCTCGAGGAGCCTGCTGGCCCGCAGTGCTGGACCTGCGCGGAGCCCCTGCGCGCCCGCGTGCCGGAGCCGTGCGAGATCCAGCCGGCCCGCGTCCCGGCGGCCCGCCACGTGTCGTCTTCGTTGCCACAGCAACCTCAAAGCTAACACCAGCCCCACCAACAACAGCGGTTCCGGTTAAACCTCCATTACAACAGGCACGATCATGGGCCTGCGCTTTGTCCGCTCCTGCACGAAACGACCGAGCGCGGACCGTGCCCGGCGCTTCAGGGTGTCGAAGTCGGTGCTGGTCGGTTCGTCCAGCTCAGAGGCTTCGATGGCTGCCAGTACCACCTCGCGCGCCTCGTCGAGCAGCTTCTCGGCTTCGGGAGCGTGCACCCACCCGCGGGTGATTATCTCGGGGCCGGTGAGGACGGTACCAGTGCGCGAGTCGACGGTCACGATTACGACGATGACACCCTCTTCGGCAAGCAGCTTCCGGTCGCGCAGCACTCCCCGCCCGACGTCGCCGACTATCCCGTCCACGTATAGGTAACCGGCCGGCACCTCGCCGGCGAACTCGATCGTGGTCGACGTGAGCTCGACGACGTCACCATCTTCGGCCAACAGCACCGACTCAGGTGGCACACCGAGATCGGTGGCCAAACGGGCGTGGTGCATCAGGTGGCGGTACTCGCCATGCACCGGTATGAAGGCGCGAGGCTTGGCGATCGAGATCAGCATTTTGAGCTCGTCGCGCATGGCGTGGCCCGAAACGTGGACCGACGCGAGCCCCGAGTGCACGACTTCCGCCCCAGAGCGGCAAAGGCCGTCTATGACCTTGCCCACGTTGGACTCGTTGCCCGGGATGGCGTGCGAGGACAGCACCACGAGGTCGCCTTCGCCGCGCCTTGACCCATTTGTTCTCGCCGGCAGCCATGAGCGACAGCGCCGACATCGGCTCGCCCTGCGAGCCCGTGCAAATAATGCAGACCTTGTTAGGAGGCAGGCTCGACGTCTTTTCGATATCGATAAGGCGGTCCTCGGGAATGTGCAGCAGACCGAGGTCGCGGGCGAACGCCACGTTCCTCGCCATCGAGCGGCCCAGAGTGGCGACAAAACGCCCCGAGGCAATAGCGGCATTGGCCACTTGCTGCACCCGGTGGACGTGGCTGGCAAAACATGCCACGACTACACGCTTTTCCGGGTGCGCCTCGAACAAGCTGGCCAGCACCCGCCCGACGGTCCGCTCCGAGGGTGTATAGCCCTCCTCCTCGGCGTTCGTCGAGTCCGAAAGGAGCAACCGGATCCCGTCGCCGGCGGCCAGCGCGCCGATGCGCCCGAGGTCTGTCCTACGACCGTCCACAGGCGTCAGGTCCAGTTTGAAGTCGCCGGTGTGAACGATTATCCCAACAGGAGTGTGGAACGCGAGCGCGAAGCCATGCGGGACCGAGTGCGCTACCGGGACGAACTCGACGTCGAACGGCCCAATTTTCCTTGTCTCGCCATCGGTTACGGTGATCAGCTCGGTCCGGTCGAGCAGGCCGGCTTCCTCGATCCGGTTGCGGGCCAAGCCAAGGGTCAGCTCGGAGCCATAGATCGGGATGCTCAGCTCGCGAAGCAGGTAAGCGAGCGCCCCGCAGTGGTCTTCGTGGCCATGGGTAAGCACGCAGCCCTCGAGGCGGTCTTTGTTCTCGATGATGTACGTGAAATCGGGCAGGACGAGGTCGACACCGAGCATTTCTGGTTCGGGGAACATGATTCCGCAGTCCACGAGGATGGCCCTGCCGTCCATTTCGAACCAGGCGCAGTTCCGACCTATCTCACCTAGCCCACCGAGGAAGACGATCCGCACCGGGGAAGTGGGTGCTGGCATACGCTAAACAGCCTGCCGGAAAGGCTGGGAATACAAGTTGCCCCAGACCTCCCTGGCGCGCTCTGCAAGCCCCGCGGGGGTAGGCCCATCGGCAGGCGGCATTCGCCCGCAGGCAAGCCGAGCGCCCTCAGCATCGCCTTGGTCGGGACGGGATTTGGAGCATCGTCACTGCTCTCGAAGTCCCAGGATTCGGCGAGGCGGGCGTTCATCGCCATGGCGGCGTCGGTATCGCCCTTGGCGTACGCGGCGATCATCTCGCCGATCTGAGGCCCGGCCCAGTGCGATGCCACGCTTATCGTCCCGACGGCCCCGACGGCCAACAACGGGAGGGTGAGAGCGTCCTCGCCGCAGTAGACCTCGAAGCCGCTCGGCGCTTGGTCTATCAACGCCGCTGTAGCCCCCGTCGAACCGGCCGCGTCCTTCAGGCCAGCGATCACCCCTTCGGAAGCGAGCCTCGCCAGCGTTGCCGGCCGCAACTCGCGCGCCGTGCGCCTGGGCACGTCGTAGGCGATAACGGGCAACTGGCTGGCCCGCGACACGGCGCGAAAGTGGCCCTCGATCCCCGCCTGCGAAGGCCTGTTGTAATACGGGGTCACCACAAGTGCAGCGTCGACGCCAAGGTCGGCCGCCATCTTGGTCAGCTCGACCGAGTGCGCAGTGCTTGCGGTACCGGTATTGGCGATCAGGGGCACGCCTACGACCTCGCGCACCGCCTTCCACAGCGTCCGCTTTTCCTGGTCAGACAGCACCGGAGCCTCACCTGTGGTGCCGGCCAGGACGAGGCCGTCGTTGCCGTTGTCCACGAGCCAGCGGGCAAGCCTCACGGCTCCGGCAATGTCGAGGCGGCCGTCTTCGTCGAAGGGCGTCGCCATGGCGCAAATAACGGCGCCAAAGCGCCCGGGCACCGGCATCAACGTGTCCTCTCCCACCCAGCCCTAAGGGGTCGCATGTAGCTCAAGCCTAGGCGACCGCAGCGCTCGGCGACGTCAGAAGCCGAGCAGGGCATCGAGCCCGACCGTCAAGCCCCGCCGCTGCGGCACCTCTTTTACCGCGAGCAGCACGCCGGGCATGAAAGAGCTCCGGTCCATGGAGTCGTGGCGTAGCGTCAGCGTCTGGCCGGTAGTGCCGAAAAGGACTTCCTGGTGCGCGACGAGGCCCCGCAGGCGCACCGAATGGACCCGTACTCCCGGCGCCGCTTCTGTCCCGCGAGCAGGTCCCGTGCCGCTAGCCCCTAACGCTCCGCCCGGTTCGGCCGGATGGTCCTTCATCGCTTTGGAAATACGCTGCGCAGTCAAGATCGCAGTGCCGGAGGGAGCATCGACCTTGCCATCGTGGTGTAGCTCCACGATCTCGGCAGTTTCGAAATAGGGCGCTGCAAGCTCCGCAAAACGCATCATCAGCACGGCGCCAATGGCAAAATTGGGGGCGACAACACAATTGGCGGCCCCGGCTTCGAAGCGAGCCTTTATCTCCGCAAGCACGGCCGGCGAGAAACCTGTCGTGCCGATCACCGAGTGGACCCCGTTGTCGGCACACCATATTGCGTTGGCGTGAGCGGCTGGGGCGACCGTGAAGTCCACGGCAACTTCAACGCCGGCTTCGGCCATCGCCTCGGGCCCACTTGCGGCGACGAGACCGCTGGGCTCTAGTTTTTCGCCAACGTGGGCTGGGTCGACTACCGCGACCAAATCGAGTGCGGGGTCGGTGCCGACGGCCTCACAGAGCGTCGTCCCCATCCGGCCAGCGGCCCCGAAGACCCCGACGCGGATCACCTGCCTTAGTGCCTGTTAGCCCGGCCGTCCCAGTCCGGGAAGGCGTCGTCGTCGAAAGGCCCGAGCACCACAAGGCTTCGCGGTCCATCGAGGACCGTCTTGGCAACGCGGGCAAGGTCGTCGCGGGTGACGGCCGCTACCTGCGCATCAAGCTCGGCGAGCGATGGCACCCTGCCGTGGGCGAGCTGAGACCGCCCGAGGCGGCTCATCCGGGCTCCTGAATCCTCCAACCCGAGGGCGGTGGCACCGCGGATGTGGCTCTTGGCGGCCGTCAGCTCCCCCTGCGTCGGCCCACTGGCTGCCATTTTGTCCAGTTCCTCGGTAACGATCTTCAAGACCTCTGCAGCTCTGCTCGGTGCGGTGCCCGCGTATACCGCAAGGTCGCCCGTGCCCTGATAGCCGGAGCGGTAGGAGTAGACGTTGTAAGCCAGCCCCCGTTCCTCGCGCACCGTCTGGAACAGCCGGCTCGACATGCCGCCGCCCAAGATGTGGTCGAGCACGTTGAGGACCTGGCGGTCCGGGTGGTCGCGCTCGAACGCCGGCATGCCGATCATGATGTGGGCCTGTTCGGTTGGCCGGTTGAGCACCATGAGCCGCTGCGCCGGAGCGGAAGGGGCCACGCGCTCTGGCCTGGCGCCACCCAAGAGCACGTCGCGGCCGATCTCGCTCGGCCGCTTTGTCGAGGCGGCGCACGACGCCCTCGACGATGGCGTCGTGGTCGATCCTGCCGGCTGCGGTGACCACGACGTTGGCTGTCCGGTAATGCTTGCGGTGGAACTCGGCGACCTGGTCGCGCGTGGTGGCGCGGACCGTCTCCTCAAGGCCTAAGACGTCGCGCCCGAGCGGGTGGCCCGGGTACATGGCCGCATTGAACAGGTCGTGCACTTCCTCGGCGGGCTCGTCGCTGTGCATCAATATTTCCTCGACGATCACCTGGCGCTCGGCTTCGAGCTCGTCCTTGCGCAGTGCCGGCCCCCAGATGATCTCCGAGAGGATGTCGAGGCCGAGGTCGGCCGACTCAGCAAGGAGCCTGACGTAAAACGCCGTGTGCTCCTTGGTGGTGAACGCGTTCAGGTCTCCCCCGACTGCGTCGACCAGTTCGGCGATCTCACGGGCGCCGCGCTCGGCGGTCCCTTTGAACAGCAGGTGCTCCAGGAAATGCGAGGCGCCGGCGATCGGTTCGGGCTCGTCTACCGAACCCGTACCGACCCAGAACCCGAGGCTCACCGACAATACGTCGGGCATGTGCTCGGTGACTATTGTCAGGCCCCCGTCGACGACCGTGGTCTCGACGACGTCGCGGGGGCCTCGCGCTGGTTGCGCTTGCTTCTTTGTGCTCTCCCCTGCCATGACCGGCTGCTAGTGGCGCCGGCGGGGGTTGCGGCGTGGGCCGCCTTGTCCTCGCGGCTCCCCCGCTCTTTCGCCCCGGCCCCCAGAAGGGCCGCCGGCTTGCTCGGCAAGGCCCGCTGAGGGCCCGAGGTCGCCAAAGGTCGAACGAGCTTCTTGTTCCCAAGTGTCTTCGAACGACACGGTCTCGAGACCAGCGGCCCCTTCGCCGTCCGCACCGTTACGGGCTTCGGCTGGGGTACGGGCTTCGGCTGGGGCACGGCTCGGGCCGGCGCCAGGCTCGGAAGCGCCTGAACCGTCCTCGATCGACAGAGAAACCTTGCCGATCGGGTCGATATCGTCGACGTGCACGTCGAGCTCTTCGCCAAGAGAAAGCACGTCTTCGACGCGCTCGACGCGTTTGCCTTGCGCCAGCTTGGAGAGCTTGGAGATGTGCACGAGGCCGTCACGGCCCGGGAGGATGTTCACAAAAGCGCCGAACTTGGTGATGTTTACGACCTTGCCGCGGTAGGTCGCACCAACCTCGGCCTTGGGCGGGTCGAGTATCAGCTCGATCCGCTTGAGGGCTTCCTTCACGGCAGCGCCGTCGCGGGCGCCGATCGTGACGGTACCGACGACACCGTTGTCGTCCACGCCTATATCGGCCCCGGTTTCTTGCTGGATCGAATTGATCATCTTGCCCTTGGGCCCGATGACCTCGCCGATCTTGTCCATCGGGATCTCGAGGGTGATGATCTTGGGGGCAGTGTCGCTCACCTCGGAGCGCGGGGTGCTTATCGCCGCGTTCATGACCTCGAGGATCGCCAGGCGAGCTTCGCGGGCTTGACGGAGCGCATCGCCGAGCACGGCTGCGGGGAGGCCGTCGATCTTGGTGTCGAGCTGAAGCGCGGTGACGAAGTCAGCCGGACCGGCCACCTTGAAGTCCATGTCGCCGAACGCGTCTTCAGCGCCGAGGATGTCGGTCAGCGTCACGTACTTGTCGCCATCTTTGACAAGGCCCATCGCGATGCCCGAAACAGCGGCCTTTATCGGCACACCTGCGTCCATCAGCGACAGGCTCGAACCGCACACAGACGCCATCGACGTCGAGCCGTTCGAGGAGAGGACCTCCGACACCAGCCGGAGCGCGTACGGGAACTCCTCGAAAGACGGCACTACCGGCAGCAGCGCCCTCTCGGCGAGCAGCCCGTGGCCTATCTCGCGGCGCTTCGGGCTACCAACGCGCCCGACTTCGCCGTTGGCCGACGGGGGCATGTTGTAGTGGTGCATGTAGCGCTTTTTTTCCTCGGTGCCAATGGTGTCGATCATCTGGTCCATTCGCGGCATCCCGAGGGTCGTCACGTTGAGCACCTGGGTCTCGCCCCGCTCGAAAAGGCCCGAGCCGTGAGCGGTCGGGAGTATGCCCACCCGGGCGCTGAGCGGCCGCAGGTCACGCGTGCCGCGGCCGTCGATACGGACACCTTCCTCGACGATCCGCTTGCGCACCAGTTTCTTGGTGAGTGAACGGACTGCTGAGGATATTTCCTTTTCTCTCCCTGCAAATTCTTCTGAAAGCTCCTCGATGAGCGACGCGGCCGTCTCCGCCAATGCGGCCTCGCGCTCGGACTTGAGCGAGATGGTGGTCACCTTGCTGATCCGCTCGGACCCGAGGGCTTCCACGCGCTCGAAGACCTCCGGCGCGTAGTCACGGCGGGGTGCGTAGGCGAGCGGCTCGCGCGAACCGGCACGGGCGCGCAGCTCGAGCTGAAGCTCAGCCGATTCCTTGATCCAGGTCTTCGCGGCCTCGAGGCCTTCTCCGATGACTTCTTCGGTCACCTTCGGGGCTCCCTGGCTGTAATAGGACCAGGCTTTCTCGGTCCCGCCGGCTTCGACCATCATGATCGCCACGTCGCCGTCAGGCAGTACCCGCCCTGCCACCACGAGCTCGAAGGTCGACTCGTCGCCCTCCACGTATGTCGGGTGGGGGATCCATTTGCCCTCTTGGGTATAGGCGACCCGCACCGCCCCGATCGGGCCTTCGAAGGGCAGCCCGGAGATCATCAGGGCCGCGCTCGCGGCATTTATCGCGATTACGTCGTGCGGGTTGACCTGGTCAGCACCGAGGACGGTTATGACTACCTGGGTCTCGTTGCGGTAACCATCGGCAAAGGAAGGCCGCAGGGGCCGGTCGATGAGGCGTGCCGTGAGGATGGCGGTCTCGGAGGGCCGGCCTTCACGACGGAAGAACGAGCCGGGGATCTTCCCAGCTGCGTACATCCGCTCTTCGACATCGATCGTGAGCGGGAAAAAATCTATTCCTTCAGGTGCGTGCGAGGCGGCATTGGCCGTGGCCAGCACTATCGTGTCGCCAATTCGAGCGACAACCGCACCTTGAGATTGCTTGGCCAATAGGCCCGTTTGGAAACTTATGGTCTTGCCAGTGCCAGACACCGGCGCTTCAACAGAAAAAGGCTCCCCCATAGAGGTGGTGTTCTCCTTTCGGCCCGTGGGGACCGGCACTGCCAGCTCCCACAGATAGAGGATCTTCAGTCAATGAAGACCCTTGAGGCCGCTGGGCGGAACTGAGCCAGTTGTCAGTTGACGACCTCCCGGTGCCGGCGCAGCATGCCCGGCGGGAAGTCCTCGACTGGCAGCTGACAACAGCCTGCCCCTCGGCTCTCGCGATCAGCGGCGCAGCCCCAGCCGGCCTATTAGCCCTCGGTAGCGCTCGACGTCGTTGTTCCTCACATAGTCGAGGAGACGACGGCGACGCCCGATGAGCACCATCAGCCCGCGTCGGGAGTGATGGTCGTGCTTGTTGACCTTCAAGTGCTCGGTCAGGTGGGCAATGCGCTCGCTCAACAGAGCAACTTGTACCTCGGGCGAACCCGTATCCGTTTCATGGAGGCGGTAGGCCTCGATGGTCGGTGCTTTTTCGGCCATGCTTGATAGGTCCTTGGAATGGGGCTGGCTAAAACAGGACAATGACGCCGTGGAACCGGTCCGCCGCAGCCCGGGACGAAGCCCGGTTGCCTGAGCAGTTACGTGGCACAACGCCGCCGCTCATGTTAGCAGCTGGATAGCGGTATCGCTCTCGCCTTCGCTGCGAGCGCGACAAAAGTGCTGGCTAGAGTGACGCGGCCGCCAAGGTAAGCCTCGTCTGCGCCACGTCGGCGGTCATCTGGTCCACCAGGGCGTCGACCGACTCGAACTTTTCCTGGCCCCGCAGCCTGGCCACCAGTTCGACCGTGCCCACTTCGTCGTACAGGTCGCCCTGGAAGTCGACCAGATGTGCCTCGACGAGAGAGTAGGGCCTCGAGTCGTAAAAGGTCGGCTGGCGCCCGACCGAGATCGCCGTCTGGTGCCGGGTGCCGTCGGGCCGCAGGTACCAGCCCGCGTAGACACCGTCCGCGCAGATCTGCATCGCCTTGTCTATCTCCAGGTTGGCCGTCGGGAAGCCGAGCTCCCTGCCGCGCTTTTCGCCGTGGGCCACTATCCCGCGCAGCTGGTGCCAGCGGCCAAGCAGCCGGGCGGCCGCCCTGACGTCGCCCTGCGCGATGAGGCGGCGGATCCCCGTCGACGAGATCGGCCCGAGCTCGCCGACCTTGCTGGCCTCGGCCCCGTTCCCGCCGGAGCTGAGCAAGCGGATCCCAGTCACGTCGAAACCCCGGAGCGCCCCGATGCGCTGGAGGAGCGCCACGTCACCTTCCCGGTTGCGCCCGAAGTGGAAATCGTGGCCCACGACGAGCGCCCGTGAGTTCAGGCAGTCCACCAGGACCTCGTCCACGAAGTCTTCAGCCGGCTCGGTCGATCGCTGGACGTCGAAGTGCACGACCAGGACCAGGTCGACGCCCGAGGCTTCCAGGAGCGCCAACTTCTGGTCGAGGTCCGTCAGCAGCAGCGGTGCTGACCCCGGGCGCACCACGCTCGCCGGGTGCTGGTCGAAGGTGACCACGACCGAGAGGGCGCCGATCTCAGCGGCGGTGCTGCGGACCCGCTCGATGAGCCTGCGATGCCCGAGGTGCACGCCGTCGAACGCCCCGATGGTCACCACGGAACCTTGCGGGGGCGACGGGCACTCGCCCGGGTAGTACGCGATCTTCACTGGCCCGACGATACCGGCGCCGCCGCTGTACGCGGGAAAGGGCAGCTCGTAGTGACGTCTTCCCTCACGCCAAAGGAGCGGTGAAGGAAGAACGGCACCACGCCTGCCCCTTGGGAACTCAAGTCGCCGTCTGCCCGTCCACCTACCGAGCCCCGGAATCCAGCGATAGGTGGAACGCCCTACCGTCAGGCCACGCGAGCCTGGTCGGGGTTCGCGTCCGAGCGAGGACTTGATCATTCCCCGAGTGGAGACTTGCTGGCTGGAGATCGTAATGCGGGGCAGGCCCTTTACGACTGGCCTTCACGTCCCTCGCGATGTTCGCTGCGAACGCCGACCCAATCGCCTCGACGCGGCCATATCCCGAACCGCGCAGTTTGGCTCTTAGTGCCACTTGGCCGCTGGTAGCCGCAAACGTCGTACTGCCAGTGGTTGAGGTACGTCTGTCGAGACAGAGCATCATCTCTGGCAGGAAGCCATTCGCTCGATGCACGCCTCATGTCAGCGAGAGCCCCGTCGCGACCACCCGTTCGGTGGTGCACCAGAGGGTGCTCGACCGGCTGGAGCTCGAACGCGTCGGTCAGTGACGCCCAGATTTGGTAAAGGCGGGAGGCGACAACAGACTCGGTCAGATAGTTCACCGCGCAACCCAGGACGCTTAGTGCCGCTTCGTACGGATCATCTGCCGTCTCCACTTGATCAATGAGCTCGTCAAGTTCGGACGGCCAATCTTTTTCGTCCACACATCCACGTTATGCCGCCGCAGAAGCGCTTAGGAGATCGCAGGGGGAGCGGTGATCGTCCGTCGCCCGGTGTCGCGTTTTGAGCGGGTGCGCTCCCTGTATCACGGCACTGAAGGATCAGGACTCGACGACTCGGGGTTCGTCGTTGTGCATTTCAGCCCACTCCTCGGTGGACAAATGTCTGAACTCGTTATTCGGTGCTCGCCGAAACGCCTCGGGCGCAGGACGAGGTGACGGCTGGCCCGGAAATACCGCGGCCCAGATGCCGAGGGCATTGGCCGTCGCCTGTTGCACCTCACGACGCCACTCCACGTTCACTGTCTCTCCGGGCGAGCCGCATCCGACTACGTAGCCAGAGCCCGACCTCCACCCCCACGACCACAACGAGCGCCCGTCGAACGGGCCGATCTGGACCCAACGGCTGAGGCAGGAGCTTGGTAGTCTCCTGAAGGACGCAGGCCTGGACGACAGCTAAATCAGGCACCCTTGTTATATGGGTCAACTTTCCACCGGTCCGGAAGTCCAGATGCTGAGTGCACTCGCCCCGCCATCAAGCGGCAGGTGGCGCTCGTTCTGCTAGCAGGCCCGTCGCCCTTGGCGACTGGTATGACCGTCGCTCCAAGAGCCCACTACTCGGCGCCGTCGGCTCTCCGTGGGACGATGGCAATGGCATGCTGGCGCAGGCGATCCATGTGGTCACCGGGCCATGACAAGATACGGGTACGTCGAGGCTGAAGACGCGGGACTGGTTCGTAACAACCGGCGGTGACCTCCCAGGCTGTGGCTGCCGGTACGACAATGATGTCCGGGGCGTCCGAAACAAACGCTATTTCCTCGACATCGGGAAGTAGCCCGTTATTGACGCCAAATGGCCAGATCGCCCTGGTTGCTGTCCGTCCGTCGGGGTACCCAAACAGCGACAACTTCGCCACAAACACGTCCTCTCCCGTTTTCAGAGCGATTGTTTCTAGAAGTTGCCGTTGCTCCTCATAAGAGCGAAGCCCAAGGACTCGAAAGCCTCGAAGAAGCTGGTTCCTGAAGGGGCTGTCTCCCTGCGGGGACCAGCGTTTGAGCGTGCCCTCAGGGTCCTGTACGTAGGGCACCGGAGAGAGCCAGTCGAGAGCTCTTGTTGAAAGTGTCAGTGGCCCAGTTCAGCGTGCGCTGTACGGCCGCAGGGTCATCAGTACGAACGAAACACAGAGTCTGGTAGTTAGGTGCAAAGGCCACCACCTCCCCGCCCAATCTTTCGCCCACCTCCGAGAATACGCCAGGTATCCCAAGGAACGAGGTGGCGTAGTGCGGAGGACCATCGGCGAGAAAGGTACCGTTCAACCCATCCGAGCGGCCGCTCAGGCCTCTAGCCATGAGGTTCTCGAAGGCTTTGATGTGCATGGCAGCGCTGTCCTCATGCCAGCGGTCCACGTCTTCCTCCTCGACGTAACGGATCGTGTGAGGCAGGTCAAGAGCCAGCGCCCTTGTGACGAACGGGTCGACGGGAGCATGGCGGATGGTGGGGTTCAACTCGCGTAGCCCGACGAGGCGCTCGGGGTGCTTTACCAACTCGGCCTTGAGGTATTTTGCTTGTAAGGCAACTACGGGGCGGAAGACTTGGAGGATCTTGTCGGCCGCCTCGGCCCACGACGAGGTGAGCAGAAGATCGTCGCCCTCGGATTTCGCCCAATCGCTGAGTAGCCGTTGCCGAGCCTCGGGGGCTACGCCCTGAGCAGCATTGAAAAGGGGACCGAGCATGACCTCCTTCTCCTTCGGAGGACCGCTCCGCCGGACCCTTAGATGGAGAGGAGCGAGACGCTCCACCGAGGTGACATCTTTCTGACCGCGAAGGATCGCCGCCACCTCCTCAGTGAAGACTTCCTCGCTTGTCGGGAACAGCTTCCGCCCGATCACGGGGCGAGCATACAACGGCAGCCCCGAGCCCTTCCGAACCGTTTTGTGTATTGCCCTACGCCATGCGCTCGACCGTCAACTAGCGCGCATACCTCCCCTGCCCCGCTGGTCACTGTCGACGGATCAGCGTGACGACGTGACGGGTCCCACAGACCGGACAGTCGAACGCGATCTCACCGTCCTCGTTCGGTGGCATCGGAGCGGGCTCCAACGTGATGCCGTGGTAGGTCGTCGTCAGGGTCGTCCGAAAGGCGTTGGGCATCCTCGCTGGTGCAGAAGAACTTGATCGCTCTTTTGCCGTCACAGCCCCATCATGGCGAAACGACACCCGGCATCGGAGGGCCGACGTCCACAATCCTCGACTGGCGGTTGCAGGATTGGCGCCTCCCGCGGTCTAAGCAGTTGGGACCCACGCTTCTCGCAAGTACACCCGAAAAACTCTGATGACGTGGCCGGCCGAGTTGACCGTGACCGCCTTTTGGGTCCAATAGGAGGTAGTCATATTGGCCTGGTTGAGCAACTCGATTGACCGCTGGCAAAAGTAATAGGCCAGGCCAAGGCCGGTGAACTGGTTGGGTATCCCGAGCGTCATGGAACAGAAAACCCCGTTTGCCAATTCAACCGTCAAAGGTGGGGCGGCCCACCTTGGCCCCAGGTGGGTCGTAGGTCTTGGCTCGTAGTGATCTCTGTGAGATGTCGTGATCCAAGGTCGTCGCTGCAAACGGCGTCATGCAGAGAGCCGAGCGTCCAACACGGCGTGTGGCCTTCATTCCCCCAGAAGCATTCATAAAGGATTGTCGAGACAGGGGACGGTCCGCATCCGCCCCGGGCGGTTTTCGTGATTCTGTAGCCACTAGCGAGGTGGCCGTTGCTCGTAACGGGCGTCACTTGGAACACGTCAGTCCGAGGTGCGTGGGCCGCCTCGGCGTAAGCATCCGTTTGATTGGCGGCCGCAACCACGAGGAAGGCTGCCAAGGCAATGGAGAGCACCGGGCCTGACTTTCCTACCACTCTTCGAGTATGGCGCTAACGGAAGCGGGTGAGCTCCTGCATCACGGCACCCTCCGTGTAAGCATCGGTATCCGAGACGGTGCTCAAGAGGCTTAGAACCCGCCGACGATGTTGCTCAGCCTCCTCACGTTGTGACCAAGGGTCCTCCGGGGGCCAATTACACCCCTGGACGCCTATGCGGCCTCCGGCCCAGTCGAGCGGCGCGGTTAGGTCCACAGTGGCGTACGGAACCCGTCTAGCCTGGTAGGGGTCGTGATCAAGCTCTGGCAGCAGGATGGTGGTTACATGGTCGAGGTCGGTCCGCCCGACTCTCGCATTGCCTGGTCCTCTGTCTCTCCTCTTACTCCTACTGAGGTCCTTGCGGAGCTGGGGAAGCTGGGGTGCCACTCGACGGATGTCACCGACGCGCTCGACGCCAGTGGCACTGACTGGCGCCCGATTCACGATCCTGAAGTGAGGACAAGACGACGTAGCCTCGGCGGAGCCCAATAAGGACGATGCTTGGACTAGGGGTTCACGCCGGTGGTAAGGGGGACGCGGTCCTTGAGATTGCTTTCTAGGGCCTTGGCACTCGGGGCCGTGGTATGGGGTCGAGGTCCCGGTGGACAAGGGTCCCGACACTCTCACTGCTTGGTCCGTCCAGGATTTCTCCGTCTGCCAACTCGACCTTGAACCGCACTGGTCGCCCGAGGGTCCCGGCCACAGCATCTCTGATTGTTTTAGCCACATGGCCTCCTCGTCCGATGCAAGCGTCAGGGGTTGTGGTCCACAGAGTCACATAGTCGGAGTCGGCTGACACCTCGATGCCGACCACCACCGCCTCAGCTGGTAAAACATCGAATCAGCGCGTCGGTAACAGCCCTGAACTCTCTGGCTGGGGGCATTCCCCGACACTACAGAACCTCGCCTTGGTCCGGAGCGGGAGCCTCTGGCGGCCTCGGCCCACTCGAGCGTGGCCTCGTTCACGACACCAACTTCGCCGACCGATATGAGCGCCAGCTCCCTATTTCGGTGGGGAGCTTGTCCCCGGAGCCTCCCTACAGCGCCAACCCAAGTCAGCTGGTTCCTTTTCTCAGCTGGCGGGTTGACAGCTATAGGAGCTCAAAGCACCCGCAACTGCGTCGGAGGCGCCGCGGCAATGGGTCGATGCCCGAAACACTGAGTTGGCCGCGATGCGGACCGCGTGGTCGTCCCGGCGCCACAGGGTGCCAAGAGCGTCATGTGTTACACGATAAGCCCACGTTCCGCGACTACTGCCGAGTTGGCCGTAGGCAGCCGGGGTTGGGTTGGAAGACTTGGATGATGGCGGCGCCGGTCGCGTCTGCGGCGCTCA
>CAWCEZ010000006.1:0-467646 GCA_963794745.1 uncultured Acidimicrobiaceae bacterium
CCAGCTTCTGACGTTCAGTTGAACACCGAGCTACCAGTCGAGCACGCCGAGAGAGCCTCGGTCCACCTCGTTCAACATCACAGGTGGTGTCGTCGTCCTCAGCGCCGTGGAGGCTGTATCACGAAAGATGCAGAACGTGATACGCTTTGTCCATGAGAAGCCTACGTCTCGATCCCGAACTCGATGAAAAAGGTACGACAGCGGCGGCCATAAAGGGTGAGTCGGTCTCGGACTTCTTTCGCAGGTCCGCATCAGAACGGGCCGACGAGACCGGCGACAACTACCCGAAACGGTTTGCCGACGTCGCCGGAGTGGTCCACGGCGGGGGCGGGGGGGAGTTCGCCGGAGTGGGGAGGCCTTCCGTAAGCTGCTGGCTGCGAATTCGTCGCGGTCGTGACGCTCACCGACGCCGGCCGCTGATCGTGTTAATCGACGCTGATGAGCCGGACCACAGCGCCTGCCTCGACGTGCTCGAGAGGCTCGCCCTCCCGCTCGTTACGACGTGGCCCGCGTTCGCGGAAGCGATGTACCTGATCGTCAAGGCCGGGGGTGCGCGAGGTCACCAGGCTCTCTGGCGCCTTGTAGGTACGGGACGGCTCGAGATCGCGGACCTCTCGGCTTCGGCGATCAAACGAACCGAGCGTCTCATGGACCAGTACACGGGCACGCCCATGGACCTCGCGGACGCCACCCTCGTAGCGTTGGCCGAGGAACTCCGGCAGCGAAGGATCTTCACTCTCGATAACGACTTTGACGTCTACCGGCTGCACGGGCGCCAGCGGTTCGAGAGGATCCCGATACCATAACCCGCACCGAAACCGGCTGTTGACTGCGAAGAGGCAGGGACATGAGTCGAGTTTCTCGGATCCTTGGGATGCCATGACCCGACAAAATGAGTAGGCAATGAGTATGCACACCCCGCCTACCAGCCACTTCGTCGGAACCCACAGGTTTGCCGTGTGTTTTTCTCGGGACCTTCTCAAGTCTTCTGTAGGTAGCAAATGCAGGGCGATGCTGCCGTATGCACTGCCGTACCAAAGGACCGTCACGCCTACTCTAGGCCCCGCTGACGCCTCTCCTCGCGTTCTACGACTCTCCACATGGACTCGATCTCGTCAAGGCTCGTATTAGGGTCTGATGCCTTCCAGGCGAGGAGAGCACGTAAATACCGGACCGCGGGCTCCCGCTCAAGGTGGTCCAAGAAGAGCCTCACCGCGTAGGAACGGACCATTGAGGCCGCCTTCATCCTGATCCCGGCGTTGGGGGTGCGTGTCGCCTCCATTGACAACCACGCGGCCCCCACATCGGCCGCGGCCGGCCCCGCACTGGCATTAGACCAGTCGACAACCACCGGCCCGCGTAGCCGAGGATGACGTTGCTGGGTTGGAGGTCCAGATGAACGAATTGAGCGCCCCGGCCTACGGGCGACGCGGGCAAGTACGCCGGGGCCGCCAATCTGTGCAGGCGCCGGTGCAAGTGGGCCAGGGCCCGGACCTGAGCAGGTAGGGAGGTAGGGCGACGGGCGATCGCTCCGAGCATCGTCGGCCCGTCGACCCTTTCCATCAGGACTTCGGTCCCATCGGCGCTTACGTCTTCGATCGCCGGCACGGGGTAGCCTTGTTTGTGCAGGTAGTCCATGGCCATTGCTTCTGTGGCCTGCGACCGTCCCGACCGGCTCCGTCGCAGGACCAAGAGCGGGCCGCGGTCGTAGATGTCATAGTCCCTCCCAGCTGTGATCAGCCGGTCCCCCTCAGCCACCTCCAACCACGTTAGACGCCGCGGTGGTGTTGCCGATTTGGGAGGGGAGGCCGCTCTAGAAGGCGAAACTGTTCGGCGTGTTCGTGGCGCAGCGCGCCAAACTTCAAATGGGTTCTGACGGTCAGAGGCTCCCTCCGAAAAGGGCTCCTAGCCTGCGCTTTCTTGGGAGGCGCTGGGAGGGCAAGGCGGCTGAGGCTGGGCGAAAGCCCTGGACCAGCCTCTTTGCCCTCCCGGACCCGCTTTCTTGCGAGCGGACGACGGGATTCGAACCCGCGACCCCAACCTTGGCAAGGTTGTGCTCTACCAGCTGAGCCACGTCCGCGTTGTCCCCACAGACTAGCGCCTAGCGAAGCGCCCGCACTTGGCGTACCCCGCGGCCGGTTGGGAGCCATGGGAGCGGGACGTGCGCCCGACGGCGAGGCCGTTCGGACAGACGCCATTGCGGTGTACTACCGCTAGACGGGCACGCCGCTCGGGTGCAACGTCCGGCGCTCTAGTGCCTGACCGGGAGAATGCACTCGCTCGGCTCCCCCACCACGCCGGTCTGAAGCACTTGCACTACAGCGCTCCCGAGCGGACAGGAGCCGGCATGGCCGGGGACCAACACAGCAACGACCTTTGCGTAGGCCTTGGGCGCTGAGCAGCTCACCGGCGTCGGTAAGAGCACGGGGAACGAGGGCTTGCCACCTTCCTTGAGAAGGCACTGGCCCTTCAGGGCCTCGGCGGCGGCGATGTCGGCCTTGGTGGCGTGGCCCGGCGGGCGGGTCGCCTCCCAGAGGGCAACCGCGACGATTATCACGGCTATCACGAGAGGGACGATCCGGTACGGGGAGCGCATGGAGGCACGGGTCGACATTGCATTGCCCTGGGGCGGGCCGGCGGCGGCTGGCTCATCAGGCTCCCAACCGGGTGGCAAGGGCGGCGCGTCCGAGCCGGGCTCCCAAAGCACCCACCGGCTCAAGCCCTCGTTATAACCAAAGGACCCGACCCGACGGCGAGCGCCTCCAGCGCACTCCTCTATGGACGACCTCGCTGGTACCTGCTCCTTGCGCGCTCACTTGAGCAGCTTCGAGAGGCGCCGGTCAGCCAAGACCCTGTCGCCAGTCTGGCAGTGAGGGCAGTATTGGAAGCTCCGGTTGGACAAGAACACTTCTTTGACAGTGGTGCCACATTCGGGGCAGGCCTGCCCGGCGCGGCCGTGGACCGCCATGCCGGCCCGCTTGGCGTCCTTCAATTCCTTGGCGGCCTGGCCGAGGCTTCGCTCCACAGCCCTGCGCAACACCCCGGTCAATGCCTCGTAGAGCCGCGCCATTTCCGCCTCGTCCAGCTTGGCAGCCGACTTGAACGGTGACAACTTCGCCGCCCAGAGGATCTCGTCAGAGTAGGCGTTGCCGACCCCGGCCAACAGCGACTGGTCGGCGAGGACGCTCTTCAGCTGCCCCGGTGCGCCGGCCAAGATCGCGGCGAGACGAGCCTCGTCGAACCCCATGCTGAGGGGGTCCGGCCCGAGCCGTGCCACCCCTTCGATCACTGCTGGGTCACTGACAAGCCACAACGCCAACCTTTTCTCGGTGCCCTGCTCAGTAAGGTCAAAGCCGGCGCCGCTCGACAGGCCGACCCGTAGCGCTAGCGGCCCTTGCCGGGCCGGGCCTTCGCCGGAGGGACGGGGTCGCGCCAATGGAGCCAACCTGCCCTCGCCAGGTGCGCCACCAGCCAGAGGCCTCCCGCTTCGATGCACAAGTACTTGCCTCGCCGCTCAGCATGGCTGACGGTGAGGCCGATGAGGGCACCCAGCGGGGGGGCGTACGTCTTAAGGGCAGACAGCGAGCCCAACTCGGCGCGCTCGATAGTGGTGCCACCAGCCTGCTCGGTCACGAACAAGGCGAGGGCCTCGACTTCGGGAAGCTCAGGCACCCTGGTTGCTACCCCTGCTCTAGCGGCCGCTGTGGCCGAAGCCGCCAAGACCACGCTCGGACGGGGGCAGCTCTTCGACCTTGACGAAGCGGGCCTGAGCCACCGCTTTGATCACCAGCTGAGCTATCCGGTCGCCCCGGTGCACCTCGTAGGGTTCGGATGGGTCAGTGTTCACGAGCAGGACCTTGAGCTCGTTGCGGTAGCCAGCGTCGATGAGGCCCGGCGTATTGAGGAGTGTGACCCCGTGACGCAGCGCCAGGCCACTGCGTGGCTGGACGAAGCCCGCGTAACCCTCAGGTATGGCGATAGCCAGCCCGGTGGGGACGAGGGCCCGTCCGCCGGCCGGTGCGATCGTGACGTCGGCGCTCGCACGGATGTCGGCGCCCGCATCGCCTGCACGGGCGTAATCGGGAAGCGGGAGATCCGGGTCGAGCTGGACCACCTCCACCACGACGTCACCGACCACCGGGCCCTCTACCAGCATGTCGTCTTTGTATTCGGGCCGGCCACTCCCACCACGCTAGCGAGCGGGCGCCATGCACCGCCCGATAGAGTCCGCTGAATGCTCGTCTGGATGGACCTCGAAATGACCGGGCTTGACCCCGTTAGCGACAAGATCGTTGAGATCGCGACCCTCGTGACCGATGACGAGCTCGAGTTGCTCGCCGAGGGCCCGGACCTCGTGATCGCAACACCGCCCGCGGCGCTGGAGTCCATGGACGAGGTGGTCCGCCAGATGCATACGCGCAGTGGCCTCCTCGAAGCAATAGCGGGCTCGACGGTCACCCTAAAAGACGCCGCCGACGAGACCCTGGAGTTCGTGCGCAAGCACGCACCCGAGGCGCGCAAGGTCCCCCTGTGCGGCAACTCGATCGGCACGGACCGGCGTTTCCTTGCCGCCTATATGCCTGAGCTGGAGGAATACCTCCACTACCGCTCGATCGACGTTTCGACCATCAAGGAGCTGGCGAGGCGTTGGTACCCCGAGGCGTACTCCGGCGCCCCCAAAAAGGGCGGCGCCCACCGCGCCCTCGATGACATCAGGGAAAGCGTCGAAGAGTTGAAATATTGGCGCAAGACGGTGTTCCGAGAAAGATCCTCCACTTCGCCCGCCTGACGTGGCACCATGGTTGTTTAACCGGTAATTCAACCGACCGGTGCTTAACGGAGGTGGAGATGACCCGTTTGATGGACGCTCCGTTCCTCGAAGACGCGCAAGGGCGCCGGCGCCAGACCAGCCGGACCACGCGCCACGCAGTGCGCAGCCACCTGCACGTCGCTCTGCTCGACGAGGAATCTCTTGACGACGCCGTCCTGCCCGTCGTGTTGCACGACGTCGGGCGCAAGGCGTCACCCAAGCCGAAACAACCACCCGCCCCAGGGCGTCGTGGCGGTTTCAAGGTTTGGAAGACTTCGTTCTGGAAACGCAGGCGCCGGTTGTGGGCTGAGCAAAACGCTGCTGCCCGAGCCCTCGCCGAAGTGGAATAGAAGCAGCTGACTGGCCACGCCCGTCCGCCTACTTCCTAAGCCGGGGAGCGGGCGAGTACGGCTCTGCCTGTAGCTGTGGCAGGGCGCTAGCTTCACGTCCATGGGATATCGCAAGCTTGGACGGACCGGAGTAGAGGTTTCCCCGCTGTGCCTTGGCGCGATGATGTTCGGCGCTTGGGGCAATACCGACCACGCGGAGTGCCGCGAGATAATGCACGCCGCCGCGGACGCGGGCATCAATTTCATAGACACGGCGGACGTGTACTCCGCCGGGGAATCCGAAACAATCGTGGGCACCTTCCTCGCGGAGCTCGGGCCTGATCGGCGCGACGAGGTCGTACTGGCCACCAAGTTCCACGGCCGCATGGGCGAAGGGCCCAACAGGGAGGGCAATTCCCGGCGCTGGATCATCTCCGAATGCGAGGCCAGCCTGCGCCGCCTTGGGACCGACTACATCGACCTTTACCAAATCCATCGGCCGGGCCCGGGCACTGACATCGATGACACCCTGTCGGCCTTGAGCGACCTGGTCCACGCCGGCAAGATCAGGTACTTCGGTAGCTCGACGTTCCCGGCGTGGTCCGTGGTGGAGGCTCACTGGGTTTCGGAGCGGCGTGGCCGCGAGCGCCTATCCAGCGAGCAGCCTCCTTATTCGATGCTGGCGCGCGGGATAGAGACCGACCTGTTGCAGGTCTGCCAGCAGTACGGGATGGGCGTGCTCAGCTGGAGCCCGCTCGCAGGAGGTTGGCTCTCCGGCCGCTTCGGGACCGGCAAGGACAACAGCTCGCGGCGTGCTGCCCGCATCCCGGCGCGCTACGACCTCAACGACCCTGCAAACGCAGCGAAGTTGGCCGCGGTGGACCGATTGGCGGAGCTGGCTGAGAAGGCGGGCTACAGCCTGCCTGAGCTCGCCGTCGCCTTCGTGCTGGCGCACCCGGCCGTCACCTCGGCAATAATCGGCCCCCGCACGATGGAGCAGCTAACTTCCCTTCTGAAGTCTGACGAAATCCGCCTCGACGGGGCGATCTTGGACAGCATCGACGACATCGTCGCGCCGGGGACGGACTTGAACGCTGCCGACAGCGGGTGGACGCCACCCTGGCTGGCCGAGCCGGCGCTGCGCCGCAGAGCGAACGCACTATAAGTGGGGTTGCAATAGCCTGCGACCATGATCGACGAAAACATAAAGTCCCTTGCCCAAGCCAAGAACTTTGCCGCCTTCACGACGTTGCTGCCGGGTGGCCAACCTATGACACATGTCATGTGGGTCGACGCCGACGACGAGCACATCCTCATCAACACCGAGGTGGGCCGCCAGAAGGCCCTCAACGTGAAGAGGGACCAGCGGGTCACCGTGACGGTCATCGACGCAGCGAACCCCTACCACTACGGGGAGGTCAGGGGGAGGGTCGTAGCAGAAGTCACCGGCCCGGAGGCTCGGGCGCACATCGACAAGCTCGCCATGAAGTACACCGGCAAGCCCTACGACCCGAACGCGATAAAGACCGAACGCGTCCTGCTGCGGATCGAACCCGAACGCCAGCGGGTCAACGGCGCTTAGCCCGCTGGAAGGCGGGGCGTGTTACTCGTCTTTCGCGCTTGAGCCGTCTTTGGCCCCCGAGAAGTCGAGGGAAAGCGAATTGATGCAGTAGCGCTGACCGGTCGGCCCAGGGCCATCGTCGAAGACGTGGCCGAGGTGGCCTCCGCAGGCGCGGCAGACAACCTCGGTACGGACCATGCCGTGGCTTTTGTCAGATCGGAGCTCGACCGCATCGGCGACCGCCGGCTCGGTGAAGCTGGGCCAACCGGACCCGGAGTCGAACTTGGTCTTGCTGTCGAACAGCACCGCCCCGCAACCGGCGCAGCGGTAACTGCCATCTTCGTGGTTGTGGACATAGGCCCCTGACCAGGGGGGTTCGGTCCCAGCCCGGCGCAGCACCGTGTACTGCTCGGGGCTCAAAAGGGAACGCCATTCGTCGTCAGCCAACTGTTTTGGGTCTCGCACGGGCCTAGAGTACCGCCCGCTTGGCCTTATTTCGCCCTGCCAAGGGCACGGGTGGCCCGTCCCGGCGTTAGCAGGCCATTAAGCTCCCCCTCATGGCGATGCTTGGCTTCGGGGTCGACATCGGGGGTTCTGGGATAAAAGGAGCTGTCGTCGACCTCGAAGTCGGCCAGCTCGCCACCGACCGCTACAAGATCCTGACCCCGCAGCCCTCCTACCCCGTCGCCGTCGCGGGCGCAGTCGCCGAGGTTGTTGGGCATTTCGGCTGGCAGGGCCCGCTCGGTTGCACCTTCCCAGCAGTCGTCCAGTCCGGCGTCGCCCGTACGGCAGCCAACGTCGACCGCAGCTGGATCGGTACCAACATCGAGACGGTCGTCGGCGCGGCGACAGGGTTGCCCGTGACGGCGGTCAACGACGCAGATGCTGCGGGCATAGCCGAGACCAATTGGGGTGCCGCCAAGAGCACCAAGGGCCTCGTGATAGTGGTGACCCTCGGTACCGGCATCGGCACTGCGCTCATTTACAACGGCGTGCTGATCCCTAACAGCGAGTTCGGCCACCTCGAGCTCGATGGCACCGATTACGAGACGATGGCCTCGGCGGCGGCGCGCGAGCGCGAGAACCTCAGCTGGGAGAAATGGGCCAAACGCCTGCAGCGCTACTTCACCGCTCTTGAGGCACTGCTGCGGCCGGAGCTTTTCGTCGTGGGCGGAGGTGTGAGCCGTCGGGCAGACAAGTTCCTGCCGATGCTGGAGCTCGCCACCCCGATCGTGCCAGCTCGCTTCCAAAATGAGGCTGGTATCGCCGGAGCTGCCTACCTCGCCTCCGAGGCCGAGACCGCTCGAACGGCCTGACCCGGCAACACCTAGGCTAGGAGAGCTCCTCCACCTCTTCGGCCAGGTCCGCCAGCTCTGTTTGGTCGGCGAACTGGGTGTTGTAAAGCTCCGCATAAAGGCCCTCTTCGGCGAGCAGCTCTGAGTGGCGGCCTCGCTCGACGACCCGGCCACCGTCGATCACGAGTATCTGGTCGGCATCCCTCACCGTCGAAAGCCTGTGCGCGATCACGATCGAGGTCCGCCCTGCGAGCACTTTTTTGAGCGCCCGCTGCACGGCGACCTCGGACTCCGAATCGAGGTGGGCCGTCGCTTCGTCGAGCACCACTACGTCGGGTGCTTTCAGGAACAACCTTGCTATCGCGACGCGTTGCTTTTCTCCACCGGAAAGGCGATAACCCCTGTCGCCCACAAGTGTGTCGAGGCCGTTCGGGAGCGAAGCCACCATGTCCAGGATTTGGGCGTCCCGCAGCGCCTCCCGCAGCTCTTGTTCGGTGGCCTCGGGCCGTGCGTACAACAAGTTGGCCCTGATGGAATCGTGGAAAAGATGGGAGTCTTGGGTAACTACGCCAACGGCGTCCTGCAACGAGGCCAGCGTGACGTCTCGGACGTCCGTGCCATTTATGCTGACCGAACCGGCCGTTACGTCATAAAGCCGGGCTGCGAGATGGCTAATGGTCGTCTTTCCTGCTCCGGAAGGGCCGACCAAGGCGACGAGCTGGCCCGGTTCGGCGACGAAGGACACGTCGAAAAGGATCTGCTGGCCACCGGCGCGTTCAAGTACCGCTACTGCCTCGAGCGAGGCGAGAGAGACCTCTTCGGCGAGCGGGTAACGGAAGTCGACATGGTCGAAGCTGACCTGGGCCGGTCCCCGCACGACGTCGAGCGCGCCCGGCTTGTCGTCGATCATTGGCGGCAGGTCGAGGACCTCGAAAACCCGGTCGAAAGAGACAAGTGCGGTCATGACGTCCACCTGCACGTTGGACAGCGCCGTGAGCGGCCCGTAGAGACGCGTGAGGTAAAGGGTCAGGGCGACGAGAGTTCCCAGTGGCAGGTGGCCGTGGGCGGCGGCGTCCCCGCCGACGCCATAGACCATCGCCGTCGCCAGGGTGGCGGTGAGCATGAGGCCCGTGAAGAAAATCCGGCCGTACATGGCCGTTGTTACCCCGATGTCCCGCACGCGCCCTGTCCTGGCTTCGAACATCTCTGCTTCGTACTTGGGCTTGCCGAATATCTTGACGAGGAGGGCGCCGGCGACGTTGAAGCGCTCGCTCATCATGGTGTTCATGTCCGCATTGAGGTTGTACGCCTCGCGGGTGATGGCGGCAAGGCGTCGCCCGACCCAGCGCGCCGGGAAAATGAACACCGGCAACATACAAAGAGCTAGCAGCGTTATCTGCCAGCTAAGGATGAGCATGGCCACCAGGGTGACGGCGAGGCTGATGCTGTTGCCGATCACTGAGTTGAAAGTGTCGGTAAAGGCCTGTTGGGCACCTAATACGTCGTTGTTGAGCCGGGATATCAAAGCTCCCGTCTGGGTGCGGGTAAAAAAGGCGATCGGCATGCGCTGGATGTGAATGAACACCTTGTTGCGCATGTCGAATATGAGCCCCTCGCCCACACGAGAGGAGATCCAGCGCTCCCAAAGGCCGAGCGCTGCGTCGAAGATCGCGAGGCCCGCAACGAGTACGGCGAGCCAGATCACAAGCCCACCGTTGTGCTTCTCGATGCCCTGGTCGATGATGGCCCTGTAGACCAGCGGGTTCGCGGCACCTACTAAGGCATCGATGACGATGAGCACCAAGAACAATGCGAGAACAACCTTGTAGGGCCTCGCAAAGCCCATGATGCGCCGCACCGTCCCCTTGGGGAGCTTGTGCTGGGTTACCTTCTGGTCTTGGCGGAGCGAGCGCATGAGCCCAAAGCCGACGCGGCCTCCTCCGCCGCCCATCCCCATGCCCATGTGGTTCACCAGACCACTCTACGGCGAGAGGGGCCGGGTTAGATCAGGTGCTGGCGGGCAGCGCGTTCTCGCTCACGACGGACTTGTACCAGCGGTAGCTGTCCTTGGGGATGCGCCTGCCGCTCGGGTAGTCCACCCAGACGATACCGAAACGCATCGAGTAGCCCAGCGCCCATTCGAAGTTGTCCAGCAGGCTCCACACGAAATACCCGCGCAGGTCGACGCCCTCGTCGATCGCCTCTTTGGCCGCCTGGAAATGTTGTTCCAGGTAGCGGACCCGGGCCGCGTCGTGGACGACCCCGTCCGGGCCGACGTAGTCGGGCTCAGCCGCCCCGTTTTCGGTGATGTAGAGCGGTAGAGGTGTGTACTCGTCGCGGACACGTACCAAGATCTCCTTGATCCCGCTCGGGTCGACCTCCCATCCGGCAGCAGTGCGGGCCACGTCGGCCCGCCCCACGTCGATGCGGTCGGGGTGCGGGTGCCTACCAAGGCCACCCGGGTAGACGAGATAGCCGGCTTCACGGGCCTGCGCTTCTCGACCGGGGTCAGCGAGCACGCTCGTGCTGTAGTAGTTGACCCCGAGGAAGTCGATCGGTTGGCTAATGGCGGCAAGGTCGCCCGCTTGCACAGCATCGCGCCCAGGCCCGCGGCTCGGGTACAGCTCGTCCATGTCCGCCGGGTACTCGCCTTTGAACAGGGGGTCGAGGAACACGCGGTTGAGGTGGCCGTCGGCTCTTCTCGCGGCAGCAAGGTCCAGCTCGTGATCGCTCGCCGGGATCTTGCCGCCCAGGTTGAGAGTTATCCCGACAGGCGCTTTTGTCGCCCGGCGCAACACCTCGAGGCCCCGCGCGTGGCCCAGCAGCAGATGGTGTGTAGCCAGGCGCGCCATTTCCCCGTCCGTCTGGCCAGGGGCGTGCACGCCGGTCCCGTAACCAAGCCAAGCCGAGCACCACGGCTCGTTGAGGGTGATCCACCGGGCGACATCGTCCGCAAGGGCGTCGCCCACCATCGAGGTGTACTCGGCGAAACGCTCCGCCGTGTCGCGCGACGTCCAACCGCCGACATCCTCCAACGCCTGAGGCAGGTCCCAGTGGTAGAGGGTGGCGACAGGCTCGATCCCGCGCTCGAGCAAGCCGCCCACGAGGCGACGGTAGAAGTCGAGCCCCGCTTGGTTGGCAGGGCCTTTGCCATCCGGCTGGATGCGCGGCCAAGCGATCGAGAACCTGTAGGCGCGCAACCCGAGCTGCTTGACCAGCTCGAGATCCTCAGCGAAACGCTCGTAGTGCTGGCAGGCCACGTCGCCGTTGTCCCCGTTCAGGGTTCGGCCCGGCGTGTGAGAGAACGTGTCCCAGATCGATGGCCCACGACCATCGGCTGCTACCGATCCTTCGATCTGGTAGGCGGCCGTTGCCGCTCCCCAGAGAAAACCCGCGGGAAAGCCGCTGTCACTGGTCATTTGCGTCTCCTTCTCAGCTCAAACAGGGTAACGCCCCCAAAGCCCGTACCTTACACTGAACCGGTTCGGTTGACCAGCCCCCAGGCACGTTGGCGGTCGCCAAGAGGTGCCATCCGAGGGGTGCCCTATATAATTGCCCCCCAGTTAGCCCAGAGGGAGAGCATGCACGGAGCCGGTCCGAGCCACAGCCCAGGGCCACCGACGATTTACGACGTGGCCGAACACGCCCAGGTGTCGATAGCTACTGTTTCGCGCGCCCTGAACGGCCATGGCTACCTGCGCGCGGAAACTCGCAAACGGGTGCTTCAGTCCGTGCGCGACTTGCATTTCGTGCCGAACGGGCCAGCTCGCCAACTGTCCACGCGCACGACCAAGGTAATTGCCATGGCGTTCGTACGCCCGCCCGAAGACGAGATGTCAGAGGTCGAAGAGGACTCGCTGCTTTTCATAGACGCGGTGATCCGGGGCGCTGAACTTGCCGCGCAGCGCAACGGCTATTCGCTGTTGTTATCGGGCGTCAAAGAGGCCGCCTCGGCGGAGGCGATCAGCGCCCTCACCGGCAAGTCTGACGGCGTCATGGTGCTCGGCCGTGTCGTCGCCGAGCGCCGTGTCGCGGCCCTGTCAAAGCGCTCGCCGCTCGTGCTGCTGGCTGGCAGCGGGCGCTCACAAGCTGCAGTAAACGTCCGCGTCGACAACGTCCAAGGGATGCAGGCGGTTGCCGAGCACCTCGTTTCTCACCACAACCTGCGGCGGTTCGCCTTCATGGCCGGCCAAGCCGAGAGCCCGGACAGCACGACCCGCCAACAGGCGTTCACCGAGATGGTGAGCTCGCTTGGTGGTGAGGTCGCACCGGCCGAGCAGGGCTGGGCGGCGGACTGGACGACCGCGGGGGCTGCTCGGGTCATGGCAGCACGCCTCGGCTCCGGCGAGCCCATGCCCGAGGCTGTCGTCTGCGCCAACGACCCGATGGCCATCGGGGTCCTCCAGGCGCTCCACGCGGCGGGCACGGCGGTGCCGGGGCAGATCAGGGTGACAGGATTCGACGACATTCCTGTCGGGCGCCATCTCAACCCATCCCTGACGACCGTTCGGCAACCTTCCCAGCAGCTCGGGTCGGCCGGCGTCGAAGCGCTGATCGGCCTGATCGAGGACCGGCCGGGCACCTTGCGGGACTGGGTACTGCCCACGAAACTGGTCGTGCGTGCCAGTTGCGGCTGCCCCCCGCCTAGTTCTGGGGAGCTTGGGCTGCTAAAACACTGACCGTGCGGGCCGCCGGACTGCCTAGGGTCGCGGGGGCGGCCCTTGTGGCTTGTGCCCTAGCTGGCAACGCCTGCCCTGGCGCGGCGGCCACCCAATGGCCCCCCGTCCTCCAGGCAAGGACGCTGGACTTTCGCCTGCCCGCCGCCAAGCAACCGGCGCCGGGACCGACGACGACGACGACGGTCCCGGCACAGGGGCCGGCCCTGGTCATAGAACCGGCGCTCGAGACTGCTCTCACGGATAACTTCAACCCTTTTGACAGTGCCAGCCAGATCGGCCAGATGGGGGTGCCTTCGTTCATATACGAGCCCCTGATCGAGTACAACGAGCTGCAGGTCGACCAGTACTACCCGTGGCTGGCGGAGTCGTGGTCCATAAGTACCAGCGGCGAGACCGTCACCTTCGACCTGCGACCCGGAGTCAAGTGGGCCGACGGGAGCCGTTTCACGGCGGCCGACGTGGCGTACACCTTCAATCTTTTGAAAGCCAACCCGGACGTCAACGACGGGATCCCCATCGTTTCCGCCATGGCCACGAACCCGACAACCTTTACCTTGACTCTGAGCAGGCCGGGCTACGCCTACCTCTACAACATCGCGCGCGTCCCGATCGTGAAAACGGGTTACTCCATGGGCAAAAACCCGGCGACCTACGTCGACACGAGGCCCGACGGGACCGGGCCCTACGTGCTGGCACGTCGTAGCGACGCAACGAGCCAGCGAGTCACCCTTACCGCCCGCGCGGGCTACTGGCAGGGGGCGCCTCCGGCCCGTCAGTTGATTTTCCCGGCCTATAGCAGCGTCGCCGCCGTCGAGTCGGCACTGAAAGCAGGCACGCTGGACTGGGCCGCCAACTTTATGCCCGACGTGCTGTCGGCCTACGTCGACAAGAACAAGGCTGATAACCACTTCTGGGCCCCTCCGGTCGACTGCATATCATTGCAGCTGGACCTGGCCCGGTACCCTTTCGACATCCTCGACGTACGACAGGCGATCAGTGCGGCTCTCGACCGCACAGCGCTGTCGCTCGGCGGCGAAGGCGGCCTCGCCCCGCCGGCCACGAGTACCTCAGGGCTGGTACTGCCCACCGACAATCGCTACATATTGGCGGCCTACCGCGAAGATATCGGCAGCAACGCCAACCTCCTAACGGCGTTCAAGCTCATGCAGGACGCCGGCTTCCACTTGAACGCGGGCGGCTTTTGGGCAAGCGCCTCTGGAAAGGTAGTGACGCTGAGCATCGAAGACTCTGTCGGTAGCCCACTATCGAATGTTTCCTCCCTGGTCGCCAAGCAACTCGCGAAGGCCGGCTTCGACGTGACCACGCAGATGGTTACTGCAAGCCAATTATCGGCCAACCTGTCCGACGGTAATTTCGACGGTGCGGTACTCGAAAGCGCGAGCGGCCCATCGCCTTACTACATGTACGAGAACTGGCTCGACCCGGCTCTCCTGTCCAACGGCCGGACTGCCGATGGCGGCGACTACGAGCGCTTCGGACCGGCGACCAACCCTGCAGGAGCGGCAGCGGTGACAGCGGCGTTGCAGCAGTACGTGGGCAACCCCTCGGACTCAGCGCCCGCGCAGGCCGCCGTCGAGGCGCTGGCCACGGTCGTTTCCAAGCAGCTGCCGGTGATACCCCTCATGTACGGCGTCGCCTGGGCGGAGTTCAGCACCAGGCATGCGAGCGGCTGGCCCAACGAGCAAAACCCGTACGAGCCCGCACAACCGCTACCCCCGTTCGCTGAGTACACGGTGCTGCAGCTTTCCCCGAGCGGGTGAGAGCTAGTTTCGCCCACTGCTCAGTGTCTTCTCAGGAACTTTTGAAGATGGTGGCTTTAATGGGACAAGGAGGACCTCGCCAGGGGGGTCGGGCCGGTCTGTGACCAACTACGCAAGGATGTGCGACGGCTATGTCTGAGTTCCAACAGGGAGGGCAGGGCTCCGGGCAATGGGGCGACCCCGGCACCGGCGGCACTGGCCAGTGGGGCGGCGGCACCTGGGGGCAACGGGGCGACCAAGGCAGCCCGCAGTGGGGCACTCCTTCTCCAGGTAGCGGCCAAGGTGGGGCTACGCCTCAGTGGGGCGAAGCGGCCAAGGTGGCGCCACTCCTCAGTGGGGCAATAGCGGCCAGGGCGGCCAGGGCGGCGCCGGTCCCCAGTGGGGCGGCTGGGGCCCCGCCGACGGCGGCAGCGGCTGGGGAGGTCAGGGCGCCAACCTGGGTGGGGGCGGTACCCCGGGCGGCGGTGACGGGCCGGGTGGCGGTGACGAGCTGGGCGGCGGCACAGACAAGCCCGGCGGCGCTGGGCGGCGCTCGTTGCCCCTCGCCTGGATCTCGGCGCTGGTGGCAACCGCGCTCCTGGCAGGTGGGGCTGGGGCCGGGATCGCGCTAGCCCTGAGCAACAATGGGCCGGCTCCTGCAGGACCAAGCTCGGCGCCGCTGCCGACGGCCGCGCCACCAACGCCGGTGACAAACAACGGCCTCAACGTCTCTGCCATCGCTAAAAAGGTCGAGCCGGCCACGGTCGACATAACAGCCACCGGTCCCGGCGGCCAGGACGAGGGCACGGGCATCGTGCTCACGCCATCGGGGATCGTGCTCACAAACAACCACGTGATCGACGGCTCGACATCGGTGAGCGCGCAGGTCGACGGCTCGGGCAGGAGCTATCCCGTCACGGTGCTAGGTACTGACCCGACCGACGATGTCGCGTTGCTCAAGTTGAGCGGTGAGAACTTCCAGGCCGTGACCCTTGGCGACTCGGGCGCGGTCAGCGTTGGCGACCAGGTTGTGGCCATTGGCAACGCTTTGGCCCTCTCTGGCTCGGAAACGGTCACGAACGGGATCATCTCAGCGACCAACCGCTCGGTAAGCGTCGAGGACCAGAGCACCGGGCTGACCGAGAACCTAAAGGGCATGTTCCAGACGTCGGCTCCCATCAACCCGGGCAACTCAGGTGGCCCGCTCGTGGACTCGGCCGGCCAGGTCATTGGCATAAACACCGCACAGGCCTCATCCACCAGCTCGGGTGAATCGGCATCCAACGTCGGCTTCGCGATACCGATCAACAAGGCCATGGGCATCGCCAGGCAGATCCAGGCCGGCAAAGCGAGCGCCACGGTGAACATAGGCCCTCACCCGGTAATGGGCGTAGAAGTTACGACCGTGGCGTGCGCGGAGGGCCAAGACAATTGCACGCCTTTAGGCCTGGGTTACACCGCTCCGGTCGACCAAGGCGCCGCCGTGTCCGAAGTCCTACAGGGGTACCCGGCTCAAGCTGCCGGGCTCGCCGTGGGCGACGTGATCACCTCGTTCAACGGGGCGACGGTTACATCATTGAGCGTGCTCAGCGACCAGCTGGGCCACTTGAAGGTGGGCAGCAAGGTAGCCGTTAGCTGGGTGACCGTTAGCGGTAGCCATGAGTCGGCCACGGTCACCCTGGCCGCCGGCCCCAACCTCTAGGTCGTCTCTGCCCCGGCTCTTCTACGCTGTCCCCAATGAGCGATGAGCCCGCAGGTGCTTCGTTGCGGTACGGCAACCCCTGGGCCGATCCCCCACAGGCTCGCGACCCGTTGCGCAGGTGGCGCGGCCACCTGGTGTTGCCCGTCACCATCTGGCTGGCGGACGGCGCGGATGGGGCAGTGCCGGTGGGCTTGACCGTGTCGTCGCTCATGGTGGGCCAAGGCGAACCTGCCGTGCTGGCCGGGGTCATATCGCCGAGCACCGACCTCGCGGACGCCCTTTCCGCCCCGTCTTCACAGTTCGTGGTGCACCTGGTGGGCGCGGGCCAACGACGTTTGGCTCAGCACTTCGCCGGCGAACTGCCGGCACCACCCGAGTTGTTAGCTACCCGGCGCGGCCCACACGGGCCGGTCTTGGAGGCTCTTGGCGACCGGGTCTTCTGCCGCGTCACCTCGAGCAAGCCTTTTGGATGGTCTGTGCTGGTCGAGGGGGAGGTCACCGATGTAGACGTGGGCGCGACGAGCAGGGCGCTCGCCTGGTACCACGGCACGTTCCACGAAGTGGGCACATAGCGCGCTACAACGACCAAGCAGCCGGTCCGGGCACGCTCCTAACGTGCCCCGGGCCGGCGGTGTGCTTAGGTCCTAGGAAGCTTCGCGAATGCTCCGCTCAGTGAGTTTGTCGGTCATTCCCTGAACGTCGATGATCGTCAGATAATCGCACCAGTAACTTACGGCGCTGACCCATTCGGCTTGACTCGCATCTGACCAAGCTTGGAGGCGGGTACTGCCCTCAATGCTTTTTGCCAAATCGGATTCCTGTTGTAGTTGTGCTGTTGTACGGGGCATCGGTTTGTCGCCTCCTTCTGTGGTATGAGCTGCGGTCCCGTGGTCTGACATATTGTTTTGGCTTTACCCTTTAGTCTTACTGTGACCCCCTGGACGGGCGGTCCTGTTCATTATCGGCGCCCCCCCGCAGGGACTTAGATGGCTGCCGGAGGAAATGTAAAAAATCTCCGCAGCCTCGACCACGTGTTCGGGGCACATTTTGCTCGGCTGTCAAAAACCAATGACCTGATTTCCCCACTCCGACCTCGTCTCAAACATCCCGGCAAACATTTCGTGGCCTGCGGCGCCGGGACGCGGCCGGCTACCACTTACCAAGCTCGCTCGAGGCCGTGCGGCCCGTTCCCCGATTGCAGGAGCGGCACCTTCTGGTACGCCGCTGAGCAGCCCGTTTGTCGCTGCCGACCTGTTCGGCAACCAGGCCGCAGGCAATACGGTGGTTCTCCTTCGGTGGGTGGCTTGCCCTGCCGACAGAATAAGGAGCGCAGGTACCCCGTCCCTTGCCGCCGAGGCCATCGTCCCCGGAGCTAGTACGGGGGCTGCGCGCCAGGAGTATTGGAAAGGACCATGGATGGTTTCTGTTCTGTTTGTTGACGACAACATCACGGGCTTGAGGGCCCTCAGAGAGACGTTCTCCAGCTGCGACGAAGACTGGGAGACCGCCTTCGCGCCCGGCGCGGAAGCTGCTCTGCACATTATGGCTGAGCGGCCCGTCGATGCCGTGGTCGCGAGCACGCGGCTATCAGGGGTCAGCGCCGCCAACTTCCTGCGGATGACCAAGGTGCAGTTCCCAAAGACTGCCCGCATCGCGCTGTCCAACCCGGGTGACCGAGGCGCGATGCTGAGCGCCCTCCCGGTCGCCAACCAGTGCTTGAGCAAGGCCTGCGGGCCCATCGTGCTCGCCAGCGCCGTCGCGCACACCACCAAGCTGCAACGCAAGTTGTTCAGCGAGCAGACCCAGCGCATGGTCGCCGAGGTCGGCAGCCTGCCGAGCCTGCCGGCGACACTGACCGCCGTCGACGAGGCACTTTCGGACGAAGACTGCTCACTAGGGCAAATCGCAGAGATCATGAGCGGCGACGTCTCCATGGTCGCCAAGGTGCTCCAGTTGGTCAACTCGTCGTTCTTCGGGCTTCGGGCCGAAATCCACGACCTGCGCCATGCCCTCGCCTATCTGGGCATCGAGACCTTGCGCGACTTTGCGATGGCCGGCGCTGCGGTGCGCGTCTTCAAACCGAGCGAAATCCTCACCGATGGTTGGTTGCTCACCTTCAACGCACATGCCGTGGCTGTGGCGGACACCGCCAGCCAGCTAGTGCGCACGAGCGTCGCCCAATGCGAGGCGAGCGTGGCTGGGACGCTCCATGACATAGGGGAGCTCGTTGTGGCCGAACGCGCACCGGACAAGCTCCTTGCCATTGCAGAGGACGTGGCCGCCGGCAGCCTGCCGGACGATGCCGAAACCCGCCACCTCGGCACGACCTACCCGGTCATCGGCGGCTACCTGCTGTCGCAGTGGGGCATTGGTTACAACGTCGTCGAGGCGATCACATGCCAACGCGAGGCTTGGGCCGGCCCGGCGCGCGGCCCGCCCTCGGCGATGTCGTCCGAGTTGCCGACTACCTAGTAGCAAACCACCTGACGCCTGCCGAACAGAAGGCCGTCGTGCTCACCGGCAGTGGGACCGCCCCCGAGCCGGCGAGCGGCCACGGCACCGGAGAAGCCCCCGTGTGCCAGGCAAGCTGGCTGATCGAAGCCGACGAGGACTACCAGGACAGGGTGGGCCTGCTCGGCGCGGTCCGGCTGTACGACCAGGGCTTCCTGCGGCTCTAACCTGCTGCGCTGCCGGCTTCGCTCGTCGACGCCGGCAGACTGGGGCCGGTGGAGACAGACGAAGAGGGCTTCAAGCAGCTTGTCGCCGACGCGCTCGACCAGATCCCGGAGTCGCTGGGCAAGCTGATGGACAACGTGGCCGTCTTCGTCGAGGACTGGCCAACGCCTGAGCAGCTGGCTGGTCGGCGGGGCACATTGCTAGGCCTTTACCAAGGGGTCGACCTGCAACGAAGGACCTCCTATGGCGGGGCCATGCCGGACCGGATCACGATCTTCCGCGGTCCGATCAGCGCTTTGGCCCATTCCGAGGCGCAGCTCGTCAGGCTGGTGAGCCGGACCGTTATCCACGAGGTGGCCCACCATTTCGGCATATCGGACGGGCGGCTCGGGGAACTTGGATGGGCCTGAGGGCGCCGGCCCGCCGGGAGGAGCGGACGTGTAGATGGCCTGGCCTCCCACTCGCCCCCTGAACCACAGCCCGCGCGGCGCCGTGCCGGGATCCGGGTACCCACAACACACGAACACCTTCAGTTGCGGCTTCGCAGTCGGGGCGAAGGAAGGGTCGAGGAAGTACAGCGCCGCCCGGTCCACCTCGACGCGCCGGCCGCGCCGCAGAGCCTGGTCTGCGATCGCCGCGGCCTCAGGCATCGCGTCGGGGCTCATGATGTCGATGTAGAGGACCTTGACCTTCGGGGCTAAGACGTCGGTTGCGACCGCCTGCCATGACCTGCGCCCGAGTACGGACGTGACGCCAGTCAACGGGAACGGGTACACGACGAAAGCCGTGCTTACGGTTGCTGCTGCGGCCAAGGTCGCGAGCGGGACCGACGCGCGCGCGAACCGATGGGCCGCGGCACCTTCGAACAGCGCGGCCATCCTCCTGCCAGGTATAGGACGGCCCCCGGGGGCGAGTGCAAGCCAGCCGGAAACCCAAGCGGGTGTGACAAGTGCCCCCGTCCAAAAGACAAGGTACGGGTACAGGGGGCCGTAGATGAGGTCGAAGGACCACCCGGCCGCGATTATCGCAACGCAGGACGTGACTGCGAGCGCGAGCGCCTCACGCTGGCGTCGACGGACCGCGAGGGCTGCAGCTCCGATAGTCAGCAAGATGTACGTGAAGAACCAGGGGCGGTCCCAGATGTGCTTGCCGATCAGCCAGTTCGGGTCGGCATCGCGTTTGCTGGAGCGCGCGCCGGTCCTGAGCGGGAACGAGCCGAACACCGTCCCAGCAGCCTCGAGCGAGGTCCCAACGGCCTGGTCGGACGGATGGGTGGACACAAACCGGTAGACCTGCACGACGTTGCCCGGGCTGGTGGTCAGCTGCTCGATCCCGGGGGGGAGCCACAGCACGGCAACTACGGCCAACAAACCCGCTGCGCCCAGCCGCCAGTTGCCCGCTGACCATCCCCATCCCGGCTGGACGGACCAGTGCCGCCCAGTCACTGCCAGGACCAGCGCCGGGACAGCGCCGGGCACGCGTGGCGAGGCGGAGCAGGGGCGTGGCGAGCACCAACGCCGCGACGAACACAATCGTGCTGATGTCCGTCTGGAGAAGGAACGTTGCACACCCAGCAGCGGCCAAGGTCGCGGGCCAGGGCTTGGAGCTCAGTACGACGTGCGCGATGAGCAGCACGAACAGAGCCGCGGGGAGCGCTATCGAATACGGCGCCCAAACCGTCCCCAGGCGATCGAGGCCCAGGGTCCATTCGCAGCCGAGCAGCACTAGGGCCGCCCACCAACCAGTGAGGCCGGGCCGTAACCGGCCCGCAACCAGGACAATCGCCGCGGCCGCAACCGCTTGCAGGACGCAGGACCCAAAGATCACCGCTTCAGGGGAGCCACCACCCAGCCATCGCGAGATCCCGAGCAGCAGCAACCACAGCGGCCCAAGATGGTGCCACCCGTAGCGGTCATAGACGCCGAGAAGGTTGCGCCCGAGAAGGCTGTTGCGTGCCTCGATATCGATCAGGGCCTGGTCGCCCCAAAACCACACCCCGCGGGCCGCGGTCGCCCGGACCGCTTCCACCACAAGTGGCATCGCGGCAACGACTGCGGGGGCGACGACGAGTGCCGGCGTGGCGGGACGGGCCGGGGCTTGGGCGGAGGCACGGGCTAAGGCCGAGGCCCGGGATTTGAGTATTGGCAAAGGCTTGCTTTCGAACAGCCGCGGGCGAGGGGGGCCAGCCGGAGATGTGGAGCTGTGAGCCTGAGGGGAAGGCTGCAACATAGCGCAGCACCCGGCCGCTCATCCGGCGCGAGACCTCGCTAGGTCCGCCGGTGCAGTGAGACGGCGTACTCGCTAGCTTGGCTGGATCCCTGCTCTTGAAATGGTTGGCGGTCCCAAGTGGCCCATCGCTCGGCCAAGGCCAACCCGCTAGCACGACAAGCCGAGTCGTAGTCGTCCAGGCTGTAACCCCGCCCAAGCTCGAAGCCCGCGATCAGGGCCCCGCCCTGTGCGACGTGCGCCGCGCACGCCTCGACGAGCGCTGAACGCTTGGCCGAGGGACAGAAAAGCGGTACGTTGCCGGCCATTACCACGACGTCAAATTGGCGGCCGAGCGCCAGAGCTGCCAGGTCTGACTCCACCCACTCGAGCTCAGGGGCACGGCGCCTTGCCTCGCCGATCATCGACGGGTCGATATCAACGCCCACGATGTCGGCACCGTGGCGAGCCAGCTCGATCGCCACGCGCCCTGTCCCGCACCCGGCGTCAAGCACAGATACGGGCCCGAGCGAACGGACAAGGGACGCCTCACCGTGGACATCTGTCCCCTTTTCGGCCAAAGCGTCGAACCTGGCCTGGTAAGCCCTACCATCGAAATTAGGCACGGGGGTTCATCCGGCACCGGGGGCCGCGGCACCCGCCAGCGCCCGCGGCTCTACCCGCGTTTCACGCACCGTCCCCTCAGCGAGGCGCTCGACGAAGTAAGCCCCCGCCCCCACCACCTCGGATACGGCTCCTACCATCTCGACGCCCCGGTAGTGCAGGCCCACGCCATTGTCGGTGGCATACCCCGAGGGCAGCACCCCGTCGCCGACAAGGCGCTGGTAAAGGGGCCTGCGCTGGTCTTCGCTGTCATAGTGCGGTGAGTTGGACCACGGCAGGAATGCCAGGCCGTCGGTGACCGGCGTCAGCTCAGGGCCAAACGAGTCAGTGGTCCCGCCGACGTGCCAGCACAACGAGCCAGCTGAGACCCCGGCCAGTACGACCCCGCTCTGCCAGCACTCACGAAGGATCTTGTCCAAACCGTGAAGGCGCCAAAGAACCAAGAGATTGGCTGTGCTGCCGCCCATAACCCAGATCAGGTCCTGCAACCCGAGATGCGCCGCCATATCAGCGATGTTCGGCATCGGGAACAGGTCGAGGCAGGACACGAGCACTTCCCGGCCGTAGTAGGCGGCGTGAAGGTTGGCGTTCCAGTAGGCCTGGTCGCCGCCGGCGGTACCGATGAAACAGATCCGGGGCAGCCTCCCCGGACGGCCCAGCTCGAGCGCGAAGTCAAGTAGCGGGCCGGGACGGACGGTAGTCCTGTCGCCTCGGAAGAACCCGCCGCTCGTGGCGAGGATCGTCGGAGCGTCAGCAGTCATAGGTTGATCTTTGCCGTGAACCGCATTGGCCCTGCTCGGGTAGCCCTACCGCAACCCGGCAAATAGGTCGTTTTCGCGATCGCCCCCGCTCGGGGCCGAGCGAAGCGTGAAGAACTCGTGGGCGAGCGCTAGCGTCACGACGTCATCAGGCAAACGACGGAAGAAGAAGCTGTCGGTCTGGCTGGCATGAGCCGCCAGCGCCTCCAGTTTGCGCTCGACGTACGCGGACACGTCGACGTCGGTCGTGATCAGCTCGTCCGGCGTCCCGAAGTCTTCGGGGATGTCGAATTCCTCGATGTCGCCCCCTGAGGCCTCCAGGGCAGCGCGCATTCGGCTGAAAGCGGACTTCGGTACGGCCGAGTAGTAGAACTTGGCTGGGATCCCGGTCGCCTCGGCTGCGGCAACTGCGGCTCGATGAGCCTGGATATGGTCCGGATGCCCATAATTGCCGTTTTCGTCGTAGGTCACGACCACCTGCGGCTGGTATTTGCGCATGAGGGCAGCGATGCGTCCCGCCGGCTCGGCCAGCGGGACATTCGAGAACACGCCATCGTCCGAATTGGCCTCCCATCCCACCATCCCGGAGTCCCGGTAACCGAGGAGCTCCACGTCGCTGATGCCCAAGTACGACACCGACTTGCGGAGCTCGTCCAGGCGGGTCGCAGCCACCTCAGCTGGGTCGTGGCCCGGCTCGCCTGGCTTGGCACCCCCAGGACCATCGCCCTGTTCTCCGTTGGTGCACGTGACGAGCACGGTGCGGGCCCCTTCCTGCGCATAGCGAGCGAACACGCCGCCGGTGCCGAGCACCTCGTCGTCGGGGTGGGCATGGACAGCCATAAGTGTGAGGCCGTTGGAAGTGCGCGCCTGTCCAGGCGTCGATGCGGGCATTACCACAGCTTTACACGTCGGGCCGCCGGGTAGGGTGGGGTTACTGAAAGGGGGTAGGCATGGCCGACAAGTCTCCCCGCAAGGTAGCGTCCAAAAAACCCGGCAAGACGATCAAAGATAAGCGCCGGGAGAAGAAGGAAAAGCAGCAGGCCCAAAAAGGCCTCGGCATCTGACGCGCCCGGTCCGCCTAGCTGCAAAGTCAGGCGGACCGCTGCACTGGGCCGCGAACTGAGCCGCGGGCCGTGCCAATCCCCGGCCGTATCAGTTGACCTTCAAGTATCAGTTGATCTTCAATAGGTCCACCACGAACACGAGAGTGTCGTTCTTCGCGATCCCTGCTGCTGGTGACTGAGCGCCGTAGCCGAGGCTCGGAGGGATGATCAGCTCGCGGCGCCCGCCGACGTGCATCCCGACGACCCCTTGGTCCCAGCCGCTTATTACCTGGCCCTCTCCCAACGTGAAGTTGAAGGGACTGCTGGTCCAGGACGACTGGATGACTTTACGGGAGGAGTAGGTCGCAAGTACGTACTGGACGGTGATGCTGTCGCCATCTTTGGCAACCGCTCCTGTTCCCGTGATCAGATCTGCAGCCTCGAGCTGAGTTGGGGGGTCGCCCGCAGGTACGACAACGGTTGGTGCCGTCCCCGACGTGCCTGCCGGTGAACGGTCACCTGTAGGGATTTCTGCCATCCCCGCGACGCTAGCGCCGCTCGGGCTCGAGGTCGACGTGGTGTCCGGCATCACGGTCGCAATCGTGGTGGTCGTGGCCGGAGGGGGAACTGTCGTGGCCGCCACAGTCGCGGGCGTGGTCGTGGTCGTGGTCGCCTTGGCGGAACTTCCACACCCGGCGATCCCGAATGCCCCTGCCACCAGGAGCAGAGAAAATGCGCGAAGACGAGGCACAAGGTTTCCTTTCGAGGTTGCTGCCCAGCACGATTGGCTCGGCGCAGACTAGCCCAAGGGCCGGGGCGTACAGGCACAGGAATTTCCCGAAAACCTGGCCGGCTGAGAAATGCCTGTCGGATCCCGACGACCTCGGATTTCAGGCACGCCGGCAACTTGCCGACGCGCACAAGATGACTGTCCCAGCAGGCAGCCATCGACCCATGGAGGGACAGTGAGCATCAGCAGCACGGACGCCTTCTGGAACGCCCTTTCGGACTATGACACAGGCTCGGCCCTGGCCACGAACGAGGGCAACGCAGCCGGCGCGGCGGCAACGACCTCCGCGGCTGACCCCGGTGCTACCAGCGCCACGAGCGCGGCTTCAGCTCAGGCCGGGACGCTGCTGTCGCTGCTTTCGGGCCCTCCTCCTCAGCTACGCCGTCGTCCGCCGGCACCCTGCTCTCGCAGGTCCTGTCCGGCAAGTCGTCCAGCGCTGCGGTCGCGGTGACATCAGCCATCAACCAGAGCATCCTCGACACGCTGCTCTAAGGCCCCCTCCGGCGCAGAGGAGCGGCGTTACCCGTTACCACTGTGTTACTGCGTTGGTTGTACAACGGGTCGCATGGCCCGGGCCAACCTGCGACGCCACACCCCAGGCCCAAAGGGCACTCTGGTCGCCAGCTCCCTGGTCGCCAGCTCCCTGGTCGCCATCAGCCTCCTCGCGGGAGCGTGCGGCAGCGGGTCGCACCCCTCCGCCGTGGCGAGCCTCGGCAAGACGACGTCGTCGAGCCCCGTGGCCGGCGGCGTGGCCACGACGCTGCCCTCGGGCGCCTCCGCTGAGAAGCACTACCAACGGGCGCTCAAGTATTCCTTGTGCATGCGTTCGCACGGCATCACCAACTTTCCCGACCCGAATAACGGCGGTGGGATCCAGATCGGCTCGACCAGCGGCATCAACCCGCAGAGCCCGCAGTTCCAGACAGCTCAGAAGTCCTGTGACAAGTACTTCCCGGCGCCAGACCTCTCCAGGGCGCAGATCGCTCAGGAACAAGCGCGCGCACTCGAGTTCGCGAGGTGCATGCGAGCCAACGGCGTACCCAATTTCCCCGACCCCCAGTTCGCCGGGAACGGGGTCGAGGTGGAGAGGCCCGTCCCGGGGGTTGACCCCAAGTCGCCCACCTTTCAAGTCGCCACGGCAAAGTGCAACGGTTAGAAGGCAAGGCGGATTCTCACATTCTGCGGCTGAGAGCCCGCTCACGAATATGACGCCAGCGGGAGCCCTAGGTCGTGGCGCACGATGTTGGCGTCCGCGACCCCGGTGGCCGCGTCCTGGGAGTAAGCAATAAACCAGTCGGTGTCAGAGGAAGATGGGGCCAGTCCGGAGAGTACAGCGACGACGCCTTCCACGGCCCCGTCGCCCCGAACGAGCGCGTCGATATCAGCAACTGCTCTTGCTGGCCAACTTTGGTTCAGGAGCTTATGGTCTTGGGCCTCGATAGCCAAGGCGTACGCGCCGACGAACGAGCTGGTCTGGGCGTACGATTGGCCGCTCCTTTCCCAGGCTGTGAATGCCTGCGAGAAAGTGTTGCTGGCCTTGCTAAGGGCCGCCCTGTCAGCGGTGAACTGGGCCCCGGCGGATGAAGCGTCGGCAGGCCCCGCACTCATTACCAACGTGGAAGCGGCGACAGCGGCAACGGACAACGCCGCAGTGGCGGCAACAAAGACCTTCTTCATGGGTTCCTCTCCGGGGGTAGTTGCGATGTATTTCGAGGCAGTACGGCTCAAACGTTGCGATACCTAAGCGGTGCCGCGTGAAAGCCTACGCGGTACCAAGACGCTGCTGTGGAGCCGGAGTTCAGGCGTACCTGCTCGGGAAAGGTCTACCTGACGGCGCGGCTCGTTGTAGAAAGCGGTGACGATCGTGGAGTTATGGGCCCGGGTGGCGGTCCTCGCTACGGCTCCCTCAGCCCTGATTTTCAGTTTTGCGCCCGCCAACCAGGCCTACGCCGTTGCGCCATACGGCAGCCACCAGGGCGGTCCCCGGCCGGTAGGCGAGATGGACATGGGTGGGTGCCGTCAACAGGACAAAATCAGCTCTTTGCCCGACGGCGAGCCCACCCAGCTCATTTTGGCGAAGGGCGATAGCCCCGCCTCTGGTCGCCGCCCACAGCGCCTCGTCGGGCGTCATGTGCATGTCACGGACAGCCAGGGCAATACAGAACGGGATGCTGGTCGTAAAGCTGGAACCTGGGTTGCAGTCGCTGGCCAGGGCTACGGTAACGCCGGCGCCCAGCAGGCGCCGGGCGTCTGGATAGGGCGAGCGCGTCGAAAACTCAGCCCCCGGGAGCAGCGTTGCCACCGTAGCGCTACCGGCCAGGAGCTCGATGTCATGGTCGGTCAGATATGTGCAGTGGTCAGCCGAGGCGGCCCCGGCGGCCACGGCCACCTCAGCTCCCGGCCCAGGCCCAAGTTGGTTGGCATGCACCCTGGCCATGAGGCCCCGGCTGGCGCCGGCCCTCAATATCTCGGCGGCCTGGTCCCCGTCGAAGGCTCCACGGTCACAAAAGACGTCGACCCATTTGGCCCAGGGAGCGCAGGCGTCAAGCATCTCGCCGCACACCAGGTTGACGTAGTCGTCAGCCCGGCCGGCGTAATCGGGTGGTACCACATGGGCGCCCAGGTAGGTCACTTCCTCGGTGCGGCTGCGGGCGATTTTCACGGCTTGGGCTTCATGCTCGGTGGTGAGGCCGTAACCGGACTTGCACTCCATGGTTGTCGTCCCTGACGCCAGAGCCTCCGCCCTGAGACGGTCGATGTTGTGCTCCAGTTCGGCCCCTGTGGCCGCACGGGTGGCGGCGACGGTGGAAATGATGCCTCCGGCCCGGTAGCGCTCGCCTTTCATACGGGCCACGAACTCATCACTGCGGTCACCGGCAAAAACGAGGTGTGCGTGGCTGTCGACAAAACCGGGGATGACGGCCCGGCCATCAGCGTCCACGCGGTCCTCAGTAGCGTCGGGGCAGGCGGACGACGGCCCGGTCCAGCTCACCCGGCCCCCTTCGACGACCATTGCAGCGTTATTTATTATGCCTGTCGGCCCCCGGCCGACCGCCCCGTCGTTGGTCACCAGGGTGCCGATGTTGACGACAGCCAGAGAGCTCACGGCGCCAACACGGCATGTATGGCGGACTGGAGGGCCTGGGGCACATCGTCGACCAGGCAATGCTGACCCCCGGAGACGACAACCTTCCCGGAACTCACGACATGGACGACGTCTGCGCCACAGGAGGCAAAAACTGCCATCTCAGCAAGGCAATCGGCATCCACACCGGCAAGGCGAGGGGATTCGGTGCTCACGGTGACCAGGTCGGCCACGGCGCCTACCGCGATGCTGCCGGCGTCGGACCAGCCAATAGCCCGGTGGCCCCCCGTGGTGGCCGCAGCCAACAGTTCTTGGGCTGACCAATTGCCCCGACGTCCCGAGGACAGGCGCTCGTCGTACTCCAACGCCCTCATCTCGGCGAACAAGTCGATGGTGGCGTGGCTGTCTGACCCCAGCGAGATAGCCACACCGTCGTCGGCCAGCCGGCGAGCCGGCCGATGCCATCGGCCAGGTCCTGTTCGGTCGTGGGGCACATGCAAACGCCGAGGCCCGAGCGGCCCAGCCGGGCCACATCGCTGGCCGACAGGTGGGTGGCGTGGACGGCAGTCGATAAAGCACCGAGCGCTCCCGCGGCGTCGAGGACCTCGGTGGGAGAAGCGCCGTAGAACGCCTGCGAGGCGTCGTTTTCCTGGCGCTGCTCCGACAGGTGGAAGTGGAGAGGCAGGGCGTTGTCGCAAGCAAAGCGGGCGACGACCGTGATGCTGGGGAGCGGCACAGCTCGCACGGAGTGGACGGCGGCGCCCAAACGTACCCCGGGCTGCGAGCTCAGCCCGGTCAAAGCCGCCACCCGCACGGCCCACGCCTCGGCGTCAACGTCGGAGAACCTCAGCTGCGGCCCCTCGGCCATACGCCCGGGCCCTCCGGTCAGGTAGCAGGCGTCGATGAGCGTCACCCGGATGCCAGCCTCCGTGGCCGCGCGAACCAAGGCCAGGCCCATTTCGTTAGGGGCCGAATAGGCCGTGCCGCCGGGCTGATGGTGGAGGTAGTGGAACTCGCCCACGGCGGTGATGCCCGACAGTGCCATTTCCGCATAAGTGGCCCGGGCCAGCTCGTAATAGCTCTCGGGCGTTAGGGCCTCGGCCACGGAGTACATCTGGTCACGCCAGGACCAAAAGGTCCCCTGCCCCCGCTGGCTGCGGCCGCGTAAGGCCCGGTGGAAGGCGTGCGAGTGGGCGTTGGCAAATCCCGGCAAGGTGAGACCCGGGAGCCTCACCGCCCCCGTCGGCGGTCCCCCTCCCAGGTGGACGGCAGTTATGCGGTCGCCCTCGACGGAAACGAGCACGTCAGCCTCGATGGTCGGACCGCCCAACCAGGCATGTTCGCAAAAGTACTGTGCCCGGGCCGGGTTCATCTGCAGGCGAGCTCCCCGAGCACCCGGGCCAGGGCGCGCGCACCAGCTACGCAGTCGTCGACGCTGGCCCATTCAGCCGGGCTGTGGCTGGTCCCGGTGGGGTTGCGTACGAACAGCATGGCTGCCGGTACACAGGCGGACAGGGTGCCGGCGTCGTGACCGGCCGCCGTCGGCAGTTGGGGCAGGTCGCCCAGGGCGCCCACCAGGCGGGCCCGCAGCGCCTGTTCGAACTCGACGGTCCCGGTCAAGGACTCGTTGAGCAGCTCAAAGTGGACGCCGTGGGCCGCTGACGAACGCGCGGCGGCGTCGCTCACCTGGGTGACCATGGCCGTCAGCGTGGCCTCGTCCGGCGCCCGAGCGTCCAACCAAGCGTCGACCCGGGCGGCTACGGCGTTAGTGGCATTGGGCCAGACCGTTACCTTGGCGAACGTGGCCCGCCCGCCTTTGCCCTCGGCAATCTCCCGAGCCTCGATCACGGCGGCGGCAAAAGGCAGCATAGGGTCGTGACGGTCGGCCAGCAGGGTGGTGCCGGCATGGTTGGGCTCGCCCCGGAAGGAGCACCTCCATCGGCCGTGGGGCCAGATGGCTGTGGCTATCCCCACCGGCGCACCCAGGTCGACCAGACGTCGGCCCTGCTCGATATGGAGCTCGACAAAAGCCAGCAGCGACGCCAACCGGGCAGGGTCCGGCCCCATCAGGGCCGGGTCGGCCCCGGCCCGTTGCATGGCCTCGGCCATCGTGACGCCTTCATCGTCAACCAGCGATCGGGCCGTGCCAGGGCTGAGGGCCCCGGTCAGGAGCCGGCTGCCGGTGCAGGCCGCCCCGAAGCGCGCCCCCTCCTCGTCCGCGAAACAAACCACAGCGATAGGCCGTACGGGGACACCACCGGCCGACCGAAGTACGTCAATAGCTAAATAGCTACAAACGAGGCCGAGCGGCCCATCGAAGGCGCCGCCGTCGGGCACGCTGTCGAGGTGGCTGCCGATAGCCAACGCTCGGTGGTCAAGGGCGCCAGGGGGCGCTGCGCCCGCGCCGCGCTCGCCCCACCAGGCCCAAAGGTTACCGTTACCGTCCTGTTCGACCGGCATGCCCCGCACCCCGGCCTCGTGCCTGAACCACTGGCGTAGCTCGGCATCCGCCTGTCCCCAGGCCGGCCGGGTGTAGCCCCCACCGGGCCCTCGGCCAATGCCCTCGAGCTTGGCCCAGGTCCGCACGAAGTGGGCCTGGAGCCAACCCTCTGCGTCGTCGGCCCCTGGCCCCGTCACCGGGCCCGGGCCGGGCGGCACCGGTGTCACAGCAGTGCGACGACTTGGCGAGCGGCGGCGGCAATGCGGCCCGAAGCGATTAGGCGGTCGGCCTCCTCCAGTTCGGGTGAAAGCCAGCGGTCCGGTCCAGGCCCAGGCACGCTTTGGCGCAGCTCGGCTATGACCGCGGCCGTAGCGGGGCCGGGCTGCAGGGGGGCTCGCAAGTCTACGGCGCGTGCCGCCGCCACTAGTTCGACGGCCAGGATCCGGCGCAGGTTGCCCAGGGCGGTACGCAGCTTGAGGCCGGCGGCCCATCCCATGGACACGTGGTCCTCCTGCATCGCCGAGCTGGGGATGGAGTCGACGCTGGCCGGGGCGGCCAGGCGCTTATTTTCCGAAACCATGGCCGCCTGGGCGTACTGGGCGATCATCAGCCCCGAGTCGACGCCCGGGTCGTCAGCCAGGAACGGGGGCAGCCCGTGGGAGCGAGCTGGGTCGAGCAAGCGGTCGGTGCGCCGTTCGGCCATCGAGCCGAGGTCGGCGGCGCAGATAGCCAGGAAGTCAAGGACATACGCCAGGGGGGCGCCATGGAAGTTGCCGTTGGAGGCCAACGTCCCGTCGGCCAGCACGACGGGGTTGTCAATGGCCGAGCGGAGCTCTCTGTCGGCCACCATGCGGGCGTGCGTCGACTGTGTCGCGCACGGCGCCCGCCACCTGAGGAGCGCAGCGCAACGAGTAGGCGTCCTGCACCCGGGAGTCCTCGCTGCGGTGGGAAGCAACCATGGGCGACCCGGCCAAAAGGGCCAGGAGGTTGGCAGCACTGGTCGACTGCCCGGGATGGGGGCGCAGGTCGTGCTGCAGCCCGGGGAGAAAAGCCTGGTCCGTGCCCAGCAACGCCTCGACGCTCAGGGCCGCGGTCACGTCGGCAACCTGGCACAGGTGCTCGAGATCGGCACAGGCCATGACCAAGATGGCCAGCATGCCGTCGGTGCCATTGACTAGCGCCAGGCCTTCTTTGGCCTGCAGGCCTAGCGGCCTTAGGCCGGCAGCCCGGAGTGCCGCCCCGCTCGGGCTGAGCTGGCCGTCGGCCCCCACCACCTCGCCCTCGCCGATGAGGGCCAGGGCACAGTGGGCCAGCGGGGCCAGGTCACCACTGCAGCCCAAGGACCCGTGCTCGCGGACGACTGGCGTGATGCCGGCATTGAGCAGGCCGGCCAGGGACTCTGCCACCACGGGCCTGACCCCGGTGCGCCCCGTGGCCAGGGTGCGCAGACGCAGGAACATGAGGCCGCGTATGACCTCGGCGTCCACGATGCTCCCCATACCCGCGGCATGGGAACGGACCAGGCTGTGCTGGAGCTGCTCCCGCTGGTCGGGGTCGATGTGGCGGGTGGCCAGGGCACCAAAGCCCGTCGACACGCCATAGACGGGGATTGGCCCCGTGGCGAGGGCTTCGACGGCGAGCCGGGACTCGGCCATGGCGGCCATGGCCGCCGGGCTGAGACGTACCTCGGCACCACCACGTGCGACAGCGATCACGTCGGCCTCGCTGGCCCCACCGGTGCCCAGCTCAACCGGCCCGGGCTCGCCATGGCCCAGGTGGGTATGGCCCAGGTGGTTATGGCCTATGCCGGAGGTGCTCACGTTTGAGCGTCCATGGGGATACGCACGGACCGCTCAGCCGCCACTTGGCGGGCCTTTTCATAGCCGGCGTCGACGTGGCGGATCACGCCCATGGCGGGGTCGTTGGACAGCACCCGCGCCAGCTTTTGGGCCGCCAGGGGCGTGCCGTCTGCCACCGTGACCTGGCCGGCATGGATGGAGCGGCCGATACCCACGCCCCCGCCATGGTGGATGGAGACCCAGGTGGCACCGCTGGCGGTGTTGACCAAGGCGTTGAGCAGGGGCCAGTCGGCAATGGCGTCGGAGCCGTCGAGCATGGCTTCGGTTTCCCGGTAGGGCGAGGCGACCGAGCCGCAGTCCAGGTGGTCGCGGCCGATGACCACCGGAGCTTCCAACTGTCCCGAGGCGACCATTTCGTTGAAACGGGCACCGGCCCGCTCTCGTTCGCCCAGCCCGAGCCAGCAGATCGCGGGCTGGCAGGCCCTGGGAGCTGACCCGGTCCCGGGCCATGGTCAGCCACCGGGTCAGGCGGGCATCGTCGCTGAACATCTCCAGCACGGCGTCATCGGTGGCGGCGATATCGGCCGGGTTGCCCGATAGGGCGGCCCATCGGAACGGCCCCTTACCCTCACAGAACAAGGGCCGGATGTAGGCGGGGATGAAGCCGGGGTAGTCAAAGGCCCGGCTGAACCCGCCAAGAGCCGCTTCGGCCCGCAGGCTGTTGCCGTAGTCGAAGACCTCCGCCCCCCTGTCCATGAGCTCGACCAGGGCGGCGCAGTGGGCCACCATGGAGGCGCGGGACCGGCGGGCGTACTCGTCGGGACTGTCGTGGCGCAGGTACTTGGCGTCCTCCATGGACATCGCCGCGGGCACGTAGCTGAGCGGGTCATGGGCCGGCGTCTGGTCGGTGGCGATGTCGACGTGCACGTTGCGCCGGACCATCTCGGGCAGCACCTCGGCGCCGTTACCGACCAGGCCGACCGAGAGCGCCCGCCCGGCGTAGCGAGCTTTTTCGGCCATGTCCAGGGCCTCGTCCAGGCTGTGGGCGAGGGTGTCGAGGTAGTGGCCCTGGAGCCTGCGCTCGATCCGGGTGGGGTCGGTGTCGGTGCAAATGACCACGCCGCCGTTCATGGTGACGGCCAGGGGCTGGGCGCCTCCCATACCCCCGGCCCCGCAGGTCACAGTGAGGGTGCCGGACAACGAACCCCCAAAGCGTTTGTCGGCGATGGCGGCAAAGGTCTCGTAGGTGCCTTGGAGGATGCCCTGAGTACCGATGTAGATCCACGAACCGGCGGTCATCTGGCCGTACATAGTCAGGCCCAGGTGCTCCAGCCGGCGGAACTCGTCCCAGGTGGCCCATTCGGGGACCAGGTTCGAGTTAGCTATGAGCACCCGAGGTGCCCACTCGTGGGTGCGCACCACCCCGACCGGCCGGCCCGACTGGACAAGCAGGGTCTCGTCGCCACCCAAGTCCCGCAGCGACCGCTCGATGGCCCGGAACGACGGCCAGTCCCGCGCCGCTTTACCGGTGCCCCCGTAGACGACCAGCTCTTCGGGGTGCTCGGCCACCTCGGGGTCAAGGTTGTTGTGCAGCATGCGCAGGGCCGCTTCTTGCTGCCATCCCTTGCACGACAGCTGGCTGCCATGCTCGGCCCGCACCGGGCGGTAGCCGCCGCCGGCGTTCACGAGCAGCCCCGTGGGCGCCGTCTGGCTTTTTGCATGGGCATATCGTTGCCTCTGGTCAAATGCTCGACCCCCCGTCGATGCTGATGACGCTCCCCGTCATGAAGGCGGCCGCCGGGCTGAGCAGGAACCCGACCAAGGCGGCGATCTCGGGCAGGGAGCCGAAGCGACCGGCCGGGATGCGCGCCAGGAGCTGCTCGCGGGTGGCGGGGTCGTCCAGGTAGGGAGCGGTCATGCGGGTGGGGAAGTAACCCGGGCATAGCGCCGTGACCGAAGTGCCCCGGCCGCTCACCTCGAGGGCGAAAGATTTCGCCATGCTGAGCACGGCGGCCTTGCTGGCGTTGTAGTCCAAGAAGTTGAGCTCGGGGCGCAACGCGTTGACGGAGGCGTTGAAAACGATCGCAGCCGGCGGTGGGGCGCCGCGCAAAGCGGCCCGGGCCACAAGGAAAGAACCCACTACGTTGACGTCCAGAACCCGGCGGAAGTGGCCCACGTTCAGCTCGGTGGCGGGGAGGCCTTGCCCATCGGTGCCGGCGTTGACGAAGACGCCGTCCAGCCCCCCCATCGCCGCCCGCGCCTCCTCTACGGCGGCGTCTACATCGCTTTCGACCGAGACGTCGCACACGGTGGCTCCGGCCAGGCTGAGCTGTTGGCGGGCCGAGACCACGCCTGGTTGGCTCGAGCCCAGCACCCAGACCTGGTCGCCCTGGGCCACCTGGTGCTGGGCACAGGCATACCCGATGCCACTGGTCCCCCCGGAAATGAGCAGGCGGCGCGAAGTCACCGGGAAGCTCGCGGACTTCGGCCAGGTTCATGGGGTGACACCGTCCAAGAAGCGTGACACTTCATCGCTCCCACTGACCGGTTCGCTGCCAGCCGCCACGGCCCGGGCCAGGCCTAACAGCCGGACCGGCTCGGGCCGGTGGGGGGCCATCAGGTTGGTCACCAGCATGGGACAGCAAAACAGGGCCGAGCGCACGATGGCCCTCCAGTTGCCCGCGAGCCACGAGCGCCGGGCCAGCTCGGCCAGGAGCGGGGCCACACCAGCTCGGCCGCGCTGTCCAGCACCTGGCGGCGCAGGCCGGACAAATGGGCATCGTCGTTGAGCTCGACCACCTCGGCGCCCCGGTCGACCTCGATGGTGGACCACTGGGCCGCCTCGGCCGGGTGATAGAGCCAGAAAGGGTGGGCAAGGGCGTTGTGGAAGGTGGCCTTCACCGGGGCCAGGAGGGCAGGCAAGTCGGTGCCGGCAAAAGCGGGGTCGAACAAACGAAGGGTGGGCGCTACAGGCGGCGAGGTAGGGCCCCGCCCCCGTGATTGCCGGGGCCCCCGCCATTGCCGGGGCCCCGGTCATCGCCCTGTCTGCCGCCCATGACCCAAACGTTGCCGTGATGGTCGTCGCCGTGAGCCGTGACAACTGGCAGCGCGGCCAGGGCGGCGGGGGCCAAGAGCACCATCGCCTGGGTGGCCAGTTCGGCCAGGGTGGAGCGGTACTCGACACCATTGACCCGCCAGCGCTTATCGGCCAGGGGGGCGAAGGCCGGGTCCTCCAGGTAGTAGGCCCGGTAGCGCCCACCCAGGGCGCGCGTCGAACGGTCTACCAGGCGATGATGAAAAAGCTGGTGGATCGCGGCCCCCGCGGAGCTGGCGACGGCGGGCGCCCAGGGTCTCGGTCATCACCTCCCCCGTACGGGCATCCAGGCCACGGCGGGCAGCCAGGAGGCTGGGAGGCAAGGTGGCCCCGGCACCGCAGGCTCGTTCCAGGTCGGCGCACAGATCGGCCATGCGAGGCTCCCGGCGCAGCTCGTACAAAACCATTTGGGTGCCGGGCATGGTGGAGGCGGCGAAAGGTACTTCGACCGGCAGGCCGGCGTCACTGAGGAGCTGGGCCCGGTAGTACTCGGTTACATTTTCTTCCTCTCCCTCCTCATGGTGGAACTTGAAGAAGAAGGCACGGCCGTCAGTCAGGTCCACTTTCCCACTCACCGAATTGAGGCTGTACTCGTCCTGGGTGAAGGCGAGGTCGGCCACGTCGAGGTCGAAAGTGGCGCGCAAAGCCTCGGTGGCGGCCCGGACGGCGGCCTGGCCCTGACCCTGCTTCAGTAGCGCCGGGATCAGCGCCGAGCTGGAGCTCAAGAGAACCTGATGGCTACGGCGGCTTCGTGGGCCGGGAAACCCTCGTGCTGGGTGAAGGCGGTGATCGATCCCCGCATGCGGGCGAGGGCACGCTCGTCGGCCCGGGCCACGGCCGTGCGCTTGCGGAAGGCGTCTGCCGTCACCCCGCTGCTGACCTTGGCGAAGCCGCTGGTGGGCAAGGCCGCCGGGCAGCCGATCAAGAAGTTGGCCGCCGATACCGGGGTCCACTGCCCCACAAGGATCTCACCCGCGTCGGTCAAACGGGCGAGCACGCCGTCCTCGTCCCTCACCGCGATCATCATGTGCTCGGGGGCGTAGGCATTGGCCACCTCGGTGGCCTCGTGCATGTCCCGGACCAAGATGGCGCCGCCATTGGTGCCCAGGGCGGCGCCGGCGTAAGCCCGCCGGGGCTCGGGCAGCAAAGCGAGCTGGCGGGCCACCTCGCCCTGGGCCGCCTCGAGGAGCGCTTGGCTGTCGGTGACTAGCAAACTGGAGGAGTCTGGGCCGTGCTCGGCCTCGTTGAGCAGGTCGGCGGCCAATAGCTTGGGGTCGGCGCTGTCATCGGCGATGATGAGGCTCTCGCTCGGGCCCATGAGCATGGTGGTGACCGTGCCGTAACGCTGGACCTCGACCTGAGCACAGGTCACCGCCGGGCTCCCCGGCCCGAGGACCTTACGCACCTTGGGCACCGTTTGGGTGCCGAAGGCCAGCGCTGCCACCCCGGCCGGGCCGTTGGCCCGGAACACTTTGCCGATGCCAAGCTCGTCGGCCACCACCAACACGGCGGGGTCGACGACACCGGGCGAGCCGGGCACCGGGGGCACCACAACAGCGATGAGCGGCACGCCGGCGACTACCGCGGGGGTACCGATCTGGGCCAACACCGACGGGTAGGACCCTTTGCCGCTGGGCACGAACAGGCCAGCACTGGCGATGGGGGTTATCTTCTCGCCAACGGTCAGTCCGGGCTCGCTCTCGAAGCTCCAATCGCCCCGGGCAACCAGCTGTTCGTTAAAGCGGCGTATGTGGTCGATACCGTCCCTAATGGCCGCCAGCAGCCCGGCCGGGACCACTTTGCGGGCATTGGCAAACTCCTCTTCGGTTACCGCCAACCCGCCCGGGCCCACGTCACAGCCGTCGAACCTCTTCAGCGCCCGGGCCATGGCGTCGTCGCCATTTACGCGCACGTCCTCGATGAGCTCGATGATGTCGCGCCGCAGCTGGGGGTCGAAGATCCGGTCCGTCCCCCTAGTGACAGCGCTCCGGCGCTCGTCTGCGGCCATCTCGTCCCAGCGCCCGATCAGGCGTATAGGGCCATTGTTCATCGGCATTATGTCTCGGTCCTCCCGGAGTCAGTGGTCGCCCCGGCGCCGAGCCGGGAGTAAAGGGTGCTGCGCAGCACGGCCATCTGGGGGGCCAGCCAATGGAGATGCGGGCCCACCCGGGCAAGCCCAGGTCGGCCCCCGACCGCACGACGGTACCGCCGGCGGCCAAGGCCGGTCCCAACGCGCCCAGGTCCAGGCGGGCGGTGACGAAGTTGGCCTGGCTGGGGAAGTGCTCGACCCCCAGCCTCGTGAGGGCGTCCTCCAGGCGGGCCCGCTCCTGCCTTACCCGGGCCACCGACATGGCCCGCCACTGCTCGCTGGCCACCCCAGCCTCGATGGCCGCCAGGGCCAGGCTGTTGACACTGAAAGGGGGGCGGGCCCGGGACAAGAGCTGGACCATGGGGGCCGATGCCAGGCCATAGCCGGTGCGCAGGCCTGCCAGCGCCCAGTCCTTGGACAGGGTGCGCTGGACCAGCAGGTTGGGGTGCCGCTGCAAGAGACGGCCGATATCAGGGCGCAGCTCGGCATCGGCGAACGCCCGGTAGGCCTCGTCCAGCACGACCAGGCAATCCTCTGGCACCTGGGCCACGAAGTGCTCCAGCTCGAGCGGGTCGCAGGCCACGCCGGTGGGGTTGTGAGGCGACGGCAGCCAGACCACCGAGGCGCCTATGCAGGCCTTGGCCATTGCCTCCAGGTCATGGCCCCCGGCGCGAAGAGGCACCGCCCGCACGGTGGCACCCGACAGCACCGAGGCGTTGGCATCGATCTGGTAGCAGGGCTGGCCGACCACGGCGGCCCGTCCCGGGCCCAGGAACACGGTGGCCACCAGGTAGCACAGCTCGTCGCTCCCGTTGGTCAAGATGACCTGCTCGGTTGGCATGTCCAAGTAGGCGGCCAGGGCCGCCAGGGCCCGGCCCTGGTCGGGGTAACGGTTGACCGTACCCGAGGCGGCGGCCACGGCCGCCCGCACCGCCGGTGAAGGGCCCAATGGGGCTTCGTTGGAAGAGAGCTTGCCCGCCATGGGACCGGGGCTGGGCCGGCCCGGGCTGTAAGCCGGGACGTGGGCCAGGCGTTGCGCCGCTTGTTCGGTCAGTCCTGCCACGGGCGCACCACCACCTTGCCGGCCGAAGGCGTGCTGGCCAAGCTCGCCAAGCGGCCTGGGGCCTCTTCGAGCAGGACAGCCTCACTGATCATGGGCCGGTAACGGTCCGGGTCGGCCGCCAGGACATGCACCGCCTCATAGAGCTCGTCGTCGAAACCCACCGAGCCGGCAATAGTCAGCGTCCGCTCGACCACTTCGGCTGGGACCACGGCGACGGCGTGAGCGGAAAGGGCGACGATGAGGACGGTCCCCCCGTTGGCCGCCCGAGCGCAGGCGTGGGCCAAGGACTGGGGGTAGCCGGCGGCGTCCACCACCAGGTCAAAGCGGGCCTCCGGCGCGGGCTCCGGCCCCGCCCCCAGGGCCAGGGCGAGCTGGAGCCTTTCGGTCGCCGGCTCTTGCACGAAGATCGGCAGCGCGGGCCAGCGGCGCTCGAGCTCGGCGTGGGCCAAGGCACCTACGGGGCCGTAGCCGATGAGGAGGGCGGCCCGGGGACGGCGGCTGAGGCGGGACACGGCATGCATGGCAACGGCCAGTGGCTCTGCCAGTACGGCAATGGCGGCCTCCAAGCCCTCCGGGCACGGCACCAGGCTCGTGACAGGGACGACCAGGTGGCGGGAGAACCCGCCGGGTACGGCTTCTCCCAACCATGACATCTGCTGGCAGAGCGACGCCGCCACAAGGCACCCATCGCAATGCCCGCATGGGAGGCGAGAATCGACCACCACCGTGGTCCCCGCCGCCACCTCACCCCCGGGGCAATCCTCGACCACCCCCACCACCTCGTGGCCGAGGGTGGCGGGCCAGTAGGCCACCCACGCCCCGGTGCTCAGTACGTGGAGGTCAGAACCGCATACACCGGCCCAGGCCACCCGGACAGTGGCCTGGCCGACGGCCGGCCGGGCCAGGTCGCGGCTACCCAAGGTCAGCCGCAGGTCCTGGCCCAGCAGCAGGGCGTCGGTCTTCATAACCGCACCCCGCGACCACCGAGGCGGGCGGATGCACGCCCGGCCGCGGAAAGCACGGCCTCGGCCACGGCAGCCTCCGGCGGCCCTCCTCCCAGGAGGTAACTGACGCCGAGGGCACCACCGCACCCTCGGTCGGTGAACACCGGTGCCGCCACACAACGTATGCCCATGGCCGTTTGCCCCTCGTCCACGGCGTAACCCAGCTGGCGCACCGTGCCCAGCGGACCGCTCACGTCGTCGAGCGGAGTGGCCACGCCACGGGCAGCCCGAAAAGCGAGCTGGGCCTTGCCTACGGCGGTGACGGCCGCAGGCAAGCGCGCCCCGAGCGAGCTGGCCAATTTGAGGCCCAGCCCGGGAGGGTCGTGTTTTGCCAGGTAGACGACCTCGTCACCATCGAGCACCGCGAAGTGCGACGTCACCCCCAAGGTCTCGGTCAGCCATCGCAGCTCGGGCGTGACCGAGCGCACGGGGGTCATGGTGCGCAGGTAGGCGGCGCCCGCCTCAAAGCTGTGCAAGCCCAGGGCGTACAGGCCGTTTTCATCGACGACACAGAACTCGGCCCCCACCAAAGCCCGCAGCAAGCTGAGGGCACTGCTTTTGGGCAGCTTGAGCTGGGTGGCCAGTTCGCCCAAAGCCATGGGGCCGTCACTGCGGCCCAGCAATTGGAGGATGGAAAGCGCACGCGTGACCGACCTGTTGGCCACCGCCGGGCCCGGCGCCGGGCCGGTGCCCTTGTCACCGCGGCTGGCGCTGCCTAGTGCCGTCATCGCAGCACCGAGGCGAACCCCGTGTTGCGAGCGGCCTCGTCATGGATAAGCCCCCGGACGTGCTGCTTGAGCTTGAGGAAGTCGCGGCCCATTTGTTGGGAGAAATCCCGGGGCCGGGGCAACGGGACATCAATGAGCTCCCTCACCCGGCCCGGTTTGGTGGCCAGGACGCAAATACGGTCGGCCAAGAAGATCGCTTCGTCGATGTCATGGGTGACGAACAGCACAGACAGGCGGTCGCGCTCCCAGATGGATAGCAGCAGCTCCTGCATGAGGCTGCGGGTCTGAGCATCGAGAGCGCCGAAAGGCTCGTCCATGAGCAGGATGCTGGGCTTGAGGGCCAGGGCCCGGGCGATGGCCACTCGTTGCTGCATGCCACCCGAGAGCTGAAAAGGGTAGCTGCGCGGCAAAATCGACAAGGCCCACGACATCAAGGAAACGACGGGCCACGTCGGCGCGCTCCTTCTTGGGCAAGTGGCGTAGGCCGAACTCCACATTGTCCTGGGCCGACAACCACGGGTAAAGCGTGTACTGCTGGAAGACCATGCCCCGGTCCTTGCCAGGCCCCAACAGGGGAGCGTTGTCCAGCACCAGTTCCCCACCGCTCGCCGGTTCCAGGCCGGCGACGATGCGCAGCAGGGTCGATTTCCCACAACCCGAGGCGCCCACCACCGACACGAACTCACCGTCGTCCAGGCTCAAGTTGATGTCGGCCAAGGCGTGGACGTTGCCGGCGCGCGACGGGAATGTCTTTTCCACGCCCTTGAGGGACAGCCGGGCCGCCATTTAGCGTCCCCTCCGCGACATGTAAGGGAAAGCTTGGGCATAAATAGCCTTGAAAGAGAAGTCAAAAATGAGGCCGAGGATGCCGATCACGATGATGCCCAGGATGATCTCGGGCGTGTTTAGGTAGCGCTCGGCTTGCTGGATCTGGAAGCCCAGCCCGTTGGTGGCGCCCACCAGTTCCACCACCACCAGGTATGTCCAGCCCCAGCCCATGGAAATGCGTAGGGTGTCCACGATGCCAGGCAGGGCAGCTCGGAAAACGACTCGGCGCAGGATCTGGGCGGGCGATAGGCCCAGCGTGTAGGCCATGTCCACAAAGGGCACAGGCACGTTTTTTACGTTGTCCATGACCAGGAGCACTTCCTGGAAGAAGATGGCGATGAACAGGATCACCAGTTTTTGGGTCGTCGTGGTCCCGAACCAGATCAGGGTGAGAGGGATAAAGGCCACCGCCGGCGTATAGCGCATAAAGTCGATGGGCGGCTCCAACCCGGCCTCGAACACCTTGTAAGCGCCCATCAGCAGGCCCACCGGGATAGCCACCACCGAGCTGATGGCGAAGCCGAGGACGATACGCAAGACGCTGGCCCCGATATCCGGCCACAGGATACCGGTGCTGGACTCGGTCACGGCCGCCTGCCATACCTGGGTAGGGGTGGGCAGGAACAGGTTCTCGACCGCGCCGCGTGTAGCTCAGGGCGGCCCAAATCGCGAAGACCAGGCATAACGAAGCCACGGCCAACGTCCAGTAAGTACGCCTCTTTATGGGCTCGTACAGCCGCAGGCGCCGCCCGCCCAGGACAGAGCCCCGGGGTGCGCCCACCACAGCGGTGAGCACCCCCGGGGGTGAGGGCGTTCCCAAGCTCACTTAAGGAACTGGAAGTCCGCTACCGAGCTGAGGGTCACAGGGTGCTTGATGGTGCCCATGGCCTGCAAGGTCTTGCCGATGGCGGTGTACTCCGAAGCCAATTTCCCCGACTTGACAAGGGACTCGTTATTGGCGACGGAGTAAAGGACCACACCGGCCAACGTCGAAGCAAGCGAGCTCGGGGTCGCCCCTACGCCCTTGGCCATGATGGCGACGGCTTGGCTGCGGTGGGTGTGGAAGTAGGTAATAGAGGCGTCCCAAGCCTCCACCAGTTCGCGGGCCTCGGTGTGATGGCCGGCCAGCCAGCCCTTGTTGGCCACCAGGAAGTCGCTTATCAGCCCGGGGGCCTGCGCACTGGAAAAAAATACGTGCACCTTGGAGGCGCTCGGGCTGCTCGTGGCTTCGCTGATATAGGGCTGGTAGGTCACTACGACTTTGTCCTTACCGGCGATAAGCAGGGTCCCGGCGTCGGCCGCGGGTACGTTGACCGACTTGACCGAGTTGAACGACATGTGGTGCTGGAGCAGGTAGTAGTGGAGCAGCAGGTCACTGGTCGTGCCGTACTCGTAGGCCACCGTCTGGCCCTTCAGCTGGGCCGCAGTGGAGATCGACTTGACCGACATGATGGCGTCGGCCCCATTGGAGTCGTCCTCCAGCATCAAGGGCACGGCCGGGTCGCCTTGGTTGGCGAACTGGATGGTACGGCCGGTGTCGATGTTGGAGACGTTGGTCTTGCCGGCGATGAGGGCGGCGTTGCGGTCAGCGTCCTCCTCGAAGTTCACGATGTTGACCTTGAGCCCATACTTGGCGAAGTACTGCTCCTGTTGGGCGATATACCAGGGCGCGTAGCCGATCCAAGGTTCGATGCCCATGGAGACGCTGGCCAGCGAAGTTGCGCTGGCCCCGGTTGGGCTTATCGGCCCGACGGCTGCGGTAGCCGCGACCGCCGTTCCCAGCAGGGACACTGCCAGCCTGCGCAGCTTGGTCCTCGGTGTCATAGCGCTCCTTTACGGACTTGGCAGCTCAAACCGTTCGTATATATGAACGGCGTACTGACTTGTGATCAGAGTCTCTCCAGCCGGGAAGGCAATGTCAAGCCACCACAAGATGATTAATGCTGCCGTAACGTGCCTGGCTGTGGAGCAGTGACAACTTGCTGGTGGTGGCGGGCCTGTACTTCGAGCGCGAGGAACCTATGGTCTGGACGGACTGGGGCACGACCTGCAATTCCTCTGGCACGTGCCCTCCGCTGGCCCCGGCCCTCAGGACCGGTTCGAGTAAATGCGATCAGCACGTAGCAATACTGCAGCTCGCCGTTCGTCACGCATCGCTCGGTCGTAGCTGTCCCAGTCGTCGTGGTCCCCTCCGGCGGCTCGAAAGACCGCCCGCAGTAGCTCGGGAAGCGCGGCGGGGTCGAACCCGGGGAAGGGGTCATCAGGGCCGATGATGTCGCAGCGCCCCTCGGCGCTCGCCCACTGCCACCCGGCGCGGAAGACGACCGTGGCCCGCGGCCTCAAGCGTAGGTTGGCCAATTTCGCCTTCCCGTAGGTAACGAAGGCGATGACCTCTTCTCCCGAGATCGGGTGCGCGAATAGGCCAGCGTTAACGACCGACGCCTGAACAGTCCCGTCTGCTCGCGTCGTTGCGACGACGGCGAGATGATGGTCCTGCGCGCCGATGCGCTCTAGGTCAGCCAGGTCCACAACTTCGACTATGCCACGCGGGTCAGGCGGTACGCGGACCACTCGACAAGGTGGCCCTCGGGTGGCAACCTGGCCTGATGACAGAGCCCAACTTTGACATGCCACTTTCCCGCGCTGCTGCGTCGGGCGCTGTAGACGACATCGGCTGGCGGTACCTGCTCGGCAACCTGAACTTATCGGTTCCTATCCGCTCGCTCGCAGAGGGAAGCGGCGTGCTGGCCGCCGTCGTTTCGGCCAGCGGGGCAGATGGTGACGGGCACTTACGGATCGACCTTCGGCCCGATCGCGTTGAATTATCGGTGCAGACGAGGGCTCTAAACGACGTGACCGAGCGCGACATCCAGCTGGCTCGACGGATCGCCGCGACATTGGACGGGCTCGGGCTACCCCCAGCGGGGCCAACTTCCGCCGGATCGGCGCGCCCGGTGCAGATGCTGGAACTTGCGATCGACGCGCTCGACATCGGGGCCGTCCGACCGTTTTGGAAGGCGGTGATGGCCTACGTCGACGGGCCAGGTCGCGAGGGGCCCGAGGACGCAATAGTCGACCCGACCGGGCAGCTCCCAGCAATCTGGTTCCAGCAGATGGACGCGCCGCGCCCACAACGCAACCGCGTCCACTTCGACATCACGGTTGCGCACGACGAGGCCGACGCCCGTGTCAGCGCCGCCCTCGAAGCCGGCGGCCACATGGTCAACGACTCGTTTGCCCGCTCCTTCTGGGTCCTCGCCGATGCAGAAGGTAACGAGGTGTGCGTCTGCACGTGGCAAGACCGTGATGGTCGCGAGCAGCCAGAGTAGGAGCCCGACCGTGGACAGCCAAAGCCCGGCAGGCTAGCGCCCATGGTGGAAGAGTTCGTCGGTGGCGATCTTCGCCAGCGCGCGGCGGCGGTGCGCTTCGAGTGGGGCCGACCGGGGCTGAAATGCTGAGCGAACCAAACGGCTGCCTCGTCGTCATCGACGTCCTCTCATTTACCACCGCCGTGACGGTAGCGGTGGGACGGGGCATCGGTGTCCTCCCCTACCGTCTTTTTGACCCCGGTGCCGGAGCCTTCGCGGCGGCCCAGGGCGCGGAACTCGCGGTCCGGCGTCGGGAAGCCTCCAAGGACCATCCGTGGTCTCTATCGCCTGCAGCGCTGGCCAACGCGCCGTTCACACCACGCCTCGTGCTGCCCTCGCCCAACGGCTCGGCGATCGCTGCGGCGGCTGAAGGAGTGGTCGTAGCCTGTTGCCTACGTAACGCGGCGGCAGTCGCCGCCTGGACAGTAGACAGCGGTTACGGCACGCGCAAGCGACCGATAGCCGTCATCGCCGCCGGGGAACGGTGGCCTGACGGTTCGTTACGACCCGCTCTCGAAGATGGGCTTGGCGCTGGGGCCGTGCTGCACTACTTGCGACTGGCTGGCTGCGAAATGTCGGCCGAAGCTGCTGCCATGACGGCTACATACGAGGCTTCCGAGGACATCGGCGCGGCCGTTCGCGCCTCGGCTTCGGCGTTGGAGCTAACGGCAATCGGCTTCGCCTCCGACGTCGAAATCGCCGTTGAGCACGACGTAGACGGTCACGTCCCCGTCCTTGGTGAAGGGGTTTTCACCTCTAGCTAGCCGGGCACGACGCTAGCTAGCCGGGCACGACGCACGCACCAGCAGCTGATCGGGAAGCCCGGTCGCCCACGCGTCACCCCAACATGGCGGCGCCCGCACGCAATTATGGTGACAGGCTATGCCTGTGGACGACTACCGGTCTGCTAACCGGGCGAACTGGGACGACCGGGCCCTCGCTCATGCGGGGTCACCCGACTACGCTGCCGGCCGGTTCATCGAGAACCCAGAGTTCATAAGCGACGTTGTGCGCTTTGATCTTCCCCTTCTCGGCGACGTTCAGGGAAAGCGTGGCGTCCACCTCCAGTGCCACATCGGTACCGACACGATCTCGCTGGCGCGCCTTGGCGCCCACATGAGCGGGCTGGACTTTTCTCTCCCTGCTCTCGAGGAGGCCCGCCGTTTGTCCATCGCCAGTGGTGCCAGAGTCGATTTCGTCCTGGCCGACGTCTACGACGCCGTGGCGACCCTGGGTGCTGGGCAGTTTGACTTGGTCTACACGGGGATCGGTGCGCTCAACTGGCTCCCGGATGTCAGTCGCTGGGCCGGCGTTGTCGCCAGCCTCTTGAAGCCGGGCGGCCGGCTGTTCCTCAGGGAGGGCCACCCGATGATGTGGGCGCTGGAGGACGGCCGCAGTGACGGGTTGCTGGTTGTCAAAAACCCGTACTTTGAGCGGGCGGAACCGACGATGTGGACAGACGGGGGGACTTATGTCCGGACGGACGCCACCTTTGAGCACAACACCAAGTACGAGTGGAACCACGGCATTGGGGAGGTTCTGACGGCACTGCTTACCCGAGGCATGCGCATCACCGGGCTCGTGGAACACGACAGCGTCCCATGGGACGCTCTCCCCGGCCAAATGCAGGCGATGGGCAATGGTGAGTTCCGTTTGGCTGACCGTCCCTGGCGGCTGCCTCACAGCTACACGCTGCAGGCGGTCAGAACAGACGCCGGATAACGGGCGCCGCCTAGCGGTCGATGGACAAGCGTGCGTGCCACAGTTCCTCACCGCTCTTATGGGCGTGAGGAAGTGTGGCACGACGCTAGCCATCCCCTAAAGCCGCAGCTATGAGCAGCCGCTAGTAGTCCCGCAGGACGGGCACGCAAAGCAGCTGCCGGCCCGTTGCATCTGTACGCCGCACTGGTAGCAGTAAGGGGCGTCACTAGTGGCCGCCGGCTTTCCCTTGGTGCCGGGCGCAGAACTAGGGCTCGCTACGGGCGGCGTGGCACGGCCCGACGGGGCTGGGCGTGCCGAACTGTCGCGGAGATCCATGTCCGCAGGCCGCTCGTCCATAAGCGGCTGGTGGACCGTCGTGGCTTCCTCAACCCCGGGCAGCGTGGGCTGCATCCGCTCGCTCACCGTCAGGATCCCGAGGTCGGTCCGCTCAGCCTGGCCCATGTACTCGACGGCGAGCCGGCGGAATATGTAGTCGACGAGCGAGGCGGCGAAACGCAGCTCGGGGTCGTCGGTCATACCGGCCGGTTCGAAGCGCATGTTGGTGAAGTGGCGGACGAACGTCGCCAACGGCACGCCGTGCTGAAGGCCCATGCTCACCGAGATGGCAAAGGCGTCCATGATCCCGGCGAGTGTCGAACCCTGCTTGGAAACACTTATGAACACTTCGCCAGGTCGGCCGTCGGGGAACTCGCCGACGGTGACATAGCCCTCGCAATCGGCCACCCGGAACGAGAACGTCGATGAGTTGCGTTTGCGAGGCATGTGCTCGTGGACCGGCTTTTTGACCACGACCGTTTGCATCTGCAACGCCTTTTCGAGCTCGGCCACCTTCAACGCCAGCTCCGCGTCATGAGCTTCCGGGCCCGACACGATTTCCGGCGTCGCTGTGGCCTTCTTCGTGGTCGCGAGCGGTTGGCCCACCTTGCAGTTGTCTCGGTAGATCGCGATCGCCTTGATGCCCATCTGCCACGCCTCGATGTGCAGCTTCTCTACTTCCTCGACGGTGACTTCCTCGGGCATGTTCACGGTGTTGTGATTGATGATCCCGTTGCCGACGAAGGAATGGCTCCGTGGAACAGAGACGTCGAAGACCTCCCGGGTCCCGGCATCGGTGATGGAAGTCACCGGGCTGAAGTGGAGGCCTTGAGACAGCACCGTGTTGAGCCAGCCGGGGAGATGGACTCCAGCAACCGCGGACACCCGCTCGAGCGTGCGACGGCTCACATGGTGCGTCCGCGAGTCGGCAAGCGAAGAGAACTGCGCGTTCATGTCTTCGCCGTGATCGCCCTGCGGGATCATGGCAAACAGCTCCGGCGCGGTAACTCCGGGTACTACGTCGCCAGTGCCTTGCGAGGGGGACCTGCTCAGCAACAGGACGGCCGCCTGCTGCTTGGCCTGCTGGAGGAACGGCACAACCGCGATCATCCGCTGAGCGTGCTGGCCAGAGGCATATACCTCGTCGTAACCGGTCCCGTGCTTAGCGCTGCGCTTGGCCGTGCGCCCCGTCATGATCCCAAGGTTGGTCATGACGGCCTGCAACTCGTCGAGCAGTCGCGAAGGGCCAAGGGAAACAGCCCATTTGGCCATCGCACCACTTGATACATGAGCATCGATCGTTAGGCCCCGCAGGAACGACAGCACCATGGCGCGAGGTGAGCGCAGCACGGTACCCGGGATGCGCTTGGTGGACGAGCTGACCCCGCACCCGAGGTGCTCGAGCAGCTCGACGACAGTCCGTGAGGACACCTCGACGTAAGGGCTACCCTCGACAGGCCTGCGCACCATCACTTCCGTCTTGAAGCAGTCCCGAGCAGCCTGGCTGACCTTTTCCAGCACCAAGGCGTCCGTGTGCGCGATCCGCACAGTCCACGTCGAGCGGGAGATGTGGCCGCTCGCTGCGTAGGAACCCAGGAAGAACGCCAGGTCCTCGGTCATTTCTACCGGGACAACGACTGGCTTTTGGCCGGGCTGGAGCGCAGAGGGCCTGAAGTCTCCAAGCCTCGCAGGAAGCTCCGACCACATGTCGGCCCCGTAGCGAACGGCTACGTAATCCCCCTCGGCCAACTCGTCGAGCCGGCGCCACTGGAGGCCTCCTTGCCCGGCCGTGAGGACGCGGTGGTTCGGTGTACCGGTGACACGCAAGCCCGAGCGCAGCACTGCGGTGCGCACCGGGCGTCGGCCGCCATAGAAGAAGGCGTCGGTCTTGCTCGTGCCCTCCAAAGAGGCGACTTCGATAACTTCCTCTCGGAACGTCCCGGGTTCCTCCCCCTCGTACAGCGACCCGATACGCACCATCCCGTCCGCCGTAGTCACCAGCGTCTCGCCTGTGACGCACTTGGAGATCGCACCGGAGATAAATGGCTGGACAGCCGCCATCATCCGGACATGGCCCCGGTAGTGGATCGTGTTGTCACCCATGGAGCAAGCAAACACGGCCAAATGTCCAGCTGCGATGTGCGGCGCGCCAAGTATCGACTTGTGCTCGTCGATGTAGGCGACGATGTCAGAGATCTCCTGCTCGGCGTAACCCAACCGACGTAGTGCTCGGGGCACCGTCTGGTTGATGATCGACATCGTGCCGCCGCCGACAAGCTTCTTTGTCTTGACAAGGCCCAGGTCAGGCTCGACACCAGTGGTGTCGCAGTCCATAAGCAGGCCTATCGTCCCGGTGGGAGCCAGCACGCTGCACTGCGAGTTCCGCACTCCGAAGGAATCCGCCGTCTCGACCGCGTTGTCCCAGGCCTCCTGGGCTGCAGACAGCAGTTCGGGCGGCACGAGGTCCTCGTCGATCCTGGCAACCTCTGCCCGGTGCATACGCAACACTTCCAGCATCGGCTCGCGGTTCTCGTGGTACCCCGCAAACGGGCCCATCCGAGCCGCGGTACGGCCGGAGACGGCGTACCCGTGGCCCGTCATCAGCGCAGTTATTGCCGCCGCCCAAGCCCGGCCGCCGTCGGAATCATAAGGAAGGCCTTGTGCCATCAGCAGGGCGCCCAGGTTGGCAAACCCGAGGCCTAGTTGGCGGAAGCGCCGTGAGGTGTCGCCGATCGACTTGGTCGGGTAATCGGCGTTGCCTACAAGGATCTCTTGGCCCGTAAAGACGACCTCGATCGCAGCCTTGAACCCTTCGACGTCGAAGGTGCCTTCAGTGTCAATGAACGTAAGAAGGTTGAGGCTGGCGAGATTGCAAGCCGAATTATCCAGGTGAACGTATTCGCTGCAGGGGTTGCTCGCGTTTATGCGCCCGGTATTTGGCGCCGTGTGCCACTTGTTGATCGTGGTGTCGAACTGCATGCCCGGGTCAGCGCACTCCCAAGTGGCCTTGGCGATCTGGCGGAACAGGTCCCTCGCCTTCATCGTCCTCAGGACCTCACCGGTAGCGATCGCGCGAAGCTCCCAGTCCTTGTCGTCGATGACAGCTTGCATGAACTCGTCGGTTACCCGGACCGAGTTGTTGGCGTTTTGGTACTGGATGGAGTGGCTGTCCTTGCCATCGAGGTCCATGTCGAACCCGGCGTCTTGGAGAGCCCGTGCCTTTCGTTCCTCGATCGCCTTGCACCAGATGAAATCTTCGATGTCAGGATGGTCCGAGTTGAGGACCACCATCTTGGCGGCCCGACGGGTCTTACCCCCGGACTTGATGGTCCCGGCGGAAGCGTCGGCACCGCGCATGAAGCTCACCGGTCCCGAAGCGGTCCCGCCACCGCGCAGTTCCTCTTTTGAGGAGCGGATCTTGGAAAGGTTGATCCCGGCCCCGGAGCCGCCTTTGAAGATCTTGCCTTCCTCCACATACCAGTTGAGGATCGAGTCCATCGAGTCTTCGACTGCGAGGATAAAACACGCCGCTGGCCTGCTGCGGGACGTTGGCAACGCCGATGTTGAACCACACCGGCGAGTTGAACGCAGCCCGCTGGTGGATGATGAGCCACTTCAGCTCCGCCTCGAACGCCTCAGCTTCTTGCTTGTCGGAGAAGTAGCCGTCCTTCATGCCCCAGGCGAGTATCGCCCCGACAACCCGGTCGGCGACCTGCTTCAACGACCACTCCCGCTCCGGTGTGCCGAGGGTGCCCCGGAAGTACTTCTGAGCGAGGATGTTGGTGGCGTTGACGCTCCAGCCGCTAGGGACCTCGACACCCAGCTGCTCGAACGCCACAGCGCCGGTAGCCCAGTGGGTGATGCGCGCGTCGCGCCGCTCCCAGGTGACCGTCTCGTACGGGTCCGTCCCGGGCGTCGTGAAGTAGCGGCGGATGCCGATGCCGGTCCGCTCTGGGGCTATTGCCATTTGGGGTCCCTTCTATCCGGGAGATTCGACTGATAGGTCGCCCCTGCCCGGGGCGACTAGCACACTTGCAACCTTGTTCGCGCTGACCGGGGTCTGGAGTTCATAGAGCACAACCTGTTGTGGTCGCGCTCCGCGACTATGTCTTCCACACACAAGATACGGGACTACTCTACACGTAATTACACGCTTGTCAATAGGTCTGACAAGCCATTCCCAAACCGTAGGGCGTCTCACCTGTGAGCTAACAGAGGGAAAGGTTGTGGATCTCCTGGGGGCAGGTCGCGCTAGCCCCGCGCACCCGCGTCGAGACAACCGGGTCGAGCTCCTGAACTAGCCGCGGAGGGACCTGCGTGCCGTTGCGTGTTGACCCGACGGGGCAGGCCGGCCGCTGCGAGGCGGGCTCGTCCCGTAGGACGGGCCACATTGCAGGTGCTCGCTGCTCCGGTTCAAGAGGGCGAGTCAGGAGCAGCAGACAGCGGTGACGAGGCAGACGTCGAGGCCAGGGCCGGGCCGCCGAGCAGTGAGGGGCCGGTGCGGGTCACGAGGTCCACCCAACGGTTGTCGGCGATGCGCGCGAGGGCGGAGAGCTGGCGGCGCTCCCGGGTGCGGAACGGGCGCCCGTCGCGGCCGAGCACGACGACCAGCGACGCCACCGACAGGTCGGCCCAGGCGACGTCCGAAGGGCTAGCAGCACCGCCGCCGCCCACCGATGCGCGGCGCGCCCTTGACGAAGGCGAAAACCCATGCTTCGGGCGGCATCGTACCGACCGAGGTGAGCGGTTGCGGGGCGACAGGGTCGACCACCGCAGCCCAGTCCGCTTCGAAGTCCTTGACGGCGTGAGTGACCAGGGCAAGCAATACGTCGGTCGGGTCGTGGCGTTCGACGATGTAAGCAGCGGTCTCCAAAGCGTCCACACGCGGGTCGGGCAGGCTACCTGGGACCTCGCGGACATCTTCTACATCGACACCGTCGACCTGGTTGACCTCGTTGACCATGAGGTTAAGCAAGTTCGCATGAGGCAGTTCGACGACGAGCTCGTCGATGGCCCGCCCCGCGCCACGCTCGAGGATGTCGATCCCGACAAGGTCGCCTCGCACCGCACCGATCCTGCTGGCAACCGCGCCGAGCGCGCCCGGCCTGTCCGGTAGCCAGACCCGCACCACGTAAGTCGCCATCAACTTAACACTATGGCCCACAGTACGTGAACGGAAGGTTTCAGTAACCGCGCTTAGCCATTAATCCGGGATGACAAATGGCGGCACCCGGCCCACGGGTCAGCCGAGCTTGGTGAGCGACCGGCGCAGGTTGCGCACAGCCTGGCCAATGCGCTGCTCGTTCTCGACGAGAGCGAAGCGGACGTAGCCCTCACCACCATTGCCGAAGCCGACCCCTGGCGAGGTCGCCACGCCCGCGTCGGTGACAAGGTACTTGGCGAACTCGAGCGAGCCCATTTCCTGGTAGGGCTCGGGCACCGCTGCCCACACGAACATGGTGCCCACCGGCTTAGCGACGGGCCAGCCGATGCGGTTGAGGCCCTCGATCAGCGTGTCCCTGCGCGACTCGTAGATGGCGTTTACGGTCTTGGGGTAGTCGGCTGCCTCGTTGAGGGCAACGATCGAAGCGATCTGGATGGGCTGGAACGTCCCATAATCCAGGTAGCTTTTCAGCTTTGTGAGCGCGCCCACCACCTCCGCGTTGCCCACGGCGAAAGCCACCCGCCACCCGGCCATGGAAAAGCTCTTCGTCAGGGTATAAAGCTCGACGGCAACATCTTTACCACCCGGGACCTGGAGCACGGACGGCGGTTCATAACCGTCGAAATAGGTGTCCGAGTAAGCGAAATCGTGCACGAGCACGACGTCGTGGGCTTTGGCGAACTCAACGATCCTGCGCATCCATTCCAGGTCCACACATTCGGTCGTCGGGTTATGAGGAAAGGAGAACACGACCGTCTTTGGTTTCGGCGATGCTTGCTCCCAAGCCTTGACCAAGTTTGCAAAGAAATCCTCGCCCGGGCCGACCCTCACCTCACACACATCCGCACCGGCGAACAGCGGCGCGTATATGTGGATCGGGTACGAGGGTGAAGGTACGAGGGCCGTGTCGCCAGGCCCGACCAGTACCCACATCAAATGAGAAAGCCCCTCTTTGGCCCCGATTGTGAAAACGACCTCGGTCTCGGGGTCCAAGTCGACGTCAAAGCGGCGCTTGTAGAGGTTGGAAACCGCGAGGCGAAGGTTGGGCAGGCCGCGTGACGACGAGTAACGATGGTTCCGCGGGTTACGCGCCGCCTCCGCTAACTTTTCGACCGCGATGGGGGGGCTCGGTATATCGGGGTTGCCGAACCCCAGGTCGATGACGTCCTCGCCGGCATGGCGCGCCTCATCACGCAGTTGGTTGATAGCTGCGAACACATAAGGCGGCAGCCCATTGATCCGGCGGAACTCCACAATTGCCTCCTTGACCGGGCCTCGTACCGGTCCGCCTTAACGCTAGCGGGCCGAGTGCAGGCCCTGGCGCAGGTTATTCGCCACGGCTGTGCTGAACGGCCAGCAAACCGGCACCGACCGCACCGGCGCGCTCGCCGAAGTGAGCGGGCAATATTTCTACTTTTCTGGCCCCGGGTGCCTCGGCCAGTTCCGCGAACGCATCCCTGATGCGGCCTATAAATAGCCGTTCAGCCTGAATTACACCTCCGCCGAGCACGATGACCGAGGGGTCAAGTGCGTTTGCCAGGTTCGCCAACCCGAGCGCCATCCACCATGCGAAGGCCCCCATCACCTCGAGGGCCTCGGGGTCGCCGTCAAGGGCCGCCACCGTGACGTGCTCGCCCCGCACGGCCTCCGCGTCGCCTCCCGCAAGAGCTACCACATTGCTGAGTTGGCCCGCTTGAGCCGCCTCCCTTCCCAACCTGCCCAGCGCGCTCCCCGAGGCGTAGCGCTCCCAGCAGCCCTTTTTCCCACAAGGGCAGGGTGGGCCGTACGGGTCGATAACCATATGGCCTATCTCGCCGGCGAAACCGTGGGCGCCCTCGACGAGCCTTCCGCCGAGCACGGCCCCGCCCCCTATCCCCGTGCCGAGCGTCACCATGAGCACGTCGTCTGAGCCCTTCCCGGCTCCTATCGCGTGCTCGGCCCAACATGCGGCGGTGGCGTCGTTGAACACAACCGTCGTCGTCGCTGCCTGGCGACGGCTCGCAAGCTCGTGGCGCAGGTCAATACCGTCGAAGGCATGCAGGTTGGGGCAAAAATGAGCGACGCCCTCGCGGTCGACCATGCCAGGACAGCCAACGCCTAGCGGCAGTGACGCTGGTGCTCCGGCAGCCGCCGTGACGGCGCCAGCAGCGGCAAGGACGATCGCAATGATGTCACCGGTCTCGGCCTCGGGGGGTATGGCAAGCTTCTCGACCGCCTGGATCTCGCCACCCGCGCCTAGGCAAACAGCCAGTACCTTCGAGCCGCCGATATCGACACCGACCGAAGGCCCCAAAAGCACTCCCTGCGCGCTCAACGATCTCCTCCGAAACAGTGGAGCGCCACCGCGGTAGCGGCTGCCACGTTGAGCGAGTCGACGCCGGCCGCCATCGCGATCCGCACCGGCCGGCACATACCGAGCGCGGGTGCGCTAAGACCGCCGCCCTCCGCGCCGACAAGCAGTGCGACCCGGGATCCTTGGAGTTCTGCAGAAACCACTTCGATCCTCTCGCATCGAGATGACGGGGTAAGGGCCAACAGCACGAAGCCCCATTTTCTCACGAGTTCGAGCGACGACGGCCACGGCGACAGGCGGGCGAACGGGACCCGCAGCACGTGGCCGAGCGAAACCCTGACGCTCCGTCGGTAGAGGGGGTCCGAGCAGGTGGGGTCGAGCAGGACGGCGCCGGCGCCGAAAGCTGCAGCATTGCGGAAAATGGCGCCGAGGTTTTCCTGGTCGTTGACCCCCTCGACGACCATCACCACGCGGGAGGTGACATGGGCCAGCAGGTCCTCAGGGGAGGGCCCCACCAGCCGGCCGGCCACGCCGAGCAAGCCGCGGTGCACGTCGTAGCCCGTTGTTGCCGCCATGACATCGTCGTCGGCCACGTACACGGGGAGCCCGCCCGGCAGGGCCAAGTCCCCGAGCGCCTCGAGGCGGCGGCGCAGCACCAGGAGGGAACGCAACGGGTACGGCGAAGCGAGCACGGCCTGCAAAGCGAGCATGCCTTCGACGACGAACACACCCCCAGCCAGTTCGGCGCTTCGTCGCAACGCCGAGTCCTTCAGGTCGCGGTACGGCTCAAGGCGCGCGTCGGAGGCGCTCCTGATCTCGCAAAGCTCGACGTGCGAACCCTCGGGCTTGCGCGAGCTCAGGTTTCGACTCGCGCTCTCAGCTCTTTCAAGGCCGTGTAAGCGATACGGCCCTCGGCACGGCGTTTCACGAACACAGGGAGGGGGACCTTCAGGTCGACCACGAGATGGTACGTGATGTCGGCGGAGCCTTCGTCGCTCGGGTAGATGTCGTAGCTCCCGTCAAGGCGACGCGTCACGTCTCCTTCTACCTGCTCCCACGACAGGCGCGCAGGGGCGTCGCTGTAGTCGTACCGCAGCGTGTACGAAGTGCTCCTGCCAAAAGCGGCCGCCCGGAACGTCACTTGCGCCGGCCGCCCCTCGGCGTCGCGCTCGTCGACGACAACAGCTTTGATGTCCGAAGCCCATTCGGGGTAACGCTCAAAGTCGGTGAGCACCTGGAAACAGTAAGCAGGGCTCGCGCGGATGACCATCCTCTCGGTGACCTGCTCTTCCATTTGCACACCTCCTTCCGACCTTGACCTTAGTGACTCGCCAGGCATGTGCCGAGTTTCAAAGATGCTCGAGCGCCGCAGCCAGCCTGCTTGCCAGGATGTCGTACGAAAGTTCCTCTTCAGCGCGCCGCCTGCCCGCTTCGCCCATGCGGCGCGCGAGCGCCGGGTCGCTCAGCACCGTGGCCAGGGCGGCAGATACCTCAGCAACGTGCGAGGCCTTGCGGCGCGGCCCGTCGCGCCACCCGCCACCTCCATCAGGCGCCTTCACCACAATGCCTGTCTCGCCGTCGCGGACCGCTTCCCCAGCCCCGCCCGAGCCGATCGTTATACATGGCACGCCGGACGCGGCCGCCTCGACGAGCACGATCCCAAAGCCCTCCTCTTCCAAGCCCCACCAGCGCGACCGGCAACACAGTGCGAACACGTCGGCGCACGCATAAAAGTCCGGGAGGTCGGCGTCGTCGAGCTTGCCCACGAAGTCCACCCTCACCCGCGAACGTGAAGCGAGCCTCTCCAGGCGGTGGCGGTCCCTGCCAGCCCCAGCGATCGCCACCGACATGCCCGGGAAACGGCCGGCGAGTGCCGAGGTGGCTTTGATCAGGGTGTCCATCCCTTTACGGGGCACCAGCCTGCTCACGCTGACCACAAGAGGGCCGGAGCGCGGCAGCCCGAGGCGGGCCCGGGCGGCCGCCCGGTCGATCTGAGGCAGCGGGCGGAAGCGCTCCGTGTCGACTCCCGGCGGGATTTGGACGACGGGAGGGAACTCATCGGCACTAGCACCCCCCTCGGCCCTGGCCCCGTGGCTTACAGCCCTGCGAGCTTCGGCTTCGGGATAACTCCCTGCGGCGATCACCAGGGCGGCATTGCGGATTGTACGAGCAAGCAGTTGGCGGCTAACGGGGAGCCGCCCCGGGACGGTGACCTCGGCGCCGTGCAGGACCACCGCGTAAGGAAGCCCGAGCGACGAGCCGATCAGCCCGAGCGGGAGGGCGGGGTCGATCACGACGGCGCGGGCGCCGGCACGACGAGCAGCGCGCCGCACCCGGTGGGCGAGGTAAGGCTGTGGCAGCAGCACCGGTTCTCGTGCCCGGATGAGCCGGAACTTCTGATCGGCGTCCCACCACTGGGCGCCCGGGTAGGCCGCCGTGAACACCGTGACGTCGTCTGGAGGCAGCCGGCGCCATAGTTCCCATAGGTACGACTGGATCCCTCCGACCTTGGGGGGAAAGTCATTGGTCAGGAGCAAGTGGCGCATCAAGACATGTCTATCGGGCTTTGGCGCGCCATCTCGTCGCGGACTAGCGGAGACGGGTCCTTCGCCAGGCCCGGCCGGCTCGTGACGAGGTCGCGCCGGCCGGCCGCGACCGCGGCCCAGATCGCATGCGCTCTGAGGAGGTCATCGTCGCCGTCGAGATAGCTCTCCAATGTCGCCTGCACCTCGGGCGAGCGGCCGTCGCCTACATTTCCGAGGGCGATCAGCGCGTTACGCCGGAGGTAGCGAGGGTCCCGCTGCGGTATGTACCAGCGACCGTGACGAGCGAGCAGGGCCGAGTCGCTAGAAGCCCAGCATGTCGAGCAGGTCCGGCCCGGGGTCGTCGCTGTCGGAGCCCCGCCCGCCGGTCCCTGCGGACGCGGACATCTTCGCGGCGAGGCGGTTCGCTGGGCACACTTCCTGGCAGTCGTCGCAACCGTAGATGCGCCCGCCGAGGGCGGTCCTGTACTCGGACGGGAAGGCTCCGCTTGCCTGGAGCAGCCAGGCGAGGCACCTGCGAGCGTCAAGTACGCCGGGCGCCACCAGAGCGCCGGTCGGGCAAGAGCCGAGGCAGCGCTGGCATGGCCCGCAGCCATCGGCGACTTGGGTGCTTAGCGGGAGCGGGGCATCGGTGACCACCGAACCAAGGAGGAACCACGAACCGAGCCCCGGGAGCATGACGTTGCTGTTTTTGCCAAACCAGCCGATGCCCGCCCTTTCGGCAGCGGCCCGGTCGACCAGGGCGTTGTCGTCGAAAACAACTCGAGCCTGCCAACCGGCCCCCTTCAATAGCTCTGCGAGCCCGCGCAGCGCCGTTTCGAGGTCGCCGTAATGGTCCCGTGAGGCGTAGCGGGCCACGATGCCCTTGGGCCGACCGTCCTGGGCGCTTCGGGCAACAGGGCCCCGTCCGTAGGGCCAAGCTCCTACGACGAGCGCGGCCGCTCCCGGCAACAACCGGCCCGGGTCGGTGGAACGCAACGGGTTGCGGTAGGTGAACTGCATGCTGGCTGAAAGGCCCGCCGCCTTGCGCTCCTCGAGGATGCGGCGGGTGGCCTCCATGGGCGTGGCTGGCGCTATCCCGACTGCCGCTAGCCCGACTTGCTCCCCGTACCTACGAAGCTCGCCAACCAACTCCGTTGCGGACCGCTCTCCCACCACCTACAGCTTGACAGGCCTCGCCTTCATCCGGAGACGGCTGCCTTGCCGCTGTGGCGCAACGGAGGTAATAGGCCGTTGCGGCCGAGCACCCGAAGCGCGCGTTGCTCGGCCGCGTCGAAGACAACAGCATCTTCGGGCGACCTGTCGCAGATGAAGGTCACGACGCAGTCGCTGCAGGCATCGGTCCCCTGCATGATGCAGCCGTCACACTCGATGGTCAGTGTTGCCATGCCACCAGCCTCTCGCGGGGCAGTGACCGCCTAGCTAGGGAAACTCGCCTAGCTAGGGAAGGCTGGGCATGGTGACGACCGTCGTCCCCGGCGGCGGGGCGAAGGTCGACGCCGGCGGGTTCGCCGTGTACCCACCCGCATGGATCGTGATCGTGGCGGTCTTCGTGCTACTGGACGACCCTTGCGAGTACGTCAGCACGCCGTAGGAGGAGGAGGCGCAGTAGGTGCCAGCGCCGTACATCTTGGGGCCGGTCACCCTTATGCAGTTGGACGAGTACTTTGACCCCGAGCCCGAGCCGTAGCTCTGCGAGAACGTCTTCAGGGTGTAACCATGCGCGCTCGCCTCGGCTTGCAGCGCGCCGACGGCACTTTCGATTTGGCCCGGCGCGAAGAGGTTCTTGATAGAGGTCATGCTGGAGAGCAGGCTCTGGGGCAGCTGCGTGCACGCCAAGTGGCCCGCCTCGGTCCTGCACGCCAAGGTCTTGGTTGCCGTCAAATAGAAGGACCCTGCCGGGGTGATGAGGGCTACCTCTTTTTTGGCGGGGTCCTGTGCGAAGGTGATGCTCTCGTTTTCAGTTGTGGCGCCGCTCGTCGTCTCGACCAGTTGGTAGACGGCGCTGAACGAGACGTTCTCGCTCTTGGTGAGGCCCTTGAGTATCGGGTCCCAGGGCGAAGTGGAGGTGGCGGAAGCTACCGATGAGGCGGCAAGCAAAATGCCGCAGCTCAAAACAGCCATGGGCGCCAGACGGGCAAACCTAGTCTTGCGAAGCCTTACGATGGAGCGGCTCGAGCTCATTGTGGCCCCTTTCGTTTCGTGGCCTAGTCCCGGCCGTTGACCAGCGGGACGTCCGGAGGCGCACGGTACCGGTCAATCTCGAAGGTAGCATCACGAGGCCGATCAGCCCAGGAACCGGTCAAAGCGGAACCGTGCCTACCCAGGACCGTGCGCACTCAGCACGGTGCACGCTCGGCCCGTCGCCCTTCTCCAGGTAACCTTGGGCCCCGTGACGCCAGGACAAGCAGCGGGAGCACCGCTCACGCCGGCGATGACCGCCAACGAGAGGTTCCACGACCTCGTGGGTGGCGCGCCAGAAGGTGTGTGGCGAGCTCCCGGGAGGGTGAACCTGATCGGCGAGCACACCGATTACAACTTTGGCCTTGCACTCCCCTTTGCAATCGACCGGGCAACGGTGGTGGCGGCGCGCCGCCGCCCGGACAATTTGGTCCGGGCCGTCTCGTGCACGCTCGGACGCGAAGCAACCGCAAGCCTGGACGACATCGCCGGTCAGGACCCTTCGTACTTCGAACCGTGGGCTCGCTTCCCCTTTGGGGTCATCTGGGCGATCGCCCAAGCCGGCGCCGCCTTGCCCGGCTTCGACCTCGTCATCGCGTCCGACGTACCCATTGGCGCCGGGCTTTCCTCCAGCGCGGCCCTAAGTATCGCCATCACCATTGCCGTCAATGACCTCGCCGCAGTTGGTCTGTCCAAGTCCGAGATGGCGAGGGTCGGGCAAAGAGCTGAGTCGGAGGTGGCAGGGTCGCCGTGCGGGCTGATGGACCAGCTCGCGGTGCTCGAGGGCCAGGCAGGTTCCGCAGTACTTATCGACTTTTTATCGCTCGGGACCGAACAGGTGCCGATCGGCCGCGGCCCGCTCGTTGTCATTAACACAAGGGTCGAGCACGCAAACGCGGCGGGGGCCTACGCCGACCGAAGGAACGCTTGCGAAGAGGCTGCCCGCGAGCTCGGGGTGCCGTCTCTGCGCCAGGCGACACTCGAGCTGGTAGAGGAGAACTTGACCGGGGACCTGCGCAAGCGCGCTCGCCATGTTGTGACCGAGGACGGCCGAGTCGTCGAAGCCGTCGCCCGCCTGCGAAGCGGCCAACCGATCGGGGACCTGCTGGTCGCCTCTCACGCCTCTTTGCGCAATGACTACGAGGTTTCATGCCCCGAGCTCGACCTCGCAGTTGATGTCGCCATCGAAAACGGGGCTGACGGTGCACGGTTGACCGGCGCCGGGTTCGGCGGTTCTGCCATCGCGGTCGGTGTAGAGGCGCACGATCTCGCCAAGGCGATGTACGAGGCGTTCGAGCGGGCAGGTTTCGCGCAACCGGAAGTTTTCGCCGTTGCCCCCACCCAGGGTGCTGGGCGCCTGGCGTGAGCAGGTCACCCAGACGAAGCGTGCCGCTGCTTGAGCATGCCCTGTCATTGAGCGAGCCAAGCCCGCCGGGCGCTACCTTTGGTGAGTGGTCACTGCCTTTGTCCTGATGGACGCCGAGCCGGCTCGCGTCGCTGAGCTGGCGGAGGAGGTGGCGGCGGTCGAGGGGGTCGCCGAGGCCTACTCAGTAGCTGGCCACGCCGACATCGTTGCCGTCGTCCGGGTACGCCGTATCGAAGACTTGGCCCGAGTAGTGACCGGAAGGCTGGCCGGGCTGCCCGGCGTCACCGACACGCGCACCCTTGTCGCGTTCCAGTCCTATAGTCGCAAGGATCTCGACGAGATGTGGGAGCTCGGCGCCGAGGGCTAGGGCTGGCCGGAGTTGAGGGGTTAGCACCGCACTAGGGGGTTATCGCTGCACCGAGCGCAGCGGACAGTGAGAGCGCCGGGCGAGGGCTCGCCGTTGGCCGTACCATCGGTTTATGGACTGGCTGCTGCTGATGCTTTTCTTAGTCCTGTTCGTCCCGGTGGCCTTCCTGACGGCACTGGCGACCTGGGGCGCTGTTGGCGTTTCCTCGTTGCGCCGCGCCAACAGGGTCGTGCCCACCCGTTCCGCGATATCGGCCCCGCTGCGCTGGCTGTGGAGCCCTAGCGCCGCTGCAACTCTCCACCGCCGGCTGCGCTCTGCGTGCGCACTGGCGGGCTCAGTCGAAGGGTCGCTCCCGAGGGACCGCTGGCCGCGGCGCAGGAGAGGGCCTGTCAACGATGGCATCGTGAACTTGGCTCAGGAGGTCCTCGCCGAGGCCGTGGCGCTCGACCACCAGGTCCTGTCGGCGAGCTTGCTGCCGCGGGGAGTCCAGAGGGACCAGGCACTGAGCGCCTTGGACTACCAAGTGAGGGGGCTCGAGGACGCGGCTCGCCGGGTCCACCAGCTCGCGACCAGGCGAGCCCAGCTTGCCCGACCGGCCAGCCCGACAACCCTCAACCTCGACGAGAGGATCAGTGCCATGGAGGCGGCGCTCGGTGAGCTGACGCCACGTCCTCCCGTCGTCTAGGGCCGGCTCGGACCACGCCGTGTGAGAAGGCTGGGCCTGCTCAGGACGTCCGGGAGGCTTCTTCGGTAGAAAGCTCCACGAGACGGTCGAGGCAAGCGCGGGCTCGGCCTGCGTCGAGGGACTCGGCAGCCAGCAAGAGCCCCTCCTCGAGGTCGCTCGCCGCCCCGACCACGACTCAGCGCGCCGGCCGCGTTCAACAGCACGATGTCGCGCTGGGCCCTTCGGCACCCGCAAGCACGTAGTGGGCCGCGCGAGCGTTCACCGCCGGGTCACCACCCATGAGCTCCTCGGGCCGGGGCCGTTGCAGCCCCAGGGCGGCGGGGTCGACCACGAAGGTCCGGATTTCGCCTTCACTGGCAACCCACTCGACAACCGTCGACGGGGCCACCGTTGAAAGCTCGTCGAGGCCGTCATGGCCATGGACCACCCACGCCCGTGCTGAACCAGCCGCTCCGAGCACCCTGGCCAGGCGCTCCGCCACCCGGCCGTCGCCCACTCCTACCAGCTGATAAGGCGTCCGACCCGGGTTAGCCAATGGGCCAAGGAGGTTGAACGCAGTGGGGACGCCGAGTTCGCGGCGAGTCTGGCCGACGTTGCGCATCGCCGGGTGGTAGCGGGGAGCGAAGCAGAAACCGAACCCCACTTCCTCGATACAGCGGGCGACGGATTCGGGCGGCAGGGTGATAGCAACTCCGAGCGCCTCGAGGACGTCGGCTGAGCCCGTTCTCGACGACGCAGCCCGACCGCCGTGCTTACAGACCGGAACTCCTACGCCCGCAACGACGAGAGCAGCGATCGTCGAGACATTGATGGTCCCGGCCCGGTCACCGCCGGTCCCGCAGGTGTCCACGAGCCTCTTGGCGAGCTCGTTCGGCAGCGGGACAGTCTCGGCCACCTCGAGCATGGCCTCCAACATGCCCGTGAGTTCTTCGGACGTCTCCCCCTTGCAGCGCAAACCGAAAATAAACGCCGCTATCTGCGAGGCCGTCGCCGTGCCCTCCAGGATCTCGCACATGGCCACGGCCGCCTCGGCCGATGTGAGGTCGTGGCCAGCCGCAACGCGGCCGAGCACGCCGGGCCAGCCCCCGATGTCGGCGAGTGAGTTCTTGACGGCCGGATCGCGTTCCCCAGGACCGAGCACGTCCCTACGGTACTAACTGAGGCGGCCAGGCGGCGGATCTTGAGGGGGCGGGCGACAGTCGCTAGCGTCGCCCACGTCCAGAGCCTGACCAGGGGGAGAGGGGCCGGCCATGAGCATCCTCGTCATCGACATAGGCAGCAGCGCGGTAAGGGCGGGAGTCGTCCGCCCAGACGGCGCACTCGACGCGCGAAACGACAGGTGGACCTGGCCCCCCAGCACCCCTTCCCCGGCCTCGTCGAGCTTGACGGGGCCGCTATAGCGAGCGCCGTGCTGGAAGTCGCGGGCGCCTGCCTGGCCGAAGTAGGACAGGTCTCGGGCGTAGCCGTGACGAACCAGCGGGGTTCGACCATCGTCTGGGACGCTTCCACCGGCGAACCTGTCGGCCCCGCCCTCAGCTGGCAGGATCTCCGCACCGCCGGCACCTGCCTCGAGCTCCAGGCCGAGGGCCTGCGCCTGGCGCCCAACGAGTCAGCAACCAAGCTCGCCTGGCTCCTCGACACCTATGACCCCCAGCGCCAGCGCGACCTTCGCTTCGGGACGCTCGACACATGGGCCATTTGGCAATTGACGGGCGGTCAGGCGCACGTGACCGACCCGAGCAACGCCGGCGTCAGCGGCCTGCTCCCCACCGAGGGCGTATTGCTCGGGACCGACGAGCTCGCATGGGACGCCTCGCGCCTCGAGAGGTTCCGCATCCCGGCGAGCTGCATGCCCGCCATCGTCGCTTCGTCCGGTCCCGTCGCGCAAGCAAGCGCCCTCGAAGGCTCTCCGCTCATATGCGGGATCGTCGGCGACCAGCAGGCCTCGCTGATCGGACAGGGTTGCGTACACCCGGGGGACGCCAAAGCAACCTTCGGCACGGGCGCGTTCCTGGACGTCAACATCGGCGGGAGCCCTCCCGCCTTCGGCGCCTTCGGCAAGAGCGGGGACCACGGCTGTTTCCCGATCATCGCCTGGCAGCGCGAGGGAGTGCTCACCTGGGGTGTCGAAGCGATCATGTTGTCCGCGGGGTCTGCATTGTCGTGGCTCGTCGACGACGTCGGCCTCCTTTCCAACGCAGCGGAATCGGGGGAGGTAGCTGCACGCTGCTCGGACACAGGCGACGTCATGTTCGTGCCGGCGCTCATCGGCCTCGGCACTCCCAACTGGGATTTCGGGGCCAGGTCGCTGTTCATCGGTATGACTTCGGGCACCGGGCGCCCGGAGCTTGTGAGGGCCGTGCTGCGGGGAGTGGCGCAGCGGGGCGCAGACCTTTTGGAAGCTGCGGAAGCTGACTCCGCTCAGACGGTGCTGCACCTGCGAGCGGACGGTGGCATGACCGCCAACCCAGTTTTCGTGCAGGAGCTTGCTGACGCCTGCCAGCGACCTGTCGAATTATCAGCCGAGCTCGAGGCCACCTCTGTCGGGGCAGGCTTTCTTGGGGGTCTTGGCGTAGGGATCTGGGCCGGCTACGAGGACGTCGCGGCGGCGGCCAAGCCTCGCGCCGTGGTTGAGCCCAGCGGAGATGACCGGCGCGCCCGCTGGAAAGACGCCCTCTCCCGGTCCGAGCGCTGGATCCCCGAGCTTTCAGCCCTCAAATTCTGAGCCCGCAACCGCTCGCGCTGCTTCCAGGGCGGCATCGAGCTGGCGGTCCGCCGCGATGGCCTTGCGTTCTTCTTCTCTGGCCCACTCGACGAACATAAGCGCTAGGACGGCCACGATAAGTACCTCGGCCAGCCCCAAAAGGACGTTCCCTCCGGTCTGAGTGTCAACGAGCGTGTTACCGGCGGGGTAGGACGGTCTGGTAGCCATCGCGATGACGAGGCCGAGCGCAGCGTCGCAAGGGGCCTGGATGAGCACCAGCACGAAGCGCATCCCGACGCCCAGGCGACGCGCAAACGCGTCCCGCCCGACCACGAGCCACCAAAGGCCGCAACCCACCAAGAAAAACTGCAAATGGACGTAGGCAAGAAAGAGCGGGTGCTCCTCGGAGATGCGGTAAAGGGGCGTCAAGAAATAGACGTACATCGTGCCCATCGACAGCACGAGCGCTACGAGCGGGTTGGAAACAAAGCGCATTGCGTTGCTGTGGAGGGCAGCGAACAAGGACGCTGACACCCGGCGAGGCGACGACTGCAAGGCCAGGGCAACGGGAGCGCCCATGGCCAGCAGCGGAGGGGCGACGTCGACCAGGAGCAACAACTGGATGACGTGGGCCGTGAAAGTCCGTTGCTGGTAATAGGCGATCCCGCCCTCGACGGCATAAGCCGTCACGAGGATCCCGACGATAAAACTCCCCGTCCGCAGCGGCGACCATCGCCGTCCCAGCGCGCCTAGGCGACGAATGCTCCGCAGGTACCAAACCAGGGCCGCCACCTCTACGACCATCGCGATAAGCGAAGTCCACTGCGTTTGCCAACCAAATACGAGGTGGCCCGTCTGTGGGTCTGGCGACAACATAGCGGCCCTAACTCCAGGTGGCCCCGGCCGGGGCCCCGCCTCGGCGAGGTCAGCTTTTCGCGCGAGAGGTCGCCGCCCGGGTCGAAACCGAGGATGGAACCGTAGAACGCGAGCTCGGCCTCGAGCGTGCGCACCAGGGAAGTGGCTTTCCTGAAACCGTGGCTCTCCCCAACTATCTCGACAAGCAAGGCCCGCACGCCGTTTTGGCGCAAAGCCGCCACCATCCAGCGGCTCTGCTCTGGCGGGACGACCTTGTCGTCGAGCCCGTGGACAAACAGCACCGGAGCGCTGATGCTGCCGACCAGTTCGAGCGGTGAGCGTGCGACGAGCTCCAGTTCCGGTACCAGCCGCCCTACGTAACGGCTTTCGAACTTGTGGGTTGTCGCGTTCAAAGACCTCAGGTCAGCTACTCCGTACAGGACGACGGCGCCGGAAAAGATCCCGTGGCGAGCCAAGGCGGCCATCGCCGTCAGGCCGCTCGAGCTGCCGCCGCGGATCACCATCCGGTCAGGGTCGGCACGCCCACTGTCTGCCAGCCACTGGGCGGCTCCGGCGCAGTCTTCCACGTCGGCCAGTCCCCAGCGCCCATCGAGAGCGCCGCGGTAGGACCGGCCATAACCGGTGCTCCCCCTGTAGTCGACGTCCACAACGCCGAAGCCCCGTGTGGTCCAAAACTGGGTGCGCAGGTCGAGGACCCTGGAGGCGCTGGCCGTTGGCCCGCCGTGGCTCGTCACGATCAGCGGGGGCAACTCCGCTTCAGGGGCCGCGTAGCCCGGGTTGCGAGGCGCATAGTAGATGGCATGAGCGATTTCGCCTTCCCCAGTTGGGAAATCGAACGCTTCTCCGATGGAAATCCACTCGTCGCCGAGTACATCTGGCCGGCTGCGGCGGAGCACTTCGACCTTGCCTGCAACACTTACCCTGACCAGTTCGGGCGAGCGAGCTGGCCCCCCGGCTATGGCCAGCACGCCGTCTTCGCCGTCCAAGATGGCAGGGCACAGTTGGGCAAAATAGCCATATGGGAGGTCCAGGGGATGGGCGACGCCACCACCGACAACGCCGAGGTAGCCTGTACCCCCGTTCTTCCACGTCGCAAAAATGCGCCCGTCCGCCGCGATCGCGTAGTCCGAGTCGCCGAAAGCCCAAGCCGGCCCGGCAAACTCTGCACCCATCGGGGCCAGCGCCTCGTCGTCGATATAAAGGTTCCACCAACCGGTCCTGTCGGAAATGTAGGCCAGCCTCCCGCCAGGCGCCCACTTGGGCTGGAGGACGGACTCCGCTCGGCCTTGACCGGCCACGCCGCGAAGATCTGTCAGTTTTCCTTCCGAAAAGTGCCCGCGCCACAGCTGGGTCCGGTCCCAAGGCATGTCCGGGTGGTCCCAAGAAATGAAAGCGAGCAGGTCGCCGTCACCGGACAGCTCCGGCGCGGAGTAAAAGTCGTGGCCCTCGGCAAGGACGCTTGGTTCTGATAGGTCACCAAAGCGCGCTATAGCCACAAGGTCGTTTTGGACCTCGCCATCAACGTGGCGCTCGCGCACTGCGATTACCCAACGTCCGTCGGGGCTCACTACCGGGCACCCGAACCGCACGGCGTGCTTGGTCTCCGGCTCCGCGCTGAGAGGTCGAGGAGACTGTCCGGGCGAGACGTCCCAGAGGCGTTGGTCGGAAAAATTGGAGGTCACAAGGACACTGTCGCCCGGCCCGCCTATCGCCCATGCCCTGCCGCCGTACTCGTGGACGGTGCTCCGGGCCGACATTTCTGCTGGCAACAACTCGCTGTAGGCTCCCTCGGGGCCGTCCCACGCCACCAATGCCACCCTGCCGGCTTCGGCGGGCCTCGCTTCTTGCCACACAACCCTCGCCCGCCCCCCCTCAACGTGGTTGGTCTGCGTCGGGTAACCAAGACCAAGTGCACCTTCGACCAGGTCGGATGCGGCAAGCGGAGATTCCCAGGTGCCAAAAGGCGAGATCTTGGACGTCAAATCGTTCCCTTCACCTGACTGGTCAGCCCGCATCCTCGAGCCGCTCCGCAGGGTGCTGGTCGAGCTCGGGTTGTGAGCCGTGCCGGCGGGCTGCCGCCGCGGCCTCGGCGTCCCTTCTCGACTGGCCGGACAGCGTCGCCCAAATAGTTGCCGCCGGGCCCGGGGGCGCATCGGCACCCAGGGCTAACTGGCTGCGCACTCGCTCTGTGACCTTTCGTTCCATGTAAAACGCCAGCAGCGGCAACAGGCCGGAACATACCATGCCGAGAAGCTGGGTCGTCTTGAACCTGGCGCGGCTCGCAAGGTCGAGGCACGCGAGAAGGTAGACGATATAAAAGATGCCGTGGAGGGGGCCAACGATCTCGACGACGCTCGTCCAGGGCCACTTGTTGTCGCCCAACGGGACGCCGCCAGCTAGCTGGAGCGGTATCCCGACGAAACACAGGATTGCCAGCCCCGTACCCACGATCAGCGCCATTGTCCGGTAGCGAGCCAGGGCCCCTGCGGTGCCCCCCATGGTGAGGAACCTGTTGAGGCGCCCGCTCACCGGGCCACTGCGGTCTGCTCGTCCTGTCCGCTCTCCGACATCTCCGGCAGGCCCCTCGGGTTGCCCCACGTCTTACGATTGCTCCCTTGCGCAAGAGCATGGAGGTACTCGTTGTAGGCCTTCAGTTCCGGGGTCTCCAGCGCGCTGTCCCATACGAGAGGTTGCGTAGGCAGTTCGTCGTCGCGGTGGAGAAAGGAGCGGCGGACCCGACTGGGCTTGTCGTACTCGGTCTCCAAGCGCACATCGTGGACCAGCTGCCACCACGCCAGGACGCCGAGGAAGGCGAACACTGGCCACTCGATCGAGTAGAAGTAGCTGATCAAGTTGCCGCTGAGCGCCCGGTGGACCTGCCACCAGCCTGCGAACAGACATCCAGGGACGACAGTCACCAGGAGCAGGTGCAGCACGAACGCCCTTCGGGAGAGCCACCGCTTGCGCACAGCATGATTCTAGGAGGCTCCCGGTGGGAGGCGCCTGGCGGGCGCCCGGGTCGCGGTCAGCGCAGGTCGCGGGGCGGGATTGGCCGCGCCCGCGCGCTCACTTCAGCTTGCCTTGACCGCAGCCAGAAGTTTGGTGAGGGAATCCTTCGCGTCGCCGAAGAGCAGGATCGTTTTGGGGTCGTAAAGCAGAGCATTGTCTACTCCCGAGAACCCAGGGCGCATGCTGCGCTTGAGGAACACGACGTTGGCCGCCGAGTCGACGTTCAAGATCGGCATCCCATAGATCGGGCTGCCGGGGTTGTCACGGGCGGCGGGGTTCACGACGTCGTTGGCACCAACTACGAGGGCCACGTCGGTACTCGGGAACTCGTCGTTCGCCTGGTCCATTTCTTTCAAGTCTTCGTAAGGAGCGTTCGCCTCGGCGAGCAGGACGTTCATGTGCCCCGGCATCCTCCCCGCGACCGGGTGGATCGCGTATGCGACGTCAACGCCGCGCGCCTCTAGTGCGCGGGCCAATTCCACCGCCACGTGCTGGGCCTGGGCGACCGCCAAGCCATAGCCCGGGACGATAATGACTTTTCGCGAGTAAGCCAGCAGGGTCCCGATATCGGTGGCGTCACCACTGCGGACGCTACGTCCCTCGGTCCCCGCCGCCACCTCCGCGCCCCCTGACGGTGCAGCGCCGAATCCGCCCAGGATGATGTTGGGCAGTGAGCGGCCCATGGCATCGCTCATCATCTTTGTGAGCAGCCCACCAGATGCCCCGACCAAGGTGCCTGCGACGACGAGGATCATATTGTCGAGGACGAAACCGTCCGCCGCCACCGCCAATCCCGTGAAGCTGTTCAGCAACGAGATCAGCACGGGCGTATCCGCGCCACCTACAGGTAAGACAACGGCCGCTCCCAACACGAGGGCCACGACCAAAAGCAAGACAATGGCAAGTAGGTGAGGGGTGACCACTATGGTCACTCCGAGGGCCACGACGGCGAGCGCGACGATGGCGTTCACGACCTGCTGGCCAGGGTAAATGACTGGGGCACCGGTCATCAGCTCTTGGAGCTTGGCAAACGCGACCGCGCTGCCGGAGAACGAAAGGCAACCTACGACCAATGCGAAAAGGATTTCGACGCCCTTTTGCGCCGGCACCCCAAGCGGCAGCTCGTGCAGGTACTCCGACAATGAAATGACTGCGGCTGCCCCACCGCCGACGCCGTTGAAAATAGCGACCATTTGGGGCATGCCTGTCATAGGGACCTTGCGAGCAGCGGGGACTGCGACGATCGCCCCGAGGCCCATCCCGGCGCCTATGACCCAGTCGTGGCCGGGGTCTTGGACAAGAAAGGTGAGAGCAATGGCCACGACCATCCCGGCGACGCCGACGAGGTTGCCATAACGAGCGTTGCGCGGTGAGCTGAGAGCCTTGAGCGCCAGGACGAAACAGATCGCAGAAAGCAGGTATATGCCAGTCAGCCCGTCGGCACTGATATGAACTGCTGCGATCATGGCTTCGGTTCGGCCTTTTCCGGAGGCTGTTTACGCTCCCCTTGTTGGCGGCCTTTGAACATGTCGAGCATCCGGTCAGTGACGACCACCCCGCCCACGATGTTGAGCGTGGCGAGGAACACCGCAACAAATGCCAGGACCATTTGCAAAGCACCCTGAGCCTGCGAGGCAATGAACATCGCCCCGACCAGGATGATCCCGTGTATTGCATTGCTCCCCGACATGAGCGGGGTGTGCAGGATGCTCGGGACTTTGGAAATGACCTCGAAACCGACAAAGGCCGCCAGTACGAACACGACCAGCAGGTCGACTGCGTCGTTGATCACAGCTTGGCCTCCTCGAGAGCCGCGAGCGTGGGCTCGTGGTGGACCACACCAGATATCGTGACCGCGCTCTTGTCCACGATCTCGTCGGTAAAGTCGGGCGCCAGGCGGCCATCCTTAACGAGGAGTTTCACGAAAGAGCTGACATTGCGCGCGTAAAGGCTGCTTGCATGCGTGGGCATCGACGAAGCCAGTTCCCCCGCTCCTATTATGTGGACGCCGCCCACGGTCACCTCTTGGCCGTCCTTGGTCAGCTCGCAGTTGCCACCGCTTGCCGCCGCCAGGTCGACAATTACCGAACCCGGGCGCATCCGGCTGACCATCGCAGCGCTTACGAGCACAGGGGCACGCCGCCCAGGCACGGCCGCAGTCGTTATAACGACGTCCGAGGCGCCGACGTGGGTTGCGATCATTTCTTGCTGTGCGAGCGAGGAAGTCTTCGGATTGTGCGGCTGCGTAACCGCCCGCGCCTTCCTGCGCCTCCAGGGGCAACTCGATGAACGTAGCCCCGAGGCTCTTTACCTCCTCCTTGGCTGCCGGCCTAACGTCATATGCGCTGACGACCGCCCCCAAGCGGCGCGCCGTGGCAATGGCTTGTAGCCCAGCGACGCCGGCGCCCATTACCAGCGCACGCGCAGGGGGCACCGTCCCGGCTGCTGTCATGAACAGAGGGAAGAACTTGCCCAGCCTGTTAGCGGCTATCAATACCGCCCGGTAACCGGCGCAAGTCGACTGCGAAGACAGAGCGTCCATCTCCTGCGCCCGGCTGATCCTGGGTACCAGCTCAAAGCTGAAAGCTGTCACCTTGCGGTTTGCCAGGTGCCTGACCAGCTCGAGGTGCCCCGAGGGGGCCAGGAAGCTCAGCAAAGAGATGCCCTCTGGCAATCTCGTCGGCTTCCTCGAGTGTTGGCGGTTGGACCTTGACGACAAGATCCGCCCCTTCGTAGAGCCCCTTGCCGCTATCGACAAGCTGTGCCCCGGCCGCCTCATAATCGCTATCGGTATATAGGGCCAGTTCCCCGGCCCCTCGCTCGACGGCTATTTCGACACCGACTGCCGCAAGGCGCGCCAGTTCCCCGGGAACGAGTGCTACTCGCTGCTCACCGGGCCTGCGTTCTTTTAGTACTACAGCTTTCATGGGGTGCCGCTAAGCCAGCCCCTCGGCCAGGTTTTTCAGCGACGCCGGCCTTTGGACTGGGCCGCTTCGTAAGCTGCCCTAACCTCGCCCGGGATGCGCCCACGGTCACCAACGGCGTAACCCTGAGCTCGGGCCCATTCGCGGATCTCTGCCTGCGACTCGCCGCGCGGTGTAGCAGCGGGACGAGAAGCACGAGGAGAACGACCAGTGGCGGCAACACGCCGACGGCCACGGCCTCGACCCGCGGAATGACCGGCGCTCGCAAAACCTTCCAACGCGCCCTTCACCTCGTCGAGGTGCTTCTTACAAAGGTCGAGTGTGTACGTCTTACCCCCGTAGCTGAATGACACAGAATCAGCAGCGTTGATGTCACCATCTTCGAGGTCGCAAGTAACTACGACTTGCGTGATACGGGCCACTAGGAATCCCCTTTCGGCTTGGCGGCCGCGAACATGTTCGCTGCGGCGTCGATAGTCAATAGTAGATCACACTCGCGCCAATTGACAATTCCGCCCGCGCCAGTTGCCGACCACCCGGATCTCCGAGAACTCACGACACGTTCGCGAAGCGAGTTCTCGGAGATCCACTTTTAGCGGTCCCCGTAGTGGGCGCTGCGGGCCTCGATCCCGCGACCTTCGCCTTGTAAGGGCGGCGCTCTTCCAACTGAGCTAAGCGCCCGAGCGCTACATGCTACTGCTCAGTTCGTCGGGATGAACTACCGCTAGTGCCGGCCCGTGGTTACCCGGTCCTTTTGCTGAGGCAAAGGAGCCAAGCTTTGCGGTGGCGGCAGTAAGTCCGCTGAGTAATGCGCGTCCAGCTAATCGAGACGCGCATTACGGGTGGTCAGGCTGTCTTTGGGTACTCAACGCGCCGGATGGTTTGAGCGCCCATTACGGCGTGCAAAGTTTGTTCGCTCGGCGCCACCGCGGCCACTTTGGGAGGCCGGCCTCGCTTGCGCTTCCTGGCAATGACCTCACCATCGGCGAACAGCTGGCCGCCCCAAACGCCGGCTGGTTCCCGTCTGGCAAGCGCTCCCTTTAGGCAAGGTTCGACCAAAGCACACGATGCACAGATCGCTTTGGCGAGCTCGATGTCCGGGATCTCGTCCGAAAAGTACAGGGCCGTCAGCGCGCCAGACCCATCGCGGCATGCCGCATCCTCCCAAGTGACAGCCGCTGACTGTTCTCCGTCGTCTTCATACTCGGCCCAGCTGTAGGCGAACATCTTGCGTTTCCTTTCGTCTCGTCTCGTCTCGTCGCTGTCGTGTGAACCACCATCGCTCGCTGCCAGAAAAACAAAGAGGCCGCCGGGGGGTTCCCCGGCGGCCTCTGGGCCATTCCTGCGAGTGATCCGATCAACTCGGTAATCGCTCGCTTTGGCTCATCAGCCGCCTAGGGCGGTACCAATTGGACTTAAAGGCTGCCCCCGCCATGGCGTGAATCCTGCCGTTAGCCCCGGACGGTACGGACGGGGTGACTGCAGATGTCCCCGAAGACGTGCGAAGGCGCGCGTTGGCCAGCCCGGCTGCTTGTTTGGTGTAACCCATAGCTGGCTGACCTCCTTCTGGGCGCGCTATGCCCTTGATATTCGTACTGCCTCCATCGCACCACGTCCTGTCCCGGAAGTCAACTCAATTTCCGGGCGAGGCGGGCGGCGACGAGATGACCGAGCAAATGCGGGGCCCGCGTGGTCACGAGTTCCCTCAGTTGCCCAGGTCGGCAGACCACCGCTCGCCGCCGTACAGCCTTGTGACCTGCCGCCCAGCCCCTTGGCAAACGGGCGAGCCCACGTCGCCAGTCGAGCTCGCGTCGCGCGTCGCCCCCTCGCCGCGAACTGCCTCGAACCGCTCCGTCACGGTCCCCACCGGCCATCCCCCGCTAGCGTTGTGCGAATGGCCGTGATCGATGTAGCCGGGTACGTTGCGGAGCTGAAGGACCACGCCGTGGACCATGGCTTCCACGTCCACGACGAGAGGCATTTCGTCGAGACCTACTCGCTGCGCCAGGCATGGGAGGTGGACCTCCACCCCGAGGAGGCTTGCAACGGCCCCCTCGACCTGCACCTTGCTCTGGAAGTCGACCCCCGGGTGCTGCTGTCGTTCGAGGACGCTGTGGTCGACCTAGCCGAGGGCGCCGACCCACCCGACGACTTCCACTTCCCCCTGACTTTCACGTGGGCGTTGCCACCGCTCCCGCATGGCCCGGATCTGCTCCACCTTGCCATCGATCTTGCAGGCATCGGTGGCGTCGACTTCCCCGTGGAGGCTTCAGCGATCGACAGCTACCCGTCCGCGACCGACCCAGCCGAACGGCGGCTGACGGTCATCGCCCGGCAAAAGGTTTCCCTGGCTCGTGTGCTCGCCGGGCGAGGAGCTGCTCTGCGACATCTTCGACAAGGCGCTCGCCGTTAGCCAGTGGCTCCTCGAGTCGGCGCCGGCCTGGATGAGCCAGGACTGACCTGTAGCCTTTTCGCCCGGGACGCCTGGCGAGGGGCCGGCCTCGAACAACCTGCCCGTCCCGCCGACTTCGGTGGGGCCGAGGTGTAAAGGATCAGGTGTTACAGCATCACGGGTCAGCCGTTACAGCGTTCCAGATCAGGCGTTACTGATCTGGTCCATATCAGGCGTTCTATTACAATCACAAAGTGGGCTCGGTGGGGATCGAACCCACGACCGAGGGATTATGAGTCCCCTGCTCTGACCGCTGAGCTACGAGCCCTTTGCATCCGTGACCTGGTATTTTAGTGGGCCCTGGGTAGTGTTCCAAAACCGTAAGGACGAAGGATAGGCGATACCATTCCGTTGGAAGGTACCAGCCGCGCGGCGACGCAATTCGGGAGCGCTCTCAGGTGAGCGAAGCCACTATCGCGACCACTTCCCCACCACTTGCTCACCGCTTCCTCCAGGTACGGTCGGCTTGGTTCGCTCGCCGAGCTCACCGCTCCCCTCTGCAACAGGACTATCTGCTCAGCCGGAGCGCTCCCCCGGCCCCCGCTCCGTAAGCCGTTGCGGCAGTCGAAGAACGGCCGCAAGAGTAGGGCGCGCACGCTTGAGCAGCCGGTCCATCAACCTTGGGCCACCCCGGGCTACCGGGGCGGAGGCCCCCTCGGCGACATCGCGAAGAGCACTGACGACGATGTCGACGATCTTGGATGCTTCGGGGAGCTTGACGGGCGTCGACGCCGTGCACACGGTCCCGGTCCAGTGGCTGAACACCAGGGTCGACGATGCCGGATGCCAGGTGACCCGGAGGAAACGGTCACCGCCGCGTGCATCGCTCAATATGAGGGTACGAGCCCTCATCTCCTCCACAAACTAAGTATGCACCTGGCAGCCCGAGACCGCTATGGCTCTCGAATGTTCGATCAGTGCGGCTATTCGCTCCGCAACAACACGGCTGTGCGGATGCGTGCGGCCATCCGGCCAGGGACGGCGGCAACGATGTTGGCCAGCACGACAGCCCCGACCGCGACGAGGACGACCTCGAGGGCCGGCACAGCGGGATCGGGGACGGCAAAGATCGCACGAGCGAACAGGTCCCAAAGCCAGCGGCCAAGCGCGATCCCGGCTGGGACGCCAATGATGACCCCGGTCACGGCGGCCACCGACGCCTGCCAAGCCACGGTGGCCGCGAGCTGTCCTCGAGTGAAACCCAGCGTTTTTAGCAACGCCAGGTCCCTGCGCCTCCGACGGACCGAGGCCACCAACGTCAGGCCAAGAGCCACACCCGCGCCCGCCGCCAGTCCCGATGCGAGGACAATGGGGGTCGCGCCCGTCGAGCTGTAGTTGACAATTTCTGCCGGTTGCTGCACAGCTAAAACCTCGTACGTATCGCCCGCTTCGCTTGGGTCGGCGGCCATGACCTTCGTGGCTGCACTGGCGATTGCCTGCATTGATGCCCGGCCGGCGGCCGCGGTTACCCCCTTTCGGAGCCGCACGGCGATCATGTCAGGGCCATTTTCGTTAGGGTCGCGGCTGGTAATGGCCTTCTGGAAAGCCGGTGGCAAGACGCTGATCGGCACTAGCGCCCCCGTGCCCATCGAGGTGTGGAGATCCCCACTGTTGCCGACCGCGGGCAACGTAGCCGTCCCCACGACCATGAGCTTCGTCGGTGGGACGTACACCGGAAAGTCCTTCGCGGTCCCATAGGTCACCGTGACGGGTTCGCCGACCCGCTTGTGCAACTGGTCGAGGGTCGCGGCCCCGACGACGATCTGGCCGCTAGCTTCCAGGCGGTGCCCCGACAGGATCGGAGGGGAAACGGCGGCGCCCGCGCCACCTAGCAGGATGGGCACCGTTTGCCTGTCGATCTGAGCGTTGGCGAACCGGTACCCCGTCCATGAGGCCACGTCGGGGTCGTGGTCGAGGAGCGTCTCGGCCGTTGGCGGGATGCTGCCACCACCGATCTCTTCGATCGCGTAATTCCAATTCCACCCGTAAAGCGCGGGATGGGTAACCAGAGTTCGTAGTCCACTGCCGAAGGTAAGGGTGGCTACGACCACCCCCACGGCGAGCACGGAGCCAAGAAGGGCCGACCGTACCGGCACTGAGTTCCGCCCCTGTCCGCGCTCAAGAGAAAAACGGATCCCGGTTACCGCCGGCGACGGCAACCCACAGGCTGCCGCGGCGCGCGCCAGGCTGGACACCGGGTAGCGGTAAAGCTTCCGACGCCGCTGGGCGCGCTGGGGGGCCGCTCGGTATGCAAGCAACATCGACAAGGCGCCGAGGCCCCCTACGAGCACGAGCAGGCCGGCGCCAAGCACGGCCCAGTCAAAGGCAAAACCGGGTTTCGGCTCGAGAGGGCGGGAGGGGCCGATAGGCGCCAACGGGGACAATGCCACCGCTACCACCAGGGCCAACACCGACCCCACAACTACGGCGCCGAGCATCCCGACCAGACCGTCCGCCATGGTCATGGCCGGGCTGGCACCGAGGGCGCGTAGCACTCCCAAGTCCTCACCGTCAGCCCCTAGCCTTCGGGCGATGGCTTGACCGGCGATAAGAAGGGCTGCTAACCCGGCAATCGCCCCGAACACTCCCAAGGCGATCGACTCGGGCTTTGTGGCACGCTCCACCTGTGCCTCAACAACCGAGGTGACGTGGAAGTTGTAACTTTCGCCTGACGGGAGCAAGCGGATGATCTCTTGCTCTACCGCCGCCACGTAGGCGTCACCGTGGTCGAGCACGAGACCGTAGTAGGGGTACAGCGCGCTTCGGGCAGCGTGCGTGGTGAAGGCCGGGGTGAACAGCACATATGTCGGTAGACGGTCGACGTCGTCGCTCACCACCTGGTCGGGGAACTCTATGGTGCCGACCAGCTTTGCCGAGACGCGAAAGTACGGCTTAGACGTCAAGAAATTGGGCGAGTTCGCCTCCTTGAGGGTGAAGGCGCCCAAGGCGACAACCTCGCCCACGTGCCATCCGAGCAGGTGTTCCGCCTCGGCAGTGGCCACGAACTCCCTCTCGTTGCGTGGGTCTGCCATCCGTCCCTGCGAAACGGTGAGCCGGTCCTGGTCGAAGTACATGTCGTTCACGCTGCCGATGGGAGCCACGGCGTCGTCATCGAGAGACGGAGGCAGGTCGGGTGTCCCGCTCCGGCTCAGTGGAGCAACGAGCAGGTTGAGGTAGTCAGCCACGTGTTCAACGTGGGGAAGGTGAGCGATCTCCTCCAAATGCGCGCGTTGCTCAGCCTGTGAAACAACGTTGAGGGTGTAACCGCCCACGGTGCCAATCTGGACGTCGAGGTCGGAGGCGTCGGTGGTGGCGAGGACATTAGGGAACGCAGACTGCGTGCGCCGGGCCGCTCCCACGGCACCCATCGCCAAGCCACCCACCAGCCCGACGAGCAGCACCACGGTCAGGTAGCCGCCCCAGCGATCGTGCAGTGTCGCTCTGAAGCGGTACCACGCGACAGTGAGGGCTTCCCTGTTCACGCTGGTGCGCTACCGCGCAACTTTTGCCCCACTTCGCGTCGACCTCCGATGACTGCCGATCTCGGCCGCCTTACCCACATTTTGACTTTAGAGCCGTCCCCGGCCAAGGAAGCCTGCCGGTGAAAGCGCCTAGTGCCAGCACTAGCGCTCGGTCAGGTCGACGAAAACCCACCGTCAACGAAAATGGCCTGACCGGTCACGTAGCCCGACGCGGCGCTCGCCAAGAAAACCGCCACGCCACGAAAGTCCTCCACCCGCCCATTTCGCCCGACCATCGTGCGCTCTCGCAGGACCGCGACCCGTGCTGGGTCTGAAAAAACGGCCTCGGTCATCGGGGTATGGACGAACCCAGGCACAACCGCATTGCAACACACGCCGTGGCGGGACCACGCCTCGGCTTGAGAGCGGGTAAGAGCGACGATCCCAGCCTTGGACACGCCGTACGCACCGCTGTTGCCAAAGGCGCGGAACGACTGCTGGGACCCGATATTGATAATGCGGCCATAGCCGCGATCTGCCATCGACGGTCCAAAACGCTGGCCGAGCACGAAGGGCGCCGTGAGGTTGACCGCCATCGTTGCGTCCCAGTCGTCCAAGACCAGCGAGCCGTGTGGAAGTCGGACATTAATGGCTGCGGCATTCACCAAAATGTCGGGCTCGCCAAATACATCGGCGCACCTTTGCGCAACGCCTGGCAACTCTTGGCGATCTGCGAGGTCGGCAGCCACCCAGGCGCTGCGACCACCTTGGCCGGCGATGACATCTTGGACCTCGGACAACGCCGCCGTGCGCCTTCCGACAAGGACCACCGACGCCCCCGCGTCGGCGAGCGCCTCAGCGATTGCCCGCCCGATGCCTGAACTTGCACCCGTAACCACGGCGCAGCGCTGGTGGAGCGAGAAAAGATCGTTGGAGGCCAATAGGTCTGGCGGTTCAGGCGGCCTTCGGGAGAGCCAAGGTGAGAGCGGTTGGGCTATAGCTGACCTGCAAGACACTGTGACCGCTTGACAGGCCGGAGACGGCTTTGAAAAGGCCGGATAGGGCCTTCGCCGTGATGACGGAGGCGGAACTGCCCGTAGCCACCTTGAGACCGGCCAGCTGGTCGACGATCAATGTGCCACCAAGCGAAGCGGTGCCCCCGACCGACAGTGACCCGACGCTGAAGTTGTCCCCTCCTACGTCCACGACAAAGCTCGCCCCTGAGGCTTGAGAGTAGCTCCCGGCAACGGAGCTCCTGTTGCCTGCCCCTAGCTCGAAAGTCCCGTGGTTGTTGAAGTTCCCTGAAACAGACATGCCGCTATCACCGTTGACCAGGATCTTCCCGCCGGCTGCATTGACAAAATCCTGCGCCGTCACCCCGAAGCTGCCACCTGAAACGTTGAATGTCCCCGAATTGACAAACGGGCCCGTCGCGGTGAGCGTGGCGTTTGCGTCCCAGATGATTGCCCCTTTATTTCCGGCGTGGTCCGCAGTCAAAGAGTCCCCTGGCCCACCTTCGTTGTCGAGCACCCATTTCTTGGGGATGACCCCCTCGATCGTCAGCGTGGTACCAAAGGTCAGATGCCCGGCCGAACTCGCCGATACCGAGGGTTCAAAGATCACCGTGGCCGGCCCGCCACCGAGGGAGTAAACGTCAGTCGCAGGGGCGCCCAGGAGCGAGCCTGCGCCGACTTGCAGGACACCCTTACCGATCCCGAAATTGCCATGGTTTATGACGGCGCCCGCGGCAAGGTCGAAGGTTCCCGCAGCACCGAAGGATGCCTTAGGCCCGACAAGAAGCTCCCCATCGTTCACGAACACCGGGCCCTCCATGCCCGAAGCCCCGCTCATGCCGAAGCCGGGCGCGTCGGAGGTAACCGTCCCCTTGTTCACAAATCGCGGCACCTCGATCTGCTGCGACCATCCGGTCGTGTCGTCCGTGAACGTCCCCGAGTTGATGAACGTCGTGGCGTCCGAAAACGTCGAATTATCGTCGTGGTCCCACAAGAACGTCCCGTTGTTGCCGGAGTTGCTCGCGCTTACCGACCCGCCGCTCACATCCAGCACCCAGTGCTTAGGGATGACCCCAGATAGCGAGGCGGAACTCGTGATGTCGATGGTCCCCTTGGACGGCGAAGGGAGATGGGTGCCGAACTTGATGGTGGGCTGCGCCAGGCCCAGGAACTGGGTCGTCGTGGCCACGCCCGCTGTAACCGAGCCACCCTCGACGTCGAAGGTCGACTCGTTGGCGATCCCGAAGGTGCCCTCCGCTTTGACCGTGCCGCCTTTCGCGAGCACGAAGATGCTCCCGGACGAAAAGCTCTCCTTGGGCTCGACCACCACGGTCCCTTTGTCGACGAACCTGCACTTGGGGCAGGACGGGTTATTAGCTACACCAGCCGTGCCGAAGCCGCCGCCGGCGGCCACCACGCTCCCGGTGTTGACAAAGTCCCCAACCTGGACCAGCTGGGTCTGCGCACCCGAGGCGTCCTCGAACGTGCCCGAATTGGTGAAGGTCCCACTGTCGAGGAAGGTGCTGTTGCCTGTGCTCACGGTAAAGGTCCCGGCGTTGCCCGACCCGCTCGTAGCCGTCATTGCTACCCAGCTGGCCTCGTCCACTTTCCACCCTGAGGGGATCGTCCCGTTCAGGGTGCAGTTGCCGATGTACTGGCCCTTGCCGCCGTCTATCCCCCCTAGCTGGAGGAAGCCGGTGGTGCCTGCTGCCAGGGTCGCAGACGACTGCAGAGGCCCGAGGATGGAGTCGGTGTTAGCGCAGGATATGGTTACACCGCCAATGGGGGTGGCGAGCGCGACGCCTCCAAGCGAGACGGGCGAGGCCGGCGAGACCGCAAATGCCAGGGCAAGAAGGCAGATCGCGGGGCCCGCCGCCGGCCTGCGACGCCGTAATGTCAACTGCACCGGCTCTCCTCCTAATGTGTTAGCGCAGGTCAGAGCGCAACTTCAGCCATCTGACCTGCCCGCACCGCAGGGCTCCGGGGGAGAGACTCGAACTCTCAACCTAGTGATTAACAGTCACCCGCTCTGCCGGATTGAGCTACCCCGGAAAACTCGGGCCACGCTACCACCCGAGGCCGTTGACGGCGGCGCATTGGGGCCCGCTAGTTCCCGAGGTAGTCACGCAATTGACTACTGCGAAGGGGCTGCCGCAGCTTCGCCAGGCTTTTGGACTCGATCTGGCGGACACGTTCGCGCGTTACCCCGAAGGCCTTACCGACCTCTTCAAGGGTGTGCGCTTGGCCGTCCTCGAGGCCAAAGCGCAGGCAGCACAACTTTTCGTTCCCTCTCCGAGAGGTCGGCCAGCACGCTACGGACTGCGTCGGCCAGCATTGCCCGCGCCGCCGCGTCGCCCGGCGCCAGTGCCCCCTCGTCCTCCAAGATGTCCGAGAGGTTGAAGTCGTCCTCCCCCAAAGGTTGCTCCAGAGAAATGGTGTCCTGGCTGATCCGCAGGATTTCGCGGACACGGTCCGGGCTCATCTCGGCAGACTTTGCGACCTCGTCGATCGTCGGCTCCCGGCCAGTCTCTTGCAGGAGGCTCCGCTGGGCTCGCACAACGGCATTTATGTTGTCGACCATGTGCACCGGGATCCGGATGGTCCTCGCCTGGTCGGCAATAGCCCTACTGATTGCTTGACGGATCCACCAGGTTGCGTATGTCGAAAACTTGAAGCCCTTGGTGTAGTCGAACTTCTCGACAGCTCGCATCAGCCCCAGGTTGCCTTCCTGGATCAAGTCGAGGAACGAAAGCCCACGGTTGCGGTACCACTTCGCCACCGACACGACCAAGCGAAGGTTGGCCTCCACAAGGACATGACGAGCGACCATCCCCTCAGCGCGAAGGCCCTCGTCGAGGGCGCGTTGCTTATCGACGACCCGTTGCGTCTTCAGCGCGCGGCGCCGGTGCTTCCTCGATTTCTTCAAGCCGGTCGAGCCGGGCTGCGGCCGCGACACCCCGCTCCACGCATTGCGCCAGGGCCACCTCTTGTTCCGCCGAGAGGAGCCTCACATTGCCGATTTCTTTCAGGTAGGCGCGCACCGAGTCGGAACTGCCTGTACTGGCAACCCCGATATCGAGCTCGAGGCCGGCAACGGTCACCCGCTTGCCGCTGCGGAAAGGGTCGCGGGCCTTCTTTTGCAACAGCCCGTAGACGCTCTCGGCGCGAGGGCTGCCCGCCTCGCCATCGATCTCGCCTTCGGGGGCTTCGCCGGGAGGGATCTCCTTTGCCACGGCGACAACTTCGGAAGCAAGCTCGTGGAGACCTTCGTCAGAAAGCAGCTCGCCTGCCTCGCGCCATTCGATGCCCTCGGCCCTGACCCTGCCGATCACAAGCGAGATCAGCTCGGGGCGAAGCTCGACGCCCTCGAGTACCGCAATAACGTCGTCGGGGGTTAGGAACCCGCGCTCTCGACCGACCATCAATAGGGCGATGAAATCGGCAGTGGCCTCGCCCGAGGCTGTGAACGGCGCTCTCACTAGTGGTCCGTAGCCTCCCCTTTTTGGGCAGCAGGGCTCACCGGCATGCTAGGACTTCCCAACAACAAAGCTAGCAAGTGACGCTCAGCACTGGCCAAGCGCGTCGCATAGTCGTGGCCCGGCTCGACCGAGCGCATCGCCTCGAGGGCGTGGCGCAAGCTCGCGGAGCGCCCCGCGAGTTCACTGTGGCTCCGCTCGGGCGTGCTGCTGCGGGCCTCCCGGCGCAGCTCGGCAAGCTCACGCGCGGCTGCTTGGGCAATGAGTTGGCCGAGGACATCATCCGCGTCCTCCTGAGTGTCCTCGACGGCGAGCTGACCAAGCAGGTCGGCGACTTCGGGAGATGCCGCTTCGATCGCCTCGTGGAGGGTCATGGCAGAAGCGAGCTCGGCGTAAACCGCCCCGGCAAGGGCTGAACTGAAAAGAGCTATGTCGAGACGGCCCTCAATTTTGTCGGGGTGGTGGACAGCGAGCCGCAAAGCCTCGAGCTCAGGGCGCGGCAGCGAGGGAGGCTTCGGCTTGGGAGCGGCCGCGACAACCGCCCCATTCGGACGATCGCCATTTTTAGACGGGCCCTGGTGCGACAGCGCGCGCAACTGCTCGGGCCTGAGGTGGCAGCGGTCGGAAACTTGCATCAGGTACTGGTCCCTGACAAGGGAGTCAGGGTGCTCGGATATCAGCGCCAAGCCCGCCTCGGCCGCGCGCGCGCCCGGCCCTCGGGGTTGCTCAGGTCGGCCGTCGCGAATAGCCGTTCGAGGCGGAAACCTAAGAAAGGTTTGGCCTCTGCGACGACTTGGCGCAGGTGTTCAGGGTCTTTCTTGGCGAGGTCGGCTGGGTCCGTCCCAGGGGGGAAGGCCACCACCGAAATTCCAGCCTCAAAACGACGCTCCCAATCGTAAAAGTGCTCCGCGGCACCCTGGCCGGCGGAGTCGGCGTCGTAGGCAAGCACGATCCGGCGAGAAAAGCCCGTCAGTAGCCGGACATGGCCGTCGGCAAGCGCTGTGCCGCAGGTTGCGACGGCTTCGGTAATACCGGCCCGGTGCAGGCCGATCACGTCGGTGTAGCCCTCACAGACCACGACGCGTCCCCGCTCGACGATTGCACCCTTGGCCCAGTTGAGGCCGTAGAGGACCCTGCTCTTGTCGTAGAGGGCAGTCGCTGAGGTGTTCTTGTACTTGGGGCCACTGCCGCCCGGCAGCACACGGCCGCCCAAGCCGACGGGGCGCCCGGCGATGTCAAAGATCGGGAACAGTACCCGCTCACGGAACGAGTCGTTCAGGCGGCCCGACTGGTTGCGATATGCGAGGCCGGCCTCGACCAGCAGGTCCGTACTAACCCCCACCTCGCGCACGAGGGCGTCCCAGCCCGCCGGTGCCCAACCCAGCCGAAAGTGCTTGACCGTGTCGCTGGCGTAGCCACGGTCACGAAGGTACCTGCGCGCTCCCCCGGCATCCTTCGCGACGAGAAGCCTCTGGTGGTACCACTCGACGGCGCGCTCCATCGCCTCGCTGAGCGCCGCGGAACGCTTGGCCGCGGGGCCGGAGTGCTCGGCCGTGTCGTAGCGCAGGGCTATCCCTGCGCGCGACGCCAGTGATTCGACCGCAGTTACGAAGTCGAGGTGTTCGGTCTCACGAAGGAAACTGATGGCGTCGCCATGCGCCTGGCAACCGAAGCAGTAGTACCGGCCCAGCTCGGAGTTCACCGAGAACGAACCTGTCTTTTCCGAGTGGAACGGGCACAGGCCTATCCAGCGGGTGCCAACCCGGCGCAGAGCGACGTGCTCGGAGATCAGAGCAACCAGGTCCGTGGCGGACCTGGTCCGTTCGACGTCTTCGGCGACAATACCCACGAGGAAAGACTAAGGCCCCCTGAGCGGGACGGGAGCGGCGCTGCTCACCAAGCGAGCCGTGAGTTGACCGTTTCCACTAGCCGGTCGATCGGCACGCGCTCCTGGGCGGTCGAGTCACGGTCGCGTATCGTGACCGCCTTGTCCTCGAGGGAATCGAAATCGACCGTCACGCACAGCGGGGTGCCGATCTCGTCCTGGCGGCGGTAGCGCCGCCCGATGGCCCGGGTGATGTCGTAGTCGCACATCGCCACTGGCTGGAGGAGTTGCAGGACCTCCTGGGAAAGCGGCAACAGAGTGTCCTTTTTGGACAGCGGGAGGACGGCGACCTGATAGGGAGCGATGCGCGGGTGCAGGCGCAGCAGCGTCCGCTCCTCGCCGGCCACCTCGTCAGTGGTGTAGGCGGCGAGCAGGAACGCCATCATCGTGCGGGCGACGCCCGCGGCAGGCTCGATCACATAAGGCACGTAGCGCTCGCCGGTGCTGGAGTCGAAATACTCGAGCACCTGGCCGCTGGCTGCGGAATGAGCCTTGAGGTCGAAGTCTGTCCGGTTGGCAATGCCCTCGAGCTCGCCCCAGCCCCACGGGAACGCGAATTCGACGTCGGCCGTCCCCGCCGAATAATGGGAGAGTTCTTCTTTGCTGTGATGGCGCAGGCGGAGCATTTCGCCGCGGTATGCCTAGGCGTACGTACCACTCGAAGCGCTCGTTGCACCAGTACTCGAACCATCGCTGCGCATCGTCGGGCGGGACGTAGTACTCGAGCTCCATCTGCTCGAACTCTCTCGTGCGGAAAACGAAGTTACCGGGAGTGATCTCGTTACGGAACGACTTTCCCACCTGCGCCGTGCCGAAAGGAGGCTTCAGGTGCTCCGTCTGCAGCACATTGGCAAAATTGACGAAATGGCCCTGCGCCGTTTCCGGGCGAAGATAGGCCACGGCACCGTCGTCTTCGACCGGGCCCACGAATGTCTTGAACATGAGGTTGAAAGGCCTCGCGTCGGTGAAGTCGGTGCCCCCGCAATTGGGGCACTTCAGCTTGCTGCCGTCTTCGGTCGTAGGCAGTTGGTCCGCCCGCCAGCGCTGCTTGCACGTGCGGCAGTCGACGAGCGGGTCGGTGAAATTCTTGAGGTGGCCAGAGGCTTCCCAAATCTTCGGGCTCGAAAGGATGGACAGCGTCCAAGCCGACTACTTCGGAGCGGAGCTGGACCATCGAACGCCACCATGCGTCTTTCACGTTGCGGGCCAGTAGCACTCCGAGGGGGCCGTAGTCGTAGGTCGAGCGGAACCCGCCGTAAATCTCGGCGGACGGGAACACGAAACCCCGTGCCTTGCACAGACGGACCAGTTCTTCCATGGAAACGGGCATGTGGAAAGGCTAGTGGGCCCGTCGCCGGCGGCGGGCTCGATATACCGGCTCGATATGGCCGGCCCCATACGGCCGGCCCCATATGGCAGCCCGTCACTCGCGGACTGCTAGCTGCGCTCCAGGATATGAAGAGCGCGCAGGTTCCTTTCGAGGTGCCGTTCGAGCGACGCGGTCGCAAGGCTGGCAACCTCGCCCGTCGTGGCGCTCGCAGGCATTTGGAGCGCCCTGGTCAATTGCCCGCCGAGGATCCAGCTCAACAGCTCCAGGGCGGCGGGGCTAAGAGGGTGGCCTCGCCTGCAATCCCGGCAGAGCGCACCCCCCTCGGAGATGTCGAAAGCCACGAGCGGCGTCGCCGGCGGGCTCGAGCCACAGCTCGCGCAGCAGTCGATTATCGGGCCGGCACCGTCGAGGGACAGCAATTTCCAGTAGAACGCGGCCACCACGAGGGGGCCGGGTTGGCTGGCCAAGGTGCGCAACGCCCCCACCAGCATGCGGTAAAGGGCGCTCGATGGCTCTCGCTCCTGGGCCACCTGCTCGGTGGCCTCCGCCATGGCCAGGCCCTGCGCGAGGCACGTGAGGTCCTCGTGCAGCAAGCGCCACGGTTCGATCGTCTCGGCCTGGCTCACGATGTCGAGCTCACGGCCCTCGTACATCAGTAGGTCGACATGGCTCAACGGTTCGAGCCGCCCGCCGATGCGGCTCTTGGTGCGGCGGATCCCCTTCACGACCGCCCGCACTTTGCCGTGACCGGCCGTGACGAGCACCAGGACACGGTCTGCTTCTCCGAGCTTGTACGTCCTCAGCACTACGCCTCGGTCACGGTATAGCGACATGATTGTAATTATCTTCCCACGCCTGCACTTGCTAGGTGACGGGTAATGCAGGTCCGCCTCCCGTGGCTGCTCAGGAGGGTCGGGGCAGGCCGGGATTGGCGGGCCGGTTCAGGCGGGCAGGCCGTCCTGGTCGCGTTGCTCGCCGGTGCGCCCGAAGCGGCGCTCCCGTTGCTGGTACTCGCGTACCGCTTCACGCAGGTTCTCCCGGCGGAAATCGGGCCATAGGACATCCAGGAAGACGAGCTCGCTGTAGGCGATCTCCCACAGGAGGAAGTTCGAGATCCGGTACTCCCCAGAAGTCCTGATGAACAGGTCGGGGTCCGGCATGTCCGCTAGGTAGAGGTGCTTCCTCAACTCACGCTCGTCGATCTTGGAAGGCTTCACCCCGAGAGCGACCAGCTCGCGCACAGCGTCCACGATCTCAGCACGCCCGCCGTAGTTAAACGCCACGGTCAACGTGGTGTTGTTATTGTGCCTGGTCAGCTCCGTCGCCTCGTCCATACGCCGGACGATGGACTTCGGCACACGCCAGTCACGCCGGCCCGCGAAACGTATCCGTACCCCAAGGCTGTGGAACTCGTCGCGCCGGCGGGTCAACAAGTCGTCGGCGATGATGCTCAACAGGAAGCGGACCTCGTCCTGCGGGCGGCGCCAGTTCTCGGTCGAAAAAGCGTAAACCGTGAACCACTCGATCCCGAGCTCGAGGGCGCCCTTGACCGCGTCCAGCAGGGCCTCCTCGCCGGCGCGGTGGCCTTCAGTGCGGGGCAGGCCACGTTTTGCGGCCCAACGACCGTTGCCGTCCATGACACATGCCACGTGGCGGGGCATGCGCTTGGGGTCGAGGTCGTCCAGGTCCATGCAGGAAAGCTAGTTCCCCGGCGGCCGTGGAGCCATCGACGCCGGCTGCAGGCTCACTGCCGCCGGTCCTCGATCTCCCAGGCATGGTCGAGCACATGCCAGATGAGGCGCCTCGCCGCGTACCGCGGTGGCCAAGGATCCCGGGCCCCTGGCAGCGACTTCCCAGACCGGCACTGTTGCAAGATCGCCGTCCTGTTCGCGATCACGATGTCGCGGTCGCCTGGAGCTGGCACGGGTAGCTTCAAGCCAACTTTGCGCCCGTACATCTGCTCGGCTGCCGCCACGTGGCCCACCACGGCGTCCCTGTCCCGGCCACCGCCTCGCGGGCCCTTGCGCAGCTCCGCAGGTGCTCCTTTCGCGACAGCGTCGAGGAACTCCCAGCTCGCAGACAAAAGAGCGGCCGCACGAGATGCTTCGTCGGCGCCAACGTCGCCCTGGTCAGATGCGAACACCGCCGTCGGCACCCCGAAGTCGGCCCCTCCCGAACGGGTTCGGGACGCGTTCAGCGACAACCCACCTCTGAGCGTCAGTGAGGTCGAAATTGACCTTGGCGCGCGCTGCGACGGGCGAATACCGCGGAACATAAGAAGTCAGGGCGGCTAGTGCCGCATCTTCAGTCTTGCCCGAGCGAGCCAGTCCCGGCCACTCCAAGCTGCAGGCGAAGGCGCGCTTGTTGCCGGTCTCGATGTAAACCCTGCTCCCAGCGCTCATGTCACAGGCCTAGCTGTTTCAACATCTCCGGTCGCTGCTGCCAGTCACGAGCCACATGCACTGACAATTCGATGTAGGCGCCGGGCGGCAGTTGGGCGCGCACCGCGGAGCCGACCTTCTTCAGCACCGCTCCCCCTTGGCCGATGACGATCCCTTTTTGGGAGTCTCTCTCGACAAGGATCTCGCAGCGGACGTACGGCCACTCCCATTCGGTAACACGGCAGGCGATGCTGTAGGGCAGCTCATCGTGGGTGATCGCTAAGAGCTGCTCACGGACCAGCTCGGCAACCCACTCCTGTTCTTCTGTGCCCCCGGCCGTCCCGGACGCCTTGTCACCGGCAACCTCGTCGGGGTACAGCGCAGGGCCTTCGGGCATACGGCTCATCAGCGCCTTCACCAAGTCGTCAACGCCCGCGCCGGTGCGCGCGGAGACCGCGAAGTACTCCTCGAAACCCCACTCGGACAAGGCTTGTAACTGGCGCATCACGGCCACCCTCGACACGCCGTCCACCTTGTTGAGCACGCAGATGTCCCGAGCACCAACTTCGTCAGCTACGAAGCGGTCACCGCGACCCAAGCCGGCCTTACCGTCGATTACGAACACGACCAGGTCGACGCCGGTAACAGCCCCGAGGGCGGTGCGGTTGAGCTGGCGGCCAAGAAGCGTCCGCGGCTTGTGCAACCCGGGCGTGTCGACAAAGACCAGCTGGCCCTCATCGAGGCTCAGCACGCCCCGCACGGCGTTCCTGGTCGTTTGCGGTTTGTCCGAAACGATCGACACTTTCTGGCCCACGATCGTATTTACAAGCGTCGACTTGCCGACATTGGCCCTGCCTGCGACCGCAACGATGCCGGAGCGAAAAGCCGGGGCCGTGCGGTGGACCGTCCCGGGACCGCTCAAGGCTGTTCTTCGGCTCCGTCGGGGGTGGGAGGTCCAGCCTCGCCGGCTCCCTCGGGGACGCTCACGCCGATAAGTACCCGGGCGATCCGCCGGCCGTCGACTTTCTGGGCTACGAGCCTATGACCATCGAAGTCGGCCGCTTCACCCTCCTCGGGCACATGGCCCAAGAGGTGATAAAGAAACCCGCCGACCGTGTCCCAGTCACCTTCGGGAAGCTCGTCGCCGATGAGCTCGTTGACCTCGTCGATCGAGAGGCTCCCGTCGACTTGGACCTGGCCGTCGTCCAAATGCTCCACCCGCGGCCGCTCGACGTCGTACTCGTCAGAAATCTCCCCGACTAGCTCCTCGAGGACATCTTCGAGGGTGATCAAGCCCGCCGTCCCGCCATACTCGTCCACGACGATCGCGAGGTGCTGCTTGCCGGCCTGCATCTCGCGCATCACCTCGGCGACCCGCTTGCTTTCAGGAACGAACTGCGCCTGGCGCATGAAGGTCGTGACAGGCTTGTCCGCCTTTCCATCGCGCTCAGCCGCGCATCATGTCTTTCACGTAGACCACGCCGACGATGTCGTCAATGCCGTTGCCATAAACCGGCACGCGGCTAAAACCCGCCGATGAGGCAATGTCCGCGGCGTGGCCAACTGTTGCGTCAGCACTGACGGTGACCATGTCTGGTCTTGGCACCATCACCTCGCGGGCGACCGTGTCGCCGAAGTCGATGATCGAATGGATCAATTTGCGTTCTTCGCGTTCGATCACCTCCTCGTCAGCAGCCGTGTCCGCCATCGCGAGGAGCTCCTCTTCTGTGACGTAAGGGCCCCTCTTTAGCCCTTTGCCCGGCAGGAAGGAATTCGCGACCTTTATGAGGCCCCAAGTAGCCCAGCGCAACGGGGGGAAATGGACAACCGCTAGGAGAAAGGGGGCCATTGAAAGCGCGACCCGCTCTGAGTGCTGGACTGCATAAATCTTGGGGGCCAGCTCCGCGAAAACAAATATGACGATGACCTCGAACACGGTTGCTATCAGGACCCCGAGCGGTCCTACAACATGGTCAGCGACGACACCGACGAGCGTGGCAGCCACGAGCGTGCATATTTCGAGGGTAAAAAGGATGACCGGGATGTTGCTCTCCGGGTGCTCGACCAGTTTCAGCAAGGACGTGGCGCCACGTTTGTGCTCTTCGACCATAGAAATTGCCTTGACCCGTGACATCCGGGTCATTGCGGTCTCTGACATTGCAAAAAGGGCCGACAGGGCAATGAGAATTACCACGGCACCAACGATGACGGCGTCGGCGTCAGAGAAATGGGAGCTGGACGCGTGCGTAGCGGCGAGCATCTGCCTAGCCGCTCCCGCCGCTGCCGTCCTTGCCGGGCTGAGGCCCGTCGGCAGGGCGGCCCCCATTTGAAGGAGCGTTCCCCTCGCTTGCAGGAGCCGCCTCGCCAGTACCCGGTGCCCCGATACCCGGCGAAGTCTGTCCGGCTTCGTTCCCCGCCTCGGCCCAGCCGACCTTGCGGCCCACGTCTCCGCGCGGATCTCAGCGTAATGCCGGCCCAGCAGTTCTCTCTCTTTGGCTTCCATTTCCTCGGCCTCGTCGTCCTCCTGGTGGTCCATACCCATGAGGTGAAGAAGCCCATGGACGACGAGCAATGCAACTTCGTCGTCGTAGTTGCCGGCATGCTCGGGGGCGTTCCTGAAGGCCACAGCTGGGCAGATGACTATGTCACCGAGCAGCACCGGGACGTCCTCCGGCTCAGACGGCATGCCCGGCCCAGTCCCACCCGAATCGGGCGAGCGCCCACTTTCAACCGGTTCTTCATCTATCGGGAATGCCAGGACGTCGGTGGGGCCGTCCTTGCCAAGGAACCTGCTGTTGAGCTCAGCGATCGCCGGCTCGTCCACAAAGAGGACCGACAGTTCTGCGTCGCCGGAAAGACCCTCCTCCTGCAGGATGGCCTCGGCGAGGTGCACCCAACGCAAAGTATCGACCGGATGGTCGTTTTGTTCGTCCGCGGCGAATACCTCGACGGCCATTCCTACCTACCTGGGCTGCGCCTCGCGGCGCAAGACCGGCTTACCAGCGACGTTGTTTGTCGACTCGTAGGCGTCGTAGGCCGAGACGATGTCGGCAACAATACGGTGGCGTACCACGTCGCGGCTTGTCAGGCGGACAAAGGCGATGCCTTCGACCCCGTTCAGCACATGTTCCAGCTCGGCCAGGCCCGAGCGGCCACCCGGCAAGTCCACCTGGGTGATGTCTCCGTTGACAACCACCTTCGAGCCGAAACCGATCCTCGTGAGGAACATTTTCAACTGTTCGGGGGTGGCGTTCTGGGCCTCGTCCAGGATTATGAAGCTCCTGTTCAACGTGCGACCGCGCATGTAGGCAAGCGGCGCGACTTCGATTGTGCCATTGTCCAGCAGGCGGCGCCCTCCTTCGGTCCCGAGCATGTCGTAGAGGGCATCGTAAAGCGGGCGCAAGTACGGGTCGATCTTGGCCATGAGGTCGCCTGGCAGGAAACCCAGCCGCTCCCCCGCCTCGACCGCGGGCCGAGTCATTATTATCCGTTCGACCGATTTTGCCTGGAGCGCCTGGACGGCCAGAGCGACGGCGAGATAACTCTTGCCTGTGCCTGCGGGGCCGATGCCAAAAGTGACGATGTTGGAACTTATGGCGTCGACATAGTGTTTTTGTCCGCCTGACTTCGGCCGTACCGACCTACCCCGTGCAGAACGCAGCACCTCGGCGGTCAGCACCTCCGAGGGCAGTTCGTCTGCCCGCAGGATGTCTATGGTGCGTGCCACGACCTGTGGGTCAACGACTTGGCCGTGCTCGAGGAGAAGACTGAGCTCTTGGACCAAGCGGCCAACAATGGCGGCTTCGTCTCCCTCGATGTTGAACTCGTTGCCCCGGGCGATGATCCGGGCGCCACCGAAGGCCTCTTGCACGGAACGCAGGTTCTCGTTGAGTGGGCCGACCAAGCCCGCCATCAGGTGGTTTGGGACTGTAACTGTTACTGGCACGTGTGCTCTACCAGCGTAGCGGTCAACAACGACCGACAGGCCGCTTTGATGCGCCCGTCAAAGCCTGCGCCACGTGCGTCATCCTGGTGGCCACCCTAGCTTGCGACCGCCCAACACGTGCATGTGGAGGTGAGGCACTTCAGCACCCGAATCTCGCCCAATATTGAAGGCGAGGCGGTAGCCACCGTCCGCGATACCCTCCCGTTCAGCCACGGTGTGCGCGACGGTGAGCATCTCCGCCAAGACCGGGCCATGTTCGGGGGTTACCTGCGAGGCATCGGCGATGTGATCACGCGGCACCACGAGCACATGAACGGGGGCGACGGGGTGAAGGTCGTGGAACGCGTAGGTGAGCTCTCCGGAGTATGCCTCTCGAGAGGGCAGCTCACGGGCGATCACCCGGCAGAAGACGCACCAATCCTGTGCGGGCGGACCTTGGGTTCCCGAACCCCGCGTTCCCGGGCCCTGGGCGCTCGAACCGTCTGTCCCCGAGCTCAAAAGCCGACCTCGGCGTCCTCAGGGGCGGCCTCATGGGACCTGTTAGCCACTGGGCTCTTGGGGTCGGGGTAAAGGTGCTCTAGGGTCCCCGGCACGATCCGAGCGCGCTTGATGAAGGCATCGACTTCGTGGGCTTGGAGACGGATCACGCGGCCCATCTTGTAGGCCGGCAATTGGCCTTCGTCGATAAAACGGTAGAGAGTGCGCAGGGTGACGCCGAGCCGAGCGCACGCCTCGGGGGTCCCGATCCATTCGATGGGTTCTGTCACTGTTGCCCAATCTTACAAAGTTTTGTGGTTATCGCGTGTTTCTCAGTATCTTTCACCGATTTCGCTTCATAGCTGCCCGGCTGTCCAAGACGGCAGGCCATAGCGTGACGCTACCCCGGCCCACATGCGAACAACACCCTCTTTGGCAACACTTGCGGCCGCTGATGCCTCGGTTGCGTCGCGGTAGTGGATGTCGTTCGTCGGTGCGCCGTAGCAACCGGTCGCCTGGAGATCCTCGAGCCACGCCTCGTACCCCTGGTCGGCCGACAAAGAGGCGCTGGTTGCGTGGTCCAGATCGCTCACGAGCGACGGCCCCCCGTTTATTGCCAACAACCGCGGCCTGCTGGTCGCGATCCCGTCCAGCACCGAGCGGCGCATTTCGACGGCGCGCCCGACTTCGGCTATCAGGCCCTGGCGGGCCGTCGTCGCCGGAGGCGTGGGCTTGCACGCACCGCTCACAGCGGCCGCGAGCAGCTGGTGGGCCTGGGCGCTTTTCACAAGCAGAGTTTCGAAGGTCGCCTCTGGAGTCGGAGTCCGGGCGGCCGTTCGACGAGGCGATCTGCTGCCCAGCATGAGCGCGCCCACGGCCACAGCTATCACCAACGCAAGCACGGCAAGAAGGAGCACCGTCCTGCCCCGCCGACGGGCCCGGCGGGCGTGGGCGTCAAGGTCGCCGGGCCCTTCCGCCCCTTCTAAGCCTTCTATCCACTCCGGTCCTCCGAGGGCGACGGCGGTATCGTCTTGCACGCTCGAGCCGCGACCTGTCTGCAGATGGGGGCCGCTCGGCACGGTTGGCATCGCAACCGTCGGCAACACGACGGTCGGAGGGCCCGTGTCGAACCTTTCAGGTCCGCTTCGACTGGGCCCGGCCGGTCAGGTCCGGGCTGATCAGGAGCGACGTGCCCGGCCCGGCGCTGCAACGGGAACGTTGCCCAACGAAGCCCGACAACGCTGCCCCGGGAGGCCGGAGGCAGGGTCGGCATGTCCTCGCTAGCGCCCTCGCCAGTCTGAGCCTCGTCAAGCGGGACCTGCTCTTCATGAGCCTGCCCCCCTGCTTGCTTACCCGCGTCGCGCCCCACCTCGTCAGACAAACCAGATCTCCTTAGGACTTGAGCCTAACGGTCACCTCGTTGGCGACAAGGCGACCTCTCGGCGTCAACACTGCCCGCTCGTGCGCCCTCCCGCTCGAGCGCTCGCTCGGCCCGCTCGTGCCGAGCAGCTCGATAAATCCCTCAGCGAACAGCTCGTCGGGCACGGCGCTCGCCCGGACGCCCGATGACGTGCGCAAGCTGAGAGCCAATTCCTCCCAAAGACGCTGGTCGGCGTCCAAGGTCTCGCCGGCAGCTTCGACCGGCTCGCCCGCCTCCACCAGGCGGCAATACCGCTCAGGTGTGCGCACGTTCCACCAGCGCCGAGCGCCGCCATCGGGCAGCGTCAAGTGGGAGTGAGCGGAACAGCCGATGCCCAAGTACTCGCCCTGTGACCAGTAGAGAAGGTTGTGGGCGCAACGGGCGCCTGGTTTTGCCCAGTTCGATATCTCGTACCACTCGAACCCGGCACTGCTGAGCCGGTCGCAGGCCAGTAAGTACTTGTCGGCCTGGTCGTCGTCCGACGGGTGCCGCTCACGCTGCGTCGCGAGGGGAGTCCCCGCCTCAATGGTCAACGCGTACGCGCTCACATGAGCCGGAGGGGGGTCAAGGGCGAGCACGCCTTCGAGAGAGGCCTCCCAGTCGCCCATCGTCTCGCCGGCCGCCCCAAAGATCAGATCCGCGTTGTAGGCCCCTGCAAAGCCGGCCTCGCCCGCCAGGTTGGCGGCCCGCCTGACCGAGGCCGGTTCGTGCTCCCTGCCAAGCGAGGCGAGGACGTGGGGGACCATCGATTGCACGCCGAAGGAAAGCCTCGTGACGCCGCCAACACGGTAGGACGCCAGCTTTTCGGCCGTAACCGTCTCTGGGTTGCATTCAACCGTGACCTCCGCACCTGCCGCCAGCCCGACGGCGTCAGAAATAGCCCGCAACACTGCCATGAGGAGCTCCGCCGGGAGCAGGGACGGAGTGCCTCCCCCGAAGAACACAGAGGTAGCCGGCCCTCGTCGCAAGCCTGCTACAGGGGCCTGTCCGCCGGCACCGAAGCGGCTCAGCTCAGACACACAGGCGGCGACGTACTGCTCCCAGAGGTGCTCGCGACCCGTCCAGGTGGCGAAGGCGCAGTAGTCGCAGCGGTGGCGGCAGAACGGGATATGAACGTAGATGCCGAAGGGCGACCGCCCACGCACATGCCGGGCGCCTAGGTCAGCGGCAGGCATTGATCGGTCGGGAACTCGCATCGCGCTCAAAGGCGTAGCATACGTGGCTCGTGCTCGTGCTCCTCTTCCCAGGTCAAGGTTCACAGCGCCCCGGCATGGGGCTCCCTTGGCGCGACCACCCGTCCTGGCAGGTCGTCGACCAGTTGAGCGAGGTGGTCGGGCGAAACCTGGCCGAACTCCTGCTCGACGCCAGCCCAGACACGCTCCGGGCGACGCGCAACGCCCAGTTGGCGACTTACACGCTCAGCCTCGTGACGCTCGATGCGGCAACAAACGGGCCTCTCAGCGGCAGCACCCGAGCCGAGCGACTCAGCGCTGTTGCCGGCCACAGCCTTGGCGAGTACACCGCGCTCGTCGCTGCCGGTGCGCTGAGCGCGGCCCAGGGGGCCGCGCTCGTCCAAGCAAGAGGTGAAGCAATGCAGTCGGCCGCCGAGGCCAACCCGGGGACCATGGCCGCAGTGATAGGTCTCGAGGTGGAAGGTGTCGCCGAAGCATGCGGGGAGGTTGAAGGCGCTTGGGTCGCGAACGACAACTCCCCCGGTCAAGTGGTAATCGCTGGCACGTTGCAAGGCGTCGAGGGCGCCAGCGCAGCTGCAGCCAAAAGAGGCGCCAAGCGGGTAATACCGCTGCAAGTAGGCGGCGCTTTCCACACACCTCTCATGCAGCCGGCTCAGGCGCCCCTTGATGCAGCGCTTGCAGTCGCCGAGCTAGGGCCGACATCCTGCCCCGTGGTTGCCAATGTGGACGCCAAGGCCCATACCAATGGCTTCCGTTCTCTTCTTTCGGCGCAACTTTGCTCGCGAGTCCGCTGGCGGGACTCGCTGGTCGCCCTCGCTGGGACAGGAGCGGGACTGTTCGTCGAGCTGGGCCGGGACCGAACTTTCAGGCATGGTCCGCCGCACCGTCGCCGACGTCGCCCGCCTAAACGTGGCAGGCCCCGAGGACCTCGAAGCCCTGGGCTCCGCTGTCCAATAGGGAGCCGTTGCCAAAACCGGACGGCCTGAGCACAAGTTAACTCGACCAAAGCTCTGCGAGGAGCCGGGGTCAGGAGCGAACGCGGTGGCTTTGAGCAGGAGGACGTTCCTTGGGTTTGTCGGCTCCGCGGTGGGAGCGAGCGTCGTCGGGGCGGCTGGCGTCGTCGGCCTGGACGGGCAATTGCGTCACAAGCTGGAGGACAAATGGGCCTACATCGACGGCCCCGACATCTCGCTACCGGCCTCGGGTGCCCGCATCGCCACGGGCACTTTTCAGAGCCGGTTCATGCACCGAAAGGTGGGCTGGGCCTACTCGCTGCCTGCCAAGGCCAAACCGGAAGCGATCGTGCTAAGCCTCTACGGCAAGGGAGCCGACCAATTCGCTCCGTTTGACAGCTTGCATTTACCTGACGCGGCTGCCTCCGTTGGTGCGCCGTTGGCCATCGCCTCAGCCAACGGTGGCCGGGACACTTACTGGCACAGGCGGGTCGACGGTACTGACGCCCACGCCATGCTCGTCCAGGAATTTGTCCCCTTGCTCATGAGCGAGCTCGGCCCACTACCCCTTGCTCTGCATGGTTATTCCATGGGTGGATACGGCGCGTTGCTGGCCGCCCAACACGGTGAAAACGCAACGGGCACCAACTTCTTCAAAGGAGTTGCGGCTTCCAGCCCGGCTCTTTGGACCTCGGCCGGGGAAACGGCGCCGGGAGCCTTCGACGGGGCCCGGGACTTCAACGCCAACGACGTCTTCAAGGAGGTAGCCGCTTTGAGGTCGCTGAGGGTGCGTTTGGACTGCGGGACCTTGGACCCGTTTTACCAGGCCACGCATCAGCTTTCGCAGCTGATGACGTGGCCTCACGTTGCCGTGTTCCGTCCTTGGGCGAGCCACACCAGCGGCTTTTGGCGATCGGTGGCACCGGCACAAATGCGGTTCCTCGGCGCTGCTTGTGGGGCGCTTTGAAGATGGGTGCTACTTCACGACGGCCGCCCAGACGGACCTGGTTACTTGAAGAGAACCGGCAAAACCACTTATCACGTAGAATTCATCGCCTACTGCCGCCCCTGTGGGGATCGTATCCACAGGCAGCGCTTTTAGTTGTTGCCACTTGTTCGAAGACGGCGTGTACAGCTCCGCGGCGGCAGTCCCACTTGGCGGGCCTCCGCCAGCCACGATGATCCGACGTCGTTGAGTGTCGCTGTTGCCGGGTGGGAACGTGGAGCCGGCATCGGGGCTCTCTCCTGCCAGGTGTTCGTAGCTGGGTCGTACGCTTCGACCTTGCCGAGGAGTGTTGAGTTGCTGTCAAGGCCCCCGATCGCCTAGAGACGGTTGCCGGGCCAGGCGGCCCCGACGAGTTCACGCGCTGTCGGCATGGGCTTGCCCATCGCCCAGTGATTTGTCTTGGGGTCATATATCTCTAGGGTTGCCATGACGGTGCCGGTCGCGTCTTCGCCGCCAACAGGATAAATGTGCGCCGCGCCGGCGGCGGCGCAGTCCTAGCCCGCAGCTTGCGAGAGCCTGCGCGTCGAGCACGGGCGGGGCACTCCAAGCGGTACCTGTCACTGGGGGAAGGTGGCACCAAGCGCGGCCAGGCATTGCTCCCACCCCTCCCGATGGGAGGGTTCGTTGTCCACTGGCAGGTCGCTATGGGTCAGGTTCACGATCGTGTCGCCGCCATCTGCAATCAACACCACTTCGACGGTGCTGCTCCCCGGCGGAACAGTGGCGTCGTGGGGGATCCCCCAGGTGAACACCACGCGATGAGGCGGTTCCACTGTCACGTAGCTTCCCCGGGCGGCTGTCCCCGCGAAGTCGATCGCGAACCTCCCGCCCGGGCGGGCATCGAGCTCGGCTCGCTCACCGATCCAAGTGACCAGGAGCTGGGGGTCCGTGAAGTACGGGAAGACAACCTCGGGGGGCGCTGCAATGCGCACGCTGGCGCTGATCACGCCGTGCCCCTGCTCTCGCGGCGGGGGTGGGCTTGCTCCACGGACTGCTTCAGACGAGCAAGGGCGTCCGGCCAGAACTCCTCGAGCAGGCTACGAAGTGGCTGCAGCGACTCGGACCGAAGTGAGTAGAGCCTGCGGGTGCCTTCCCGGCGTTCGGCTAGCAGCCCTGCCCGCTTGAGGACGCTGAAGTGCTGGCTGACGGCCTGCTGGGTGAGGTCGAAATGGGCGGCGATCTGCCCGGCAGGAAGCTCTTCGTGCTGGACCAAGCGCAGGATCTGGCGCCGGTGAGGATCGGCGAGCGCCCGCAGGACCGCGTCGGGCCCAGCGAGCGCTTCCGGTCCCACCGGCTCGGGGTTCATAAGCGCTTCCTAGCGGAGGACAACCTAAGCCGTCCAGCCTCGATCAGTGGGCGGCATGCTCCGCGCGCCAGGCAGCGAAGCGCTTGACGTCGGCGGGCAGGTTCGGGCTACCTGTGCCCCGGTCGACGTAGTCGACGAGGCTGGCAAGGAAGTGCGCCCAGCCGGCCTGGCACATCGTGAAGCATTCCAGGCCAGGGTTGAGGCCGTGGTGCTGGAAGCGCAGCTCGGTCCCTGTGCCGACCGGCCCGAGATCGAATGTGATCGAGGTCCCGACCCAGTCGGCGGCCGGCTCGCAGACAAGCACGCTCCAGGAGACGCGGTCGACGCACGGTCTGCGTAGTCGACCAGCATGACCACCTCCTGGTCGCCCATCAAGAAACGGAGCGTCCCGCCGGCGTTGGCATCGCCGCCGGCCGGCGTCCACCACGCCGTTAAGGCGTCGATATCGGTCAGCGCGGAGAATACGGCGTCCGGGGTGGCGGCGAAGGTCTTCGTCGAACGGAAGTCGTCGGTAGTCGAGGGGGTGGAGGGGGCCGTGGTGGTAGTCGTAGTTGTCACAGTCTATTCCTTTCTCAATGAAAGCCTTACACAAGTAAGTGCTTGTACTGTAGATCCGATCCCGGGGAGCTGTCAAGCGGCGCGGCTCAAAGAGGCCATCCGCCACCAGACGAGCGAGCCCGCTAGGACCGCCGGTCGCAAAAGGAACAGAGCCGTCTCGCGACGGCGCCCTCGCTCGAGGAATGGTCCCGAGCGAGGGCGCCGTCGTCCAAGTCCGATGTCAGCGGGTCAAAACGCTTAGGTGTCGGTCGTCACACCGAAGTAGATGTTCGGAGCGAAGGTCCCGGTGACGAGCGGCGTTGTCCAGATGCCGTAGTGGTCGTTTTCGATCCGGTTGTTCTCGACCGTGATACTGATCGGGTTATTGCCCGTAGCGTTGGCGACAATAACCCCGGTGGTAAATGGGTCGAGCGCCGGAGGGGTATTGCCACCGAAATCAAAATCGCCGTCGAGGTTGTTGGTACCGATCGTGTTGAACCGTATCGATGTTGCCGCTCAGGTCCTCACCTGGCGAATGGCTGTGCACGGTGACGCCCGCGAGACCGTTCCCCGATATGAAGTTGCCCTCGACAAGGTTGTCGTAGACGGCCCCGCCCGGGGTGCCCGTTGCCAAGAGGACCCCTCCTCCTTGGCCGAGAACGCCGTTATCGGTGCTTTGGTTATCGCGAACCGTGTTGTTGAACACGCCACCTACGCTCGGCAGGACGGTCGACCAAGTCGTACCGTTGGTCGTAGTGCCCAGGTGGTGGCCGGCGATGGTGATCCCGCAGTCGTACGAGTTCGCGAACACGTTGTTGGACGCGATGAGGTTCCCTTCGGCCGGCCCGTTCTCGTCGGTAAGCAGGATGCCCCCACTGTTACCGGTGACGGTGTTGTCCGAGACAGTCGAGTTGTCAGCGGAGATGAGGTGGATCCCCTCGCCGCAGTCGCCGGGGTCAGGGGGGCCGGGGGGAGCGAGGGTCGCGTTGCACTGGGCGTAGCTCGAGCCTGAGATCACCGCGCCGGTCGGGTTGCCCCGGTCGTTATCCGTGACAGTGTTGCCCCTAATCGTGACGTCGGAGATAGTGCCCGAGGCGCCTGGGGCCCTCCGACCAGGATGCCCTCACCCATGGCATAGGAGACCGTCAGGCCCTCCACGGTGGTCCCGGAGGCGAGCACCTGCACCCCGTTGACCAACGATGTGCTGGTCGCAGCGTCGAAGGCGTCAACAATAGGGTTCCCAATTCCCTCGATCGTCAAGGGCTCGCCAGCCGGTACCACGACGTCCTCGTCGTATACACCCGGACATACGACGACGGTGGCGCCCGCTGTGGCGGCGGCAACCGCGGAGCTGATCGTCGCGTAGGCCGCGTTTACGCACCCCTGCGCCCCGGCAGTGGGCGGGGGGGACCACGCTCCGGGTACCCCGGCCCCTGCCAGTGTCGGGTCAGGCACGCCGCCTCCGGACGCGTTCGATACATAAAGGATCTGCCCGTGGCCTCCCGGCGTCGGGGGTGCAGCAAAGCTCGGCCCGGTCCCCGACAGTGACGGCGATAACCGATGTGGCCGCGGCGAGGCCGAGCACAGCGGCGGTTGGGATAACTCGCAATCTGGTACGCATTAGTCCTTCTCCTTTCGGGGTTTTGCCGACCCCGAGTCTTCTTGGCGCCCGAATCGTAGCCTGAGCCCACCTCCCCCCGAGCAGTCCAGGGGCCTGTCACCGTGTTCCTGGGGCTGTGGCGAAGCGACAATCCCACGCGTTGCGCTCAGCCAGTCACTAGCTCGGGCAGCGGCAGGCCAGGCGAGGGCGCTATGGGCGTTCCCCCGGCTGAGAGCGGAATTCGTTCGCCAGCGAACTCGCCTGCAGACGAACGAGCCCGCCGAGACGCCGGTCGCGAAAGCTACGGGCCGGTAGGACTAGGGCGCTGCGGAGGGGAGCCGGCCCGTAGCGCCGGTCCACTTGCGCCAGTTCGCCGCGAGGCCCTCTCGCGTTGCGGCAAGCGGGAGGCGCAGCGCCTGCTCGCTGACCATATCGGCAATCGCTCGCTGACGGCTGTAGTCATGGTCGGCGCCGGCGAAGACCGGGCGGCGGTAAGAGACCAGTTCTTCAGGGGCGCCCGGGAAGAAACCCCACAGCGTGAAGGCCCACTCCATGTCGTAGATGACAGGTGAGCGATGGAAGTGCGAGGAACGACGCGCGCCGGAGCTGAAGCAGCCCGCTACTGCGTCGGCGAGATGTTCCCCCTCGGCCAGCACGGCTCGCTCGGCAACCCGCTTCGCCAGCTTCAACCCGAAGCCGAGGTCAGAGCCGGTAGCCCCGAGCCTCGCCCCGCTCGGGGGGCGCAAAGATACCTGCTCAGCGGGCCTGTCTTGCTCCCAACGGCTAGGGATGCTCAGGCGGTTGGAGGGCCTTACCCGGTCAGTGGTGATGATGGGGACGAAGTCGGGCTGGGCCATGGCCACAAAATTAGCTGACTAGTGCTCCGCGGTGCTTGCGTGGAGGAGGCCAAAGACGATGGAGTCGGAAAGCGCCTGCCAGGACGCCTCGATGACGTTGTCCGAGACGCCGATCGTGGTCCACGTCCGCTCGCCGTTGGTGGAGTCGATCAACACTCGCGTGACCGATGCCGTCCCGGTGGCCGAGTCGAGCACTCTGACCTTGAAGTCGGTCAGGTGGATGCGCGCGATTTCTGGGTGGCGGGGGCCGAGGGCTTTGCGCAAGGCGGCGTCGAGGGCGTCGACGGGGCCTGTGCCTTCCGCCACCTCCATGATGCGCTCGTCGCCCACATACAGCTTCAAGCGTGCCTCGGTAAGGAAGGTCCCGTCCTCGCGCTGGTCGGTGACCACCCGGTTCGACTCCACCCGGAAAAATGACTGTTTCCAGCCTGTGGCCGCCCGCATGAGCAGTTCGAGCGAGCCGTCCGCCACTTCGAAATGGTAGCCACCGTGCTCGAGATCCTTCAGTTGGGCGACGACGTAGCCGACCTCGGCGTCGCTCAGCTCGATCCCCATTTGCTGCGCCTTGAGGGCGACGGTCGAGCGGCCAGACATCTCCGACAGGACGAAGCGGGTCGCATTGCCGACCAATTCCGGGTCGACATGCGAATATGCGCTCGGGGCGCGGGCGATGGCGCTCGTGTGTATGCCAGCTTTATGGGCGAAAGCCGACAGGCCTACGAAGGGCTGGTGCGGGTTGGGCGCGAGGTTGACGATCTCGGCAATGTGGCGCGCGACGGGCGTGAGCAAGGGCAGGCGCTCTGCGCCTATCGTCTCGATGCCCATCTTCAAGCTCAGGTTGGCAATCACGGTGGTCAAGTCGGTGTTGCCGGTCCGCTCCCCGTAGCCGTTGACACAGCCCTGGACGTGGTCCGCCCCCTCGAGCACGGCCACGATCGAATTGGCGACCGCACACCCGGAGTCGTTATGAAAATGTACCCCGAGGCGGCCTTGGGCGATCTCACGCGCCTCGGCGACAGCGCGCTGCACCTGGTACGGGAGAATGCCGCCGTTGGTGTCGCAGAGCACAGGCGTCGCGCCGCATTGCTCGACGACTCGCAGGAAGTCACGGGAAAACGAGGGGTCTTCGAGGTAGCCATCGAAAAAGTGCTCCGCGTCGACCATCACGGTTTTGCCGTTGTTGCGCAGGTATGTCACCGAGTCGGCGACCATGTCGAGCGCTTCGGCGGTCGTGGTACGCAGGGTTTCAACGACGTGCCACGGCGACGACTTGGCCACCAGGCAGACAAAACCGGTGCCCGCACCGACCAGGTCGGCCATGACGGGGTCCGTCTCCGCCCGGCCGCCAGCTTTCCTAGTGGAGCCGAACGCAACGAGGTTGGAGCGACCAAGAGCAAGGTCGCCGGCAGCGGCCCGCTCGAAAAACTCACGGTCTTTCGGGTGCGCTCCCGGCCAACCGCCCTCTATGTACTGGACGCCGAGCAGGTCGAGCTGCTCGGCGACCCGGATCTTGTCGTTTACGGTGAGCGATAGCCCTTCTGCCTGGCTGCCGTCGCGAAGTGTGGTGTCGAATATCTCAACTTGTCGCATGTTCGACCCAGGGCCGGTAGCGGTCGACCTGCCCCCGCACCGCGGCCTTATAGACCTCTTGGATCTTGCGGGTCACCGCCCCAGGAGCCCCATCGCCGACCCGGCGGTCGTCCACCGAGACGATGGGCACGACCTCAGCTGCAGTACCGCTCATGAACGCCTCGTCCGCTGTGTACAGGTCGCTGCGCAATATGTTCGCGTGGGCCACCTCGACTCCAAGGTCCTTGGCGATCGTCAGCACCGAGTCCTGTGTTATCCCCTCGAGCGCCCCGGCAGATGTCGGCGGCGTAATGAGGCGGTCGTTTTGGAGCACGAAAATGTTCTCCCCCGTGCATTCGCTCACATAACCCTGAGGCGAGAGAAGTACCGCCTCGTCGTAGCCGGCTTTCAATGCCTCGACCTTGGCCATCGACGAATTGATGTACATCCCGGTGCCTTTGGCGGCAGGCGGCATCGCGTTCGGGTCATGGCGCTGCCATGAACTGATCTTCACGCGCACGCCCTTCTCGATCCCCTCCTCGCCCAGGTAGGCGCCCCACGGCCAAACCGCAATGGCCACCCGGACCGCGCAGGGGAGCGGGTTGAGGCCCATTTCCCCGTAGCCGAGATAGGCGAGCGGCCTGATGTAGCACTCGGTCAGGTTGTTCGCCGCAACGGTGTGCTTCACGGCGTCCACGATCTGCGCCTGGCTGAACGGGATGTCCATCAAGAAGATCTTGGCCGAGTTGAACAACCGCGTGATATGGTCCGTGAGACGGAAGACGCCAGGGCCCTCGGCTGTCGCGTAAGCCCGGATCCCTTCGAAAACCCCGCACCCGTAATGAAGTGTGTGCGTGAGGATGTGTACGTTGGCATCGTCCCAGTTGACTAGCTCGCCATCCATCCATATGTAATCGGTCTTCGTGATTGGCACCGCTCGTTCACACCCTTTCTGATAGCTCGTCGCCGAACTGAGTTGTAGTGATGGGCTGCGAGGGATGGAAATCCCGCACCGCCTTATGCACCCGTGCTGCTTGGTCGCCGAGGCCGAGGTACTCCAGCATCATGGCCATCGAAATTACCGCAGCAGTAGGATTTGCCTTGCCGGTGCCCGCGATATCGGGAGCACTACCGTGCACAGGTTCGAAAAGCGATGGCCCCGTGCGGGCCGGGTTCAAGTTGGCGGAAGCTGCCCGGCCGATGCCTCCGGACACCGCCCCGGCAAGGTCGGTGAGGATGTCGCCGAAGAGGTTGTCGGTGACGATGACGTCGTAGCGGCCCGGGGACTCGACCATGTAAATGCACGCCGCGTCCACGTGGTTGTAGGCCGTCTTGACGTCGGGGTACTCCGTCGCCACCTCGTCGAAGACGCGCTGCCACAGGTTGCCGGCAAAGGTCAGGACGTTGGTCTTATGGACCAGTGTGAGATGACGGCGCCGGGTCTCGGCCAGCTCGAAGGCAAACCTCACACATCGCTCCACCCCGAAGCGTGTGTTCACCGAACCCTGCGTGGCAACCTCGGCGGCGGTCCCTTTCCTCAAAAAGCCACCCTCGCCGGCGTAGGTCCCCTCGGTGTTCTCCCGCACGACGGCAAAGTCGATAGGCACGCCGGCGCCGGCGCTTGCCTGCGCCTCGTACGGGCGGAGGTTCACATAAAGGTCCAGCTCAAAGCGCAGCCGTAGCAGCAGCCCGCGCTCCAACACCCCAGGCGGCACGTCGGGCGTCCCGATCGCACCGAGCAAGATGGCGTCGAAGCCTCTCAGCTCTTCGAGGACGCTGTCGGGGAGCACCTCGCCGGTCGCCAGGTAACGCCTCCCACCCAGGTCGTAGTCCGTCGTGGTCAGTTGGGCGCCCGCGGCACGGGCGACCTTGAGTGCCTCGGCGATCACCTCAGGGCCGATGCCGTCCCCAGGGATCACAGCTATTCGATGTGCTGACCGGCCTGCGCTCAATTGAGGGCGCTCCTTTTGGCAAAATCCTCTTAGTGACTAGACATGAAAACGACCGCCCTGTTGGGGACGGTCGTTGCGACGCACACCCGGAGTGGGAGGGCGTCAGGAAAAAATTACTACGACAGCATCGGCGTGGCGTGGGTGACGTCGTGCTTTCATAGGTCTTCCTAGTATTGCACCCAGCCAGCCTCGCCGTCAACCATATTCGGATGGCGACGCACGCGGCGCGACGACGACCGCCGGGCGGTGTGGCAGCGAGCCGACTGGGCCGCGCTAAGCGGGCAGCGGCGTGGCCGCTCAGCCCGCTCCAAAGCCGCCCCTCGCTGGTAACCTGCGGGAATGGCCTTTACGAAGCTGTCGCCTGAAACCTACGAGCGGCTCCATGCTGAGCTCGACGACCTCAAGACTCGGGGCCGGATGGAGATAGCGCGAGACATCGAGGCGGCCCGCATGCTCGGGGACCTCTCCGAAAACGGTGACTACCACGCTGCAAAGGACTCGCAGGGCAAGATGGAGGCCCGGATCCGCCAGCTGGAGGCGATGCTGGAGGATGCCGAGGTGGTCCATGGCGGCGCATCCGAAGAGGTGGCAACAGGAGTGACCGTCAGCCTGCGCTACGTCGGCGACGAGGAAGTCGAGCGCTACCTTGTGGGCTCCATCGAAGAGCGCGTCGCGGGGACGTCGGTGATCTCGCCTGGCTCGCCGCTCGGCCAAGCTCTGATGGGCAAGCGGGCAGGGACCACGGTCACATACGAAGCCCCGAGCGGTCAGTTGGCGGTGGAGATCGTCGCCGTCGGCGATTAACTCGACCGGCCGCTAACCCTTTCTCCCCTACCATCTATCTATGAACTCGGCCGGCCAGTTTCATAGAAGCGGTCCACGAAAGCGTCGTCATTTTCGATGGCGCCACTGGCACCAATCTGCAGCTGCTCGGCCTCGGGCCAGATGACTTCGGCGGGCCTGCTTATGAAGGCTGCAACGAGATCCTGTGCGCCACCCGGCCCGACGCGATAGCGGACCTGCACCGGTCGTTCTTCGATGTCGGGTGCCAGGTGGTCGAGACGGACAGTTTCGGTTCCCTGCCCTGGGTCCTTGCCGAGTACGGGATCGCCGGGCGTGCCCGCGAGCTCGCCAGGTCCGCGGCGTCGATAGCGCGCGATGTGGCCGACAGTTACGGCCCGGGCCACTGGGTTGCCGGGTCTCTCGGTCCGGGCACGAAGATCGCCTCGCTCGGGCAGATTTCCTTCACCGATATGCGCGACGGCTACCAGGAGGCAGCCGCCGGACTTATCGCCGGCGGGGCCGACCTGCTGGTGATCGAAACCGTACAGGACCTTCTTCAGGCCAAAGCGGCGATAATCGGCGCCCGACGCGCGATGGCCGATGCCGGGAGGGAGTTGGCGCTCCAGGTACAGGTAACCATCGAAACGACGGGGCGGATGTTGATGGGCAGCGAGATCGGCGCCGCACTCACGACCCTTGATGCCTTGCGGCCGGATGTGATCGGGCTCAATTGTGCCACCGGGCCTGCCGAGATGGGCGAGCATCTCCGCTACCTGAGCGCGCACAGCCGCCTCCCATTGTCGTGCCTGCCAAATGCAGGCTTGCCTTCGGTGGTCGAAGGAAAGATGCACTACGACCTGACCCCGTCCCAGCTCGCAGAACACCACTCGCGCTTTGTGTCCGAGCTTGGCATCAACATCGTTGGAGGGTGCTGTGGGACCACCCCGGCGCACCTGAAGGCGGTCGTCGACGCCCTAGCCGCGTCGGTGCCGGCACCGCGCGAACCTACCTGGGAACCGGGCTGCGCTTCGCTTTACGCTCACGTCCCTTACGACCAGGCGCCTTCCGTGCTCAACATCGGAGAGCGCACGAACGCCAATGGCTCCAAGCGTTTCCGCGAGGCAATGCTCGCCAAGGAGTGGGACGTCTGCACCTCGATGGCCAAGGATGCCGTCCGCTCCGGAAGCCACTTGCTCGACGTGTGCGTCGATTACACAGGCGAAGACGGCGTCGCCGACATGACCGAGATAGCGAGCCGTTTTGCAACTCAGGCGACGCTGCCGCTCATGCTCGACTCCACCGAAGCTCCCGTCATTGAGCGCGGCTTGCAGCACATTGCCGGCAAGCCCCTGATCAATTCGGTCAACCTCGAAGAGGGCGATGCCAAGGGCACCCGCCTCGACAGCTTCCTGTCGTTGGCGCGCGAGTACGGAGCCGCAGTCGTCTGCACGTGCATCGACACCGAGGGGCAGGCCCGCACCGCAGAATGGAAGTTGCGGGCGGCCCAGGCGATTTACGACCTGGCCGTGGGCCGTTACGGGCTCATGCCAGAGGACCTTTTCTTCGATGCACTCGTGCTACCGGTCAGCACAGGAATGGAAGAAAGCCGGCGCGACGGCCTCGAGACGATAGAAGGGATAAAGCGGATCAAAGCCGCCATGCCCGGGGTCCGCACGGTCCTCGGCATCTCGAACGTCTCGTTCGGCCTGGCCGCTGCGGCTCGCCAAGCGCTCAACTCCGTGTTCCTCCATGAATGCCAGCAAGCCGGGCTCGACGCAGCCATCGTCAACTCGAGCGCGCATAGTCCCGCTGGACCGGATCGCGCCCGAGGCTGTCCAGATATGCCTGGACCTCATTTACGACCGCCGTGACGCCTCCACCCGTTACGACCCGTTGTCCGAGCTCCTCCGCTTTTTCGAAGGGGCCACGTCGGAAGCTCTCGTCGAAGAGGACAGGAGCGACTGGCCGGTGGGACGTCGTCTCGAGCACCGTGTCGTCGACGGCTCGCGCGAAGGCCTCGAGGCGGAGCTGGACGAGGCCCTGGGCGAAGGGACCCCAGCGCTTGACATCGTGAACGGCGCGCTGATGACCGGGATGAAAACCGTTGGCGAGCTCTTCGGTTCCGGTCGTATGCAGCTGCCCTTCGTCCTCCAGTCGGCAGAGGTAATGAAGAGCGCCGTCGCCTACCTGGAACCGCACATGTCCAAAACTGGCGACCGCGGAAGGGGCAAGGTCGTGCTGGCGACAGTCAAGGGCGACGTGCACGACATAGGCAAGAACCTCGTCGATATCATCCTCACCAACAACGGCTACGAGGTCCACAACCTCGGGACCAAGGTCGCGATCTCCGAAATGGTGGCCAAGGCTGAGGAGGTCGGGGCCGATGTCATCGGGATGTCAGGGCTCCTTGTCAAATCGACGCTGATAATGCGGGACAACTTGCTCGAGCTGAACGAGCGGGGCCTCGACCACTACCCGGTGATCCTTGGCGGGGCAGCCCTTACGCGTACGTATGTGGAGAGGGATCTTCGCTCGCAGTACAAAGGACGCCTGTTTTATGGCAAGGACGCGTTCGAGGGCTTGCGGACGATGGACAAGCTGATGGAGTTTTCTCGCAACAATGAAGACGACCCCGAGTTCGGGCGCGCCCTTGGTGGCCGCGCCGGCGTGCCCCCGCGCCGCCAAGCCCGGGCAGCTGCGCAGGAGCCGAGCGAACGCCCGCCCCGGGCGCCTTCGGTCGAGGTAGGCAACTCCGTCCCGGTACCGCCGTTTATCGGGCCCCGGGTCGAGCGAGGTATACCGCTCAACGAGATCGCCAAGTACCTGAACGAGACTTCGCTGTTCCGCAACCAGTGGGGCTACCGACCGCTCAAGGGTGAGACCGACGCCCAGTTCAAGACGCGGGTACGGGGAGTGCTACGCCAACAATTGGAGCTGGCGCGACAGTCAGACGTGCTCCGCCCAGCGGTGGCTTACGGCTACTTCCCGGCGAGCTCGGACGGTGACGATCTCGTCATTTGGGAAGATGAGCGGCGCTCAGTAGAGCTTACGCGCTTCACTTTCCCTCGCCAGGACGACAGCCCATGGCTCTGCATTTCCGATTTCTTCAGGCCAGTTTCCTCTGATGAGCTCGATTATGCGGCGTTCCACGTCGTGACAATGGGGCCTGCCGCTTCGGAGCAAACCGCCAAGCTTTTTGCCGAGGACCGCTACACCGATTACCTGCACCTGCACGGCCTTTCCGTCGAGATGACCGAAGCGCTAGCTGAGTACTGGCACCACCGCATCCGCGAGGAGTGGGGTTTTGCCGGCGAGGACGGCCCCAACCTGCACGGGCTGTTCCGCCAGCAGTACCGAGGAGGTCGTTACTCATGGGGTTACCCGGCATGCCCCGATCTCGAAGACAACGCCCGCTGTGCCTGGCTTATTGGTGCCGAGCGCATCGGGGTCGAATGCTCGGAAGAGACCTCGTGGCAGTTCCATCCCGAACAGACCACCGCCGCCATCATTTGCCATCACCCCCAGGCGAAGTATTTCATCGTCCGCCGGACTGTCGGGAGTACTACCCCGGCGTTGTGAGCGGAGCGCGCTCTGGAGGTCTTTGAAGCCCTGCGTGGACCAGCCCCGCCCGTCCGGGCTTATCACCAGCGACTCGTATCCGTCCAGGCTTTCGAGCCAACCGGTTGCGGCCGCGCCCATGGCAAACGCAGCCGTGGCGTAAGCATCCGCACTTATCAGCTGCGGGCCCACAATGGTCACTGATATCAGCTCGGTTGCCGGCTGCCCGCTGAACGGGTTGAGCACGTGGGGACCTCGCTCGTAGGTACCCGAGGTGGCAACTGCGCCGCCCGTGAGCGCCAGAGCGGCACAGTAAGCCTCGCGCTGGATGGGATGGCGCACACCAACATGCCAGGGACGACCGGTCCCAGCGGCCCCGCTCAGGAGGATGTCTCCCCCACCGTCGACCGCATGGTCCGCCAAGCCGGCTTCTTGGAGCAGTCGGGAGGCATGTTCGACGGACCAGCCCTTGACAATGCCGCTCGGGTCGAAATGGCCGGTTGCCCACGCATCGAAAAAGCCGCCTGTCGCCCCGTTGAACTTGTAGCAGAGGGCGACTATTTGCGTCAGCTCTTCGCAGCATTCGTCAATTGGCAGCTCGCCCCGGTCGAAACGGCTCACTTCGCTGAGCGGTTTGTAGGTGCTGAAGGTGTCGTCGACCCAGTGCAGCCACTGCGTCGCGGCAGCCAAGGCCGCATCGACCTGCGCCTGTGGCGCCGGGGTACGCACGTCGAAGGTCACGACAGTACCCATGACTTCTTCGTGGCGGACAACGCCGGAGGCTCCCGGCCCGCCCAACGCGGTCATCACTCGCTCGACTTGTCCAGGGCCGACGCGAGCGACTGCGCAAAGGCGTCGCTCGTATAGGTCGCCCCCGAAACGACATCGAAGTTGGTGCCCTGAGCAGCCACTGCCTCTCTCACGAGGACGGGGACCGCAGCCGAGTTCACCGTCTGGGAGTACGGGGAGGAGGCGTCGTCCTCCGGCACCGTGACGGTGACGATCCGGCTGCCGCTCAGGGTGACCGACACCTCAATATCACCGTAACGGTAGAAGACATCCTGGCCGGTGTAGGTCCGTTCGGAGCTGGACGAGGCTGCGGCCGGCACCGTCGTGCCTGGGACAGTGACTGTCCCGGTCCCGACGCCGCTGCCGGTGCCGGTGCCGGTGCTGACCTTTTCGACCTTGACGGCTCCTTCGGACCGGTAGCCGAGCAGGAGGACAAGGCCGACCACTGTCCCGGCGGTGGCGATCACGGCACGACGCATAATGTCCCGTTCTACCTAGAGCTCGAACATTTCGGTGTGGATGTGGCGTCGGGGGACGCGCAAAGTGCGAAGGCTGGAGTTGACTGTCGCCGTGAAACCCGGAGGACCGCACACGTACACGTCGCGCTGGACAATGTCTCGCACGAGCCCCCGCAAGTGATCAGGGCTCAGGTACTCGGGGTGCTCGTCGCGCGGCCCGACCAGGTAGTGCACCGAGGCACCGCGCCGCTGCGCTATTTCATCGAGCTCGCCCCGCAGCCCCAGCCCATCGGAGCTGCTAGCCCGGTACAACAGGGTCACATCACCCGTTGCTGTCGAGGCCTCCTCGAACATGGCCCGAAGCGGCGTTATGCCCACGCCGGCGCCGATCATGAGGAGCTTGCGCCCCCGGCGCCAGCGCGTCGTGAAATTGCCGAACGGGCCTTCCAATAAGACCTTGGTGCCAGGGCGCAGGGTGGCCAGCCCTGCGCTGTGGTCGCCGAGCGCTTTGGCCGTCATCCGGAACCATTTGCCGTTGGGGGCAGCCGACAGGCTGAAGGGGTGGGCCTGCCACCAGCCGTCCCGGGTCAGGAACCGCCACAGGAAGAACTGGCCTGCGTCCGCGTTGATCTTGGCCAGCCCCCTTCCCGAGACGTAGACCGATGTGAGGCCAGGCCCCTCGCTAGCAGTCCCGACAACAACGAAACGATGGCGCGCCATATTGAGCACGGGCTTGAGGGCCCGGTAGAAGATCAGGAGCGCCGCAACGATGCCGTACATGGCACCCCAGATGACCCGGTTCAGGGGGTGTGTCGCGAAGTCGGCACCGGTGTTGAACTGGTGGGCAAAGGAAAGCGCAAGGGCGATGTACGTATAAAGGTGTACGAAATACCAGGTGTGATAGTTCACACGCCTGCGAACAGCCCGCGCCGACAGCACCCCTACGACGACGAGCAAACCGAGCCCCACGGTCGCTGCCAGCATGTCCGGGTAGGACAGCACGACCGACTTCGTCTCGCTCAACAAACCGTCGTGGGTCGTGATCGCGTAACCCCAGATGATCAGCACCGCGTGAGCCACGAGCAGGCAGATCGAATACTCCCCGTTGCGCCGGTGCCACACCGCCAAACGGTCCATGCCGATCATCCGGTCGAGCCATGGGACCCGGCCCATGAGCAGCACCTCTATGACGACCAAGTAGGTGCCCAACAGGCCGGTAACGCGGCCGGCGGCCGTCAACCAGGGACCTGCTCCATAGACGCTTGCGGGGCTGGTGTCGCGCCACCACATGTAGATGACCCCGAGAGCTCCCAGGGCGACGAGCGCCGCCACGACGCTTTCACGGGCGGGCTCGCTCAGGCGGTACAGGAAGCGTTCCCGGCGGGCTGCGTCCGCGGGGGCCCGAGTGGGCACCGTGCTGGTCACTCGAACAATATTCTCGTCATTTGCTGAGCGGAACCTGAGCAGGCGCTCCGAAGTCCCTCAAAGTCCGTCTAGCCAGGCGGACGGGCAGGCAGAGCGTTAGGCCTCGACGACTGTGAGTGCGTGGTCGGCCAGGTTAAGGGGCCGCGGCCCTCGCATCGTCGCCACCACGATGTCCTCGATGCGCACCCCATGGCGCTCCGGGACATAAATGCCCGGTTCCACCGAGAACGCATGACCGGCAGTCACGGGCGTCGAGTTGCCGGCAACCATGTAAGGGTCTTCGTGCTCCTCGAGGCCGATGCCATGTCCTGTACGGTGCACGAAGTACTCCCCGAAACCCGCTTCGTCGATGACCCGGCGTGACGCCCAGTCGACACCGCTGCAGAGCTCTCCGACCTGCGCTGCGACCACTCCGGCTGCCTGCGCCTCGGCGACCACACCGTATATCTTCGCCAGCTCACGCGACGGTTCTCCAGTGACAACAGTCCGCGTTATGTCCGAGCAATAGCCGTCGAGCGTCCCGCCGAAATCGCACACGACCGGTTCTCGGGGCTGGGCCGGCGCTCGCTCGGCTCGTGGTGGGGGCTCGCCGAGTTCGGCCCCGACGCGACGATGGCGAAGTTGACCCGCTCGTTGCCCTCCTCGAGAAGTCGCCTCGTTATTTCGGCCGAGATCTCGCGTTCGGTGCGCCCGATAAGGGCAATTTCACCTCCAAGCAGAGCCGCCGCGACCCGGTCGGCCGCTGCGGCAGCGTGGGCGAGAGCTTCGACCTCGGCCGCGTCCTTTATCGCCCTGAGAGGAGCCGTGACCGTGGAAGCCGTCGTCCAGGTCGCATCGGGCAGGGCCCGCTCGAGCTGCAACAGGAACGTCGCCCACGCCCGGTCGCTGATCGCCAGCAACGGGGCCTTGCCCGTGCAGCGTCGCACGAGGGACGCCACGATCTCGACCGGGTCCTCCAGCTCGCCCCATGCCCGGATGGAGAACACCTCAGGGACGGGCTTCACACGGGGGGCCTCGAGCGCCGGGACCACCAGGGTGGCCTGCTCGCTACTGCCCCCTGCTGGGACCACCAGCATCGTGAGGCGCTCGAGAGGCATGGCCACATAGCCGCTCAGCCAGGGCAGGTCGGCTCCAAGCGAGATGAGAAGAGCGTCGACGCCCGCAATGCCCATTGCCTCGTGGGCCCGTGCCAAGCGCGCCGAATAGGGCGCCGCGCTCAAGCCGCACCACCCGAGGCGGTGAAGACCTGCGCTTTGCCCGCAGCAGCCGTGGCCCCGGTCCCAGGCGGCGACGGCGGGCCGACAGCGAGGCCCCCAGTGGCATCTTCGGCCGCCTGGCGGGCATGGTAGCTCGACCGGGTGAGCGGCGAGGCGACGACGTGCGAGATGCCAAGGGCGCGTCCAGCCTGCGCCAAGCGGTCAAACTCGTCCGGCGACCACCAGCGAGCTACCGGAAGGTGGCTGGCCGACGGGCGCAGGTACTGTCCGATCGTGACGATCTGCACGCCTATTGCCTGCAAGTCGGCAAGCACGCCGATAACTTCTTCGTCGGTCTCGCCCAACCCGACCATCAAGCCTGACTTGGTGGTAAGGCCCGATTCGTGAGCTCGGGCCAGGACTGCCAAGGTGCGGGTGTACGAAGCGGACGGGCGCACCGCACGCTGAAGTCGCGGGACCGTTTCGACATTGTGGTTGAGCACGTCGGGCCGCTTATCGAAAATGCGCCCGAGCGCCGCCGGGTCACCCTTACAGTCCGAGATCAGCACCTCGACCGCGGTACCCGGGCAGCGCTGGCGGAGCGCCTCGATCGTCGCCGCAAAAGCAGAGGCGCCGCCGTCTTCGAGGTCGTCTCGCGCCACACAGGTTATGACTGCGTGTGCGAGGCCGAGACGAGCTACCGCTTCAGCGACACGCCCGGGCTCCTCGGGGTCTAGGGGCAGCGGCTTGGCGGTACCGACCTGGCAAAACCCGCACGCACGCGTGCAGCGGTCGCCATTGATCATGAAGGTCGCGGTCCCGTCAGCCCAACATTCGAAGATGTTCGGGCAACCCGCCTCCTCGCAGACCGTAACGAGCCCGAGGCCCCGCACGGTCTTGCGCAGAGACCGGAACTCACTGCCCATGTGGGCGTTCGCCCGAAGCCAGGAGGGTTTACGAGCGCCGATCGAGAGCCCGGCGGCTGGGTCAACTCCGGCCTGCGCGAGGCGGCCGAGGAGGCGCACCGGTTGAGCGGGCGCGGCCGGAGCGGGCGAGATGGGCCCGCGAGCAGCCGACGCGGGGGCTTCCAGCCACGAGGGCGCTGGGGCGTCCTGCGAGATGACAGACGTGGCGGCCGTGGAGAATGCTGCGGCAACCGGGCCTGTCCCCGGCCAGGAAGCGTCCTGGCGTTCGACCGGCCTCCCATTTCCCCAGCGCTGCGCCGCTACGGCGAAGAGGGCCTCGACGACTTCGGCGGTACTAATCGTCAGACCTTCGGCCTGCAGCGATGTGACCTCCTTGTCCGAGATCCCGCAGGGCACGATATGGCCGAACATGGACAGGTCCGTGTTGACGTTGAGGGCGAAACCGTGCATAGTGCGCCGGCGGCTGTGCCGGGCACCGATGGCACATATCTTGCGAGGCCGTGGCCCGCCCAGGCCGGCCCAGACCCCGGGGTAGCCCTCCAGCCGCCCTGCGTCGTGGAGGCCGAGGCTCGCCAAAGTGCCTATAACAAGCTCTTCGACCTCGTGGATATAACGGGGAGTCGCCGAGTGCCCGCTCGGCACGGAAAGGACGGGGTAGCCGACTACTTGGCCGGGCCCGTGGTAGGTGATGTCGCCACCTCGGTCCACCCACAGCAATTCCGCGCCAACGCTCGAAGGGTCGACCAACATGTGCTCAGTCCTAGAGCGGATACCGGCCGTGTAGACGTGGGGGTGCTCCAGCAGCAGCAGCCAGTCGTCAGCCGCCTCGCCGGCGGCCCAAAGTGCGCGTTGAAGGACGTGGGCGTCGCGGTACGCCACCCGCGTCCCGAGCCAGCGCAGGCGCAGCGTGCGGCCGGGGGCAAGCAGCTCAGCGGGCGCAGACGTCACCGAGGCGCCCAGGGTGGCGGTCTGGCTCAAATTTCCGTGGCCCAGTCTCGGGTCTGGAGTATGTCGCGGACCTTAGCCATGAAAGCGGCTGCATAGGCTCCGTCGACCGCGCGGTGGTCCCACGACATGACGAGGTTGCCAACCGGGTGGACCGCAATGCCGTCAGAGCCATCCGGAAGTTCGACTACCACCGGGCGTTTTTTCACGCCGTCGGTGGACAGGATCGCCACTTGGGGCTGGTTTATTACAGGGACCGTGATGAAGGTCCCAAAACTGCCGGCGTTTGTAAGGGTGAACGTGCCACCGGAAATGTCGTCCATCGTCAGGCGCTTCGATCTTGCCCGCGAGGCCAGGCCGGCGATCTCGCGTGCGAGCGCCGTCAGGCGCTTTTCCTCTGCGCGGTGCACGACAGGGACGAGGAGGCCCTCGAATTCGAGATCGACAGCGAACCCGAGATTGACCTCACCATGGACGATCAGCTCGTCGTCGCCAACCGAAGAATTGAGGTACGGCCAGTCTTCTAGGGCATCGACGACTGCCCGGGCAATGAACGGCAAATATGTGAGGCTGAAACCCTCATTGGCCTTGAAGCGTTCTTTTTGGGCGCTGCGCACCTTGTCCACACCCGAATAGTCCACCTCGACCGCCACCATCGTGTGAGCCGACGTGTGCTTGGAGCGCACCATGTGCTCGGCGGTGCGACGCCGGATGTTCGTGAAGGGCACGACCCTGTCACCCTGGCCGGCCACCGGTAGCGGGCCTGCCTCCGCGGCGCTCGCGCTCGGCGCAGGGGCGGATCCCTCGCTACGGCTGGCTCGTCCTCGCCCGGGAGCGTCGTCTTCGAAGGGGCCTTCGGCGGTTGCCCCGCTCCCGTTCGTGCCCTTGCCGTCGATTGCGGCAAGCACATCATCGCGGGTGATCCGGCCTCCGGCGCCTGACCCCTCTATCTCGGCAGGGTCCAGCCCGTGCTCGGCGATCAGCCGGCGCACGACCGGGGACAGCAGCTTGCTCGGCCCGCCTTGGGCGGGCGCGCTCGGCGGTCGTTGGTCCGCCGGACGAGAACCCGGCCGCGGAGGCGCCCCGGTGGGGGGTTTCGCCTGAGCCGTTTGCCCACCTTGGCGACGGCCGCTGGCAGCCGGCTCCGCTGCGACCAGAGCAGCGTCGGCCTCGTCGGTCGCCACCTCGGCACCTGCTGTCGCTCCTGGCTCGGCGGCGGCGGCACCGTCAGCCGTAGCCTCCGCCTTCGCCGGAGCGCTAGCCGGAGGCGCAGCGGCACCACCCTGGCCAATGACAGCCAATTTGGTACCGACGGAAACGGTCTCACCCTCTTGCACAAGGATCTCGTCGACCGTGCCGCTGACCGGCGAGGGGACCTCCGAGTCGACCTTGTCTGTCGAGACCTCGAAAAGTACCTCGTCTTCAACTACCTCGTCGCCGACCCGCTTGTGCCACTTGGTGATGGTGCCCTCCGTGACGGTCTCACCGAGCTGGGGCATCGTAATTTCAGCCAACGTGTAGACCTCTTCCAGCCAGGGCGAGCACTGTCTCGCCGAAAACCTCTGACAATGACGGGTGCGGCTGCACGAAACGGGCGACTTCGTCTGCCGTAGCCTCCCAGTTGACCGCCATGTAACCCTGGCCAAGCTGTTCGGTCACCCACGGCCCAACCATATGTACCCCCAGGATGCGGCCGGCGGAACCGTCGGGCAACTTTTCGGCTATCACCTTGACCAACCCGTCGGTTTCGCCCACGATCATGGCGCGGCCATTGCCACCGTAAGCGTCCTTCTTGGTGACCACCTCGTAGCCGGCCTCAACCGCCGCCTCCTCCGAGTACCCGGCGAAGGCCACCTCGGGGAACGTATAGACGCACCAGGGCACTTTGCCATAGTCCACCGGTACCACGGGGCGGTCGAGCACCTGGTCGATGATCACCATCGCCTCGGCAAAGCCCACATGGGCAAGCCCTGGTGTAGCGACCAGGTCCCCCGCCGCGAAGACGCCGGGCTCACTGGTCTGCATCAGCTCATCGACCTTGACGAAGCCTCGTTCGTCGACCTCGACCCCGCTACCTGGGGCGAGCAGGCCGTCGCTGAGCGGCCGGCGGCCGACCGAAACGACGACCGCTTGCACTTCGACCTGCTCCGTCGCCCCGTCACGCCCGACGCTGTAGTCGACGACGGTGCCCTTGCCGTCCTCAGCGGGGGTGTGGCCCTTGACCATGACCCCTGTCTTGACGTCGATGCCGCGCCTTCTGAACGACCTCGCAACGACGTCGACCACGTCTTTGTCGACTCCTGGCAGGATCCGGGGAAGAGCCTCCAGAATGGTCACCCGGGTACCCATGTCGGAGAGCATCGAAGCGAACTCGCACCCGATGGCCCCGCCGCCCACCACCACGGCTGTCTCGGGCAACCGCTCGAGCTCGAGGACCTCGTCGCTCGTGAGCACGAAGCGCCCGTCGACCTCGAAACCCGGGATCGTGCGGGGGACCGAACCCGCTGCCAGGATGATTGCCGGCGCAGTCAACTCGGTGGTACCACCGTCCAGCCCCTCGACCTGGACGACCTTGCCGGGCAATAACTTCCCGCTACCGGCAAAGGTCACAACCTTGCGGCGCTTCAGCAGCCCTTGCAGGCCCTTATGGAGCTGGTCGATCACTTTGTTCTTGCGAACCTGGGTAGCCGAGAAATCGACCGTCCAGCCGTCCACGCCAATGCCGTACTCCTTAGCGCCTTTCACTGTCCGGTAAACAGCGGCCGTTTCCAGCAGCTCCTTGGCTGGGATGCAGCCACGGTGCAAACAGGTGCCACCAACCTTTTCCTTTTCCACGAGGGCGACGCGCAAGCCGGCTAGCCCGCCGTAAAGCGCGGCCGCATAGCCAGCTGGCCCACCCCCGATCACTACTACATCAAATGACTCCGAAGACGCGGCCGTAGGGACCACCACCTTTCTCAGCTACAAGCCTATGCGCCCACCGGGAGAACTAACCTCATCGGGCCGATGAGGGCCGGTCGGGCGGAGCCGCTTGTGGGCGGAGCGGCACCCTCGGGGGCGAAGGGACCGGGTGGGCTAGCGCTCGGATGGCCGCTTGGGCGCCGCCGGTGCCATGCTCGAACAGATGCGCCGGCCTTTCGGGAGACCCAGCTCGTGGCACGTCCCGCTTGTTGTCGCCTCTGTCGTTTCCGTCCTCGCCGCAGGGACGGGCGTCGCTGGCTGCGGGGGGAAGTCTGCACCGAGTAGCGGGCCGCGCGCGCAACGCGCCCTCCTCCACTGCGCCGGGACTGACGAGCCGGTCGCGTCCGGCCCCAATCGAGGTCGTGGTCTCCGTCTATGCCTTGGCCCAACTGACGAGTTACGTGGGCGGGGCCGCGGTCCACGTCGTCGATGTTGCGCCGCCCGGCGTCCAGCCCGAGGGCCTTTCCCTCACCGCGGCACGACGGGCCGAAATCGAGCACGCCTCGCTGGTAGTAGATGTCGGCGACGGTTACCAGCCCCAAGTCGAATCAGCCGCGCGCGCCGCCCGGCGGCACCTGGCGGTGCTGCCCGCGGTCTCCAAACAAGCGCAACCCTACGAGTTTTGGCTCAACCCATACCTCATGGCAGACGCCGCGGGCGTTATCGCCGGAGCCCTCACTGACATCGAACCGTCGGAGCGCTCCGTGTTCGAAGACGGTTCGCGAAACTTCGCCGCCGTGGCCACCTCGATCGAGTCCGACTTCGAGAGCACGTTCACCGACTGCACCATCACCAAGTTCGTCACATCGGACAATGCTTTCGAGCGGTTGGGTTCCAGCTTTGACATAACCGACGTGGCCGTCAGCACTTTGGGCGTGGCGAAAGCCGAGGCCCTTGTGCGCTCGAGCTCTCTCCCCGGGGTTTTCAGCGAAGTGGGCGTGCCTGCCGGGGCGGTCCAGCAAGTCGCAAGATCCGTCAGGGTCCCCGTCAAGAGCCTCAACCCGATCGAACTCGCTCCTAGCCCGACTGGCCCTGCACCGCCCACCTATTTTGCCGTGATGGAAAATGACCTGACGGTACTGGAAGGCCCGCTCGCCTGCGATACGACAGGTGGCATCTGAAACGATGGAGATCATCGTGGACCAGTCGATCGCTGCAAGCGCGGAGGACGCCCAATCCGCCTTCTTGGACCCCGATTTCTACCGGTGCCTCGGAGATCTACCGGACATTTCCGCACCCGAGGTGCGCTCGTTTTCTGCGGGCCCCGAGAGAGCGCGAATCGAGCTCGGGTACCGCTTCGCCGGCGAGCTCAACGGACCGGCCAAAGCGATCCTGGACCCGAAAAAGCTGACCTGGTCACAGGTGACCGAGGTGGACCTGGCCACGCGGCGCAGCACGGTCCAGATGGTCCCCGACAATTACGCAGGGTTGCTTTCCTTCCAAGGTTGGTACGAGCTGCACGACGTCGGCGAGGGGCAGTCGTGCCAACATTTGGTGGCAGATCTGCGAGTTCATATACCGCTTCTCGGTGCCCTCGCCGAGCGCGCGATCGCCGGCAGCATCCGCCAGAACCTTGCCGACACAGCCCATCTCATCGAGCGTTACGTCGCCGCGCACCCCCGTCCCCGCCCGCACCCAGGTTCACAGCCGCACCCCGAGACCGACAGCCCAAACCCTGCGGACGATGGCCCCGGATCCTGATCCGCTGAGCGCAATGCTCGCCTCCCATGTTGCGGCCTGGCCTGGGTCGGCCGCGGCCGGCATCGTGGTATCCGACCGGTCCGGTGATCATCCAGGCGCAGAGGTGGCAGCTACAACCGGGCCGCTCAGCGAGCGTTTCGACTGGGCATCGGTGACCAAGTTGCTGGTCTGCGTGGCCAGTCTCGTCGCTCTCGAAGAAGGCAGCGTTACCCTCGACGACGCTGTCGGCCCGCCTGGGTCGACGTTCGCCCACCTACTAGCCCACGCCTCTGGCCTGCCTTTCCAAGGGGACCAACCGATCGCGAGGCCCGCAACGAACCGCATTTACTCGAACACAGGCATCGAAATTGCTGCAGGCCACATCGAGGCCAGCACCGGGATCTCCTTCGGGGACTACCTGAACGCCGGCGTCCTCGAACCCCTGGGCATGCGCAACACCCTGCTCAACGGCTCGCCGGCGCATGGAGCGAGCAGCCCCCTCGAAGACCTCTTGCTGCTCGCCGGCGAATTGCTGGCCCCCAAACTTGTTAGCCCCGAGACCATGAAGCGTGCGGCCACGGTCGCATGGCCTGAGCTTGGCGGCGTCCTGCCCGGTTTCGGGCGCCAGGCTCCCTGCGACTGGGGCCTAGGCCCTGAGAATCCGGGGCCATAAGACGCCTCATTGGACCGGGCAATCCAACTCGCCGGCGACCTTCGGCCACTTCGGGCAATCAGGCTCGCTGCTCTGGGTCGACCCGGCGGCCGGCCTCGCCCTGGCGGGCCTGTGTTCTACCCCGTTCGGGCCGTGGGCAAAGGAGGCATGGCCCGTCATCTCGGACGCCGTCTTGGCCGCGGCCGGAGCCGCAGGCCTCGCTGGTCCTGAACGAAGCCAGACGGAGGGGGATAATCCGATCTGACGTTCGCCCATCCCTTTCGGCCCTCCCTTCGCCAAATAATCCCACGTCCCATTGACGCATCGAACATACGTGCGCGTGGCGCCTGCTGTAGGTGAAGCGCTCGGGACCGGCCTTGACGGTCTCCTCCTAAGAACCTGGTTCTCGCTGGTGGAGGAGATGGCGTGTCGAGCACTGTGCTGTCTGTTGCCACTGCCGCTTGATTCCGCCAGGCCCACGTAAACGGCGGATTCATGGTGATCCCATGAATCCGCCAACCCTGTCGCCAACAACGGCGAGACCTCACTGGCCAATATCAGGCGATGTGCCGGGCCGACCACCAAGGCTCGACCGGACGAGACCGGCAAGCTGGCCTCCTCGGGCATCACACGCTCCGTCCTCAAGCTCTTCTACTAGGCCCAAGTGCGACAGATCCTCACGGGGGTTTCACCGGGCCGCGCCCGCCATGAACCCTGGCCGGGCAGGTCGGCCGGGCTGGCGACGGAAATCCGACTAATCAGGGAGGCGAGTATGCGGAACAAGGTCGTGGGCCGTTGCGCGCCAAGGCGCTCAGGTCAAGTGCCGGCGTTGGTCAAAGGTCCACGGGCGCTGCCGTGAAATGGCCGCCGGCATCGCCGGTATTGACCACCCCGGCCGGCTCGATCAGGACAACGTGAGCTTCGCCCTCGGCCAGCGGGCAGTGCTCGACACCACTCGGCACGACGAAGAGCTGTCCGGGACCGAGTGTCACGTTCCCGTGGCGCATCTGGATCGTCAGCTTGCCGCTCGTGACGAGGAAGAGCTCGTCCGTGCCCTCGTGGGTATGCCAGACGAACTCGCCCTCGAGCTTGACGACCTTGATCTCGTAGTCATTCAGGCGGGCAACGACCTTGGGCGCCCATTGCTCATTGAACAGGGAGAGCTTCTCGGCGATATCAACGGAGCTGTAGTCCACAGGCCCAGTATTGCGGAGCGCAATGCTTAGGAGGCACTCAGCTCCGGAAGCTCCTGCTCGAGGGTCAGCAGGTCGGCCATAAGGTCGCCGCGGCGTTCAACCCGCTCGAGCACCTGTGGCCATTCGAAGGTGAGGGCCGTCGGGTCCCCGGCCGACAGCGCGTCGTCCAACTCGTCCCAGGTTATCGGGGTCGAAACAGTGGGCTGAGGCCTGGCCCGCAGTGAGTACACCGAAACTGTCGTTTTGGAGGAAGCGTTTTGGCTCCAATCGATAAGGACTTTGCCCGCCCGTGCGGTCTTTAATTGGTGTGACACGATCAGGTCGGGGTGCCTACGCTCCAACAACTGGGCAACTGCCTTGGCGAACGGGGCTGAGCCCTCGTAGGTGGCACCACTGTTGAGGGGGGCATAGAGCTGGATACCTTTGCTACCCGATGTCTTCGCCCAAGTTTCAAGGTGCAATTGGGCAAGGAGGTCGCGAACAAGCAATGCCACGCGTGCACAGGTAATGACGTCAGCGGGGAGGCCTGGGTCAAGGTCGAAGACCACCGAGGTCGGAGATCCCAGGTCCGGCTTCGCTGCGAGAGTCGGGTGGAGCTCGATGGCAGCGAGGTTGGCCAGCCACACAACCGATGCGGGGTCGTCAACGAGGCAATGATTAACCTCGCCCATCTTGACAGTTTCCAACCAGGGCGGCTTGTAGGACGGGCAGTTCTTCTCGAAGAACGAAGTCCCGTCAACCCCGTTGGGGTAACGCTTCAAAGTGATCGCACGACCCGCAAGGTGAGGGACGAGGACTGAGGCCACACGGGCGTAATAGCCGACCATCTCACCTTTTGTGGTCCCGGTCTCCGGCCAGAGCACCTTATCGAGGTTGGAGAGGGCAAGATCGCGGCCCCCAACACTAAGAGTGCCCGGGGTACCTGAGGAACCTGCTTTACCCGACTTCGCGTTAGCTGCCAAGGCTGTTTACACGCTCGCCCGTTTTTGCCCTCTACCCTTGGCCTCTTCAGCAGCAGCAGCGCCCTGTTCCTTGGCCCTGGCCAAGCTGGCCTCTAGAGCCGCCATCAGGTCCACGACGGGCGCGGGACGCTCGGCTTCTTCGGGTATGGCGATCTCGTTGCCCTCGGCTTTAGCCTCGATCAGCTCGAGCACTTTCTCCCTGTAGTCGTCCTTGTACTTCTCGGGCTCCCACTCCGACGAAAGGGAGTCGACCAACTGGCGGGCCATTTTGAGCTCGCGATCGGAGGGTTTGGTATCGGCTGTCGTCTTGATCTCGAGTTCGGAGGCGCCGATCACCTCGTCGGCGAACAGCATCGTCGACAGGACGAGCGCACCGTCGAGGGGTCGGAGCGCCGCAAGGTACTGCTTCGTCCGCAATACGAAGCGGCCGATCCCAACCTTGCCCGTGCCGGCCATGGCTTCGACCAAAAGAGCGTACGGCCGCGCTGCCACGCCGTCGGGCATCAGGTAATAGCTGTGGTCAAAATACAGCGGGTCGATTGCCGCCAAGTCCACGAACTCTTCAATGTCGATGCTGCGGTTCGACTCTGGCGACAAGGCCTCGAGTTCTTCGGGATCCACGATCACGTACTGGCCGCGGTGGATCTCATAGCCCTTCACTATCTCTGAGAACTCCACCTCCTCGCCGTCCACCGAGCAGACCCTCTTTTGATTGATCCGCCCTCCGTCGGTCGAGTGCAGCTGGTGGAACCTGACGTCTTTAGGAGAAGTGGCGGTCACCAGTTTGACCGGCACGTTGACGAGCCCAAAACTGATCGACCCGCTCCAGATAGCCCTCGGCATGTGACCATTGTGCCAAGCGTGCACCGCTGAGGGAAAGACGCTGGCCACGCGGCGCGCACCTGTAAGGTTGCGGCGGCTTACCCGACCTGCACAAATGTCCCCGCACGGGGGACCGACCTAGGAGGCCCGGAATGGCTTTCGTCCCCAAGAAAGCGGCCCGGCCGGCGACCGCCATGCTCGCCACATTGGCGATTACAGCCTCTCTCTGCACCGTCACTGCGCCGCTCGGCTCGGCTTCGGCGCTGGTAGCGACGCCCTCGAAGGCGCAGGGCGCTACGACGCCAGCGCGGGCCGCCTCCGCTACCGCTCCAGAGACAGCCCCGGGGGCAGCCCGAGCGACCGCCTCAGAGACGACCCCAGCCGCGGCCTGGCGGCCGTCAGCGCCAGGACGGACCCCCGCGCTTACCCGCACGAGCGAGGGCTTTACCTCACCTGAACAGGTGAGTTATTCGCTGGTGAGCGAGTCGAACGGCCAGACCCCATCGAAAGGCACCTCGATCACGGTGATCTTCGCAAGCAAGGGCGTCGCCTGGCTCCTCGCAACGAGCGGCGGGGGGGACCTGAGCTACCAGGGCACCTGGTCGTACCACTCGGGCAAGCTCAACCTCGTGTTCGCTACCAACGGGTTCGACAGGAAAGGTACCTTCAACGCAAAGCTCGGATCCGGCGACATCACTGTCCCGTTCCAGGTCTTCACGTCCAAGCCGGGGACGTCGACCTGGGAACAGGCCGCGGTCGACCCGGAGCTCACAGCCTTCAGCGTCGCAGTGGCTGACGCCAGCGCCACCGCGGACGGCGAGCCCATGGCCACCCTGGTCCAGGACGCCGCCGATTACGTGGCGGCAGTCACGGGTGCCCCGGTGGAGGGTGGGGCAAACGCCGGAGCCGGCGGCGGCGGGAGCTCCGTCGGCACGCTGAGCCGGCTGCCCGGCGATGGCGTCCAAACGACCGTCCAAGCTCCCGCTCTCCACCTTGCAAGGTTCGCCAGCCGTGGCATCCAGGCGGCACCACGGGTGCATGGCGCGCTGGTCGATGACCGGCTACAGCCCGACACCCAGAACGAACTTGGCGGGGTCATGCACGTCGACATCAATAGCGACGGCTTCGACGTCGCTTACAAGGGCGGGACTGTGAACGTGCTTATGGCAACTGAGGCGGCAAGCGACGGGCCTGCTGAAAGCCTCACCGCTGGCCCGTTCGCCGCAGACCCCCGGACGAACCATGTCGAGCAGTCCCCGCACAGCGGCGCCGACGACCCGAAGGACAAAACCGCAGTCCTGTTCGAACCGTTCTTGTTCGGCAACCAGCAGTCGTGGTCTTGGAAGGGTAGCAAGGTCTACGCCACTGTAAGCGGTTTTGGCGACATCAACTACTACAAGAGCGAAATGTCGGCGCTCCAGGGTGACGGCTACAAAGTCAAGTTGCTAGAAGGCGACTCCGCCAGCATCGTCGACCTTATCCAGGCGCTGAGCGGGACGAGCCCGGGGCTGCTCGTGGTCCGGACCCATGGCAGCAGCCAGGGCTCGCTGGTCACAAGCGATTACCTGGGGCATACCGCCGCTGAGGCCTTCGCGAACCAGACGGTCCTAGACGACGAGCTCAAAAAGGACTACGGCATGCCAGCAGTTGCAACTGCAGTTGGTGCTCTTGAAACCGAGGAGACCTTGCCGGGTGGGAAAAACGAAAACGGCGGTTATTACCTAGAGATCACACCGGACTTCTGGAGCTGGCTGCGCGACGCACGGGGAGCGAACTTCTCGCACAGCTTGGTGTTCGTCGGGGCCTGCCTGACCGATGCCACTCCGTACCTTCGAAATGCGGTCCTCGCGTGCGCGTATTTTGCCTGGAAGGTCACGGCTGTCACCGGTACCGATGCGGCGATTGTCGATTATCTGATCACTCGGCTGGTGAAACCTACGGTCACCGCAGAGGAGGTTTACTACAACCTGTTGCGGATTGATTCGACGGGCCAGTACACGTTCAAGGACGACTTGGTACTCAACCACGAGCTTGTGAGCCAAGCTGATTCGAACGCCGAGGATCTGTCGGTGCCCTACACACCCGAGGCACTGCAATATGTTTTCGACGCTTACGCCAACAACGATGGCGAAATGATCCCCTACATCGGCAATGGTTGGCTCGGAAAGGGCATCGACGAGGGCCAGATCTGGACGATGACGTGGGCTGCTCGTTGGGGCACCGACGTCAAGCAAGGTGTGAAGAACCTCGAGGGCTGTTACGCCGGGGTGTGGGAAAAGGGCACCGTTGGCGCCATCAACTCGACCTGTCAGGAATGGACCGATGGCAACGTGCCGACCAAGGAGGAAGTTGCGTATGCCGTCTACCTCCTCACGGGGGACGACATCGGGCTGGAGGCAACGCCGGCACCTATTGCCCGCTTCACCTTGAACGACGCGGGGAGCGGGGTCGGCTAAGCCCCAAGCACGGGCATAGCATGCTTGGCCATGCCCACCGTCCCCGAAGCCGCCGAGAGGCTTGCCCAACTGCTGTCGGGCGGCACCGGGGATCTCTCAGACCCCAACGGGAGCGAGCTCGAGTTCTTCGCGACCACTGAACTTCGGCCCCTTGAGCGCCTTGAGGCCCCTCCGGACTGCTGGGCCGTTGACGGCGGCCAGGCTTTGGTGGCCGACGCACGGTGCCTGCAGGTGGCGGCAACCCGCGCAGCTCGCACTCGTTGGCAGCTCGGAAGCTGCACCTTCGAAGAGGTTGGCGACATGGCAGTCCACGTCCTGACTGGCAGCGGTGGCGGGCAAGAAGGGCGGCGTTCGCTCTCCGAAATGGGCGCCCCGACAGCACCCGATGCCCCTGTCGACCTCAACCTGCTGCGCGACTGGTCCGAGTGGCGCTTCGTGGCCACGAGTGTGGAGGAGGCGGGCCCCGGGGCGCTCGTGCTAGTGGACGGCGACCTCCAGCCGGACTGGAGGATCCCGGCTCGGTGGCTCGCAGACCTGTTGACCAGGGCGGCAGAGCGCGACGTGTCCCTGGTCGGCATCATCAAGCACAGCTCCCTCGCCCGGGGAGGGGCGCCCCTCGTCGGCCAGCTGGAGCTCGAGGCCGAGGCAGCCTTCGGCCCGCGCGCCTGTTGGTGGGTGCCTGTCGCGGAGCGCCGCCCTGAGGTCGGGCCGGGCTTGCTGGTCGTCGTCGCTCGCCTTGACCCCGACGCCAGGTTCGCGTTCCGAATTGACCTGCCCCGCGACGCCGATGCGGTTCGGCTCCTTGGGCAGTTGAGCGCGCTTGCAGACGACGCCAGTTTCCCGGGTTACCCCTACCCGCTCTCAGTCGCCGACCGCCTGGCCGCCTGCCCCGGCTGGGCGCGCCAAGAGGTGTGGGCCGAACTCCAGAGCGCCCTCGACGCGGCCGGCCTGCCGGAGGATGTCAAGGAGCGAGCCTTCGCCGACCGTCACTCGCTAATGGAACGCTCCTGAGCGCGATGCTGAGTGGCATGGAAGATGGCTTTTCGCTGAGCACCCCGGCGAGCACAAGAGGAAGGCTCTTCGGGCGCAATGTGCTCGAAGCTCTCTTCCGAGCCGCCCCCGAAGAGGACCTGTTCCTCGGCGAACTGCTCGTGGGAGTGGACGACGCGACAGGCCGGCGCTACCTGTTCAGGATCGTCGACGTCAGCTACGGCACCGAGCACCGCGAGCCTGGTTGGGCGGAACGCGTTGCCGGGACTCTGCTTGCCGACGACGCGAGGGGCGAAAGCGGGGCTCACATCCTTCACGAGCAGACAAAGCGGACCTACCGCCTGGCCGAGTGCCGCTGCCTTGGTTACCTGGCGCCGCCAGCGGCGCCAGGCGCCGCCCGGACCGTGTTCCGCAAACCGAAGAGCCTGCCGACCCAGTTCTCCCGAGTGGTCTCACCTACTCCGGAGGACTTCGCGTTCCTGGCCAAACGAATGGGAGACCTGCCCATCGGGCACCTGCGCAGCGGGGAGACGGTCGTCGATTTCCAGGTCGGTATCCCGGGGCGGAGCCTGGCCAGCCACATTGGCATTTTCGCTACTACGGGCATGGGCAAGTCCAACCTCCTCCAGGTGCTCTGCGCCGGTGTCATGTCTGCGAACGGGCGCTACGGCCTGCTTGTCATCGACCCGCACGGCGAGCACCGCACAGCGCTGGGCCGCCACCCGTGGGCCGCCCAGGCTTTACGCACCTATTCCGACCGTCGCCTGCCCAACACGTCTACTCTGCGCGTCAGCCTTGCCGAGCTGTCAGTGGACGACCTGCGGACCGCGTACGAATGGAGCCGGCCTCAAGAAGAAGCACTCCACGAGCTGGAGCGCCATTATTCATCTGCCGGCCTAGCTTGGCTGGCTGAGTTTGCCAGGATCGAGGATCTTGCCGGCTTCCGGGACGTGGAACTGTCGGCCCGAGTGGCCCTCAGTACCCTCCAGGTAGTGCACCGCCGTGCACGCCGTATCGTCGACCTACCCTGCATTTCTACGGATCCCGCAGTTTCGGTGGGACGTCGGATCCTCGATGAACTGCTCGAAGGCAAGGTTGTCCTGGTCGACGTCAGCGGGCTGGGTGGCACCGAAGAAGTCCTTGTCGCTTCGTTCCTAACTCGCCGGGTGATCGAGGAGTGGCAGGGCGTCTTCCTGGAGGACCCCGACCGTCACAAGACCCTTCCTGTCGTGGCGGTCGCCCTGGAAGAGGCGCAGCGAGTGCTGTCAGCGAACAAGGACCGGGAGTCGAATGTGTTCCCCCGGGTGGCGAGGGAGGGCCGCAAGTTCGGAGTGGGCCTGCTCGCGGTGACCCAGCAGCCCAAGCTGCTCGACGACGAACTTCTTAGCCAGTTCAATACTTTTTTCGTGCTCGGCCTGGCCGATGAAAAGGACCGGAACATTCTGCGTTCGTCTGCGAAACAGGATCTGTCAGCCCTGGGGCCGGAAATCCAGACGCTGATGCCGGGCGAATGTCTTGTCGTCAACCTGGAGGCTCCTTTTGCCGTCCCGGCATTGGTGCACCTCTATGACGACGTCGTGCGCTCGGCTCCACCGGCACCGGCTCCTCGGGCAGTAGCGCCGCCCAACATCTCAGCGTTGGTGGACTGAACTGCTGGTGGACTGAAGCCCTGGCGGGCTGGTTCAGGCGTCGCCGGCCGGGACCGGCTCGGAAAAGTCGCCTGCTGCTTGGCGAAAACGCCGCAGCACGTCGATGAGCTGGTCCAGGTCCTCTCGGCCCATACCAGGCTGAGAAAACACTTCGTCGTTCAACGCCCTGGTCGCCCGCAGTGCGAGCTCACGGCCCACCGGCAAGATCTCGGCCAGAGTCGTCCGCCTGTCGCTCGAATGCGGGACGCGCTTTATCAGGTCCTGCTCTTCGAGGCGGTCGACCGCGTTGGTCACACTGGTCGGGTGGACCTGAAGGCGGGCACCGATCTTGTTGAGGGGCAGCGAACCACGACGAGAGAACAGCAAAAGCATCAGTACTTCGTAACGGGCGAAGGTCAGCTCCAGAGGCCGCAGGACGCCGTCGATCCGGCCCAGGAACAGCTGCTGCGCTCGAACGACTGACGTGATCGCCGCCATGCCGTCACAGGCGCTCTCCCAACCGTTCGCGGCCCACTGCCGGCGGGCCTCGATGATCGGGTCGAAATCAAGTGAGTTGGACATCGTGTCTTTGCCGCCGGGACCGGACCGGCTTCTACCTGGAGACTAGCCGCTTGCCGCCCGCGAAAAACCTGCTCTCAGCCAGGTCGCCCAGCTCGGCCACCTGATGAGCCGTGAGGCAAGGCCTGAGCCGCCGCCCTCGGCCCAGCCTGCGCACGAGCCGCGTAGCCAGGACGACTCTCACCCCGTCGCAGCGAGCCCCGCGCCGGGGCAGCCCCCTCCCATGGACCGCCACGATCGGCCGAGCTACCACTCCGAGCACGCCCGAGACTCGCTCGGCCTCCCAGCGCACCGCGGCCGTCGAGAGCGGGACGCTGCCGACCAGCACCTTTCGCCAGCGAGCCTCGAGCCGCGCGCGGTAGGCCTTGGTGTCCACCACCCACACTCCGGTCGGCCCGATCACAAGGTGGTCAACGTTCGCGCGGCTGCCGGGCAAGCCGAGGTCGTGTAATACCACCCAATGCCTCCCAGGCAGATGCTCCAGCAGGGCTGCCGTGGCGAGCTCTCCTGCCGCCCCCCTGGCCCAACGATTGGGGTCGCGGCGAGGCCACAGGACCAGGGCCGCGCCGGCGGCGCAAAGCGCAAAGCCAGGGACGGCCCAATTAGGCCCCGAGAGGCGCTGCACCAGCCCTAGGCGAGATGCTGCCCAATAGGCGGCCACCCCAACGGCTATCAGCGCGAGGGGGGCGACAACAAGCTCAAGTCGCCTCGAGCGCGCCCGCCGCTCCAGCTTCCATGTTTCCAAAGCGGAGCGGCCCGGGCGGTAGAGGCCACCCTGAGCCGAAGGCACAAACGGACGAGGCACGCCTGAAGTGTCTCAGCCGGCTGTGACCGTTACGGCCCTGAGCCGGAGCTAGCGCGCCTTGTGGTCACTGGGCCGTGATGTACTGGTGCAGATGAAAATTGCTGCGATTGGCGATGCCCACCTCGGGCGCTCCTATCTCCCCTACACCGTCGAGGGTGGCGTCAACCAACGCGAGTGGGATTTCGAGAGGTCCTTCGAGGCGGCCGTCGACCTCGCCCTGGCCCAGGAGCCGGACCTGCTGATATGGCTCGGCGACATTTTTGACCACCCGGCCCCTCATTACCGGTCGTTCCGCGTCGTGCAGCGAGCGCTCGCGAAGGTGCGAGCGCATGGGGTGCCGGTGGTGGTCATAAGCGGTAACCACGACACACCCCGCCTTCCTGGCCGGGGTAGCCCGTACTCCGCTCTGGCGGACACCTTTCCGGAGGTCCACTTCGCCCATAGGCTCTCCTATGAGCGCTTCGAGATCGCCACGGGCGGCGAGACCCTGGTCGTGCACGCCGTACCCCAGATGTTGAGCGTGGACGCGACACTCGAGGCCCTCGCGGAAGCCAATCGTTCGCGCAGCGGCGAGCACACGAACCTCCTGCTCACTCACCCACGGATCAAGCAGGTCGAGCCGAGGCACTCCGACATCAACGAGATCGAGATCGACCTCGGGACGCTCCAGTCCGACCTGGTCCTGCTAGGGCATTACCATTTCCACGCCCAGGTAGCAGAGGGCATCTGGTACGCCGGCTCGACCGATACGTTCAGTTTTGCCGACGACCCCGACAAGGCCAAGGGGATAGTCGTCCTCGACACCGTTACAGGCCAGTGCCGCCACATCCCTCTGACGGGGCAGCGGCCTCTCGTTACCCTCGAAAACGTCTACGCGCTCGGGCTTTCGCCAGCAGAGCTTTCCGAGCAGATCCTGCAGCGGGCTGCCACGGTCCCCGAAGGCGCAGTTGCGAGGCTTTACCTGGAAGGTGTCGACCCCGAGGCCTACCGCCTGCTCGACCGCCAGTTGGTCCGTGAAGTCGCAGCGGCCGCTCTCGACTTGAGGTTGGAACCCCAGTTCGTGGACGTGAGCGTCCCCGCCGAGCTGCCCCGGGTCGAAACCCTCGGCGGCCAATGGGATTCTTGGCTCTGCGCACCAGGACCTCACCGGCCTCGACCGCCAGCGCGTGCAGGACCTGGGCCACAAGTACCTCGAAGAAGCGATCGAGTCGGCAGGCTAGGCGGGGCTACCAGACCGTTGCTCATCGACCGCATTTACCTCCGCAACTACCGGGTGTTCGAAGACGAGCTGGAGCTCGTGCTGCCACCCGGGCTCGTCGGCGTGTACGGGCCGAACGGTGCCGGCAAGTCCACGTTGCTCGAGTCGGTGCTCTGGGCGCTTTGGGGCAAGGCTCGGACCGCCAAGGAGGAGGTCCCCTCGGCGGGCGCGCACGGCGAGTGCATCGCCGAGATCACATTCGAGCACGAGGGCCACATTTACCTTGTACGCCGGACGATCTCGGGAGCGAACGCGACAGTGCGGGCCGAGGCGCACTGCGATGGGCTTGGCATGTCCGAAGGCGTCCGTGACACCGGCCGTTACGTGCACTCGGTGCTAGGGATGGACGACGGCGCCTTCAGGGCGTCAGTGTTCGCCGAGCAAAAGCAACTTGATGCCTTCTCCAGCCAGAGCCCGGCGGAACGCCGCAAGCTTGTGTTAGCGCTTCTGGGCGTAACGCCCCTCGATACAGCTCGGGACAAGGCCCGCGCAGACGCGCGCCAGACGACCGAGCAGCATAAACGCCTCCGAGGCATGCTCCCGGACCTGGAGGAGGCCAAGGTCTCAGCCGCCGACGCCGAGGCGCGCGCGGCGGCTTCGGCGACGGCTGCTGCCGAGGACGACAAGGCGGCCGCCGTGGCACGCGAGTCTGTCGTCGCCGCCAAGGAGAGGTTCGAGAAGCTCGACCTGGTCCGCCAAGACCAGGTCAAGTTGGTCCTCGAGGGAAAAGCGGCCAGAGCGGAGCTCGACGCGGCCAACAAGCAGGCCGACGATCTCGCCTCCGAACTGGCTGACCTTGCAGCAAACGAGGCCAACCTGAGCGAGCTGGGACCACTGGCCGCTGAGCTGCCCACAGTTGAGCAACGGGTACAACTACTGAGCGCCCTGCTGGTTAGCGCCAAAGAGCTGGCTTCGCTACCCGAGCTCGCCCCACCACCCCCGCCGCCAGATGAAGAGGCCCTGACAATGGCCGAGAAGGTCGCCATGGAGGCGCGCGCTGGGCTGGGGTCCGCCGGCGCGATACGCGAGTCCGCTGCGGCCCAGTTCAAGGTCGCCAGCGAGGCACTCGCAAGGTCGGCGCTCCTGTCGGGGGAAGAAGACTGCCCACTGTGCGGCCAGGCCCTCGGGGACGCCTTCGCCAAGGTCCAGTCACACCGTGAGGCCGAGGTGAGCGCCGCCCAGGTGTTCGTGGAGGCCTCGGAGGCGGCCTTTGCGGAGGCAACTGCAGCGGCGGCCGCAGCGTCCGCCCACATGGCCCGGCTCAACGCCGAGACAACTGCGGCGCGCCAAGCTCTCGCAGCCTGGGAGCAGGCCGGTGCACGCCGGGAAACGGCTTCCCTCCGGCTGACGACCGGGCTCGAAGCCCTGGCCAATGGTGATGCGGCCCTGGCAAAAGGCCTCGGGGTGTCCCCCGGCCCCGAAGCTGTCTCGACGGCGCTCGAGGTGGCTCGCAAAGAGCTCTCGGCATGCAAGCACGCTGCCGAAGAAGCGAGCCGCCTGCGCGGCCGGCTCGAGCGGCGCCCCCAAGCCGAGCTTGCCCTGGCCCAGGCACGCGACAGCGTGGCCAGCACGTCTATCTTGGTGGAGGACCTCCGGTCCAGGGTCCGGGCCCTCGGGTACGAACCAGAGGCGCTGGTCGCTGCGCGCGAAGCTTTGAGCGAGGCCGAAGCAGCTGCCAAAGAGACCGACCTGGCGGCACGCTCGGCCCATTTGGGCGCCACCAAGGCGCGGGCGCAGGCCGACGCCGAAACCAAGCGCTTGGCCGAAGCTGAGGCCCAGCATGCGCTCCTCGCGGATCTCGAGTCGGCATCTGTGCACCTCGGCCGTACCGCCGAGCTCCTCAACGGGTTCCGCAACAGCGTCGTCGCATCGGTCGGGCCGCGCCTGGCGGTGCAGGCGGCCGAGCTGTTCGGCGAGCTCACCGACAACGAGTACGACCGCCTGGAAGTCGACACCGATACCTACGGGCTACAGATCTGCGACGGCGGGGTGTCCTATGACCTCGAACGTTTTTCCGGCTCAGAAGTCGACTTGGCAAATCTGGCTCTCCGCGTGGCCATAAGCGAGCACGTCCGGTTCCAATCCGGGGGCACTGTCGGGCTAATGGTGCTCGATGAGGTCTTCGGCCCGCTCGACGAAGAACGCAAGTCGCGCATGCTGCTGGCTTTGGAACGCCTGAAGGGCCGTTTCCGCCAGATCCTCGTCGTGACGCACTCGATGGAGATCAAAGAGCAGCTGCCAAATGCGATCGAGGTCGTCAAACTGCCTGGCCGGCGCGCCACCGCACGCGTCCTTCCTCACTAGCGCGCCCGGGGCCCAGTTCGCACTGCGGGCGCGAGGCCACTGGAACATTCTCAAGTACCCCCGGCGCACTGCCGAGACACAGCCGAGAAGAAATAGGAACGCCAGGCGTCATGTCGTTACGGAGCAGTTGCACATAGCCCATGGAGGGGGGAACGAGAAAGGACCGGGCTACCCCTCATGACAAGGGCACAACGCCGCCGCAGTACACTCAAAAAGCTCATTGCTTCAACGGCTCTTGTCGGTGGCGCCCTTTCACTCGCTTTCGGCGGTGCCTTCGCGACGTTCACCGACACGATAAGTGCCGGCCCCCAGTCGATCAGCTCCGGCAAGATAATCATCGCCACCGGCCCCACCAACACGGCGGGCACGGGTGCCACTGCCATAGTCCCGGGCGACACGATCACTCGCGAGATCGACCTCAATTCGACGGGTGCGACCGCGAACGACGCCAGCATTACCCTTGGTTTTACAGCCAACACCAGCTCTCTGCTGAACACAGACGCGACTAACGGCCTCCACTTGAGCGTCTCGGAGTGTTCGGTGGCACCCACGGGTGCGCCCCCGACCTACACGTGCGGAGGCACCTCGACATCGGTCCTGGCCTCTACACCTGTCGCAAACCTCGTTGCAACGCCCGTAGCTCTTCCAGGGCTCAAATCCCTCAGCGCCGGCGGAAAAGACTACCTGCTGTTCACGTTGACGTTCCCAGCGACCGCTCCTGGGAACCTTGCCATCAACCCGACGGCGTGCGCTGGTACCGGCGCCACCGAGAACATGGAAGGTTGCACGTCGGTGCTCACCTACAACTTCTTGGCAACCCAACGGGCTGGGTCAGCCCAATAGGACAGTCGCCGGGGCTGCCCAAAACGACGTCGTTAGCACTCATGGCTAAGGCGCTGGCGTAGCCACTTCCCAGGAGGGAACATGCTGCAAAAGAGAGCTTCGAAACTGAGCTCAGGAGCCGGGACGACCAACACGGTGGGCAAATCACCAGCGTCCCGGGCCGTCAGCTCTTCGTTGGAAGCGATCCTTTTCCTGCTCGCCACTGTGGTCGTCGTCGCAGCGATCGGCCCGGTGGCGGGCTGGTGGCATTACGAGGTAATAGAAAGCGGCTCGATGAGCCCGGCACTGCGCGTGGGCGGCGTGGCCGTTCTTTGGCCAGAGCCGGTCAGCTCGGTGCGCCCCGGGCAGGTGATCGCTTTGCACCCACCCGGGCAAGCCAATTACGTCCGCATCCACCGCGTCATCTCGGTCACAGACCACGATGGCCAGGTCTGGGCGCGCACGAAGGGCGATGCCAACAACGCCGCCGACCCGGGCCCCGTGCGCCTGGACGGCAAAACGGCCTACGTCGAGCACTATTTCGTGCCATACCTGGGCTACCTCGGTGTTTGGCTCTACAAGCAGTCCACCCGTGTCGCTCTGGAAGTCGTGCTCTTCGTGCTCATGGTGGCGGGTGGCCTGTTCCTGATCTGGGGCAAGAAGGACCGCGAAGAGGAGGTGGACGTGACCGTCGAGAGAACTGGTAATACCAGCGATGGCCTCGTCAGAACCAGGAGGCCCGGCTCTCGCCCAACCTGTGGTCGAGAGCCGTGTTGTCGAAAATCTCGTAGTCGAGCACCTTGTGGCTGAGCACCGGGCCCGAGACCGGCGGAACCGCTGGCGTCTGGCCAACACAGTGGGTCGACGAGCAGCGGGCCGGCGAGCAGCGGGCCGGCGAGCAGCGGGCCGGCGAGCAGCGGGCCGGCGAGCAGCGTGCCGGCGAGCAGCGTGCGAGAAGGCGTCCGCGGCGTTAGCGGCCTCCGTCGCATCCACGGCATCCACCTCGTCACTTCTCGCCCTTAGCCATATCTATACGGCCAGATCCGAGGGCGGTGAAGTAGCCCCCGCCGCCGACGAGCCCATCGCAAAACAACAGGCGATCACCGGGGGATGAGCCAGCTGTCTCGCAAGGGACGGGACAAGGCCGGTCGACCCCGGCTAGGTTTCAGCCTCGTCACGATTGTGAGCCTGGTGGTAGTGGGCAACGCTCAGGTCGCCGAGGCCCAGTACGCCTACGCTTTCACGGCCGGCCCACAAAGCGAACAGACTGCCGAGTTGGCGGCCCCAACGGGCCTGGCAACCTCCAGCGCTGTCTTGCGCCAGCTCTACCTACAGCACCGCCGTACCGCTCAGCTGGGCGGGTTCGGCTGCGCTGGACGAAAACGGCAACTACCTGGTCGGTTATTACGGGGTATGGCGCAGCGTGAACGGCGGCGCCTACAGCCTTGCCGGCTCGACGGCGGGGGCACCGCCCGCGACAAACTTCAGCGACGACACCGCCACCGATGTCCTGCCCACGACAACGTACTACTACACCTCTGGCAACACCCTGGACGCCAACTACGGAGGCGCTACAACGGCGATCGGCACGTACGACTTCGCGGCCCAGGAGAACTTGATCGCTTCTACCACCTCCTCGGCCGGCTCGTGGGCCTACGTGGCCGAGAGCGGCACAGGCCAGCCACAATGTACTGGTTGTCGACTCACTTCACGGCGATGCCAATTACGACAAAGTCGTTTCCACCGTGACCCTCGCCGGCAACAGGCCGGTCCCAATCGCCGTTGCGATGGCACCAAACGCCTCAGCGGCTTATGTGCTCGACAAGAGCCAACGACCAGGTCGACGTGGTCCCGGTACCTCCTCCGACGCCCACCTATACCGTGACTACAACCATCCCCGTCGGGGCGCTTGGGAACCCCGCCGCTATGGGGGTGGCGCCCAATGCTTCTGAGCTTTTGGTCGCCAATTACGCCGCGGGCACAGTCACAGTGATCAACACAGCGACTAACAGCGTGGCCGCCACCGTGACATTGCCCACACCGGCGGGCGGGCACACGGCCAGCACCCCTCGGGGATAGTTGTCCTGCCTTCGAGCGCTGACGCCTATGTGGTCGACCGCGCCAATAACCAACTGGACGAGCTTTCCTTGAGCGGAGCGACGGCTAACACGTTCGTGGCACAGGATATAGTTGGCGACCAGGGAACTGGCGCCGAGACCCCAGCGGATGTCGGCCTGCTACAAAACCCAACAACGGGGACGGAGATTTACGTCGGCGACGGGGCCACCAATGAGGTCTCCGTCGTAGCGGCGGCAACTAACACCGTGACAAACATCAGCATCGGTGCCGGCAATGTGCCGGTTGCCCTCGTTGCCGCTCCCGACGGGTGTTATGTAGCAGTCGCGCAGAGCACTGGCGCCGTCTCGCTGATCGGCGGTGCCACTAACGCCGTCCTCAAGTCCCTGACCGGCACTCCCGCCACCTGCTTGGCCATGCAGGGCGATTCGAGCGCCTATGTGGAGACGAGCGGCTCGGTTGCGGCGGTCCCAACCCTGCTGAGCTACGAGCTGCAGGCCGTACAGACCACGGCTGGAGAGCGGGTTCAAGAGCGCACTTTCCTTAGCCGGTCACCGTTTCTCTCGGGCGCAGGGCAGGTGCCCTGAACCTGACGGTCGCCCCGCCGTTCACTCGTCAAGGCTCCTCGCCCGCAAGCATCGCCGCTAACTGGGCGGCGTTGCGCACCCCAAAGTCCTGGTAGCAATTGTTCATGAGAAGGTGGACCTGCGAGGCCAGTTGCTCCAGTTCCCGGGCGCGGGGCACCCACTGCGCGAGCTCCGCTTCGCTGTAGAGGTAACGGAACCGCTCGGCCGCGGTTACATTGCGTGCGCGCCATGTGCTGTCGGCCCTCCCGTGGAAACGCACCACTGCGAGGTTGCTGACGGTTACTTCAAGAACAGTTGGCAGCCCGGAGGACTTTGGGGCATCGACGACCACGAGCGCCAGGCCGAGCTCGCGTAACAGACCCAGAGTTCGTTCCCGGTCCTTGTCCTCGAACCATGCCGGTGACCTGAACTCGACGCACGCAGGTGTACCTCCGAGGCGCTCAGGGAGGCGTGCAAGTTCGTCGCGGTTGGACCGCTTGGGCACGAACCACGGTGGGTACTGCAGGAGCATCGCCCCCAGGTGCCCGCTGTCGCGCAAGGGGCTGAGAGCGTGAACAGAGCGTGCCCATGCCTCGTCCACCGCATCCGGTGGTAAATGGTAAGAGTAAATCCTTCGTTTTCCAGCCGCGTCGGGCTGGAGCTCGTCCTTTATGTCCGGCCACAACGTAACCGTCTCGACTGGGTGGCCGGTCAACAAACCGTACGCCTTCACGTCGAAACAGAAACCCTCCGGCACCCGCTCGGCCCAGGAGCGGGCGAGCTCGGGCATCAAGGGCCGGTAATACGTAGCATCAGCCTCGACAATTGGGAAATGTCCTGCGTAATACCGAAGCCTTTCCTCGGCGCTCATCGAGCGGCGCGGGTACCAGGAGGTCTCTTTCGTAAGTGTGGGGTCGGTCCACGAACACGTCCCTACTAGTACCGCTCGGCCCATGTGACGCCTCAATGACCGGGGGGCTCAATGACCAGCGCGCTCGATGACTGGACTGGCCGAAATGACCGGCCGGCTCAGTGCCCGGCAATGACAAGGATCCGCCCACATTGTTCGCAAGTCTCGAGAGAACTAGCGCTCTGGTGGCGGATACGGTCGAGCTCCATCGCTGGGAGGCTCAAGTGGCAACCGTCGCAACGCCCGCCGACAAGGCGGGCCACGGCCACCCCGCCAAGGCGCGACCGCAGGCGGTCGTAGGCGGTGAGCAACGCTTGTGGGACGGCCTCAACGGCCCCGGGGTGTTGCGCCGTCAACGCCGCGATGGAGGCATCGACCTCGCTCTCGGCCGCCCCCAGGCGCTCGAGAGCGCCGCTCTGGCGTTCCGTGAGCTCTACAAGCTTGCTGTCCAGTGACGCAAGCTCCTGGTCGAAAGGCTCGCGTTCCTCCATAAGCCCAAGAGCCTTGTCCTCGAGCTCAGAGGCACGCTTTTTGAGGCCCTCGACGTCTTCGGCCATGGCCTGCAGCTCCCGGGACGCGGTCACCGTGCCCCCATAGAGCCGGCGGTTAACCTGCACCACCCTGTCCTCGGTCAACTTCAGCTCACGCTCTGCCGCTTCCTGGCGGGAGGCCACCTGAGCGAGTGCCACGGCCACCACGGACCGGGCGGCTTGGGCTTGCCCGATAAGGCGCTCGAGCTCGGAAAGCTCGGCCCGCTCGGGCAGTTGCGACTTCCTGTGCACCTCTTGGTCGATATGGGTGTCCAGGTCCTGAAGCGCCAGGAGGGCGTCGAAGTCGGTCGCGCTCACTGGCTCACGCTCACTTTGTTGGCCTGGCTACCGGCCGGCGTGCTTTGCCCGCCGGCGGCGCGCTTTGCCCGACCGGCGCCGTGCTCGGCCTGCTGGCGTCGTGCCTGCCGGCGGGCGCAGTTCAATGTCGGCACGCGCCGCCCGCAGCCCGCCAGGCTCGTAGTCGGCGGGACCGAAGTCGTGGCCGGCACCGTCGGCACCGTCGTCGCGGCCGGCAGCGTGCGGCATCGGTGGGGTCACCAAACTGGTCGTAGTCACAGGCAAAGCCGTCGTCACGGGCGGAAGTGCCGTAACCGGGGGCAGCGTCGTCACGGGCACCTTCTTCGTTTGATGATGCGGCCTAGTTACTGGCGGCGGGGAGGTCGTTGCGGGCGTGATGGGCGGAGCGGAAGTGACGGGTGCGGGCGTAGTCGGCGGCAGTGTCGTCGTTACCGGCGCAGCTGTGGTGACTGGCAACGTTGTCGTCACCCGCAAAGCTGTCGTCGCCGGCACGAGAGTCGTAGCTGGCGTGAGGTCGCCCGTCGGGGGCGGCGGTAACACGAAAACGCTTGTCGTGGTGGCCGCAGGGCGGCGCACCGTGGTCGTCGGCCGCGGCCGTGGCCGGGTCGTCGTCGTCGCCCTCGTGGTCGTCGTCGGGCATGGGTTGACCGATCCGCTCGCCACACACGTAGTGCGCAGGAGGCCGCCGTGCGAGAGCAGGTCGTCGCGTGCGAGCGAGTCCGAATCTATGTACTTGACAGGCGCCATCAGAGACGGGTCGGGTGGCGGGAAGGCAGTGTAGGGAACGTCCTTTAGCCCATAAGCCATGACGTCGTGCCAAATCTGGGTCGGGTAGTCGGCACCGAAAACCTCCTCCCCGTTGACGTACATGGGCATTTCGCCTTTGGGGTCCCCGATCCACACTGACGAAACAAGCGTCGGGGTTATCCCGTTGAACCATGCGTCAACACTGTTTTCTGTCGTGCCCGTCTTACCAGCGACCTCGGCATTGGGAAGTGCTGCGGCGGTCCCGGTGCCGTACTGGACGGTGGCCCGCAATGCAATTATCGCCTCGTCGGCGATCTGGTCCGAAAAGACGCGCTTTCCCTCGCTCTCTCCGTTATAAATTACGGCGCCGCTGCGGTCGACCACCTTACTGACGAACGTCGGCGCGTGGTAAACGCCCCCGTCGGCAACCGTTGCATAGGCGGCCGCCATCTCGATCGGGTGGACCGCTTCGGTGCCGATGACAAGCGACGGGTTGCTTGCGGGTTAAGCGTGGGGTCCGACAGGCCCATGTCCTTGGCTACGTCGATGACCTTTTGCAGCCCAACCTCATGTGCGAGACGAAGGTAGGCGCAGTTGATCGACAGCGCCGTAGCTTCCACTACGCTCACAACGCCGTTCGGGTCTCCCGGGTCGTTGTTCATGAGATGGCTCAGGTTATATCCGTACTGGAGGGCGTACGCCCGGGAAACGTACGGCGCAGGGCGAGGTGGCCAGGATCGAGTCATAGACGTCATAATTTTCTTCGAGTGCCCCGATCAAGGTGAAAAGCTTAAAGCCCGGAGCCCGGCTGGCGCTCGCCCTGAACAGCGTCGTCGAACTGGTTGCTACCGGAGGGGCCTGCCCACCAGCGCCTCCACATTGCCGTTGCGAGGGTCGATCACCGCAAAGGCCGCCACAACGTGGGCCAGGCTCGTGGGGATGTCTTCCACGGCGACATGCTGGGAGTAGGTCTGCAAAGACGGGACTTCGTTGGTGTAAATCTTGAGGCCGCCCGGTGAACAGGGCGCTGTAACGCTCGTCGGTTGTCTGCCCGAGCGCCGTGTTGTCAAGCAGCTGGTCGACCACTTGGTCCACGTAGTAGCCATAGGAGGTGTAGGACACCCCTGGGGCGTCGTGAACAGTGGTGGGCAGCGGGACCTCGTTGGCGGCGGCCGCTTGGGCGGGGGTAATCGACTTGTAGTACACCATGCGCGCAAGCACCTCGCTGCGCCTCTGGCGCGCACCGACGGGGTTGGTCAGCGGGTCATAGCCGCTCGGGGCTTGGATCAGCCCCGCAAGCAGCGCGGCCTGAGCCAGGTTCACCTTGTCAGCATCCTCGTTGAAGTACTCCTTGGAGGCGGCCTCGACGCCGTAAGCGCCGCTGCCCAAGTACACCAAGTTCAAGTAAGCATCGAGGATCTGTGACTTGGAGTACTTTTCCTCAAGACGCTCGGCCAATACGGCTTCTCGTATTTTGCGGCTCATGGTCTTTTGGTCCGTGAGGTAAGTCGACTTCACGAGCTGCTGCGCGATGGTCGAACCGCCCTGCACCGCCTCGCCGGCGTTGACGTCGGCCAAAGCCGCCCGCACGACCGACTCGACGTCGACGCCTCCATGGTCCCAAAAGCTGTGGTCCTCGGTGTCGAGAACGGCCTGGACAAGGATCGGGCGGATCTGGTCAAGGCTCACCGGTTGGCGGTTGAGAGACGACCTCAGGGTCGCCATTACTGCGCCGTTCGCCGCATAGATCACCGACGGGACCGCGGCACCGGTCACTAGGTCCGGCAGCTTCAGCTCGGTTGCGGATGCGGCGTCCTGAGCGAGGCGGTAACTCGAGTACCCGATCGCAACAAGGGCCGTCGCCACGAAGGCCCCTGTTGTTGCCAGGACCACGACGAGGCGCACGATATTGCGCGCGAACCGTGACATTGCTACCCCGACTCTAGCGGTAACGAGTGCCCTAGCAGGGCCTGCCTGGTCAGAGCGGCCCGAGCCCTCCGAGCCCTCCGAGCTGAGCCAGAGAGCCAGAGAGATCAGAGGGAAAGCAAGCGCCGTGCTGCGGCTTCTATTTGCTCGGTCTGAGGCAGCGTTGCCCGCTCGAGCGTGGGCTCGTAAGCCACATGGGTGTCGGCGGCGCCGATCCTGCTGACGGGCGCGTCCAGGTCGCCGAAGCAGTGCTCGCTCGCCCAGGCCGCCACTTCGGCAGCAAAACCGCAGGTCAGGTTGTCCTCAGAGACAACGAGGAGGCGACCGGTACGGGCCACGGACTCGGCAACTAGCTCCTGGTCCCAAGGCATCACCGAGCGCAGGTCGATAACTTCCACGCTCGCCCCGGTTGCAATGGCCGCACGCAGCGAACGCTCCACCGTGGCGCCATAGGTCACAATTGTCAGCTCGTTGCCGGGCTGCACGATGCGGCCCTTGCCAAAGGGGATGCGAAAACCCTGGGCCGGGAACGGCCCCTCCGTGTAGCGCTGGCGCAAGAGGTGCTTGTGCTCGAGGAACAGGACAGGGTCCTGCCCACTGAGCGCAGTCCGAAGGAGCCCAACGGCGTCAACCGTGCGCGACGGCATCACGATCACCAGGCCAGGGACCTGGGCGAAAATCGACACGCCCGACTGGGAATGCCAGATCGCCCCGCCTGCTAGGTACCCGCCGATGGGCACCCGGAGCACCATCGGGCAGCTCCAGTCCCCCGCCGAGCGCCAGCGCACGGTAGCCGCTTCGCTCTTTATCTGCTGCATCGCTGTCCAGATGTAATCGAAGAACTGCACCTCGGGCACCGGCCGCAGGCCCCGCATCGCTTGGCCGACGGCGCGGCCGACGATGTTGGCTTCAGCAAGCGGCGTGTTGTAGCAGCGATCGGAACCGAACTTACGCTGCAGGCCGAACGTAGTACCGAAAACGCCGCCTTTGCCCTCCAGTTCGCCAAGGAGCTCTTCGGGCGCGTCAGCCACATCTTCGCCAAAAACTCGGACTCGGACGTCGCTTGACATGGCTTCGTGCAAGGCCAGTCGGACTGCTTCACCCAGAGCGACTACGGGGCCTTCGCTGTTACCCTCGCTGCCCGCGGCCGCCTCGTCCGAAGACTCATCCGGCGCCACGTAGGGCAGCTCGAGCAGATGGCTACGCACAGTGGAGGGGTCTGGCCGCTCGGCAATAAGGGCCTCTTTAGCCGCCTCGGCGACCAACCTGCGAGCCTCTTCGCGCACCTCGGCTAGTTCGTCGGGCGTGAGCAGCTCCCCTTCGACGATGGCTCGTTCCAACGCGGCGATAGGGTCGGTCCAGGCCTCGTCGTCCAGTTCGCTCTTGGGGCGGTACTTGCTCTGAGTGTCCGCCGACGAATGTGAATATGGGCGGTTCACAGTGGCATGCACGAGCGCCGGCCCTGTACCTTCGCGGACCGAAGCCACGATCCCCGGTACGTTCTTGCGGACCTCGAAATAGTCTCGGCCATCCAGGCGGTGCACAGCGAGGCCGGGGAACCCCTTCACCAGTTCCGAGATCGGCCCGGGCGATTGCTGGCGTGCAGGCACGGAAATCGCGTAGCCGTTGTCGGCTACTACGTAGAGCATCGGGAGGCGGAAGGAGCATGCTGTATTGAGGCTTTCCCAGAACTCCCCCTCTGAAGTCGCACCTTCGCCCATCGATACATAGACGATCTCGTCGTCGTGGGCAGAACAACCGGGCAAACCCTCGTGGCTGCGGCGCGAGATATAGCGACCGGCTTCGGCACAGCCGACGGCGGGGAGGCACTGCGAACCCGTCGGGCTCGACTGGGTCAAGATATTGAGCCGCCGTGACCCGAAATGGCACGGCATCTGGCGACCTCCCGATGCCGGGTCCGTAGCAGCACCGACGGCTTGCAGGAGCAATTCGGTCGGGGTGACGCCGAGCGCAAGTACGAGGGCACGGTCCCTGTAGTAGGGCAGGAACCAGTCGTAGCTCGGCCGCAGCGACCTCGCAAGGCCAAGGCACAATGCCTCGTGGCCCGCACCAGAAATATGGAAGAACCCGCGGCTCTGTTTCTGCAGAGTAATTTCACGGTCGTCGAGGAAACGCGAGATAAGGGCCAAGCGATAATCCTCAAGCAGCTCGGCGACCAGTACCCCGCGATATTTTGCCCTTCTCGGGTCGCGCTGCTCGTCGAGGCTTTCCGCCTCATCGTTGCCGTTTCGGCTCAAGAGCCTCGGCTCGTCCGGACCTGCGACCTGCACCGTGGGCTCCCACGGGCCCGCTGAAGGCCCAGGTAATAGGACAGCCATAGACGAGCAAGCTTAGCGCCGTGCAAACAAATACAAAAGTAACGGGCGAGAGTTCCTGAATTACTCCGCCGCTAAATATTATGGCTTCCAACTATAGGGACATAATGCAGTTGCAAAGTCCTCAGGGCCTGAAGATCATGAGGGCCAGCGCAACGATGAACAAGATGTCACAGAAGGCGGCTGAACGGCTCGCGATCCTGCCGGCTCGTGCAAAGCGGACGGCCATGGAGGAGCGGACCGCGGGCGACGCCCCGGCGACGTCCGACTTCAACAGGACCGCCTGCATCTGGTGCAGCGACGGCACGACGAGGCTGCCGGCAATGAGCGCCGCTGCTAGCCACACCGCAAGTGCGCCGAAGACCCACGGATGGTCGAAGCCCTTCCCGTTTGGCTGGGCTGCGAGGGCGCCTGCGCCGAGGAACGGGACCAGCAGAAGGCAGCCCCAGAGGCGAGCAGGATGGGCGAAGTAGCGGCGCATCTCTTCGGTCTCGGAGTCCAGCTCAGCTGCCGCGCTGGTCGTGGAGGCGCCCGGCCTCGACTACACCCCCTGCGACCACAACCTCGTCGACTACAGCCCCTGCGACCACGACCTCCTCGACCACGACTGCCTCGACATGGCTTGGCAGCGTGCCGTCCACCCCCCCGGGCCGCGGTCCACCAGCCCCGGTCCCCGGTCCACCGGCCCGGGCACCCCGCCAGCGCTCCCCGAGCCCTCCCCGCCCGCGTTTAAGGCCTCTTCGTCCGCGCTTTAAGGCCTCTTCGTCCGCGTCGGAGGCCTCGAACTCACGCAGCGCCGCATGATATTGGCGCAAGGCGGTTTCGTAGTCCGGCACAACCGGGGCGACCTCGGCCGGGCGTGGGGCATCCGGCTCGGGTTGGGCCGGGACATCACCAGTTCCATCGCCAGGGCGTTCGGCACCGCCTCCCGTTTGGAGCCCCCCGCTTAGGGGCTGCACTGCCCCGCTCAGGGGCTGCGCCGGTGCCCTGCCGGCCTGTGCCGGGCCGCTGCCTGCGAGGTCCTGGCCTGGGCCGTCGGGGCGATCGTCTGGCAAGTAGGCACCCGCGGCGTACGTGCCGGCGAAGCCGATGCTCCCAAACCCAGCGAGGGCGGCCAGCGCATGAAGGAAAACGAGGGCGTAGAACAGGGCGTTGCGCCCGAAACCGGCGGTCCCCAAGAGCAGTTGCAATGCCAGCACGCTGTCAAATATAAGACCTCCCACCAGGTCGTCCCGTTGTGTTGCCATGCAGGGCCCAGTGAGCCCTGCGATCATCGCAATATGCGACCCACGGCAGTCCTGGCCCTGGCGGCACTAGCCGTGGCCCTCAGTGCGTGCGGCGGGTCACCATCGTCGTCCAAGACAGTCACCACCTCTGCGCCGGTGACCGCGGCTCCGGCCGCAACCACCACGCCTGCAACTACCACCCCGGCCACCAGCGCCCCGACTACAACGACGACCGCTCCCACTACGACCACGACGACCGCTCCCACTACGACCACGACCGTGCCTCCCAAGCCGACGACGCTTCCCAAGCCCACAACGACCTGGGTCGCCACTGCGCTCGCCCCGACAGCGTCGCAGGCGGCATACGACATGGTCGGCGCCTGGTCGGAGCACGACCGGAAGCTGGCCCTCGAAGACGCGACGCCATCGGCGGTATCTGCGCTGTTCGCCAACCCCTACCCGCCCGGCGGCCCGCAGTACCGGGGGTGCAGCGCCCCGCCGGGCAACCAGCCTTCCATCTGCGTTTGGAGATCCGGCAACAACCTACTTTCCCTTACGGTGAGCCCTTTTTCGCAAGGTTGGGCGGTGACGGGCGCCTTGATGGAGACCTGAGCACCGCGCGCAAGGTGCGCGGGCCTGGCAGAATGGGCCGGGATGCCTCTACAAGGTACTTTCGACGTTCTTGACTTCAGCGCTGTCCTGGAAATGTTGTCCGAGCGCGCCATGTCCGGCCGGCTCCACGTGCGGGGGCGCTCCTTTGCCGCCAACCTGTTCTTCGCGGACGGCATGATCGTCGGTGCCGACCAGTCCGAGCACCAGGCCGCCGCCGTCGCTGGCGACGTGGCGCAACGAGCTCAGGAAATCTGCTTCGAACTGCTCGACACGGACCGTGGCAACTTCGAGTTCCACCCCGGCAAACTGAACGCGCCGGTGGGCGGGACGGCCTTGAAGGTGACCGAGGCGATGAACCACGCCCGCATGCGCCTCGCCGAATGGCAGGAGCTGCAGGTCCTCATCCCTTCGCTCGACGTCCAGCCCCGCCTCGTCACCGAACTCGACCCCGGCCAAGTGACCCTCGACCGCGAGCAGTGGCGCGTGCTGACCGCGGTCGACGGCCGCAGGAACCTGCGCTCGATCTCGAGAGCCCTCAACCTGTCCGACTTCGAGGTCTGCCGGGCAATGAGGGAGCTGCTAGCCGCCAAGGTGATCGAGCTGGACATACGATCGGCCACGGTTGCTGGCCTCAACGAGGGAGAAGTCCCTCTGGCGACCGAGCACATCACCATCAATGGCAAGCGAGCTACGCGCCTGCGCGCCGAGCGTGCCCACACCAAGACCGGTCTTGCAGGTCCGGACGAGGAGGGGCCGGGAGCTCAAACGATCGTGATCTCGCCGACCAAAGCCCATCGGGAGGCATCAGGAGCCTCGACGGGCGGCGACGTGCACCCCGACTTCTAGGACGGCTCCTTCTTGACCATCAGGTCAGTCCTTCCGGGCTATTAGGTCAGGTCCTTCTTGTACAGCCTCCAGACCTTGTAACGCTTGCCACCCATATCCTCCAGCTGCTTGTTGATCCGGTGGTTGGTTGCGAGGGTCCAAGAAGCCTCGGCTATCTCGGCGCCGTCCGAGTAGAGCCGGTCGACAACCTCGGCATAAAGCAGCGGGCCGAGCCCCGCGCTCTGCACGTCGGGACGGACACCGAGGGCTATCACACGGATGTGCTTCAGCTTCTTGACACCGAACAGCAGCCGCACCCAGCCGGTCGGGAACAGCCGGCCTCTGCGCACCTTCAGCATCAAGTGGTTGGCGTCCGGCACGGCGATGCAGACAGCAACGGGGTCGCCGTCGCGCTCCAATGCGAAGATCCAGCGTGGGTTGACCAAGGTCTTGAGCTGCTTGGCGAGATGACGGAGTTCGGCCTCCTGCATCGGCACGAAGCCCCAATTGTGCTGCCAGGTGGAGTTGTAAAGCTCGAAGAAGCGGCCTACTTCGGCGTCGAAGTCGGCCATGTTCAGCTCGCGCACCTGCACCTTGGACCGTTCCCGCAAGCGCTCCAGGGTGCGACGTTGCCTTTCCGACAGCTCCGTTGAGTCCCGCCGGAACTGGTACCCGTAGAGGTCCATGACCTGTTCCCAACCGGCCCCGGCCCACAAGGCCTCGTAATACGGAGGGTTCTGCAGGGTCAGCAGCGCCGCCGGCGTGTCAAAGCCTTCGACCAGAAGGCCGAGCTCATCGTTGGTCGTGAAGTTCCCGGGCCCGACGGCGACTTGTGCGCCCTGGCGGCGCGCCCAGTCGAGGGCAACGTCGAACAGAGACCCTGCGACCTCGCTGTCATCTATCGAGTCGAAGAAACCAACCCAGGCCCACGGCTCGCCCTGGGTCTCGTTGAACAGCGAGTCGATGCACGCAGCGATCCGCCCGACCGGCTTGCCTTCGCGGTGGGCTGTCCACAGCGACCAACGCTGGTGGGCGCTGGCTGGGTGACGGCGCGACAACCGGTCGTAGACGCTGAGGCGCAAAGGGGGGGCCCAGTTTGGGTCGCGGCCATGCAAACGGAAAGGCAGGTCGACAAAGACCCGTTTTGCCAGCAGCTTGTTGGCCGGGCGTACTTCGGTGCCAGCCATCGGCGCTTACGTTAGCGCTCGTGGCAGGCGGTTGTGCGGGGAGCCATGCCAGTCCAGTTCCAGCGCCGCGGCCAGCACCTCCGCCGAGGTCTTGCTGGGCTGCCAGCCAAGGAGCCGGCGGGCTTTGCTGGCAGATACGGCGAGGGGGCCGCCGATCAGCGCCGCCCGGTCAGCCCCAAACGGCGTAATGCCCAGACGCTTTACGAGCTCGGACAGCCGGACCAGGACAGCGCGGGGCAACTCGAGCACGCGGCTGTGCGCGAGCTCGGCGATATCGCCCGGGCCGAGCCAGTCGTCCGTAGCCAGGTTGATCACCTCGCCCAGCAGGTTGTCGTCGAGGAGGCATCGCCCAGCGGCCAGCAGGCCCTCGACGGCGTCGGCTTCGTCCAGCCACTGCAGGGCCTGGCCGGCACCGGCCACGGCGGGGACAGCCCAGCGATAAGCGTGAACGGCTCGGGCAACCCTGGCGTCTGCGTGCGGCCCCAAGACGGCAGAGAGCCGGAGGGCGGCCCAGCGCCCTGCCAGCTCGGCGCAGGCTTGTTCGGATGCCAGCTTTTGGCGGGCGTAAGGGCACTCGAGGTTGGGACGAGGCTTATGGGCTTCGTCGATCGGCAGCGGGTTGTCCGGCCACGCCCCGTAAACCGACGCCGACGAAGCCAGCACGAACGCCCCCGGGCGGGCGAGGAGCATGTTCCGGGTGCCCTCGATGTTGGCAGCCTGCATTTCGAGCGCCCCACCAGGCCCACGGCTCTGCCATACCTGGGCGGCAAGGTGGTACATCACGTCGACACCTTCGAGGGCGCTTCGGGCGGCGGGCCCGCTGATGTCCGCCTGGGTGTGGACAAGGCGGGCCGTTCCTTCGCCGCCATGACGTGCAGCAACGGGACCAGTGAGCGCCCGGCGCGCCACGGAGCGGACCTCTTGTACCGAGGGGTCTTGCACAAGGCGCTCGAGCAATTGCCCACCAATGTGGCCCGTTGCGCCGGTGATGCCGACTACGAGGCGTCTAGGTGTCACCAATCGCCGGAGCCCTCGTCGCCCTCGGGCATCATGGCACCGGGCTGGCTGCGCTCTCTTCGCCGCGCAGGTCCCCCTGAAGAACGCTCATGAGCGCCCCGCGCCCGGCGTCGACGACACCGTCGCGGGCGATCTCTTCAAAGGCTGCGAGAGCACGGTCCACGTGCTCCTCGGTGTGGGTCGCCATCACCGAGGTGCGTAACATCGGCCGCGGCACCGCCGGCGGCAGCGAGCAGTTGGTGTAAACACCACGGTCGAGCAGTGCCCGCCACAGCACACCTGTTCCGATCATGTCATCGCCATGAACCGGGACGATGCAGCTCTCGGTGTCCCCCCCGCTGTAGAAGCCAAGCTGGGCGAGGCCGGTCCTCAGGCGCTTGCCGAGCGACAGGACGGCTTCGCGCCTCCAGTCCTCCACCCGGGCGATCTTGGCGGCGGCCAAGGCTGCCCCGAGAGACGCCGGCACGTTTGAGGCCGTGAAAAGCAAGGGCCGGCAGAAGAGCCTCATAAAACTGACCACGTCGTCCGAGCCGGCGATGAACCCACCACAGCTCGCAAGGGACTTGGAGAACGTCCCCATCACAAGGTCGGCCCGGATCCCGGTCGCCGCGGCAGCGCCGGCGCCACTCGGGCCGACCACCCCTAAGGCATGAGCCTCGTCTACGAGCAAACGGGCCTCGAACTGCTCGCAGACCGACTTGATCTCGGGCAGAGGGCCCAGTCGCCGTCCATCGAGTAGATGCCGTCAACTGCTACGAGGACCCCCCCCGAAGCGGGCTGGGAGCGCCAATGCCTGAGGCCGTTGCGCAAGCTGTTGGGCCGGTTGTGGCGAAAGGCACGAAGGGCACCGTCGGCAAGGCGTGCGCCGTCGACGAGAGAGGCGTGTGCCGCGGAGTCACAGAAAACGGCGTCGCCCTGCTGGACGAGCGTCGAGATGAGCCCGAGGTTGGCCGTGTACCCGGTCGTGAACACCAGCGCCCTCTCCAAGCCGACCCAGTCGGCCAGGAGCTCCTCGAGCTCAGTGTGCAAGGGCAGAGTGCCGTTGAGCAACCGGCTCCCGGTGACACCGGTCCCGTACTGCTCTACCGCGTCGATCGCCGCCTTTTTCACCCTGGGGTCCGTGGTCAGCCCGAGGTAGTTGTTGGAACCGAGCATCACGACCTCTTTGCCGCGGTAGATGATGGTCGGCCCTATTTCGGTCGACAGCTCGCGGTACCAGGGGTTGAGGTCCATTGCCTCCGCTGCTCGGAACTCGTCGAGCGTTGGGATCGAGCACTTGACAAATATGTCGGCCGAGGTGGTCGTCGGCGCAACAGAAGCGCCGTTGTCACTTGTCAATTGGTATTTCCCCAGCGCAGGCTTTCCACTCGTTTTTCCCAGGCTTCGTGGCGGTTCCTAGCATCTTGGATAAATGGCGACCAGCTGATCGCCTTTATCAACGCCCGGTTCACCTGGTCGGCCGGCGCCCGCAGCGGGCGTAGCACGTCACAGAACAACACGACTCGCGTGCCGTCCGTCCCGTTCCAGGCCTCATGGGTGTAACCGTCGTCGAAAAGCAAGCTCTTGCCCTCTGTCCAATGGGCTTCTTCGCCGCCAACCTTTATCCCCGACGCCGACGCCGGCTCCGGCACCTTGAGCGCCAGGTGGTAACGCAGCACACCACGCCAAGGGCCACGGTGCGGGGGTATGTGCTTGCCGGGCGAAAGGATCGAGAAGAACCCGGTCACGCACCCGGGGATGCTGTCAAGCAAGGCGGCGGTTTTCGGGCAGCGACGGCAATTGGCCTCCGAGCGGAACCCGTAGCCAAGGAAAAAGAAGGTCTTCCAGCCGTCGTCGTTGCTGATCGATGCCTGGTCGACGGAAATGTCCTGGAAATTGGGCAGGTCGTCGCGGTAGCTCAGGACCTCCTCGAGCTCGGCCTGGACGTCCGCCACATTTTCCTCCACACGCTTGACCCACGGGAAGGTGTCTTGCGACAAGAACGGCGTCGTGGGGACTTCGGAGTACTTGAGCATCCAATGTTCGGTGCTATGGAGGGCCTTGCCACCAAGTTCGGTAGCGATGGTCACCGCCTTCTCCCGAACTGCCGCCAATGACGCGGCGCCCCCGCTCGAGCCGGCGCGGCCGTTAGGCGAAGCAGAGCTTGGCGATGTCGACATATCCCGGCAGGTTATCTTGCCGGCAAAGCGCCCGGGGCAGATATGGCGCCGGGGCCCTGCCTACCACTTGGGGACGTAGGCTCCCCGGCCCATCGCCGCGCTCTCTTCGAGGTCCATATCTTCGTCGACCCCGCCGGTCACCTCTGTTACCCAGTCGAGCCTGTCCTTCAAGATGCGCTCGACGCCCGCCTGCAGCGTGGAGGCGCTGACGGCGCATGAGCTGCAGGCGCCCTGCAGTTGCAGCTCGACGGTGCCAACCTCGACGTCGGCGCCCACTAGCATCAGGTCACCGCCGTCTTGTTGGATGATCGGCCGGACCATCTCTATGAGATCGGTCAGCTGGCCCAGGCGCTCGGCCCGTTCCTCGTCGCTAAGCATTTGTCCTGCGGTAGTCACTGGTCCATGATGCCAGAGCTGGAGCGCCTACCGGGAACGAGCGCAGCTAGCGGGTCGGCGTACGGCGCCAGCGCAAGTACGCCTCCATAAACGGGTCGAGGTCGCCGTCGAGGACCGCAGCCACATTGCCCGTCTCGTAATCGGTTCGGAGGTCCTTCACAAGCTGGAACGGAGCGAGGACGTAGCTTCGGATCTGCGAGCCCCATCCGATCTGGGCCTTGGGGCCGGCCATGGCGGAAAGTTCTGCTACCCGTTCTTCCCGTGCCCGCTCGGCGAGGCGGGCGGCAAGGATCTGCATGGCGCGGGCCTTGTTCTGGTGCTGGGAGCGCTCGTTCTGGCAGGAGACGACGAGGCCGGTCGGCAGGTGGGTGATCCTCACCGCTGAGTCGGTGACGTTGACGTGCTGGCCACCGGCGCTCGAGCTGCGGTATGTGTCGATGCGCAGGTCCTTCTCGTCGATGTTGACCTCGCCGCTCAGGTCCTCGAAGAAAGGGACCACCGTCACGGCCGCGAAACTCGTCTGGCGGCGGTGCTGGCTGTCGAATGGGGACATCCGCACGAGGCGGTGCACACCCCGTTCGGAGGCCATCAAGCCGTTGGCGTAGCGGCCCTTAATTATGAAAGTCGCTGAAAGTATGCCCGCTTCCTGGCCCTGGTTCATGTCATCGATCTCCATGGAGAAGCCACGGCGCTCGACCCATCGCTGGTACATGCGCACGAGCATCTCGGCCCAGTCCTGCGCGTCGGTCCCGCCGTCTTTGGCATGGACCTCGCAGACCGCGTCGAGGCTGTCGTGCTCCCCGGTGAACAGCGACCGCAGCTCGAGCTGGTCGAACTCGGCGGCAAGGCTCGCGACCATGGCCTGGAGGTCGCCCGCCAAGGTGTCGTCGTCTTCTTCTCGGGCCAGCTCGTAGAGGCCCTCAGCGTCGGCGATCCTCGACTCCAAACCTCCCAGCAGGTCAACGTCTTCCTTCAGCGAGGCGTACTCCCTGGTCACGGCCTGCGCGTTGGCCTGGTCATCCCACAGGTCTTGGCGCGACAGCTCAGGTTCGAGCTCGGCCAAGCGCTTTCGGCTCGTCTCGATGTCCAGGTAGTCAGCCGCTTCGTCGAGCCGGCGCCGCAGGGCCCGTAGGTCCTCGGTGAAATCCTGCATTAACTATTGCGCCGCCCTATCTACCGTGGCAGAACTTGAACTTCTTGCCGCTCCCGCAGGGGCACGGGTCGTTGCGGCCCGCGTGGTCGAACTCCGAGCCGAGCGAGCTCGCCATGGGTGCCGCCTTGGCGACGGGCATCCCCCCAGCTGCGCCGGACGGGGCCGCGCCGTTACCAGCGCGCATCGCGGCCACCTGCTCTTCGGTAGCAAAGACGATCTCCTCGCCCGGGGCCGGCCCGGCTGCAAGGGCGCCGGCAAATGCCTGCGACCCGAGCACGGGGCCCTCCGAAGCGGTGTACTGGGCGCGGGCCAAACTGGGCTCTTCGGCCGGCTTGTCCAGCACCTGGACCTGCGAGTGCATCACGTACTTGACGTAGTCGTCGTCGACGCTCGCCATCAGCTGGCCGAACATCTCGTAACCGTCACGCTGCCACTCGACGAGAGGGTCTTTCTGCGCCGCCGCACGCAGCTGGATCCCCTCACGGAGGTAGTCCATTTCGGAGAGGTGCTCCCGCCAGCGCTGGTCGATCAGCTGGAGCATGATCTCGCGCTCGAACTGGCGCATGGTGTCCTCGGGCTTGCCGTCCGGCGGGGCCGGCATCGCCTGCTCGCGCTTTTCGTAGTACTCGATCGCTTCGCCGACGAGAGCCTCGTAGAGAGCGTCCGACGATGCGACGTGCTGCAACCCGTCGATGCTCTGCTGGGTCGGGAAATAAACGCGGGCCTCGGTTAGCAAGCCGTCGAGGTCCCATTCCTCGTGGAAATCCGACGGGCAATGTGCCCGGATCATCGAGTCGATCGCAGAGGTCATGACGTCGATGGTGCGCTGGCGGAGGTCCTCGCCCTCCATCACCTGGAGCCGCCTCGCGTAGATCACCTTGCGCTGCTCGTTCATGACTTCGTCATATTTGAGAACGTCTTTTCGGATCTCTGCATTGCGGATCTCGACGTTGTGCTGTGCCCGCTCGATGGCTCGCGTAACCATGCGGTTTTCGATCGGCACGTCCTCGGGGAAACGGCCCATCGCCCACTGCAACATGCCTTGTGCGAACAGGCGCATCAATTCGTCTTCAAGTGAAAGGAAGAACCGGCTTTCGCCGGGGTCGCCCTGGCGGCCGCTGCGCCCACGGAGCTGGTCGTCGACACGGCGAGCCTCGTGGCGTTCCGAACCGAGGACGTAGAGCCCACCGAGCGCTCGGACCTCGTTGCCTTCGGCGGTGCATTCTTGTTTGTACTTGGCGAAGAGTTCGTTGAACCGGGCCGTGCCTTCTTCGGAGGCAAGGTCGAGGCCCTCGGCGCGAACCTCGTCCTGAGCCAAGCCCTCGGGGTTGCCACCGAGCAAGATGTCGACGCCGCGGCCGGCCATGTTGGTGGCAACGGTCACTGCGTGCAACCTGCCCGCCTGGGCGATGATCGTCGCCTCTCTTACATGCTGCTTTGCGTTGAGGACCTCGTGAGGGATCCCGCGCTTGGTGAACATCTTCGAGAGCTGCTCGGATTTTTCGACCGAGGCGGTACCTACGAGGACGGGCTGGCCTTTTTCGTAGCGTTCCGCGACGTCGGCTACCGCAGCATTGAACTTGCCCCTCTCGGAGCGGTAAATCAGGTCCGGGTAGTCCACTCGTACCATCGGCAAGTTGGTGGGGATGGGCACCACCTGGATCTTGTACGTGGAGCCGAACTCCGAGGCTTCCGTCAACGCCGTACCCGTCATACCGGCCAATTTTTCGTAGAGGCGGAAGTAGTTCTGCAGGGTGACAGTTGCCCAGGTGTGGTTCTCTTCGTTGATCGTCACCCGCTCTTTTGCCTCGACGGCCTGATGGAGACCGTCCGACCAACGCCGCCCCTCGAGGATGCGGCCCGTGAACTCGTCGACGATCTTGACCTCGCCGTCGGCGACCAGGTAGTCCTTGTCGCGCCTGTAGAGCTCCTTGGCCTGGAGCGCCTTGGTGAGCTGGTGGACGAGGTTGGCCGTGCCGAGGTCGTAAAGGTTGTCGACGCCGAGCAGGCTCTCGACCTTCTCGATACCCTCCTCGGTCGGGACCACCGTTCGCTTTTCCTCGTCGACCTCGTAGTCAGCTTCACGGGTGAGGCTGCGCGCGACACCGGCAAACTGGTAGTACAAGCGGGCCGACTCACTGGAAGGCCCCGAGATGATCAGCGGCGTCCTCGCCTCGTCGATGAGGATCGAGTCCACTTCGTCGACGATCGCGTAGGGGTGACCACGTTGCACCATGTGCTCGAGGTTCCTGGCCATGTTGTCGCGCAGGTAGTCGAAACCGAGCTCGGTGTTGGTGCCGTAGGTGATGTCGCTGTTGTAGGCGTCCTTTTTATCCTGCCATTCGGGGAGATCGGGGGAGATCCGTCCGACGGAGAGGCCGAGGAACCGGTGGACCTGTCCCATCCAGTTGGCGTCACGGGCGGCAAGGTAGTCGTTGACGGTGACAACGTGGACCCCGTTGCCTTCGAGGGCGTTCAGGTACACGGGCAGTGTCGACACGAGGGTCTTGCCCTCACCGGTCTTCATCTCGGCGATCCAGCCGAAGTGGAGGGCGGTCCCGCCCATCAGCTGGACGTCGTAGTGACGCTGGCCGATGGTGCGCTTGGCGGCCTCGCGGACGACCGCAAAGGCCTCTGTCAGGAGGTCGTTCAGGTCCTCCCCGTTTGCGAGCCTCTCCTTGAACTCGACCGTTTTGTGGGCGAGCGCCTCATCGGAGAGGGCGATCATCTCTGGCTCCAGAGAGTTGATGTCGGGTACGAGGGTCTGAAGAGCGCGCAGCTTCTTGCCCTCGCCGATACGCAGGAACTTGTTCAATACGCTCATTTCGCATATCAAACTACCAGCGCTCAGCCACCTTCGGGCACTCGGGGGCCGGGGGCGTGGAGCGCTGCGCCGCGAGGGGCACGGGCTGGCGCGGGGCCAGGGGCAGCCCGAGCGCTACTCGTGATCGCGGGGGTCGAGGAGGCGCTTGCGCCAGGCGTAGGTGACGGCTTCCATGCGCGAGTGGAGGTGGAGCTTCTCCAGGATGTTGCGGACATGGTTCTTCACGGTGTTCTCCGAGATGAAAAGGGCGCCGGCGATGTCCTTGTTGCTCTTGGAGTGGGCCATCAGCCTCAGGACCTGCATTTCTCGATCGGTGAGCCCCGGCGGGGGCAGCTCCTCGCGCTCTGCGGCTCGCCGCGACAACGCCCTGAACTCCGATATCAGCTTGGAGGTCATGGACGGTGAGATCACCCCCTGGCGCTGCACGATGGCGCGGACAGTCTCGGCTATCTCCTCGATCGCGATCTCTTTCAACAGATAGCCGTTTGCACCTGCTTTGACCGACTCGTAGAGGTCCTCTTCCTCGTCGCTCACCGTCAGCATCAGGATCTCTGTCGCGGGAAGTATCCGCCGGATGTGGCGGGCCGCCTCTATGCCGGACAGGCGCGGCATCCGTACGTCCATGAGGACGACGTCGGGGGCCAGCTCCTGGGCCTTGGCGACGGCCTCCTCGCCATCCGAAGCCTCCCCCACCACCTCGATGTCGTCGCTCACCGAGAGCACCACGGTAAGGCCCCGGCGGAACAGCGCTTGGTCGTCGGCCACCACAACGCGAATCGGGCCCCGAGCAGAGGCCTTCAGACGCTCACTCGGGACGCTCACAGGCCATCACCGGCTCTAATGCCTGTCGGAAAACTAATGGGCACACTATGCCTAGTCATCACGGGCTGTACTTACCCTATATGGCCCGTGGTTGACCCTAAGGGACCGCCATGATCAAACCAGTCGTGGGACGGGTCGGCTGAGCTGGGCTTCTGCTGAAGGCTAGAGCGTCCCCGGGGGGCCAGTACGACCCGCCAGCTGGCGCTTCATCCACATCAGGACTTCGATCGGGCCGGGGTCGACGCCGGCATCGGCGGCCATCCAGAGAGAGACGTAGTCCCCGAAGTAGGTGAGGTCGAGCAGCTGGGCCAGCTCGCCCTCACCTTGGGCGCGCACCTCGACAACACTCGACACCCACGGCCTGACGAGATCGGCGGTGATCTCGAAACGACGCCCGACCTGGGGGTGCTCGCTGTCATGGCGGAGCATGACGAGGCTCATCAACCCCGCGATCTCCTTGGAGCTGTCGGCCCACCCGCAGACCTCGTTGTGGCACAGCTCTGGCTGCGTGCTGGCAAAGGCAAGACGCTTGACGTTTTCGTTGACCTGGGTCTTCCAGCGCTGCGCGGCAGCCGAACCCACCGCCCCGCCACCGTGGACCAAAGGCACGCTGGTCCCGATGGTGCGGGCAACGGCGGCCGGCTCGGAGCTTGCCCCCAACCGCACGAACTGGTCGCGCCGATGCCGCAGCTGGGCCACGGCTCGTTCGATCCACAAGTCGGCCCCCGGCAGGAAGCCCATCCGCCACAACACGACTATCAGCGGCACAGCCATCGACCCAAAGGCTGCCCTCGGCCACGCCACCGGCGGTACGTCGACCACAGGTGCCCGCCACGCTCCCGCCAACGTCCCGAGCTCTCCCCCGCTCGTGACGACGACCATCTTGGCGCCGGCCAAGGCTGCGTCTGACGCTGCTTCGATCGTCTCCTCCGTGCCGCCCGAGCAAGAGACGGCGAAAACCAGGGACGTTTCCCCGACGAAATGAGGGCATTCGTAGCCCTTCACAACCGTGACCGGGACGGGAAGGAGCGGGGCTGCGATGGCCTGGAGCACGTCGCCCGATATCCCGCTCCCGCCCATGCCGATGACGACAACGTTTTCGATGTCCTCCCGGTTCGGCAGGCCCGTGATCCCGCTGGAACCGGTAAATGCATCCGCTACCTGCTCGGGGAACCCAGCAGCCAGCTCGAACATCCCATCGGTGTCGAGTATTTCGTGCTCAGCGGGGGGCAACTATGCCTCCTTATGGTCGGGAGCTTCGAAATTCGCCTTGACGCCATCGGCGGCGGCCTTGGCTATTAGGCGTTCGTGCTCAGCGTCGTTTACGTCCTCGGCATCCTCGATGAGCATGTCAGGGATACCATCTTTGACCAGGTACCGGCGGCGGAGGCGAGGATTGTAGAGGGTGTCCTCGTCGGCGAAGTACAACAGAGGTCCTTTATCCTGCGGGCAGGCGAGGATCTCGACGAGCAATGGGTCAAGGGCCACTACTACGACACTCCTCTTATGAGAGACAGCACCATCTCGGTATGGGCATCGCAGCTCGCTCGGTCAGCCGCCTCGACGTTCAAGCGCACAAGCGGTTCGGTGTTGGAAGGCCTCACATTGAACCACCAGTCCCCAAAATCGACCGTCAGACCGTCCAGGCGTGACTGCTGCGCTTCGGGGTGTTCGGCAGCAAAATGCTCGCTGACTGCCTCGATCACCCGCCCGGGGCTTCCCTTCACTTCGGTATTGACCTCCCCCGACAGGGCGTAGCGGTCGAAGGGGCGGCGCAGTTCCGAAAGGGGCATGCCGGCTTTGGAAATGACCTCCAACACCATCAGTGCCGCAATCGACCCCGAGTCAGCCCTGTAATTGTCGCGGAAATAATAATGCCCGGAGTGCTCACCGCCGAAAGCAGCGCCCGTCTCCGCCATGAGGGCTTTGATGTAGGAATGGCCGACCCTGGTCATAACGGGTGTGCCGCCGTTTTCACGGATAACCTCCGGCACCGCCTTCGAGCAGATCAAGTTATAAAGGATGGTGGAACCAGGGTATTTTTCCAGCATTGCCTTAGCGACGATGGCCGTCGTCGTCGAGCCGCTCACGGGTTGCGCCTTGTCGTCGACGAGGAAGCAGCGGTCGGCGTCACCGTCGAACGCGAGGCCCACATCGGCCCCGTTTTCGAGGATCTTCGCTTGCAGGTCGACCAGGTTTGCGGGCTGGATCGGGTCGGCGGGGTGATTAGGGAAATTGCCGTCCAGTTCGGGGTAAAGGATTTCCAGGTCGAAAGGTAAGCCCTCGAACACGGCCGGGACCACCAGCCCTCCCATACCGTTGGCCGTGTCAGCTATCACCCGCAGCGGTAGTAGGACATCCCGGTCCACGAAGCTACGGACCTTGGCGGCGTAGTCGGCCAGCACGTCTCGGTGGCTGACTTTGCCACGCTCAGCCTCGCTGAGCGTCGGCAAGTCGCCCGTTTCGATTGCTTCTCGGATCTGGACCAGGCCGGACTCGACACCTACCGGCTTAGCTCCCGCCAGGCAAAGCTTGATGCCGTTATAACGAGCCGGGTTGTGCGAAGCCGTGAACATGACCCCGGGCGAATTGAGCGCGCCGGAGGCATAAAGGAGCTCGTCGCTCGAAACGAGGCCCAACAGGACCACGTCGACGCCTGCCGCGGTCGCCCCGTCGGTGAACGCTGCCACCAGCTCGACGCCGGACGGGCGCATGTCGTGGCCGACCGCGATGCTCGGGCTCTTGGCAAAGGTCGCAAAAGCGATGCCGATCTTTTTCGCCAAGTCGGCGTTGAGTTGGTCTGGCACGACACCTCGTATGTCATAAGCCTTGAAGATGTCGTCTAGTGAGCCCATACTCGAAAATCCCTCCGGAGCCGGTCCTCACAAGCTAACAAACACGACGGTCCGTCTTCACCTCCGGCCGCCTCAGTTGACTGCCGGGGGCTCCCCGCTGGGGGCGACGTGGCTGGCGGGAGCTATGGGGGTGGCGTGGCCAAGGGGGGTGGCAATTGGCGCCGTGGCAGCAGGTGGGGGCGCCCATTGGCCCTCCCCCGCGCCCTCGTACTGGCCCTCGTCCGGGCCTTGCTTGGCTGCCGACCAGGTTGACGGCGCCGTGGCACCATCACCATTGCCAGTCGCGCCTACGTGAGCAGGGCTGCCGGGAGTGCTGGTAACAGTCGCACCGTCGCCGTTGTGGGCCGGGGCCTCCTCGGCCGAGCCGGGCCACGGGGCAGCCGAGGTCCCCACCGGCCAGTACGGCGTCGGCGCAGTGCCGCCGACGGGTTGCCAAGTGCTCTGCGGCCTCGCCGGTGAGCCACCGAGCGCACCCAAAACGTCGAGGCGTTGCCCGAGGCCGGGCCGGCGCACCGCGGCCACCGGCGCCAACGGGCGCCGGACCAGGAACAAAAGGCCGACCAGGGCGAGCAAGGTCAGGGCGTAGCCCTCATAGTCGACGGGCGTGTAGCCGTACGAAAGGCTGACGTGGTGGGAGGTAGGGACCACGACCATGAGGTTGGGACTGACCCGGTAGACGCCTTCGGCCCCCGAAACATGCCAGTTGGGGAAGTACGAGATCGTAACCACGACCGGGACGCCGACGCGGCTGACGTTGAAGCTGATCGAAGCGTTGTGCTCGACGACGTCGCTGACGGTGGTCTTCGGTTCGGGTTTGACCGGCAGGCTGGTGTCGTCGTAGGGGACGCGTGCCCAATTGGACGGGCCGGTCGCGGCGAGGTAGACGTCCCAGGCGCTGGGGTTCAGGTACCAGGTGTCAACGGCCTTCAAGTACGTCATCTGGTGTGAATTGTTGAGGCCCTTCATGACCACCGGCTGGTCGGCCAAGGGGTGGACGCGGGGCGAGTTGAGCACCAGGTAGAGCTTCCAGTACTGCTCCACAGTGCCTGTCGGGTCCGGGGCGGTGTTGCCGCTATAGGTGATCGCATAAGGCCCGAGCGTCGAGATCAGCTTGAGCGAGGGATCGGCGTCGGCCTGCTTTTGGATCGCCGTATTGAGGGCCATGTAGTACTTCACCCCCAGCATCTGCAGGTGCTCGACGCCGAGGGCAACGTTCGGAGCGCTGCCATAGGGAAGGCCGACCATCGGGTTGGAAGGTTGCAGGGAAAGCTCGTTCTGGTCCAAGAAATGGAACGGGGTAGTGGCTGACGCCTCGTAGTAGAGGCCCTCCATTGAGTCGATGCAACCGTTTGTGAAGTACGGCAGGATCGTGAGCGCGTCCGGGGTGCCGTAGTCGTTCATTTGGGACTGGTACTCCCACATGAGGCTGCCGCAGCCGTATTTCTTGGAAAGCGCTGTGAGGCGGTTGACGATCTGGGTGTACTCAGGCCAACGCGACTTGAGGTCGGCGGTGTCGCATTTTGCAGGGCTCGGAGGGCAAGCGTACTGGTAGCCGCTGTAGTTCCAACCTATCCAGCCCGGGACATAGGAAATAGCAGTGGACGGCACCCCTAGGAACTCGTGGTTGGTGTTACTGGAATTGTCCTGACCAGGCAAAATTTGCAACGGGAAGCCGACCCAAACGAGCGCGACCACAAGGACCAGCAACGGGGCTGGGAGCAGGGCGGCGCGCAAGGTGACCATGAAGTTCGTCGTGCGCTCCACAGCGATGGCGTAAAGCTCGGCCAACGCCAGCCCGCTGAGCAGGTAAAGGCACAAGAACCAAAATGGCAGCACTCGGTTGTTCCACAAGATGCCCTGAGGGATGTAGCGGAACGCCAGGCCCGATAGCAGCGCCATGATCGACAGGAACTCGCCCATACGCCGGCGGCGCGCTATGGACAGCACGGCGCCCATCCCTCCGAGGACGAACAGCCAGATGTACGCAGACGGGAACAGTGTGGTCAAAAACGCAGTGTTCCTCGTGTAACCCATGTCCGTGACAAGCCCGTCGTGGATTTGACGCACGCCGAACGGGAGCGCCCACCACGCAGCGATGAGCCCCCCGACGGCCAAGCTCGGAGCGGCCCACCAGAACGCTCCGACCCAGTCGCGGTTGCGGACCGCGTATATGAATATCAGCGTGAGCGCGCCCGCGCCGGCAAACATCGCGGGATCGATGTGCGACATGAAGCAGCAGGCGAGCATCACCGCCGCCCAGGCGCGGTAACGCCCAGTCTGCAGCCCGCGTATGACGAGGCCAAAAAATACAAGGGCGAACCACAGGCTCCAGGCAAAGGCAAACTCGCCCGCCAGTGTGGACGCTATGTTCCCCCCGTAGATCGAAAAATCTGTCTCGAAGATGTAGGGCACCGTCGCAATGGCGAGCACGGCAGGCACGGGGAACGGCGCCCTGGCAATGCGGCCCATCAACCAACCTGCGACCGGCATCAAGATCATCGGGGCTGCCGTGCAAAGCTTGAAAGCGACGTTGTAGCCGAGCACCTGCGCCAGTGCGACGATGCTGTATATGGGCAGCGGGAAATAAAAGGTCACCGCCGGGAACCCGTCCCAGTTGGAAGAAGTCCAGCAGGTAAGGCGGAAATGCGCCAGGCACTGGTGCTCCGCCACCGACGGCAGCAACACGTGGGCCCCGGTGTCGCCACCCGAAATGGTCGTGTTGAGGAAGAGCTTCGAGGGCTCGAACTGCCAGAAGACAAAGCCGACGCAGACTATGACAACCGCCAAGGTGACGAGTGGCTCGGGCTGGGTGAGCAGCCGCGCCTTTCGCTGCGCCCAGCTGGCAAGTTTGGACTGCGGGGGTTCCTCGAGCAGCACCGGGCCCTCGGAAGGCACCGGTCCCTGCCTCAGGTGCCTCGGCCCCCCGCCATCTTCGGCTACGAGCACCTCAACTATGGGCGTCTCAAACGCTGCCCCCTCGGGCGCCTCGGAGCCAACCGTTTCAGATCCGAACGCTTCGGAGCTGGCCGTCCCGGGACCGGCCGTTCCGGGGCCGGCTGCTGCTGCCCCGGAGGCGTTGGAGTCGCCTGTGCCGCCATTGCCCTTGTGGAGGTCGCCCCATCCGTCACCATCACCCGCTGACGGCGACGAGCCAGACCCCTCGTCCGCGTAGGTCATCTTGAGGCCATTCTTACTTGCGCGGGCACCATCCGGATGACAGGGCAGTGCGAGCGTGGGCTAGCGAGGGTAAAGCACCAGCACGAAGGGCAACCGGTCGACTTGGGACCAGCCAAGCAGACGTGCTGGTTAGGACTATTCAAGTGCCCGCGAAGGGCGCCATTTCGTTCAGCGCGTGGTCGCCAGGTCAAGCACCCGTGCCAGCGAGAGCAGGCCATCTCGCGTTTCCCACCAGCGCAAGTCACACGACGAACAGCTGTGGAGAGCCACTGGCTCCCCGCTCACGACCATCTCGATAACTACTAGCTCTCTCGTCTGACAATTAGGACACTTCATCCGGACCTGCTCCCTGTCTCGCTTGTTGGGCTGCCGGCCACCCCAGGGTCACCCGTGCGAGAACTCGGAGGACGGCTAATGACTGCATCGGCACGACCATGTGGCAACCTTTAGCCGTTCGGCGGCTTTCTCAGCCCGATTTCGCCTTTTAGCTGCCTGGGTGCCCTGGAATTCTTGGGGCGGGTCTTCGTGCCGGTCTTAGCGCTGGTCTTAACTGCTGGTCTTGGTGGCTGCCTCAGAGGATCGCCGTCAGCCGGCTGGCAGTGGTGCGCTGCCTGCGCTCAGGCTGTTCAGGCTGGCCCGTCTCGCCCGCCTCGTCCTCGACTGAGGCGCCCTTTTCTGGGCCGCCGCCGTCTGTGGCACGAGCGCCCGGGGTTACGAGCGCAACCGTGGCGGTCGCGAGCTGAGAGCCCCGGCGGTCGACACAGAACCAGCCCCTCGGGACCCTCAGGTTGTCGGCGTGACGCTCACACAGCGGCCACTTGCCGATCTTGCCCGTCCCGTCGTCGGGTTGGTCATCGATCCACGCGCAGCGAGCCCCGTAGTCATAGGCGAGCCAGGCTGCAGGCGTGGTGGCGCAGCCAGGGCGCGCACAACTGGCAGGGTTCACGCTTCGAAACTACACGAGGCCCCGCCATAGCTCATCATCGCCCTAGGATTGTCGAGATATGAGCCGGCAACCCGGGGATATGAGGTCGCGCCAACCCGACCGTCAGAACGGCGCGGGCCAGGGACGGGCCCGGACCGTTCCTGGCGATGGGCCTTGATGGTGCTGCTTGGAGTCGTCGTCTTGGCGGTGCTGGTGTCCAGCGTCATGTCCGAGCAGTCCAACCCAAGCGTCAGCTACAGCCAGTTCCTCACCGAGCTTGAGCACGGCGAAGTGACCAAGGCCCAAGTGAACAGCAACACCGGTGCGATCACCTTCGTGGGGCCAAACGGCTCGAGCTACGACACCCAGGGCCCGCCGGGTGGTTACGACCCCCAGGAGTTCACCACCCTCAGCAAGTACTTGACTGCCGGCAAGAGCCTCTCGTTCACGACGCCTGGCGAGAGCCTGCTGGTGAGCCTCCTTCCGGACATCTTCCTGGGTGCACTGATACTCGTCTTCATTTTCTGGATGGCACGGCGCGCCCAAGGCCAGATGGGCGGGATCATGTCGATCGGCCGGAGCCGGGCCAAGGTGTACACGACCGAACGACCGCGCACCACCTTCGCCGATGTTGCCGGTTACGACGGGGTCAAGATGGAGATCCGTGAAGTCGTCGAATTCCTGCGTTCTTCGAGCCGCTTCAAAGAGATCGGCGCCAAGATCCCCAAGGGCGTGCTCCTGGTCGGGCCGCCGGGCACCGGTAAGACGCTCCTAGCCCGGGCGGTGGCCGGTGAAGCGGGTGTGCCGTTCATGTCTGTGACCGGCTCGGACTTCATGGAAATGTTCGTAGGGGTTGGCGCCTCGAGAGTGCGTGACCTGTTCCAGAGCGCCCGCAAGCAGGCACCGGCGATCATTTTCGTCGACGAGATCGACTCCATCGGGCGCAAACGCGGGGCTGGGCTCGGTGGCGGCCACGACGAGAGGGAGCAGACCCTAAACCAGATGCTGGCCGAAATGGACGGCTTCGAGGCGACCGAGGGCATCGTCATGATGGCGGCCACGAACAGGCCCGACATCCTCGACCCGGCGCTCCTTAGGCCGGGCCGTTTCGACCGACAGATCGTCGTGCCGCTCCCCGACCTCGAAGAGCGCCTGCCGATCTTGAAGGTCCACAGCAAAGACAAGCGGATCGGGCCCGACGTGGACCTCACCGTTGTCGCCCGTGGCACTCCCGGGATGAGCGGTGCCGATCTCGCCAACCTTGTCAACGAGGCGGCGCTCCACGCCGTGCGGCGGGGCGGTTCGTCGATCGCCATGATGGACTTCGACGCAGCCCGCGACCGCGTCCTGATGGGCCAGCGGCGCGAGTCCACCGTGCTTTCCGAAAAGGAAAAGATGGCGACCGCGTACCACGAGGGAGGCCATGCAGTCCTGGCCTATATCCTCCCCGACGCGGACCCCGTGCATAAGGTCACGATCCTGCCCACCGGGATGGCGCTCGGTGTGACCCAACAGCTCCCGATCGAAGAGCGCCACACTTATTGGCGCGAGTACATCGAAGACTCGCTTTGCGTGATGATGGGCGGCCGCTGTGCTGAGGAGCTCATCTTCGGGACCTTGTCCACCGGGGGTTCCAACGACCTGCAGCGGGCGACCGAGATGGCCCGCAAGATGGTGCGCGAGTTCGGCATGTCCGAGCGCGTCGGGCCGATGGCCTGGGGCAGCGGCGGCGAGGTGTTCCTCGGCGACGACCTCATGCACACCCGCGACTACAGCGACGTCACATCGCGAGTGATCGACGAAGAGGTCGAGCGGATCCTCCGTGACCAGGAATCACGCGCCCTGCGCCTCCTACGGGAGCACCAGCGCGGGCTGGCCGCGATCGCCCAGGCCCTGATACAGCGCGAAACGATCGACGGTGCAGAGGTTTCACGCCTGGTGGACCAGGCTTACGGGCGGCCGGTACACGAACAGGTTGGCGTCCCGAGCTTCGCCAATGCCGGCAACGGTGGCAGTTACGGCGACCCCGGGGCCTTCCCCGCGGAGGCTCCGGTCACAACTGGCGCACCCCCACCGCCGTTGCAAACGGGCTGGGCAGCCCTCACGCCCAAGCCGGGCGACAACTAGCCGAGCCGCACCGCTGGGGACAGGCTCATGGCGGTCCCCGGCCCGTAGCCATACCAGTCCTGCTCGACGAGCACGGGCTGCGAGCTCGACACAACGACGGCTTTTCCTGAAGTCGTAGTTGGCAGCATCAGCCCACCTCGCTCCCCAGGGGCCACCAGGAGGCGGTGCGTGCCCGCCAGCGGGACGAGCCGCCCATGCACGACCGAGCCCACCACGATGACCGCGGTCTTGCGGCCCCGGTCCAACGCCTCGAGCCAGAGCTGGCCTGTGGGTTGTGCGGCCGTCGTGGCGGCAGCCAGGGCGGCGAGAGCCTGGTCGACGAGGCCCGCCACTCGCCCGGGCACCGCGGCAGGCAGCGGAGGGACCACCGGGTTGCTGGCGTGCGCCAGCTTGCTGACCGCGAGCGCCGGGCTCGCCGGCAGGAGCCAGCGGTTACCCGCTTGGTCCTGGCCCACCAGCACGCCGAGACCGCGCTCAGGCGACGGTGAGGTCCCGCCCAGGGAACGCTCCGCCACGACAGGTACCCCGTTGGTGCTGACAAGGTGTACGGCATACGTCACGCCCGGGAGCGCCCAGGGCTGCCCATTGGTCGTCACCGCGGCAGTGGCGTAGGGGCCAACGGTCAAGCGCGTCGCGCTGCCCAGCCCACCGCCGGCGCTCTGGGAGATAAGGCTCAAGCTCAGCGTAGCTGCGCGCCCCCCAGGGTTATAAAACACGTACCTCTCGGTCAGCCCGTCGCCCTCAGCGCCTTCGGGCCACCACCACGACGTCGAGGGCTTGGCCGAGCCCAACGTCAGCGTTGCCCCGGCGGTGGGTGACGCCGGGTTGAGGCCACCGTTGCTGCCAACCAGTGGCGCACCCGGCGGCGGGGGGGTCACCAGCTCGGTCTGGAAGGCTACGACCTCGCCGATGCGCACGCTCACCGTTACGGCAACGCGCGTGCGCCTGCGCAGGTGGCTACCGAGGTTGAGGACCGTCAGCCCGTCGGCAGGGACGACCACGCCCTCGAACACGACAGATTGCTCTTGGCCGTACTCGGTCGTGAAGGACAGGTCGGCGATCGCGACCTCCGGGTACGGGTTGAGCAGGGAGATCTCTTCGGTGGCGTTGCGCAGGGCCTCCCCATCGACGAAGTACCAACTTGTCGACGCCGAAGAGGCGCACGGCTGGCTGGAAACACCTTCGGGGGTCGCCACCAGCTGGCTCACGCTCGCCATCCCACCGTAAAGCGTGACCAGGGCACCGACCCATGGCGCCCCCGGCCCTCCGTGGACGCTTGGGAACTCCTCGTTGACCGTGGTGGTGGCGCCGGCCGGCACTGTCACGCTCAGTTCCTGATGGCGGCCGCTATGGGACACGAGCTTGACGGACCCAGTAATGCTCTCACTGCCGGCGTTTGTAAAGACGAGCTCGCCCGGGGCGGTGCCCCCGTTCGATACCGTCGCCCCGGCACAAAACCACGAAGACGACAGCGCAACGGTGGGGGCCTGGCTGGGGGCCTGCAGTTCAGCAGCCTGAGCCGGCCGGCTTGCGGTACCGCTGTCGCCCAACGCCAAACCCGCCACAAGGACAGTGGTCAGGCCGGCCAGGACCACAAGGCGCCGCGCGTCAGCCAACGCTCTGCCCGTCCAGGACCTCTGACCAATCGATCTCCGACACGTCCGCGCTCGGTGGGCCGAGCTCGAGGCTTGCCATCGTGAGCTGGTCACCCCAGCGTGCACGCCACCGGTGTAGGGCTGCAGAAAGGGCCACTCCCCAGCCCAGGAGCAGTAACACGTCGGCCAACTGCTGGCCGAGCGAGCCCGCCCGGCTGAGCACCACGTGGTCGTTGCCGGCCGGCAGCACCCAGGCCGTGCCTCCTCCGAGGGTGGCCTTCCCAGGCAGTACTTGACCATTGGCACGTAGTTGCCATGACCGGTCTGCCACGGAGCCGTAAACCTGGGGCGATGGCGCACGGGCGGTGACGGTGAACGACCGCCCGTCGGAGCCTCCGACCGGCAGCGCCACGGCCGCCGCCAGATCCAACTGCTGGAGCTTGTAGGCCGTACCCCAAGCCGGCCCGCCAGCTTGCGACGCGACTGCGACCGGGGGGGCGTTCCCCGCGAGCACCGAAAAGACGGGTACCCAGGCAGCATTGGAGAAGACTCGGTATGACGAGTCAGCCCCGACCGGGACAAGGTCGACCTGTCGCGCGAGCGCGTTGATGACCGGGAAGTCAGCCCGGTCAGCCGAGCCTCCGACCGGCACGACGACGTAACGGACCGCCAACGAGGACAGCAGTTGGCCCAGCTCGGTGGTCTCGTTGCCCTCGGCCCAGTTCAGGTCCTGGGCTACCAGCGGGGCGTTGCCAGCGTCGTCCGGCGCCCACAGCTGGCTGGCCAGGGGCAGCCCGTCAAGCGATGTAGCAAAGGCGACGTCTCCCGACTTGCCTTGTTGTGCGAGCGGGATCGTGCCGACGGCGCCGACCCACAGGACCCGGTAGTCGCCGCCTTGCGAAGCAGGTGGGAACGCGAACGCCGCCTCGGCGCCCGACGCCGGCAGGCCCCACTGGCCTCCTCCCGCCCATGACAAGAACGGCAGCGAAGCGGCCACGACCGCCAGCACCCCAAACGCAGGCGCGAACTGACGCCAGCCGAAACGGTAACCGGACAGGTCCACCTCGACCGAGGCCGCCCCGACCGCCACGGCGAGGGCGAGCGCCGCTCCAGCTGGCGCTAGCAGGAGCTCGAGCTGTGGCACGGGGAACCACCCCCTCGACCCCGCCCAGGCCAGTGACAGGCACGTGAAGGCGACGACCCAGAGCCTCGCCGCCCACGCCATGCGCCAAGAGCGCCCGATGAAAAGCGGCACTGCTGCCGCGGCGATGACCGCCCAACCGAGCGCTCCCCCTCCAAAGTGCCCGCTCTGCAAGCGGAGCAACTGGCTAACCGAAAGAGCGTGACCGGCGCCAGAGGGCGAGCCGAGGATCGCCGCCGACGAGCGCAGGAGACCCGCCGACCAGGGCAGGAGGCCCACGAACGCCATGGCCGTCGCTATCAGCGATGCGACCAGGAACCTTGCTCCACCCCGGCGAGGACCGGTCAGGAGCGAACCAACGAGCAGCGCCAAGGCGATGATCGGCACGAGCAGCAAGATGGCGGGCGCGAGAGAGGCGGCCAAAGCGATCAGCAACCCGAGCGAGATCAACCTGGCCCAGGCGCCGTCCCAGTGGGCAAAGGGGTACGGGGCCTGCCCGCCCAGCCGGAACAGCGCCCCGAGGAGCCACGGGGACGCCGCGTAGCCGATGAGGCCGGCCCAGTGGCCCTGGGACAACGCGTTGTAAGGCACGGGCAGAGCTGCGTAGATCACCGTTGCAGCGAGGCGGCCTCGTTGCGAGCCGAAATGCCGCGCCGCGAAGTAGATCCCGAGCGGCCCTAGCGCGAGCGGGCCTAGGACCAGGACATGCAAGGCAAAGTTGGTAGAACCGAACGAGCCGGCGCCGATGAGGCCCATGAAGAAAAGCCCTGGAGGTGCGAAGGACGAACCAGCGAGCCCGCCTGGGCCAGGCCCGACCACCAGTCGTGCCACCAGAGGCCAACGCCCGTGCCGACGAACGGGAGCTGGCCGACGAGGGGCAACGGCTGGGAAATGATGTTGCGTGAACCGACGAACAGGGCCAGGACGACTGCACAGGCGGTTGCCGCGGTGACCTTCCAGTTCGTGCGTCTTGGCCTGGCAGGGGCGCCGCTGGCGACAGCCGCCGGTCGCCTCGTCCTTGTAGGCGCCGCGGGCCCGGCATGCGCGAGTTCGCGCCCTGCCGCCCCGGCGTCACCGCCGTTGCTCCCGGTCCCATCCCCCTCGGCCGGGTCGTCGCCTGGCCCGTCGCTTTGCGCTCCGACCCGCGCAACTGCGCCTCGCCCTACCCCAGGGCCCGGCCCAGCCGCGCCGTCGGCTGCGGCACGGCCCTCGAGCACAGCGGCCGCTCGGGCAGCAGCCCAAGCAAGCTCGTGGCCTCTTTCGAGCCTGAGGCGCAACAGGACGCGCAACCGAGCGCTACCCCGGCTCTGGGACTTCCAGATCACCCGGTCGCTGACCCGCCGGAGCCGCTGCGTACGGCGGCGGGCGGCCCAGAGCGCCCCGGGCGCCCGCAGTGACCCGATCAGGGCGGCAAAAGGCCCCAGCACCTCTCGCGCTGGCTTGCGGTGCGACAACGCCCATAACGACTCGGCGAAAGTGAACGCGATAACCATCGGGGCTACCAGCACGAGGTAGCGGCCGCTGTAACAGGTCCACAGAGTCCGAAGCCGATGTTGCTCGCTAAGGGTGCTGATCTCGTCTCGTTTGGCCATCCGGTTCCCCGAGCCGTCGCGCCGGAGCCCTTGCGAGCGAGCCTCCAGGTGCCGTGCACGTGCTTGGGGAGCCACCACGACACGGGCGCCGGCCAGCTGGGCCCTCCAACACAGGTCCAGGTCCTCGCCCGGCCTACCTGCGCCCGGGTTGAAGCCGCCGAGCGCTCGCCACAGGTCCGTGCGCACGAGGACCGCACCGCTCGGCGCTACGAAGACCTCGCGAGCCGCGTCGTGCTGGCCCTGGTCCAGCTCTCCCGGTTCGACGAGCTGGTGGACGACACCGAGGTGGTCAGCACCCATCCCTACCGATGCCAGGCGGTCAGGGGCGTCCCACATGACGAATTTCGGGCAGGTCAGGCCTGCATTGGAACGGTAGGCCTCCTCCAAGAGGAGCTGGACGGCGTCCGGTGCGAGCACGACGTCGTCGTGGCAGATCAAGACGTGGGCGACTTGCTCGACCATTTCGAGCCCCTTGTTCGCCGCGTCGGCAAACCCGGTCCCCGGCGGCATCCGGGCGAGGTGCGCCTCGGGGAGCAGCGTGGCCACCCTCTCGGAGGTCGCGTCGTCGGCACCTACGTCGATCACGAGCACCGACAAGTTCGGGTAACCCTGCGCCGCCAGCGAGACGAGGGCTTCGTCCAACCACGGCGTGGGACCGCTGGCCACGACCACCGCCACCACGCCAGGCGCGGTCAACTCTGGGCCCATCAAAGATCCCGAGCGTAGCAGGGGGACCGGCGCCGCCAGAGGTACGCTCCTGTTATGGAAGATGTGAACTTCGACAAGGTTGTTAAAACCCTGGAAGAGCCTGTGTACGTTGCAGTTGGCTTCGGGGTGCTCGCATTCCAGCGGGCGCAGGTCTTGAGGCGTGGGCTCGAGCGCCACTTGGGCCGCTTTGCGGGTGCGGCAAACCACGTCGTCGGGGGCGCAAAAGATGTTGTCGGTGGCGCCAGGGACATGGCCGGTGCGGCAAGCCATTTCGCAGGTGCCGCAAACCATTTTGCGGGCGCCGCAAACCACTTCAGCGGACCGCCGCGGAGCGGGCCCGAGCCGACCGACGGGGGGGCGGCCGCCGTCGTTGCCGGGCTCGCAGACGAGATCGCCGGCCAGCTCCCTGACGAGGCCAAGGAATTTTTGAGGGCGGCGGTTGACGTTGCAGGCGACATCCCAAGAGAAGCGAGGGAACTTCTCAAGGAAGCGATGGCCGCCGGCCGCTTCGCCGTCAAGGTGTTACAAGGGCCGATGGCGCGCCGCGCAAACCCCTAAGGGGCTCCCCGGCGATCACTCTGCAGGGCTTCGCGAAGGCCCCTTGGTGAAGGCACCGAGAACGTCTGTGAGCGTCTGGTCGATCGAGAGCTCCGGCTCCCAGCCGGTCAGTGCCCTGGTCCGGCTCGGGTCGCCGACTTGTTTGGGCACGTCGGCGGGGCGAGCTCGGCCCGGGTCAACCGAAACCGGGACGTTCGCACCGGCGATCTGCAAAAGCCGGCGCAGCAGCTCGGAAAGCACGAAGGCCTCCCCGCGGCAAATGTTGTAGACCCCGCCCGGCTCACCGTGGACCAGCAACGATCGGTAGGCCCGGACAACGTCTCGCACATCGGTGATATCCCGGCTCACCTCCAGGTTCCCCGTCGTGATGCTGTCAAGTTCGCCTCTTGCTGCCCGCGCAACTTGTGCCGCCAAGGCCGGGATGACGAAGCTCTCGCTTTGGCCTGGGCCGGTGTGGTTGAAGGGCCTGGTCCGCACCACCTCCAAGCCGCGCCCGAGCCAGGCCTGAAGGCCGACCATTTCTGCAGACGCCTTGCTCGCGGCGTACGGGGTCGCCGGTGCAAAGGGGTGGTCCTCCCCGACAGGCAGGTGCTCAGGCCCGACCCGCCCGTAGACCTCGGCCGAGCTCACGAGCAGCAGCCGCGGGGACGGGTCAAGGGCGGAAGCGATGTTGCAGACATTGACCGTACCGAGGGCATTGATGGCGAAGGTCCCGCCCGGGTCGTCCCAGGACTGGCGCACGCTGGACTGGGCCGCCAGGTGGTAGACGGCGTCCGGCTCGGCCGCGGCCATAGCCGTGCGCAGGCTGTCCGGGTCCCTGATGTCTGTGACCTCGGGAAGCTCCAAGACCTCGTCGCCGCACTCTTCGAGATGGGCGATCAGCCAGGGGCCTACGAAGCCACGGCTTCCGGTGACTAGTGCGCGCACGTCAACGATCATCGCAGAACTGGCTCCCGGGCCACCTACCGGGCTCAGCCGACCAGGTCAGCCCACCAGGTCCTGGTACACCTCCAGCGTGGCCGCCGCGGTTCGGGACCAGGGGAACAGCGCCGCCCGGCGCCGGCCCGCCTCGGCCAACCCGGCGAGGCGCGGGGCGCTCGCGAGCAAGTCCTCGAGGGCACCTGCCCACAGCTCGACGTCACCGGGCGGCACGAGGACTGCCGCGTCCCCGGCGACCTCGCGGATGGCGGGGATGTCGGAGGCGACGACCGGTGCGCCGGCCGCCATGGCCTCGAGCACCGGAAGGCCAAAGCCTTCGTGGAAGCTCGGGAAAGCGAAGACGGTTGCCCCCGCATAAAGCGCCTGCAAGTCGGCTTCCGGCACTGGCCCTAGCTGGTGGAGCAACCCGCCGAGCTGAGCCCGCTGCTCGGGGGGGATGAGACGGGCATTGTGCCAGCCGGCGTAGCCGGCCAACACCAACGCGGTCGCTTTGCCCTCCGCGGCCAGCCGTGCCATCGCGCCAACAAGGACGCCGACACCCTTGCGAGGTTCCAGGCTCCCGACCCAAAGCACATACGGCGTGCCAGTCAGCCCGTAATGGTGCAGTACCGACGTCGTCGGCTCTCCCTCACGGGCCAGGTTGTTGGGGCTCACCCCGTAGGGCACGACGCTGACCAGCGACGACGGGATCCGGGTGTAGGCGCGCAGCTCCACAGCGGCCGCCTCGGTCCCGGTGATCACCCTGTCAGCGCGCCGGGCGGCCACGCGCACGCCGACGCTGTGGAACCAGCGACCCCGCGCGGTGAAGCTCTCCGGGTAAAGCCACGGCGCGGCGTCATGCACGCTCACAACCAAGGGCTTCCCCCGTTTTGGGGGGACCGCCAGGGAGGGGGTGTGGAGCACGTCCACGTCTGCGTCCCGTGTGAGCGGCGGCCAGCCGAGCAGGTGCCACGCGTCGTAAAGAGCGGCTCTCGGGAGCGGGAGCACCGTCGGCTCCGGCACGTCGCCGAGGCCGAAGTCCTCCCAGGCCTCTTTCACCTCTTCGTGTGTGTGGCGCGCCACGACGGGCTGTACGGCAACGCCGAGGGCGACGAGATTGCTCGCCAGCTTTGCCGCGTAACGGCCAACGCCACCAGGAGAAGGCGACAAGAGCTGCTCCACGTTTAGTGCGACTCGCAAGACTGCCTCTCTGTCGAACTACGGTCGTCCCGATGATCCCACGCCGGACAGTCCTATCGGTGCAACCGGTGGCCGAGCGCGGGGGCTCAGACCAGGCACTGCTGCGGCTGTCCCGCCAACTCGGCCAGGCGGGGTGGGACGTCCACGTGGCGCTGCCGGAGAGATCGCCGATGGCTGACGAGTTCAGCGCCGCAGGCGTGACACTGCACGTGCTGCCGATGCGTCGGGTCAGCACCAGCCACGACTTGGGAGGCTGGCTCGGCTACTTGGCGGCGTGGCCGGTGAGCGTGGTCCGGCTGTGGCGCCTTGCCCGGCACGTCCGCGCCGACGTCGTGCACAGCAATTCGCTCCACAGCTGGTACGGATGGGCGGCCGCATGGCTCGCTCGCAGACCCCACATCTGGCACGCACGCGAGATCGTCGTCCAATCAGGTGCGGCCTTGCGCCTCGAACGCTTCCTGGCACGCCACTTCGCAAAGCGCGTACTCGCCGTTTCGGCCGCGGTGGCTTCCCAGCTCGACCCCCGCAACGTCGTGGTCGTACATGAGGAAGCTGACCCGTCCGAGTTCTTCCCAGGCCGAGCGGGTCGCGCACGCGGGGCCTTCGCTTTGCCCGACGACGCCCTTATTGTCGGCTACGTCGGGCGGATCGACACCTGGAAGGGCGTGGACGTCCTCCTCGACGCCGTGGGCATGCTGCAGGGTGAACACCGACAGGCGGCCCCCCCGCACGCGGAGGTCGTTATCGCCGGCGGGACCGTCGCCGACAAGGAGCAGTACGCAGAGTCGTTGGCCGCCAGGGCACGTCAGCTCGGGGTGCATTGGCTGGGCTCCCTGCCCGGCCCGCTTGCTGGTGACCTGATCGCCGACCTCGACTGCCTCGTATACCCCTCGACCGAGCCGGAGCCCTGGGGCCTCGCGCTGGTGGAAGCGCTCGCCTGCGGGACGCCCGCCGTGGGGACCGACGCAGGCGGTGCCCGAGGAGATCCTGGCCGGGTTGCCGGCAAAAGCAGGCCTTCTCGTCCCCGCGCGCGACCCGGCCGCTCTCGCCGCTGCAATAGCCGACCTGCTGCCGCCGTCCACGAGCACCAAGCTCCGCCGAGCCCGCCCTGTGCTGCGCACCGGCGCGCCGGCACCCTACCCGGAGCTCTTCGAGGCCGTGGTTCAGGCCGCGGAGGCCAAGCCGGCCAGCGCGCCAAGGTGAGCGCATAGCCTGTGGCCGTGGCGGTCGGCTGGGTTACGGGGTTTATCGACTTACCGCCCGGGACATTCGCGTCGGCGTGCTCTTTTTGGCAGGAGGTGACGAGGTCCACCTTGTCGGCCGCCAGGGGGACCTCCGGTGAGTTCGCCACCCTCATCCCTGAGAAAGGGGACGCTTTCCTACGTGTACAGCGCCTCGGCGCCGGACCGGTCGGTTGCCACCTCGATATCCATGTGGACGATGTAGCCATAGCGAGGGAGCTGGCCACCTCCCTCGGCGCAACCCCTCTTCAGCCTCCCGCATTTTCTTCCCCGGGTGGGCTCGCTTTTTGCATTGTTGAGCACGACGGGGAGCGCGACCGTCCCCCTCCGCTCAGCTGGCCGGACGGTCACCAGAGCCTGGTCGACCAAATCTGCGTCGATATCCCGCCTCGGTTGTTCGAGCGCGAAGCTACCTTCTGGAGCGCTTTGACAGGTTGGGAGCGACGTCGCGGGTCAAGGCCCGAGTTCGAGTACCTGCAGAGGCCGCCCGAAATGCCGCTGCGCCTGTTGTTGCAACGGCTCGATGACGGGCTCGGGCCATGCCGCGCCCACTTGGACCTCGCGTGCGACGACGTGATCAGCGAGCAAAGACGCCATGAACTGCTCGGCGCCACCGTGGTGCGGGCAATGCCCAATTGGACCACGGTGCAGTGCCCGGCCGGGGCCGCCTACTGCATTACCCGTCGCAGCCCATTGAGCGGGGCCCTCCCCTAGCGCGAAGCGTGGGCGTATGCCGCTAGCTGGGCGGTCGCCTGAAAGCCGCCAGCGCCTGTACGCTCTCGCAGTGCCCGCGATCCACGAGTCGGAGATCATCAAGGACGTCCTGATCGTCAACCCGGACAGGCATGGCGACGAGAGGGGCGTGTTCATCGAGACCTACAGGCGTATCTGGTTCCCGCTCGGGCGGGAGATGGTCCAGGCGAACCGCGGCGAGCGCAAAGCAGGCGCCGTTGTAGGGCTGCACTACCACCTCCACCAGGCGGACTACTGGACCGTACCCAGGGGCCGGGCGCGAGTGGTGCTGCATGACCTGCGGCAGGGATCGGTCACCGAACGGGCCACGCTTTCCCTTGACATCGATGCCGACAACGCCCTCGGGGTGTTCATACCGCCGGGCGTGGCCCACGGTTTCGCATCGCTCAGCGACCTCACTATCGCTTACATGGTCGACGCTTATTACAACCCCGCCGATGAACTGGGCGTGGCGTGGGACGACCCAGAGATCGGCGCCGATTGGGGCGTCAAGACCCCGGTCCTCTCCGCACGCGACCAGGCCAACCCGAGGCGAGCGGACCTGGACATAGCCTTCCGCCCACACGCCGCGCTACGCAGTTGAACGCAACAAGCCCTCGGGTCACCGCCCTCGCCGGCGGGGTCGGAGCTGCGCGCATGTTGCGGGGGCTGTCGTCGGTTGTCGGGCAAGCGGCAATCACGGCCGTCGTCAACACCGGTGACGACCTGGTGCTGCACGGGCTTTACGTGAGCCCCGACATCGACACCGTTACCTACACCCTCGCCGGGGCGTCGAACGACGAGACCGGCTGGGGGCTCGCAGGCGAGTCCTGGACGGTGATGGAAGCCCTCCAGGGCTTCAACGAGACTGACGGCGCCAACCTCACGTGGTTCAACCTCGGGGACCGTGACCTGGCCACCCACCTGTTCCGGACCGGGCGCCTGGCAGCTGGGGCGACTTTGTCGCAGGTGACCGCCGAAGTCGCACGCCGTTTTGGGGTGCAGGCGCGGCTGCTGCCGATGACGGACAGTCCCATAGAAACCCGGGTGACCGTCGAAATGGGCGACCACGTGCGGCCCTTGGGCGGCCTGCGGGCACCGAGCGGCCCAAGCGGGGAGCCGCCAGGTGGGCGCTTGGTGGAGATCGGGTTCCAGGAGTACTTTGTCGGGCTGCACCACAGTGTGGACGTGAGCAGCGTCCGCTTCGACGGCATCGAGTTTGCCCGGCCCGCGCCCGGGGTGATCGAGGCCATAGGCGCTGCCGAGGTCGTCGTGATCTGCCCTTCCAACCCGATCGTGTCGATCGGGCCGGTGGTGGCCGTGCCGGGCATTGCCGGCGCCGTAGCAGCCAGGCGCGAGGATGTGGTAGCGGTCTCGCCGATAATCGCAGGCAAGGCGCTGAAAGGCCCTGCCGACCGGATGCTTGCGACCCTTGGCCACGAAGTCTCTGCGGTGGGCGTGGCCCGCCTATGGGCACCACTGGCAGCGACGCTGGTGGTAGACGAGGCGGACTCGGGCCTCGCCGCCGAGGTAGAGGCTCAGGGCATGCGCTGCATAGTCGCCCCGGCTGTCATGTCAGGGCCGGCGCAGGCGGCCAACCTGGCCAGGACAGTGCTGAGCGCGAGCGCGCGGTGCTAAACGAGCTAGCCAAGCAATGATCTCGCTTATCGCAGTGCAGGGCATCCCGGAGGTCTCTCCGGGAGACGATCTGGCTGAGCTCATCTTGGGGTGCGCCACCTTGGAGGACCGCGACGTCATCGTCATCACCCAGAAGGTGGTCTCCAAAGCCGAGGGCCGGCTCGTCGCGTTCGACCCGTCCGTCCCCGACGCCCGGCGCCAGCTGGTGCTTTCTGAGAGCACCCGAGTGCTGCGCGAGCGCGACGAGCTCATTATTTCCGAGACACGCCACGGGTTTGTCTGTGCCAACGCCGGCGTCGATTTCTCCAACGTTGCCGACGGCCAGGCCGCCCTGCTGCCGGTCGACCCCGACCGCAGCGCACGCCATATCCGCGACGCCGTGCGTGCGAGGACCGGCCTGCAGCTGGGCGTCATCATCTCTGACACCTTCGGCCGTCCGTGGCGTATCGGCGTCACCGACGTCGCCATCGGTTGCGCCGGCATCGCCGGGGTCGTCGACCTGAGGGGGACCACCGACGTCTTCGGCCGCGAGCTCGTTGCGACCGAGATCTGCGTCGCCGACGAGATCGCCTCAGCCGCCGAGCTTGCCAAGGGCAAGACAGGCCGCATCCCCGTCGTGGTTGTGAGGGGCGTGGAACCAAGCTGGTTCCGGGAGTCCTCCGTCAAAGCAGAGATCGTCCGCCCGCCAGGCCAGGACCTCTTCCGCTAGCCGGCTGACGGCTGCAAATCAGCTGGAGCGAACTGCAGGGCCAGCACGTGGGGAGGAAGGACAGTGCCCACTTTCCTCATCGTCCCGCAGGCGTGAGGAAAGTGGGCCAACACCCCGGGCCATCCATAGCCGCGAGGGCTTCCCGGGCTAGGAGGCCTTCTGGGGCTAGGAGGCGGCTTGCGCGCGCGACCAGTCGAGAACGGCGGCTGTGCCCTTGTCGATGGTCGTCCAGGACTTCCAGCCAAGGTGCATACCCGCCCTGCTCGGGTCTAGGGCGCTGCGTTGCAGTTCACCCGTACGCGCGGGCATGTAAGTAGCCGGTGCTTTGACACCTGCATTGCTGGCCATGGCGGCGTAGAGCTCGTTGACGCTCGTCTCGACACCCGTGCCGATATTGCACAAAAGACCGCTCCCGCGCTCGCCTGCTCGGGAGAACGCGTCGACCACGTCGTCGACAAACACAAAATCGCGGGTCTGCTTGCCGTCGCCGAAGATCAGGCAGGGTTCACCGGCCAACAAGCGACCGGCGAAAATGGCAACCACGCCTGCCTCGCCGCGAAGGTCCTGGCGTGGGCCATAGACGTTGGCGAGGGCCAAGGCTGTGTACTCGAGCCCGTGGAGCTCGCGGTACATGTACAGGTAGTCCCCCACCGTCTTCTTGGCAACCCCGTAGGGCGAAAGCGGCTTCTGGGCCTGGGACTCCTTGACCGGCAGCTTTTCGGCCGCGCCATAGATCGTCCCCCCGCTCGAGGCGAAGACCACCTTGCGGGCGCCTGACTGCCTCGCACCCTCAAGGGCTCGCAGCGACCCGAGGATGTTGATGTCGGCGTCGAGGACGGGGTCCGCCACCGAAACCCGCACGTCGGCCTGAGCCGCCAAGTGGAACACCACCTCGGGCTTGCGCCGCGACATCAGGTCGACCAGGTCGGTCGAGCGGACATCGAGCTGGTGAAAATTGAAGCGGCCGGTGCCGACGGACCTTGCCTCAGCGAGGTTCGCAAGCGAGCCCGTGGACAGGTTGTCCACTACATCGACCGTGTGGCCCTCGGCGAGGAGCCGGTCTACCAGAGTGGACCCGATGAACCCGGCCCCACCGGTCACGAGTGCCCTGTAGGCAGTGCTCATGGTCTGCCCGCTACTTTGCGGTTGTCGTCGTCTTGGGGACGCTGGTCGTCGTCCCGGTCGGCACCGAGCTGGTGGTGCTACCCGCCGTCGTCGAAGTCTTCACCGTCGTAGAGGTTTTCCCGGCCGGCGTGGCGGTCGTGGGCACCACGGGCGCCGCCGTCGTGGTCGTCCCACCGCTGCTCACCTGGTCGTTCAGCTGCTTGATGATCGCAGCAGATGGCTGGGGCAGGGTGAGGGTCGTGCCCTTCTTTGGCGCCGGCAGGAAGGCGATGGTCACCAATTGGTCGTTTTCCAGGAGCACGCCCGAATCGCAGTCGGGGTTGCAGGTGTCTTCGAGGCCGTTCACGTTCGGCACTCCCGCCGCGCTTGGCAAGCCTTTGGCGTTCTGCAGGACCCCGTTCTGGGGGAGCTCGGCAGGTGACGCCCAAGTCATCACGTAGACGTGGCCGGCTTTGCCCTCACATGTGGCGCCGTCCTGCCAAAGGCGCCCGCCCGGGGTCTCGATCTCACCGGCGTTGAGCTGCATGCCGATCGAGCTGGCGAACTTGCCCAAGGTGGCGTTGCGCCCAGCGGCCGCCTTGACCGTGGGGCTCACCGAGATGACCCCGTCTTTGGTGGTGATGCCATAGGGGTCTTTAGTGGTCTTGATGGGGGGAAGGATCTTGCCGCACTCGTCGATCGCGTAGCCCTCGTACCACGGGGGCTTCTGGTGGACGACCGGGGCAGTGTTGCCCTGCTTGTTGATCTGGCCGTCCCGGTACTCGCGGCTGTTGTAGACGCCGACCACACCGGCGACCAGTAGCACCAGCACACCGAAGTAGTAGCCCCACGCAGGCCGCTTGGCATACGCGCGACCTCCGCCTAGGCCGGCGGCGCGAGCTACTTTCTTAGAAGAAGAGGCTTTGCCCATAACGACCTGACAGGTTACCCGTCAGCGCGCCTTGCCGCGGGCCGCCCTGCCTTGGGGCCCTGTGCCCCACCCTGCCCCTGCCCGGCCAGGCCCCGGCGAGCGACCGTCAGGGCGAACCTGACCGCGAGACCGGCCAGCACTAACGGCAGCAGCCAGCGCCGTTCGTCTTTGGCGGTCTGGCGGGCAAAGCGCCACATCGAAACGTGGTGCGCCAATAGCATCCGGTAAGGGTTGCGGTCAGCCGAGACTCCCTGGACGTGGGTGACCTCCGCCGCCGGCTCGTAGGCGACCGACCATCCAGCCTTCGCCAGGCGCCAGCACAGGTCGACGTCCTCCATGTACATGAAATAGGAGCGGTCGAAGCCCTCCACGGCGTCCCAGGCGCTGCGGCGGGCGAGAAAGCATGCACCCGAGACCCAATCGACCTCGCGCGCCTGGGCGTGGTCCCACTCCTCCATCCTGTAGCGGCGCGAAAACGGGTTGCCTTCCCAGAACTGGCCCAGGATCCCATGCCCGAACGCTTCGAGGAGATCGGGGAACCGCCGCGCCGAGGGGTACAAGATGCCGTCTGAACCATGGATGCGCGGGCCGACCAGAGCCACCTGGGGCCGCCCGTCGAGGTAGCTCTCCAAGCGGGCCACCGAACCCTGGCTCACCACCACATCTGCGTTGCATACAAGGATGTAGGTGCTGTCCACCACGGCTGCGCCGATGTTGGCAGCAGTGCCATAACCGACGTTGGCCCCCGTTGGCACCCATTTGGCCTCGGGGTAGCGCTCTAGCAGTGCCATCTCCGAGCCGTCAGTAGACCCGTTGTCCGCCACGACGACATGCTTCACGCCCTCCGCCAGGAGGCTCCCTACGCACGCCAATAGGTACTCCCTGGCGTTGTAGTTGACAACGACGCCCGCTACAGCCGCTTTGGACGCGTCGTCGCTCACGGCCTGGTCCCGCTCACGGCGCCGAAAGCAGGTACTTGACCGTGCGCCCCAACGGCTCGTGATAATCAGGAAGAGGAGGAATGCCGAGCAAGCGCAACGCGGCGTTGTCGAGGACCGAATTAGCCGGCCGCGGCGCCGGCCGTGGCGGGTCCAGGTCGGCGGTCTTGATGGGCTCGACCCTGTCGGGGCTTTGGCCTGAGGCGACAAGGACGTCGCGTGCGAAGCCGTACCACGAAGTCGGGCCCTGGTTGGTCACATGGAAAATGCCGGGTATGCGGGAAATGGCCAACTGGACGAGCATCCCGGCAAGCTCGTCGGCAAATGTCGGGCAACCACGTTGGTCATCGACAAAACGCAGCGGGCCTGGGCCGGCGGCGAGGCGCAGCACCGTTTTCACCATATTGGAGCCGTACCGCCCGCAGACCCACGAGGCTCGCACGACCGCTGCGCCTGGCAGCAACGAAAGAACCTCGTGTTCTCCGCCCAATTTGGAACGACCGTACGCAGACAACGGGTTCGTGCCGCTCCATTCCGTGTAAGGCAACGCCGAGGTGCCGTCGAAAACGTAATCGGTAGAAATATGAACTAGGTGGGCACCCACCATGCGCGCCCCCTCGGCCAGGTTGCGCGGGCCGATGGCGTTTACTGCGAAGGCCTTGTCCAGTTCGCTCTCACACGCATCGACTGCGGTAAAGGCGGCCGCATTTATCATTACCTCCGGCGCCCACTCCCCTGCTACCTGGAGGACCTGCTCGCGGGCGGAGATGTCGAGTTGCGAACTGTTGAGCGCGAGGCATTCATGGTGTGGCGATGCACCGATCAGCTCGACGACCTCGCGCCCAACCTGGCCGGCGGCCCCTGTGACAAGCACCCTCACTTGAGCGGCTCCCACCACCAGCGGTTGTCGCTGTACCAAGCAAAGGTCCGCTGGAGCGCTTCGCCGAAGTCGCTGCCGGGCTCCCATCCAAGCGCTCGGACTTTGCTGGAGCTGATCGAATAGCGGCGGTCATGGCCCAACCGGTCCGTAACATAGGTGACCCGTTCGGGACCGGCTTCGGCGAGCGCTAATAGTTTGTCGGTCAGGATCCTGTTCGTGAGCTCGTTGCCCGCCCCAATGTTGTAAACCTCCCCTGGCTCCCCACGGCGCAACACAGCGTCGATCGCGGCGCAATTATCCTCCACAAACAGCCAGTCCCTCTGGTTAAGGCCGTCGCCATAGAGCGGGACGTTCTTCCCATCGAGCAGGTTCGTTATAAAAAGAGGTATTACTTTCTCGGGGTATTGCCACGGCCCGAAGTTGTTCGACGACCGCGTCACCATCACGGGAAAGTCGTATGTCGTGAAGTAAGACAACGCGATCAGGTCCGAACCTGCCTTTGTCGCAGAATACGGAGAGCGCGGCTGCAGCCTGTCGGTCTCAACAGACGAGCCCTCTTCGACCGACCCGTAGACCTCGTCGGTCGAAATATGTACCAGCCGCTCTACGCCTGCGCGCCGGGCCGCGTGCAGGACGAGGTTGGTGCCGACGCAGTTTGTCATTGCGAAGCTTTCCGGGCTGGCAATCGAGCGGTCCACGTGGCTCTCCGCTGCAAAATGCACCACGGCATCGTGGCCGGGCAGCGCTGCATCGAGGGCCGCCAGGTCGCAGATATTTTCGTGGACGAAGTTGTAGCGGGGCCCGTAGGTCTCCTCGACGTCGCGCAAGGTCGCCAGGCCACCGGCATATGTGAGGGCGTCGTAGACGGTTACCTCGTCGTCGGTGTTGGACAGTAGCCAGCGCACGTAATTGGAGCCGATGAACCCGGCACCACCAGTCACCAAAAGCCTCATGGCCGACGAGGCTAGTAGGGACTGCCTAGGAAAGGTCCACGAGGCAGTGGTCGCCCAGCATCAGCCGCGTCGCCCGGGGCCGGCGCGCGCTGCGCGTCACCTCGACGTTGTAGCCGAGGAGCGAGTCCTCTATGCGGCCCGCATCGAGGACCCGAGTGGAGCCGAGGAGCACCGAGTGCTCGATCTCTGAATTGCGGATCAGGCAGTCGGGCCCGATGGCGCTGAAGGGCCCGATGAAGCTGTCCACCACTTCCGCGCCCGCCCCGATGATGGCCGGGCCACGGACATGGCTGCGGACGAGGCGGGCACCCGCTTCGACAACAACCCGCCCGTCGAGCTGGCTTTCCGAGTCGACCTCCCCGTCTATGCGCCGCTCCACGGCTTCCAGGAGCAGCCGGTTGGCTTCCAGCAAAGGAGTGAGCTTGCCGGTGTCTATCCACCAACCGGCCAGGACCTCGGAGAGCACCAGGTTCCCCGCGTCGATGAGCCATTGGATGGCGTCGGTGATCTCGAGCTCACCCCGCCAGGACGGCTTTATCGAGGCGACTGCCTCGTGGATCTGGGTGTCAAAGAGGTAGACGCCGACGAGCGCCAGGTCGGAGGGAGGGACTTCCGGTTTTTCGACCAGGTGCAGGACGTGGCCGCTTTCGTCAAGTTCCGCCACCCCGAAGCGCTGCGGGTCCTCGACGTGGGCCAGCAGGATTTGCGCGGCTGGGAGCGATGGCCCCTCGTCGCCGAGGCGGGGCGCCGTCGCCCGCGAGCGCTGCGCCTCGAAGCGACCGACGAAGTCGCCGAGGTCCTGCTGGAGCAGGTTGTCGCCCAGGTACATCACGAAGTCCTCTTCTCCGAGGAACTCGCGGGCGATAAGCACGGCGTGAGCAAGCCCGAGGGGAGCTTCCTGCTGGAGGTAGGTGACCTCCAAACCCCAGGTCGAACCGTCCCCGACGGCTGCCTTGATCTCCGCTGCGGTGTCGCCGACGACGATGCCGACCTGCTTGATCCCGGCTCCGGCGATCGCCTCCAAGCCGTAGAAAAGAACGGGTTTGTTGGCGACGGGCACCAACTGCTTAGCCCTCGTGTGGGTGATCGGGCGCAGGCGCGTCCCCGCACCCCCAGACAGCACTAGTGCCTTCATTAATCCGAGAGGCTAGGGCCTTACCGGCCCGACGCGTGGGTTACGTCGCCGGCGGCCACGCTGAACGTGGTCCCTTGTAGGTCCGTCACGACTAGGCGCCCGTCCTCGTCGACCCCGGTCGCGATACCGACGAGGTCTGGCTGGTGGCCGGCAAAGCTGACCGTGACCTTGCGCCCCACGGTCGCGCACATCTGGCGGTAGAGCGTGCTGACGAGGTCCCAGTGGCCGTAAAGGCGGTCCAGTGCCAGCAGGGCGCTCACCAACACCTCGTCGCGCGGTACGGGCCGCCCGGCAATCTCGTCGAGGCTGGTCGCGCTGGTCGCCCCGGAGTGCTCGAGTAGCCCGGGAGCCCAGGCCACATTGACACCGGCACCGACGACGATGGCGCCATGAGAGGTTGCCTCGGCCAGGAGCCCTGCGACTTTCCTGGCGCCGCCCGAGACGCTGCCCGCCCTCGGCGGGGCGCCCATCGCGGCGCCGGCCAGTCCGTCGCTGACAATGAGGTCGTTCGGCCACTTGAGCTGCACGGCGACGTTGCCGACTTCCCTCGCAGCTTCGACCAGAGCCAGTGACACCGCCGCGACGGCCAGGTGGCGACGCTGCAACGGCAGCTCTTCCTGGCTAGGGCGTAACAGCACCGAGAACAGGAGCGATTTCCCGGGAGGGGACTCCCAGCGGCGGTCGAAGCGCCCGCGGCCGGCCGTTTGGAAGTCGGCAACAACGACCATCCCCTCGGCAGCGCCGTCTTCGGCGTAGCCCGCGAGCACCGAGTTCGTCGAGGTCGTCTCGGCCAACTGGACTACGTGGGAGAAGCGGGAGCCGGCAAGCTGGGCGAGCTGGGCGTCACCGAGGACGAGCGCGGCACCAGGGCGCCCGGCCTTCTGGCGGGCTGCCTGGGCGGCTATCTCGCCGGCGGTGGGCGTCGGATCGACGGACATAGCCCCAGCCTGGCAGACTGCCCCAAAGTGTTGGGCGCTCCCATTACGAAGGTCCTGATCGCCAACCGCGGCGAGGTCGCCGTGCGGGTGGCACGTACCTGCCGGGACCTGGGTATCGCCTCGGTGGCCGTGTACTCCGAGGCAGACCGCGGGGCCATGCACGTCGCCGCCGCCGACGAGGCCTACCTCCTGGGAGGGGCGAGCGCGAAGGATAGCTACCTATCTATTGAAAAGCTCATCGACGTCGTGTCGCGCTCGGGCGCCGACGCGGTCCACCCGGGTTACGGGTTCCTGGCGGAGAACGCCGCCTTCGCCCGCGCCGTCATCGGAGCCGGGGCGACATGGGTGGGGCCGCCCCCCGACGCGATCGAGCTGATGGGCTCGAAGATAACCAGCCGCGAGGCGGCGGCCAAAGCTGGGGTGCCCCCAGTGCCGGGGACGCACCGTTCGCTGGCGGGGCCGCAGGAGGTCGTCGACTTCGGCGAGGCGTTCGGGTGGCCCGTGGCCATCAAGGCAGCCTTTGGGGGAGGAGGCCGGGGGATGCGCGTCGTTGCTTCGGCCAGCGAAGCGGCGGGGGCGCTCGAGTCCGCCCAGCGCGAGGCTGAGGCCGCATTCGGCCGTGCCGACTGTTACGTCGAGCGCTACCTCTCCTGGCCCCGCCATGTCGAGGTGCAGGTCATCGCAGACTCGCACGGCAACGTGCTCCATCTGGGCACGCGCGACTGCTCGGTGCAAAGGCGCTACCAGAAGCTGATCGAAGAGGCGCCGGCGCCGGAACTGCCCCCCGAGGTGGTGTCCGCGATGTGCGACAGCGCTGTCCGAGTGGTCCGTGCCTGCGGGTACGAGAACGCCGGCACAGTCGAGCTCATCTACCAGGACGGGCAGTACTACTTCCTGGAGATGAACACCCGCTTGCAAGTCGAGCACCCGGTCACGGAAATGGTGACAGGCCTCGACCTCGTAGCCCTCCAGTTGCTCGTTGCCGGCGGTGAACCGCTGCCGTTGTCACAGCAAGACGTGCAGTTGCGCGGCCACTCGATCGAAGCGCGTATAAACGCCGAAGACCCCGCCGGCGGCAAGTTCACACCGACGCCTGGGCCTGTGTCGCGCTTTCGCGCCCCCGGTGGCCCCTGGGCACGCACCGATGCCGGTTACGAGGAGGGCGGCACCGTCAGCCCGTACTACGACAACCTGCTGGCAAAGGTGATCGCCTGGCGCCCGGACCGCGAGAGCGCCCGGCGCCGCCTCATACGTGCCCTCTCCGAAACCGATGTGGGGGGCGTCGCTACGACTATCCCTGCCCACATGGTCGTGCTGGCGCACCCAGACTTCATCTCGGTCAGGCACTCGACCACCTGGCTGACCGACCGGGTGGATCTTTCGGCCGTCGCCCCGTCGCCCAGCGTGGCGCCAACGGCGCAAGCCGAGGAGCGCAAGGACATCGAGGTCGAAGTGGGCGGCCGGCGCTTCGCCGTCAGCGTATGGGTACCGGCGGCCGCTGAGCAGCGGCCCGTGGGCAAAGCCGGCCAGGCCGATCGCGGCGGCCACGTTGGGCACGCTGCTGGCGGAGGAGCGCCAGGCGAGGGAGCAGGTGCGGGCACCGGTGCCGGCGCTGGCCAGGTGACCGTGCCGATGCAGGGCACGGTCGTGAAAGTCCTTGTCAACGAGGGCGACATCATCGAAGCCGGGCAAACCGTCTGCGTCCTCGAAGCTATGAAAATGGAGAACAACATCGTGTCCCCCTTTGCCGGCACGGTCGTCGAGGTGAGGGTGGGACCGGGGAGCTCGGTGGGCACCGGCGATGTAATTGCGGTCGTTGGCCCGCCCGCCTGAGGGGCCGGCCGCCTGAGTAACCTCTAGCGGGCGATGCGCCAATCGAGGCCGATATCGAGCGCCGGCGCCGAATGCGTCAAGGCCCCGACGGCGAGGTAGTGGGCCCCGCAGAGCGCCACAGCGCGTATGTTGGCCAGGTTGAGGCCGCCGGAGGCTTCTACTTGCGCCCCCACTTCGTTGGCGCGTCGCACGGCTTCTGCTGTATCGGGCAGCGACATGTTGTCCACCAGCACGAGACTTGCACCGGCGGCAAGCGCCTCGTCAAGTTCCTCGAGCGTGTCGACCTCAACCTCTAGAGCCAACGGCTCGGCCAGGTCTCGCAGCTGGGCTTGCGACTCGGCCTGGCGGCGAGCCGCCTCCACGGCGGGGGCAACTCCGCCGAGAGCCGCAATGTGGTTGTCCTTTACGAGCAGGGCGTCCGACAGGCTCATGCGGTGGTTCGCTCCCCCGCCACAGCGCACGGCGTACTTTTCGAGCGCCCGCAGACCCGGCAGGGTCTTGCGCGTATCCCTTATGACCGCGCCCGTACCGGCGACGGCGTCCACGAATGCCGCCGTCATGGTGGCTATCCCGGACAAGTGGGTGACGATGTTGAGGACCGTCCGCTCGGCCGCCAGGAGCGTGCCGGCCGGCCCCTCCAGCTCGCCGAGGGCCACGCCTGGGCCAACTCGCTGCCCGTCATAAAGCGCGAGGGTCGCGACTGCGTCCCCGGTCCCCAAGCGGTTGGTCACTTCCTCCAGGACCATTTGCGCCGCACAAAGCCCCGCGACAGTGCCGCCTTGCCTGGCGATAATGAACGCGGTGGCCGGTCTCGGGCCTACAGCCGCGCCCGTCGGGTCGCCCTCCGGCAGATCCTCTGCGACGGCGCGGGCCACAACGGCGCCGAACTCATCCCACGGAGGTGCGAGAAGGCTCAAACCGCCGCTGCAGCTTGGCCGACCACGGCCTCGTGCAGGCCCTCCACCGCCAAGGTGCCTACCGCCATCTCGCCCGTGGGCATCAGCTGGGCGACCTGGCGCACCCGCCATTCGGGGAGCGGGACCGGGTAGTCGGTCCTCCAGTGGGCTCCCCTCGACTCGCAGCGCCTGGCCGCGAGCGCGACAACCGCCCGAGCGATGAGCACCATGTTGGCCAGCTCGGAAGCCTCGGCGCCCCTGCTCGAACCCGAGCCGGCACCGGCGTGAGCGAGGTAGTTGGCCAAGCGTCCCAGGCCTAGGCCATCACGTGCGACACCAGCGTCAGCTTGCATAGCGAGACGAAGGGTGCTGCGCTCTACCGGCCGCGCAGGCAACGGCCCTGCAGTCGCGACCGCCAACAGCTCGTCCGTGCCGACCAGGGACCGGGGGGCAACCGGGCCTCTCGAGGCCACGACCGCCAGCGCGGCGCGCCGGCCGACGACGGCTCCTTCGAGCAGCGAGTTGGACGCCAGCCTGTTGGCACCGTGCAGCCCGTTGCAACCCACTTCCCCAACCGCCATAAGGCCTTCGAGCGTGGTGCGGCCATCGGTGTCAGTAAGGACGCCGCCCATCGTGTAGTGCGCCGTCGGCGAAACCGGGACCCAGTCACGCACAGGGTCGATCCCCGCCAGCCGACAAGCGGCCACGAATGTCGGGAAGTGCGCCTCGACACCCTCGCCGAGCATCGTCGCGTCGAGCAAGCAACGGTCGGCGCCGAGCTCTGCCATCCTCGCCGCCATCGCCCGGCTCACCACGTCTCTCGGTGCCAGGTCGCCGGCTCCATCGGGACCGCTCAGGTACTCACCGTCGCGGTCCCGCAACCTTGCGCCGGCACCTCTCAAGGCCTCCGACGCGAGCGGCCTCGGGTCGCGGCCGAGGTCCATCCCCGTCGGGTGGAACTGTACGAACTCGAGGTCAGCCACCTGCGCGCCGGCCCGAAGGGCTGCGGCCAACCCGTCGCCACTGCAAGCGCGTGGGCTCGTGGTGCAGGCCCAAAGCTGGCCGTACCCGCCGGTGGCGAGCACCACCGTGCTGGCGTAAAGGTGCCGCAACACCTCCGCCCGGGAATCCCAGACGAGCGCGCCGATGACCCGGCAGAGGTCGGGCGACGTGAGCAGGTCCACTAGGAACAGCCCATCGGCGACGGGCACGCCGCGGGCACGGGCAGCCTCCATCAGTGCCCGTGTTATCTCCGCCCCGGTGGCGTCGCCGCGCGAGTGCGCCACCCTCGCGAACCCGTGGCCACCTTCCCGGCTTAGGGCTCCCTGATCGAAATGGACGCCGAGGCGGGTAAGGGTCGAAACCGCCTGTGGCGCTTCGCTCGTCACCGTTCCTGCCACCTCGGGGTCACCTAGCCCGGCGGCCGCCATAACGGTGTCCAGTGCGTGGGCTGCGGTGCTATCGCCTTGGCCTATGGCCGCAGCGATGCCACCCTGGGCTAGCAGAGTGCTTCCCCCACCTCCGCTCTCCTTGGAGATCACGGCCACGCGGCGCCGTCCCGCCAGGGCTATGGCGGTCGACAGGCCCGCAATGCCTGAACCGATGACGAGGACGTCGAGCTCGTCGTCACCGCGGCGGCCATGCACGTTCACTCGCCTCCACCCGGGGAACCGATCGCGATCATCCTCTGGACAGACTGGCGAGCTCGCTGTGCGGTCAGCTCGTCAACCTCTATTTCGTAAACGCCGTCTCGCAGGCAGTCGAGAAGCCGCTGTGGTGTTGTCATTTTCATGAAGCGGCACTCGGCCCGCGGGGACACCGCTTCGAAGGTGGCCTTCGGGTTAGCGTTGCGCAACTGGTGCAGGATGCCTGTCTCGGTCGCAACCAGAGCGTGCCCGTCACCGAGGTCCTGGGCGGCTTTTACCATCCCAGACGTAGACAGCACATGAGTGCGTTCCTTAGGGAAATCGCCATTATCAGCCATCCAAAGCGCGCTCGTCGTGCACCCGCATTCGGGGTGGATAAAAAGTTCAGAACGCGGGTGCTCGGCAACCTTCGCGCGCAGCTCGACCGGCGATATCGCTGCGTGGACATGGCATTCGCCCATCCAGATGTCGATGTGGCGCCCCGTGCGCCGCGCCACATGTTGGCCGAGGAACATGTCGGGTAGGAAGAGGATCTCCCGGTCCTGTGGGAGAGACCTGACCACCTCGACAGCGTTGGACGAAGTGCAGCAGATGTCCGACTCAGCCTTTACAGCTGCAGAAGTGTTGACGTAGGCGACGACCATCCCGCCTGGGTGCTCAGCACGCCAGCTGAGCACATCTTCGGCAGTGATCGTGTCTGCAAGCGAGCATCCCGCTCCAAGGTCGGGCAGCAGCACGGTGCGGTCCGGGGCCAGCAACTTGGCCGTCTCAGCCATGAAGTGGACGCCGCAGAACACGATTGTCGCCGCGTCGCTGGCTGCCGCCAGACGGGACAAAGCGAGCGAGTCACCGACAAAATCAGCGACATCTTGCACCCAGGGGACCTGGTAGTTGTGGGCTAGGACCACCGCGTCGCGGGCCTTCGCCAAACCGCGGACCTCGGCCGCCCAGTCCTCGAAGTCCTGGCCGTGATTGGCCTGCTCAGCTTGTGGGCCCTTCGCTTCCCCGGGGAGCGGCTCGCTTACCTCGGGGCCCTTCCGACTTATACTCTGAATGAGCATATGGCCACTATAGCGCGTCCTGGGGGTTGTAGGACAGGTCGGCCCCTGGGTATTTCACTGGAAAATTCTCAGGGGCCCCCGAGACGTCGGAGGCCCAGCCCGGGGGCCGGGCGTTCCCGGAGGACCTCTCGGCGGAACCTGTACAGCTCGGCCGGCCGCCCACCCGTGCGCTGGTCGGACTCTCCCGTTGGCTCAACGAGGTTGGCTGACGCGACTAGGCGACGGAAGTTCTGCTTGTGGAGCACCTGGCCCGCAAACGCTTCGACCACTTGCTGGAGCCGCGACAGGCTGAAGGTTTCCGGCAGGACCTCGAAAACGACCGGCCTGTAGGCCAATTTCCCCCTCAGGCGCTCCAGCGCGGCGGCCGCGATCCTTCGGTGGTCAAGCGCCAGCGGCACCCCTAATGCGGGCCCCTGCGCCTTCGCCCCCGGCTCCGAGCGCGCCTCGTCGACAAGGGCCATCTCGAAGAGGAGCTCGTAGCGGTCGAGCACCCGCACCGGGTCCCAGCGTGCGTTGTCGAGACCGAAGGTCAGCTCAGCGCGCTCACGCCGCGTAGGCAGGTCGTTGGTGGCCGCGCCCAGCCATCGCTCGAGCGCCGGCATGACGACCTCGTCGAGGACGGCCGGTCGGCCCGCCCGCCAGTCTTCCCAGGGGAAAAGCTCATAGCAGCTGCGCCATCTTGGCTTAGCGGGGCCGTGCGTCACCTGGAAACGCGCGAGCGCCAGATAGGCGACCGCCAGCTCGCGGCCTCCTGGTGCCCGTTCCTGGTCGCCAAAGGTGTACAACTGCTCGAAATACCGCACGGGAAGGCCCACTTCGGTGGTGACGAGGCGGCGCACACCCTTCTCGAGCGTGCGGTCCACGTTGTCGTCAAGGTGCGTGGACGGCAAACCCTCGGCAACAGGGCCCTCCATCGTCACGAGGCGCGGCGTGGTGCCGTCGACGGAAATTATGACCGCGGTCAACCCAACGAGAGCACGAGCCGGAGTGGGGGCACCGCGTGCGGGAGGCACGCTCGATCGTAGGACCGTACGGGGCTAGGCCGCCGGCGCCTGCAGCGGGTGCGGCATGCACAGCTCGTCGTACTCGGCGATCACAAGCTGCTCCTTGGGGATCGAGCAGGCCGGACAGCCCGGGTCACGGTTGAGCTTGAAGGTACGGAAGGTGCCCTCCAGGGCGTCGTAGGCCAGTAGGCGGCCGACGAGCGGGTCGCCAAGGCCCAACAACACCTTGATGGCTTCCATTGCCTGGAGCGAACCGATGATGCCCGGGAGCACACCCAGCACGCCGGCCTCGGCGCACGACGGTGCGAGATCGGCGGGGGGCGGCTCTGGGACCTGGCAGCGGTAGCACGGCCCTTGGTGAGGCATGTAGACGCTCGCCTGGCCCTCGAAGCGGAAGATCGAGCCATGGACAACGGGGATGTCGAGCTTCAACGAGGCGTCGTTGACGAGGTACCTGGTCGGGAAGTTGTCGGTGCCGTCGACGATCACGTCGTAACCAGCGAAGATGTTCATGATGTTGTCGGCACCGAGCCGGACGTCGTAGGCCACCACGTTCACGTCGGGGTTGATGGCAGCGATCGCTTTCTTCGCAGAATCGACCTTCCGGTCACCCACCCGGTCCAGGTTGTGGAGGATCTGGCGCTGCAGGTTGGATGCGTCAACCACATCCATATCGACGATCCCGAGGGTGCCGACGCCGGCCGCAGCCAGGTAAAGCGCTGCGGGAGAGCCGAGCCCGCCGGCGCCGAGCAGGAGCACCTTCGAACCGAGCAGCTTGAGCTGGCCCGCCACGTCCACCTCGGGCAACAGCAGGTGCCTCTGGTAACGGTTGCGCTGGTCGGGTGTCAGTACACCGGGAGCTTCCCAGGCAAGGCCCTCGTCCTTCCAGCGGTTGAACCCTCCGGTCATGCTGACGACATCGGTGTAGCCGAGCTGAGCGAGAGTCTGAGCAGCGAAGGCGCTGCGGACGCCCCCGGCGCAGTAGACCACGATCGGGGCGTCATGTGCAGGGATGCGGCCGGCAACCTGGATCTCCAGGAAACCGCGCGGGATATGGACGGCCCCCTTGAGGGCGCCCTGCTCGAACTCGTCCGGTTCTCGGACGTCCAGGGCAACCGTCCCAGGCCTCTTTAGGAGCGTGGCTGCCTCCCCCGGCAGCACCTCGCTGATATTGGAGCGGGCGGTGTTCAACAAGTCGCGAAAGCTAGCCATAGCTACTGAAACCCTACCAGCTTGGTCGGCATTCCATTCCCTCAGCTAGGTTGCGGAAGTTGGAACTCAAAGACGTTGTCGCTAGGCGGCGGATGTGCCGCAGTTTCCTCGACGGCCCGATCGACCCGGTCGCGCTCGAGCGGGCCCTAGAGACGGCTACCCATGCCCCGTCCGCAGGTAACACGCAGGGTTGGGCGTTCGTGGTCCTTGAGGACCACGAGACGGCGCTGTTCTGGCAGCACCAAGCCGACAGCTCGTGGCTTGCCCACCCGAGCCACCCCGGCCTGCTCAATGCGCCGGTCATCGTCTTACCGCTGGCAAGCAAGCAGAGCTACCTGGAGCGTTACTCGGAGCCAGACAAGGCCACCGTCGGGGCGCGGCGCGTAGCGGACTGGGCCGTTCCCTACTGGTTGGTCGACACCTCCTTCGCCACGATGCTGTTGTTGCTCGCGCTGGCGGACGAAGGCCTCGGGACGCTCTTTTTCGCTCTCCAGAAGCCGGCAGGCCCCCTCCTGGAGGCCCTCGGGGTACCGGACGGCTGGGAACCTCTTGGGGCCGTCGCCATCGGGTGGCCGAGCACCGACGACAGGCCGTCCACCTCCGCCAACAGGCCCCGAAAGCCCCTCGCCGAGGTGGTACACCGAGGTCGCTGGGGCGAGCATTGACAGATCGCCGCCATCGTGGCCTTGCCGCTCGGGCCGCTCTCGCGGCCGGGGCACTCTGCCTGCTAGCGACGGGGTGCGCCTCGACCACCACCGCGCTCGGCCCGAAAGGGACAGCCATCTACGAGACCACGATCTCGGCACGCACGGCGAAGGTATGGGTTTACCTGAGCGTGCAGGCTCCCCACGCGACCACCTACGTCCTGGCTGAGGGCGACACCAACCTGTCCAACGGCGCATCGGCCCTGGGAGTCCAGGCCGGCGGCGTGACAACACATGAGTTGTACACACGCAACGATCTCTACTTCGAGGTCCCAGCGGCGGCGCGGGCGGCCAACGGAGGCAAAACCTGGGCTGAGGTTGTCTTCGCTCCCGTCCGTGCGGGCGGGCGGCCTACGGCTGCGCCCCCAGGCCCAACTGGGCCAGAGCTGACCGACGTGGACCCGGCGCCGCTGCTGGGCTTACTGGCGTCACACCCCGAGCGCTCAGTCTTCCTCGGCATGGGCCACGTCGGAGGCCTACCGCCCGAGCGTGAGTACCGGCTGGACTTCCGTGCTGGCGGTCCGGTCACCCCTCTCGGCCGGCGCGACCAGGTGAGCGACCAGGTGGACGGTGGCGTGATCGGCCTTCTTGCCGGCCTCCCCCACCCGGCCAAGGCCGTCCTGGCGGTGTACGTCTGGATCGACAAGCGAGGGCGGGCGGTCCAGGTCGCAGCTAGTGCAACCCTCGAGACCGAACCCGCTGACCCATCTGGGTTACAGGCGGCCCTCGCCAACCAGCTGCCGGCAACGATCAGCATCCGCGTCGACCTACGCAACTTCGATGAGCCCTTCAGGCTCGAGCCGCCACCAGCCGCCGAGGTGTCGCGTGTACCCGTTTCCCAACTTCAAGCGGGAGTGCTTTAGGTCGGCGGGCCGCTGCAATACTCGGGGCCCTGGCAAGTTCGACGAAGGCGACCGCAACGCGGCCATTTAGCCCGTTTCGCGGGGTCAAAAGCCGGGCGGGCCCGGCCGGCCCGGTTCTCCTGGCCTTGCTGGCCTGCGGGGTTTGCCGCCTGGGCGGCTGGCGGGGCACCGACTGGGCGGCACAGGTCTACCGCAGCGGGCAGGCCTCCCACTGGGCGCTCGCCGTCTGGGACCCGGGATGGTACGGCGGCACGTACCCGCTCAATTACAGCCTCGTTTACCCGCCCCTTGCCGGGTACCTCGGCCTATGGCCCATAGCGGCGCTGTCGGCCGCCGGAGCGGCTTTTTGTTTTGACAGGCTGGCTTTCCGGCATTTCGGTAGGCGCCCGGTGGGCACTTGGTACTTCGCCCTGTCGACGGTCATCGAGGTCGCGATCGGCCAACTGCCGACTTTGGCCGGCGAAGCCCTCGCCCTCGGCGCTGTCCTGTGCCTCGTTCGGTACGTCGAGGCCTGGATTGGCAGTGGGGCCGTAGGCGGCATGGGCGGTGCCGCTGGCGGTGCGAAAGGTTGGGCCGGCGGGTTCCTGCCCGCGGGGCTCGCAATGGGTGCGCTGGCCGGGCTGAGCTCGCCGGTCGTGGGAGCCTTCTTGAGCATGGCGCTGATTGCCTGGGCGCTCGCAGAATCTCGGCCGCGTGCCGGCTCGGCAGTTTGGCACGCACCTAGTTGCGGGCGCGTCCGTCTTCGCTTGCACGGCCGTGCTCCCGCTTGTTTTCCCCGGACCTGGCTACTTCCCCTTTGGCTTCGGCGACCTCGTGGTAACCCTCGCTATCTGCGGGCTGCTGGCATGCCCGCTGGTCGTGAGCTCCCGGCCGGTGCGGCTCGCGGCTGTCCTGTACGCCCTCGTCAGCATCGCTGTGTTCGTGCTGCGCACTCCGGTGGGCGACAACGACACCCGCCTGGCCGCTTATGTCGGCGTCCCGCTCGCCATCTGCTACCTGCCCGAAGCCGCGCGCCGTCTGGCGGTCCGTCCGGGTGGGCACCTGAAGAGATGGGCGCTCGCGGTGGTCCCTGCCGCCATGGCAACCAGCCTGGTCATCTGGCACTGGTCACCCGCCCTTGATGCTCTCGATGCGGCCGCCAACGGGCCGTCGAGCGAAGCGGCTTACTACAAGCCGCTCATAGACGAACTGGCGTTGCTCAGCCGGCACGGGCCGGTGCGAGTGGAAATCCCCCCGACTGCCCATCACTGGGAGGCGGCATATGTGGCGCCCAAGTTCGCTCTCGCCCGTGGATGGGAACGACAGCTGGACATTGCGTACGACCCGCTGTTCTACCAGGCTGGACCGTTGACCTCCGCCGAGTACCGCAATTGGCTGCTCGCCAACGGGGTCTCCTTCGTCGCCCTCGCCAATGCCCCGCTGGACTACGCGGCGACCGCAGAGGCGGCGCTGCTGCGGTCCGGGGACGTGAAGGGGCTGCGGCCAATCTGGCATACGGCGAGATGGCAGCTTTGGACGGTTTTGGGCAGCCCAGGCCTCGCAACCGCTCCCGCGACCATCGTTGCGCTCAGCCCGCGCTCAGTGGACGTGCGCTTTTCGCGCCCCGGCCTCAGCACGCTTCGCCTGCGGTGGTCTCCCTATTGGTCGCTCGCAGGCCCAGGTGCCCGGCAGGCCTGCCTACGCCAAGCGGCGGGGGGCTGGGCCCAGCTCGGTTCGTCGGTTGCCGGGCAGCTCCGGGTTACCATGTCGGTCCTCGGCGCAAACCATGGCAACTGTGCTGCCCAAGGCGGCGTACGATCGGGCTTGAACGGCCCATGACCAATGCCTGATAGACCCACCCGGGAACGAGCGCTCGCAGCGAACCCTGCCTCGGAGCTGCCCAACGAGCTGCCTGGCCGCGGCCCAAGCGACGACCGCGCCAAGCAGCGCGTCCTTCGCCGCGTGGGGCAACCCTTTGACAGGCAGAACCCTTTCGTCGTGGGCTTTGTCGGCACGCTCGGCGTCGTGGTGGCGGTGGCGGTGGCTGCGGCGGTGTACTCGATCCGCGGCACCCTCGTTCTCGTGGGCCTGGCCCTTTTCATCGCCGTCGGGCTCGAGCCGGTCGTGGCTCTGTTCACACGCCACAGGGTCAGGCGCCCTATCGCCGTCCTGGTCGTCGTTGCCGTCGCCGCCGGCATAGTGGCAGCCTTCGTGTACTCGGCGATCTCGCCCATCGAGCACGAGATCAACCAATTGTCGGTGCAGGTCCCCAAGTGGCGCACCGAGATCGGCAACGGGAAAGGCAGCGTCGGCAAGATCGCCCAGGATCTCCACCTGAGCTACTACCTGAGCAGCAAGAGCGGCTCAGGGAGCCTCGAAACTGACCTGGCATCGGGCGCCCTCGGTGCCGGCAAGGAAGTCGTGAGCGCAGTCAGCTCGCTGCTTGTAGTCACCGTGCTCACGATCTATTTCCTTGCCGCCCTGCCATCGATCAAAGGGTTCCTGACACACCTCGTGCCGGACAGCCGCCGTTCGCGCTTCGGGCTGCTGCTGGACGAGGTATTGGCCGGAGTGGGCGGCTACCTGTTGGGGAACCTGCTCACCTCGTTGATCGCTGGCATCGGCACACTCGTGTGGGCGGCGGCATTCGGGCTCCCCTATGTCCTGCTCCTGGCGCTGCTGGTCGCCCTCTTCGACCTCATCCCAGTGGTCGGCTCCACGGTCGCCGGGGTGATCGTGAGCCTGGTGGCCCTTTCTGTCTCGCTGCCTGTCGCGATCGCGACCGCGATTTTCTACGTCGCGTACCGGTTTGTGGAGGACTACTTGCTCGTGCCCCGAGTGATGCGCCAAGCCGTCAACGTCTCGCCGGTCGTGACGGTGCTCGGCGTCATCATCGGCGCCGCTCTGCTTGGCATAATCGGCGCCCTGGTAGCCATACCCGTCGCGGCCGGCATAAAGTTGGTTGTAGAACAAACTGTGTTCCCACGCCTTGACAAATCCTAAGGTCCACAAGTGAACCTCCCGTTCGGGGCGATGATGGAACTGGAAGCCCATGGGCCCGATACATATGTGGGTTCCGGGCCGACATATCCGTGGGAAGGCCTTTACGGCGGCCAGATTGTGGCTCAGGCATTGCGTTCAGCCGAGCTCACGGTAAAACCGGGCCACGTCCCGCATTCGTTGCACGCCTATTTTCTGCGGGTCGGCGATGCTGAGGAGCCGGTCCGTTTCGAGGTAGAGCGCCTAAGAGATGGCCGGACCTTCGTCGCCAGGCAAGTAGTGGCCCGCCAGTCGACCGGCGCGATATTGAACATGTCTGCGTCGTTCCAGGCCAAGGGCGCTCCGACAATGGACATCCAGCTCGCTCGCCTCCCCGACGTCGGCCCGCCGAGCGTTGCCAAGGATGTCAGTTGGAGCCCGCTGTTCGAACTTCGGCTCGTGCAGGACAGCAGTGCGGTCGAAACTGGCTGGGGCGGCCGGGTCGCTGGCGGGACAGCAGTGACTCCCGCACGTGAGGGGGCCGGCGGACCGGGCGCTGAGGACCTGCAAGGCGCGTGCAGCTGGATCAAGTGGGCCGGCGATCTGGGCGACGAGCAGGCGGTCCACGCTGCCGCCCTCGCCTACGCGTCCGACAGCGGCCCGGCATGGATCGCCGAAAGCTTGCACGCGACCGAGGGGTCACCGGAGGCACCCTGGCGGCCGGTCAGCCTCGACCACGCCATCTGGTTCCATCGTCCCTTCAGGTGCGACGAATGGCTCCTCGTCGAAGCCTCGACCGGCTCGTTGCACGAATCGCGGGGCTGACCCAGGGTCGCGTCTTCTCGCAGGACGGCGCCCTCGTAGCGAGCGTCGCCCAAGAGGTGTTCCTGCGCCGACCAAGACCTCAGCTGCCCTGATGCGCTCGACAGGCAGGGCTTGCCTGATGGCAACCTTGGGGCTGTGCGCCGTCATGCTGGCCTCGTGCGCCAGCTCGGGCCCAGTCGGCGGCACAAGCGTCACGACCGTCGCCAACGCGTCTTCAGCGACCCTCGAGGCGAGGTTCGTAAAAGGGTACGGGAAGATCCTCGTGACTTCATCCGGCCGGACGCTCTACTTGCTCAGCGTGGACCCCCCTAGCGGGAGCAATTGCGTGGGCTCCTGCGCGATCGTCTGGCCTGCGCTCACCGCCCGGGGCAAGACCATCAAGGCCGGTCCCGGCATCAACCCCTCGCTCGTATCGAGCTTCAAGCGAAGCGATGGCGTCGAGCAGGTGCTCTACAACAAGCACGCCCTGTACACCTTCGAGCAGGACACAGGGCCCGGGATGGTCAGCGGGCAGGGCATCACTACCTACGGGGGCGTTTGGTGGGTGGTCTCCGCGACCGGCAAGGCGGTCACCGGCCAGTAACGTATTGGTGTGGACGGAGCCGCCAACTCGGTCATAGACCTCGAAGTTGAGAGTGCCCCGGTCCCCGCTCTGGCCCAAGTCGCTGGACAACCCAGGCGCAGTGCTGCCGACCGCTTTGCGCGCACGGTGCTCCGTCTCCGAGAACCCACCGGCGACGATGACGTCCACAACATTTTCAGCTCTTCGATCGCATTGTCGGCGACAAGATGCCTACTCAGCTACATAATCCTGCCCGGCCTCGCGCTGGTTTGGGGGCTCCTCGGCCTCGGCACTTTGCCGCTCGTCGGGCCGGTGATAGGTATACCGATCGGGGTGCTGGCGCTGGTATTCGATGTCAGGGCCATCAGGCGCTTTTTCCGAGCTGACCACCGCTGGCGCTGGGCTGCAGCGGCGCTCTACCTGACCGTAATGGTCATGGTCGCAGCGTTGGTGACCAGGGACATCTTCCGGCTCGCCTGAGGGCCCTCGAGCGGTCTCCCGGCTCTTCCGGGACTGTTTCTTCTTATGGCAACAGACGCGGGTTCTTATGGCAACAGACGCGGGCCGTGGCACGCCTAAGGAGCGGACCTTGCCGGCCGATATGGCCAAGAAGGAGGTCGCAGGTCCGATGAAGCTCACCGTCCCAGCCATAAGGGCAGCAGAGCCAAATGCCCGTCGCCAGGAGGTCTCCGAACAGACGAGCGTGCTGTTGGACGCGATCGACACCCTTCTCGCCGAGCTCGCCGGCCCAAGCGCCTATGGGGCAAAAAGAGGCTCCCGAGCGGGCATCCGGGGTACCCGTGAGCTCGCCACCTGCGCACTCGTCGATGCAACGGGCGGGCCGGCGCACCATAGCGCCAGCCCAGTGCCTCCAGCAGCCGCTTAAGCGCCCCCGTAACCGGGGACGGTGACGAGGCCCTTCACGTTGCCGAGCTCAGACAGCACCGACAGCGGCGCATTCGTGTAAACGTCGACCAGGGCCGCTCCGTCCTGGTAACGGTCCAGCAATGCCGACGGGCCAGGGTGATGCGCGTGGGCGCTGGCGGCGGCCGGGGTCGGGTAAAGCTCAACAGTGACCTGGCCGATCGTGTCCCCGCAGTCGCCCTGCCACCAGAAAAACTGGTCGTAGGCACCGTAGACATTGCCGTAGTGGGCGTCCTGCCAGCAACCTCCCGTGACCAGCGACTCAATGCTGGCAACCGCAGACGTGAGCCCGGTCGGGATTGAGGCAGGAGGCGTGCTCGGGGGCGGTTGGTAGACCACGGTGGGGTTGGTCTTCACCGAGATGCCCCCGCCGCCGACGGTGTTCGAGACAAAAATCCCCGAAGCCGGGTGGGTGGCAGCGTTTTCTCCGCCTGCGTCCACGGAAACTCCGCAGCCGCCCAGGGCCAAACTGATCGTGGCAACACCCGCAGCGACGATGGCGGCTCGTTTGCTCATATCCGCAACGAGACTAGTTGAGCTACAACATAGCTATGCCAATCCACCGCCTGAACCACGCTGTGCTGTACGTCCGCGACGCTGAAGTCACTGCCAGCTTTTACGAGCGGGTACTCAGCTTCGAACGGCTCCCCATGGGCTTCCCCGGCGCTGTGTTCATGCGTGCGCCCGGATCGACCAACGACCACGACCTGGGACTTTTTTCGGTCGGCGCGGGCGCACAACCCTCGTCCGCCGGGCGAGGCAGTGTCGGCCTCTACCACCTCGCATGGGAAGTGAGCACGCTCGAGGACCTCGAGGACCTATCGGCAAAGCTCAGCGAAGCCCATGCGCTCGTCGGCGCCAGCGACCACGGCACGACCAAGAGCCTCTATGGCAAAGACCCGGACGGCATCGAGTTCGAGGTTGCTTGGGTGGTCCCGGCCGACCTGCTCGATGAGGCTGCGCTGGCAAGCCGCTCGAGCATTGGGCGCCTCGACATCGAACGAGAGAAGCGCAGGTACGGCGCTTCAACCCTTGGCGGCGTGGGCATCTCCCGCTAACCGGCGCCCGGCGCGCCACCCGTGTCTAACCCGCTTGGGAAGGCGGCGCGAGGGCCTCGAAACCGGGGAGGTTGCGCAAAATGGTGAAGGCGACGAACACGACAGCGACCACCCCACCGAACGCCCGTCCCTTTGGTACGGGGATACTCCATCGGTTGGTCGCCTTGCCGAGCCAAGCGGACCAGGACCAGGCGAAGACCACGACGATGATCGGGAACAAGGCGTTGGCGTGCAGCATGAGCCGCAAATCTCCGTGCGTCGCCGCCCAGGCCGCCCGAGTCGCCCCGCAAAACGGGCACCAGAGCCCCGTCAAAGCGTGGAACGGGCAGGGCGGGCTGAGGTGGTGCTTAAACGGGTCCCGGACCGCGACCACAGCCGTGAGCGCGCACAAAGCTGCCGCAGTCACCAGTGGCCCAGCGGCGGGCCACCGGCGCCCGTCAACCGCCCGCCCGGCAGTGGTCCCCGGTGCCCTCCCCACACTGCCGGCAAGCACCTCGCCCACCGGCACCTGAGCTACCTCAGCCACCGTCGGTTACGACGACGGGGGGGTAATGCTGAAGCCTTGCTTGGGGACAGCGATCACGTACGACTTCATGATCTTGTCGGCAAGTGTCTGTTTTTGAGCGTCCCACAGCGGGAAAAGCATGTCCACCACAAAGGGGATAATGCACAAGACCCAGGCGACCCCATGGCAAACAGCGCGCACTACCCCCATGCCGAAGCCCAGTACTTGGCCGTCTGCCTTCACACATTTAACGCCGGCGACGCGCATCCCCGGTGTCGCGCCGGTTGTACCGATCTGGTAAGCGAAGTAGATCCCGAGGCCCAGGGAATAGAGCCACCCGAGCACCCCGAAAAGGACAGTGCCAGCCGCAGAGTCGATTATGAAAAGCACGATCCCAGGGACCAAGAAGAACACGAAGTCAATGAGCCAACCGATTGCACGCTGCGGCCATTCTGCGAGCGGCCCAGGGACATTGGGAGGTGGCATGTAGTTCCCCTGGGGAGCACCGTACGCAGGAGCCCCAAACTGGGGAGCGCCGTACTGGGGAGCACCGTACAGGGAGGTGGTTGGGCGCCCGGGGGAGGTTGGCCGCCTGGAGGCGGTGTCCACCCGGGGGGCGGGCCGCCGGGTGCGTTGGGGTCAAAGTTGCTCACGGTAGACCTTTCGATTAGAGGTTTGATCGGTAGTATGCCAGGTCGGCGGTCGCATTGGTATGGTTTCGCTATGCGGGCGCACGGCACCCGATTTTCCGGCGGGCCATGTAACGTTTCGGCCGCTAACGATGACGTCTTTACTCGACCACCTCCGCAACGCTAAAACCACCGGTCCCGACGCAGTTCTCGAGGCGTTCACGGGCTGGGCCGACGCGAGAGGGCTACAGCTTTACCCTGCACAAGAAGAGGCATTACTAGCCGTCCTCGCCGGCGAGCACGTGATCGTCGCGACGCCAACAGGGTCCGGCAAGAGCTTGGTGGCCCTCGGCGCGCACCTGACAATGCTCGCAGCCGGCCGCCGGTCCTGGTACAGCGCGCCGATCAAGGCGCTCGTTTCCGAGAAGTTTTTCGACCTCTGTGCTCAGCTTGGCACTTCGAACGTCGGCATGCTGACAGGTGACGCGTCAATCAACCCCGACGCCCCCGTAATTTGCTGCACTGCCGAAGTGCTCGCAAATGTTGCATTGCGCTACGGCGAGGACGCACCGGTGGACCAGGTCGTGATGGACGAGTTCCATTTTTACGCAGACCCCGAGCGCGGATGGGCTTGGCAAGTACCACTGATAGAGCTACGGCGAGCTCAGTTCGTCCTTATGTCGGCCACGCTCGGGGACACATCGCGCTTCTCCCGGGACCTGCTGAGGCGCACCGGTAAGGCGACTACGGTCGTCAGCTCCCTGGAACGTCCGGTCCCCCTCGATTACCGCTATGCGAGGACACTCGTACACGACACGATCAACGAGCTCGTCGCGCAGGGCCTTGCACCTATTTATGCAGTTCATTTCACTCAAAAGGCTGCCGTCGAGCGCGCGCAGGCGCTAACGAGCGCACAGGTGGCGACGCGTGCCGACCGTGACGCCATTGCCAGCGCGCTTGCTCACTTCCGCTTCGCAAGCGGGTTTGGGCAAACCCTTTCCCGGCTCCTGCGCCACGGGATCGGTGTCCACCACGCCGGGATGCTCCCCAAGTACCGCAGGTTGGTGGAACGGCTTTGCCAAGAAGGGCTCCTGAAGGTCGTCTGCGGCACCGACACCCTGGGAGTCGGGATAAACGTCCCTATCAGGACGGTACTTTTCACCGCCCTGTCAAAATACGACGGCACGGTGAGCCGCATATTGTCCGCACGGGAGTTCCACCAAATGGCGGGGCGCGCCGGGCGAGCGGGCTACGACAGCGCCGGCAGCGTCGTCGTCCAGGCCCCCGATCACGTCAGCGAGAACGACAAAGCACTTGCTCGCGCCGGCGAAGATGCAGCCAAACGGCGCAAGTTAGTAAAGGCTAAGCCTCCCAAGGGTTTTGTCCATTGGGACGAAGGCACCTTCACCCGTCTAGTGGAGGCGGAGCCCGAGCCGTTGGGATCGAGCTTCAAGGTGACCCACGCGATGTTGCTGGAGGTGCTCGACCGCCCCGGCGACGGGTGCGCGGGGATGAAACAGCTCCTCACTGACAATGACGAACCGAGGCCCGCGCAGCGCCGCCTGATCCGCAACGCCATCGCTATGTACCGCTCGTTGGTCGCGGCCGGGGTGATCGAACGGCTGGTATCACCCGACGAGATGGGCCGGCGCGTACGCCTGACCGTCGACCTTCAAGACGACTTTGCGCTCAACCACCCGCTCAGCCTTTTCGTTCTCGAGGCCGTCCCGCGCCTTGACCGTGGCTCGCCAGAGTGGGACCTTGACGTCGTTTCGGTCCTGGAGTCCACCTTGGAGGACCCTTGGGCGGTCCTGCTGGCCCAGCTCGAGCGGCTCCGAACGGAGACGCTCGGGCGCCTAAAGCAAGAGGGAATGGAGTACGACGAGCGCATGGAAGTGCTCAGGGAACTCGAGCACCCAAAGCCGTTGGCGGAGTTCCTCTACGAAGTCTTCGACTCGTACCGTGTACGCCACCCATGGGCGCAAGACCACAACGTGCGGCCGAAGTCGATCGTGCGCGACATGTACGAGCGTTCCATGAGCTTTGCCGAGTACGTCGCGCATTACGGGACCGCCCGCTCGGAAGGCCTGTTGCTGCGTTACCTTTCAGATGCGTACAAAGCCCTCGAGCAAAACGTCCCGGAAGAAATGAAATCGCAGCCCCTGCGCGACATTTCCGAATGGCTCGGGGAAATGGTACGCCAGGTCGACTCCAGCCTGCTCGACGAATGGGAACTGCTGAGCCACCCCGAACGAGTCGAAGAGGCCCTTGCAGCCGGTGGCCGCCCCGGGCCGGGTACAGCTCTCGGGACAGGGCCCGCCCCGCTCAGCGCCAACGTCCGGGCGTTCAGGGTGATGGTGCGCAACGCCTGCTTCCGCAGGGCCGAGCTTGCGGCCAAACGCGACTGGCCCAGCCTCGGCGAGCTGGACCACGAGGCGGGATGGGACGCGCAGCGTTGGCAGGCGGCCTTCGAGGGGTACTTCGCAGACCACGCCACAATCGGCACCGGCCTTGCCGCCCGCAGCGCATCGTTGTGGCAAGTCAGCGAGCTGGGCCGGACGTGGCGGGTGCGCCAGGTCCTCGACGACCCCGCCGGGTACCACGAATGGGCGATCGTGCTCGACATCGACCTCGACGCGTCCGACCAGGCAGGCGAACCAGCAGTACGACCGGTCGGCGTGGACCGCCTCTAGACAGGGCCGGCAAGGCGGTCCCGTCATCGATGGATCCTCCGGGCCATGGACCGCTGGCGCCCCGTTGGCCGCCCCTATAGTCTCTGTCTCAATGGCCATGAGACCGCTCGGGCGTGAAGAGGCACTCCAGCACCTGTTCGTGCTTGGGATAGCAGCCTTTTTGATCGTGGCGCCCATCTTCCTCGTCAGTCCCGCCCCGGCGGAGTACACGCTCATCGGGCTCGGGATCTTCTTCGCTTTGGTCGACCTGGTCGTCATCGCAGCGGTCCGCCTGCGCCCTGAGCAGCCCTCGAGCTAGCGTGCCCGCGGCTGCTGGCCGTGCTGGGCTCTCGCGTCAGCCGGCAGTTGCCCGAGCGGGCAGTGCCTGAGCGGGCAGCGCCTAGGCAGCTGCTCGCCGCCCCGGACAAGTTCCGGGGGAGCCTCGACGCCGCCGAAGTCGCGAGCGCCATGGCTGCCGGCGCCCGAGCGGCCGGTTGGGCTGCCCGCGAGCTTCCCCTCAGCGACGGTGGGGAGGGCACTTTGGGCTCCCTCGGCGGGCCCAACCGCTTCGACGTCGTGACAGGGCCGCTCGGCGAGCCAACCAGGGCCGGTTGGCGATTGGACGGCAGCAGAGCGGTCGTCGAGATGGCGCTTGCCTCCGGTCTTTTGCTTGCCGGTAGCCGCTCCGGCAACGACCCTCTGCGAGCCACCACCCGCGGTACAGGCGAGCTGATCGCGGCCGCCATTTCCGGCGGGGCACGTGAAATTATCGTCGGGGTCGGCGGCTCGGCCACGACGGACGGTGGCCTTGGCGCGCTCGAGGCTCTGGGCGGCGTGCAGTTCTCCGAGCAGGGTGTCGTAGTTCGCGTCGCATGCGATGTCCGCACACGTTTTGTCGACGCAGCCTCGGTTTTCGGGCCCCAGAAGGGGGCCGACGAGGCTCAGGTGCGCGCCCTGCGGGAACGGCTCGAGCGGCTCGGCGACGAGTATGAACGCCGCTACGGCGTCGACGTGCGCTCTCTCCCCGGAGGCGGTGCCGCTGGGGGTTTGGGCGGCGGGCTGGCGGCGCTGGGCGCCGAGCTTGTGCCCGGCTTTGACCTTGTCGCGTCGGCCACCGGGCTCGACGCGGCCTTGGGCGAGGCGGATGCCGTTGCGACCGGCGAGGGGCGCCTTGACGGGACGTCTCTCGAGGGGAAAACGGTAGGAGGCGTCGCCGAGCGAGCTTCGCTTTTCGGGTTGCCCGTCCTGGTGGTCGCCGGCTCAATTGCTGTCGAGATGGCAGCGCCCGTCACAACAGTGTCGCTTGTGGAGTCATTTGGCGAGGAGCTCGCCTGGTCGGCGACCGCCGCTCTAATCGCCAGCTCCACCGAGAACTGGCTCCTCGCGCTGGGCTGATCGCCCGCCGAGCGGGCGCTGCTTCAGACCCCGCCGATGATCCGGGCAAGCTTGCGGCCCACCCTCAGGTAGCAGTCGCTGGCCAAGCCGGCGAGCTTCGCCTCCATCAGGTCCGCGAGGGGCTCGCGGAGGTCCTCCGGCCTGATCACAACCTGTTGCTCGGGGGCGCCACCCGACGCCTCGACGACAAGTCGGAGCCCATTTTGCTCGGCTATACGGCGAACTTCGCCATTGCTGCTTGCAAAACCGAGGCCCCTCACGACGTCGACAATGGGCTGCGAGAGGTCAGCCACGACCGGCACGTCGCCAATGTCCGCGTAGCTGTGGCGGGCAAACTGGGCAGCGAATTCCTCCCTCGCCTTCATTGCGCTGTCCACTCCGTAAAGCGCTGCGGTCACCTCGCCCGCCAGGATCTTCTTGAGGTCCACTGGGTGAAGTGAGCCATCCGCTAGGCGGCGCTCCACTAAAGCGAGCTCTGAGCCCTGCCACTCCGAAAGTGCCTTCAGGTAAGGGACCATTAGGTGGTCCGGCACCGACATCAACTTGCCGAACACTTCGCCCGGCGGAGCTGTCAACGGCACGTAATTGCCCCTCGACTTGCTCATCTTGGCGCCCGTGCCGTCCGTGCCCTCCAACAGGGTGGTCGCAACGACGAGCTCAGGGTCCTGGCCGCAGATCTCCATAACTTTTCGGCACATCTGCATGTTGAGGAACTGGTCGAGCCCTCCCAGCTCCACGTCGCAGGTGATCTCGACCGAGTCCAGGGCCATTGCGACCGAGTAGAGCAGTTCGGCAAGCGTCAGGCTGTGGCCGGCTGCGAGGCGGTTGCGGAAGTCCTCGCGCTGCAGCGACATCGACACCGGGATGTGCGAGGTAATTTCGATCAGCCGGGGAAGGGTCACAGCGCGCAACCAATCCCCGTTACGACGGAACTCCGCCCGCGAGAAGTCGAAAAACGGCGACACCTGCTCCTGGTATGTGGCGAGGTTGCGAGCGATGTCGTCGGGGGTGAGGTGCGGCCGCTCGTCGGACCGACCGCTCGGGTCGCCGATCATCGCCGTCATATCGCCAACGATGAAGATGACGTGATGGCCCATCCTCTGGAAGCGGCTCAGCAGCAGCATCGGGACGGAGTGGCCTAGGTGCACCTCTGATCCGGTCGGGTCGATGCCGAACTTGGCGACGAAGGGCCTACCCCGCTCCCCCGCCTCTACCAAACGCTTTTCCAATGCTTCTTGCGAGGGTTGCAGCTGCTCGGACCGCTGAGCTATGAGGGCTGCCTGTTCGTGTGGCGAGAGATCGGAGAGATCGGCGCTACGGCGCGCGTAGGTCAGCTCGAGCAGTTCGCGTACACCGGCGTCCTGCGAAAGGTCGGCGCGCGCGAGCACCTCGTTGGCGGCTTGGACGGACTCGCCGAGACGGCTCATTGGGCGCGGGCGACGATGTTGAGGCGCACGTAGTCGATGACCGTCGCCGGCATCGCCGCCGCAACTTGCTCGGCAAAGGGACGTCTCTCTGCGGTCGGGATCGTGGCGAGGTGCTCGCGCAGGCATACAGTCCCGAGGAACTCGATGAGGCTCGCGTCGCTCTGGAAGGTCGCAAGCTCGGGGTGGGACCAGGCGTGGATGTCAGTGAAGCCCGCCCGCTCGAGACGCTCGGTCGTCTCCTCCGGGGATGCGTAAAGCCACGTGCCGGCCCTGTCGACCCCGAGCGACCTCACCGCATCGATCACGCTCGCGATGTTGCCGGCCCCGCCGCACTGGGCGACAAGCTGGCCCCCCGGCCGGAGGATCGCGTGGAGGTTGGCGAACAACCTGTCATGGTCCGTCACCCAGTGGAAGGTGGCTGTGGATAGCACCGCGTCCACCGGGCAAAGCCCGACGAGGTCGGCCGGTGACAATTCCGATAGGTCCACCTGGACGAAGCTGACCCTGTCGCCCGCGCCGCCAAGGCGGGCCTGAGCCTGCTCGAGCATCGATGGCGAGGCGTCGAGGGCGACGACATGGCCCCGCGGCAGGCGCGCCAGCAGCTCCTCAGTGACGCGACCGGTCCCGCAACCCGCGTCGACGACCGTCTCGTCGCCCTCCAGCTCCAGGCGCTCGAGCACAGCCCGGCCCCATCGGAGCTGCGGCGTCGACACCCGGTCGTAGCTCGCTCCGTCCCAGTCCATCCGCGAGATTCTAGGGACGTCGGGGCACACGGTCCCTCGAAAGCGAATGCCGGCCCTGGAAAGCGGGTACCCGCCATCAGCGGGGGACCACGGGGCTACTGCGTGGCGCCGGGCGTCGCCGCCAGCTCGCGATGGCGCAGGCTCAGGTCAGCGCACTCCAGGCAGGCACTTTCCGGGATAACTCCCGCCCTCATGAGCAACGCGAAGACCTTGCAACCAATGCAGTAGCCAGCGAGGGACTCCAAGGCCGCCGCCACGATGATCAGACCGAGGAAGGCCCACGTGGCGGCGTGCTCCCCGAATCCGAACCAGAGAACTACGGCGATGGTCGACATGGCCGTGCCCATTGCTTGGGCAAAGCGCTTGGGAGGTCCTGGCACCGGTCGGGCCGGGCCCAGCCTGGGCGCGACGACCCGGGTGGCGAACTGGCCGAGCGGGCTGAGGGTAGGCCCCGTCAGCACCCTGGCCCAAAAACCGTAGGCGATCGGGACGAGCAGCCACGGCTCACCGAAGGCAATGGCGGCAACGCACATGAGCATTACCGCGAACGCCACCGTACGAGCGGCAAGCTCGTTGACCGGGTTGGGGAAGCTGAAGAGCTTCTCGGCACGCCCTCTCACGTCCGAAAGCCTACCTGATGGGTCAACTTTAGGAGGGAGCAGAACCTGGCAAAACAACTAGCCTGATGGGCATGGGACTGCTCCGCTGGGACGACCGGCCACAACTTCGCCGGCCGGTCCTGGTCGCCGCTTTCGAGGGCTGGAACGACGCTGGCAACGCTGCCTCTGAGGCGGTTTCTTACCTGGTGAGGGCCTTGGGCGGAAGGACCTTCGGAGCCTTTGACTCCGAGGAACTGTTCGACTTCACCTCCAGCCGGCCACACGTACGCCTCGAGCTCGGTGAGGCGCGCCGCCTCGAATGGCCCGTCCTGACACTGTCGTGCGCCCCAGTGCCAGGCGCCGACCGGGACGTGGTGTTCTTGTCGGGCCCCGAACCTCAGTTGCGCTGGCGCAGCTTCGCGCGCGAGCTGCACGAGATGTCTGAATCTGTAGGCATCAGCATGGCAGTGCTGCTCGGCGCCCTTCTCGCCGACGTGCCGCACACTCGCCCGGTGCGCATCACAGGCGGCGCCGGGAGCCCGGAGCTGGCGGCCCTGGCCGGGGTGGAACCGTCTTATTACGAAGGCCCGACCGGCATACTCGGCGTGATGGCCGACGCTTTGGGCCGTGCCGCGATACCGACCGTGTCGCTGTGGGCCAGCGTCCCCCATTACGTCTCCCAGAGCTCGTCACCCAAGGCGACTCTCGCCTTGGTCGAACGCAGTGCGCGGCTCCTCGGGACAAGGCTGGACCTAGTAGAGCTCGAGATCTCGACGGCAGCTTATGAACGCCAGATCAACGAGCTGGTGGCGACGGACGAAGACGCCTCCGCTTATGTGACCAGGCTCGAGGAACAAGACGCCGAGGTCAACGCCGACATGGACTTCAGCCCGGCCGAGGACGGCCCACGCCTCACCCAGGCATCCGGCGACCGCCTCGCCGCCGAGGTGGAGCGCTACCTACGCGAACACCGCCTGGACTGACGGCAAGCCCCGCGGCCGCCTGCGTAGGTGAGCCGGTAATGTGGGTAAACGGTGGCTAATTGCGCTCACGGGTTCCCCCAGGGTGAATGCCTGATCTGCCGCACGCTCGGGGTGACATCCGGCCCGGCCATCGGCACGAAGACCAAGACCAGAGACGGCGGCACGGCAGAAATCTCAGGCATGCTCTCGACCAGGCCGGCATCGCTGCCCGACACCCGCGCGAACGAGATGGGCGCTCGCGAAAACCGAGCTGACAGCGGCCGGCGTGCAATGAGCCCGATTTGGCCGGTCCTCGGCGTGATCGTTGTGGCGGGTGTGCTGCTTTGGGCCTTTGCCGGGGTCCTCTCGCTCGCCTTCCACATCGCCGAGTTCGTCGCCGTCGGGGCCATCGCCGGCTGGCTCGGCTACAAGCTCGGCCACGCCAGGGGACGTCGCGCCAACCGCGCCGACCGCACCTGAGGGAGCGGCTTCAGGCTTCCTCTTCGTAGGTCACGTAACCGGTCTCCTCGAGTTCGAGCGCCAGTTCCGGCCCACCGCTCGCAACGATCCGGCCCGCCGACAAGACATGGACCCGGTCGACAGGAAGCTCCGAAAGCAGCCGCTGGTAATGGGTTATTGCGAGCACACCAATGCCCGCCTCGCGTACGAGCTCACTGACGCGCCGTGCCACCGCCCGCAGCGCGTCGACGTCCAGACCAGAATCGATCTCGTCCAGGACAGCGATGCTCGGTCGCAGGACCCCTAACTGGAGGACCTCGTTGCGCTTGCGTTCCCCACCGGAAAGATCGACGTTGAGCGGGCGCGAGAGAAAGCTCTCGTCGAAGCCGACAGCATTTGCTTCCGCGGCCAGGAGGGCCGGGACCTGCGCAGGGTCACGCCCCGACGCGGTAAACGCTTCACCAAGTGCGGCCACCAAGCTCACCCCGGGAACTTCGATCGGGTACTGCAGGGCGAGGAAGAGCCCGGCACGAGCGCGTTGCCACGCCGGCATCGCGAGCAGGTCGGCCCCGTCCAGGGTGATAGTGCCCGAGATGATCTCGTAGCCGGGCCTGCCAGCTATGACGTGAGAAAGTGTGGACTTACCAGAGCCATTGGGGCCCATCACGGCATGCACTTGCCCACTGGCGACGGCCAGGTCCACTCCGCGCAATATTTCCTTGCCGCCAACCGAAGCCCGGAGGCCCTCTATGAGAAGTTCGCTCACGGGACGGTCACTATTATCTCGTCGCCCTCTACGCTCACCGGGTAGACCGCCACCGGTACCGTCGCCGGCAAGCACTGCGGGCTGCCGTCCTTCAGCGAAAAGGTGCTGCCGTGCTTGGTGCACTCGACGGCGCAACTGAACGTTTCGACTTCTCCATCAGAAAGTGGCCAGTTTTGGTGGCTGCAGCGGTCTGCGAGCGCGTAGATGTCGTCGCCCACTCGAGCGAGGCACACGCCGTAGGGGCCACCTTCGGCCCGTAAAGCCTGACCATCGCGCAGATCTGAAAGCTTCACCCTTATTTGTCCCATCGGCGCGCCTTTAGCCTTCCACCGGCCGCGGCACTTGCCCAGCCGGCCCTGCAAAACCTGCCGAGCCAAGCTTGCCGGCTACCGCTTGGCGCAGCCACCCCACCATGTCGCCTACCGGGAAACGCTCCAGCACGTCCTCCATAAACCCGAGCGCTATCAAGCGTTCTGCCGCATGGGTTGGCACGCCCCGGCTCTCGAGGTAGAACAACTGCGACTCGTCTATCGGCCCTACCGTCGAGGCGTGCGAGCAACGCACATCATTGTCCTCGATCTCCAGGGTCGGGACCGAATCTGCTTGTGCCCCCTCAGAAAGTACGAGGTTGCGATTGGTCTGGAAGGCATTGGTGCCCCTTGCCCCTTTCTCCACCCGGATCAAGCCCGAATAAACCGAGTGCGACTTGTTGGCAACGGCGCCCTTGAAAAGCAGGTCGGAGCGCGTGTGAGCAGCGGCATGGTGTTGGACGGTACGCAGGTCGTGCATCTGGTCCCCGGCTCCGAAGAAGGCGGCCAGCAGTTCGCTGTCTCCCCCTGGGCCTTCCAGGACCGAATCGGTGCGCTCACGCGCATAGTGACCGCCCAGGGCGACCGTCATCGACCGCAACGTGGCATCCTTGCCGACGCGGCTCACCTGGTTGCCCAGCTGCCAAGCGCGCCCGCCGAGCAGTTGCACGTGGCCAAAGCCGAGGCGGGCCCAGGGCGCAGGTACAAATGTGCCACCGGGACAGAAAGCACCTCGACATCGGCGGAGGCGACGATTTCCACGACCCGCAGTGACGCGTTGTCACCGACCTCGATCTCGAGGCGGGGGAACACTGCGGAACCGTCCTTGTCGAGCCAGTGCACGAGCACGAGCGGGCCGTCGATGACCGCCCCAGCTGGGACGGTCACTCTCCAGGGGACTTGCACGAACGCACCGTTCATGGCGGTCCATATATCAGCCGCCGGCCCATGCAGGACCGGGGGAGGTGGCGTCCCCTGCCCGAGCGGCGCGTCCCCGAACGGGCCAACCTGCAAGCCGGCCTGGGGGCCAAGATGCGTCCTTCGCCGCCGTTGTGGCTGACCAGGACGGTTGCTTGCGGCCCGACCGAGCCCACCAAAGCCTGCAGTTCCTCAGGCAGCTCGTCAATTGAGACTTCGTCACCGGGAGGGCACGGCGCATAGCGGCTCAGGTCGAGCTCCTCGATGCGGCTGTAACGCCAAATCTCCTCGGACTCGGTGGGCAGCTCAGAACCCGAGAAGCTCTCCCAAGAGGCAAGGCGCGACTGGCTAAGCCAGCCGGGCCCCGGCAAGGCAGGGACAGCGCCCGCGCTGAACTTGGAGTTCGAAGAGGTCGAGGAGGAAGTCACCGTAACTTGCCAAGCTTATGCGGTCTGCGAAAGGGAGCTAACGGGGATGCCCCTCTGCGCCGAGCTCAGCGAGGAAACCGGCAACCTCGACGTCGGTAGTCTGGCTGAAGTCCCTGTACCAGGCCCCGACCGCCTCCATCCGCTCGGGGCGCACGACGCACACTTCCTCGTCCACGAGCGCCGCGAGCGAAGCAAGGGCTTCGGGAGCAGCCACGGGGACGGCAAGGACAAGACGTCTCGGCTGTAATTGGCGCACGGCGATCAGCCCTGCCCGCATCGATGCCCCAGTGGCCAACCCATCGTCGACGACCACGACGCAACGTCCCGACAGCGCCACGTCTTTGCCTGAGCTGTAGAGCTCGACTTGATGGGCCACCTTGGCAGCCGTTTTGCTGACAAGGTCCGCCACCTCACCCGGGCGCAGGTGCAGGGCTGAGATCACGTCGCCGTTCAGCACCGTTACCCCTCCCGGGGCAACAGCACCCACCGCCAGCTCCTCGCGCCCCGGAGCACCAACCTTGCCAACAGGCATGACCACTAGCGGGGCGCCGAGCCTGCGTGCCACCTGAGCGCCCACAGGGACTCCTCCTCTGGGCAAGGCCACCACCACCGGGCCGGAAAGACCGTGGCAAAGGGCCACAAGCTCGCCAAGTGACCTGCCTGCATCGATGCGGTCAGCGAACACCGCAGTCGGCAAGGGCCGGTCAGTCCCCCGCGTCCTGCTCCGGGTCGACCACAACGCGACGGTGGTCCTCGGAGTCGTAGCGGACACCGATCGTCCTGCCGACCTTTATCCGCGCCCGCTCTTCGGGGGTTGGGAACGCAACCCGGGTCGTCACCTCGAAGGCCTCGCCGTCGGTCGGCTGGATGCGCAGCGTTAGGCGGCTTCGAGTGACGGGGCCAAGTGTCCGTTCGTCGACGACAGACATGACGAGGGCCTGGGCCTGCGAATTGAGCGGCTTCAGGTCGCCAACGGGGATATCGGGCTCCACCGGCTGTTGAGGGCCCTCGCGGGGGCGGCCGGGGCGGGAGCCGGTGGGCGCTCCCTGGTCCGCTCCGCTTTGTCCCGGGTAGGCCGGCGAGGCGCCCGACCAGGGGGGGAAGGTTGAGCCCCGGGGTGGCTGGCGCGAGCTGGGCGTGCTTGGCCGAGCGGTGCGCCCCCTTGGAACGGCCCTTGTGCGTTGACGGCCAGGCTCAACACGCCCACCACCACCACGAGCATGATTGCCAGCGCTACTGCAGCTCCCACAGCTGGATCTTAGGGCGTGGCGGGCACGAGGAATTGCGGCCAGGTGGGCGGCCGGCCTGGGAGCGGCCGGTCAGCCTACGCTGCCCTCCATTTGGAGCTCGATAAGCCGGCTCCACTCGACGGCGTACTCCATCGGCAAGGTCCGGGTCACCGGCTCGATGAAGCCGTTGACGATCATGCTCATGGCCTGCTGCTCGGAAAGACCTCGGCTCATGAGGTAGAAGAGCTGGTCGTCACCGACCTTGGAGATCGTCGCCTCGTGGCCCACCTGGGCATCGTGCTCGCCGAACTCGATGTAGGGATAGGTGTCCGAGCGGGACTTCTCGTCGAGCAATAAAGCGTCACAGCGCACGAAGCTCTTGGAGTGCTTGGCCCCCTCTTCGAAGCGGACGAGCCCCCGGTAGGAAGTGCGGCCGGCATCTTTTGAGATGGACTTGGAGACGATCGTCGAGGTTGTCTCGGGTGCCGCGTGCACCATCTTGGCGCCAGCGTCCTGGTGCTGGCCGGCACCGGCGTAGGCGACCGAGAGGACCTCTCCCGAAGCCTTCGGGCCCATCAGGTAGACCGCCGGGTACTTCATCGTGAGCCTGCTCCCGATGTTGCCGTCTATCCAGGCCATGTGCGCCTCAGCGTCGCAACGAGCGCGCTTGGTGACAAGGTTGTAGACGTTGTTGGACCAGTTCTGGATGGTCGTGTACGTCACGCGACTGGCCTTTTTGCAGACGATCTCGACCACGGCGGAGTGGAGCGAGTCCGTGCTGTACACGGGGGCTGAGCAGCCCTCGATGTAATGGACTTCGCTGCCTTCGTCGGCGATTATCAGGGTCCGCTCGAACTGGCCCATGTTTTCGGCGTTGATCCGGAAGTACGCCTGGAGCGGCATGTCCACCTTCACCCCGGGTGGGACGTAGATGAACGACCCGCCCGACCACACCGCCGAGTTGAGGGCCGCGAACTTGTTGTCGTTCGGCGGGATGAGCTTGCCGAAGTACTCCTTCACGAGCTCGGGGTACTCCCGAAGCGCCGTGTCCATGTCGCAGAAGAGCACACCTTGGCGCGCCAGGTCGTCGCGGTTGCGGTGGTAGACGACTTCGCTCTCGTACTGGGCAGTCACCCCGGCGAGGTACTTACGCTCTGCCTCGGGGATGCCCAGCTTGTCGTAGGTCGACTTGACCGAGTCGGGAAGCTGGTCCCAAGCGCTGACCTGCTTGTCGATCGGCTTTATGTAATAGAAAATGTTGTTGAAATCGATCCCGGACATATCCCCGCCCCAGGTGGGCATCGGGCGGCGCTCGAAGTACCGCAATGCCTTCAGGCGACGGTCTGTCATCCACTGCGGCTCGCCCTTCATCCAGGACATCTCCCGCACGATGTCCTCGTTGAGGCCCTTCTTGGGTTTGAAGACGTAATAGTCCTCGACGTCGCTCCAGCCCAGCTGGTAGCGGCCCAGGTCTAAATCTTCAGCTGTCTTGGCCATCGAGCTTCCCTCCGTAGGGGATTTCTCCTACGTCGATAGTAACAACTCTGTTGTCCTACCCAACAGGCGGGCCACGCTAGTCAACTTGCCGGTCCCCGTTCCCCTCGGTCCTGGCCCAAGGCCAGAGCTCGCCCGCCATCTCGGCAGCGGCCGCAGCGGTAGCAGGGTCTGACCCGTCGCCGACCATCACGGCCAACAGGCGCTCATGGCTGTGCGCGTCCGGGGACCCGGCCACAGCTTCGCCGAGCGACCCGGCGTCGTCGCCCACGAGGACGACTGGCGTACCAGCGGCCACAAGACGTGAAGCCTCCTCGCGCCGGTCCGTCACTTTTCCGCCCAGCGAGCCCAAAGGGTTGGAAGTGCGTGACACAGTTGTTGCTAACGCTATGCCCCTCTCCGACGTTCCCCGCCCCCCCATCGCGCCCCGTAAGCCTTCCCTCCACGTCGCTCACGGCGACACCAGGGAGGATGACTGGCAATGGCTCGCCGACAAACAGGACAAAGCCGTTGTCGCGTACCTTGAAGCCGAGAACGCCTACGCCGAGGCTGCGCTTGCGGCGACGGTCCCTCTCCAAGACAAGCTGTTCGACCAGAATCCGCACTAGGACCGCCGAGACAGACATCTCTACTCCGGTGTTCCATGAGGGCTGGTGGTACTGGTCAAGGACCCTGGCCGGCCAGCAGTACCCGGTCCACTGCCGGCGGGCCGACCCGAACAAGGCGCTCGGCGCAGCAGAAGTGCTTGCGGCGGCCAGGGCAGCCCTGCCGGGGGCCGGTACCGCCGGGGACGGCACCCCGCCCCCCCAAAGCGTCAGCCAGCCGATGATCGGCCCGGCCCAGCACGCCGGTGAGGTCGTCCTTGACGAAAACGAGCTGGCGGAGGGCTCCGACTATTTTTCTCTCGGGGTCTTCGACATCCGCCCGGACCAGGAAGTCCTCGCCTATGCAGTCGACCGTGACGGCTCCGAGCGCTACACGCTCCGCTTCCGCGACCTCGGTTCGGGCGATGACCTGGCAGACGTGGTCGAAGACGTCCAGTACGGTTCGGCTTGGTCGGGAACCTGCAGGACCTTTTATTACGTCCGCCCGGACAAGGCGATGCGCCCCTGGCAGGTATGGCGCCATTCCCTCGGGACCCCGGCGTCCAAGGACCAGCTCGTGTTCCAGGAAGACGACGAGCGGTTTTTCGTCTCGGTCGGCCTCACAAGGAGCAAGCGCTTCATCCTTGTGGCGAGCGAGTCCAAGATGTCGAGCGAGGTCCGCTACTTGCGCGCGGACAAGGACCGCGCCCATCTTTCGGTCGTGTTGCCCAGGCGGGAGGGAGCCGAGTACGACGTGGACCACGCCGTTCACCCGCAACAGGGAGACGTTTGGCTCGTACGCTGCAACCACGGGCCGGACGACGAAAAGCTCGAGAACTTCGCCGTTTTCACCCTTCCCGTCGGTCAGAGCGAGCCGAGCGCGTTCCGTCCTTTCCTGCCTTACCGGCCGTCGGTCAAGGTTGAGTCCGTTGACGCCTTTGCGGGCCACGTGCTCATCCTCGAACGTTCCGATGGCCTCGAGCAGCTGCGGGTGCTGCGGCTCTCCGACGGTGACGAGCACGTGGTGGCCCAGCCCGAGCCCGCCTACACATTGAGCGGGGACGCCACCTTGGAGTGGGACACCAGCGTCGCACGCTTCGGCTACAGCTCACTGGTAAGCCCGCCCTCCAGCATCGAGTACAACATGGCAACGCGCGAGCGCGTGACGATCAAGCAGGCAACCGTGGGTGGCGGCTACAACCCGGCGGATTACCGCAGCGCCCGGGTGTGGGCAGAGGCCTCCGACGGGACGCTTGTCCCGATCTCGCTCGTCTGCCGGCGGGACCAAGGCCTCGACGGGTCAGCACCGTGCCTTCTTTATGGCTACGGGAGCTACGAGATCACGATCGACCCCGCCTTTTCGCAAACTCGGCTGAACCTGCTCGAGCGCGGCTTCGTTTTTGCCATCGCGCATGTGCGCGGCGGCGGGGAAATGGGCCGGCCCTGGTACGAGCAGGGACGGTTGATGAACAAGAGGAACACATTCAGCGATTTCATCGCCTGCGCCGAGAAGCTGATCGCCGACGGGTGGACCGCACCCGACCGCCTCGTCATCCGAGGCGGGAGCGCGGGAGGCCTGCTGATGGGTGCGGTCACCAACATGCGGCCCGAGCTTTTCAGTGGAGTGGTGGCGGAAGTCCCCTTTGTCGACGTCGTCACAACCATGTCCGACGAGGAACTCCCGCTCACCGTCACCGAGTGGGAGGAATGGGGCAACCCGCGAGACGACCCAGCCGCGTATTTCTATATGAAGTCTTATTCTCCCTACGACAACGTCGAGCCGGTGGGCTACCCGTCGATGTACGTGACCGCCGGGCTGAACGACCCCCGCGTCGGTTATTGGGAACCGGCCAAATGGGTGGCGAAACTGCGCGCCACAAAAACCGACAACAACACTGTCTTGCTGCGCACCGAGATGGGTGCGGGCCACCAAGGGCCTTCAGGGCGCTACGACACCTGGCGCGACGAAGCGCGGGTGCAGTCGTTCATGTTGAGCGTGGTAGGCGCGGCCGAACCGTGAGCTGGTCCGAGTGGGCTGAGGGCAAGAACGCCAAGGCCCAGGCCAAGGGCCGTTGGCGCAAGCTCGCAGACTTCGACGCTATCGGCCCACGAGGTCTGCTCGACGACGGCCGCGGGGTAGTCTCGTTCGCCTCCAACGATTATCTCGGTCTGTCCGCACATCCGAGGGTGTTGGCGGCCGCACACGAGGCGATCGACAGATGGGGCGCCGGCGCTGGCGCTTCGCGCCTTGTCAGCGGCACGAGACCCGTGCACAGTGAGCTGGAAGCTGCACTCGCGAGTTGGAAATCCTCAGAGGCAGCCCTGGTTTTCCCCACCGGCTTCGCCACTAACCTCGGCGTACTGTCGGCGGTGGCGGGGCCCCAGGTCCTCATCTGCTCAGACGAGTTGAACCATGCCTCGATAATCGATGGCTGCAGGCTCGCCGAAAACCTTGGTGCCGTCGTCGAGGTCTACCCCCACGGTGATGTCGACGCTGTCTCCAAATTGCTCTCCTGCGCGACCGGGCGGGCGGTCGTGGTCACCGACGCTGTGTTTTCCATGGACGGCGATGTCGCACCTGTCAAGGAGCTTGCCCAGGCATGCAGCCAACATGACGCCCTACTGGTCGTCGACGAGGCGCACTCGGTCCTCGGGCCCCATTTTGCCGACTTGCCGTGCGAGGTCCTGCGCGTGGGCACGTTGTCAAAAACCCTCGGCAGCCAGGGCGGGTTCGTGGCGGGAAAACGCTTGATGACCGATATGCTCGTCAACCGTTCCCGCTCGTTCATTTTCACGACTGCCCTCGCGCCGGCTAATGCAGCCGCTGCATGGGCGGCCCTCGAGGTGCTGCGCTCGGACGAGGGAGAGCGGCTCATGGGCCGTCTTCGGGGCCATGTCGCACGCTTCGCAGCTAGCCGGACGGTGCTCTCCCCGATCGTCGCGGTCGTGGTCGGCGGGGAACAAGAAGCGCTCGCCGCCTCCGCGGCCCTCCTCGAAGAGGGCCTCCTCGTCCCGGCGATCCGGCCTCCGACCGTGCCGCCCGGCACTTCACGCCTACGTGTCACGTTGTCCGCGGCACATACAGACCAAGAGGTGCTGGCTTTGCTGAACGCGCTCGAGCGGCTCGGCCTCGGGCCGGCTTGACCTGGGGGCACAAGGTAGCCCCTTGAGCTACTCAGCCGTCTGAGAGAGCCCTTCAGTTTGCTTGCTTATTGCGGGGGGCGCGCTGGCCATCACGCTCGAGCGGATGTCGATCACATGGTCGACTTCGCCCTTGCCGTCCCCGGCCACGGCGCATGCCAGTTGGATAACCGCTGCTATGTCGTCGCCGATCAGCTCGTCGCGCTCCAAGAGCGCATCGCGCAGGGCTTCGACGACGTTCGTCCTATCCTCGAGGACCTCGCGCGCGCCGTCACGCGCCGCTTGGAGAAGGCCTTCGAGCGCCTCCCGGGAGGAGCTGTCCGAGAGCACTTTGCTCACGAGGTCAAATGATGCACGCGACGCATCGAGCGAGATGAGGCTGCCCGCCATACCGTAAGAGCCGACCATCTGGGCGGCGAGGCGCGTTGCGTAGGTCAGGTCGCCAGAGGGCCCGGTGCTTGCCTCCCCGAAGAAAATCTCCTCGGCAACCATGCCACCCATCGCAATGCGCAACAGGGCCTCGCATTCGCTGCGGGTGCGGGTGAACCGCTCCTCTTGCTCGGAATGCGAAAGAAGCCCGAGCGCGTCGGCCCTCTTGATTATGGAAAGGACATCGAGCCGTCGGCCGGGCGCCGTGAAATAGGCGACCGTGGCGTGCCCGGCCTCGTGCGTGGCGATAGCTCGGCGCTCACCTTCGGTGTACGCGACGACCTGGGTCAGGCCGAGCTCTTCGGTCATACGTGCCTGCTGGACGTCCCCCCAGCTCATACGAGGGCGACCTCCCCGGAGCGCCCAAACCAACGCCTCATCGAAAAGGTGCTCCAGCATCACCGGCGAATAGCCGAAGGTCGAACCCGCCAGGGCGTCGCGTTTGGCGTCGTCGTTCAGCTCAGCGTCGTGTGCCTTACGCAGTAGGTAGTAGTCGATGATCTCACGCCGCCCAGCGCGGCTCGGGACGTCGATGCGGATCGTCTTGTCGAAACGGCCCGGCCGCAACAGCGCCGGGTCGAGGTCGGCAGCACGGTTCGTAGCACCGATGACAAGGAAGTTCGCCGGTTTCACAATACGTTTGGGGATCGACTTGGCGGGTGGCAGCCATCTGTTGGCGACGTCGATGAACGCGTTGGCCACCCGCGTGCTGAACGGCGGGACGTCAAAAGACTGAAGCTGTATCAGCAGTTCGTTGACAACCCCGGCGATACCCTCACGCCCGGGCCAGCACCGAGGCCGCCCCTGGCTGCGCCAATGGCGTCGATCTCTTCGATGAAGCCGATCGCGCCGCCCTCGCGCCTGGCGTAATTATGGAGCGCCCGGAAGTAGGACCGTATCTTGCGGTTCGTTTGCCCGTAGAACATCGACTGGAACGCGGACGACGACACGAACAGGAACGGAACGCCCGCCTCGGCCGCCATTGCCTTGGCGATATAGGTCTTGCCGGTCCCCGGCGGCCCCTCGAAGAGGATGGCGCGGCGGGGTGTGCCACCCATGCGCTCCCTGAAGGTCTTGTGAGCAAGGAAAAGGTTGAGGGTCTTCACGACTTCCTCCACCACTGCGGCCGCGCCCACCACGTCGGCAAGCGTTATGCCGATCTCCTCGGGGCGGTAAAGCACGTGCGGGGACCGACCTGCCATGAGCAGCGGCCCGGCCGTGATGGCGAGAAGCCCCAAGATGAGCACCGCGGCAGGGGCGTACGGCAACATTGACGAGGGGATCCCCGGGTGCGGCCAATGAAAGTCGCCGGCGGCGGCTTTCATGTTGCCCTGCAAAAAACGGACCACGCCCGCACCTGTACGCCCGATAACTAGGGCGCCTACGAGGGCGAGTACAATAGCTAAGCGCCTGAGGCGCACCTGGCGAGCCGTCTCACGGGACACCACCACATCTGCGTCGCGAAGTACGCTTTCTGACCCGAGCGCCGACAGCTCCATGGTGTTCTCCCTCGTTCCCGGCTTCACAAGTGAGTCTAAACGCGGGCCCCTCTCGAAGCCATCCAACGAAGGCTCAAGGCGCCTTAACGGCCACGGTGAGTGAGATAAAAGTGCCGGTCGCGGCTGCGACAGCGGCCTGCCACAGTTCTGAGAAGGCGCTACGGCCCATCCAGACGCAATGCTTGACTAGGGTTTCGCTGCAAATGCCTGAGCTCGACCTCCGCAACGACGTCTACCGCCGCCCTCTGCAGACTGCGCTGGAGCGGCTGGGGCTCTCAGCCGGGTGGCGTTGTGCTGACATCGGCGCCGGCGGCGGGGATGTAACGGTGGCACTCGCGGCGGTTGTCGGCCATGGCGGGAGGGTCTACGCCGTCGATATCGACCCTGCCCGTCGCAACGAGGTCGCCGAGGCAGCCGCAGAAGCGGGGGAAGCCCAGGTCGTAGCGATCACCCAAGCTGCTGAAGAGCTTGTCCTGCCCGAAAACGTCGACCTTGCCTACTGCCGCTTCCTGCTCATGCACGTAGTGGACCCGTTGGCCGTGCTCCGGCGAATGGCGTCGATAACCCGGGCCGACGGCTGGGTTCTGGCACAGGAACCGATCACCTCCGCCGGAAGGGTTGGCGGGCTGGCAATGTCGATGCCCCTGGCACGCCACCCCGACGTCGGGGCGTTGCTACCTGGGCTCGTGAGAGAGGCCGGCCTCGAACTGGTCGACGCGTGGGCCGAAGCTCAGGCCGGCGCCGGCCCGGGGGCAGTCGCCGGCTACCTGGAAGACCTCACAGGCGTTGACCCGGGCAACGACCCGGTCGTGCTGCCCCCGCTAGTCACGGTGATAGCCCGCAAGCGGGCCGACCCCTAAAGGCGCCACCCGGGCTGCGACGAGCTCAGCTCTTCCAGCCGAGCAGCTCTGCCACCGGGGGGCACGAAGGCCGCGAGAGCACCTCATCGGCCGGGCCTAACCCCTGGTCGCCCATCACGGCCGAGAAGGCGCTCGCCTCGACGACCTCCATGCGAGTGGCAGGTAGGGCGCGTTGGACAAGCTGGTCCCACAGCGGCCCGGGCAAGAGCGCTCCCCGTCCCACCACTACCCAGACGTCGTTGCCTGCCCTCGCGCCAGCGGCAACTGCCGACGCGGAATGCCGCCCGACCAGTACCGAGCCAGGCCCGGCCGCCCAGGCCGCCACGACGCACAGGTAGGCGCCAGAGCTCCGCCGTTGCAGCTGTACATCCCGGCGCCGCCGTAGAGCTGCCATGACGACCGAGGAGGGCTCCGGTACGGCGACCGCACCACCGCTCGGGAGGGCCTGGCTGAGCATGCGCGAGGTCGGGTCGTTGGCAAGCTCGTCGGCGGCCACCCAGATCCCCTCGACCGGCTCAGGAGCTGACAGTGCGCGAGCCGAAAGCCACCAGGCGGTGCCTGCAGACGGGAAGTACTCGATCAGGCGCCGGCAGGCCTGGAGCAGGCTTGCCGGGTTCTCCCCCGCCAGGTCGGCGAGGACTGCCGCTGCTTCCTGGGCAGGGAACTCCTCGCCGCTTTCCCATCCCCTTGCCAGGTACCGCAGTTGCTCGAGAGGGTGCACGGCCGCCATCTCAGGTCGTGTAATCGGCGTTGATGTGGACGTACTCGGCAGACAGGTCGCAGCCCCAGACAGTCGCTGTTGCCGCACCGGTACCCAGTTCGATGTCTATGTCGACCATGTCGGAGCGCATCAGCTTGGCGAGGGCGCGCAGGCCGTCGTCGTCGAGCGGGCGGGGGTAGACCTCGAAGCCCGCGAAGCTCACTGTCACGGACTCGGGGGTTATGTCCACGTCGTCGGAGCATTTGCCGATCGCCATGACGACCCTCCCCCAGTTCGGGTCCGCCCCGTGAACTGCGGACTTCACGAGAGGGGAGTTGACGACGGCCTTAGCTACGCGTTTCGCCTGGCCGGCGTCACGAGCGGTGCTGACTGTCACCTGTACCACCTTGGTTGCCCCCTCGCCGTCTGCAGCAAGTTGCAAGGTCAGCGAATGGCACACAGCGTGGAGCGCTTTGTCGAAACCCGTCGCCGCGACCGGCCCCGCCGCCCCGTTGGCAAGCAGCAATACCGAGTCGGAAGTCGAGGTATCGGTGTCTATCGAAAGCGAGTTGAAAGTCAGCTCAACGGTGCGCCGGAACGCCTCGGACATGGCCTTTTTCGGTACGGAGGCATCCGTGAACAGGTAAGCGAGCATGGTCGCCATATCTGGCTCGATCATCCCTGAGCCCTTGGCTATCCCAAGCACCGTTGCCTCCCCAACGCGCGCGCTCGCAAGCTTTGGCACGGTGTCGGTGGTCATGATGGCCCGGGCCACCTCCGCGAAGTCGGCCGACTTGGGCATCTTCAGGCTCCTGAGGTGTGACCGGAGGCGCTCCATCGGGTAGCGCCGCCCGATAACGCCGGTGGAGCCGACCAGCACATCGGTTGGGTCAGAGCCGATAACAGCAGCGACCAGTTCGGCGAGAGCGGCGGCATCGCGTTCGCCTTGAGGCCCGGTCGCGACGTTGGCGTTCTTGGAAATGGTGACGATCGCCCTGGGGGCTCCCGATTGGAGGTTGGCCCGGGACAGGACGACGCTAGGCCCGGCGAAGCGCGACTTCGTGAAGACACCGTCGGCGACACAAGCGCTGGTGCTCGCCACGATCGCCAGGTCCAGGCTCTCGTCCTTGATACCCGCGTTGCCTGCGTAGGTCACAAAACCGCGCGGGACCTCGACGGCGTCACCGGTCAGGACTTCGTTCGCAACTGCTCCGTTCACTGCTGCTTCGTTCACTGCGGCCATGGGAACCTATGATCCCATCCCCCAGCCGACGGCGGCCAGCAATATAGGGGTACCCCGGCCCGAGAGAGGGAAGAACGCACCCGTGAACATTATCGAGCGGTCCGTCAGAGGCATCGACGGCGTCCAACAGCGGAACAAGGTTCTCTCACTCATCTTCGGGGTCGTGAAAAAATTCGGCGACGACAATGCCGGTACGCTGGTGGGGAGCCTTGCGGCCAAGGCTTTCGCCTCGATCTTCCCCCTGCTCCTGCTGCTGTTCACGGTGCTCGGGCTCGTGCTCGACACCCATTCGGGCCTCAGGACGGACGTGCTCCACTCGACGCTGCGCCAGTTCCCGATAATCGGCACCGACCTCGGGAACAACATCAAGGCGCTCCATCGCGATAGCGCCATCGGGCTGACGGTCGGGATCGTGGGCCTGGCGTGGGGATCGCTCGGCCTTGCTCAAAACGGGATCTTCACGATGGAGCAGATCTGGAACCTGCCCGGCGTTGACCGGCCCAACTATTTGAAGAGGTTGCTGCGCAGCGTCAGTTTTCTTGTCGTCCTTGGGCTCGGGCTGCTCGTCAGCACGTTCCTCGCGGCCGCCGTCCCTACGGCCCGAGGCGCGCTCGGCTGGGCAGTGGCAGGGGCCGTTGCATCTGCGGTCGTGAACTTTGGCCAGTACCTTTTCGCTTTTCGCGTCCTCACCCCAGCGCGCGTTTCAGCCCGCCAGCTCGTGCCGGGCGCCGCCCTGGCGGGAGTCATCTGGACGGTGCTCCAGGCATTGGGCGGCTTCATTGTGGGCCGTTACCTGAAAAATGACAATGCGGTATACGGTTTGTTCGGCATCGTGCTGGGGTTGTACGCGTGGGTTTACCTGATGACCGAGGTAACGGTCTATGCCGCCGAGCTGAACGTCGTGCTTGCCAGGCACCTGTGGCCCAGGTCGATCGTGCAGCCTCCTCTGACCGACGCCGACCGGCGCTCGCTCACCGCCCAAGCGGTCCAACACCAGCAGCGTCGCGAACAGCGGATCGAGGTGTCTTTCGGCAACGAGGCGGCGGCCGACGGCGAGGCGCTACCCGACGACGAGGCGCTACCCGACGACGAGGCAGTACCTACGGCCTGAAAACCATGAGGTAGAGCGCCCCGATAAGGCACAGGTTGAAGATACCCATGCCGACACCGATGCGCCGGTAAAGGCCGTCCAGCTCGGCGAGTTGTGGGGGCCGTTTGGGCGGGGCGACCGCAGGCATTTGGGCGAGCTCGAGCATTGCCCGCCGGTAGCGACGCTCAGCCGGTCGCACGAGGCCCTGGAGTAAGCCGACCATGATGACGTACACCACGATCGCCGCGCCGACCCAGGGCCTGGAGAAAGAAATGCCGCTCGGCGCCGCCGCGACCGCGGCCAGGCCGAATACGAGGGCCCCGTAAACGAGTACCTCGCCGATCTGGGAGATCTGGCCGTAGACGGCCAGCACGCCGGCGGCGGCGGCGTCTCCTCGCCTGCGGGCGAGGTCAAGCACGAGGGAACGATGGACCAGCGCCCCGAACCCCGCGACTGCACAGATTATGTGGAGTAGGACGAAGGATTGGAAAAGCACACTGGCAGAGTGGGCCGGCTGTACGGCACCGATCACTTGACGATGCCGCCGCGGGTCATCGCTTCGACATCGAGGGCCCGGTCGACCTCAGCCTCGCTCATCAAACCGCTCTCCAACACCACGGTGCGCAAGTCCTTGCCCTCCGCCACAGCGCGCTTTACTACTTTCGCAGCGTTTTCATAGCCGATATAAGGGTTCAGCGCGGTGGCGATCGCCGGTGAGGACAAAGCATAGGTGCGGCAACGCTCGACGTCGGCCTCGAGCCCGGCGATGCATTTGTCGGCGAAAAGGCGGCTCACATTGGCAAGAAGGCGCACAGACTCGAGCAAGTTGCGAGCGATCACCGGGAGCATCACGTTGAGCTCGAAGTTCCCGGCAGCCCCGCCGAATGCTATGGAGGCGTCGTTTCCAATTACCTGGGCGACGACCTGGGACACGGCCTCCGGTATGACGGGGTTGACTTTCCCCGGCATTATCGAGCTACCTGGTTGGAGGTCCGGGATGCGTAGCTCCGCGAGACCAGCTCGGGGGCCGCTGCCCATCCATCGGATATCGGTTGCACATTTGTACAACGACACCGCCACAGTTCGCATTGCGCCGGATGCCTCCACGAGGGCGTCGCGAGAGCCCTGAGCCTCGAAATGGTCCCTCGCCTCGGTGAGCGGCAAACCGATCTCAGTGGCCAGCCTACCTATTACGCGAGCGGCAAACCCCGGGGGGGCGTTGAGCCCCGTGCCCACAGCAGTCCCACCAAGGGGGAGTTCGCCGACCCTGGGAAGGCAAGCCTCGAGGCGTTCTATCCCGTGCTCAACGGCCGCCGCGTACCCGCCCATCTCCTGGCCCAACATGACCGGTGTCGCGTCCATCAGGTGGGTCCGGCCGGCCTTCACCACGTCCGAGAACTCCGCCGATTTCCGCCGGAGGACGTTTGCGAGATGAGCGAGGGCAGGGATGAGAGACCGTGATATCTCAGACGTCGCGGCCAAGTGGATCGCCGAGGGGAACATGTCGTTGGACGACTGGGACGCGTTCACCTGGTCGTTCGGATGGACGGGACTGCCGAGGCGTTCCGAGGCGAGCGTCGCGAGGACCTCGTTCATGTTCATGTTCGACGACGTGCCCGAGCCCGTCTGATAGACGTCGATTGGGAACTCGGCGTCCCAGTCACCCTCCGACACTTCGAGCGCAACCTCGCCGATGGCCGCCGCGGCGGTCGTAGCGATAACCCCGAGCTCGCCGTTCTCCAACGCCGCAGCCCTCTTGAGCGAGGCGAGGGCCCAGATGAGGGACCGCTCAATGCCTTGCCCCGAAACAGGGAAGTTCTCGACGGCACGCTGGGTCTGGGCTTGCCACTTGGCGGCTGACGGCACGCGCACCTCGCCCATCGAGTCATGTTCTATGCGGTAGCCGGCGTCGTCCGGTTGCCCAGCTGCGCCTGGGCCGTGCTCATGTCCGTTCATCTGCTGCAAACTACCGCCGCTCGTAATGGCCCGTGGGAGGGAGCCGGACCGACAATTGGGCCGCGGCCTGCTGAGGTGGCAAGTCGGTAGGCGGGTCGCCGCGGGGCGGGCCGTCCGCAGATGGGCCCTCCGGCTCGGTCTTTGCTCTTTCCCGCTCCTGCTCCAGGGCATAGTGGCGCTGGGCTACCTTCACGACGTCGGTATGGGCGAGCATGAAAATTCCGATCACGATCGCCGCAAAAGAGATGACTTCCACGGTGGTGGGGACGATCCCGGTCCGGACGGTCTCACCAAAAGCGGCCGCTCCGATAAGCACGCTCACGATCGGGTCAGTGGCTGAAAGTGTCGGCAATGAAGCGTCCAACGGGCCGGCCTGGAAGGCGCTCTGAGCTAGGACCATCCCCAGGATGCCCGCACCGAGCAGGAAGTAGGGCTGCCAGCTCTCGAAGAGCGCCGAGACCCCCACCGACAACAGGTGCGCACAGCTCTTTGTAAGAGCGGCGCACGCCCCGTAAACGACGCCACCGGCTGTGCCGTAAGCGATTGCCTTCCACCTCGGGCTGCTCTCGTGCCCGAACGCCACGAGGACAGCCGCCACCGCTCCTCCAGCGCATAGCAGCGCAACCCACACCAGGGGCTTGACCTCGGTGTGCCCGGTCGCGGGCCGGCTCACCACGAGGAACACGGCCAAGCCGGCAGTCGTCAGGCATGCCCCGTTCCAGTCCCAGCCGTGGAAGCGGTAGCCCGATAGCCAGGCCTTCATCGGCAGGGCGAACAACAGGCCCACCACCAACAGCGGCTGGACGACGACCAGGGAACCGATCGTCAGTGCGACCCACTGCAACAGGTAGCCGCCGACATCGAAAACGAGCCCGGCGAGCCAGCGGGGACGCTGCGCCAGCTTGGCAAGGAGCTTTAGGCCAAGCACCCGGTCAGCAGGCTGCCTCTCGGCCTCCCAATGCTGGAGCACCGAGGCAACCGCGTACAGCAAGGCAGCCCCCAGGGCGGCAAGTATCGCCACGAGGGCTAACCTACCAGGGCCCAAGTCTGAGCTCCCGTGGGAAGCCGGGCCCTGCGGTCATGGCTTGACCTGGTGGCGGCAGCTCTAGACTCGCCCTGGCCAGGTCACCTCGACCAGGGCGCGTGGTGAAATCGGTAGACACAGCGGGCTTAAACCCTGCCGCCTCAGAGCATGAGGGTTCGACCCCCTCCGCGCCCACCCCGATTTGATTCTGGACCACTCTAAGTGGTCGCCGAAGGCGCCGGGTGCGCTGGCCCTCGGCAGCTCGGTTGACGCCTGAACCGGCTATTGAGATGGAGCCGGGCCCGAGGTTGTATGGCGCGGCACGGCTGACTGTGCCCAAAAGCCAATCGCGCTACTGGGGATCTTCTGCCGCCGGCAAGTGGCCCTGGGACGAGGTGGCCCGCCAGCCCGGCGAAGACAGGGCTGTCAGGCCCGCTTATCGCTTTCGGTGGACTGGGGATTTTCGATGTAAGCGTCGACGGCGTGCGACGCATTCCTGGCCTGCTGTGCTCGGTCTCTTGCGAGGTTTGCGGCGTCGTCCCACCGCCTCCCGTAGTCGGCTTCGTACTTATAGGGCGTTCGCCGCCACATCCTCACGAAGACCATGTCCATCCCCAGTGTCACCACCAAAGGAATTACCCCGACGACGCGCATGCGGAGAAGGACGACGATTGAGAACCCGAGCGTGGTCGTCACAAGTACGGTGAGCATCACGGAACTCACGAGCGGCTCACTGTAAGCGCCTCGCTCGTAAGCATCCACCCGCTCCGCCTCGGCAGTCAACCTCGTCGCACGCTCCTCGAAGCGTCCAGCGGCGAGCGAGTGAAGGCGGGCCAGTCGGCTAGCCATGTCGCCGGTAGCCCGGCCTTCGTCGAGGAGGCCGCTGGCGAAACCAGGATCCTGCAGCTGTTCTCGGTAGGCACCCAGGTACTTCCCGAACGTGCCCACGTCGGCCAGCTCTCGATGCTCCTGGGCCATCTCCGGCCTCATTTTCTTGTTGGTACGACGTCCCGCGACCGCCTCGGGGGCATTATCCCGCTGTCGATTTGGGCCGGCGGGCCGCCCGTACCCATCCGGCAACGGGCAGTTCTGTAGCGGTGCCACCGGTCCCGCATACCGGCAAAGGTCACGGCAAGAGCGGCTGTCGCGACGCCGTACCACGCGACAGTGGCGCCTTGGGGCGTCGCCGGCGGGTGGCCAAGCACGTTTTTCAGGCCGGGGCTGACCCATGCGAGGGCGATCGCCACGAGGGCTATTGGCGCGGCGATGGCCCCACCCAGGTCGGAGTAACGAGAGCGGTCGCATACTGCCGCCACGGCAACGGCGATGGCGCACCACCCGGTGAGCTGGGCGATTAGCGGGTAGATGGCGGGCGGGTGCCCGGCGCCGGGTGGGATGGTGCTGGTCATGATCATTAGCTGGGCCCAGCAGGTGATGGCGACAGCAGGGACGGCCAGCAGAGTTTGTGCGGCAGGGGTGACCCAGGCGGGGATAGGTGCGCTTTGAGCCAGAGCCTGGGACGGGGTGCGCGGCACGAAGGCGAGAGCAGCGACGGCTGGGAGAAGGGTGAGCCGGACGGTGCCCTGGTCGAGCGGGGTACGGGACGTCTTGGCGAGCACGGCCAGTAGGACGGTGCCGGTGGTGCACCCGGCGAGCAATGTGGCCCATGGGACAGTCAGGAGCACGTGACGGGAGAGGGCGGCGACTGTCCCGAGCCAAAACCCAGCAGGGCGCGGGTGCTGCCGTTTTCGGGCAGTTCTCTCCTCGGTGCGGGCTGTGCCGGGCAAAGGGGAGACGCTCACGAAGTGCACACAGGCTGGGACTGGGGGAGAACGACGGGCTCGCCGGCGGGAGCTCGGAAGGTGGGCGCTGGCACGGCGGGCATTTCGACCCCTAGCGCGGCGGCGAGCTGGGAGTCGGTGGTGCCCCAACTGGCCCACCTCGCCCAGGAGCTGTCTAGGACTTGGACAACCCTTTGAACTGGAAGAGCGGTCATTTCCTCGGCCACCAGATAGCCAGCCGCGGTGGTCTGCGGGCCCGGTGAGGCAAGGTAGCCGGCGTACTCACCGGGATAGGGCCAGGCCATCAGGGAGCTGCTGGTCGCTCGCACCGGGAACATAACTGCAGCGAGGTCGTTGCCGAGTTGGCTGTGGGTGGCGACGGCTGCCAGCCAGATGGCGATGGGCTCTCGAGCCTGGTCGACGGGGATGCATTGGGTGGCTGTACCGGAGCCGGTGCTGGTTGGGAGCCCAAGAGCCCATTCGGCGGTGGCCAGTGCCAGGTCGAAGCGGGCCGTGGCCGCGGCCTGCCTATTGGTGGGCCAGGACGAGATCGGGAGGTAGATGGCCGACGAACTGGCTTTGGCAGCCGGCGCGTCTGCCAGGTCGGCGCCCCAGGCCGCGAGCTGCGCTTTGGAGTGGCCGTGAGCGAGAGAGGAGTCGTCGAGGGAGATGTCGGTGGTCTGCTCGACCGTCAGTAGTTGTGACGGCCTCGCCGGGACGTGTGCGACGACCGCTGCCACTGGTCCCTCCACGGACTGCAAGACGGGACCGAGGCCAGGGTAGACGCAGTAGCGCACGCCTTTGTCAGTGGCGCAGTGCTGCACCGAAGCAGGGGCTGCGACGTCACTGACGAGCCTGCTGACGTCGACAAAGGGGACCGGCCTGTACTCGGAGGCTCCCGCGATGCAAGCGACCGCCAGAGATAACGCGCCTACCCCCAACAACATGCCGCGGCTCAGGCCGGTCCTGGCTCGCCATGCAAGGGCCACGACCATGGCGACACCGGCGATCCCCGCGAGGCAAAGCGCGTGGGCAGCCGCCGGAGGGTACCCGGCCACCGGTGCTGGGAACTCGCCGAGCTGATAAGGCATCACCCACGGCCAGAGCCACGTTCCCGGCCCTGAGAACCGGTTGGACTGCGAGAACGGGGCTATCCAGATGAAGGCGGCAAGCACCCCGACCAGCGGGTGCGGGAACCTGGCCCCGAGCGCCACACCGATTATCCCCCCCGTGACCACGAGCAGCGCTCCCGCTCCGAGGGTAAGAGGGTTAGGGCTGCCGATCGCACCGTGCAACTCGGTCAGCGCGCTCGGTGGCACCGATCAGTACCAGGCTCGCCGGCAGCACTCCTACGAGCGAAAACAGGTGGCCCACGGCGCGGGTCGTGGCCGACACGGGAAAACCCTCGTATAGGTCCTCCATGCCGTTGCGCCGGGCTCGTCCGGTAGCTAGCTGCGCGGTGGCAAGGACTGCTGCTGAGAGGAACATTTGGCCGTAGCCCACCTGCCACCCGGCGGCCCACCAGAACGACAGTGCACCCTCGTTCATGTAGTGCAAGGCAAGCGCGAACCCGGCCAGGAGCCCGGCGAGCACGACCAGGCTGCGCAAGAGCAAGCACCCCTCGGCCCGGCCCAGCTCCAGGGCCACCCGCAGGCGGAGGGCGGCTCGGTACTGGCCGCCAGCCGCTCCCCGTTCGCCCCCCCTTGAGGTACCGGCGCCCGACCGGGAGCGAAGAGCTTGGCCTGCCGGCTGGCTCATCGCTTCCGTCGGCGCGGCGGCCGCCAGCCGGGGGCTGAGGTTTCGGGCTTCCCGCCGGCGTGAGAGAGCAGGAGATAACCTTCCTCGGCCGTCGGGGGCACCACCTCGGCGCCATCGGGCAGGTGCTCGCCGAGATGACGCCATCGGTTGTCACCACTGCGCCAAGACAGCAGCGCCCGCGGGTCCCGCTCGTCTGCGGCCCATACGCGCCCAGCAGCGGTCGCAGCGAGCTCGGCGGGCGAACCGGCGAACCGCACCTGCCCGCCCAGCAAGACGAGCACGCGGGGACAGATGGCCGAGATGTCATCGACCTGATGGGTCGACAACAGGACCACTGGGTCGCCCGGCAGGTCCGACAGCAGCTCTCTGAACCGCAGGCGCTGCTCGGGGTCCAAGCCCGCGGTTGGCTCGTCGAGGACCAAAAGGTCGGGGCCCCCCAAAAGGGCCTGGGCAACTCCGAGGCGCTGGCGCATCCCCCCAGACAGGGACCGGACCCGCCGCCCGGCCAAGTTTTCGAGCCCGACGGCGCTCAGCACGCGAGCCACCTCCTCGGCCCGGCCTCGGCGGTCCACGATCTCCTTCAGGATGGCCACATAGTCCAAGAACCCGGCGGCGGTGAAGTGGCGGTGAAAGCTCAATTCTTGGGGTAAATAGCCAAGGCGCCGGCGGATCTCCACCCGCTCAGCGACCTTGGCTGGGTCCAGGCCGAAAACCGAAACCCGCCCGGCGTCGGGTTCGTTGACCGTGGCCAGAACGGTCATCAAGGTGGTCTTCCCCGCGCCGTTCGGGCCGAGTAGACCGGTGACGCCGCGCCCGAGCTCCAGGGCTATGTCATCTAGGGCACGCACGGGCCCATAGCTGCGCGACACGCCCTCAACGCGCACCGCCGCAACCTCAACGCCTGTAGTCATACGCCCGCCCGAGCTCGAAGCGGTCGCGACGGACCGCTAGCACTATCAGGGCCACAACCAAAGCGGCTGCCCAGGACGCCTGGGCTTGCCATTGCACAACGGCGGTCACCGAGTGCCACACGCCTAGCAGCGCAACTGGCAAGACCCACACCGCGCCGGCCAGTAGCGCTGCCGGCATCGGACCGATCACTGTTACTGCGGCAAGCGAAACGAAGCACAACGCGAAGCTGGGCAATAACAGCGCAGCAGGCAGCCACGCCGGACCGGGCACGACGAAAGCCAGTGCCACGACCGGGGCTAAGGCGGCGACAAGAGCGGAGAGCGACCTGACGAGCAACAACCCGAGCCCCGAGAACGGTGCCGCCGCGGCCAGCTGGTGCGTCGGGTCGAGCACCGGCAGGAATGCCGCGGCCACCGCTGCCAGAACCGTGAGGGGCGCGATCATGAGAAACGGCGCCAATACCCCCCAGCCAGGGCGGCCTAAGTTCAGTGGGCTGCTCGACAGATGGTGGGCTAGCACCGACTCACCGGTCACCACGGCCAGCACCCCCAGGACCGAAAGCAGCCAGGACCGTCGCAAGGACGGGGTCGCCGCCATCAGCGCGACAAGGTGGTCCGGGACACCCACGTGGTTCAACACGCGCCGCGTCGGGTAGTGCTCTCCGGTCGCAGTCCTAACCAACAGCACCGAGCGGTTACGCGCCAAGCGCCCCGGGTCTGCGTATGACGACAAAGCGAGCCGGCAGGCGGGGCAAGCAGTCATGTGAGCTTCGACCGACCACGCCAAGACCTCGTCGAGCGAACCTCCGACGTAGGCGGACAGCACGTCCTCGCTGACGTGGCCGGCTCCCCCGCCGGCCGGGCGACCCTTCTCCAAGAAACCGTCAGTCATGGTGCCCCCCACGTGTGCGGGTGAGGTGAGGGGGCGTCCGTGGTCGCCTGGGACCTGGCAAGCAGTGCCCGCAGGTCTTGACGGGCACGGTAACAGCGGGACTTCACGGTACCTTCGGGGACACCGAGCAGGACAGCGGCCTCTGCCGTGCTGAGGCCATCCAGCACAGTCGCTTCGATCGCAGCTCGGAATTCGGGCGAAAGCGACGCCAGCGCTGGCCCCAAGCGCCCGTGCTCGATGCCAATGAGGACCTGGTCCTCAGCTGACAGGACCATCGCCGGCTCTGCCGGCTGCCACCACGGCCGTCGCCGCCTACCGCTGTCGCGGCGAATGGCGTCGATCAACCGTCGGATTCCCACACCCCAGATCCACGCAGCCACGTCCCCACCTCCCCGATAACCACCTGCACCGTGCCACACAGCCAAAAACGTGTCCTGGAGCGCTTGGTCGACAAGCTCTGTCGACGAGCACCTTCGCGACAACCGGACCGTGAGCCAGCCAGCGTGACGGTCATAGAGGCGGCCCAACGCCTCTTGGTCGCCATCGGCCACGGCGCGCAGCAACGCCCTGTCATCCCACTCGGTTGCATCACCACTCACACCCAAAGCCGTTCAACCACTGTCACACCATGCTTGTCGCACGAGAGGCCAGCGCGGTTCCCCCGTCCTCGGACATCCCAAAGACGGCTCCATCACCAGCGGGAGCGAGGTGTCGGCGCCGCTCCCGCCAGCTTGACGATGACCGGCACCGCGGGTGGTCGCATCGGGGGGCGGCCTCCGTCGAGGCGCGGCCGGCGACCGTAGTGTTCGTATCCGACGGCCCCTGTGTTACCAGCACATATGTGTTTCTCGATACGCCAGCGATATGACCCTACGCGTACCATCGTGGGAGTGTGCGTGTGCTGATCGTCGAGGACGAGCCCTACATGGCAGAGGCCATCCGAGACGGCCTGCGCCTGGAAGCGATCGCCGCCGACATTGCCGGTGACGGGGGCGCCGCGCTGGAGCTGCTGAGCATCAACAGCTACGACATCGCCGTCCTTGACCGCGACATCCCCGGCCCCTCCGGCGACGATATCGCCGCACGTATCGTCGCCTCCGGCAGCGGCATGCCCATCCTGATGCTCACCGCTGCCGACCGCCTCGACGACAAGGCCTCCGGGTTTGGGCTCGGCGCCGACGACTACCTCACGAAGCCCTTCGAGCTCCGAGAGCTCGTGCTACGCCTGAGAGCGCTCGACCGCAGGCGCGCCCACAACAGGCCACCTGTACGAGAGCTCGCGGGCCTGCGCCTCGACCCGTTCCGCCGTGAGGTCTACCGCGACGGCCGCTACGTCGCGCTCACCCGCAAGCAGTTCGCGGTGCTCGAAGTCCTCGTCGCCGCCGAAGGCGGTGTCATCAGCGCCGAGGAGCTCCTGGGACGAGCCTGGGACGAGAACGCAGACCCGTTCACCAACGCCGTGCGCATCACCGTCTCAGCGCTGCGCAAGCGTCTCGGCGAGCCCTGGGTCATCGCCACCGTGGCCGGCGCCGGCTACCGCATTGATACACCACCGGGCGAGGGGCACGAGGGGCCAGACCGTGGATAGAGCCCCCGGCTTGAGTGCCCGCCTCAAGCTCACCCTCAGCTACGCCGGCTTCGTCACCCTCGCTGGTGCCTTGCTGCTCGGCGCTGTATGGGTCTTCCTCCTGCGCTACGTGCCTAGAGGCGAGACCGTGCTCGTGCACGGCACGCACATCTTCATATCGCCAGGACGTGGCGCTCTACTGCGCGACTTCGCCCCGGGAGCGGCCATCTCGGGGACGCTCTTGCTCGGGTTCGGCCTCCTGGGAGGTTGGCTCCTCGCCGGCCGCATGCTCGCCCCCCTGGGCCGTATCACCGACGCAACCCGGGTCGCCACGACCGGGTCGCTTTCCCACCGGATCCGCTTACCCGGCCGCAGAGATGAGTTCCGCGAGCTCGCCGACGCCTTCGACACAATGTTGGCGCGCCTCGAGGCACACAGCGCGGAACAGCAGAGGTTCGCCGCCAACGCCTCCCACGAACTGCGCACCCCCCTGGCCATCACGCAGGCAATTCTCGAGGTGGCCCGCAACAACCCGGACCACGACAAGGGCGAGCTCGTCGACCGCCTTTATGTCGTCAACACCCGAGCGATCGACCTCACTGAGGCGTTGCTCCTGCTGAGCCGCGCCGACCAGCGCTCCTCCACCCGCGAACCGGTCGACCTGTCCCTCATAGCCGAACAAGCCACAGAAACACTCCTTCCCTTCGCAGAAAGGCGCGGCGTCACCATCGAAACTTCCGGCGCCACGACCCCCACCCTCGGCTCGGAGGCGCTTTTGCTGCAGTTGACCACGAACCTCGTGCACAACGCGATCGTCCACAACCTGCCAGAACGAGGCACCGTGTGGGTCACGACCGCCGTTTACCCCGCTGGTGTGGTGCTCACGGTCGAGAACACCGGCGAGAAGCTCTCGCCACAGTTGGTGCCCACTCTCGTGGAGCCGTTCCAGCGCGGCAGCAAACGCGTGCGTACCGACCACGCCGGTGTCGGCCTCGGCCTGGCAATCGTCAACAGCATCACCCAAGCACACGACGGGGCACTCACCCTCACTGCGCGGGCTGCTGGCGGGCTCTGCGTCACGGTAGAACTCCCCGCGGCTGCGCCCCAAGCTGGCAGCTGACGAGCCGGTACCCGACCCCGACCGTGGTCTGTATCACTTGGGGTTCTCCCAGCTTGCGCCGGAGCCTGCCCATGGTGACCGCCACCGTCTTTGTGAAAGGGTCGGCGTTTTCGTCCCAGGCCTTCTCCAGGAGCTGCTCGGCGCTCAGGTAGCCGGGCGAGGCGGCCATAAGCGCCTCCAGCAGGGCCAGCTCCTTAGCCGAAAGGGCGAGCGGACGGCCCTGGCGCCGGACGAGACGGGACAAGCAATCGAGCTCCAGGCCACCAGCGCGCAGCATTCTCGGCACTGCTTGTGGTCTGTACCGGGCCAGGGCTCGCACCCTCATGACCAGCTCGGGGAAATGGAACGGCTTCACAAGGTAGTCGTCGGCGCCGAGGCCGAGGCCGTCTACGCGCTCCTGCGGCGAGGCAGCACCGCTCAGCATGAGCACCATGGCGCGCCCGTCGGAGCCACTGATCATCCGGCAGAGCGCGTCGCCCGGGACCCCCGGCAGGGTGCGGTCGAGCACAACGACGTCGTAGCTGTTAATCCCCAGCTTGCCGACCGCTTCAGTGCCGTCGTAGGCCACGTCCGCGGCAATGCCCTGGTCCGAGAGGCCCTCGGCCACCAGGTCGGCGAGAGGCTGGCAGTCCTCGACGACCAAGACCCTCACCCGCCAAGGCCGCCGGTGGACGGCATCTGGGACTTGCAGGCGTCCATGGCGGACTGCAACTGCGGCGAGCTCGACCCGCTTGCGCCGGATATCTGAACTGCGTCGCCCGAGAAGGTCGGGTCGGGGAAGTTGGGCACCCCGTGGACGCGGATGCACCCGGCCCAGCTCAACCACGCCTCCTGTTGGGCGGGGGAGAGTTGCCGGCCGGTGGGCTGCCACGGTGAGGGGAGGGCCTTGCATGCCTGCAGAGCCCCTTGGAACCCAGCCGAGTGCGGGTCAATCCCGGTGGTCCTGTACCCGTAGCCACCGCTGGGGGTCAGCACGGGGTCGGGGAAGTTGGCGGCCCCGTGGCTGCGCATGCACTGCGAGTAGGCCTCAGCTTGCCCGAGCGGGCTCTGCCCCGACGAACCTGTTGTCCCCGCCGGGGCAGCGGTCGTAGCCGGCCGCGAGCCGGCCGTAGGTACCCTCGGCGACGTCGGCCCGCCCGAGCAGGCGGCGACACTCAACACGGTCAATCCCAAGGCGACCGGCGCCCACACCCACAGTTTCGATGGGCGCATCAGGCCCGGTACTCGTGCTGGTCCGCTGGAGGTCATGCCTCCAGTGAAGTCAGTGAGGTGTTGCCAGCACGTATTCGGTTTTAGGTACGCCGACGATATGTACCGGAGCGCACCATGGCAGGCGCTGGTGGAGCAGCCAGTTAGCCCTTCTTGGTCTCCCAGAAGATCCTGTCGATCTCAGCGATCTTGCTCAGGAGGTCATCGGCTACAGCCACGTCAGCGGTGTGCTTGCAATCGCCGGCGGCCTTGGTCGCCTTCCAGAACAGGTCGTGCAGCTGCGGGTACTTCTCGAGGTGAACGGGCTTGAAGTAGTCGGTCCAAAGGACCCACAGGTGGTGCTTGACAAGCTCTGCTCGCTGCTCCTTGATGATGATCGCGCGAGCCCGGAAAAGCTCGTCGGTGGAGGCGTTGTACTTCTCTATGACGGCCTTCACAGAGTCAGCTTCGACCTTCGCCTGTACGGGGTCGTAGACGCCACAGGGTAGGTCGCAGTGCGCGTAGGCGGTCCGGGGTTCGCTCACCCGGTCGGCCAGCACCAATAGTCGCGCCAGCAAGGTCATGGCAGAGGCTCCTTCTTTTGGTCGGTTTGTGAACCAAGGAATTTTTGCTAAGGCTACGTGCCATGAGGCACGAACGCACACGCTATAGCGCCAGCAAAGATAACCGCCCGGCCGCGATGGCGCTTTGCACTGCATCGGTGCTCGCGGCGACCGCCTGGTGGGTGTGGCAGCGCTCAGAACGCGTGGAGGTATCAGGGCTCAGCATGGCACCGCAACTCCAACCTGGCGACCGGCTGGTGATCTGGAGGCCTGCCATGCGGAGATCTGTCAACTGGAAGTCCGGTGCCGTGCACACTGGCGACATAGTCGCCGCTGCCGACCCTCGTGACCCGCAGCGGAGCATCCTGAAACGGGCCGCAGCGGTGGGGGCGGAAGGTGTGCTGTTGATGGGTGATAACCCCGCAGAGAGCACCGACAGCCGCCATTTTGGGCGTGTCCCCCTGGCGTCGGTCCGAGGCAAGGCCATATACCGCTACGCACCTCCGGCAAGGGCCGGCAGGCTCCGGCGCACCTAGCCCCCGGCCTGGCCCGGCCGCTAACTAGGGAGCACCCAGTCCTTCAAGAACTGCTCGCGCCGCTCGGCCCAGTCCTCGGCCGTTATCGCGTACCGCACGTGGTCCTCCCAGACCCCGTTGATCTCGAGGTAGAGCAGGGCCGTCCCCTCGTTGCGTAAACCGAGCTTTTCGGCGACGCGGTGGCTTGGGCGGTTCCGGGGGATTATCGACACTTGGAGCCGGTGGAGCATCAGGTCCTCGAACGCGAACCTGGCCACCACGACAAATGCCTCAGGTGTGTAACCGTTGCCTGCCATGGCCTCGTCGACCCAGTAGCCGACGTACGCGTTTTGAAAGGGACCGCGCTGGACCGAGGAAATATTTATCTCGCCGGCGAAGCGATTGCCGATGAAAACGCCGAACCCATAACCTGTGCCGAGCTCTCGCTCGCGCAGGCGCGCATTGCAACGAGCCGCGAATGCCCGCTTGTCCTGTGCCGGGTCAGGTTGGCCAGGGACTTGGCGCGGCTCCCACTTGACCAACCAATTGCGCGAACGTTCACGGACCTCACGCCACGCGTCGAAATCGGAGACGACGAGGGGCCGCAACAGGACCCGCCTCCCGCGCAGCTCGGGGTACACGGTGGTATGCCCCCAACTCATGGACGGCAATGTTACTGGGGCGCGCTTGGCCGCTCGCACGCTGGCGCTACCGAGTTGGGGCCGCCGGCTTGCTTGCGCATTGTGGCGACCATCCCGTCGAGGATGTCGGACTCAGAAACCAGGCATTCTTCGAAGCCGAAGTGTGCCATCAATGTTGCCAGCACTAACGCACCGCCCACGATCAGCTCGGCCCTCCCCTCTTCGATACCGGGCATACCGGCGCGCTGAGCGGCCGGACGCGCGGCCAGGTCCTCAAGGGCCCGCTCGACCGCTTGCCTCGCCAAACGGTAGTGGTGCACCGCCTCGCGGTCATAGGCGACGAGGCCCTGGTCGAAGCGGGCGAGCGCTGACACTGTCCCTGCCAAGCCCAAGAAGGTGCGTGCCGAGCGGAACCCTGGCACTTGCGCCTCCGCCTCGACATACTGGGCCTTCAGCCAGGCCTTCGCCCTGGCTAGTTCGTCGCCAGTCGGGGGGTCATTGCGAAAGAAGCGCTCCGTGGCCCGGACACAACCGACGTCAAGGGAGCGGGCGCCAAATGGTCGCGGCCCGACGACGAGCTCGGTCGAGCCGCCTCCTATGTCGGCCACCAGCCACGGGGCGCTCTCGGCGCTCAGCTCGCCGGTCGCGCCGAGGAACGAAAGAGCAGCTTCTTCCTGGCCGCTCAGCAGCTCCAGCTCGGTGCCGATCACCTCAGCCGCTGGCCCGGAAAACATAGCCCGGTTGCCGGCATCGCGCAGTGCTGAGGTCCCCACCATCCGAGCCTTTTGCACCTCGTGCCCCACCATCAGGGCCTGGTAATCCCTCAGCACTGCGAGGGTACGCTGGATGGCCAGCGGCATGAGCAGGCCCGAGCGGTCAACTCCCTCGCCCAAACGCGTGATACGCATTAGCCGAAGGACAGGCTCCCCATTGGGAGCGCTGATTAGAAGGCGGGTCGACAGCGTCCCACAGTCGACCGCCGCGTAATTACCCATTGTGCGCACTGACCGGTAACCCTGCTTTGGTGATCCCATGCGCGAGTTTCTCGGCCACCCATCGGCCTACCGGGTCGTCGCCTCCGACCAAGTACCAGGCGTAGTGAGCGTGCAGGCATTTGACACCGCGCCGAGTACCCCCGACCCCGCCAGTCGGCCGCGGCCCGTCCCAGGCTGGAGGGAGGGCGGCGTCACGCTCGGCGGCGTAGTCCCGGTGCGCCCGTTCCAGTTCGCCAGGGGCGACGGCCTCCTGCGCTGCGCTGACCCCTCCGGCCGACTCCAGCCGGTCGACTGCAAGCCTGGCTTGCTTGCCTACTAGCCAGTACCGGGTGGGCATAGGGGTGCCATCGTCGAGGACCGGCCCGTTGCGGATCACGACCGGGCCACCAGTCTCGTCCGTCAGCACGACTTCAAAGGGGCCACGAGGTTCGCGGCCCAAGAGCACGGCTAGAGCCTCGGTCGGGCTCCGGACTGGCGTTGGAAGAGGGACTGGCCGTTCAGAAGTGATGCCAGAATTCTAGGGACGCGTACCACGGGCGGCGGTTGGCCTGTTTGTGCAGCGCCGCTTTCGCCACCGCCGCTTGCGAAGGGAGCACCATGAACGCCTGCTGGCCGGGCTTCACGAGGCCGTACTCCTGGCGGGCAATACGGGCGATGGTTGCCGGGCTTTGTAACGCCGAGCTCTCGCCGGCAAGCTTCGCATCCTCGGCTTTCAACACCGCGATCGTGCGTTCCTGGACCGCAATTGCCTTCTTCTGATCGAGGTAAGTACGTGCCGGGTAGGCAAAGAGGTACATGGCCCCGACAAGGACCAGGAGTGCCATGGTGATCTTCGTGATCCGGACGACAAAGCGCATGCGGCCCCTGACGATGTTGCTCAAGTGGCGGGTGTTACCAAAGTGAACAGAGAGGTTAGCTGACGGACCGTCCCGATGGCTCGCACCCCGTCGACCACCAGCGCTTTTACTGGTCTACTCGGCCGCTTTGACGTAGTCCCAGAGCGCGTCGAGGGCCGCCAGGTCAAGCCCGGCCAACTCAAGCCCGCGCTCGGCGGCCAACGCTTCCACCGCCTGGAAACGCCGGCGGAACTTGGCGGTCGCCTCGCGCAGCGCCGTTTCCGGGTCGACCTTCAAGTGGCGGGCAACATTGACGATGGCGAACAGCAAGTCGCCCAGCTCTTCGCGCACGGCATCACCGGGCAGGGCACTGCCTGAAGACCTGGCGTTGGCGGGGGCGCCGGAGCTCAAAGGGCCGGCGCCCGCGATCGCCTCGCTCAACTCCGCCAGTTCCTCCGATATTTTCGGGAAGGCAGCTTCAGCACTTTCCCAGTCAAAGCCGACAGTGGCCGCCCTGGTCTGGATCTTGTTGGCATAAAGAAGCGCCGGCAGGTTTCGCGGGACGTCGTCCATCGTGGTCGTCCGCCCTTTTTCCCTCTTCTTTATCTGCTCCCAGTTTTCCGCGACCTCTTCGGGGGTCTTCGCGTCGACGTCGCCAAAAACATGAGGGTGGCGGCCGACAAGTTTGTCATGGACGTTCCTGGCCACGTCGCTCAGGGCAAACTGCCCCTCCTCGGATGCGAGCACCGAATGGAACACGACCTGGAACAGGACGTCGCCTAGCTCCTCTTCGAGGTGTTCGTAGCCGGCGCCCTCGGGGCCCAGCTCATCGATGGCCTCGAGCACCTCGTAGGACTCCTCGAGCAGGTAGCGCGTGAGGCTTTGGTGAGTCTGCTGACGGTCCCAGGGACATTTCGCCCGCAGCGTCCGCCCCAGTTCCTCCAACCGGACCATCTCTGGTGCGAAGGTGCCGGCTATTCGCGGGACCCACACGCTTGTCAGGTGGTCCGGCGCCATGGCACGGTCCAGGTCGTCCCAAGGGACCGTGGTCACCGACTCGTCGGGGAGCCCGAGGCGGGCCAGGATCGTCACTTCGGGGCCGTCGTGGCCGGCGGGCAAATTGTCCAGCAACGAACCGATCGTCAGCTTCACCTCGGAGAGCACCTGGAGCGAATCGCACTGGCCGATCAACAGCGGCCCGCTTGAGCCGGCTACCTCCACGGCAAAACGGTGGCCATCGACCAAGCGCACCCCGGTGGCGAGCGGGTCTACCCCGAGGCGTTCGAAGGCCAAGTCGGCGAACGAGACGCCCGGCAGGACGACGGTCGTCACACGGTCGTCGTCGCGCAGGAGCTCCACGGTCCGCTCGGCGACCACGGGTGAACCAGGGACGGCGTACACGACGGTTCCCTCAGCGTGTGCCGAGCCGACAAGGGCTTCGACTATGCCCACGTACACGCCGTCGAGGCTCTCGGCCGACTCGTAGAGGTAGTCAAAGGTCCGGGCGCCTATTACGGCTACAGCCGAAGGGTGCCGGGAGGTCCTAAGCCAGCGCACCGGGGTCGCCTCGATCGCGGCCATGGCCTCCGAGGTGATCAACCCGGGCCGGCCCGGGCCGAGGCCGACAACAGTGACTTGGCCCGACGGCGCCACGTGGTTAGGGCCGGCCCGCGGCCGCCGGGCCCGGGCTTTGGCCGGCGCTAGCCACTACAAACCCGGGTAGGCCGGGTTGAACTCGATTTTGGCAGCGCTGAGGATGTTGTTGACCTTGGGGTCCGAGGATTGGCTCTGCGAGGTGACCGCGACGATGTCGATGATGGCAGCCACCTGGTCGTTGTACGGGACCGTTTTGCGGGAAATTACTTGGACGACCTCGTAACCAGGAGCACCGCTCTCCCTTATCGACGCAGCTTTGCCAGGCGCCAATGTGCCGAGAAGCGCACGGAACGCAGCAGGCTGATCGATTGCCTGCTCAGGGGACAGGCAGTAGCGGGCCCCGCTCGCGACGGGAACCTTAGCCGCGCCTTTCGTACCGCTCAGCTCCCTGGCGACGGCTTCGGCCTGTGCTTTGCTGGCTGCCACGTCGACGTGACCGTTGGTGCCCACCGAAACGTCCACCGTCGCGACGCATACCTTCGACCAGAAGTAGGACTGCTCGGCCTTGTAGAACGACTTGTCATCTTTGGTATTGGTCGCTTTCGTGTCGATCAATGCATGATCGGCAACCCACTCAGTGGAACCTGCGCGCGCCTGGGGGGTTATTTGCAACCATACGTTGGGGTCGACGGCGTACTGGCTTGCGAAAGAGGCAGCAAGCTCGTCTGAGGTGGGCGCCTCACGGTGCTTGGCCAGGTACTGCTTGACCGCGACCTGAGTGATCAGGAGCCGGATTTCCGTCGTAGCCCACTGCATGTCGTAGGTATCAGGCCCGGTGCCGTCGCCCTCGACCAACGCAGGAGGCGACACAGCCTGCGCGCTCTCGCCTTCGGATTCTGCCTCTTGGAGCTGCTGGGAATACGCCGCTTCGGCGGACTCGTCGAAGCTCTGCACATACGCCGGGCTCCCGGCCCACGCCTCGAGGTACCGGTTCAACTGCTCCTGGGTGATCGTCTGGCCGTTGACGATCGCGGCCGGAGAGGCAGTGCTGCAGCCCGCGAGCACGCCGCCCAGCAGGCCCGCCACGGCGATCGCAGCAACGGGCTTGGCGCCCGCGCGCATGCGGGAGCCGCGGTGAAGGCGGGGAAGGGTACGGTGTCTCACAGCCGGCCCAATGTTAGTGCCCGCGCAGAAGGGCTCAACTCGCAGCGGTCACGGCCGGGGGGACAAGGGCCTGGAGCAGGTCCACTAGCGCCCGGGCCGGGTCGACGCCCTTGGGTAACGCGCCGACTAGCTGGCCCTGTTCCTCCTTGTACACCGCGTGCGCCCAGAGCCGCCCAAGCCGTACTCGCTCGCTCGCTTTAAGTGTTAGCGGCGCCGCCCGCGCCACGAGGGTGCCGTGCGGCGTGCCGATCCCTCCGCTCACCACCGAGACCTCGCGCAGGCCCAGCCGGGCGCACTCAGCCCGCAGGTGCGCGATCCCGAGCAAGGCGCCGGCGGCGGCCGGGAGCGGGCCATAGCGGTCCTCCCACTCCGACTCGATGTCGTCGACTTCCTCGTGAGTAGTGAGCGTCGCCAATCGCCGGTATGCCTCCAGGCGGAGGTCCTCCCGCTCGACGTAGCTCTGCGGCAGGTTCGCCGTCACCGGCAGGTCGAGGCGGATCTCGGCAGGCTCGCGGGGCGTTTCGCCTTTCAGCTCTGCGACTGCTTCGCTCACCATCTGCACGTAAAGGTCGTAGCCGACCGCAGCGATATGGCCGGACTGGTCAGCTCCGAGAAGGTTGCCCGCGCCGCGGATCTCGAGGTCGCGCATGGCGATCTTGAAGCCGGAACCAAGTTCGGTGTGCTCTCCGATGGTGCGCAGGCGCTCGTAGGCCTGCTCGGTCAATTTGTGCTCGCGCGGGTAGAACAGGTAGGCGTAAGCACGTTGCCCAGCTCTGCCCACCCTGCCGCGCAGCTGGTGGAGCTGGCCGAGCCCGAGCATGTCGGCGCGGTCGATAACGAGAGTATTGACCGTCGGCATGTCTATGCCTGACTCGATGATCGTTGTGCAGACCAACACATCGTATTGACCTTCCCAGAAGTCGAGGATCACCCTTTCGAGCGAGCCCTCGTCCATCTGGCCGTTCGCCACAGCGACCCGGGCTTCGGGAACGAGCTCGCGGATCCGTCCCGCCACCTTCTCGATGTCGTAGACCCTGTGATGGACAAAGAACACCTGGCCGTCGCGCAGCAGCTCGCGCCGGATGGCCTCGGCGACGGCCCGCTCGTCGTACTCGCCCACGTAAGTGAGGATCGGGCGGCGCTCGGCGGGAGGTGTGGCTATCAGCGAAAGATCCCTGATACCCGTCAACGTCATTTCGAGCGTCCGCGGTATCGGCGAAGCCGTAAGGGTCAGCACGTCCACGTTCGTGCTCAATTTCTTGATTGTTTCCTTGTGCGTTACGCCAAAGCGTTGTTCCTCATCGACAACGAGAAGCCCCAGGGACTTGAACCGGATGTCGCCCGACAGCAATTTGTGCGTCCCTACGACTACATCGACCGTCCCGTCGGCAAGCCCATCGGTTACCGCTCGCGCTTCGGCGGGGGTCAAAAAACGCGACAGCATCTGGACCCGGACAGGGTAGTTGGCGAACCGCTCACTAAAGGTCTGAAAGTGTTGCGAAGCAAGCAATGTCGTCGGCACGAGCACAGCCACCTGCTTGCCGTCCTGGACCGCCTTGAAGGTCGCCCTCATGGCAACCTCGGTCTTGCCAAAGCCGACATCGCCACAGACGAGGCGGTCCATGGGTACGGGGGACTCCATGTCAGCCTTGACATCTGCTATTGCCTTGGCCTGGTCGGGCGTCTCGCTGTACGGGAAAGCCTGTTCCATCTCGACTTGCCAAGGGGTGTCGGGGCTAAAGACAAAACCCGGCGAGTGGGCCCGCGTTTGGTAGAGGACCACGAGCTCATGGGCGATCTCGCGAACGGCCCTGCGGACCCGGGCCTTGGTCTTTTGCCATTCGCTCCCGTTCAGGCGCGATAGTGCGGGGGTTTCCCCACCCGTGTACGGCCGCAGGGCGTCCACCTGGTCCGAGGGCACGTACAGTTTGTCGCCGTCGCGGTAATCGAGAACGAGGTAGTCGCGCTCGACGTTGCCTATCGACCGCTTCACCATCCCGCCGAAGCGCGCCACGCCGTGCTGGAAATGCACGACGTAGTCACCAGTTTTCATGTCGTCGAAGAACGTCGCGACCTGCGCTGCGCGGGGACGGGGCGCCCGGTGGGGGCTACGTCGGCCTGTAAGGTCGCCTTCGGCGAGGACCGCGATGTCGAGGGCCGGGTAAATGAAACCCCTGTCGAGCCGGGCCACGACGACCTGTAGACCAGGGGCAATCGCGGGCTCGGCCACGATCGGGGCGATGAAACCCTCGTCGCGCAGCGATTTGGCGATCCGCTCGGCACTTGAGTGGCTCTCGGCGCAGAGCACCACTTGGTAACGCTTCGCCAGAAGGCCGCGCAACTGGCTGAGCAGCCGCTCGGTACCACCTGCCACGGAGTCCCAGCCCATTGTGTTGACCGACGGGGTACTGGGGCCTTCGGGGGCCGAAGTCAACGTCGCCACGGACGCCCCGGTGCTGCTCAGCAACCTGTCAAAAGGCAGGTAAAGACGAGGGAAATCGCGGCCCTCTGCCCCCCAAGTCGTCGCCAAGGCACTCGCCAGGTCGGCCTCCTCTTCGGCGATCTCGATGGCGCGCTCGCGCATCCGGCGCGGCTCCACCAGGAGCACCTTGGCCCCTTGGGGGAGGAGGTCTACCAACAGGTGCGCGTCCGCGGTAAGCCAGGGCAACCAAGATTCCATGCCGTCAAAGGTCAGGCCCTCGGCGAGGCGCTCCCACGTCTCGCGGCCCCATTTTTCGCCGCGGACAAGCGACGCCGCGCGTTGGCGCACCTCCGGCGACGGCAGCAGTTCACGGCACCCGAAAATGACGGCTTCTTGGAGGTCGGCGACCGAACGCTGGTCCGCCACCGAAAACTGGGTAAGCCTGTCGACCTCGTCGCCCCATAGGTCGATGCGCAGCGGGGAGAGCGCCGTGGAGGGGAAGACATCGACGATCGAACCACGCACCGCCAGCTCGCCGCGATGCTCCACCTGGTACTCCCGGCGGTACCCGAACGCCACAAGCTTTGCGACAAGTTCCTCGAGGTCGACCTTGGCCCCGAGGGCCACCTCGACGGGCTCGGTGTCCTCCACGTGCGGGCCGAGGCGCTGGAGAAGAGCCCGCACGGTGGAGACGATCACAGAAGGCACACCCGAGCCGCTCACTCCGTCGCGGAGGCGTCGCAGCCGCCACATGAGCTCCAGCCGACGGCCCATCGTTTCTACGCCGGGGCTAACGCGCTCGAAGGGCAGGGTCTCCCACGCCGGGAACACCCCAACCTCGTTCGGGCCGATCCAGGCCCCTATTTCATGGGCAAGGCGCTCCGCTGTCGCCCCGTTCGGGACCGCGACGACGACAGGCCGACGAGCTCCGTGCTCGGCAACCGCCGAGATGGCAAACCCCTGCGCTGCATCGGCAACCGCGACCGAGCCCTCGGCGCCGATCGTCAATGAAGCGAGGACCCCGTCCCGGTTGGCCAGTGAGAGCAGCCCGGCGAGAGCCAGCCCGGGCTCGGAAGGCGCGCTCGGCTGCTCTTGAACTAAGGACGGATCTCGGATCAGCGACGACACAGCTCAACCATTAAAGGGCTCATCCGGGACTTGGCGGGAATTGAACTCGTTCTGCGCCGCCGCGAGGCCCTGCGCCAAGATCATCTCGACAGCGTCGGCTGCTATCTCGACGGCAACGTCGAGGTCGCGACGTTCCAGCCGGCTCGGGGCCGACAGGACGTGGTCGGCACCTCCGTCCTTACCCCCGGGGGGCTTGCCGATCCCGATCCGGACCCTGGAGAACTCGTCGGAGCGCAACCAGGCCTTGATCGAACGTAAACCGTTGTGGCCAGCCAAGCCCCCGCCGGCCTTTACCCGGACCGTGCCAAGGGGCAAATCGAGCTCGTCGTGGACCACGACCAGTTTCGCGAGGTCCGAGACGGTGAAGCGCCGGACGAGGCTAGCTACCGACCGGCCAGACTCGTTCATAAAGGTCTGCGGGAACGCGAGCGCAAGGCGCTTGCCCTCGAGCCTAACCTCGGCCACGAGCGCGAGCTCCTTGTCCGGGACGCAGGTGCCCACCGTGGCGATCGGCCAGCAGTGCAACGACATCGGCGCCGACGTTGTGGCGGGTCTTGGAGTAGCGCGGGCCTGGGTTGCCCAGCCCGACCGCTAAGAGGTCGACCCCGGCAGTGCCTTCAGACTTCCTGGCCCCGAACAGAGCTGGCTCAGTCCTCCTCGCCCACAGGGCTGCCAGCCACTTCGGGTTCAGCCACCGCTTCTTCCGCACCGGCCTCTTCGGCTGCGGCAACCTGAGCCTCAACCGTGGAGGTCGCCGCGATCACGACCATCTCGTCCGGGTCCGTCTCGGTCGTAACGCCCTTGGGGAGCGGGAGGTCGCGAACGCGGACGGAGCCGCCGACCTCGAGGTCGGTCACGTCGATAGTGATCTCCTGAGGTATCTGCTCGGGCGTTGACCGGACGCTCAGGCTGGTAAGGACGTGTTCCAGGACGCCGCGCTCGCGCTCGACCTTGAGCGCGGTGCCAATAAGCACAATGGGGACTTCGGCATGCACGATCTCGTCGCGACGGACGACCTGGAAGTCAACGTGGGAAACGGTGTGCTTGACCGGGTGCCTTTGGAGCTGGCGAGCCAGGACGAGGTGGTTGGTGCCGTCAACTTCCAGCGTCAGCACCTGGTTGAGCCCATGCACTGAAAGCGCAGTACGCAGGTCTCGTGCTCCGACGGACAGCGAGAGGGGCGACATGCCGTGCCCGTAGACCACGGCAGGTATTTGCCCAGCTGTACGAAGCCGCCTTGATGCGCTCGACCCGTTCGTGCGGCCTAGTTCAGCGACCAGTTTTACCTCTGCCATCGGTGCTCGCGCTCCCCTTGGTATGCCCGCCACGTGCTGTTTTACAAAACGAGAGCCTCATGTTAGCCGTTTCATGCTCCTACCCGCCATGCGGCGGCGAACGTACAGGTATGGGCTGACAATGCCGATGACGACATTGAATGAGGAACTATGGAACTCCACGCGATTTCGCCCCGAAAGCGTAGGCACGCCGACCTCGACCTGTCGGCAGAGCAAGCAACACTGGTTGCGGCGTGCGACACCAGGGCCGCCGAGGACGAGTTCTTCGAAGCGGACCGCTCGCAAGGCGCGGAGCTCGAGGGAGCCGTGGCTTCGTGGCCCACCCAAGAGCCCGGGCACGACAGCCCAAGCCCTCCCATAGGCAAAGTGCTCCTGGCGGTAGGCCCTTCCTATTTTCACGACGGGACGGTCGGCGAAGGGCTCTATGAGGACGACCTCCCCCTTACCCTGGTTGCCACCTTCGAAGCGCTCCACGTCCTGGCGCGCGCGATCTTCGCCGAAATGGGCGCCGAGCGCGACGCTGAAGTCACCATAAATTGCGGCCGCTGGTTGCTCCGCTTAGGCCCCGAAACGGGCCAGGCACAGCTCGTCCAACTTGACCCGGGCGCCCCGAGCCCGCCGGTACAGACAGAGCGACGAGCCGACCAGTGGTTGCGTGGGCTAGCCGCGCTCCGCCAAGCCGATCACCCTCAAGCTCTGGCGGCTTTCGAGGCTGAGGCTGCCTCAGCTGTGGCAGCAGGTTCGCCGCAGCGCGCCGCGATCGCCTTCCGGGCCGCCGCCGCGTCAGCGCGCTCGATCGGCAGGGCCGACCAAGCCAACAGGTTCCTGCGCCTCGCTGGCAAGTCCTACCTGGACATCGCCGAAGGGGCCAACACGCTGCCTCAGGGGGTTTTCAGCGCTTACCGGGAAGCGGCCCGCGCTTTCCTGGAAGCGGGGAACCTCCCATTGGCCCAGCAGTGCCTGACCAAAGCCCTTGCAGTTGGCGAGGCTCTCGGTCTGCTCGAGCGGTCCTGAGCACGTGAAGATATACCTGACGACGGAGGGAACCTACCCCTTCGCCGTTGGGGGCGTGTCGACCTGGGCCGACCTGTTGGTGCGAGGTATGCCCTACCACGAGTTCCACGTAGCCGCGATCGTAGATAACCCTTTCTACAAGCTGGCTTTCGACCTGCCCCCAAATGTGACCCTCCAGCCGGTCCCGCTGTGGGGTTCGGAAATGGCCGAGGAGTACCTGCAGGTGCCGGGGTCGTGGAGGCGCGCCTGGCGGACCTCTCCTTCAGAGGTTAGGCGGTACTTCCTGCCGTGCTGGGAACCGTTCATAAGCGCCTTGGCATCGCGCGAAGCCAACCCGGCAGCATTGGGCGATGCCCTGGCGCAGGTAGCCAGGTTTGCTGAGCGCTACGACCTGCGCAGGGCGCTGGCGAGCCGAGCAACGTGGCTCGTAATGCTCGAACAGCTCCGCGCCAACGCCCTGATGGCCAGGACCAGCACCAAGGGGGCGATCGATTTCGGGCGGGCTCTTTTTCGTTTCCTGCTCCCGCTGAGCGCTCCGATCCCGCCTTGCGACGTGGTGCATAGCTCTGCCGCCGGGCTTTGTGCGCTTCCCGCCGTTGTGGCCAAGTACCGCTACGGCACGCCGATGGTCCTCACCGAGCACGGGATCTATCTGCGGGAACGGATTATGGCGCTTGCCTCAAAGCCCGTCGAGGAAAAGTTCTTGCTCGTCAACTTCTTCCGGGCGGTCACGGAGCTGACGTACCGGGAAGCCGATATCCTCACGCCCGTTTGTGCCTATAACGCGGAGTGGGAGGTCGCTCTTGGCGTCGACCGCCAGCGCGTGAGGGTGATCTACAACGGGTCGAACGATGTGGCGCTGTCAGCTCTGCCCTTGCAACCTCCGCCTGGGGGGCCACCGACCATCGGCTACGTCGGGCGAATAGACCCCCTCAAGGACGTTATGACGCTCATTAGGGCCTTTTCTCTCGTGCGCAAGGCCGTGCCGACGGCGAGGCTCCTGATCTGGGGACCGGCCAGCTCGCAGCCGTACCTGGCGCATTGCAAGGAATTGGCTTCGTCGCTCGGCCTTTGGGACGACGGCGGCGCCCTGGATCCTTCTCCGCTCAGCTTCGAAGGGTCGACAGACAACCTGCCGGCAGCGTACGGGGCCTGCCACGTCATCGCTCTTTCGTCGGTCACGGAAGGCTTCCCGTACACCGTTGTGGAGGCGATGCTGGCAGCGAGGGCGACCGTTGCCACCGACGTGGGTGGGGTGAGGGAAGCCCTGGGCGGCATCCGACTGGGCGAAGATGGCCCTGGCCTGCTCGTCGAGCCCGGCGACCCACGGGGCCTCGCGGATGCTCTTTCCGCTGTACTGCTGGCGCCCGAACCAGACCGCCTGATCGTCGGCTTGGCACTGCGCGAGCGAGCGCTCGAGCGCTTCGGAGTTGTCGGGTTCCTCGCCGCCTACTCGGAGGTCTACCAGCAGCTTGTGGGGAACCTTTCGTCTCAGTTTGTGGCAGCGAACCAATGAGCCTCCTGGCCACTCTCGCGCAAAACAAAGCTCGCTCGTCCCCTCGGCCGCCCAACGCTGCGGGCCCTTCGGCCGCGCACGCGCCGTCCGACGCCGGCGACCTCCCGGTACACCTCGCGGTTACCACAGTCCTTATGAAATGCCCGCACCCGCTCAGCGCGATCGAGGTGGCCGTCGTGCTAGAGACTTGTGGCTACAGCCCGGGGCGCGTGAGGGCGACTGGGGCGGCCGACCTTATGGAACTGGCGAGAGCCGTCTACGCCCTTGTCCCCGTTTACGCTGAGCCACAATCGGTTGCTACTGAGGAGCTCGAAGACGAGCCGGAGGCGCCGCAAGGGCACGTCTCGTTGGCACTGGAGGCGGCGCGGTCGTTCTGTAAAGGCCTCCTGTTCTCAGCACCGCTCCTGGTGAGCCTCTCGACCATGCTCGTTGCAGGCGTTTCGTTTTGGTCATCGAAGGTCGAGCTGCCCTCGATCGCTAGCTCGGTGACGATGTCCGCATGCTTGGCACTGATCTTTACTGGCCCCTTCATCCAGGCCTTCGGGCGCAGGGCATCTTTTTACCTTGGCTTGGGCGACAACGGGATGCTCACGTACCTGACAAAGCGTGTTCTCGGCACCGGCATGATCGTCGCGTTCTCAGCCTGTTTTGCTGCGTATTTCGTCCGAACGGCTCTGTCGGCTGGAGGGCCACCCGCGGCCAACCGCCTGGGCCTGGCCGCCGGCCTTGCGATCGCCGCTCTGCAGCTGGGCCTGGCTCCCTTTTACCTGCGCAACGCGATGGTCCCGATGATAGTGATCGTTGGTGGCGCTGGTGCCGTGCTCGCCTGGCACGCCACCCATCTCGGTGCCTACATAGATCCCGTCAACCTCGCTGTGTGGCAGGTGCGCCTTGTCGCCTCCATGGCCGCACTGACATGGATGGTGGACGGCTGGTGGCTCCTACGGAGCCCCGAAGCGCGGCACCATTCAGGCGCGGAGCGAAGGCTGTGGAAGCCCTCGGGACCAGCGGTAGCCCACGCGGTTGCTCCCTACGGCGTCTTCGGCCTCGCCTACTTCTGCCTCGTATCGCTCCCCCAGCTGATAAGCGGTGGGGCCTGGCTCGGGCGCTACGGGTTCAACCCCCAGTTCTCGCTCGCCAGCGGCATGGCCCTGGTTGGCTTGCTCCCGGTCGCCGGCTTCGGGGCGGTCGCAGCGGACCGCATCACCCGTCGCGTGCTGCCAGCCACGCTCGAAAGTGAGCGCATCGGGTCAGTCGGCCGGGCGCGCGCGGCGCTGCGCCGTCACTGGCGGGCGCAACTGGTCTGGGCAGCCGTGGCCGCGGCGGCGGCCGCGGCAACCATCGACTTGGTGTTGCCTGCCGTCGCGCACAGTTGGTTGGTTTCCCACGGCATGGCAGCGCACCCTGGGCTGCTTTATGCGTGCAGCGCGGGCTTTTTCTTCTTCTCTATCGCCACTTTCGCGTCCCAGCTGTTGTTCGGGCTATCCTCTCCCGGCCATGCCGTTGCCAGCGCCCTCGCCGGCACCGCCGTGCTCCTCGCGTGCTCGGGCGCGCTCAGCTTCTCGGGGGCCACTTCGTTGGCCGTCGCCGCCGCTGCCGGTTTCGCAGCTGGGAGCGCCGTTTTCGCAGTTCTCGCTGTAGCTGCAGGCGACCGGGCCTTCTCCGACGTGGACTTCACGTGTTACCGGGCACTTTGAGCCGGCACAGGCTGTCGAGAGGTCGCCGTCAGGCCGGGCTCGGCGGGCCCGGCCTGGCGCACCCGGCAATTCTCACGCCGGGGAGGGACCTGCGTCTGTTCGCGAGCGCGGCAGCAGTTGTGATGCTCGTCAGTGTCATTTACCTGACAACCTGGCCCTCGTCAGCCCCAGCGCGTCCACTGCCTCCCGGTTTGTCCCGTCTGCACTCCGGGCTGCTCATTGCCGATCCCCTAGACAAGTCCCTAACTCTGGGCCAGCTTCGAGACCAGTACGCCTTGGACGGCTCAGCCGGGCCCAAGCTCGGGTGGGTATCCGAGACGCCGGCTGGCCTCGCTGTAGGCATCAAGGCCCACCATGGCTGGGCGGGTTGGTTCGCCTCAACGGTCCACGCCGCCGGGCCAGCCGTTGCCTGGCACGCCGTTATTTCGCCGACAGCTCTCCCGCTCGGGACAAAGGGCCGCGGTCTTGCCGTTTTCGCAGTCCAGACCGCCACGACGCAAAAAAGTGGCGTCATCAATTACATAGTGGTGGCAGCTGACTCCCGCAGCGGCAGCTACCGCTGGCTCATCGGTTATGCCCACGGCCTGGTTGCCGGAGCATCGACGCAGGTGCTGTGGACATCGAACTGGCGGCCCATCCCGCCAGGTGGCACCGCTCTCCCAAGCCAGCCAGTAACCATCGTCACCGATGGGAGCCACAGCCTTTCGGTCTGGTTCGGCGCAGACGAGATATTCAACAGTGAACGGCTGGTCCTAAAGATGCCGGCTCCCTTCCAGGCGTACCTCGAGGTACAGAGCTCCGCGCCGGCGTACCAGGCGCGGTTCCAAGACTTCTGGGTGTCAGACGATGCTGCGTTGGTTGTCCGGGGGCTGCGGGACGGCTCGCGGGTCGAGCTAACAACCGGTGCGCAAAGCGCGGGGTCGGCCCTCATCGCCAAAGCTGTGGCTGGGCCGGGCGGCACCGCGACCCTTTCCTTGCCAGTCCCCGACTTAGTCGGTACTGGCACGGTCACCGTGGTGGACGGGGGAGCCATTACGGATGTGCCGAACGTCCCCTACGCCGGTGGCGACTTACTCAGGTGGGCGCGAGCGAGCTAGTTCTGGTTTTCGCCGCCGAATATCTCCGATACCGAACCCTCTTCGAAGACCGCCCGGATGGCGTCGGCAAAGGTCTTGGACACCGAAACGCTCTCGATCTTTTCGATCTGCTTCTCCGAGGGCAAAGGCACGGTGTCCGTGACCACGACGCGCGAGATGTTGGAGTTCTTCAGCCGGTCGATAGCCGGCTCCGAAAACAGCCCGTGTGTTGCAGTCGCCCACACATCGGTAGCGCCCTTTTGGTAGAGGAGCTTGGCGGCCTCGCAAAGCGTCCCGGCCGTGTCGATCTCATCGTCGATCAAGACGCACATGCGGCCCCGGACATCGCCCATGACATCAAGCGCCTCGACATGGCCCACCCTGTCGACGCTGCGGCGTTTGTACACCGACGCCATGTCGACGTCGCCAGCGCTGCGGGCTGCCTTCTCGGCCGTTTTGGTGCGGCCCGTGTCGGGCGACACCATCACGAAATCGCTAGCGAGGTTTGCTCTGAGGTAGGCCGTCAGGAGCGGCACCGCGGTCAGGTGGTCAACAGGGCCATCAAAAAACCCTTGGACTTGGCCGGAGTGCAGGTCGACAGACATGATCCGCTCCGCACCCGCAGCCATGAAGAAGTCAGCGACCATCCGCGCAGTGATCGGTTCGCGGCTCCTTGACTTGCGGTCCTGGCGGGCATACCCGTAACGGGGGCAAACCGCCGTGATCCGCTTGGCGGAGGCCCGCTTAGCGGCGTCGATCATGACCCACTGCTCCATCAGCAGGTCGTTCACCGAACGGTCGTTACCCGAATAATGGGTCTGAAGGATGAACACGTCCGCGCCCCGCACGGACTCGCCGAAGCGGGCACGGATCTCCCCGTTGGGGAAGTCGACCAGCTCGCAGGGCCCGACCTCGATGCCTAGGTGCCCCGCAATGTCCGAAGCCAGCTCCGGGTGCGATCGCCCCGAGTACAAGCGAAGCCTATGCTTCGAGACCAGTTCCACCTGGGACCTCCCCGTCCACACTGTACGCGCCGGGCGTCGGCCGTATGACCGAGCCTGGCGCAACTACGGTCCCGGGCGCCAACCAGGTCCACGGGCCCACACTGGCGTCCTCGCCGATCGCTACCTGCTCGGCCGAAGTCGCCCTTACCTGTGCCCTCGCTCCAACAATGCAGTCCACCAAATGCGTCCCGGCCCGATCTCGGCGCCGGCGGCCACCTTCGTGTTCCCCTGAAGGATGGTCCCGGGGAAAAGTGTCACGTCTTCTGCCAGTTCGACCGTCGAGTCGAGGTAGGTGTGCTGTGGGTCGACCATCGTGACACCCATCCTCATCCACTGCGCGTTGATCCGGCCGCGGAGCACCCCCTCGGCGGCAGCCAACTGCGACCGGTCGTTGACGCCGTTGGCCTCCGCGGGGTCCGGCGAAACCATCGACAGGACCGGGTAGCCGGCGTCGTGCAACACGCCAATGACGTCGGTCAGGTAGTACTCGCCCTGCACGTTGTCGGGACTGAGCCGGCGTAACGCAGGGGCCAGCAAGGAGCGGCGGAACACGTAGATGGAAGTGCCCACCTCGCTGATAGCCCGCTCTTCGGGGGTAGCGTCCGCTTCCTCGACGATCCCCGCTACACGGCCGTCCCGGGAGCGCACGACTCGGCCATAGCCGGTCGGGTCCTCGAGGCGGGCGGTGAACAAGGTGGCTGCCGCGGACGCACCTCGGTGCGCCTCCAGGAGCGCGCTAAGCGTGGACTGCCGCAACAGCGGCGTATCGCCGGGCAGGACCACAAGGTCGTCAAGCTCACCGTCGTCGTCGCTGAAAGCGGTCAGCGCTACCGAAACGGCGTCGCCTGTGCCTCGCTGGACGGGCTGCTCGACCACCTCCAGCGGTACGCCGGGAGATCTGGCTTCTGCCAGGGCCTTTGTCATCCTTGTCGCACCGTGCCCGACCACTACAACGACACGGGAGAGCTCCAGGCCGGATAGTGCGTCCAGCACCCACAGGACCATTGGCTTGCCGCAGAGCCGGTGCAACGGTTTGGGCCGCGCACTGCGCATACGGGTCCCCTCGCCTGCAGCCAGCACCACCGCAGCGGCTCTTGGCTGCTCACGCGACCTCTGCGGATGTGGCCGCCCCACTTCTGGGTCGTAGTAGCTCACACCCCTCTTTCTAGTCGTCTTTCTTGTCGGACTCTTGGGCGAGGTATCGTTGAGCCGCACACGCCCACTGCACGGTTGACCGCTTGGCCAGCCGTTATGTCGTTCCGGGGTAGTTCAATTGGTAGAACGCCGGACTTTGGATCCGGATGCTTGGAGGTTCGAGCCCTCCCCCCGGAGCCAGTAGGGGCAGCTAGCAGGGTGCGGGATCCAGGCCGGAGGCGCCCAAAAGACTCGATGTAGGTTTGCGGCGACGTGGGAGCACGTGTGTCCAACGAGCTTTGACAACTGCACCGAGCACGAAGCCCAAGTCATTGAGTAATTCCGTAAGCTCCGCGCTGTTGGCCCGGCGGGCTCGCTCCGTGGTTGCGTCCGCATGGGCCTGGATCGCCTTCCCCAGCTCCTTCGTGGGCGCGACGAGAGCTCTCGGCACCCGCACCCGCGGCAGTGACACTGCGAGCAAGCTGCGCGCACTCTTTCTGAGACTGGAGATAGACAGCGCCAGCGAACGGAGCCAGGAGCTGCTCAGGCGAGAGCTACTCCGGACCGGACGGCTCCCGGCAGGTCTCCGCAGCGCCTGCTTCGACGCTGTCTCAAACGCGGAGGGGCGCTGGGCAGACGACCTAGACATCCTGGGCGATGCCCTGGAGCGCGCCCTGGCTAACCGCCGCGACCTTCACGGCCGCGGGCTATGAAAGGAGCAGAAAAGACCGTGGCTTACGACGAGATAAACGACCGAATCCTCGCGGCCTGGGCCGACCGCAAGGACGCGTTCCTCAGCCGGGGGTTGCTCATAACCGAACAGGTGGCGCCCTATCGACCGTTGCCCCCCTTCGTCCCCCCGAAGGTTGTCGCGACCATGCGGGCGCTCTTCCGCGCAGCAGCGAGCCGGACCCCGACCCGCTCGCCGCGTGGTCTCCCCGGACCGCCAGGCGCTCGACGCCACCCTCAGCCATGCCCGCTACCGCTTCGCGAAGGGGCCGGACGCGCAGCCCGGCGACCGACGGATGGACGTCGCCCGGCCCGACATCGTCGTCGCGAGCCTCACCCCGTGCCGAGGTGACACGAGCCCGGTGAACTTCGACCCCGCGAACGGCGAGCTTGCGCCTGAGTTTTACGAGGCGCCGCGCCTCCGCCCTCACTGGCTTACCCTCTCGCCGGGGTGCGATTGGCCCGACGGCGGACGCTCGCCCGTTTTCCCCGTCGAGGAGGCCCTCGAAGTCCTGAGCCTCGTCAGGTGGGCGCCGAGACGGCCGGTCGTCTTCGCGACGCCGAGCGGGCCGGAGCCGGAGTAGTGGCCAAGCCGGGGGACCGCCCACCCGCGGAGGTCGTCGACCTGCGACCCAAAAAGTCCCCGATCGTAGGGCAGGTGATCGCGACTGTTCACGACCTCCGACCCGGACGCGGAGCTATCCGGTGGCCCCTCGCCCGACGACGAGCCGCCCGCTGCGGCGTAGGTCGAGATTTGCGGCAATCTGACGTTATGTGGGTCCTCGATCCGGCTAACAGTCCCGAGTTGATCAACCAGCTCCGGGCGCAGACACGGAGCGAGGACTTCGAAGTCGCTTGGGTCGGTGAAGGCTGGCGCCCTCTGGTCGAGGAGTGTCACCGGCAGTTGGAGCGTGAGTTCCCGGAGTACGTCCTTTGGGCGATCAAGCAGAAGGAGGGCGTCCTGGTCTTTCAAGCGTTCCCGCGGGATGTGGAAGGAGAAGGAGCTTCAGTGGACGGACGAAGAGGTGCTCCGCCTCGGCGCGATCACGGACCGCGCTCAGATCGGATCAGAGACCATCTGCGAGTGGTGCGGTTCGCCAGGCGCTCTCCGAGATGGGGTTGTAGCGGTTTCACGGACATCCACCATGTGCCCGGTAAGGGCAGAAAGGATGTCCCAGTATGGAGACGATGGAGAGGAAGAGGCCTCGCCCGCGTCGTGCCTTCACTGACGAGTTCAAAGCCGACATCGTCGAGCGTTGCCTGAAGGGCGACCGCTCGGTGGGCCAGGTGGCCCAGGACTTCGACCTGACCGTGAGCAGCGGTGCGAGGCTGGGTCAAGCAGGCTGAGATCGACGCCGGCACACGCAGCGACGGCCTCACGACCGACGAGAAAGAAGAGCTGTCCAAGCTGCGCCGGGAGAACCGCCGGTTGCGCGAAGATGTGGAAATACTAAAGAGGGCAACGGCTTTTTTCGCATTTATGCAAGGATCAACCACCGGGGCCGTTGGTTGCGCAACCATAGGCCCGAATGCCTGGTGAGGTTGGCTCATTTTTTCGCTGCCCAGCCGTTGGCTGTGGCTTGTCCTTGAGTGGCCGCCTCACCAGGCTCGCGCCGGGCCGACTGAGGTGGCTTGATAGGAGCCTGGTCAACACCTCGATAAAGGCTTGCCCGTCGGCCGGTCCGTCGCACCCCTGGACTGACAACCAAGGAGGCAATAACCATGGTGACTCTTGGGACCGACGCGCACAAGCGCACTTACACCTTTGTCGCAGTTGACGAGCTCGGCCGAAAACTAGCGGAAAAGACTATGGCCACGACTGCCGATGGCAACCTAGAGGCTCTGGCCTGGGCGTCTCGCTGGCCGGAGCGGCGATGGGCCCTCGAAGACTGCCGGCACCTGACCCGCCGGCTCGAGTCCGACCTGCTGGCGGCGGGTGAAGCCGTCGTCCGGGTACCCACCCGGCTCATGGCCGCCGAGCGTCGGGCCGGGCGCGAAGCGCGGCAAGTCAGACCCCATAGATGCCCTGGCAGTGGCCCGCGCGGCCCTGCGCGAACCGGGCCTGCCGGTCGCCCAGCTCGACGGTGAGGCCCGCAAGCTGCGCTTGCTCGTCGACCATCGAGATGACCTGGTGGCCGAAAGGACACGCATACAGTCGCGCTTGCGCTGGCACCTGCACGAGCTGTTCCCCGAGTGGGTCATCCCACCCAAAGCCCTGCGGCGCTATCACATCCTCGACGAGGTCCAGCACCGCTTAGAGGGGTCCGAGGGCGTCGTGGCCAGCATCGCCCGGGAGTTGGTGGCACGTAGCCGAGAGCTGACCATCAGGGCGAACGAACTGGAAAAAGATATAACTGCGCTCGTAAAACGGCTCGCCCCGAGCCTGGTGGCCATGCCCGGGTGCGGGGCGCTGTCGGCGGCCAAAGTCGTAGGGGAGACGGCCGGCGCTTCGAGGTTCTCCTCCAGGGCCGCCTTTGCCCGTTGGAACGGGACGGCCCCGGTCCCTGTGTGGAGCGCCAGTGAGCAGTTGCGTCTCAACCGTGGCGGCAACCGCCAAGTGAACGCCGCCCTTCACCGCATCGCCATCACCCAGTGGCGCGGTGTAGGCGGAATTGGCCGTGTCTACGTTGCTAAACGCATGGCTGGAGGTAATAACAAAACCGAGGCTCTACGCCTCTTACGCCGTCGCCTCTCAGATGAAGTCTTCCGCCGGCTGCGTGCTGACGAGGCCTCCAGTGGTGCTCTTAGAAAGGGATTTGCCCGGGCGGCTTGACATAGGAGCATCAAGGAGACCCGATGAAGGCCCGTGCCTTCCTCGAGGCGGAAAAGCCGGGGCAGCGACGGGTCAAGCGCACCTGTGAGCTGCTCGAGGTCTCCAAAGCCGCCTACTACCAGTCCCTCAAGGCCGAGCCGAGCAACCGAGCACGCAGCGACGCCGAGCTGTCCAAGGTGATCGCCCAGGTCCACCAGGTCTCCGACGGGACCTATGGCTCGCCCCGGGTGCAGGCCGAGCTGGCACAACGCGGCGTCGCCTGCGGCGCGCAGACGCGTCGCCCGGCTGATGCGCCTGGCCGGCCTGGAGGGCCGCTGCAAGCGCCGTTGGCGCACCACCACTGTCCAAAGTGCGGACGAGCAAAGGGCGCTCGACCTCATCAAACGCCATTTCGGCCCATCCGCCGAGATGGACACCCGCTACGTCGGCGACATCACCTACGTCTGGACGTGGTCCGGCTTCGCCTACATGGCGACGGTCATCGACCTGGCCAGCAGACGGGTGGTTGGCTGGGCCGTGGCCGACCACATGCGCACCAAGCTCGTCGAAGACGCCCTGCACATGGCCTTCGCCCGGCGTCGACCAGCTAGCGGAGTAATTTTTCATTCGGACCGTGGAAGTCAATACACGAGCAAGAACTTCGCTGCTCTGGCCAGGGCAAATGGCGTCAGGTTGTCTCTCGGGTCCACCGGGTGCGCCTACGACAATGCCGTCGCCGAATCGTTCTTTGCCACCATCAAACGAGAGCTCATCTCGACCAGAGCATGGCGCAGCGTCACCGAGCTCCGCCGGGCCGTGTTCAACTACGTCGAGGGCTGGTCAGGATATGTGGGTGATCCACCAGCTGCTCCTGGAAGGCTGCAACGATGGGTGATGTGGCGTTCACGCCCTGCCTCGATCGGCCAGTTGGAGGCGACCAAGGTCTGATCGCTCTGGGCCACCCGTTATTGGACGCGTACCTTGAGTTGGTGAGTGCTCGGGCCCGGTGGAACACCCTATTGGCCACTGCGTTTGACCTGAAGGTCTTTTTCTCGATCGTGGGCAAAGACCCAGTCGACGTGAGGCCGGCCGATGTGTTGGCGTTCATCAAAGAGCAGCGCCGTCCTCGTCGCGGTGCCAAGGTGGTGCGCATCGACGACGGCGAGACTGGGCTTTCTGCTCGCACTATCAACAGACGGCTGGCCACGATCGCCGGCCTTTATGAGTACCTGGTCCTGCTTGGCGGTGTGACGGTCAACCCAGTGCCCAAGGGTCTGGCAATGCGACGTCCTGGACAACGACCGGTTCGGGGTGTGCCCCTGATACGGGTCCCTCGGACGCTGCCTCGGGTGGTCGATCCCGACGAGGCCGATGCGTTTATGGCGGCGCTGCGTACTCGTCGGGACCGGGCCATGGTCGAAGCGATGTTGCTGGGCGGTCTACGTCGCTGTGAGGTCCTCGGTCTGCGCCTGCGCGACCTGCACCCCGGCGAGCGTCGTGTATTTATTGCCGAAGGGAAAGGCGGCCACCAACGGATCGTGCCGATATCTTCGCGGTTCTTCGCGTCGCTGGCCGACTACCTCGAAGTCGAACGGCCATCGTCGTTGGCTGACCGGGTGTTCGTGGTGCTGAAGGGACCGCGTCGAGGCCAGCCACTCACGGCCGCCGGTCTGGATGAGATCGTCGCAGGAGCCCGCCACCGAGCAGGGATCGAGCGTCTAACTTGCCACCAGCTGCGCCATACGTGCTTTACCCGATTACGCGAAGCGGGCATGGCGCTCGAGGCGATCCAGGCCCAGGCTGGGCACCGGTCGATCGAGTCCACCCGGATCTATTTGCATTTGGCCAATGATTGGCTGGCAGGTGAGTACCGACGGGCGACCGAAGCGATCGACGCGCAGATGATGGGCGAGCAATGACTGCCGCAGCTGCCGCCACTGCCAAAAGCAGTGATCTGGTCGGTGTATATGCGACTGCAATGCACGCCGCCGGCCGCAAGACGGGGCGGTCCACGATGCGGGCTGCCAAAACCTTCTGCGCCAAGCTAGAGCAAGCAGGCGGCTGGGAGAAGATGAGCCGCGTCCGCCAGCTCGACTCGATCGCCAAAGCACGCGGGTTCGCGTCGTGGCTGATGGTCAGCGGGCGTCTCAGCGTGGAAGCTTGTATTTTCGGCGATATCTGGCTGAAGCTGGGAACAGCGGCTCGTGTGTTCTGCCCGGACGCCCATGCTTGGTTCATGGACGTGTGCCAGAAAATCGAGGTCCGCCACGGCGATGAAACAATCCAGTGGAATGCCCTGGCGATGGTCACCGCCATCACAGGGGTCAGCCCCGATCAGGTGGGTGACGACGAGTTCAACGTCGCATCCGAGGCCGTGATCGACATGTACAAGGCTCGGGACAAGCCCGAATCGGGCCGCACCATGGCCTCGGTCTTTTACAGGCTACGCCTGACAATGTTCCAGGCTGGCCGGCTCAGCAGCCTCCAGAGGCCACCCCAACACCCACCCGTTTCGGTCACAGGATGGATGGTCGTCGCGCCCGCTTTCGCGAGTTCCGCTCGCCGCTACGTTGACCAGGTCACCCTCAGCTTGCGCCCCAATACTGTCAAGCACATAGAGCACGACCTGCGCGCGTTTGGGACCTGGCTCGCGGAGAACTACCCAGAGGTTGCAAGCTGTTCTGACCTCGAGCGGAGCCACATCGAGGCCTACAAGACCTGGATGGCGAAAACCATCCGACCCCGGACCGGCAAGCCGCTCAACCGGATCAGCATCAAGAACGCTCTGATCAACCTGCACTGCTTCTTCGATCGCATCACCGAGTGGGGCTACGAGAATGCTCCGCAGAGACCGCTCATATTCATCGGCGATCTCCCCATAATTGATAAGCCATTGCCTCGTTTCCTCGATGACGCCGCGGCGGCCAAGCTCTTGCGAGCCGCCCGGGGCGACAGCGACCCGCTTGGCCGGCTCGTCACCGAACTATTGGCACGCACCGGGGTCCGGCGTGGTGAGCTGCTCGACCTGACCGTCGACGCCGTCGTGCAGATCGGCTCCGCGTACTGGCTCCGGATCCCGCTCGGCAAACTCCACAACGACCGTTACATCCCGCTACACCCCCAGCTGAAAGAGCTCCTCGACGATTGGGTGACCAACCACCGGCCGCCCACTGTTCGCTCGGACCGCCTGCTCATAGAACGCCACCGGCCCCTCACGGGCCGCCGGGTTGCTGAGATCCTCCACGACCAGGCGAAAGAGGCCGGCATCGGCCACGTCACCGCTCACCAGCTGCGCCACACCCTGGCCACCCAAGCCATCAACAGAGGCATGAGCCTCGACGCGATCGCCGCCCTTCTCGGCCACAAGACCCTCGCCATGACCATGATCTACGCCCGCATCGCCGACCGAACCGTGGCCGAACAGTACTTCGCCGTCACAGAGAAGGTCGAAGCCCTCTACGACCAGCCTCGGCGCCTTGAAGCCGGCGACGAAGGCAGCGAGATGCGGAAGCTTCGAGCCGAGGTGCACCGGCGCATGCTCGGCAACGGCTACTGCGCCCGTCCCGTCGAGATGGATTGCCACTTCGAGTCCATCTGCGAGTCGTGCAGCTTCTTTGTCACCACCGTCGAGTTCCGGCCCACACTGCAACGCCAACGCGATGACGCCGCCGAAAAGGGCCAGATCGGGCGCCAGAAGGTCTTTGACGGGATCCTCGCTCGCCTCGAAGGCCAAGCCTCGTGAGGACAAGGCAATGAGCAGACATCAGATCGCCCTTGACAGGATCACCCGCATAAGTACAACACCCGCCGCCTGCATAGTTCGTTGTCCTACCTCAGCCCCGCCCAATGGGAAGCGCTTCACCGCAACACCGCCGTGACCGTGGCGGCATAATCGACTCAACCAAACCGTCCGTTAAACCGGGACAACTCCAGAGAAGACCGTAACTACGTCCTGACTCTGTGCGGTTACTGCAACGACCGGTTCTCAATCCCCCCGTGCCGCATCCGCGACGGTATCCTCCACGCGCTGTCGAATGACCTCTGAAGGATGTCACACGTTCCGGTCGTGGCCGTGGGCACGTGCCGCGACGCGACCGTCGACTTCTACGCCGAAGGAAAGAACCGAGCCGCTTCGCGGGAGATCGAGAGAGCTAAAGCCCTGTGCGCGACGTGCCCAGTGCGCCTCGCGTGCCTTGAGGCGGGCCTGTCCGAGCGCTACGGCGTGTGGGGGGAACGACGCGCCAGGAGCGTCGGCGCCTCCTGCGGAGCCGTCAGGAGGCTGCGTAAGCCCACCGCTCGACGGCGCTGCCACAATGAGGACCGTGGTCGCGCGGGATGACGAACAGCACGAGGAACGGGACGCGGCGCGACACGGTGACCGCCTCCGACGAGTGGCGCTCGCCGCGAGTTTTGTTGGTTTGACGAGCTGCGTCGTCGTCGTTGTCCTATCCTTCATTAGCGCTCTGCGACCGACGCCGACGCTCATCGTTGCGGTGCTTTTTGGCGGCATCATCCCTGTCGGCATCTGTTCTTTCCTCGCGCGTCAGCTCAACCGCCAGAGGGAGAACCCCGCACGCGACTCGTGGATGCACGATCCTGGTGCGACGCGCTGGATCGTGACCCATTACGGGTGGCTGCCTTTGGTCATCGCGGGAGGGTTCGCGGCGTTCCTCTCCGCCATGGTCACCCTGAAAGGCAATCCCACCGTCATCGACGGCGGCTACTACCTGAACGACCACGGGACCCTGCTCCAGGTCACGTATCATGGTTTCGAAGTGGCTTTGGCCGCCCAGGACCGCGTCTATACCTCATTTCCTGGCATCTTTTACGCCATCGGCCTTGTAGCCAACATTAGGACGCCCGCGGCGCTCACAACGACGGGCAGGAGCCGTGCTCCGCGCCGACGGGACCGTGCCCACCCCCGTCGACGGAACCGTAGGCGAAGGTAGGCGCCCGCACGGGCACCGCGGTGATCGTCACACGGCCCAACCGTGGCGTCGCTAACAACCCCACCATCGCGACCAGCATCCCCGATCGGCCCGACCAGCCCGCCCAGTCGGTCAACGGTCCCAGGCTCCCCCCGACGGGACGATGATGACTCCCGGCGAGGCGATGGCCGAGACTGCCGGGGAAGAGCAAGCGAAGGAGCTGAGCGGGCTGGGCTTGCCGCTGTGGCTTCACACGAAGGCGAGCCAGCGACCCTAAATCCCCAGTGACAACGGCCGTAAACTGGCCTTCGTGTGGTGTGCGTGCACGGCCGATCGAGCGCCTCGTCCAGCGTAGCGAGGCGCTCGAGGTCTGGCACCTCTCCCAAACGTGGGAGGGAATAGGGACACGCCGTCGAGCGGAATCGGAGAAGATTGAGGCGTGCGCTTTAAGGACTTCCAAGCTGTCGAGAGTTTGATTCAGAACCGGATTCCCGAGTCGGGCTCGCTCGAGTACAAGTCGGAGCTGTCGCTTGCGAGCGACGGGAACAGAAAAGAACTCCTGAAGGACCTGACGGGCATGGGCAATGGCGGGGGTGGAACCATCATCTTCGGGATGCAGGAAGAGCCGGGCACGAGCGTCGCCAAGGAACTCAGTCCACTAATCGCGGTCACCACCGGGCAGATCGAAGACATTGTGCGCTCAGCCGTGCACCCACCGCTGGTGTGGTCGTTCACCTCGTTCGAGGTGGGCGGGGGCTCGGTAATCGTCGCCGACGTTGACCCCTCGGCCTTGGGACCCTACATGATCGATGCCTACAAGGAGAGGCGCTATTACAAGCGCTCCGGCGACAAAGTGCACCCCATGAGCGAACAAGAGGTGCGCGACGCCTACGCCATAGCTCTGCGAGCAACCGAACGGCGCGACCAGCTCTGGGAAAAGCACCTATTACCGATGCCGGTCCCGCATGGGCAACCGTGGCTGATCATCTCGGCTCTACCGGAGGATCCTCTTCGCGAGATTTTCGATGCTTCCGAGGTCAATCTGACCCGGTTTCTACTGCCTCCCCCCTTGAGGAACTACATCAGCCACACCGGACTGACCTTTGCAACCTCGGCCATGCGGCATTGGCGGGACGGGTTGGCTTGCGATGACGGGGCCAACGGAGCCGCGCCGGGCTCGATCCTCCGGCTCCACCGAGACGGAGCGGCTGGCATCGCCATGTGGTGGCGAACGGAGCTGCATGTCGAGTGGGTGGCCAGGGTGGCGAATGCCCTTCTGATTTACCTTGCCTGGTTCTGGCAGGAGTTTGCCCTCGTTCGACCAGTAGAGGTTGAGGTATCGTTTGTGAGCCTCTCGAAGGTGACCATTCCGGCCAATCCCTTCCGTGTAACCCAGCCAACCGTCGTGGAGCCTGCGGGTGTCAGTGTGGATGACCTGGCAGTCCGGGAAGAGGTCCTCCCCTGGGAGCTGCTCAGAGCCTCCGTTCGTCACCGGCTCCTCCACAGGTTCTGCGATCGACTTGAACAAGCGTTCGGCTTCCCTAGTTATCCCGAGCTGTTCGAGTGGGGCCGACTCTTCGATCAGAGTCGCCTCCCGACCGGACTAGTCCTGAATCGAAGCGTGATATGGGGTGCCCCGACGACTTCGTGCCCGACGTCCGCCAGCTCAACCAGCAACTCCCGCGGGACTTGGGCAACGCTCCTCGGGAGGCCCCTGTAGGCGCCGTTCTGCCGAGCCCTACGGGCAAGTGGAGCGCAATGGCGCTCCAGGATCTATTTCACTAACTGAGGTCCAAGAGGTACCCCAGACCGGGCGCATCTGGAAGCGCGAGGATGTCGACCACTGGCACGAGAGACAGGGAGGATCACATGACCAGGATCACGGTAACCGGTTGGTCGGTCCGCCCACAGGGGTACGTGGGCCTCCCTGTGGTGGGCTTCATTGAGGGCCAGAAGCTCAACCTGGCCTATGAAGGCTCAGGTAAACGGGTGCGCCCGATCCCCGTCGGCCCGGGCTCCGCGCAGTTCGTGCCCGAACATCGCGACGGTGCCGAGTTTGGTTCCGGGTACCGAGTGCAGGGCAGTCGAGACTTCTGGCTCAGGGCGACGACCGACCTTGAAATCTACGTGAGGACGGTCCAGCTCCAAGAGCAGCTTTCACTGTCGCGGGAGCACCAGCATGACCTCTCGCAGGCTCTTGAAAGGGTGGCCAGCAACTCCTCCGAACACACCAGAACCCTCAAGTTGAAGCGGGCTAAAGACGCCGAGGTTGAACAAATCGAGCATCGGCTCCGTCAGCTCTCGGCAGAGCCATGACGTTTGCTCAGCTTGGGTCCTCCTCGTCGTCGCAGCGCTCGACCGCGTACTTGTTTACGACCTCAGCAGGGACCAGAAACTCGCGGTACGGGCCGCCCCTCTCGTCCACCCACTCATACTCGGCAACGACCTCCTCGGGGATCTCGACCACGAGGAGGTCGTCTCCCGGCGCTCCGTCGTCCGCGCCGAGCGTAACGTCGCTGAGCCAGACGCCCTCGTACACGTTCGCTGTCATGTAGTGCCCGTGGCCATCCCTGAACCCGTCGGCCAAGATGGCGTGCCCGGCTGGCGTCCGGTGGTAGAGCTTCACCCTTGTTCTCCGTTGGGGTCGTCCTCGTCGTCGTCGTCGTCGACATTCACGTTCTCGTTCCGACCGCACACGAAAGCGATCTCCCAGTCGTCGCCCCGTCCTGGCCTCTCACCCGGCGCCAGAGAGACCGACCAGACCCCCCGCCCTGGGTCGTGCCCTATCCCGCGACGGTCCGCCCCACGACCCACGGACCTCGACGTCGACGGTTGCGCCACCTCATGTGCTCGCCGACCCGAGCCTCACACTCGTCGCCGTCGGCTCGCCAAGTGATGCGGACGGGCTTGCGGGCGTCTTTTCGTCTGCCATGTCGCGTCCTCCTTCAGCGGCCGTGATTTGGTGTCAGGGAAAATGTCCTAGCCCCGAGGGCACCAAGCAGCTCCAGCTCGATGTTTTGTAGGCGCCGCAACAACATCTGCCAATCGGGGGCTGTCGTCCTGGTCGGGGTCCATGCCGCGCACGACGACCTCGGCATAGCGGACGCGCTCGGCGAGGCAGCCCCGTACCCACCAGGTCAGCTCGCGGTCGAGATCGAAGGGTGCGTGGTGAACCTGGGCGTCGACGCCGATGCGGTCCGTGTTGCTCCGGCCGATCTCGTCCTCTGCTTCGGAGCCGTACGCAACTGCGACGGCCCGGACCGCGACGACGCGGGGGTCGTCGTCGGACAGGGTCTCGGCGTAGTCTGCCCGGCTCTCCAGCGAGGCCGCGTCGTCGGCGTCGCGGGGGTCGCGCTGGCGGCGATGGTCGGCCTCCCGGCGAAAATAATTACCGGGAGCAGCGGCCGGGAACGGATCCACGACGGCTATCCCGATGTTGCTCTCGACATGATCGCCAGCCGCACCTTCGATGGGCCCAACTGCTGGAGTACGTCCCAGCTGTTCTGGCCCGACCACCAACCCCTTGATGCCAAGTTGCGCGCGTCGTCAGGGCGCGCCCTTAGCCGCCGCGTCAGGCGACAAACGCAACCTCGACGTCTAGACCGCCTTCAGGACGAGGACGTACGGTGATCTTGGCCCCGTGCGCCTCGGCGATCGCCTGTACGATCGCAAGGCCGAGCCCATGCCCAGTTGCTGTACGAACTCGTTCGGCTCCGACCTGTTGAAAGGGTTGGAACAATCGGCCCATCTCCTGCGCCCGGACGACCGGGCCTGTGTTGCTGACGAACAGGTTCGCTCGCCCCCCGACGGACCTTGTGGCAACTTCGACTGTTCCTCCTGGGGTGTTATGGCGCAGAGCGTTATCAACAAGGTTCGTCACCAAGCTCTCGATCAGTCTCGGGTCACCGACGACCTGTGCTCTGGCGAGGTTGGGCTCAATGTGAAGACCTCGACGCCGTGACTCCTCGTTTCGCGAGACCAGTACGTGCTCAACGAGCTCCGCCAGATCGGACGCCTCTCGCACTTCGAGGCCGCGTTCGCTCGTCGCGAGGGTGAGGAGGGCGTCGATGAGCTGCTCTTGTTGACCACCCAGCTGCAGAGCCTCCTCGCAAGCTGCCCGCAGTTCCGCCGAAGTGGCCTCGGGGTCCGCGAGAGCAACTTGCAGCAGCGTGCGTTGACCGGCGAGCGGAGTTCGCAGTTCGTGCGAGGCGTTCGCAACAAAATGGCGTTGCGATTCGAACGAGGCTTCGAGGCGGTCGAAGAGATCATCGAGCGTCCTTCCCAGTTCGCTGAGCTCATCATCGGGGCCGCTGATCCCGAGACGCTGGTGCAAATTGGTCGCGGATATTTTCTGGGCCGTCGCGTTCATCTGACGCAGTGGCCGCAGGAACCGCCCGGCTATGAGCCAAGCGAGCCAGAGCGCAACCAACAACGCGAGTAGCCCCACGATCGCGGGCCCGACGTTGAAGTGGAAATGGTGGCCGGATGCGAAACCGGCGCCGCCGGTCGGAGGCGAAGCTCCACGTTCGCCGGGAATTGCCTGCGAAGTACTGCCGACAAGGAGGCCGGAGACGCCGAGTACCGCGGCGACCAAAAAGAGAAAAAGGCCGGCATACAGCACGGTCAATTGCACACGGAGCGGCGGCCGGCGAAGGCGCTCTTTCGTCAGGGCTCCTCGAAGGTTCACCATGACGCTCTGATCCGATAGCCACCTTGGCGAATGGTCTCGATAACAGGCGGATCGCCGAGCTTGGACCGAAGACGACGCACAGTCGTTTTGACAGCAGTGGTGAAAGGGTCTGCAAACTCGTCCCAAACTCGTTCGAGGAGCTCCTCGGCGGAGAGCACCCTTTCGCTGGACTCGAGCAGACATTCCAGGATCGCGAACTCCTTAGGGCTCAGATCCAAGCGCCGTCCCGCTCGGCAGGCGACCCGGCGGTTCGGGTCGAGCGTCACATCCCCGACCTCGAGCGTCGGCGGCGAAGCCGGTGCCGAGCGTCGACCGAGCGCCCGCACGCGGGCGACGAGCTCGGAGAAGTCGAACGGTTTCAGCAGGTAGTCGTCGGCGCCCAACCCGAGGCCGTCGACCCGGTCCTTCACTGAGCTCGCCGCGGTCAACATCAGGACGCGGGTCTCAAGGCCGTCTGCCACGATCCTTCGACAGACCTCGTCGCCGTGCACACCCGGCAGGTCTCGGTCCAACACGACGACGTCGTAGCGGGTCGTGGCCAGGTGCCCGAGCGCGTCGGAGCCGTCGAGGACGACGTCAACCGCCATGCCCTCCCGGCGCAGCCCGGTCCCGATCGATCTGGCGAGCACCTCAAAGTCTTCGGCGACCAGCACTCTCACTACCTTCTCCCGTTCCGTTCATCGGGCTAGCCCTGATCGATCTCCAGCCTGCCTCGAATACACCTCCCACGACGATGCCAAAGCGGCGGTGTCAGCACGGTGTCAGTCACCGACACCGTACTGACACCTGTCCATGCGTACAAAGACGTTCACATCCGCACCGCGATTGCCAAGGAGAAGGCCCGTGCACCCCACCGTCCACAATTCCCTCGTCTCCGAACTGCCCGCGACATGAAACCTGCGCTCGAAGCCATAGGGCTAAACAAGCGCTACCGTCGTCGGTGGGCCCTGTCCGACTGCACACTATCCATTCCCGAAGGAAAGGTTGTCGGGCTCGTCGGCCCCAATGGTGCGGGAAAGACGACCCTGCTCCACCTTGCGGTTGGCCTCCTCTCGCCTTCCACCGGCACGATCGAAGTGCTCGGTGGACGTCCGGGCGACGGGCCCGAACAACTTGGACGGGTGGGCTTTGTCGCTCAGGACACGCCGACGTATCCCGCGCTCTCGGTTTCCGATCACCTCCGTCTCGGTGGATGGCTCAACCCGCGATGGGATAACGCCATCGCCACACGGCAGATCGAACGGCTCGGCCTCGACCCGGGCCAACGAACAGGGTCCCTCTCAGGCGGTCAGCGGGCACAACTCGCTCTCACCCTCGCGATCGCGAAACGCCCTCAGCTGTTGGTCCTCGATGAGCCGGTCGCAAGCCTTGACCCGTTGGCCCGCCGTGAGTTCCTCCGAAACCTCGCAGAAATCGTCACCGTTCACGGCGTGAGCGTTGTCTTGTCCTCACATCTCGTCGCCGACCTCGAACAGGTATGCGACTACCTCATCGTGCTTGTCGCCTCGCGGGTGCAGGTGGCAGGCGACATTGCCTCGTTGCTCGCCTCACACTGTCGCGTAGTTGGCCAAGGCCTCGCTACCGGCAAGCTGCCACTCAACGCGAAGGTCATCGAGGCCGGCGACGGTGACGGGCGGCACACGGTTATGTTTTGCCCGCACGACCCCGACGGCTCCGACGAGAACAGGCAGCCAGTGAGTCTCGAGGACCTCGTACTTGCCTACATGAGCCGAGCCGTAGGCGGCGACCGAAGCACAACGCCTGCTGAGGTGCGGCCATGATCCGCCTTGCGTGGCGACAGTTCCGAGTTCAGGCGGCAGTCGGCGCAATCGGTATTGTGCTTGTCGCCATCGTCGCCGCGCTCACTGGGCCGCATCTCGCCCATCTCTACGACACCACGGTCGCGACCTGTGGCGAGCACGGTGACTGCTCAATGGCAAGGACCACGTTCCTTGCGAACGACAACACGCTTAGCACTTGGTTAGGCATCCTCGTCGTCGTCATGCCCGGCATCATCGGGCTTTTTTGGGGATCGCCGCTCGTGGCTCGTGAGCTCGAAACCGGCACCCACCGACTCGTGTGGACCCAAAGCATCACGCGGGCTCGTTGGCTGGCCGCCAAATTTGCGATGATCTGCGTTGCCGGCATGATTCTTGTCGGCATCCTCAGTCTCCTCGTCACCTGGTGGGCGAGCCCCCTCGACCGAGCCAAGGGGGCACTATATTCGACGTTCGATCAACGCGACGTCGTCCCGATCGGCTACGCCGCGTTCGCACTAGCCCTCGGCGTCACCATCGGCCTACTGGTCCGTCGGACAGTTCCCGCAATGGCCGCCACCTTGGCCGTGTTCGTCGCCACGTTGCTTGCCGTCGCGCGCTGGGTTCGCCCGCACCTGATCACACCGATGACTGAAGTCCTCGGGCTGAGCCCGCAGACCACTGGCTTCGGCAGCGCGAATGGCGGTCCTTTCACCCTCGTTCCGAACGTGCCGAACCTGCCAAATGCCTGGATCTATTCGACGCAGTTCGTCGACAAAGCGGGCCATCCTCTTCCAGCGTCGTATGTAGCCACGGCCTGTCGGGCGCTGATCACGGGCGCGCGAGCTTCCGGCGGCGGGCCAGCCGCTGTCGGGCACGTGGCCAGGGTCCCGACACCTCCAGGCCAGCAAGCCCAACTACAGGCCTGCTTCGCCAAGATAGGCGCCACGTTCCACCAACTCGTGACATACCAACCGGCAGGCCGCTATTGGACATTTCAGTGGTACGAGTTGGGCATCTACCTCGGCGCCGCTCTCGTCCTCGTGAGTACCAGCACATGGTGGATCCGACATAGCCTCACATGAAGAGGCCGTCCGATCCGAAAATCATCGCGCCATGTCCCGTAGCGCATTTTCCCACTATTTTGCTTCCGAATCATCATCGAACAGGTACGATCGACAAACCTCGTGCTCGCCTGTAGCCGCCATCACCATCTCTGGCATGACCAGGGTTGGCAACTGAACCTGGCCCGCGACGGCACCCTTGGGTTGGTGTGAACCCGCGGGCTCGCGCTTACCAGCTCACCGGCTGCGAATGCCTTGGTCAGTTCGAGCTTGTTCTAACGGCATTGCAGTGCTTCCGGTGGGAACGATAAGTCGCTCTGTTGAGTACCTCACATGACTGGTCCCTCGTTGCAGGCTCGCGCCGGAGCTTGGGTCGAGTGAACAACGAAAGTGAGAAATGAAGTACGGATGCTCCCCGACCAATTGACCCACCTGAACTGGCCTTCCGAAACTCTTCCGGTGCCGGCTCCGCCCGGTGGGCCGAAAGGTCAGCGCCCGAAGGCTCTTGTCGTCTGGCTGGGTGCGCTGTGCGGCCTAGGAGGTGCCTGGAATCTCAGAAATCACCGGAGGGCCGCGGTTTTTCGAACTCGCCCTCGGTGTTGCACTCGTTGCCTGCTCTGTCCTCGGGGGCGAGATTGGGTACCGGCGCGAGGCGAGCTTCTTCGGCGTAGCAATCCTTAGCGGAGCCGCTGCCGTGGTCCTCTTTGCTTCGGCAGCCTGGCTCAGTTTGTTCTTCGTCCCGGTCCCCGGGGGCTCCGGAGGCGCCTTCGAGATTATTGGGCTACCCATCACGATCCTGGTAGTTGGGGTCCCCGCAATGGTCGCGATGACCGTGATCCTGGTCCTGGCAGCGTTGATCGGGCTCGCGCTTCGAAGGATCCGACCTTGATCTGTGGGGAGCTCTAGCACTCGTCGAGAGGTTTCTCTTGACAGATGGTCCTCGAGAGCTTATTGTCGAGAGACATGTCTCCAAAGACTCCCAAAGCCGCTCAGACGGACGGGCAGCGGCCGCCGCGCCGCCAGGCCCGCGAAGGGTTGCGCCAGGTCAGCGACACCCAGTCGATGCGCGCACTTACCCATCCCGTGCGCATCTCACTATTGGAGCAGCTCAGCGTGGTGGGCCCAATGACAGCCACAGAAGTTGGCGAGTTGATCGGGGAGTCGCCGACCACCTGTTCTTTCCATCTGCGCCAGCTCGCTAAGTACGGCTTTGTCGAGGAAGCAGGCGGAGGAAAAGGGCGCTCCCGCCCGTGGCGTATGACCGCTATAGGCATGAATATTTCGTCTAACAACGAAGACCCCGAGGCCGCCATCGCTTCGTCGGCTCTGGCGCAGCTCTTCCGAGACCGGTACCTGCAGCGGTACCGGACCTGGCTCGAAACGAAGGCGAACTACCCGCAGGAGTGGAGGCGCGCCGCCGGCGACAGCGAGTTCGTCTTCTATTTGACGGCCGACGAATTGGACGCTCTGCGGGACGAGCTTCTCGAGTTCCTCATCCCCCGCTGCCAGGAACGACTCGCCGACCCCTCCTTGCGCCCGCCGGGCTCCGTGCCGGTCGAGATGCTCGTGATCAGTTACCCAATGTCCGTACCGGAACGAGGTCCCAAAGCCCGTACACCTGCAAAAAGAACCTCGCAAGCCCGACCAGCCCACGCGAAGGAGGGAGCGTGAACCCGTCAATGATCCAGGACCTCGCTAAGTGCCGCGAGGCAGAGCTGAAGATGTCCCGGTCGCCCAGGCCAGCGCGGCGGGACTGGCGAAGGGGACCGCTACGCCGCTCGGCCACCTTCAGAAAAGCAAGGCTCCGGGGCCGTTCACTGCTCGGCCGGGCCCTGCTGGAAGCTGGGCTACACCTAATCGCCACCAGCGAGTGACCAACTGGCGCCGGTGCCTGTAACGGGGCCACCCGTCTATAACGCCATGATCCTCACGTGAGGGTCGAGCCGGCGTAAATCGGCGACATCGGTGGTGACGACGGTGCGGTCGCGCTGGCGAGCGCTAACGCCCACGCTGGCGCCGATGGGGTCGTGCGGGCCACTTTGTCCGCAGAAAATCCCGCCGGCTTTTGCCATCGGCTCATCAAGAGCGAGGACTGCGACGTTGGGGAGATGAAGCACGCGGGCAAGTCGGGCTTGGCGCGAGCCCGACCTCCAGGCTTGGGCGAGGACGCCGGCAGGGATGTCGATGGGAAGACCGGCTGCGTGAGCCTCATCGAGCAGTGCGTGCACCCGGCGATCGGCCTGTTCGATCGCGATCAGCGCGCCAGCGTCGAGGGTGACGCCCGGCATCATCCGAGACCGAGCGCGGCCCGCGCCCAAGAGCGGTCCTCGGCAGACGGTGAACCCGAGCCCGCCGCCATATCGGCGACAAGAGCTGCGATGTCCTCCTAGTCCTGGCGTTGAGCGAGAGTGACGGCAATATAGGCCGAAACTGAGGTCGCTCGGCCGTCCGCGACCGCTCGGCGTGCCGCTGAGACGACCTCGTCCGGGAGGCTGATGGCAATCTTTGTGGTCATACCAGCATCACACCGCGCAAAAGGTGGCGGGCTATGGCTCGGTGGCAGACTGGCACCGTGACTACCACACGGGATTTCGCCGACCGCTTCCACGCCTCCTGGCTCGCTGCGCACCCGTTCGATGCGAGCGCCCGTGCCATACCGGGTTACGACGACCGGGTGCCCGACGACAGTGAAGCCGGCGACGAGGCCCGGCGCGTCGAGGTCCAGGCAGCGCTCGTCGAGGCAGAGAGGTTGCTGGAATCGGTGACCTCGCCCGACGAAGCCGTGACGCTGGGCTGCGTTGCCGAGGCGGCACGCCAGGAGCTCGCCGAGCTCGAGTCGGCCGGCATCGAGTACACCGTCACCGCCATGCCTTTCAGCGGCCCGGCCATTTTGCTCCTTATTGCCGCCCGCACCGTTCTCCCTGACGCAAAGGCGGCAGGCGACTACCTCACCCGGCTGCGTGCGAGTGGGACCTGGATCGACCAGCAGGCACAGCGCCTGCGGGCGGGGGCCGCGAAAGGTCGCCTCCCGGTGGCCTCCCTGGTCGAAGGGACAATCTCTTGGGCAGAGACCCTCCTCGCCCAGCGCGTGCCGGAGCCGCTAAGCATCCCCCAGCCGCCCGAAGGGTGGGACGGAGCCGCCTCCTGGGGACAAGAGCGGGACACCGTCGCCGCTGAGGTCGTAACGCCCGCCCTCGCCCGTTGGCTCGACGCATTGCGCGAGCTCCTGCCGGCGGCTCGCCCGGACGAGCTTGTCGGCCTGGTCCACCTCCCCGACGGCGCTGCCGACTACGCCAGAGCCATCCGGGCCCACACCACCTTGCCACTGACTGCCGAGGAGCTCCATCAGATAGGGCTCGACGAGATCGACCGGCTAGAGCGGAGTTACCTTGAGCTCGGAGCGGAGATCGGCCTGCCCGATCTAGCCGCTGTCCAGGACGCCCTCCGGAATTCCGCCGGCGAACTCGACCCTCAAGCGGCCATCGCCGAGGCAGTGGCCGCTATCCGTCGGGCCGAAGCTCGCGCGACAGAAGTGTTCCCGGAGCCGCTGCCCCCGCCCTGCGCCGTGACCCCGATGCCGAGCGTCGTCGCCGTAAGCGGAATGGCTCCCCACTACAGCCCTCCCCGCCCCGATGGCGCCCGTGCGGGCACCTACTGGTTCAACACCGAACGCCCTACCGCCGGCACCGGTTGGGACCTAGAGGTGGTCGCGTTCCACGAAGCAGTGCCGGGCCACCATCTACAGATCGCGCGCGTCCTACTGCTAACCGATCTGCCGGCAATACAGCGTGAGCGTTCGCTTACCGTGTTCTCGGAGGGCTGGGGCCTCTACGCCGAACAGCTCGCCGAGGAAATGGGGCTCTACAGTGGTCCGGAGAGCCTCCTCGGCGCTATTTCCGCGTCGCTGATGCGGGCCGCTCGCCTCGTCGTCGATACCGGGCTGCACGCCTATGGGTGGAGCCGAGCTGAAGCCCTGGAGTTCTTCACCGCCCATGTCCCCATGCCACCCGGTTTCCTGGCCTCGGAGATCGACCGCTATATCGCCATGCCCGGACAAGCGCTCGCCTACCTCACTGGGAAACGGGAAATCCTGCGTCTGCGGGCGGAAGCCAGTCGCCAGCTCGGCTCGGCGTTTTCCCTGCCGGAGTTCCATGCCGCCGTCCTCGACCAGGGCTCCCTGCCGATGACCGTGCTCGACCGGGCGATCAGGGACTGGGTGTCGCGCGCTGAGGCTCGTGGGTAGGTACCTGGCACCATCGTTGCCGGCGCCTTCCCACAGTTGAACATGTTCAGATTATCCTTGACGGCGTGCCGTACCTGCGTTAAGGTGGTTCTTGAACACGTTCAATTCTGAGGAGAACCATGAACCTTACTGTTGCGACCTACTTGCTTTACCTGGCAATTACGATCCCGTTGACGCTTTGGGTAGCGCGCGCCCTTCACCGCCACGGGCAGATCTTCTTGAACGACGTGTTCAACGGCGACACGAACCTCGCCAAAGCCGTGAACCAGCTGCTCGTGATCGGGTTCTACCTGCTGAACCTCGGCTACGTCGCATTGTTTATGACCTCTGACGCACAGGTCGGCTCGGTACGTCGTCTGATGGAGGTGCTGTCGGCCAAGGTTGGTGCCGTTGCCATCGTCGTGGGCGTCGTGCACCTTGCCAACGTTTGGGCGTTCAATGCCCTGCGCCGCCGCGCTCTACTTCGGGCAAAGTCGCTCCCCCCGCTTGAGCCAAACGGCTTTACGCCGGTTATGGCGTCAGCCGGTCAAGGTCCCGTCCAAGGGCCCTGGGCCGGCCCGGGCGTGGGCACTCCCTGGGTTAGCCCATGGACCGGCCCTACGCCGAAAGCCGGCCCCGAGAGGTGATCAGTTACGAACTGGCTTTGGCGATCCTTGAGCAACAAGCCCGTCCGCCCGCGCGACTTACCGTCCTGTACGACGAAGCCTGCCCTATGTGCCGGCAATTGCGGACCTGGCTTGCATCCCAGTGGGTAGTGGTGCGACTGGACCTGATGGCCGCCGGGTCGCCCGAGGCTCGCTGGCGCTACCCGCTGCTCGACCACGAGCGGACCAAAACCGTGCTGACAGTCATCAACCAGGACGGGGCCGTGTTCGAAGGAGAGCGAGCATGGCTCGTATGCGCCTGGGCATTGCCGAAGTGGCAACCCCTCGCCGAGCAGCTTGGGACGCGTCCTCGGTTGGCCTTGGTACGGGTCGCCAGCAGACTAGTGGACCGCCATCGGCTCCACCACGGTGGACGTTCCTCGCACCCTCGGGCCTGCGATGTCGCTTGCCGGCACGACCCGCCGGTTTGGGCTTAAGACCGTGGAAGAAACCCCTGAGGCCCTGACCCCCGCAAACGACGTCACCCCCAAGAGTGCTCGCACCAAGGGCGCGATCATCGATGCGGCTCTTCGGCTGTTCCGGGAGCGAGGCTACGAAGCGACGACGATGCGGGCGATCGCTGCTGAGGCAGAAGTGTCACTTGGGAACGCGTATTACTACTTCAAATCTAAAGAGCACCTCATCCAGGCCTTCTACGACCGGACTCAACTCGAGCACGCCGAAGCTGCGGCGCCCGTGTTGGAGCGCGAAGAGGACCTCGCCGCGCGGATTGTCGGCGTCAGCGAAGCTTGGGTAGACGCGATGGAGCCGTACCGGGCTTTCGCTGGGACGTTCTTCAAGAACGCGGCTGACCCAACCAGCCCTCTTAGCCCGTTCAGCTTGGAATCGGCCGATGCCAGGCGAAACGCGATAGCGCTTTGGCAGCGAGTGATCGAGGGCTCAGACGCGAAGGTCCCGAAAAAGTTGCGTGGCGAACTTCCCGAGCTGCTGTGGCTGTATTTCATGGGGACGGTGCTCTACTGGGTGCACGACCGCACCGAGAACGCGAACCGTACCCGCGTTCTGATCAGGCGGACAGCACCTATTGTCGAACAGGCCATAGGGTTCGCCCGATTGCCAGTTTTCCGTTCCATCCTCAACGAAGTTGTCACTCTAATAGCCGACCTGACGAGTGTCGATGCCGCGCAGGTTTAGGGCAAGCTGTCAGTAAGACGGCTGACCTCAAACGACAGCGCGTTGCTCTCGAGGTCGCCCGCGTTCACGCCTCAACGAGTACCCGAATACCCCGAGCATAAAGGGGCAGAGCATTCTGCCGCTCTTCCCTCATCGTTCTCCTCTCCGTGAGGGAAGAGGGCACCACGTTCTGCCCCTTCCCACATCAGCTGAAGCGATCCTCAAGAACCCAGTCGCGCGAGCGTGCGGCCAGCCTGGACGGCGAGGCGCTCGACGAACGACAGATCCTCGTCGGAGATAAACCGGCCAATCCCCTTGGAAAAACTGAGGACCCCCAGCAGCCTCCCGTTATCGAAGATCGGGAAGACGCCAACTCCGCCGACCGCAAGCCGGCGAAGCCGCTCGGCCTCAACTTCGTCCGCCGCGCTCGCAACTATCACCTCTTCGGGGAAGAACTGGCGTACGGAAGGCAGCCCCGTCCTTGCACACTCTGCAATGATGTCGGTCCCCCCGGCGGCCCGGTTACGGAGCACCTCGGCCGCCTCCGCCACCCAGGCGGGGTCGCGGTGGTGGGTGGTTAGGTAATGGAGCGCCCCATCTCTGATGAGGTGCACCGAAGCCCCCTCAGATACGAGCGACACTGTCGCCTCGACGAGCTTGGTAACCAACTCGTCGGAGCTCCGGGCCAAGCTGAGCGCCTGACATGCGTCCTCGAGCGCCTGGTGGCGTGCGGCCAAGCGCTGGGCCGCATCGCGCTTGCTCCAGGTTGTCAAGTACGAAGCGATCTCAGCGGCTAATTGTGAGAGAAAAGCGACCTCTTTCCGGCTGAAGTCGCGCGCCTTGGGGAACCCGAGCACGAGGCACCCGACCGCCGGTCCGGCGCCGGCGGTCAGCGGGACGCAGGCCAAGGCGGGGTCGCTCTCCGAGGGGGTCGATAGGAATATCGGGTAACGCTCGTCCAGTTCGGCGAAGGTCCGGAACAGTGCCGGACGGCCGGTGCGGATGACTTCGGACGAGGGAAGGTCCGCCGAAACCGACACTGACTCCCAGTAATCGGCGACTTCGTTGCGGAAACCGAGCGAGGCGCCGAAATTCACTGTCACGTTGTCCTCCGCGAGAAGGCAAAGGACGGCCCTGCGCGCGCCCAGGAAGGCCAGGACCCGCCCGAGGGCGTGCAACATCAGCTCGTCCTCGGCGGAGCCCGGGCGCACCGCCTGTGTGACGTCGCCGCTGCGATGCGATGGCCTTCCCGACAGCAGGGAACGCAGCTGCGCAACTGCGTCTTTGCGAGCAGAGTCGAGCCTTTCCCAGGAACGGCCGGTCTCGGCCCAACGCACGGCGCTCACGGGGAACGGGCAAGCTCGAGGCGGCCTTCCCGCGATCTGGCTCTCCATTTCGTTGCGGAGCCACTGCCGCCACGCGACCACCTCGCGCCCCGGGGGCTCGGTTAGCAACAAGCCGCGACGAGCGCCGACGGCGGACTCAGTGAGGAGGTCCGCGAACATTTCGAACACAGTGGGCATGCCGGCGTCGGCTAACAAATTGAGGTCGATCAAGCGGTCGCCGCGCCTCACCGCTTCCCAGATCGCCCTCCTGACCGGCTCGCGCATGGGAGCCAGCCGGCCCTTTACATGTTCGGCAAGGGGAGCCAACCTCGCGACAACCTGCCGAGCGTCAGGCCTGGCCCCCTCGCCAGAGCCGCCGAGGCTTGCCATCTGGAGCTCACGGAACAGGTCGTCGAAGTGGTCTTCGGACTCCCTCACGAGGCGCAGCGGCGCAGCGACCACCCTCACTGGTCGCATCACATGAGCCTGGCGCTCGGATAAGCCGCGACCGGCACCCTGGTCGTCCGTGTCGATGGTGCCTAGCTCGGCCCAGACGATCTTGCCGCCGCCGGCCTGCGGGTACCAGCCCCAGGCACTGGCCAGTGCGCTCACAATGGCAAGCCCTCTCCCCGTAGCAGCAGGAGGGAAGGGATGTCCCATGCGCTCCAACTGCTGCGGTTCGTCCAAGAGGCTGACCGGCGCCTCAACCAGTGTCGGCGGTGGGAGCAAGGGAGCAGGGCTGTCGTCATGGACCTCGAGGCGAAGCCCTTTGCCGCGGCGGCTGATGACGACCGCCATATCGGTGCGGGCGTGCAGGACCCCATTGCTCATAAGCTCCGACAGGACTACTCGCGCGTCGTCTAAGAGGTGCCCCGGGCAACCCCACTCGCTTGCGACCTCGGCCAGCTTCGCCCGCCCCCGGCTGACGCTGCGGAGATCAGGCGGAAGGCGCAAGGCCAATGCCTCTCCGCCACCCCGCTCCTCGCGCTCCGCGGTGGCGATCAGCGGTTGGCCCCGCGGCGTCTGCTCGTTGCCCTTGGGCTGCACTCGTTAAAGCATGGCAGCTCGCTCGCCTTTATGAACGGAAGTCTTCAGGGATGTCGCTGAACCTCGGCCGGCAGGCCGTTACGCTATGCACCGTGACCGTAACCGAACCACGTCAGGCACCCGAGCGGTGGAAGTTGGAATGGGCAGACCTCTACAACGAGGTCGTCACTTCGGGCCTATGCACCGGCTGCGCGGCTTGCATCGTCGCCTGCCCGCACGACGTGCTCGGCTACAACACTGCCGACGGTGTCTACAGGCCCTTCCACCTGGAAGAAGAGCTGGGACCTGGCGGCTGCGGCCATGGGTTGCGCGGTTGCACAAGCTGTACGCGTGCCTGCCCGCGCTTTAGGAACTGGGAGACCGAGGCTGACAACTTCTCCTTCGGGAGGTCCCGGCTGCCTGAGGAGCAGTCCGGCGTTGCGAAGTCGGTCTTGCTGGCGCGGGCGATGGACCCCGAGCTTCTAGCGACCGGTCAGGACGGGGGCGTCGTGTCTGCTCTGTTGTTGTGGTGCCTCGAGCACGACCGCATCGACGCGGCCCTAGTGTCGGCCCTCGAGGGCGACGGCTCGGGCTGGCGCGCCGTTCCTGCGGTGGCGCGCACCCGCGCCGAACTGATGGCCGCGGCCGGTAGCCGCTACACCTACTCGGCCAATACCCTCGCCTACGCGGAGGCGGTGGCTGGAGGGGCCGAGCGGATAGCTCTCGTCGGTATGGGTTGCCAAGCCTCGGCCCCGGTAGTGATGAGGGCGCGCAAGGCCGGCAAGGTCGGTCGGCGGATGGCGCTTTCCATCGGGCTCATGTGCTCGAAGACCTTCGATGATTCCATCTTCGAGGAGTTTTTTGATGCGCAGTATGGGCTGAAAAGAACAGATATTGCCAAGATCAACATCAAAGGCGTCTTCCAGATCTGGTGCCACGACGGCTCGTACCACGAGGTACCCCTGAAGGAAGGGCATGCCTGGACCAGGGAAGGCTGCAAATCCTGCCCGGACTTTGCTGCCGAGCACGCTGATATTTCGACGGGGGGCATCGGGGCGCTCTCCGACTGGACGCTCACGGTCGTCCGCTCCGATTTGGGCCAAGAGATCATCGATGAAATGGTGGCCGGAAGGGCGCTCGAGGTCCGGCCCGGCGAGGACGACCCGGGGGCGCTAGCCCTTATGGGAAGGCTGTCGACCGTTTCGCGCCGGCGCTGGCCGGTCTCGGCGGTACCCGAGCCCCGCCTCGGTGTGCCTCCGCCCAAGGTCGCCCAGGCCTAGTGCTGGGCCCGGGCGCAGCCCGAGCTGGCACCGCCGCCGCCGATAAGCGTTACCTACCGTTAGCGTTGTCGGCTATTGGCGTTACGAGCTGGTGACTGCGAAAGGAGGACCTCATGGCTGAGGTAAGCGGGGACCGCCGCAAGGAGGTCGAAGAGCGTGCCGCTCTCAACGCGGGCGTTGTCCAGGAGTACCGCTCGAACGGCGGGCAACTATCAGGCCAGATGGCAGGTTTTAAGCTTGCCCTCGTCCATCACAAAGGTGCCAAGAGCGGCGTCGAGCGAGTGACCCCCGTCGCATATCGGCAAACGGGCGCTAGCGTCGCCGTCTTCGCATCAAATGGCGGTCGTAGCTCGAACCCGGACTGGTACTACAACCTCCTGGCCAACCCCGAAACGGTCGTCGAGGTCGGCAGCGAGACGTTCCCGGTGCGAGCGCGTGTAGCGAGCGGCGAGGAGCGAACCGAGATCTGGGAGGCCCAGAAGGCTGACATGCCGATGTTCGCCGAATACGAAAAGACGACGCCGCGCGAGATCCCGGTCGTCATACTCGAGCGCACCTGAGCCTGCCGGCTTGCCCACCCAGGCCGCCTCGAAGGGGGGCCGAACAGCGCTGCAACCTAAAGTGCCTGCATGCGGGGGCGTGTTTGTCTGCTAAGTTAGCAATCCGCCATGGGATCGTTGATTAAGAAGCGCCGCAAGCGGATGCGCAAGAAGAAGCACAAGAAGATGCTGAAGGCCACTCGCTGGCAGAGACGGGCCGGCAAGTAGGCGCTCAGTTCGCCGGTCAGCCCTTCGCATTACCCCGCAAAACCCGGACGACGACCCGGCTCTGCCCGGGGTGCGCGCCAGGTACGAACCATGTCGAACCGCTACCTGCAAGGACCGGACGTTGTTGCGTCGCGTCCGCCAGCCGGTCTCGCCAGCTCGCCAGGCGAGGCTCCACTTGGAGCGCCGCCGGCTCGAGGTCGTTGAAATTGTCCGAGACGGGACCACCCAGGGTGTCCCAGGCCTGGTAAACAGCTGCCGTGGCGACGCCGAAGGGCGGTACCAGCAGCGTGTAGCAATCGTTTGCAACGTCTTCGACCGGCAATGGGTCGAGGATCTGCCCCGTCCCACGCACCCTCGCCCTGCTGCCGCCGGCGAAACAGAAGGGCACGTCCGAACCGAGAGCAGCTGCCATCTCCAACCCGGCGCTGCCGCTCGCCCCGGCCCATCGCAGCACCGCAGCTGCGTCGGCCGACCCGCCACCGAGGCCGGCACCCGCCGGGATCCTCTTGACAAGGCGCACGTGCGCTTTACGCCCAACGAGCAATAGGGCCTTGTGGACGAGGTTGGAAGCGTCCTCTGGCACTTCGCCATGGCCGCCGGCGCTCGCACCTGCGTCGATGACCTCCAAGCCGTCACCGTCCGAGAAGTACAGCGTGTCCGCGAGGTCAACGGTGACCATCTCGGCGTCGAGCAGGTGGTACCCGTCCGGACGTACCCCGGTGACGCGCAAGGACAAGGTCAATTTGGCGGGTGCTGTCACTTCGGCCGCAAAAGGCCCTGCAGCCCGCTTTCAAGGACCGTCCTCGCTCACAGCCGTAACGGGCGCCGGGAGGCGGCCCAGGCCGGCGGCTGCTGCCAGGCGGCCCCAGTCGCCAACCGAGAGCTCCTCCGCCCTTGACTCCTCGCTGATGCCTGCTTGGACGAACGCTGAAGCCGGGATCCCAAGGTCCGCGAGGGCGCGACGGAGCATTTTCCTGCGCTGGGCGAAGCCGGTGCGCACAAGGCTGAACAGCTCCCCGGGCGCGACCACCGCGGGGTCGACGGCTGGGGCCCTGCGGCGCTTCAGGCTGACCAGGGCGGAGCCGACTCGAGGCCTTGGCACGAAAACCGATGATGGCACGGTCCCTACCAACGAGGCCTCCGCCCAGTACGCAACCTTGACCGAAACCGCACCGTAGGCCTTGCTCCCAGGCCCTGCGACGAGACGCTGGGCGACCTCCTGCTGGACCATGACGAGCATCCGTTCGATTGCCGGGACCTGGTCGAGGAGATCCGCCACCAGCGGGGTGGCGATGTTATAGGGAAGGTTGGCAACAAGCGTCCAGGCTCCGAAGGGCTGTGGCAGGGCTGACGATAGCGGTGGCGTTGGCACTGGCGACGGCGCGGGCGAAGGCCGCGACAGCAGGTCCGCCCAATCGAGGCTCATGGCGTCGGCCTGCACGACCGTGACCACTGCCCCGGGGGCTTTATCGGCAAGGACCTGGCGTAGCGCCGGCACGAGCCAGCGGTCCACTTCGACCGCAGTCACGCTGGCCCCCGTCTCGAGCAATGCAAGCGTCAATGCCCCGAGCCCCGCCCCGATCTCGACCACACGGTCGCCCGGCCCTACGCCAGCGAGCCGAGCGATGCGCCGGACCGTGTTTGCGTCAACGACAAAGTTCTGCCCGAGCGCCCGGCTCGGAGAAACCGTGTGCTCCTCGAATAAACGCATGACCTCTTGCCTCGAAAGAGTCACTGCGATATGCCGGCGAGCTCAGCCGTCGAGGCGGAAGGCGGCGGCTGCTGAGACCCAGCTCGCCTCTTCGACCGCGCTCACGTCCACACCCTTCACGGCGGCCACGGCGGCACCGACGATCGGGACATAGGCAGGCGAGTTCGTCTTGCCGCGGTGCGGCACTGGGGCGAGAAAGGGTGAGTCTGTCTCGACAAGTAGCCGGTCGAGCGGGCACAGCTCGGCTGCCTCGCGGATGTCGTTGGCGTTCTTGAACGAGATGATCCCACTGAAAGAGATCCACATCCCGAGGTCGAGGCAGATGCGGGCCTCGGGCGCGCCGCCGGTGAAGCAGTGGAGCACCGTACGCTGCGGGGCCCCTTCGGCTCGCAGGATCGCGAAGGTGTCGTCCCAGGCGCTGCGCGTGTGCACAACGAGGGCCAGGTCGTGCCTGTTCGCCAACGCGACCTGGGCCGCAAAAGCCTCGCGTTGCGCCGGGCGGGGGGAATAGTCGTAGTGGTAATCGAGCCCGCACTCCCCTATCGCCACCAGCTTCGGCTGGCCCTGCAGGAGCGGCTCCACGGTCGCGACGCCATTGACCGCGTCGTGGGGGTGCAGGCCCACGGTGGCCCAAACCCCGTCGTAGGCCTCGGCTACTTGCAGCGCCGCAGCGGAATGCGCGGCGTCGGTGCCGACCGTAATGAGCCGGGTAACCCCGGCCTGCCTAGCCTGCTCGATCGCCTCGACGCCGATCCCTTCGTAAGGGATATGGCAATGGTTGTCGCACCACACGACGGTGCTAGCCGGCCAGGCGCGGGAAAAGGGGCGCCCCTCGCTCCACCGGGAGGCCACCGGGGTACCCGCCCCACTTGCAGGCGTCGGGGAGCCGCGCCTCCACCGGGGAGCCGGGAAGCCCGATACGGCGCCAGATCTCGGTCGGTGCCCGAGTGAGCGCGGGGCTGGCCAGGAGCGCAACGATCCTCAGGATCTCGAGGCAGTCCCCGAGCACGGCGTCAACGGCAGGCCCCGGATCCGCTCGCCACGGCTCGGCCGCCTCAAGGGCAGCGTTGGCGGCCCGGACGAGGCGCCAGGTCGCTTCCAATGCCTCGCTCGGCGCCACCCGTGCCCAGGCGTCGGCGGCTGTCGCGTAGACCTCCTCAGCGAGCTCGCCGAGGGGGCTGCCCGGCCTCGGGGCTGGCCCGATGCCGGAACACTTGCTCCCCACCACTGCGCTCACCCTTGCGAGAAGGTTGCCGAGGTTGTTGGCGAGGTCGGCGTTATAACGGGCGACCATGGCTTCGTAGGAGAACTCGCCGTCGGGACCGAACGCTTGGTCGCGCAGGAAGTGGTAGCGGTACCCGTCGACGCCGAAAGTAGGCACCAGGTCGGCCGGGGAAATTTGGTTGAACGCCGTCTTCGACATTTTTTCGCCGCCCACCAAAAGGTACCCGTGCACTGACACGCGCGGCGGGTCGATCCCGGCGGCCATGCACAGCGCGGGCCAATAAACGCAATGGAAACGGAGTATGTCCTTGCCGATCAGGTGGTGGACCACCGGCCACCATTTGTCGAAGCGGGCCTCGTCCTCGCCGTAGCCGACAGCGGTGGCGTAGTTGATAAGAGCGTCATACCACACGTAGAACACGTGCTTTTCGTCCCATGGCACCTTTACGCCCCAGTCGAGCGAGGTTCGGGTTACCGAAATATCCTGAAGCCCTGCCTTGATAAGCCCGATGGCCTCATTGCGTTTGGCCTCGGGGCCGACCGCTTCGGGGTTGTCCGCGTACCACTCCAAGAGACGGTCGGAAAATGCCGAAAGGCGGAAAAAGTAGTTGTCTTCCTTGAGCAGTTCGACGGGCCGGCGGTGTACCGGGCAAAGGCCGTCGACGAGGTCGCTCTCGGTGTAATAGGCCTCGCACGGCACGCAATAAAGACCTTCGTAGGTCCCGATCGTTATCCAGCCACGGTCATAGACAGCCTGCATCAGGGCGCCAACCGCGCGGTGGTGGCGCGGCTCGGTGGTGCGGATGAAGTCGTCGTTGGATATTTCGAGGAGCTCCCAAGTCTCGCGGAAACGAGCGCTTGTGCGGTCCGCTTGCTGCTGGGGGGTAAGGCCGTTGGCCTCAGCCGAACGCTTGACCTTGAGCCCGTGCTCGTCGGTGCCCGTCAAGAAAAAGACTTCGTCGCCTAACATCCGGTGCCAGCGCGCCAGGGCGTCGGCGGTCACGGTCGTATACGCGTGGCCGATATGCGGCGCATCGTTTACGTAATAGATCGGCGTGGTGACGTAGAAGCGGTCCACTCCGACAGGCTACATGGGCTCTGTACGGACCGCTCCCAGTTCCGGGACTGCCGGGCCGTCGGGAGGCTGGGCCGTGGGCGGCCCGAGAACGATGACGTACTCGCCGCGAGGCTTGACGCCCTGAGAACGATTGGCCGCCTCGCCCAAACTGCAGCGCCATACCTCCTCGTGGAGCTTTGTCAGCTCCCGGCACACCGCTACAGGCCGCTGCGGCCCGCACGCGAGCACTAGGTCATCGAGGGCCCGCTGGATCCGGTGGGGCGACTCGAACAGCACGATGGCACGCTCGGTCTCCCCCGACACGGCGGCCAGGCGGTCCGTCCGCTTGCGCCCGGTGCGTGGCAGGAAGCCCTCGAAACACCACCGCTCCGTCGCCAGGCCGGACACGACCAGGGCGGCCAAGGGTGCCGAAGGGCCGGGCACGGCCTCGACAGGGATCCCTTCGGCCAATGCCGCCCGCACCAAGCGTGCCCCCGGGTCGCTGACAAGGGGTGTGCCGGCGTCGGTCACGATGGCGATCGTCGCCCCAGCTTTTGCCCGGGCGACGGCCGTCGGGGTCGTGGCCGCCTCGTTGAAGCGGTGGTGCGAGACGAGGCGCGGGCCAGAAATGCCAGCGTGGTTGAACAGCTTGAGGGCGCGGCGAGTGTCCTCGCAATAGACGTAGTCCGAGGAAGCCAGGGCATCCACAGCACGTGGCGAAAGGTCGCCCAGGTTGCCGATCGGCGTGGCGACGACAACGAGCCGGCCGGTTGCCCCCGCTCTCGGTCCCTCAGACGTTGAAGCGGATCTCGAGGACATCACCGTCCACTACTTCGTACTCCTTGCCTTCCACCCGCAGCTTGCCGACGTCACGGGCGGCCGCCCATGAGCCCAGCTTGAGCAGCTCGTCCCAGTGCACAACCTCAGCGCGGATGAAGCCACGCTGAAGGTCGGAATGGATGACGCCCGCACACTCCGGCGCCTTGGCGCCCGAGCGGAAAGTCCAGGCCCTGCTCTCTTTGTCCCCGGTAGTGAAAAAGGTCCGCCGCCCGAGCAAACGGTAGGCCGCCTGAGCCACCCGGGGCAGCGCGCCCTCGCCAAGGCCGAGCCCTTCCATCATCTCGGCCCTGTCTGCGGCGGACAGTTGGGCCGCTTCGGCTTCGAGCTTCACGCTGACAGCGAGCACCTCCGCGACGCCCGCCAGCTCGTCCGCGACCGGCTTGCTCAGCGCTTCAGCCTCGCCGTCTGCGATGGCTTCCTCCCCGAGGTTGACTACGACCAGGACCGGTTTGTTGGTGAGCATGAAGAAGGAGCGGAGCAGTTCGAGCTGCTCGGCCGGCAGGCCCGAACGGTAAAGCGGCGTACCGTCGGAAAGGATGGCGAGCGCTTTGTCGAGCGCGGCCACCTGGCCGTCCAAAGAGTGGTCCTGCTTGGCTGCTTTTCGCCGGCGCTCAAGCTGGGTCTCCGCGCTCGCCAGGTCGGCCAGCACCAGCTCGAGCTCGAGCACTGCCAGGTCTTCGAGAGGGTCGGTCCCGCCGGGCACGTTCGGGTCCTCAAAGGCCCGCAGTACAAGGCAGATGGCATCGGCTTCACGGATCCCGCCGAGGAACCTGTTGCCCAGACCTTCGCCGGTTGACGACCCGGCGACGAGGCCGGCGATGTCCACGAGCTCTACGCCCGCGTGCACGACCTTTTTAGAAGAGCTCATCTCGGCGAGCGCGTCGAGGCGGTGGTCAGGGACCTGGGCGACCCCCACACTTGTTTCCGTCGTCGAGAAAGGGTGGCTGGCGACCGGCGCCGAGCCTCCGGTCAGTGCGTTGAAGAGGCTGGACTTGCCCGAGTTGGGCAGGCCCACAAAACCGATGCGTTCCACACTCAAAGGCTAGTGCCCCTGCCCGATGGCCCGGCAGGCCCTGCTGGCGGTGTGGGTGGGCGGCCTGATGTAGTGTTCCTGGGAGGTTGCCGGGAATGTTGGACCACTTGTTCCTCGATACGGTGGGGGCGCTCAGGGCAGCGCTCGACCAGAGCCTTTTGGAACGTGCCGGGCAAGATGACCACCTGGTTTACGACCTGCTCACCGGTGACCTCGTCTGGGAAACGACCGTGAACCTGCCTGGCGACTACGACCCTCCTCGGGTCAGCGCCGACATCAGCCTTGACTGGCAAACCTGGAGCCAATCCGCCTGGCGCAGCCTGAGCATGGGTGAGCAGGTGGAAGAACCGCCCGAGATCGGCATCGAAGTGGCGTTCCGCGCCCAGCGCCTCGCCACGAGGCCGGTCCTGGCGAGCATCCTGGCGGTACTGCCTGAGGAGGGTGCTGGCATCGGTGACCACCATCTCGTTCGCTCCGCACCGGTCATCGAAGAGGCCTACGAGGAAGCGAGCGGCCCGCCGGAAGTGGCCGTCGAGGTGGGCTACGAAGGCAGCTACCGCCTGACGGCCCCGACCGAAGCGGAGGGCGATGGCAAAGAGGCGAGCCTGTTCCCGGGGTGGGGCGCGCTGCGCTCCAGCACCGGCGACGCGCTTCGCTCGCGCTCGGGAGCGACCCGCCAGGTGAGCGCAGCGACCGAGGCGACCTTGAGCTCGCTGGGGGCTTGGGTAGCGTCGACTTTGGTGCGCCTCGCCGACCTCGAGCTCGAGTACCTCCCGCCGGGCGAACCCGAAGATAGCTAAAGGAGCAACAGTGTTGAGCTATCGCCTCGGACAGCCCTAGGGTAGCGCAGTGACCGACCGTCCTCCGTACCGCCTCCCAAGAAATGTGCTGCCCAGGCACTATGCGCTCGTCCTGTCGCCCGACCTTGGCCGGGCCAGCTTCGATGGCGAAGCCGCTATCGAGCTGCAGGTGACCGAGACCACAGCCGACATTGTCCTCAACGCCACCGAGCTCGAGATCAGCGAGGCACGTCTCGCCCAGGACGGGGGCAAAAGCCTCTCGGCCAGCGTTACTTACCTGCCCGAAGAGGAGCAGGCGTCCATCCGGCCCTCCGAGCCGGTCGAAGCCGGGGACTGGACCCTGCACCTGCGTTTTACCGGGAAGCTCAACGACCTGTTGCACGGCTTTTACCGCAGCAAGTTCAAGGGTGAAGGCACCGACGAGTCCTGGATAGCCTCCACCCAGTTCGAGGCGACCGACGCGCGGCGGGCGTTCCCCTGCTGGGACGAGCCCGATTTCAAGGCGACCTTCGGTATCACGATCGTCGCCGACGAAGGCCTCACCGTGCTGTCCAACGCCCACGAAATCTCCTCGGAGGTCATCGGCAACGGCAAGCGCCGGGTGCGCTTCGCCGACACCGTCAAGATGTCGACATATCTAGTGGCCATGGTGATCGGGCCGTTCGAACTGACAAGCCCGGTCGACGTGGAGGGCGTACCGCTGCGCATCGCCTATGTCCCGGGCCGCGGGGCGCTCACCGGCCTGGCGGAGGCTGCCGCATCCCATTCGCTTTCATTCCTCCGTAACTACTTCGGGGTGCCCTACCCCGCCGACAAGCTCGACCACATCGGGATCCCCGACTTCGCCTCCGGCGCCATGGAAAATCTCGGCCTCGTGACGTACCGGGAAACCGCCCTTCTCGTAGGTGCAGAAAGCTCTCAGGTGGAGAGGCAGAGGGTTGTCTCGACGATCGCCCACGAGACAGCGCACATGTGGTTCGGCGACCTGGTGACGATGCGCTGGTGGGAAGGCATCTGGTTAAACGAGGCATTCGCTACCTTTATGGAGCTGCTCACTACGGACTCCTTCGAGCCCCGCTGGAAGATCTGGACCACCTTCGGGGTCGACCGGGCGGCCGCGCTGTCGACCGACAGCCTCCGTTCCTCGCGTGCCATCGAGTACCCGGTGGGCAGGCCCGAGGAAGCCGAGGACATGTTCGACGTGATCACCTACGACAAGGGTGGTTCGGTGCTGCGCATGATCGAGCGTCACCTCGGTGACGAGACGTTCCGGCGGGGCCTCAACCTCTACCTCGAAAAGCACCGTTTTTCGAACACTGTCACGACGGACCTGTGGGACGCCCTCGAAGTCGCCTCGGGCCAGCCCGTGCGGGCGACGATGGGTACCTGGGTCAACCAGGCCGGCCATCCCGTCGTGTCGGTCGAGCTGGCAAATGACGGCAACGACCTTGTGCTCTCCCAGCGCCGCTTCCTGCTCGACGGGGGCTCGGACGACGCCACGAGCTGGGTCGTACCCGTGAGCCTGCGTTACCCGACCTCTGACGGCTCGGTGGTCCACGAGCAACTACTGCTCGAGGGCGCCTCCACGACCGTCAGCCTCAAGGAAAAACCCGCTTGGGTGTTGGTAAACGAGGGGGCATGGGGCGTCTACCGAGTCCGCTACAGCGACGAGCTGCGCAAGGGCCTGCTCGGCGCCCTGGGCCAGCTCGATGACAGGGAGCGACTGAGCCTGGCCGCTGATACGTGGTCGGCGACCGTCGCGGGCTTGGCACCGCTCGAGAGCGCATTGCAATTGTGGGCTGCGCTCGGCTCCGAGCGCGACCCCGACGTGTGGTGGTCCCTGTCCGGGGCGCTCGGGCTCCTCGACCTGATAGCGGGCGAGCACGACGTCGCCTTGGTCCGCGAGCTCGTCCAGCACCTCGCAGGCCCCGTTTTTGCCGAGGTCGGCTGGGCGCCCGCCAGCGGCGCCGAGGAAACGCCTCCCCAGGCGCGTTTGCGTGCCCGGTTGGTCATGCTCCTGGGAGGCCTGGGAGCCGACGAGGAGGTGCGCACCGAGGCGCGCCGGCTGCTCTCGGACGCAGAGGCCGGAGGTGCCCCACTTCCCCCGGACCTTGCCACAGCCGTAGCCCACGTGGTGGCCGCCGGTGGCGGGAGCGAGCAGTGGGAGCTGCTCTATTCCAAGTACCGCAGCGCTGCGACGCCTCAGGACGAGGTGCGTTACCTGCATGCCCTGTCGAGCTTCACCCACCCTGAGCTGCTGAAGCGGTCGGTCGACCTGGCGTTCTCCGACGAGGTGCGCTCGCAGGACGCTCCGTACCTATTGGCCGGCATCCTCGCGAGCAGGCAGGGCTGCACCCTGGCCTGGGAAGCCATCGAGCAGCACTGGGACGAAATGCTCAAGCAGTGGCCCCCCAACACGATCCATCGCATGCTCGACTCCTTGCCGTCGCTCGTCTCGGCTGGCGACGACGCTGTGAGCCGTGCTTCTGCCTGGCTCGACGATCACCCCCTCGCACGTGGGGAGCGCAAGGTGGCCCAGTCGCGCGAGCGGCTCTTGGTCAATGTCGCGTTCCGCCAACGCGTTGGCGGGCGGCTCGCCTCCCTACTGGCGTCGCCGGGAGCTCCTTGACACCACCAGTTGGCGAGCGGGTGTCTTCTTCATGGCCCATCAGCGTTTTTGGGACCGACGACAACTCAGCTCAGCTGACTTGGCCAGCTTCGCCGGCCGAAGGGCTACAGATCCAAGTCGGTGGCGCGGTGGTACGGCCAACCCCCTCGCCGGGCGCGGAGCTGGTGCTGGACGAAGGCGGCATTAACCACGCCGCAAGCAGCGGGCCCATCGCTACTTTCGCGGCCGCCGACGCCTCGACGCGGCATGGCCTGCGGGGCCGGGCTCCGCCGTCGTCGACGGGTTGGCACCGGCAACCACCTATGACGTCGTGGCGAGCGCCACCGGGGTGCCCAGCTTCCTTGCAGCCCGCCTCACGACGCTGCCTTCGCCGGGAGGTCGGCTGCTCTGCAAGTTCGCTGCGGTTAGCGACGTGCACATCGGCGAAAAGCACTTCGGCGTCCTCGGAAGGATCCGCGACCCCGGCGAGCACACCCCGGGCGTTGAGCCGTACCCGGTCCGGTCGTTGCGGGCCGCCATGGCCGAAGCGGCCGCCTGGGGCGCAGAACTGCTGGTGGTAAAAGGGGATCTCACACGCGAGGCCGTACCCGCAGAAGTTCGCGACGCTGGGCGGCTACTGGCCACGAGCACGCTGCCACTCGAGGTGATCCTCGGCAACCACGACAACAAATGGGGGGTCGACGTCCGCGGGATCCTGGAGAGCCAGGGCGTTGCTGTTTCATGGCAACCCCGCGCCCGTGACCTGCCCGGCGTGAGATTGGTGCTCATGAGCACAGCTCACGGGGACCCCCATTTCCACGGCGGTCAGCTCCCGGCGCAGACGAGCGACCAGATCGCAGCCCTGGCCCGGGCTGCACCCGGGCCGGCCTGGGTGGGCTTGCACCATCCGCCAGAGATGTTCCCGTTCCCAACTGTGTACCCACCGGGCTTACCGTTCGGCGAGAGCCGCCGCCTGCTCGAGGCGCTCGCGGCCCCCGAGCAGCCGGCGACCTTCCTAACGTGCGGCCACCGCCATAGGAACCGCCGCTACGACTACGGACGGCTGGTAGTCAGCGAGGTTGGCTCCACCAAGGACTACCCGGGTGTGTGGGCCGGCTACAAGGTCTTCGAAGGCGGCATCATCCAGCTTGTACGCAGGACGGGACGCCAAGAGGTCATCGCCTGGACCGAGGCGACGCGCCGAGCCGTCAACGGGCAATGGCGAAGGTGGTCGCCCGGGCGGCTGGCGGACCGCTGCTTCACCGTGAACTGGCCCACACCCACGAGGGAGCGAGCGGGCTAATCAGCCCGGTTCAGGCGCGCGATCCTCGCTTCGACAGCGGCGAGACGCTCCTGGGCAGCAGCGTGAAGGATCTCCTGCTTGTTCGTAGAGGTCGGCGGCGGCCTCTATGCCGAGCTCACCGCCTGCCAACCGGCTCGTGACGAGCTCCAAAGCGGCGAGCAGCTCCTCGAAAGTGAGCCCGTCCAGTGGCTTGTCGACCCCGCACAACTTGGGGTCGAAGCTGGCGCTCACTTTCCCTCGACCCTGGCGGCCTCGACCCGGGCAGCAAGGACACCACGCGCCACGGTCACCTCGACGATCTCACCGGCAGCGACCTGGTCGGGGCCACGCACGACCGTGCCATCGGCGCGGCGCACAACCGCAAAGCCACGTTCGACCACGTGTTGGGGCGAAAGCGAACGAGCGTGGCGCTCGAGCGCGTTCAGGTCGTGCTGGCGTGTTGCAAGCGACGCCAGCACCGGCCGGCGCCAATCGCAGCTATCCAGGCGTTGGCGGCAGCGCTGCGCCAGATGGCCGGGATGCTCCCGGGAAAGCCGGTCCGCTGCGTGGCGCAGCCGGCTCCCGGCTCGCTCCAGACCGGCTGCTAGCGCCCCCGCAACCTCGGCGCGCCTTAGCCTTTCCCGGCCCAGCTCGCCTCGACTGCGGACGCTCCGGGAGGCTATTGCCAGGAGCCGTACGAGCTCCTCGCCTAGTCCTTCGCGGTCCGGCACCACGGCGTGGGCCGCCATCGAGGGGGTCCCGAAGCGCTGGTCCGCGACCTCGTCGCAGAGCGGCCGGTCCGACTCGTGGCCGATCGCGGAGACGACCGGCAGTGGGCAAGCCGCAATGGCACGGCAGAGCTCTTCGTCGCTCCAGGGCAGCAGGGCCGTGGCGTCGCCGCCACCGCGCGCCAGCACCACAACGTCCACCTCGGCCCGCAGCGACAACCGTTGTAAGGCGTCAATGATCGAAAGCGCTGCACCGGGCCCGCTGACTGTCGTCTCCTCGACCGCCAAGGGATATCCGGGGAAGCGGGCGGCGACCACCGACTCGATGTCCTTTCGAACGGCTGCGTCGGCACCGCAAAGGACCCCGATCACCCTGGGAAGCCTGGGGACAAGCCTGCGCGGCCGGTCGAGGATCCCCTCGGCGGCAAGGCGCGAGCGTGTCTCGGCGATCATCGCGGCAACAGCCCCTTCGCCGATAGGCGTCACCTCTTCGGCCTCGAGGAGCAACTGGCCTCTGTCGTTCCCCCAGAGCAGCGTGCCCACCACGATCACGCGCTCTCCTGCGACGGCCCTGCAACGTCGCGAGTTACGCGAGGGGCAGGCGACGGGCATTTGAGCCGCACGGTCACGCAAAACGAAGTAGATCCAGCCTGCCTTTGAAGTCTGCGGGCGGTAGACCTCGCCCTCTACCGCCACACGGCCGATGCCTGAGAGCGAGCGGGCGATCTCTCCCGACAACCGGATAAGGCTCAAACGCCGCGGCTCTGGCTTGGTTGCCGCCTTGCCTTGGCCCCCTTGTGGCCCCGTCTGTTGCGGTGGCGCCTTTTGGGCCGCCGCCGGGGCAGCCTCGTCCGACCAGAAAGGCAGAGTCATCGACTGGCACCGTAGCGCGCCATGCCCCCTATCTGGCGGCTGCCCTCTCCCGGCCCGTTAGCTCGCCGGGTACCAGCGACGCCAGGTCACGAAGGGGCGCAGTGCCTCCGGGCTGACGCTGACCCCTGTGCCAGGGCCGGGGGGCACCGAGATGGTCCCCCCGGCGCGAGGTCGAGCGGGCCGGCGATGTCCTGGGCGAAAAACCTGCCCGATGCGGAAAGGTCACCGGGGAGCGTGAAATTGGGCAACGACGCCAAAGCGACGTTCGCCGCCCGCCCGATCCCGGTCTCCACCATCCCACCGCACCAGACGGGCACGCCTCGGGCGGCGCAGAGGTCATGGACGCGCACCGCTTCCAGGTACCCGCCGAAACGCCCGGCCTTGACGTTGACAACCGAGCAGGCGCCCATGTCGAGCGCAGTGCTCACAGCTGCCGCTGATGTCAGCGACTCGTCAAGACAAAGAGGCGTCCGCAGCTGGCGGGCAAGGTCGCGGTGGCCGACAAGGTCGTCGTCTCCCAGGGGTTGCTCGACGCACGCCAGCTCGTAGTCGTCGATGCGGGCCAACCGCGCGGCCGCCTCGAGCGGGCCGATGTCGGCGTAGGCACCGTTCGCGTCGGCAAAAAGGACCAGGTCTGGCCAACGCCGCCGGAGCTCGCCGAGCGGCTCGGCGTCCCAACCGGGCGTTATTTTTAGCTTGACCCGGAGGTAACCCTGCGCGACGTGGCGCTCCACTTCGTCCAGCAGCTTTGCGAGCGAGCTCTGCAAACCAACCGCGACCCCAGCCACGACCGCATCCCGGGCCGGCTCGCCGGCGCTGCTGAGGCCCGCCAGGAAATCTGCCATCCGCACCCCGGCGGCCCGGAGCTCCGCGTCGAGAAGGGCCGCCTCGAAGGCCGACTTGGCCATCTTGTGACCCTTTACGGCGGCCAAGGCCGGGGCGACATCGCGGGCGCTGGCCACCTTGGCGGCCATCAGGGCTGGGAGGAGGTAAGCCTCTGAAACCTCCACGGCCCCCGAGGTGTACTCCGAGCTGTAACTGGGGTCTGGCAACGCAGCGCACTCGCCCCAGCCCTCCCACTCTGCCCGTCCGCCAGCCTCGCCGCCGTAGCGGAGCGCGGCTCTGACGAGGAGGCTGTCGCGACCGGAAAATGACCCGGCCGCGCTCACCCATGGCTTTCGCAGCGGTACCAGGGCCCGGACGAGCTCCCAGCCGACCAGCTCTCCGCCGCCTTGCAGGACCGGCCTCAGGGCCGCGGTGCCTCCTGCGACTCGGCCCATGCCCTGGACTCTTCCACCTCGATGTCGGCCAGCTCGTCGAGACGGGCCTGGTGCCTGCCTCCCTCGAAGGGCGTGGACAGGAAAATGTCGACGATGTCGAACGCCAGCTCCGGCGCCAGGATCCGCGCCCCCAGCGACAACAAGTTGGCGTTGTTGTGCATACGTGCAAGGCGCGCCGTGTACTCGTCGTGGCAGAGCGCCGCTCGCGCCCCATGGACCTTGTTGGCCGCGATTTGCTCTCCCTGCCCGGAGCCGCCGATCACAATGCCGACATCGGCCGACCCGCCAACGACGTGGCGGGCACACGCCGCGCAAAAGATCGGGTAATCAACCGGATCGGTGCTGTGGGTGCCGAGATCATCAAGCTCGTAGCCGAGCTGTTGCAGGTGAGACACCACGGCCAGCTTGAGCGTGTAGCCGGCGTGGTCATTGGCGATCGCGACCTTCACGGCTCACATTTCTAATCGCTTTACGGCGGGCGCGCTTGCGGCCGGCGACGCCCGGTGTGCGGCGCTGAGCGCGCGCCGGGCTACGTTCAGCTCAGCCGACGGCTTGAACGACATGTCGAACCCCTTTCCGATCACACGCACCGCGCGGATACGGCCAAGGCCCTTTTCGCGGGCGCGGTCGCAAAATAGCCCATAGCCGGCTTGCGCAGTTGCCTGCGTCAAGCCGCTCTCGCCTGCCCAGATAACCGCCACCGCCCCTTGGCCGCGGGCATCGAGCATCTTGTTGGCGACGTGCTCGGCCCACGGTGGGCGGCCGCCCCTTTGCTCGAGGGTCTGGAAGGCCTTGACCTCGACCGAGGTACCGCAGGCGACGAGGTCCGGCGTACGGGCACCTTTGCGTTCGAGGACGGTCCTGACGCTGTGGCCCTCGGCGGCAAGCACCTTGGCCACGGCAAGCTCTTCGTGGCTGGCGCGCCGTGCCGTCTCGTCAAAGCCGCCGGGACCTCCGGGGTGCTCGCAGTGCCACTCCGGCGGGCCCGTCATTGGCCCGCGGCTCGGGCGCGTCCGGCCTCTCGAGGTCGATCACCAGGAGGGAGGCAAAGCCGGCGTTCTGCCTCAAGAGGGTGTTCACGAGACGGAGACAGGCGACCTCGGGGCTTTGCTCGATGTCTCCGGAACCCCTAACCGATGCCGACAGGACGTAGCGGAACTCCGACAGCGGGAGGTTGTCGTCGTCGAGGAAGTCGTGCTCGGCCAGATAGGCGGTTATCCCGCCGGCGAGCATCGAGAAATGCGTCTTATCTGGCGATGCGACGAGCTGGTTGCCAGTCAGCTCGCTCAGCTGCTCTGCGACGCGACCGAGAGGTTGGTCGCTGTCCAGGAAGAGGTCAACGGTACGAGGCACTCAGGCTCCTTGTGGGTTGTCCGAAACTAAGCTTCCCCGCGACGGCGTCGTCGGGGGGCAAGCTCCGTCGGTACCCGGGAACGCGACGAGCGCTACAGGTTCAGTGAGCCGCGATAGTCCGGCCTACTGCGCCCGGACAAGAGCATTCGTAGCATCTTATGCCATTACATGTCAAGACGATCGCCTGGATGTCAGGGCGAGCGCCTAGATGTCAAGGCGAGCAGTGACACGCTCCAACGCGCTTACCGCAGGCCGGCCCAACTGATCGGGCTGAACCGCCATGGCCACCTCGAACCAGATGGTCTTGCCTACGTCTGAGTGCGACTCCACGCCCCACGCAGTTGCGAGCTCGCGCAGGATCACGAGCCCACGTCCGCTGTAGGCGTCGGGCGGGGCCGCGGCAAACGAAGGCAAACGAGTGTTCTGGTCGAATACCTCGACCCGGACACGCTCGCGGGACTTTATGACGGTCACCTCGAAGTCGCTGCGCGCATGGAGAACGGCATTAGTGGCCAGCTCACTTACCAATAAAGGGAGATCCTCGAGCTCCAGGCCCCACGCCTCGAGGACCGAAGCCACAAAGTGACGGGCCGCAAAAACCTCGCTCGGATCGGGGGCAAATGTGCGCCAGGCCCGGTCGGGGCGCCCGTCACGTTGTTCAGGCATGCGTTGGGCGTAACCGTTCATCTTGGTGCGGGAACCTTCCTGGCTTGGCCACGTGAGCCGTCTGCCCCGTTCTGTCCTTATTGTCCGATTAACGTGTCTCTAACCATACGGCCTGAAAACACGGGCACTGAAGCTTTTGCTGTACCCATAAATGTCACTTTTGATGCTCATCCACAATCTCGGGGCCCGATGGCGGGGGCGGCGGGCGGCGGCGCTTGGCTGCCTGAGCGGCCTTCTGATCGCCTTCGCGGCGCCAGGATGCGCCTCGACCGCTCCTGTTCGCCGGGCCGCGCCCCACGTGCCTTTGGTGAGCTGGCAGCTCGGCGCGACACCCCCGGCAGCCAGCACGCCGGGAGAAGCCCCCGTGCCCGCCAAGGACATATCAGGAGCCGCGGCCGGGGCGAACCCGAGCGTGAACTTCTTGGACGCGTCCTGCGCGTCGGCGGGTTTCTGCGCGGTCGTCGGGCAGTACACCGATACGACCGGCTCGTTGTCCGGGCTCATCGACTTGTGGTGGAAGGGCGCTTGGCGCTCCTACGCCGCCCCCGAACCAGCCGACAACCCCGCTGGCGGCGGGCCCGGGGACAACGCCTCGGGCAATGCTTACAGCGGGCTCGACGCAGTTTCCTGCCCAGTTGCTGGTTTTTGCGTGGCGGTCGGAACTTACAAAGATAATGACGGCAGGTACTGGGGCCTCATTGACACCTTTTCGAGCGGCACCTGGGACGCCACTGCTGCCGCAGAGCCCGCTAAGGACTCGGCGGGAGAAGGCCCTAGCCTCACCGAAACCGAGACGGGCCTGACTTCTGTGTCGTGCACCTCAGCGGTCAACTGCACCGCAGTTGGTAGTTACGACGACGCGGTTGGCTTTTATTACGGGCTGATCGAAACCTATTCGAAGGGCGCCTGGCGGCCCCTCGAAGCCCCGGAACCGTCAAAGGACGGGCTCGGCACCGGGCGCGGCACAGACGCCAACAGTTACCAGTTCGCCGGCTTGAACTCGGTCGTTTGCACTTCCCCGACCTTTTGCACCGCGGTCGGCCGCTACAAGGACGCCAAAGCTGTCGAATGGCCCCTCATTGACATGTTCCGGGGCACGCAGTGGGACGCGGTCGCCGGGCCGGAACCTGCCAGCAATGCTTCGGGCGCGAAACCGGGTTCCCAAGCGCAGGCCGACGGGGGTTCCTATCTCCTTTCTGTCAGTTGCATTTCCCCCGCATCGTGCACGGCCGTAGGCGCGTACCTCGACAGTTCCACTCACATATACGGCCTTATCGACTCGTTCAGGGACAGATCCTGGCAAGCCGTCGCGGCCCCCGAACCGGCAACGGATATTTCACGGGTGAAAGCAGGCACCGACACCGACCGCCAGGAGGGGGCGACTCTGGCTGCAGTCGCTTGCACGTCGTTAGGGCCGTGTATTTCGGTGGGTTCCTATAAGGATTCCAAGGGTTTCCAGGTAGGCCTCGTCGACGTCTCGGGCCACGGCAAATGGAGTACTTTGGCAGCACCTGAGCCGTCAACAGACTCGCTCGGCGGCAAACCAGGCAACGACGCCACTGGGGAAGCAGGTACCGCCCTCAAATCTGCCAGTTGCACCCGGGCGGGGTTATGCGTTGCGGTCGGGACCTACAACGACTCGAAGGGGAACTCTGTGGGGCTGATCGACATGGCCCGTCTCGGTACCTGGCGCGCCGTGGCGGTGCCGGCGCCGGGGAGCCCCTTCCAGCTAGGGGTGCTTGTGCGCCAGACCGTCACCGTCCAGACGGTCGCGTGTGCGCCCGGCGGTTTTTGCATCCTTGGCGGCAATTATCAAGATACGGCCGGCAATACCTTGGGACTGATCGACACCTACAGCGGCTGAACCGGGGCTTCCCAACCCGGCGGTGAGCTCAGGGCAGCGGCAGCCGGGCAGGCGCCTCGTCGGCCAGTCTGGCCGCCTCAGCGTCGTCGGAGGCCCCCGATGCTGCTTGGTACACCAGAGCCACTTGGGCGCGGTAGTCCTCGACCTCGGCGACCACGGTGGCATCATCCCAACCGAGCAGAGGTGCCATCAGTTGGGCTACAGCAAGGGCACAACCGGCGCCGCCGTCGCGCGTCTCCATCGCGATCCTGGTACGGCGCATCAGCACGTCCTCGAGGTGGCGGGCGCCCTCGTGGCTGACGGCGTAAACGAGCTCGGCCTGCAAGTAACTGGGCGCTCCGTCAACGGGGCTCGCCAGCTCCGGCGACTTCGCCAACGGCGACAGCACTTCGCCGACGAGCCCCCCATAGCGGTGCAACAAGTGCTCGGCCTGCTCGAGGCTTATCCCGTGCTTGCGGGCGAGGTCGTGGCGCCGTTCCCAATTGCTGGGGTAACCGGGCGCGCCGAGCAGGGGCACATCGGCGGTCCGTGAGCGAGCCGGGGGGAAAGGCCCCTCGGCGACGACGGCATCGGTGACCTCAGCGGCCATGACCCGGTAGGTCGTGTACTTCCCGCCGGAAACAACGACCAACCCAGGCGCCGGCCTGCCTATCGCGTGCTCGCGCGAGAGCTTGGGAGTTTGTACGGCGCCGGCTTTTGCTTGGCCCTCCCCCGGGCCGCGCACCACCCCACTGCCCGCTACCAACGGTCTCAGCCCGGCGAAAGTTGCTTCGACGTCTTCGGGCCGGATCGGGTCGGAGAGCACACGGTTCACTTGCGCGATCAAGTAACCCACGTCGCTGGAAGTGGCCAAGGGCCGGGCCTTCCCGTACTCCCAATCCGTGTCGGTGGTCCCTATCAGCCAGTGCTCCTCCCAGGGAAGCACGAACAGCACGCTTCGGTCTGTGCGCACGATCAGGCCGCTGGACAGCGCGATCTTCTCGCGTGCCACGACGAGATGAGCGCCCTTGGATGGCCGGACCCGCACCGCCCTGTCGCGCCCGGCGAGGCCTTCGGTCTCCTCGGTCCAGGCTCCTGTAGCGATCACGCTCACCCGGGCGCGAACCTCGAGGTCTTCGCCCGTCTCTGCGTCCCGGAGCACCGCGCCCACGACCCGGGCCCCTTCGCGCAGGAAGCTGACCGCCGCCGTCCGGTTGAGCGCCACGGCGCCGAAGGACACCGCCGTGCGGACAACCTCGGCCACGTAACGCGCATCGTCAACCTGTCCGTCGTAGTACAAGATGGCCCCGGCCAAGGCATCTGGCCGGAGACCGGGGCCAAGCGCGAGGGCCTGCCGCTTCGAAAGATGGCGGTGGAGGGGTAACCCCCGTCGGCTCCCTACAGCGAGGCCGAGCATGTCGTAAAGGGCGATCCCGGCACCCACGTAGGCCCGCTCGACGACGGCCTTGCGCAAGGGCCACATGATCGCGACGGGGTGGGCCAAATGCGGCGCCAGGCGCTGCATTATGAGCGCACGTTCCTTGAGGCCCTCCCGGACCAGGCGGAAGTCCAGCATCTGGAGGTACCTGAGACCACCGTGAATGAGCTTGCTCGACCTGCTGGACGTGCCAGCTGCCCAGTCCTGTGCTTCGACCAGGCCCACCGAGAGCCCTCGCGTCGCAGCGTCCAAGGCGGTGCCGGCGCCCGCTATCCCGCCTCCGACAATTAGGACGTCCAGCTCTGTGCTGCGCAGGCGGGCGAAGTCGTCGCGCCGGCGCCCAGGTGACAGCGCGTTGTCAACCTCACCGACCGGCCCTGTCAACGGTACGCCCACAAATGCGAGCCTACGCTTGCCACATGCATGAGTTTGTGGGAGCGATCGACCAGGGGACCACGAGCACCCGCTTTATGATCTTCGACCACGACGGCAGGGTTGTTGCCAGCAATCAGCTCGAGCACAGCCGAGATCCTCCCAAGACCGGGTTGGGTGGAGCACGACCCCTCCGAGATCGTCGAGCGGACGCGTGCGGTGATGCGGGGCGCTCTCTCCGACGCAGGGCTCGGGCCGGCCGACCTGGCTGCCATCGGGATAGCAAACCAACGCGAGACGACAGTCATCTGGGACCGGGCGACCGGCCTTCCCTCGACGAACGCGATCGTGTGGCAAGACACGCGCAGCGACAGGATCGTGGCGGAACTTGCCCGCGGCGCGAACGGTGAGATCGTGCGCCAGAAGACCGGCCTGCCACCGGCGACATATTTTTCAGCCGGCAAGCTGCAATGGGCGCTCGAGAACATAGACGCGGTCAGGCGGGCAGCGCAGTCGCGCACGGCGTGTTTTGGGACAATCGACAGCTGGCTCATTTGGGCCCTGACCGGAGGGGCACGCGGGGGCCGCCACGTCACCGATGTGACAAACGCCAGCCGCACCATGTTGATGGACCTACGGGCACTTTCCTGGGACGATGAGCTGCTTGCAATATTCGGTGTACCGCGCGAAATGCTCCCGGAAATCTGCCCGTCCTCGGGACATTACGGCGAGACGCTCATCGAGGGGACGCGCGGCGTCAGCGTCCCGCTCACTGCGGTCCTTGGTGACCAACAGGCTGCCATGGTGGGCCAGCTCTGCCTACGCCGTGGCGACGTCAAGAACACTTACGGCACGGGTAGTTTCCTCTTGTCGAACACCGGCGACGAGATCGTGGCGTCCAAGAACGGCCTCTTGACGACGCTGTGCTACCAATCGGCTGGTGCTGGTCCGGTTTATGCGCTCGAGGGGTCGATAGCCGTAACCGGCGCGGCGGTGCAGTGGTTGCGCGACCAGCTCGGGGTGATCGCCGCAGCGGCAGATATCGAGGCCCTCGCCGGTAGCGTGCAGGACAGCGGCGGCGTTTATTTTGTGCCGGCATTCTCGGGGTTGTTCGCTCCGTACTGGCGCTCCGATGCACGCGGGTCGGTGGTCGGCCTGACCCGTGCCAGCACCAAGGCCCATTTAGCACGGGCAACCTTGGAGGCCATTTGCTACCAGGCTCTCGACGTCGTCCTGGCGATGGGACAAGACATCGGCACGAGCCTCGAAGTGCTCAAGGTCGATGGCGGCGTCACAGCCAACGGCCTTTGCATGCAATTGCAGGCGGACATCCTGGGCCGGCCCGTGGCCAGGCCCGTTGTGGCCGAAACGACAGCCCTGGGCGCTGCCTACGCAGCCGGCTGCGCCGTCGGTTACTGGGCCGGGGAGGACGAGCTCCGCCAAAACTGGCGTGCTGGCGCGATATGGGAACCGCGCTGGAGCGAAGACCAGCGCCAAGCGGGCTACGCGGGATGGAAAAAAGCAGTGGAGAGAGCGCTGGGCTGGGTGGACGTCGATTAGTTTGGCCGGCGACCTCATACCCCGCGACCTCATACCCCGCGACGTCGTACCCCGTAGGTAGTACTGGGGCGGTCTGTCCAGAAGAGCAGTATGTTGGCTGCTCATGTCAAAGCTCGCGAACTCCCCGCCCCAAGGCGACAAGCCCGTGGCGACGGCCCCTCCCCCGCCGCCCTGGTGGCGTCACTACATCTGGGTCGTGGCGGTCCTTCTCTCCTTCGGCCTTTTATTCGTGCTCCCGGCGACCCGGGCGAGCCAGCCGGTCACCCTTACCTACTCGCAGTTCCTCGCCGACGTGTCCGCCAAGAAGATCAAGACCTTCACGATTAGCCAGAACGGGACCGCTACCGGCTCGTTGAACAGCGGGGGCACGTACACGACCGTTGTCCCGGTGGAACTGCCCGACACGACCCTGGTCCCGGAACTGAACAGGGACCACGTGCAAATAACCGCAAACCTGCCCGGCACATCCTTGGGTGGGGACATCTTCACCTTGGTGATCCTGCTGGCGCCCTTCATCATCGTGTTCTGGCTCTGGCGACGGCTCTCAAAGGGTGCCGTGGGACAGCTCCAAGGGGTGCTGGGAGCGGGCAAGTCCAAAGCCAAGGTCTTTGACGCCGACCTGCCGAAGACCACCTTCGCCGACGTTGCTGGCTACGACGGGGCCAAGGCCGAGATCGCCGAGGTCGTCGAGTTCTTGAAGAACCCCGACCGTTATAAGCGCGCCGGCGCCGTTGCCCCGCGTGGGTTGCTCATGGTCGGGCCGCCCGGCACCGGCAAAACCCTGCTTGCGCGCGCCGTCGCAGGTGAGGCAGGGGTGCCCTTTTTCTCCGTCACGGGTTCGAGTTTCGTAGAGATGTTCGTCGGGGTCGGGGCCGCACGCGTGAGAGACCTTTTCGCCGAAGCCCGCAAGCGCGCCCCGGCGATCATCTTCGTCGACGAGATCGATGCCATCGGGCAGCGGCGCGGCGGGAGCGGGGTGGTCTCCAACGACGAGCGCGAACAGACCCTCAACCAGCTGCTGGCCGAGATGGACGGCTTCGATATGACAGCAGGCCTCGTCGTCCTGGCTGCCACAAACCGTCCCGAGATCCTCGACCCGGCGCTGTTGCGGCCGGGCCGTTTCGACCGCCAGGTCACCATCCCCCTGCCAACCCAATCTGAGCGCGTCGCGATCTTGGCGGTGCACTGTAAAGATAAACGGCTCGCCGGCGTCGACTTGGAAGTCATCGCCCGGGGGACACCGGGTTTCTCAGGTGCTGACCTGGCAAACCTCGCCAATGAGGCAGCCATCGTGGCCGTCCGCCACAACAGAGGAGATCCTCCAGCCCTCGGACTTCGACGAAGCGCGGGACCGGATAATCCTCGGCCGGCGGGAGGGGTCGAACGTGCTCCTCCCGGAAGAGAAACACGCGGTCGCCGTCCACGAGGCGGGCCACGCCCTTGTGGCCGCTCTCTCGCCCATGGCAGACCCGGTTGCCAAGGTGACGATCCTCCCGGCGGGCCAGAGCCTAGGGGTCACCGAGCAGCTCCCTCTCGTTGAACGGCACCTCTACGGCGAGGACTACCTCAACACCAGCCTCGCGGTACGCCTGGGTGGGAGAGCCGCCGAGCTCGTAGAACTCGGGCAGGGCTCCACGGGGGCGTCCAACGACCTGGCGGGCGCGACCGAACTTGCGGTACGGATGGTGCGCGAGTTCGGGCTGTCCAAAGAGCTGGGCCCTGTCGGTTACCCCGAAGGTGGCTCGGTCTTCCTTGGGGGCGGAGGCCAGGGGCTTTCGAGCCGGCCCTTCGCTGAGGAGACCCAAGCCAAGATCGACTCCGAGGTCTCGGCCCTGCTGGTCACGGCCGAGAAGCGAGCGGTCGAGCTACTGACCAAGAACCGGGACAAGCTGCGCAAACTTGCCGACCTGTTGCTCAACAAGGAAACGGTCGACGGTACCGACGTTTACAACATCGCCGGCGTCCCCGAACCAAAGGGGATCGAGATGGGTTCCACCCTGGCACCCGAGCGCGCAGCAGCGACCAGCACCGCGCCCACCCCCTGAAGACGGGCGGCCGCTCGCGCGGGCGCCATCGGGGCCTCCCCGGTAAGGCGTCGAATTCCGGGCCCGCCCCATACCCGGCAACCCGCCGCCCCATTCCCTTGTCTACGCTGCGCTCATCGTGGATGTTGTCAATTGCAAGGACGGTGGCCGGGATGAAGACATTGTCCTGCCCGTCGGCCCATGACGACGAGGAACCTTTCCCCGAACGCCATCTCGGGCGAAACGGTCCCGTTTACGCCCGCAGCGCTGTCCAGCGTGTAGTCCCAACCGCGGAAATCGCATCTGGCGTCGATATTGCCCTGGCTCGTACCGAATTCGAAGTGCTGACCGAAGACGTCGTTACGGGAGGTCGGGGCGCAAGCACCTGGTATTTACACGAAAAACACTGCCACTCGCGCCGCTGGGCCAAACGATGCCGAAATCAATTTGATCCAGCGGCGCGACGCAGAGCGTCAGTCGTTCTCCACTTGGTTGTCCCATTTGGCGACGATGTTGTGCCCATTGGGGGCCCAGCGGAACAGGCTCTCCCCGATGGGGACCACTGCGCGCAGCTCGAAGGTGACCTGTTGCCCAGTGGACACCGAATTAGGCATCGTGGCACCTTGCGGTACATGGAGCTGGTACTGGATGTCCGAATGGTCGAGGGAGTCGAAGTCCGTCGCGGACAGGGCGATGAAGCCTTTGACGTCCCAGATGTGGACCGTCCAGGTGCTCGTTAGGTAATGGGGCTGGTAAGAGAGGCCTTCGCCGGGCACCGTTGGCCCGGTGACGACAGCGAGGGCACTGAACTTCGTCGTCTTGATACGCACATCGTCCCCCGCCACCGTAAGCGCGGGGGAAGCATAGGTCCCGACGATGGCGCGGTCGGACAGCGTGCGCAACGACTGTTTGGGGAGCCACTTTGCCGGGTTGCCGGGGACATAACCTTCGTGGCTATTGGCCCATAGGCCATAGACGCCGAAACCAAGCGCAGCAAGCAGGACCGTAAAGATCGCTGCGACGACAGTGGTGCGGGTGTGAGAGCCGGGCGGCACTGCCCGGCTCTCACCTGCTGGATTGTTTGCTACGGCCGTCACTGGGCCAATGCTTGACGCCGACGGAGCACCACGTAGCCGCCCAAGATGACTATGCCAGCCAAAGCCAAGCCGACGGTCAGAGGGGCTTCGGGTAGGACGTCCGGCGGCTGGAGCATTTGGAACCCATTGCCGGTGGGTGCGGTGAAGACGTCCGACCCGAAGTCGTTGAGGTTCGTCTGGGCGGCGTAGCCGATGTGGCCGGCGCCGTCCAAGCCCCCGCACACCGTGCCGGCTGTGAGGGTGATGTCGTCACTCGACGTGCCGGCATTGGCCTGGGTGCAGCTGGCCACGTTGAAGAGGTCCTCCATCGTCCGAAGCCAGTCGTAGTGGTTGTAGTCGACTGTGCTCGTGCTGCCTGGCGTGATGTAGGGGCTGATCAGGACGCTGCCGGTGTCACCGCCACCGGAGGTCGGGTCGATGGCATCGAAGATCGGGTCCGGGGTCTGGTTTCCGGCGCAGGTTGACGGCAGGTTGGTGCTCGAGGTCGGGCTGGCGACAGCTGGGTCGCACTCGCCGCTCAGCGTGACGCCCGTGACCGCGCCGGTCGGGGTGACGGCGTTGCCGTTGGAGTCGATCAGCTGGAACGAGCCGGCGGCAAGCGAGGAGCCGCCGCTATTGGCCGGGAAGGCCGGGCCGCTCTGGGTGACCTCACCGACGTAGACGGCGTCCCCGGACGGGAGAGCGCCGCCCAATACCTGGAAGGCGGCGTTGTACGGTGCAGTGCCGGCCGACACGGACGTCCCGCCGACGGTGGCAGTGACTATCTCACGGCCGGTGTCGTCGGCGACGATCGAGTTGTCGTTCACCGACGTGCCGCTGCTGGTGACACCCGAACTGTCTGTCCGCGTCGCCGATGACGTGGTGCCACCGTCGCCGAGGACTTCGCCTGCGACGCAGTTAGTGCTGCTGGCGTCGCCCGAACCAGCCGCACAGACGGGAGGCCGGTTGATGTCAAGGTTGAACCCGGGCCCGAAGTAGAGCTGGTACCCGTTGCTGTCGGTGGCTAGCGGCGAGTTGGGGCCGGTGGGCTCGCTGTTCTCATTTGTCGGAGCGGTCGAGGGACCGTTGAAGAGGCTCTCACCGGCAGAGTCGGCCCAGAGGTCGTCCGCCCCGAACTGGGAATCGGCGCCAGGGTTCGCCGAGCCGGGCCCGTACCCAAGGCTCTCGGCGGGGTTCGTGGCCGGGCTGGCCGGATAGCTGGAGGGTGTGTTGCCGGGGGTGCCGTAAGGGCCGCCGTCCTCGGGGCCGGTACCGCTCGGGCCGGTCGTCCCGGTGCCGCTTGTCGGTTCGTTGTACCCGCCGGTCGGGCCGGTGGTCGGGATGTTGTTGAAGGTATTGCCGCCGTAAACGAAGGACGGCTCACCCTCGTCGAAAGTGACGTCGATCAGGCCGTGAGCGTACGCCGCAGAGCGCTCGATCAGCGGCACGTAGTAGGCGAGGAACAAGTCGGCCGAGTAGGTGCCACCGGTGTAATTGCGAGGTGTCGTCGCCTCAGGGTCGTAGTTGGGGATTTGAGAGCAGTTGGGAGTGCACTTGGCGCCGGCGGTGCTGGACGGCGTGTAGATCGGGTCATTGAGGTTGATCGTCCCGTCGCTGTTCAAGCCGAAGGCGCCAGAGAGGTTGTTGCCCTTGCAGCTGGAATCGTGGCCGTCGCTGCAGTTGTCTGGTGTAACCCAGCTGAAGTTGGGGACGGTGTTGTACACCAGGTCGTGGACAAGGCCATCGCTCGGGTCGTCGAGGTTGGCGATGTGGCCTGCGTCGCAGTTGGTGCCGCCGTTGGCCGGCTCGGTGAGGGCGCTCGTCCCGCTACCGCCCACACCGGTGAGCGACTCGAACCAGCCGAAGGGGAAGTGCTTGGCCACGTACTGGTCGGAGTACTCGGGGTTGTTGGCGCTGTAGGCCTGCCCGTCGGGGCCAGTGCCGGTGCCAGCGACTAGGGAGGCGGCCGTATACGTGGTGGTATCGGCCAACCCGACGATGTAAGCCGACCCGGCTGCCGGTGCGGCCGGCGAGGAGGCCCCGGGGAGCGTCGAGAAACTAACCGTCAGGGTGGTGCTGCTGGCAATAGCTGAGATCGTGCCCTTCTCACCGGCCTGGGGGCCGCCGGTGATGATCACTTCGTCACCCACGAGAGCACTGGTGAAGTTTTGCGAACTGTCCGTCAGGCTGGTTGTTGTGGCGCTTGTCACGGTAGAGGAGACCACATTGCTCGCCACGGGGTAGCCCTCTGCGCCACTCAGGTACGTCGGGTTGCTAACTGGGTTGGCGGCGGCCTCGTTGGGGTTGCCCGGAGCCCCGCACTCGCCCGCTAGGTCCCGTCCCGGGACCGTGTTGGCCTGGAAGGAGGTCGAGCCCGTCAGCTGGGACCCCCCGAGATCTTGGGCGTAGCCCTTCCAGGTGGTGCCGGCCAGGTTGAACTGGTCGAACAGGGTGGCAACCTGGGTCGGGTAGGTGCAGCCATTGGTGCTGGGATTGTTCTGGATCGGGGCGTTGGGGCCGTCTGCGGACACCGCCTGACCGTAGGCCCAGGTCTGGGTGTCCCCACCGACTGACGCCGGAGTACCGGTGACGATGCCGTCGAGGCCGCCGTTATAGACGCCGTTGCCGTTGTAGCTGGCGGTCACGCCGGTATTGCTGGCGAACTGGGTATTGACGTCGCTGCAGTCGGCCTGCACGTCGTACTGGGGCGCCTGGCCCGACACGACGGAAATGTAGTTGTCCATGCTGGTGTGGCCCGTGCCATGGTAGTTCTTCAGCAGGACGCCCTCTGAGGGAAGCGTTTGCCAGAGGTAAGTGTCGTCATTGACCCCGGAGAACTCGGAGTTGTACGACTTGTTCTCGAGGATGATCAGCCACACGTGGGTGATCGAGCCGGGTGCCAGGTTGGCGGTTGTCGAATAACCGTCGGTCGACGAGAGGCCCCCGAAGTTGGGCCCGGCGACGGACGTGCCGGTCGCAGACGCCGTAGAGGCACCCAAGAGCCCGAGCGGCATCGATGTCTGGAATACGACGAGAGCGGCCCCAGCGACGGCTATGGCAGTGCTGAGACGGGATTTTCTTCCACGGGGTAAACGCATGGCGCCCGTTCCTAGTTGCGTTAGTTGAACACGAGCTATCTCGTCAGCGATCGAGTGGTGAACGACTCGTGAAAGATAAGAAGGTCCCTTAGATGGTGCATGCCGTCTGTGCCGGGTGCTAAGCAAGGGCCGGTGAACCGGCGGTCTATCGTCTTCTGCTCGGGCGCCGTGGCAGTCGTCCTTATGGTCACGGGCTGTTCGTCGAGCAACCACCCCGGTGCCTCGAGGCCCGGCGCTGCGCGCGCAGCGACCTCGGCTCCCGCCACGACGGTCGCCGGACGGCTGGAGGCTCCCCAGGCCACTGCGACGGAAGACGACGCCTATTTCCGCGACCTGGCGACCGTCGACCAGTCGCTCACCACGTACGTCGATTCACAACAGGCCGTTGCCCTGCGGGCGCTGCTGACAGATGGAGCCGCCTTCTCCGCGTTCTTGAAAAGAGGGGGCGGGATCGACAACGCTATGGAGTCGGTGGTGATCGGGGCAAACAGCGTCGAGACGCAAACCCACCTACCGCGCAGTGTTGCCACCTTCAACGCCATCGACGCGGCGGCGCTGATCGCACTGTGCCCCGACGAGCAGGGCCTGATACCAAAGGCAGACCGCAAGCACATCCAGGAACTCGAGCGGGCCCTCGCCAAGAGCCCACAGAGCGCCGTCTCCGGCGCCGGCTGAGCAGGCGCTCGCCGGCGAGATTGCAGCACCCGCTTTATTGAGGGTGTGACCGGCCCCGGGCCACGCAGCGTGGGGCCGGGTGGACAGCGCGCCAAGAGCCGGACCTGTACTAAAAGGCCTTACCACCCTTGCAAGGCCGGGTAGGGATGGCCGACTGTTGTACGGAGCGGCTCACAAAGCCGACACGCTGCCCGGCGCGCAAGTATTTTTCGTCTCTTGCTACGTATTGCGCGGATATCGACTATATGGGCCCGGCACGTGCAATCGCCAATGACGCTTAGTACTCTCAGGTCTGGGTCGTTTAGGAGCCAAAGACAATGGTTCTTGGCGATCCTGATTACAAGATAGTGAAGACCCTCCACGAAAAAGGACAAAAGCCATGCGTGGTACTAAAAGCGAAAGGCACGTGGTCAAATGGTAAAAGACGGGATTAACGAGAAGAACACGAAGTCGGGCCTAGTAACCCGAGTCATCTATTCGGGTCTCGGTCTTTCCATAATCGGTGGGGCCATCGCCGTCCTGGGCGCCCCCACTAAATGGTCCTAATCTGACGACCGCCCGGGCCCGCAAGCAGTAAACGGCCCAGGGACTCCCTTAGACACCATGACAACCAGACCACGGTCGTCGCGCAACCGCTTCCTGTTCCTCATAGCACTGGCGGCTCTCAGCTGCCTGGGCTATGACACTTGGGCCTCGCAGGGTCGCGCTTTGCTCGGGCCACACCCGGTCGCACTCGGCCTGTTCGCCGGCTGCTGCCTGGTCACCGAGCTGCGCCCCCTGCGTTGGTTGCGCCTCGAGGAAGGGGGCCAGGTCACAGCGAGCTGGACCTTCATGATGGCTCTTATCCTCATAGGCACTCCGGCCGCTGCGGTCGGGGCCGCCAGCACCATCGTTCTCGTATCCGACCTGACCTCCCGCAAGAGCCCGGCCAAGGTTGTTTTCAACACTGCTCAGATCACCGTCTGCATGACGCTCGGCGCCGCCGCGTTCTCCGTCGGTAGCCAGGGCCACGCACTGCTGGCCCCCGGTGGGCCGTCGGCGGTCTGGTTCGTCGACTTCATGGTGGCGTGCGCGATCATATTTGGTCTCAACAATGCTCTCACCGGGAGCGTCATCGCCTTGGACCAAGGGCTCCCGGTAATACCGATGCTGCGCAGTGTCGGTATCGCCAACCTCGCGACTGATGGCGTCTTGCTTTCCTTGTCGCCGGTTTTCGTCGTCGTGGCCGAGCGCAGTGTGCTGCTCATACCTTTACTTCTCGTCACCACTTGGACTGTGTACCGTACGGCTGAGGTCGCCCTTGTCCGCAGGCATGAGGCGACTCACGACATGCTCACGCAGCTGCCGAACAGGCGCTTCTTCGACGAGCACCTCGAAAATGCCGTTATCTCGGCTCAAAGAAAGAGCAACCTCGTTGCAGTTGTGCTCATAGACCTCGATGGCTTCAAGGGCATCAACGACCGCCTTGGCCACGACATCGGTGACCAGGTCCTTCGCAACATTGCAGCTCGGATGAACGAGGTCCGCCGCTCCAGTGACCTCTTGGCTCGCATAGGTGGCGACGAGTTTGCCATGGTGATCACTCGCCTCGAGTCGGTGAGCCAGGCCGTCCAGATCGCTCAGCGCCTCCGCGCGACCTTTGCGAAACCGTCCGATGTGCAGGGCTTTCCCGTGTCGGTGAGCGCCAGTTTTGGTATCGCAGTCCTGCCGGACCACGCCGACAGCGCGGGCACCCTGCTAAAGCGCGCCGACGAGTCGATGTACGCCGCAAAACGGGGCGACGAGATCATAGGAGTACCCGAACACAGGAGCGGAGAACGAGCCGTCGGCCGCATAAGCCTGCTAGCCGACGTTGCAAATGCTCTCGTCGCCAAGCAGTTTTTCTTGGAATACCAGCCTCAGATCAGTCTCCTCACCGGCCAGGTAATCGGGGTCGAAGCCCTTGTAAGATGGCGCCACCCCGTGGCCGGCGTGCTCTACCCATCGGCGTTCATCGGTTTGGCCGAGCAGACTGAGCTGATCGGCGACATCACCGAGCAAGTCCTGGGGCTAGCCCTTGAGCAATCCGCAACATGGCGGCGTCAGGGCCATAACCTGCGGATGGCGGTGAATATCTCGGCGCGCAATCTCCAGGATCTCCACTTTCCCCAACGCGTCCAGGACATGCTCGCCGATTCGGGTGTGGAGCCAAGTGACGTCGACCTTGAGATCACGGAGAACACCGTGGGCGTCGATAGCTCTACTTTGCATTGGATCTTGAGCAAGCTCCGGGCCACTGGGGTTTCCATTTCCATAGACGACTTCGGCACGGGCTACTCCTCGATGGCCCAACTGAGAGAGCTGCCTGTAGACCGGATCAAGATCGACCGCAGCTTCGTAACCAACATGGCCCGTCAAAGCCGCGACGCCCTTATAGTCGGGGCCATTATCCAGCTCGGGCTCGCGCTCGGGATCCAGACCATCGCCGAGGGCGTGGAAGACCCTGACGTGGCAGAGATGCTCCTCACACTTGGGTGCACGAGCGCCCAGGGGTGGCTCTACGGCAAGCCCACATCCGCAGAACTCCTGAGCCGGGTGCTGGATGACCTGCTCCCTTCGGTAGCGATGGACATACCCTTGCTGGAAGCGAGCAACCTGTGATACTTGTCTTTGCGGTCGCCGTTGCCGCTTTGTCCGTGCCGCTGCTCGGCGGGTCGCTAGGAAGGCTGGCGACTGCCCGGGTCAAGGGTGGTTGGACCATTGCGCTGGCTCTTGTCCTCCAAGTCGTCATAATTTCGGTCATCCCAAAGGAAATGTTCGGCTGGCGGGGCCAGGCAGTAGAACTGGCTTCCTACGCGTTGGCGGTGGCGTTCCTGGTGATAAATAGGCGCGTGCCGTGGCTGTGGCTGGTGGGCCTGGGCGGGCTCTGCAACCTCGTTGCGATTGGTGCCAACGCCGGGGTGATGCCCGCCTCGCCGGTGGCCTTGCGGGCCGCGGGCCGTGCCCGTCATCCAGGCCAGTTCATGAACTCGACGGTCCTGTCGCACCCGCACCTCGCCTGGTTGGGGGACAACTTTTCGGTACCTCGCAATCTGCCCCTGGCAAATGTGTTCAGCGTGGGGGACGTCTTGTTGGCCATAGGCGCCTTGCTCCTGCTGCACTCGCTGTGCAGCTCCGTGCCAGCCAGGGCGCTTGGGTCGAGGCGTCACCGGTCCATGCCCCGCAGCTCGCTGGCACAAGGTTGACGATTGGCACGTGACCCTCTACCCCGTCGCGGAAGCTAAGCGATCGAGCTCGCGAGCCAGCGTTGACCAAAAAAAGGAGGGGAGCGGCACGCGCCACTCCCCTCCCCTTAGCAGCTTGGCCCCTCAGTTAGCGGGACTAAGTGCCGGCTATTGCCGCGACCGGCAGGTTGGATGTGAGCCCAGCGGGCTGCGCAGCGGGCTGGGCGTCGCCGAAGGTGTAGACGTGACCGTCCGAACCGGCCATGTAGTAGCCGCCATTATCCGGCGTGAGCGCGATGCCCACGATGTTGGCGACCCGGATGCCTTCACCGGGCAGCGAGCCATAAAAACGAACGCCCGAGCCGAATGTGAAGGCCCCACCGTCGGCGCCGACGAGGATGTAGCCCGTGCCGGCCGACGAGGGCAGGATGGCCCGGATGTCGTGCACCCTCTTGTGGATACCGGGAAGAGAGCCATAGAAGTGGCTCTGGCCAAAGCTGAACACGCCACCGTCGGCGCCGACGAGGAGGTACCCCGCTCCGCTAGGAGTTGCCACCATCCCGACGACATCGTGGACATGGACATGGAGGCCCGGCAACGAGCCGGCAAACTTGGCATTTCCGAAGGTGAAGAAGCCGCCGTCGGCACCCACCAGGTAATAACCCTGGCCGTTGCTCGTCGGGGCGATAGCCACGACGTCCTTGACGTGCTTGCCGAGGTCGGGCAGGTCACCGTAGAACTTGGCGTCGCCAAAGGCGCTCACCATCCCGTTAGCAGTTACCACCCAGTAACCCTTGGTCGTCGGGGTCGCCGCGATGCCGACCACGGGGCCAGTTACCGCCGAAGTGGCGACATTGCCAAAACTTTGAGCGGCACCGTTGCCGTAAACCTGACCGTTGGCTGTGGCCAACCAGTACCCATCGGCCGGCAGGTTGATGGTCTCGGAGTACGTCGCCGAGGACGAGGCGAGGTACGTGCCGCTGCCCGAGTAGAAGGCGCGGACCGCGAACGTCCCGGCCGAGTAATAGGTCATCGTGCAGGTGGCTTGCCCGCTTGTAACTGCGACGTCCGTGCAACCCGTGACCGGCGTGCCGTTATTGGTGAAGGTGACGCTGCCGGCGGTCGGCTTGGGCGAGATGGTGGCACCGAAGGTCACGGAGGTCCCGATCGGGCCCGGGTTGGCCGACGACGAAATGGCGACCGAAGTGTGGCTTGGCGCAGTGGTGGTGGTCGTCGTGGCCGGTTCGGCAAAGCTGCTATAGACATTGAGCTCGTCGATCGACCACCAGTAGTTGGCGCTGGAGCCAAGAACGACCTTGAAGTACTGCGCGGTCTGGCGCGGGAAACTGATCACTTCCATGTCGTTCAAGCCCGTGCAGGTCGCCACCGTGGACCATGCGGACCCCGTCCAAACCTCCACGGTGTAACTGCGCGCGTAGTCCTCAGGCGAGCCAGGCGTCGCCATGGCAACTTCGTCGAAGTTGAAAGCCGAGCGCATGTTGACCTCGTAGTAGAGCCCCGCAATTTGGTCCTTGTTGGTCCCAAACCGTGTGGTCGGGTTGCCATCCAGAGCGTACGCAGGGGGATCTGAGCTGCTCACCGGAGCATTCGTGCTAGCTGTCCAGCCTGAGCGGCTTAGTGCCCCACCCTGCACCGCAGCTGAACAGCTGCTGGCCCCGTACAGGTAGAACTCGTCGATGGACCACCAAAAATCGGAGCCGCCTACCAGTACTACCCGGACGTAGCGAGCTGTCTGAACCGGGAAACTGACTACCTCCGTGTCGCTGGCCCCGGCGCAGTTGGCCACAGCGCTCCACGAAATACCGTTCTCGGAGTCCTCAATTGTGTACGAGCGGGCGTAGTCGGTCTTGGTATTTGGCACTTCCATCTGCAACTCGTTAAAGGATTGTGAAGCCCCAAGGTCGACTTCGAAGTACACGCCAGCGACTTGGTCCTCGTTGGAGGCAAACCTGGTGGTGAGGTTGCCGTCGATCGCGTCCGAAGGGGCATCGGCCCAGCAGGGGAATTTGCGCTCGCAGTCCAACCTGAGCGGCTGAGCACCGTCTGGTCCACGTTAGCGGCGCAGTTGTAGTCAGTCGCCTTCGTAGTTGTCGGTGACGTGGTCGTAGTCGACGTCGTTGTTGTTGTCGACGTAGTTGTCGTTGTCGTGCCTGCGGCGAAAGCGGCCTGGCCCGAGGGAGCGACGAAAGCCGCCACTGTCAGGGCGGTTGCCGTAATCGCCGCGGCACCGGCCAAGTGCCGGTACCATCCATTTCTCCGAGCGTTGAGCATGTTGTCTCCTGTTGGTCGCGGAATACCTAACTAGGAGCATTCCCTCATTCGTCGCGTTCTAATGACCACTTTGTGATGACTCTTTGATGGACAGCCGGCGGCGGTCGCGAGCTCGGGGGGCTCGGGGGCTTCAAGGCCGGGCTTTTAGGCCGCCCGGGACTGCCCGACAGACTCGGCCAGCAACTCCACGGAGCGCAGCCGGGCCTCGATGGGCACGAGCAAGTGGGCCACTATTAGCTCGTCGGCCTGGGCTTGTTTGGCAAACCAGGCAACGTAGTCACGAACTTCCACCGGGTCGCCGACCGCCGCATAGGTGAAGGTCTCCAAGACTTGCTCTCCTGCCGGTGAACGCAGGAGCGAGTCCGCCTCCTCATCGGTGAACACCCGGCCCCTGCCGAGCCTGGCGTTCACCCGGTGGCGTTGCGCCACTAACAACTGTTCCTGGGCTTGCCCGGTTGTGGCGGCGGCGATCACATTGAGCCCAGCAATGACGTAAGGCTGAGCTAGCTGGGCCGAGGGCCGGAACTCCCGCCGGTAGATGGCCACCGCCTCTTCGAGAGCCTGCGGGGCGAAATGGGAGGCAAAGGCGTAAGGCAGCCCGAGCATGGCAGCAAGGCGGGCCCCATAGGTGGACGACCCAAGGATGTACAACGGCACTTGCATCCCCTTGCCCGGCGTCGCTTCGACGCCCGCCATGACCGGTTCGCCGGAGAAGTAGCCCTGGAGCTCGAGAATGTCTTGCGGGAAGTGGTCGGCCGACGCGGCGTAGCGGCGTAGCGCCCGCATTGCCGCCTGGTCAGTGCCCGGTGCCCGTCCCAACCCGAGGTCGATTCGGCCCGGGTAGAGAGCCTCCAAAGTCCCGAACTGTTCGGCGATGGTGAGGGGGGCGTGGTTGGGCAGCATCACACCACCGGCACCAAGACGGATCGTATGAGTGAACGCACCCACGTGGGCGATTAGTACTGCTGGAGCGGAGGACGCGATCGTCGCGTTATTGTGGTGCTCGGCGTACCACACCCGCAGGTAGCCGTATTGCTCGGCCCGCTGGGCGAGGGCCACACTTCCCGCCAAGCTGTCGCTTACGCTCTGGCCCGGACGCAGCGGGGCCAGGTCGAGAATGGACAGCGGGACCGTCACGGGCGCACCTTCAGGCATTGTCGCATGTTCACGGGAAGGCCTGGCTTATCCGCACCGCAATAAGCTTGCCGACCAGCTCACGCGGAAGGGGCTGATCGACCGGGAAGTGCAGCGACCCGGTTGACTTCTCGTAGCCGGCCAACTCCTCAGCTAATGCGGGGAAAACCGAGCCGCTGTGCGGCAGGTAGCTTAGGTGCGCCTTGAAGGCAGCAAAACCTGCGATCACCTTGCCATTGACGCGAAAGGCAGGCAGCGCATAGGAAATGCACTGCTCGGCGTCGGGGACCACAGCGAGGATGTCGCGGCGCAACTGGCTTAGCGTCGATCGCTTCGGTTCGTCCTGGCGCTGGAGATAGTCGTCGATCTCGGCTGCCGACACCCTGTTGCCTCCTGACTAAGTCGCAGCCACCCGAGAGGGCTGGTGCACCACCAGTACCGAGGCCTCGGAGTGCGCGACAACGGCTGCGGCGACGCTACCAAGGAGGTACTTCTCCAGCCCACGGCGCCGGTGCGATCCCAACACGATCAGGTTGGCTTTTTGCTCTACGGCTGTTTCGACGATGCCCTTCCAGGTCGGGCCAGCCTCGACCACCATGCTCTGTGACCGGAAGCCCGCCTTTTGCGCGAGCGCGGCTCCTCGTGCCGCCACTCGCTCGGCGGCCGCCTGCACTTGCGAGGCCTGCTCAGCGTCAAGGTGCGCCTCGTCGGCCAACACAAATCCCACGTCGGCCGGCTGCCAAACGCAAAGGACGATCGCCTCTCGCCCGCGAACAAGCTCCATTGCGGCCTGCTCGATCGCGAACGCAGCTAGCTCGGACCCGTCGTACGCGAACAGGACCGGACCGGTAGCGCCTGGGGCGCCAGCCTGGCCAGTAGTCGGATCAGGGTCAATTGTCATCTCAGTCCGCGCTTTCCGTTGCCAGGGTGGCTCCTACGCTTGGGAGGGAGCGCGCTTTTGCTAACAGCGGTGGCGAGTACCACGCTGCGACCTTGCCACCGAGGAAGAGCTCAAGGTCGGGCGCCTGGGGCCGTGCCCCGCTAAGCGCGTAGATGGCGACACCAATGGCAGCGCCGGCGACGGCGAGCCCGAGCCCGATCCAAAGAGCTAGGCCAGTACCGGTGTCGAGGTTGCCGGTGGCTGTGGCGGCAAGGTGGGCGAAGATCGGGGCCACCATGAATGCGGCAACGGCCCTGAAGAGCTCGACGATCGCGAACACGCGCTGGAGGTTGAAGGCTGGCAATGAGAAACCGGCGACGAACAACGCGGGCGCGACGGTGGCCCCGAGACCGAGGCCCGTCAGGCCCGAGCCGACCAGAGTCAGGGCTTGGCTCGAGGGCACCTCGATGCGGAAAATGGCTATACCGGCGGCGAGCAAGGCCATGCCGACCAGAGGCAGGTAATGCATGGCGCGCTTGCGGATCACCAACCCGAGAGCGATCGCCGAGACCACCGCTCCACCGACTTCAGGCAGGTAGAGGAGCCCGACATGGACCGGGCTGTACCGGGCGGCCAGGACTCCGGCCGTGAGCGCAGTAGCCGATACCGATGCAGCCGCCGCGAACAGCGCCACAACGATCCCGGCTACCGGGATCGCACTGGTCAGCATCGTTCGCACCATCAGCAACGGCCGCTTGGAGCGGTACTGGTAAACGACCAGGCCGATGATCGCCGCCAGGCCGCCCAGCAGCGGCAAGGTCGTGATGACGTTGCCGAAACCGTGCGTGGTCAGCTCCGATGCGCCGAAGAAGGCCGCCACGCAGCCGATCGCTGCGAGCACGATCACCGGTACGCCGCTAGGCGAGCTCGGGTTTGCGGCCGGAGCGTCGTCAAAGGTCAGTACGGAGAGCACGAGCGCCGCCGCCGCGATCGCGGCCACGATCCAGAACAGCGGTCGCCACGCGTTCGCCTCTGCCTGTAGGCCTCCAATGAAGGGCCCGAGGGCGACCGCCCCAAAGATGCACATGTTCATGATCACGGCCGTATCGCGCAGCTTGTTGACCGGGAACATGATCGCCAGCGGCGGTACGGCGGCGATGAGCAGCAGGCTCGTGCAAAGGCCCTGGAGCACATGGCCAACGATGTACATGCCGGCGTCCTGGGCGGATGCAGTGAGGATGCACCCGATGACGAGCACCGCGGCGTAGAGCACGAGCATCCGGCGTTGCGGGAGGTGCTGGGCGAACTGGACCGCCACGACGGTGCCGACGGCGTAGGCGGCGTTGCCCAGGCCAGAGCTGAGGCTCATCGTCTGCAGGCTCATGTGCAGCTGCTTGGCGATGATCGGTGTCAGCGGGCCCAGAGATGAAGACAAGGCCAGGTAAGGGATCAGGGCGAACATGACCATCGCTGCTACCGCGGGGTACCTGCCGGCAAGTGGGCCTTGGCGCATAGGTCTCCTTGTGGTGTCGGACTGGTTAAGCGGTACTGGCCCAGTCGCACTGCCCTGGCCCGCTAACGGGCTTTTTTAGCAGCAACCGGAGACCATCTCCACTTAATAATATGCCACAGCGCGCCCTTTAGTACCTACTCGCTAGAGGTCGGCAGACAACGACCCCATGTCGACCGCGGCGCTCACCAGGGGAGGCCTCACCGTTAGCGATCCGGCTAGATCAGGCACGGGGCAGTCTGGTCCCGCTGAGCCAAGAGCAGCCCGCCAAAGCACCAAGGGTTCAGCGAATGCATTTATGGTGCGCTCTCCTTCCGCCGAGGAGAGAGCGACTCTCCACTCTGCGCCGGGCCTCGCGGGCCCTGTCCCCTCCAGGGCCAGCGTGCCCCTGTCCCGGAGCCATCCTTCCAAAGCGGCCGCCGGGAGGGGTTTGGCCAGGAAATAACCCTGGGCACTATCGCAGCCGAGATTGGTCAGCTGCTGCCATGTCTCGAGGTCTTCGATGCCTTCGGCAACCGTTTCAAGGCCGAGGTTGTGGCCTAGGTCGATTACGGACTTGACGATTATTGCGTCGTTCGGGTCGCGGTGCATGTTCAGGACGAAGGACTTATCGATCTTCAACTGGTCCACCGGAAGGTCCTTCAGATAGGCCAGCGAAGAGTAACCGGTGCCGAAATCGTCGATGGCAACTTTGACGCCGATGGCAGATAGTTCGCTCAACAAGCGGTGCGCCTTGGTGGGGTCCGCCATGATCGAGCTCTCGGTGATCTCCAGCTCGAGCATTTCAGCGGGGACCTGCCAGCGCTCGAGCGCGGCAATCACCTCGGCGGGAAAGGAGTCGTCGAGCAGGCTCCTCGTCGAGAGGTTGACTGCGATCGTGAGTTGAGGCAGGTGCAGGCCGGTCCCGGCTCGCCACTCGCCCAGCTGGCACAGGGCGGTGTTGAGCACCCAGGAAGTCAGGGCCTTGATGAGGCCGGTGTGCTCCGCCATCGGGATGAACTGGTCAGGCGGGACGAGCCCGAGGGTCGGGTGCTGCCAGCGGACGAGGGCCTCGACGCCGTGCGTCTGGCCGGTGATGAGGTCCGCCTTGGGCTGGTAGTACAGGACGAGCTGCCCCCGCGGTATGGCCATGCGCAGCTCACCCAGCAACGACAGCCGGGCGGGGCTGTTGGAGTTGAGGTCGTCGTGGTAGACGACGAGGCTGGCATGCGAGTTCTTGGCCAAGTACATCGCTACGTCGGCCCGCTGGAGCAGGAGGTCATAGGTGTCGCCGTCGTCGGGTGCGATCGAGATGCCACAACTGGCTTCGACGGCAAGGGTCATGCCGTCGATCTCGAAGGGCTCTTCGAGCAAGGCCAGGAGCCGCTCGGCCACCTCGACGGCTTTGGCGAGGCACCCGACGTCGGGGAGCAGCACGCAAAACTCGTCACCGCCGAGGCGAGCCAGGGTGTCGGCGGCACGTAGGCCGGGCCGGATCCTCGGGCCGACCTCGCAAAGGACCCGGTCTCCGTACCTGTGACCGAGGGTGTCGTTGATCTCTTTGAAACGGTCCAGGTCGAACAGCAGCACGGCGGTGCGTGAGCTGTCGCGGGAGGCCTGACGAAGGGCCTGGTCGGTCCGGTCGAAAAAGCAAGCGCGGTTGGGCAGGCCGGTCAGTTCGTCGTGCATGGCCTGGTGCATCGCGTCATTGAGGGCTTTGTCCATGGCCTGGACGGTTCGGGAGTCGTTGAGGGCAAGCCCGGCATGGTCCGCGAAGCCGACCAAGATGCTGCGCTCCGCGTCCGAATCAGATCCTGCCCTCGCTGTGCGAAGCGACCGCCAGACTGCCGACCGGCCGCCCGGCAACACGGACCGGGGCGGCCATCGCGGCGTGCACGCCGCTGTCGATGAAAGGCCCGAGAGCGCCGTCTGCTTCCCGGTAGTTCTCCGCCACGCATAGGCGGTCCTCAGTGATGGCCTGCCCCGCGACCCCAGTGCCGATGGGCGCACGGGCGAACCGGGCGAGGAGATCGCTCGCCATGTCTACCGACGAAACAACCGACATCATGCCGGGTTCGGACTCATCGATGAGCCGGAGGCCGACCATCTCGGCGCCTAGCAGCTCGGCGGCTCCTGCCGTGATGGCATCGAACACTTGGTCGAGCGAATGTCGCGAAGAGATCTTGTGCTGGACCTCGGCCAGGCGTTCCAGGAGGGCTTGGCGTTCGCGGACCGTTACGAGAAGAGCCCTGTTCTGGTCGAGGTGCCGGCGGTTCTGTTCGACGTGCTCTCGCTCAACAGCGACCGACCCAAGCAGTCGCAGTGCGAGCCCGAGCACACGGGCCATGCCGCGAAGAAGGCCGACCTCCTCGGCAGTGAACGCTTTGCCGGCACGTGCCACCAGAAGCGAGGTCTCGGCCTCCCTGTCCACGCCGATGGCGACCGTTTCGCACCAGCCGGCGCCGGGGACCAGCACTCCGGTCGCCTCGCTCCTCGCCGCCCCGAGTATCTCCACGCCAGGGTGCCCGTCCGGTCCAGCCTCGCGAAGCGTCGACCGAAGACTGCCGCAAGAAGGCACAGGCGTCGAGCGCGAACGAGTAAGCCAAGCATTCGAGGCCGTCGTCGAGTGCGGACAGGTCATCCGAGGCGGCCGTGAGCACGCCCAGGAACTCGGCCAGTTGCTGCGTGGCCCAACCTAGGGAAGTTGTCACTGTTCGGCTCGCGTCTACTGCTGAGCCTGCGCCAGCATAGGCAGGTATGGCCTCATGACCGCCAGCAGCTCAACGGTGTCGACGGGTTTAGGGATGTAGTCGTTGGCCCCGGCTTCGACACAACGCTGGTGTTCGCCAGGTACCACTTTGCCGGTCACAGCGATGACGGGTAGCTCCTTGAAGGCGTTTATTGCCCTGATGGCACGGATGGTCTCGTAACCGTCCATGAGCGGCATCATGATGTCCATCAGGACGATCGCGATGCCCGGGTCTTTCTCGAGGGTGGCTAGAGCGGCGGGCCCGCTCTCCGCGATGATGACCTGGGCGTGGACCCGCTCGAGAAGTACGGTCATAGAAAACGCGTTGCGGAAGTCGTCGTCGACGACGAGGACCTTCGTCCCCACCAAGGGGTCGTGGGCGCTGGGTTCGAGGGGCGACGGCTCTTCGCCTCGTCGAGCGACGCCCGGCTCGGCAGCAATCTCCCGCTCCGTGGGTAGGGCTAGTGGGCTCGCAAGTTGCCGACCAGCCCTTGCACCTACCTTCTTAGCGGGCGGCGCCGTGGCGGCGGGTCGTCCGAGCGGCAAGTAGAGGGTGAAGGTGCTCCCGGTGCCAGGCGTGCTGACCAGGGTGATCTCCCCGCCCATCAGTGTTGCCAGCTCCCGGCTGATGGACAGGCCCAGGCCCGTCCCGCCGTACTGGCGGGTGGTTGTGCCGTCAGCTTGGGCGAATGCCTCGAAAATACGCTCCTGGTCCTCTAGCGGGACGCCGATCCCGGTGTCGCAGACCGACATGGCTATTACCGACGGCGCATCGACCAGTGATCTCGTCCGGCGGTCCCAACCTAGGGCCGACAACCCGATGTGGACGCGGATCTCTCCGTGGTGGGTGAACTTGAACGCATTGGCGAGCAAGTTCTTCAGCACCTGGTGAACCCGTTGAGGATCGGTCACGATGCTCTCCGGCGTCCCGGGCGCCACCTCAACCACGTAATCGATCTCTTTGCCTTGAGCCACGTGGTCGAACTCGCGTACGAGAGTGGCACGGAAGTGCTCCACTTTTAGATCGACGAGCTCGGCGCTGACGGTGCCTGACTCGACCTTGGCCAGCTCCAGGATGCTGTTGAGGAGGTCCAAGAGGTCGTTGCCTGAAGCACGGATGACGCTCGCGTAGCCGACCTGGGCGTCTGTCATGGTGTGCTCTGCATTGTCCTCCAGCGTCTCGGCCAGGATCAGCAGGCTGTTGAGCGGGGTGCGCAGCTCGTGGGACATGTTGGCGATGAACTCTGACTTGTACTTCGACGAAACCGAGAGCTGGCCGGCCTTTTCTTCCACGAGCCGCTTGGATTCCTCGATCTCGAGGTTTTTCTGCTCAGCCTCGCTGTTGCGTTCGGCGAGGAGCCTCGCTTGGCGGCCCAGGTCCTCGTTGGACTCCCGTAGCTCTTCCTGCTGGGAGCGCAGTTCCTCGGCCTGCGACTGGGACTGCTTCAGCAGGTTCTCGGTCAGAGTGTTGGCTTCGATGGTGTTGAGGACCAGTCCGATGCTCTCGGGGAGCTGGTCCAAGAATGCTTGGTGGGCCAAGCTAAAGGGGGAGAACGAGGCTAGCTCGACTACAGCGCGCACTGACCCCTCGAAAAGGACGGGCAGCACGATGATGTTGAGCGGGGGGACGCTCCGAGCCCCGAGCTGATCCTCACGTAGTCCCCGGGGACCTCGGTGAGCAGGATCCTCTTCTTCTCTTTGGCGCACTGGCCGACCAGGCCTTCCCCAAGGCGGAAGCTCGTCGACAGGTGCCGGCGCTCCTCGTAGCCGTAGCCGGCCTGGAACTGCAGCACCGCCTCGCCACCATCTGACTGGCTGGTCATTGAGTAGAAGACTGCGTGTTGGGCCGAGACGAGGGGCGCCAGCTCGGACAGGATCATGCTCGACACGGCGGCTAGGTCGCGCTGGCCTTGGAGCATCCGGGTGAAGCGTTCCCGGTTGGTCTTGAGCCAGTCCTGCTCGATGTTCTGCCTGGTCGTTTCACGCAGGTTGCGGATCATCTCGTTGAGCTTGTCCTTCAGGACGGCCACTTCCCCGCTGGCCTCTACCCGGACCTGCCTGGTCAGGTCGCCTTCGGTCACTGCCGTAGCCACCTCGGAGATGGCGCGCACCTGGTTGGTCAGGTTTGCCGCCAACTGGTTCACGTTGTCGGTCAGGTCCTTCCAGACGCCGCCGACCTCCTTCGACTGGGCCTGGCCGCCGAGCTTGCCTTCGACGCCCACTTCGCGCGCCACCCTGGTGACCTCGCCGGCGAAGGCGTTGAGCTGGTCGACCATCGCGTTGACTGTGTTCTTCAGTTCGAGGAACTCGCCCTTGACGTCGATCGAGATCTTCTTGCTGAGGTCCCCATTGGCCACCGCGGTGGTCACCTCGGCGATGTTGCGGACCTGTCCGGTCAGGTTGCCGGCCATTAGGTTGACGTTGTCGGTCAGGTCCTTCCAGACGCCGCCTACTTCGATGGTCACCGCGGCTGCCTGACCGAGCTTGCCCTCGGTCCCGACCTCCCGGGTAACGCGAGTCAGCTCGGAGACAAAGCCGTTGAGCTGGTCGACCATCGCGTTGATTGTGTTCTTCAGGTCCAACATCTCTCCGCGCACGTCCGCAGAGACCTTCTTGCTGAGGTCTCCGTCCGCGACTGCGCCAATGACTCGTTGCATCTCACTTGTCGGGCGGACCAGCGAGTCGATCAGGCTGTTGACAGATTCAACGCTTCCCGACCAGCACTGCGACCAAGCACCCGGCACCACGCGTTGGGACAGCTCGCCCTGCTTGCCGACGACCCGGCTTACACGGGCCAGTTCGGCGGCGAGCGCCTGGTTGGCGATGATCACGTCGTTGAGACCGTCGGCCGCTTTGCCCGCTACACCGGTCCATTCGAGCGGCATACGGGCCGTGAAGTCGCCGCCTTTGACCTGGGCCAGGACGCCCAGAAGGACCCCGACGTCGATCGCGTCAGCCAAGTCCACCGTCGCGCCGGACATACAGCCTCCCAGGAGATGGGCGCAGCTATCGGCTGAATGCTGGCACTAGGTCCCTCAGGAGTTAGTTCGGCGCAACTGACCTACGGGTGGAGGATTATGCGCCCAAACGGCGCAATTCGGTCATTTCGCCCCTTCTCGTTTTGCGCCTCAAGCCCTACTACCTGGGAATTCGCGGCGCAACGTCGGAGAGGGTAGCTCCCGAGCGGGTATAAGCGCTCCGTATGACTACTAAGGCGTCACCTCGTATTGAACTTACGGCCCTGCTGACCGCCCTAGACAAAGTCGAGCCGGAGGCTCTCACCTCGTGCCCCGGGTGGACCGCCCATCACCTGGCCGCGCACATCTGCGGCAACTACGAAGAGATCGAACAGCACGTGGACGCGTTCGAGGACGGCCGCCCGCTCGAGCGGACCCGGACCTGGGAGGAGCGCGAACGACCGCTACGTGAGCTCGGCCATGCACCGCTGCTTGCGCGGATTGAGGAACGAGCGGCGTCGGCGGCTGAGGTGATCGGCCGCGTGCTCGCGGGCCAACCTGAGGCCGAGCTGACCTGGACTGGCCGAACAGTGCGCGTGGCGGGGTTCCCCACGCACCTTCGCAGCGAAGACGCTCTGCACCGTTGGGACCTCGTCGGCGACGACGAGACGAGCCTCGAACTGCTTGGTCAACAGGACCTGCTGGTCCACGCCGTGACCTTCATCGGTTTACCGTTGCTGCGCCGAGGCCTCGCCTCCGGCGCGCAGGGCGAGCCATTCCTCGCCCGCGTGCGCTGCGAGGGACGGGACGACCTCGTTGTACGAGCCACCATGGGTGAGGCACACCTCAACGTCGCCGCAGCGCAGGGACCGCCCACGATCTATGGCGATCCGGCCGCCCGGCTCCTGCTCCTCTGGGGACGCAAGCCGGCACCCTTCTACCGCCTCCGTGCGGGCGACGACCGCAGCGCTGCCTACCGGGCCCAGGCACTCCTCGCCGGTTACTAAAGCCGGCCGGGCGGACCGTAAATTTCTCGGGCAAAGTCTGGATTTAGTCCAGAACTCGGGCTAGGGTCACGTCGTGCCGAGGGAACCCGATGGGACCGCACTTCTCCGTCACCACGGCCTGCACGTCACGGCTCAACGCCTGGCTGTGTTGCGCGCGGTGGCGCGCGTTTCGCACCAAACAGCCGACGACATCGACCAGATCGTGCGGGTTGAGCTCGGTGCCATCTCGAGGCAATCGGTGTACGACAACCTCGGGGCGTTGGCCGGCAGGGGGCTCCTGCGCAGGATCCAACCTGCCGGTTCACCCGCTCGCTACGAGATCCGGGTCGGGGACAACCACCATCACCTCATCTGCCGTACGTGCGGGCGTACGGTCGATGTCGATTGCGCCGTCGGCGAGGTCCCTTGCCTTACCCCGGACGACGACGCCGGGTTCGAGATCGACGAGGCCGAGGTGATTTATTGGGGCCGATGCCCCGACTGTGCCGTCGCGGCAGTTAGAGCAACAACGATCAATGCAGATCAACCACATATCAGGAGGGACCAACATGTCTGAGACCGGTAGTGAGAGCGAAAACCCAGTTATTGCAGCGCCGACCCCGCACATCGGACGGCCCCGGTCCAACCAGGATTGGTGGCCCAACCAGCTCAACCTGCAGCCACTGCACCAAAAGACGCGCAAAGTAGGGCCGAGGGGCGCGGAATATAAGTACTCCGAAGAGTTCAAAGCCCTCGACGTCGAAGGCCTCAAGCGGGACATCTTCGAGGTGATGACGACATCGCAGGACTGGTGGCCCGCCGATTATGGCCACTACGGGCCGCTTTTCATCCGGATGGCATGGCACAGTGCAGGCACCTACCGCACCCTCGACGGTCGCGGTGGCGGCGGGAGCGGCGCGCAGCGCTTCGCCCCGCTCAACAGTTGGCCCGACAACGCCAGCCTCGACAAGGCTCGTCGACTGCTCTGGCCCGTCAAGCAAAAATACGGGCGCAAGGTCTCGTGGGCCGACCTGATCGTGTTCGCCGGGAACTGCGCCTTGGAGTCAATGGGTTTTAGGACCTTCGGGTTCGGATTTGGACGTGAGGACGTCTACACCCCGGACGAGATCTTCTGGGGTTCTGAGGACACCTGGCTCGGCGACGAGCGCTATTCCGGTGACAGGGATCTCTCCCATCCCCTCGGCGCAGTCCAGATGGGGCTCATCTACGTCAACCCCGAAGGGCCCAATGGCAACCCAGACCCGCTCGCCTCCGCTCGGGACATCCGGGAGACCTTTGGCCGAATGGCAATGAACGACGAGGAGACGGTGGCCCTGATTGTCGGCGGCCACACCTTCGGCAAGACCCATGGCGCCCACAGCGCCGAGTACGTAGGCCCAGAGCCCGAGGGGGCCCCGCTCGAGGCGCAGGGCCTTGGATGGAAGAACGCCTACGGTACGGGCAAGGGTGCCGACACCGTAACGAGCGGGTTGGAAGGGGCTTGGACATCCGATCCCACCAAATGGGACAACGGCTTTCTCGAGGGGCTGTACGAGAACAAATGGGAGTTGTCTGAGAGCCCCGCGGGCGCCAAGCAGTGGGTCGCGACCAACCCCGAAGCCCAGGGCACCGTGCCCGACGCGCACGACCCCTCGAAGCGGCACGCACCGGTCATGCTGACCAGCGATCTCGCCGTGATGTCCGACCCGGTCTACGAGCGCATTTCCCGGCGCTTTCGCCAGCACCCCGAGGAGCTGGCATTGGCCTTTGCCAAGGCCTGGTACAAACTGCTGCACCGCGACATGGGCCCTGTCAGCCGTTACCTGGGCCCGTGGGTAGCGGTGCCGCAGCTTTGGCAGGACCCCGTTCCCGCTGTCGACCATGAGCTCATTGGAGAGGCGGACATCGCCGCCCTTAAAGTCAAGCTCCTCGGCTCAGGCCTGTCAGTCCCCGAACTGGTGTCGACTGCGTGGGCGGCCGCGGGGAGCTTCCGTGGCACTGACAAGCGTGGCGGGGCCAACGGGGGCCGGCTCCGCCTGGCGCCCCAAAAGGACTGGGAAGTCAACAGCCCGGCCGAGATTGCCAAGGTTCTGGGTGCCCTTGAAGGGATCCGACAAGAGTTCAACGCATCCCAGGACGGCGGCAAGAAGGTCTCGCTCGCCGACCTGATCGTGCTGGGCGGCTCGGCAGCGGTGGAGCAAGCGGCGCATGCCGCCGGGCACGACATCACCGTGCCATTTGTCCCGGGCCGGACCGATGCCTCACAAGAAGAGACCGACATCGAGTCCTTCGGCTACCTCGAGCCCAAGGCAGATGGGTTCCGCAACTACCTGCGTGCGGGTGAGAAGCTGCCCGCTGAAGTGTTGTTGGTGGACAGGGCGTTCATGTTGAACCTGACCGCTTCCGAGATGGCTGTCCTCGTTGCTGGCCTACGGGCCCTCAACGCGAACCACAGCGGTGCGGCCCACGGTGTCTTTACGAGCCGGCCGGGAGCACTTACGAACGATTTCTTCGTGAACCTGCTCGACATGGGCACGGAGTGGTCGGCATCCTCAGAGGCCGAGAACGTGTACGAAGGGCACGATCGCAGCTCCGGCAACCTGAAGTGGACGGCGACGTCGGTCGACCTCGTGTTCGGCTCCAATTCCGAGCTGCGCGCGATCGCTGAGTTCTACGCTGCCGACGACGCCGAGGAAGCATTCGTCAGTGACTTCGTGGCGGCGTGGGACAAGGTCATGAGCAACGACCGCTTCGACCTCGCTTAGCAGACCCAGCGCTTGGGGAGGCGCCGCGCCGTCCGTTGCGCCTCCCCGATGACGCCTGGGCCAAATTCAGCGAGGCGAGCGCTCAGCGGGCCAGCAGCGCCGCCGCCAAGGTCCGATCGGTGGTCAGGACAACCGCCTGCTCCGGGTGTCGGCACTAGCCGGCGCCGACGCGCAAATTGCCATGCCGAGCGAGACGGTTGTCGCGCTTACAACGACCGCTAAAGAGCGGAACCCCCACGGGAAGCGGCGCTGTTGACGAACGAAGTGGTAGCCATGACGGCTCATTCGCGTTCAGCTCTATCACAAAGTCAAAAAAGGAAGCTATGCACGAGCAATATCCAAAAGCACAAAATTGCGATCTGGTGAACGACGAGCAAAACAAATTTGAACAGCTGCCCGCCCAAAAACCCGGTGCGGGTCACGAACAGATAATGGGCGGCTCAGGCCCGGAGCACGGGTGAGAAACCCCCGGCGGACGTGACAATATCGGCTGAGGACCACTGAGTCAATGACCCGGGAAGCGCCGAGGTGGCATCCCTGCGCGGTACTGCCCATGCCGCGACGTTGACGTCGATCGGCTCGTCCTGCTTTGGGCGCCGGGATTTTTGGCTAGGTTGAGGGTGCATGAGCCCTAGCTACGACGTCATCGTGCTGGGCGCCGGTGCCCCGGGCGAGCACTGCGCGGCTGCACTGGCCGAAGGTGGCCTCAAGGTGGCAATAGTCGAGCGCGAGCTTGTCGGTGGCTTGTGCTCATATTGGGGCTGCATACCCTCCAAAACCTTGCTCCGCCCGGGCGAAGCGGCCGAGGGCGCACGCAACGCGGCCGGGGACGCGGCGGTCGACGTCAAAGAGGTCCTCGCTTGGCGTGACTTCATGGTCGCGGGCTACTCGGACGCAGGGCAGGTCCGATGGCTGACGGAGGCCGGCATCGAGCTCATTAGGGGCAACGGCCGCTTAGCCGGAGCTGGAGTGGTCGAGGTGGACGGCGTAGCCCACACGGCCACGCACGTAGTCGTTGCGACTGGGTCAGACTCTGTCGTCCCGCCCGTGCCCGGCCTGCGCGAACTGGAGGGCATCTGGACCAACCGCGAAGCGACGGCCATGGCGACAGTGCCGAGGCGCCTCCTCGTGCTCGGTGGTGGGCCCGTCGGAGTGGAGCTGGCCCAGGCCGTACGCCGCCTGGGTGGCGAGGTGGTCCTCGTCGAGGCCGCCGCGCACCTCCTCTCCCGCGAGCCAGCCGCTCTCGGTGAGGCGCTCGGTGAGGTCCTTGTGCATGACGGCATCGAGCTCGTGGTCGGAGTGCAGGCGTCGGCCAGCGCGAGCAGCGAGGGCGAGGAGTACATCGTGGGACTGGCGGACGGCAGAGAGCTTCGCGGCGACCGCCTGCTCGTCGCTACGGGCCGACGGCCGCGTGTCGAGGGGATCGGTCTAGAGACCGTGGGCATCAAGGCCGACGGTCACGGCATCCCGGTCGATGCGCACCTGCGCGCCGGTGAAAGGCTATGGGCGATCGGGGACGTGAACGGGCTTTGGCCCCTTACCCATGTTGGCGAGTACCAGGCAGACATCGTGGCAGCCAACATCTTGGGCGAGGACCGAGCGGCCAACTACGAAGCCGTGCCGCGCGTTGTTTACACCGACCCTCAGGCTGCTGCGGTGGGCGCCACTGAGGCCAGCTTCAGCGGTACCGCTCCTTTGTCAGAGGAACCGAAAACCGAGACGTACACACGCGCATATGCAAGTTCCAACGGCTTTTTGACCCTCCTAAGCGACGGTAAGAGGCTGACCGGCGCCTACGCCCTCGGCCCCGAGGCCGGCGAATGGCTCCAGCAAGCGACCCTTGCGGTCCGGGCGCGCATCCCGCTCGACGTGCTGCGCGACACGATCCAGCCGTTCCCAACGTTTTCTGGGATCTACAATGCCGCCCTCAAAGCGCTCATGCGGCAGGTAACGGCCAGCCGGCTGCCGGAACACTAGACGGACAAAGCGCAACAACCCACTGAGCCGTTCACGTGGACTGCCTGCCCAGCCGCGACTCCCCCAAGCTGATCGAGCTTTACCGCCAGGGCACGTTGGACCTGGACAGGTTTGTCAGCGAGACCATCGAATATCGACGAGGTCGAGGCGGCTTTCGGCCGAATGGCCCGCGGGGAGCTCCTGCGCAGCGCGGTCGTCATGTGACACCTCTCAGGGCGGCGTCGAGAAAAGCCAAGAAGTCGGCGCGCTCGGCAATGGACTTGGACGTCGGCTTCCCCAGTCCATGGCCCGCTGAAGTCTCCACCCGGATCAGAATTGGGGTCGTGTCGTCAGGGCGCTGCGCGACCTGGAGAGCGGCGGCAAATTTGAACGAATGACCGGGGACCACACGGTCGTCGTGGTCACCGGTCATTACCAGGGTTGGCGGGTAATTGGCACCCGGCTCGATGTTGTGCAACGGCGAGTAGGCGCGCAACCAACGGTACTGTTCGGGGTCGTCGGGATCCCCGAAATCACTTTTCCACGCCCACCCGATAGTGAACTTATGGAACCGCAGCATATCCATAACACCCACTTCGGGAACTGCGGCGCCGAAGAGCTCCGGGTGCTGAGTAAGGCACGCCCCAACGAGGAGCCCGCCATTGGAAGCGCCGTTTATGGCTATTTTGTCCGGTCGGGACCATCCCGATGAGACGAGCCAGCGGGCACAGTCACAAAAATCGTCGAAAACCCTTTGCTTATGGGCAAGACGGCCAGAGTCGTGCCAAGCGCGCCCGTATTCCCCTCCACCCCTGAGAACAGCTACAGCCAACAACCCCCCGCGTTCGACGAACAGTGTGCTGGCCTTGTCGAACCTGGGTGTGATGGCGATGTTGAACCCCCCATACCCGTAAAGAAGAACAGGTACGTCCCCAGTCGGGTTGATGTCACGACGCCGGGTGACGAACAACGGCACGTGCGCCCCATCGCTCGCGGTCACCATTATTTGCTCGCTCACATAATCGTCGGGGGTGATAGGGCCGGCGGCGGCGCGCAGGACAGCGCGTTCGCCCCGTGCCCAGGTCATGTGACCACAGCGTCCCGGGATCGGTGAACGAGGACAGCTCGAAGTGGACAAGGTCGCTTTGAGACCGGCCTTCGATGCCTGGGCCACCGTCGCTGTCTTGGCCTACTGATGCCACCTCCGGCAGTTCTAAGTCGGCGAGGGGGCTGCCGTCGAGATCGAACACGGACAAGCGCGAACAGGCGTCCTGGAGATAATGGCAGATAAGGCGGCCGCCGCAATTCCGTGCCCCCAGGAGGACAGCTTCACGTTCGCCCACCACTTCACGCCAATTTTGCCGCCCTGGGCTCTCTAGGTCGACGGTGACGAGGCGCTGCCGGGGAGCATTGTCATCAGTGACAAGGAAAAACGTCGTACCCACATTGGTCACGAAATCCGCGGTCGAGGTGAAGTCTTCTACCAGTGGCACGAACTCGAGGGCCGGCCTCGACAAGTCCATCACCTCGATGCGGTTCTGGGGAGCGGTACCTATCGAAATGGAGATGACCAGGAAGTTGCCATCTTCGCTGACTGACGCGTGCGGCACCCATTCCCGGTCCGGCGGGGCCTCGAAAACAAGGTCGTCATCGGACTGAGCAGTCCCCAGGGTATGAAAGAAAATTCGAAGTTCTCCAACCTTGCCGGTGTACTCCTCCCCCAGGTCGGGCCTCTCGACAGCGGTGTAATAAAACCCCGAGCAGTCGCGGCGCCACGAGGCTGTACTGAACTTGCTCCACTCCACTGTGTCGGCCCGGTCTAGCTTGGTAACGACGTCGCGCACGTGCCAGGTCGTCCAGTCCGACCCCTCCGCGCTCGTCGCATAAGCGAGCAGCGAACCATCCTCGCTCACCGACACGCTGGGCACTGCGACCGTGCCGTCGTTCGACAACAGGTTTGGGTCGAGCAGGACCTCACCAGCCTCGTCGTCTGGTGCGGCCATTACATAGAGGACCGATTGGTCCTGGAGCCCGGAGTTACGGGCCTGGAACCAGAGGCCCCCGCGTTCGAAGGGAGCGCCGGCCTTGGGGTAGTCCCAAATCTGGGTCAGCCGCGCCCGGAGGGCCTCGCGGGTGGGGACACGGGACAGGAACTCCTCAGTCCGCTCGTTCTGGTGCTTGACCCAGTTCAGCGTCTCAGGGTCGTTGGTGTCCTCCAGCCAACGGTACGGGTCGGGAACGCGTTCGCCATGGTAATCGTCCACCTGTTGGCCACGTCGGGTGGTAACGCGAGGCAGGTCCGCCACTGGCCGATCCTACCGGAACTCGTGGCGCGGCCAAGCGCCGGAGCCATCCCAAACCGGTAACCCGGGGGGCAAAACCCACGATGCGCACACCCTCGGCGGCGGGCGAGCAGGTGTCGCCAAGGATCACGCGGTTGTGGCTAACGCTCCTGCTCGGTGGGTCGAACGAGGAGCTCGTTTATGGCGACGGTGCGTGGCCGGGTGACGATATAGGTGATCGCGTCGGCGATGTCCTCTGCTGCCATGGTCTGGCCGATCTGGCTCCTGAGGCTCTCGAGCACCTCGGCTCGGTTATGAGACGCGAGCTCGGTGGCGGTGGCACCTGGCTCGACCAACGAGACGCGAACATAACGCTTTGCTAGCTCCTGTCGGAGCGATTCGCTGAAGGCGCCGATACCGTGCTTGGTCAGGCTGTAGACGCCGTTGCCATTGCGTGCGACACGGCCCGCGACCGAGCTGATATTGACCATGTCTGCCACGTGGCGAGGACCGTCGGCGGCGGCGCGGAGCAGATGGGGAGTTGCTGCGTGCGCGCAATAGAGAACGCCTAGGACGTTGAGCTCCACCATTCTCTGCCACTCCGAAAGGGGAGCCTCGGCAGCTGGGCCCAGGAGCATCACGCCGGCATTATTGACGAGTGTGTCGAGACGGCCGAGCTCGGTGACCGTCTGCTCGACGGCCTCGGTCGCCTCGTCCTCCTTGGTGACATCGCACTCGATAACCAGCGCCGTCCCACCCCCCTCCCTGATCTCCTTGGCGAGCGTCTCGAGCCTGTCCTTGCGCCGGGCCGCTATCGCTACTGCTGCTCCAGTTGCCGAGAGCTGGCGGGCGGTTGCCGCTCCTATACCGCTCGATGCTCCCGTCACAAGTGCGACTGTTCCCTCAAGGGTGGATGCCATTACAGGAGTGTACCCAGGTCGACCTGCCCCTTGACTATCGACCTTCAGGTGGGGTGGGCCTGCACCACCCCTGGACACCAGGTGCCACGATTGGGCTCAGTCGGGCGGCGGCGCGTCAATGGTGTCAAGAGCCCAAGGTGGTGGAAAGGTAGCCGAAGGTGGGACTGGTTTGGCTGCGATTCGCGCCGAGTTCCGGACAAAATGGCGTACGGCAGCGATGCTCGCGGTCCTTCTCGGCCTCGGAGGCGGCGTCGCTTTGACGGCCTTTGCCGGAGCTTCGCGCACCAATCAGGCCATGCCCCAGTTTCTCAAATACAGCCTTCCCGACGATGGCGGTTTCCTCGTAGGCAGCCTCTCGGCTCCTCCCGCGACCCCCGGAGCCAGAGCAGGCTCGCTTGCTCTCAGCCCGATCGAGCAGCGCATCGTCGACCTTCCACAAGTCGCCGCCTATTTCCGCGCGCCTCACCTGTATATGACGAGCGATCGTACAGGGCGCAACCCCACTGACGTCGCCGTCATAGGGGCAGCCGACCCTGACCTGCTGCGGGATGTGGACCGACCTCTCCTCCTGGCCGGTCGCCTTCCGAGCCCGAAGAACCCTTTTGCTGTAACGGTGAACGAACTGGCCGCCGAAGCAGACCATCTCCATGTTGGAAGTGCCGTCCGTCTTTACGCGTACTCGCTCGCCCAGATAGAAAGCGGCGATCTGACCGGCGCCGTTGAACATATCCCTGTCCCGAAGGGCCCTTCGTTCACGATGAGGGTGGCGGCCATCGTCCGGTCCCCTCAAGACGTGAGCGCCGTGGCACCGCTGGAGGCTCGTGCCCGCGTCATTTATGAGGGCGACCGAGACATGTATACGACATCGGCTTTCCTTCCGCGGTTAGCGGCGGGGATCGGCCTGCCTGTTCAACGGTTCTCCGGCATCAACCTCGTAGGGGTCCGCCTGCGCCATGGCATGGGAGACTTTGCGAAGTTTGCGGCGGCGGCGGCAGCGATCGGGGGGGACAAGATCTTCACTAGCCCGGGAAATGTCTACGGTTTTCAGCAGTCCGCCGCGAGTGCAGAACAAGGCATTCATCTTGATGTGGTCGCACTTTTGCTTTTCGGTGGGCTCGCGGCGCTGGTGACCTTCGCGCTCGTCGGTCAAGGGGTTGCTCGTCAGTCACTGTTGGAGTCCGATGACTACGCGACGCTCCGTTCCCTGGGGGCCACGAGAACTGAAATATCGCACATTGTCCTTCTGCGGTCTGGTCTCATAGGGGCGGCCGGTGCGGTGTTGGGCTTCGTTGTCGCCGTGGCGGCGTCGCCGCTCATGCCTGTAGGGCTCGCTCGACAAGCAGACGTCCACCCCGGCCTTGCGGTCGACCTGGCGGTCCTTGTGCCCGGCGCGCTGGCCATCGGTGTTGTGATCGCAAGCTGGGCGTTTGTGGCGTTCTTGCTCTTCAACAAACGTTCGGGGAATGCCGCCGAAGGCCGGCGGTCCTATTATCGCCGAGTCGCGTGGCCCAGCTTTCCAGGTCGCCGCTCCCGCCGGAGGCGGTCCTCGGGACGCGGCTGGCGCTCGAATCGGGCACAGGGCGAGCGGCTGTACCTGTAGTGAGCGCCATGCTTACAGGGGTGCTGGCGGTGGGCGTGCTCTCGGCGGCCCTCACGTTCGGGACAAGTCTCAACCATCTCGTCAGCAGTCCACGACAACAGGGTTGGAACTGGGATGTCCTGGTTGGCAACCCGAACGACCTGAACAATCGGATAGCACAGGATGGGAAGCTCCTCGCCGACGACCGCTTTGTTCGCGCCTATTCTGCGATCGCGATCATCGCCAGTCAGGAGCAGGGTGTTGCAAACGTCGATGGGGTGCCGGTCCCGACGGTGCTGGCGATTGACCCCTTAAAGGGAGAGGTCTATCCGTCACTCCTGGACGGCCACCCGCCACGGGCCGGCAACGAGGTCGTTTTTGGGCCTCAGACACTGACGAAGTTGCACCGACGAGTCGGGCAATCAGTGAGCATCCCCACTCCACAAGGCGTGAGGACACTCAAGATCGTCGGTCGGATGATCGTGCCGTCGGTGGGCGATTTGTTCTCGAACGAGATCGGGGACGGTGGATGGGTGTACGGTCCGGCTGTACGAAAACAACAGGCGCAACAACAGTCCGGATCTTCACGTGGCGCAAACGCCACACCTCCTACCGTGTTCAACCTGTTCGCGGTCCGGTATGCCAAAGGAGTGGCACCGGACGCGGCCTACGGCAGTTTGCGCGATCAGTTCGGCCCGATCGTCATGCGTTGGCTGCCATCCGAAGACGTGCTGAACCTCGAGAGCGTCGACCGGCTACCGTTCATCCTTGCAGGGCTGGTCGGGCTCTTAGGCGCGGCGATAGTGGGCAACACGCTCATCGCCTCGGTCCGTCGTCGCCGTAAGGACTTGGCGGTGCTGAAGACGATTGGGCTTACCCCGCGCCAAGTCGCAAGGGTCATCGCATGGCAAGCGACAACGTTCTCGTTCGTGGCGTTGATCGTCGGGGCCCCGCTCGGGATAGTCGCCGGACGATGGGCCTGGGACCTTGTCGCCTCGAATATCGGCTCGGCCACGCCTCCGTTCGTCCCAGTGCCAGCGATCATCCTGGTTGTCCCGGCCGCCGTGGCTGTCTGCAACATCATGGCGGCAGTCCCCGGCTGGGTAGCCGCTCGGGTGGCCCCGGCAACGACGATGCGGCGCGAATGAAGAAATTCATGAGGCCCTGTCGGATCCGGGCAGAGGCGTTCGTAGTACAGGTGAGCGGGCACCGACGAGGGCCGGTCCGAACCACAGGAGATGATCCGACATGCAATACCTAGTTTCCGTGATCGACGAGACATCCGGTTTAGCCACCCCAGACGAGATGGCGGCCATCGACGCGTTCAACGACCGGCTCATTGCGGATGGTCACTGGGTATTCGCCGGTGGCCTCGCTACGCCCAACTCGGCCACAGTCATCGACAATCGGGGCGAGGAGCCGATTTTCACCGACGGTCCTTTCGTTGAGTCGAAGGAATACCTCGTCGGTTTCTGGGTCATCGAGGCCGCCGACCTCGACGTGGCGCTCAAGCTCGCCACGGAGGGTTCGAAGCACTGTAACCGGAAGGTCGAGGTACGGCCGCTACTGTGAGGCCTACCGACGCCATGAAGGCGATCACACGGGCACACCGCGAGGATTGGGCACGAGTGGTGGCCTCTCTGGCCAAGCGCTTCGGGGACCTAGACATCGCCGAGGAGGCAACGGCTGAGGCGTTCGCGACAGCAACCGAGCGGTGGCCGGCGGATGGCATACCACCCAACCCCGGGGCCTGGCTAACCACCGCCGCCAACCACAAGGCAATAGACCGGATGCGGCGCGAGGCCAAGCGCAACGACAAACAGAAGGAGGCGCAGATGGTGTACGACGACAACCCACCGGAGCCTCACGACGGGATCGATGATGAGCGGCTCCGGCTTATCTTCACCTGCTGTCACCCGTCGCTCGCGATGGAGACCCGGTTGGCGTTGACCCTCCGCATGGTTGGCGGACTAACGGTGCCCGAGATCGCCAGTGCCTTCCTGGTCCAAGAGACTACAGTCGGTCAGCGGATCACCCGGGCGAAGGCCAAAATTCGCATGGCGCGCATCCCATACCGGGTGCCGTCCGCGCAGGACCTTCCGGCACGGGTCTCCGGCGTATTAGCCGTCCTCTTCCTTGTCTTCAACGAGGGCTACCTGGCGACGGGCCCGGGACCGATCCCGTACGTTACAACCTGACCGCCGAAGCGATCCGGCTAGCTCGCCTGATCCGCGCGCTCATGCCGGATGACGGCGAGGTGGCCGGGCTGCTGGCTCTGATGCTGCTCATCGAATCTCGCCGCACCGCTCGGGTCTCGCCGGACGGTTTCCTCGTCACCCTCGGCGAACAGGACCGTGGCGCCTGGGATGCGGCGTTGGTCGCTGAGGGTCATCGCCTGGTGCGCGAGCGCTTAGCGGCCGGAGCCGCTCCAGGTCGCTACCAAATCCTCGCCGCGATCAACGCGGTGCACACCTCCGCCCTTGACATCCGTGACACCGACTGGTCACAGATCGTCGCCCTCTACGACCAGCTCGTCCGCCTAGACCCCTCGCCGATCATCGCCCTGAACCGGGCCATCGCCGTTGCCGAGCTCGACGGACCGGAGGCGGCGCTGGCAGCCATCGAGAGCCTCGACAGCAAGCTGGCCGGCTACCACGCCTACCACGCGACCCGCGCCGACATGCTGCGCCGACTGGGCTTCACGCAGAGGTCGCGCGCAGCGTATGGAAAAGCCATCGCTTTGGCAGGCAATGCTGCCGAAACGGCCTCCCTGGCGCGCCGCCGCGACCAGCTCGGCTAGTGCACCGTCAAGCGACGCGCCCTGACCTACGGTCAGGCCTCTTCCTTGTACACACCGATGACTAGTAGCCAAGCTGCAGTGATCATATAACAGGTGTTGGAGACGATACCTATCGCGGCAATGTAAAGACCAGGCAAGTACCCAAGAAGAAAAAGTGCCGCACCGGTCATCTCAGCCAAATGTATGAGGCTCCCGCCAATAATACGAGAGACGCGTAAGCCGCTGCTCATCCTAATAGCTTGAGCATATCCCCTCACAAATAGGGCTGCTGATATGCTGGAGACCACAAACAGTTCTGCGCCAATCGACTGATGGTTTTGGGCTCCCATGAGTACAAGTGCACAGCGCATGAAGACGAGCGCCAGACCCGTCAGTGTGTTTATGGCTCGATAGCGGTGGGTGGCGTCGACCGCGATTATTTTGATGTTGAGCGACATCGCCACAAAAACCAAGCCAGTAAGGGTGGCTGCGCCTGTCCCGACCAGGACAAAAAAATCAGTCCACTGCCCAGGCACAAAGATGTCAGCTGCAATCATCGCCGAATTGTAACAAGTGCGACTATTCGCTGCGCGACCTGGCCACGGTCTCCGGGGGCCGCCGGCTAAGCGGTCCGGGCCAAAGGAACGGCCAGCCGAGTGGCCTCGTGCGACACCTGGAGCTCGCCGTATTCGCGCCATCATCTGCCGGCGCGGCGGGCTTCTGCTTCGGCACGGTCTCGGTCGGCACGCCTTCACGCGCTGCGAGGAGCGAGGTTGCCAGACGCCTATGATTGTTAACAACGACAGGAGACACGTGACCGAGCTTGTATCTCAGACGGACATCCTCAGCAAGGCTGACGTCGACCATTTCTGGACGCAGGGCTATCTGCGCGTGCCAGACGTCTACGCCCCCGACGAGGTCGACGAGCTGGCCGACGACCTTGATCTGCTGATCGATCGCTGGGCAGCCAACAAACCCTGGACCGGCCCCTGGCGCGAAGCATTGCTCGACCCCGAGATGGCCGCGAAGATAGAGCTGCGCGGCTTGCACGACCTGCGGTATTATTCGGCCGCCTGGGCGCGGGCAACGAGCAACACCAAGATGGCGGACGTACTTCGTTGCCTGCTCGGGCCCGCCGTCGAGCTTCACCACACGACCCTGCACGTCAAACCTCCCGAGCGCGGCCAGCCCTTCCCGCTCCATCAGGACTGGCCGTTCTACCCGCATGCCGACGACCGGTACGTCGACGTGCTGCTGCACCTCGACGACACATCTCACGAGAACGGGGAGATCCGCTTCCTCCCGGGCTCCCACCTCGGTGGCCCGCTGCAACACGTGACGGTTGCCGACGGCACGCTGTGCCACCCCCATCTGCCTACTGACCAGTACCAGCTCGCCGACACGACGCCAGTGCCGGCACGACGCGGGGACGTCGTCTGCTTCAACATCAACACCATCCACGGTTCGTACCTCAACACCACCTCAAGGCCGCGGCGCCTCGTGCGGATGGGGTACCGGCACCCGGACAACGTCCAGATCGGCGGTCAGGCGATGGGACGGCCGGGAGTGATGGTCGTCGGCACCAAGCCCCGTCGGCAGGGCCAGGAGCCGTACTCGCCTGAGGTCTGAGGCCCTCGGCTTACTTAGCCATTTGCTCTTTCAGGCTGTCGCGCCGTCGATGGCTTCAAGTTCGACCCGGACGCTCCTCGACCGGCGACCACTGGACGAGCCGATGATTGGCTCAGGCCTTCAGCCCCAGAGAATGGCTTCGCGCCGCTCCGGTTGACTCACGGACGACGAGCCGTGACGGGACCATTGTCGAGGCTGGCACTTCCCGATTTTCCAGTAGGCAACGCAGTGCAGATATCGCGCGAGCACCTAATTCGCGGGCAGACAAATCAACCGAGGTAAGGCTGGGTGACATTATCGCCGAGTACGTAAGATTGTTGAAACTGGCGATCGACATATCCCCCGGCATTGAAATATTCCTCTCGTTGGCGGCTGCCATGAAACCATAGGCTAGAAGGTCATCGCCGCAGACGACCGCAGTGACATCCTTGGCAGCCAATAGGTCCCATCTTGTCGTGACCTCGTCGTGGGCGACCTCGACAGACAGTCGTTTCACCGTGATGTCAGGTACGACAAGGTCGGCGCCTCGTATTAGCAGCTCGCTGCGGAGCTCGTCTCGACGATGAAGCAACGTCTCCTTGTCTCGCTCCAGTCCGAAGTAAGCAACCCTGCGGTGGCCTAGGGTGACCAAGTGCGCGGCGAGGTCGCGGGCAGCGGACACAATATCCAGGTCGATGGTGACGAAATCGCTGTATTGGCCCTCCGCGTCGAGGACGATAATTGGACATGTCGGCACGAGCTCGCCCAACAGCATCCTCCCAGGGCTCGCGAGAATGAGCCCGGCAATATCGCTCGCCATCACCCGCTCGACCGTTAGAGGGCTGTAGTCCTCGCCGCCATTCGGTGTTGCGAGGTTGAGCATGAGATCCTCTCCCAACCCAGACATCACGCCATCAAGGACGAGCGCGAAGAACGGGTTGGTGGGATCGGGGCAAACCATGGCAACCGTATTGGGGAATCCCGCGCGCCAGTGCGCTGGCGGTACTGTTCACCCGGTAATCGAGCTGGCGCACGACTTCCCAAACGCGCTCCTCGGTCTTCGGGCTTACCCTTCCGGTCGACTTCCCATTGACGATCAAAGACACCGTGGCTACCGAAAGATTGGCGACCCTGGCGACGTCGCGAGCAGTCGCGCGACGTCCCCCGCGCACGGGGACGTTCATACCTCTATCCTGTCATAGCCCAGTTTGCGCGCAATGACAACATGGCGTGCCGGCTTCGAACCCTGCACGGGTGTCAATATCTGCTTGTTGGAGATGAGCTATCAGGCAAGATCGCTCCACCCACCAGATCGAGGTACGCCTGAGCTACGACCTCGTCAATGTGACCAGGGACCGGTACAACTATCGCGAGCGGATCTACGTTGCCAGTGGCTATGGCTTCAAGGCACCGGGCCTGCAAAGCGAATCCGAGGTCCATCGACTCAATGGAATTGCCGAGCGGGTTAGGGCCGGCCAGGTTGACCATGTGGCCCTCCCCTAGCACGTGGATTCGTCGCCCATCACGGGTCAGCAACGTCTGCAGCCCGGGAGTTGATGGCATCACCGATACTATCGAGGGGTCGTTGAGCATCTCGTGTACGTCAATCTCGGACGGGAAATGCCCGGCGTTAGCCAAGATGACGTCGTCCTTGAACTGCGCGAGGTCTTCGCCGACGACGACACGGTCCGCCCCGGTAGCGGTGATCACCACATCGGCCTCCCTTAGAGCGTGTGCCCGCTCTTGTACATAGAAACCGTCCAGGCACACGTTGAGCCGCGTGACAGGATTGATCTCGAGGACAGTCACCAGTGACGCAGCGTTACGGAAGTTTGCTGCGATACCACGACCGCATGCACCGTAGCCGAACACAACGACCCGCTTGCCCTGCGTTGAACGGTTCGTGATCCGCATGAACGACTCGAAAACGCTCTGGCCGACCGCATGCTCATTCTCGGCGAACTGCTTGATAGGGCTGTCGTTGATGACGAGGATGGGGAGCTTCACCTCGTCGCGGAGCCTTTCCAGGCGGATGCGGCCCGAAGTGGTCTCCTCCGTGCCCCCGAGCAGCCCTTCGTACGGATCTTCGAGATAGCGGACGAACAGGTCACCGCCGTTGTCAAGGATGAGCTGCGGTCGTGCCTCGAGGACGGCCACTAGGTCCTTGTCATGGGCAGTGACATCGCGGGTCTGGGCACCCACCACTTCAATGCCGTGCTCGCGCAGGTAGTCAACCGTGCCCGACTGCGTGCTGTTGAGGTTGCCCGTCGAAATGACCCGTGCCCCACCCTCGTGCAAGGTGCGAAGGAGCACCGCCGTTTTGGGCTCCAGGTGGATACCCGTGCCGATGGTCATCCCCCCGAACGGCTGGGACTGTCGGAACTCCTTGGCGATCCCAGCCAGCAGACGGCAGCTGGAAGTGACCCACTCAATGCGACTGGTCATTGCGCAGAGCTCTCGAAGCGCGTACCGTCCTCGCGCAGTGGCGGGGTCACTGCAAGAGGGGGAGGCACGTCTGGCGCGCTCGCACCCTCCAGGCGTTGGCGGAACCACCCGTCGCCGTACCAGGAGACCTCATGTTGTACAAGGCCGTCTCGCACGTGGAACATATCGAGCGCGTGAAGGTACATCTCTACACCAGATGGGGCCACGCCATCGAACACATCGACGACATGAGCACTCTGTTGCCACTCGACGATCGCGGTGTACCCGTCGATGATAAGTCGCACCGGCTTGTAGCGAACATCGGGAAGCGCCTTGAAATACCACCGCAAATAATTACGCAGCGCGTCCTTTCCAACAAACGCCTTGGCAATCGTGACGTCCTCCAGGATCCCGTCGTCGGCCCACCAGCGAAGGACCCCCTCGAGGTCCCCGTTGGCCGCGTCGGCGAAAATTCCGTCAATAACCTCACGTGTCGTTAAGTCCTTCATGTTCCTTGCTTCCTGTCCTCGTGATCGGGAACTCATCAATGTGACTTCATGAGCCGGAACGACCGGTCTGTGGCCCTATCGCTCAAAAGGCTCAAAGTAGTAACGGCGGCGACAAGGAGAAGTCCCGGAGCGAGCACCAGCCATGGAGCGCTCTGAAAGTAGGACTGCCCTTCGCGGATCATGTTGCCCCACGTAGCAGTGGGTGGTTCCACACCCAGGCCGAGAAAGCTGAGGGTCGCTTCTAGAAGGATCGTGTAGGAGACCCCGGTCGTGAACAGGATCAACACAGAAGTAGAGATGTTAGGCAGGATATGGCGCACCAGTACCCGCCACCGCGGGACACCGAGCGCAGCCAGCGACGATACGTAGTCGCGCCGCGTTTCCGACAGGGTTAGCCCGTTCACGACCCGAGCGGAGTTCACCCAAGTCACTGCGCCGATCACAATGAGAAGGTCGCCAATTCCCGGGCCAAGTACAGCCTGAAGCGCTGCCGCGAGCAAGAGGTACGGAAAAGCCATCATGACATCGGTGAACCTCATAAGAACGCTGCCGACCCAACCTTGCAGATAGCCTGCCGCGAGCCCGATCGTGGTCCCGATCGTCGTCGCCACCAAACTTCCGACGAACCCGATGATCAAAGAAAGATGGCCGCCAACGATGGCCCGACTGAGCTCGTCGCGGCCGAGCGTGTCCGTACCGAACGGATGAGCCCAGCTTGGGGGGAGGGGAAGGCCATCGACGGAGAGGCCCGAGGTCAACTGTGCGTTCGGGTTGTACGGGGTTGGCGCCCAGAGGAACACAGCGAGCAACAAAGCGACGACCACACACCACAAGACGCGACGACGGGTCCAGAACGCACGTGCGTCCTCAGGCATCAAGCCGATAGTGGAGCCGATCATTGCCGTGCCAATCGGGGGTCAAGCAACGGGTACAGCAAGTCGATGACCAAGTTCATCGTCACAATGGCAACCGCAGATATGAGGACGGTACCGAGGATCATCGGCGTGTCGTAGGTCGAAATCGCCTGGTAGGCCAAATTGCCGATGCCGGGCCAGTCGAAAATAGCCTCGACGGCAACTATCCCGGAGAGGAAGTAACCAAGGTCCATCCCCATCCAGGTCACCACCACAAGAACCGAGTTGCGGAGAGTATGGCGAACGAAGATCGACCCTTCCGACATACCTCGCGACCGGCTCGCTCGAACGAAGTCCGCGTCCATCACCTCGATAAGTTGACCTCGCAGCAGACGGGCGTAGTAAGCGCCGCCGGTGAGCCCCACAGTGAACGCTGGCAGCACCAAGTGGGAAATACCGCCGTAGCCACTGATCGGGAACACAGGGAACACGAATGCAAAGACGTAGATCAGCAGCAGGCCCATAACGAACGGTGGGACACCGAGGCCGATGATGACTACGCCCATCGTGACACGGTCACGAACCGTACCCCTCCCCCGAGCAGCGAAGATGCCCGCACTTATACCGATGAGAAGCTCGAGCAATAACCCAGACACCGCCAGCAGGGCGGTCGCTCCGACCCGACTGAAAATCGCCGGCCGCACTTCCTCGTGCGATGCGAAGCTGTAACCGAGGTTGCCGTGGAACAGCTGCTGCCAGAAGGTTAGGTACTGCCGCCAGACGGGTTGATTGAACCCGTAATGGCGCTCAATGATCGCGAGTTGGGCGGGGTTCGCCCGTCCGCCGAGGACCGCGGCGACCGGGTTACTTGGTATGACATAGATGAGCAGGAAGGTAATCGTTACCACGGCAGCGATAGCGATGAGCGCCCACAGGACGCGACCAGCGATGTAACGGGGGAGACCGGCCCGAAGGCGCTCGGCCCTCCCCCGTTTCATCGACCGCACTTACTTAATCCAGTAGTCCGCGAATCGCCAGAGGTGCACCGGGTGAATGTAGAAGAACACATTCGGTTGGTGAACGTACTCGGTGATGGAGTGGTACAGGTATACGAACGGCGCTTGGGCCGTCACCTGTGCATCAAGAGCCTCGATTTCTTGCGGACGGTTCGTGTCACTGAACTCGAGCTTCTCGATACCGGCTTCAATCGTGGGGTTGTAGTAGTAGAAGGGGTTCGAGCCACCCCAGTTTTGCTTAAGCAAAAGGTTCGAGAAGAAGTCGTAGGCGTCCGGGAAATCCTGCAACCAGTAGGAGATGAACATCGGCGCTTGACCTTGCTTACCTTCGCCGTCAACAAACGTACTGGCGTTCAGGGCATCGACCTTCGCGTTGACACCAACCGCACCGAGGTCGGCGGCGATCGACTGGGCGATCTCCACACTCTGATCGTCATTCTCTGTCCAAATCGTTGTAGAAAATCCATGCGGGTAGCCGGCCTTGGCCAGCAACTGCTTAGCCTTCGCAGGATCGTAGGCATAGCCCTTGGCGTTGGGGTTGAAACCAGGAAGAGTTGGCGGCACCAGGCCATTCGCGACGGTTCCTCGACCGTTGAGCAGTTGAATGAGGCGCGTCTTGTCTACGGCGTAATTCAGCGCCTGACGTACGGTCAGGTTGTTGAAGGGCTTGATGTTGTCCTTCATGCCGAGGTAGTACGTAGTTGCGTCGTAATTCACATCCATTGTCTTGTTGTAAGTGGAATTGAGCGCCAACTGCGCGAAGCCAGATGGCGGGATGTCGACGGTGCTCAGCTCACCTCGCTGGTATTCCAGCACTTGGGTCTCATCAGGAATGTCTTGCTCGACGATCACTTTGTTGAGATATGGCCTTCCGGGCAGGAAATAGTGGGGGTTGCGTACAAGCACCATGTTCCCGCCGGACGTCCACGACTGGAGCTCGAATGGTCCAGTGCCCAGTGGATGTTGAGAGATCGATGAACCCCACTTCGCGACTTGGGCCGGGCTCATCACCCGTGCGTACGGCATTGCCAGGATGTTCGGGAAGTAAGGCTGAGGTTTGACCAGGTTCACAATGATTGTCGTGGCGTTGGGTGTCTCAATGCCTGAAATCGTCGTCGACTTGCCGGCGGCGTACTGGGCCGCACCAACAATGTCCGAGAACAGGTACGCCCCAGGGGAGGCCGTCTTTGGGTTCACGATACGGTCTATTGAAAACGTAAAATCGGATGCGGTCATCGGTGTGCCGTCTGAGAACTCGACGCCGCTTCGAAGGTGGAACGTGTATGTCCTCTGGTTCGGAGCTAGTGACCAGGACTTTGCGAGGTCGCCTTGAAGCTTCAAGCCGGTGCCGTAGTCAACGAGCGCAGAAAAGATCGAGATCGTCATAGACCAAGACCCGACGTCGTAGCCAGCGAAAGCAGGGTCCAATGTGGGTATGTCTTCGGCTGTGGCAAGGGTAAACGTGCCGCCGCGCACCGGCGGACCTGATGGCTCGCCCGCGAACGGGTTTGCCTTCGGGATGGATGACGCCGAGGAGGCGGAGGCGGAGGAGACGGCGGTCCACCCACTGGATATCAGGGCAGCGCCAGCAACTGCGATCGCGATCGTGTACGGCTTGTGCTTCATTCAAAGCCTCCTGTTCAAAGTTGAACGGACTGTCATTCGCAAGTCGGCTTAGGCGGCGCCTTTGCCCCCACAACCGACGCACAAGCCTTCCGACCCATCTGGGTCGAGTGTCTGAAAAGTCACTAGTTAAGCGCTTGACATGACTGTAGTATGTTCGTTGGATGGTTGTCAACACTCGACCAGCGCCAAATGGGACCAGGCTCGAGGTAAGGCACCTCAGCGTCGAGGTGCTCCGAGGTTTGCGATGGCACAATGCGGTTCGCGACGTGTCGTTTACGGTTGAGAGCGGCGAGCGAGTGGCCCTGGTCGGCGAGAGCGGTAGCGGCAAATCCCTGACGGCACTCAGCATCGCCCGCCTACTACCTAGAGGCGCCAGGATCTCGGACGGTGAAATCCTGCTTGACGGCGTCGACCTGACGACTGCGGACAACAAGGCTCTTGGGGAAATTCGGGGCAAGGTTATCGGTTTTGTTTTTCAGAACCCCATGACGTCGCTTGACCCTCTCGTAAGGGTGGGCTCACAGGTAAAAGAGGCCCTGGGTGCTCATCACATTGGTGACCGAAGATCGCGAGACAGTCGCGCCGTGCAGATGCTTGAGCGAACGGGCATCCACGACGCAACAGCCAGAATGGAGAATTTTCCCCACCAGTTCAGCGGCGGCATGCAGCAGCGCGCCATGATCGCGGGCGCTCTCGCAGCTGACCCGTCCCTGTTGATAGCCGATGAACCGACCACCGCACTCGACGTCACCGTGCAGGCTCGTGTGCTTGCCCTGTTGAAGTCGCTATCGGAAGAACGCTCTCTTTCATTGCTCATGGTCACACACGATTTGGCTGTGGCTTCCCAGATCGCAGAGCGAGTAATCGTCTTGTACGCGGGTCGTGTGCTTGAAGACGCGCCGGTGCGTACGATCGTGGAGCATCCTCACCACCCCTACACCGAAGCATTGCTCGCACTCGTTCCCGACTTGCATAATGCCGTCGACCTTCCGGCACCGATCCCCGGCAACCCGGTACCCGCATGGGACGCTGGGTTGGGATGCCCGTTTGCCACGCGGTGTCCCTACGCTGTCGACGAGTGCTCGACGACTCCTTGGTCGTTGCGGCCGGTAGCCCCTGGTCACCTGTCCGCTTGCATCCGGGACCAGGCGTCGCGCCAAGCGGGGTCGGTCGGCCGATGAGCCTATTGGCACTCGACGCCGTTTCGGTTCGCTACTCGCGCTCCGGCACTCACTTCGACGCCGTGCGTGACATCTCGTTTTCGGTCGCTGAAGGAGAGGTGCTCGCCCTCGTCGGCGAGAGCGGTAGTGGGAAGTCCACATTGGCCCGTGCGATCGTCGGACTGACCCCGATCAGCGCAGGTTCGATCACGTTCGACGACCGACCCCTCCCGAGGCGAGGACGCCGGCCGATCGGAATCGTATTTCAGAACCCACTTGGCAGTCTTGACGCTCGAATGGGCGTCGAGAAGGCGCTCGCGGAGGTACTTCAGGTCCATCGCCTGGTCCCGGCTTCGCAGCGTCGCCAGCGTTGTTACGAACTACTCGAATTGGTCGGACTTCCGCGCGAGGTTGCACGATTGAAACCTGGCTCGCTCAGCGGAGGCCAGCAGCAACGGGTTTCCATTGCAAGAGCAATGGCCGCCGAGCCACGTATTTTGATCCTTGACGAGCCAGTCAGTGCGCTTGACGTCAGCATTCGGGCTCAGGTGCTCCGGCTCCTCAACGACCTGCGATCACGCCTCGGGATCGGGCTTCTGTTCATCGGGCACGATCTGGCGGTCGTTCGTCAACTGGCCGATCGAGTCGCCGTGCTGTACCGGGGTGAGCTCGTGGAGGTAGCGCCCGCTGAGGAGTTTTTCGCGTCCCCACATCACGAGTATTCGCGGGTACTTCTCGAGTCTGTCCCATCGCTTGCTTTGGGACCGGCATCGGTGCCGCACGGCCGCCGGCAGATAACCGACCCGACCTGAACGTTGATCGACCCCCGCTGAGCGACGCCGGCGACCGTGGCCGCATGCACCCCGTACCGCCGGTAGCGGGCTTCAGGAATATCGGCACGACGGTTCCCAAACGCGACGAGCTGCGCTTGGTACTGCCGCTCTACGGCGCCACCTGGAAGACAGCTGCCAGCGCGTCCTCCTGTGACCAATTAGCGCGGAAGTGAGCGTTCGGCTCCTGCATCATGTTGTAGTACCACCACAGGAAGTAGATCCCGAAAGAGAAAACCGCTGCCACTATGCGCCCTACATAGTTGTGCCGGCCCTTGACCCGGCGGGCGTCGGGGTATGGGAGAGAGTAACCCAGTCTGCCAAAGATCGCCGCGAGCTCGTACTCGACGCCGACCTCGGCTTCGTCGTGTTTTACAAGGTCTTGGTCTAAGAGGATGAAGGCTACAACGTGCACGATCCCGCTAGCGACAACGGACAGGACTAGCCAGATCACGGGCTCGAGGGAACCAGTAGCCATTTTTCTCATCACTGCCAAATGCCACGCGGCTCGCTGAAACGCTGGCGTGAGCTCTTCCTGTAGCCCGCGACGGCCCGCCTCCTCCCAACCGAAGCTCAAGGCGGCGTCGAGGAGCTCCACCCGGCGGGCGTTGTGGTCCCGCATGCGCCGCATGAGCTGATAAAAGACGTAGTAGCCGTAAAAGCCCAGCGTCAGCACCGTCCAGCCCAGAGCCGACCAGAAGTCGAAGATGTAGTCGGTGCCGGCCCTCGCCTGCAGCGCCGAGCGAACTCGCTGCGCGGCCGTGGGCGCCGGTGGATAAGGGCTGCTCCCCCAGGGCGACCCCCCTGGCGGAGGCGGAGGTGGGCCTGACCCGATCCCCACACGGCGCCGCCGTAGGACGGCGAAGCCCCGCCGACTTGAGGCTGTGCTGGCGTCCCGCTTGAGCTACCCGGCCGAGCGGGACCTCCGTGATCGGCCTGGCCTGGCTCTTGTTCGCTCATGGTCCGCTCCTCGTCTCCCTCGGGCCGCTCCTGCTAGCAACGACACTCCGCTCCCGACCATAGCCACGCAATTCCCTGCTGTCTGGGCCCCGACTTGGCCCATTTCACCATCGGGCATCTGGGCAACGACGTTACGACAGGCTCGGGTGCCCCGACGGGTCGGCCGGGCAGCCAGGCCCCGCGACTTTCGGTCGCGAGAGGTCGGCCGTCACGATAGCGTCAGTGGATCGACGTTGTTGCCACCAAGACCCGCGATCGTGCAACAAGGAGGAGGTCGCGGCGCCTGCCCGCCGGCTTGGCGCTGGCGCTCCTGGTCGGCCTCGCCAGCGCATGCGGCTCATCCCACCATCCTCAAAGCACCCCACCGGCTTCGGCGCCCATTACGACCACCACCTCAGTCGCGACCACTTCTACAAGCACCACATCCACGACGGTGCCCCTCACCCCCGCCAACGGGCCACGGACGGTCCTGTCCCCGATCGGGCTCAACGTACGGTCCGGGCCGTCAAAGAAGGCGCCCGTGATCGGCTCCGCCGTGCAAGGCGCAGTCCTTCAGGTGCTGGGGCACACGACCGAAGGAGGGGGTTGGTACAAGGTGCAGGGCGCGACGATCACTGGTTGGATCAGCGCCAATTCAGCCTTCAGCCAGCCTGGGCGCTTCGCGACGTACGAGTCGGCAGCCTTCAGCGTCCTCTACCCAGCCGGCTGGACCTCGTCTGGTTCCCCTCGGTCCGGGGTCACCTTCGAGCCCACTTCCAAGGTTGAGAAAATCGTCATCACTACAGCCCCTAGCCTTGGAAAGCTGCCTTCGGTCAAGCAGGGTGCAGGAGTTTCGCAGGACGGCTCACGACAAGTCGTGGCATGTGGGGTCACCGGCTACCTGTTCAGCTACACAACATCGCTTCCCGGCCATTACCTCGCCGATCTCGACCTCTCGCTCGCCGTGCACCATTTCCTTGGCATGAAAGCGACCCTGACTTCCACCTCGGGGCTCAAAACAGTCCTGGACTTCGTCAATTCAGTCTCCTTCCCTTTCCCTGAATGTCTAGGCGCGCCGCCAACCACCACGACGACCTCACCGGGCAACGCTGCCTCGCACCACACCCCGACAACTACCTGAACACGATCGGTCCACGGCGGTCTCGTTCTGCCTCGGGCCGGGCGCGGCTCCGACCCAGCCGCCTACATCCATCCTGCGTCGACGACCCAGTTTTGGCCCGTACAGGCTCTGCTGTCGTCGGCGGCGAGCCACAACGCCATGCGGGCGATGTCGTCGGGCATGAGCCGGCAGGAGAGGGCCTGCTCACGTGCGATGGTGGCCTGGCCCTCCGCGTCGACGGCTGTCGCCAATTGCCGCTCCGTCATGACCCATCCAGGGATGATGCAGTTGACCCGGATGCCGTCAGGGCCGAGCTCTTGGGCCTGGGCGCGCGTTAGCCCCTCGATCCCCGCCTTGGCGGTCCGGTAGACGACGAGGTTGCGAAGCTTTATGTGGGTACTGATCGAGCCCAGGTTGATGACCGAACCTCTCCCCGCTGAGCGCATCATGGGCACGACAGCACGGGTAGCGAAGTAGTAGTGATCGAGGTTGACGCGCATGCGCTCATCCCAAAAACCGGGGTCAACCTCGTCGGGTGTGTGGCGCGTGTCGTTAGCGGCATTGTTGACGAGAACCACGACCGGGCCCAGCGCTTCGGCAATCTCGTTGATCACTTGCTTGTAAAACGCGATGTCGCGAACATCGGCCCGCCTGTACAGCGGCCGCGGGGCGCCGGTTGCGGCAACCGCGTCAGCCAACGCTTCGCCAGCGTCGTCCTGGATGTCAACGAAGCCCACCTGTGCACCTTGATCGGCGAACTGGGCGACGAACTCGGCTCCCAAGCCGGTTGCGCCGCCGCTAATCAGGACAACCTTGCCGCGCAGGCTGGGGTAGGAAGCGAACGGCCCCTCAGGGCCGACTTTGGCAGAGCTCATGTGCGCGGCGGCCCAGGCACCACGACTGAGCGTCCGACGGCTCCGGTCCTTAGTTCGTCGTATGCCTGGCCTACCGCCTCGAGAGGATAAGTCGTCCCTAGGAGCTGCTCGAGAGGCAGGCGGCCAGCACGGTACAGGCGGAATATCCGGGGCAGGTCGAGGCTCGGGTTGGCCGAACCGTAAAGGCTCCCCACAAGAAGCTTCTGCTGCTGTACAAGCTCGTTGACAGGCACGGCCGCACTGGCAGCAGCCGATGTCAACCCAACCGCGATGAGGGCCCCGCCGGGTCGCAGGGCGGCGAAGCCCTGTGCCATCGTCGACGGGCTACCGACCGCGTCGATAGCCACCTCTACCCCACCGGGTGCCAGGCTTCGGACCGCCTCTACCAACTCGTCCGGTGCTACCGCGGAGGCGTCGACCACCGCCGAGGCGCCGAGGCGGCAGGCAAGGTCCAGTTTTTCTCGCGCAAGGTCGACGACCACGATCGGATCCGCTCCAACCAGGTGCGCGCCCATCACCGCCGACAGCCCCACTCCTCCAGCTCCAAGGACCAGCAGGGAGGAACCGGCCAGGGAACGCTGCTTGGAGGCCACGTTCAGAACGGCTCCGACACCGGTGACAACCGCGCAACCTGCAATCGCAGCAATTTCGGCCGGGATATCGTCCTCCAGCGCTACCACCGCGCGGCGAGACACCACGGCGTACTCGGCGAAGCACGAAACGCCCAAGAAGTGGTGAAGAGTTTCGTCCCCCTGGCGCAAGCGGCTTGTGCCGTCCATTAGGCCACCGCTGCGGGCCTGTACCCGGCCATAAACGCACATGACGGGGCGGCCGGTCACGCAGTACTCGCACTCGCCACAGCGGGGCCGCCAGGTGAAAACCACCCGCTGGCCCTCAGCCAGGTCTTCCACGCCGGGGCCGATCTCGTCCACCACGCCGGTACCTTCGTGGCCCAAGACAATTGGCAGGGGGCAAGGAATATCGCCGGCCATGTAGTGCAGTTCGGTGTGGCACACGCCGGCCGCCTCAACTCGGACGCGAACTTCGCCCGCGTGGGGCCGCTCGACGTCGACATCCTCGACCTGCAGCGCGGAGCCAGGGCCCGTAGGACAGCCGCTTTCACAGGATGTGGACCACGAAGCGTTCGCAACGGCCTACAGAGGCCACTAGCTCGTCGTTCGGTCCTCTACGACCGGCGTGATCGGGAACGGCTCTGATGCTAGTGGGTCGAGGAGCACCCTGTGCCGGTTCGACGTACTTCCCCCCGTTAGTGGCTAGCTCCGCTGAGTTGTTGCATCAGTGCACCCGAGTCCATCACGCCCCAGTGCTCGACGACTCTGCCGTCCTCGAAGCGAAACTGTTCGGCCGTGCCAACGTTAATGGTTTGGCCTGAACGAGCAATCCCCATGAAGTCGGCCTTGTGGACACCCGTCATCCGGCACAGGACGACCACTTTGTCTCCTTCGCCGATCATGCTGTCGACCACGAACGTGGCACCCTCGAACGCGGCGTGGAACATCTCGAACAGCTGCCGCACCCCCGCCTTGGTCGGCTCGATACCGGGTACGGCCTCATGCTCTACGAAGTCATCCGAGATCACCTCATCGATCACGCTGAGGTCTCCTTCATTCAGTCGGCGGTAGAGCGAACGAGCGATTTCCTTGTTGGAATCGGACATCAAGCGTCCTGCCTTTCCGGTAGCAGTGGTCGAGGGGATTGTACACCCAATTCGCTAGAAGTCTAGCGACTAGGCCTCGCGCTATCATAATGCGTGTCCTCCGAGCCCACGATCCGTGCCCCGGCCGACTTCGAGGCAGAGTTCCCAGGCGCCAGCCGGTCCGCAGCTGAAGTCGCCGCCAATTTGGTGCGCACCGCCAACGCCTTCTTGTCCGCGATAGATCGCTGGCCGCGCGAAACCACAAACCTGTCCGCAAGCGCGTTCCAGACGCTGGCCATCCTCGAAGGAGCAGACGAACCGCTGCCTGCTCACGTCATCGCAGAGCGGCTACTCGTGAGGAGTGCCAGCATGACGTCTCTTCTCGACACCCTGGAGCGGCGCGGGCTCATAGAGAGACGCCCCCATCCCAGCGATCGGCGGAAGATCCTGGTCCATCTGACCGACGCGGCCCGCCGGATCGTGGAACGTGCACTGCCAGTCCAGCACGCGGTGATAACGGCGACGTTGCAAGACGTGAGCGAGGTGGACCGAGAGCAGCTCATGGCGACACTGGCAACGATCTGGGCCAAGCTCGAATACCTGGCCGAGCGACCACTTCCGCCAGCAAAGCCACGCCGGAAGCGCGGGCGCGGGGCGCAGTCAGACAGGCCCCGCCGACGAAATAGCCACCCGAACGCTACATGAAGCTGCCGCCAGGCGACCGGGATGCAGGAACTACGATTCCACCAGGATCACCAGTGTCTCTGCCAACACCCCATCGTGCGCCATGGCGTCAGCTGCCCCGGGGGCCTGCATCGCGCTATTGAAGGCTTCGATGTCAGGAACGTCCATTAAGAGAGCAACGTGGTTCGGGTTGCGAGGGTCGACGAACGTGCGGATGTTGGTAACGCCGAGCGGCCCGAAAAACTCTTCCCGCTTGGGAGACGCCAGCCAATGCGCCCTGTCCTTGACGTCGTGATGACCCATAATGGTGGGCATGGCGGCCTCCTCGGCATTCCGGGGAGCGGCAGTTCCGAGCCCGGCGGCCAGGCCGTACACCCATTTCGGCCGCCTCCGCGCCGGAACTTGCTCAAAATAGGCCCGTGATCTCGGGCCGCCGTAGCTTGTTGCGCGACCGCATCCGCCATTGCGGGAATCGCGTGTCGATCTGGCGCCCGACCGCGCTGCGCCTCCGCAGCCTCGTGCGCTCGGTGTTCGTCTCCTATATCGCCCTGGGGGTGACGCTGTACATCCTCCGGGGACCGCGAGCGCCCGGCCCTGTTCGCGTGCTGGCCCTGGCCGCCAGTGTGGCGGCGGTAGGCGTGGTCTTGCGCCCGCTCCTGGCCGGGTTTGCGGCGTTGCTAGGCCGCTTTGGCGCACTCGCTTTCGGGTTCATCTCGCAGGCCGTGATCCTCGACGTGGCTGTCGATGTAGCCCCCAACGCCGGCGTCCATGGTCTCGGTGAAATCATTCTCGTGTCTTGGGTAACGGCAGCTTTAGCCGCCATCGTGAACTGGGCTTTGGACGCGGGCAGCGAGGACGACTTCCAGGCGGACCTGCTCTATCGTGCCGTAAGGGTGGCTCACCGGCGGCCAGGCAATGGCTTGGTCAAGCCCGATCGGGCTCGCCTGCTCATCTTGCAGCTCGACGGCGTTGGGGAAGACTTATTACGCCAAGCCATGTCGGCCGGGACCGCCCCTATCCTCGCCAGTTGGGCCCGGTCGGGCTCTCATGTCCTGCGACGTTGGCACACTGGCCTACCAGCGACCACGCCAGCCGGTCAATCCGTGATATTGCATGGGAACGAAACGGAAATCCCTGCCTTCCGGTGGTGGGAGAAAGAGACCGGGCGCCTGATGGTGGTGAACCACCCGCCCGACGCCACAGAGCTCCAACACCGCCTCTCTGACGGGCACGGCCTACTTGCCAATGGCGGCGTGAGCGTCTCCAACCTGTTTTCTGGAGATGCGCCCACCACACTGCTCACGATGAGCGACGCTCAGTTGCCTTCCCACTCGAGCGGTTACCGCTCGTTCGTCACCGACGGTACGGGGCTGGTCCGGTCAGTCGTCGTTGCGGGGGGCCAAGTCATCACAGAGCTCTACGAAGGTCGGAGGCAAAAGCATCATCGCGTTGAACCGAGGGTGCGCCGGGGGCTGGTTTTCGCGCTCCAACGCGCCGTGACAACGGCTCTATTGCGCGACTTGAGTGTTGCGCTCGTGACCGATCAAATCGCGCGGGCAGCGCCGGTCATCTATGTAGATTTGACCGACTACGACGAAGTGGCCCACCACGCCGGGCCGAGCCGCGTTGAGTCCATGCGGGCCCTGGAGGGGCTGGACCGTCTCGTCGGGTTCTTTGCTGATGTGGTCCGGGCCACCGGGTGCCAATACGAGATCGTGGTCCTCTCCGATCACGGCCAGGCCCAAGGCGCAACGTTCAGGCAGCGCAGCGAGATGACCCTGCACGATCTCGTTGAAAGGCTAATTACGGGCCACGGGGCGTACGGGGCGCATGAAGTAACCGGCGATCGGGGACCAGCAGAGCGCTGGAGCTCGGCCAACCTGGTCTTGAGCGGAGCCGCTCGCTCTCGGGCAATCACAGCGCCAGTGGTCCGGGCATTGATGAGGGTCGGTACACGTAGGGCCCAAAGCTCTGAAAGTCCCACCTCGACTGGTCAAAGCACCACCGCGGGGGCACAAGCCCCGGTTGTCGCCGCCTCAGGCAGCCTCGCGCACATCTATCTGCCCGAGTTGCCCGGTCGCGCGGTCCGCGAGGCAATAAATAGTCGCTACCCCGACCTGATAGCGGGTTTGGCAGCGCACCCGGACATCGGTGCCGTGATCGTCCGCTCCTCCGTCGACGGATCGCTCGTCGTCCTTGGCGCAGATGGCTGGCGAGCCCTTTCTCCGCAGGGAGCAACCTGCGGTGAAGGAGCCGACCCTCTTGCTATGTATGGCCCGCAGGCGGCTGCCGACGTTAGGTCGTTGGACGGCCGCCGGCACGTAGGTGACATAGTTGTCCTGGGCGCTTTCGATCCCGGCACGGGTGAAGTCGCTGCATTCGAGGAGCTCGTCGGTTCCCACGGTGGGCTCGGTGGCGCCCAAACCGAGGCGTTGTTTGTCCATCCCGCCACCTGGTCGGTGCCCTCATCGCCCCTCAAAGGCTTGGACTTGCACCATTTACTGCGCGCTCACCTGGAGCCCACCCGCAAGGAGGAAATCCTGTGAGCACCGGCGCGTCCGTCACATGGTGGGGGCACGCAACGACCACTATCGCAATTGGACCGGTACGGATCCTTACCGACCCGGTGTTCACTCGGCGGGTGGCGCACCTGAGCCGCATCGGGGGCCCACTGCCGACCGAGGAGGCCACTGATGCAGAAGTAGCCGTGGTATCCCACCTCCATTTTGACCACCTACACCTTCCGTCGCTGCGAAAACTGGACCCAGAGATGCGGATAATCGCACCTGTCGGCACGGCCAGGGCATTGGCCCGCGCCGCGCCGGCAATATCGCGCCGAGTCGAGGAGGTTGCCCCGGGGGAAGCAGTTGACGTCGACGGCGTGTCTATCCGCGCGGTTCGGGCCGCACACGACGACCGGCGGAGCCCACTGTCCCATTACAGCGCGCCGCCGCTCGGCTTCATAATCGAGGCCGGCTCAGAAAACAAGATGCGAGTGTGGTTTGCCGGCGACACGGGGCTCTTCGGCGGGATGAGCGACCTCGGCCCGGTTGACGTGGCCATTATCCCTATCGGCGGCTGGGGTCCCACCCTCGGCCCGACCCACCTCGACCCGGTACAGGCAGCGGAAGCGGTACGCCGGGTCGGGGCAAACGACGCTGTCCCAGTCCACTTTGGGACGTTCTGGCCTCTTGGGCTCCGGTACATCAACCGGCTCAGCTTCCGCCAACGTTTCCTCGAGCCCGGGCAACGGTTCGCGGCAGCCCTCGCGACCTGCTGCCCGATGTCAACTGCCCACCTGCTCAAGGCCGGCGGCACGGCTAACATCTCTGACCCGGGCCACGACCGGGCGCTATGAACGACTCCACATCGAGCTTCGCCTACCTGGCCGGGCTGTTCGGCGTCATCACCGTCGGAGCCGCCGTGCCGGTCCTCCCCTCAGGTGCTCCTCTCAGTGCCGGCGCCGCCCTCGCCGCTAAGGACGACGCCCTAACGATCGCGCTTGTATTCGTGATCGGAGCGGCGGCCGCCTATTTGGGCGATCTTTTGACCTATGTCGCGTTACTTTTCACAGTTCGCCAAACAAGCAGCACACGTGGACGACTAGGACGGTGGGTGAACAAGGAGCGACAATCCAAAGCGGTCCAACGGGTTGAACGGGCCTTTGAAAAGCGGCCTATGCGGACGATGATGGTCTCACGCCTGGTGCCCGGCGGGCGCACACCCGTGCTAATTGTCATAGCCCTGGACGAGTATGGCTTTGCCAAGTACGCCGCCGCTGACATAATCGCCGCCATCAGCTGGTCTACGTACTACACGGCCAGCGGGCTGGCCGGTCGTGCGTTGTTTGCCAACGCATGGGAAGCGGTCGCAGCCAGTCTGGCACTAGTCCTACTTGTCAGCGCGTTCGGCAGCCTCTGGACGCGCAGGCGGGAGCACCGAGATGACCCGGTAAGTAACGGCAAAGCCTAGGAGCGACCCGCTTAGTCGATGTCCTCGAATATCTCGATGCCAGGGTCGCCGATGACACCGGCGTGCGCCATTGCCGAGTGCAGCTCCGGATCTGCGCTGAAGGCTTCCGCCTGCTCCACGGTCGGGGTTAGTAGTGGGTGATAAATACCAGGTCGTGGTCCTTGGGAGAGCGCAGGACTGACTCGCCGGTGCAGCCGTAGCGCGCACGAATGGTGCCGGCATCGTCGTACACCTTCCTCCATGACCCGTAGTTCGATAGCTTTTGGCGTGCGGTCAATGTTGCGGACATTGTCTCTCCCGTGCCTGGGTACTGCCGTGGATGTTCGCAGAGTAAGGCAGTGCTTGGACGAGACGCTGTCGAGCTCTTTGGACGAACCCACCACCCTGATAGGTCGGGTGCCCCGATCGCCGTCCTCGGAGGCTCAGTGCCTGATGCCGAGCCCGGATGCCTCATAGATGGCGTCGATCACTTGCATATTGGCCACAGCGTCAGCGCCGCCGGTGAGCGCGGCTTGCTCGCCGGTAACCGCCTTGTAAAACGCCCGCAGCTGGTGCTCGTAGCTCGAGGCTGTGTCGAGCACTTCGTTGACGTTGGTGCCGTCCGCTAGCGTGGCAGAGATCCGGTGGCCGCCCTGGGGGGCCATGGGGTTGAGAACCTCCATTTCACCAGATTCCCCGGACGCGCTGAACTTCATCGCATCGGGCCAAACGACATTATCCGCCACCATGCTCGTGGTGATGAGCGCCGGCAGCCCCCCGGGGAAGGAGAGCTCAGCTTCTACAGAAACGTCGATGCCTCGCGGGCCTTCGACCGCCTTGGCCCGCAGGACTGAGGGCTCGGCACCCACCACTGTCCGCACCATATGGACGCAGTAACAACCCAGGTCCATCAACGAACCTCCGGCTAGCTCGAACTGGAACCGGATGTTGTCCGCCGGGATCCGCACGTTGAAATGAGCCTCCACCCGCTGGAGGGGGCCGATCTGCTTGCTGAGTGCGATCATCCTGTCGGCGACTGGGTGGTAACGCCAGTGGAACGCCTCTACCAAGACCCGCTTTTTCTGCTCCGCGGTGGCCACCATTTCTTGAGCTTGTTTTGCGTTGGAGGCCAGTGGCTTTTCGCAAAGCACATGCCGCCCGACTTCCAGAGCCGCGATCGTCCACTCTGCGTGCAGCGAGTTGGCCAAGGGAACGTAGACGGCGTCGAGCGAGCTGTCCTCAAGAAGTGCCTCGTAGGTGGGGTACACCTTTTCGAGCTCGTTCGTCTCAGCAAATGCCCTAGCACGCGCCGGGTCGCGTGCTGCGACCCCTACGATCTCAACCTCGTCCACGTGCTGGGCAGGCTCGACCAGTGCTGTCCTAGCGATACCTGCGGCTCCGATAATTCCCATCCGGATCATGATCTTCCTCCAAAGCTGGTTGGGCGAGCAGCAACTGAGGCTACTGCTCGGCTACAGCGTGCCCCGTTAGCAATCGCCACGATCAATGGACACTAGGCGACGGGCGTGAATTTGACCCGTGAGCCGCTATTCACGAGAAGATTGCCGCAAGCTCCTCACAGGTCGCCGGTGTTAGGCGTGCCGCAACCTCGAGTGCACCGAGGTTTTCCTCCAGCTGTTCGAGGCGGCTCGCACCGGTGATGACCGTCGAGACGTGCGGGTTCGCACAGCACCAGGCGATAGCTAGCTGCGCGGGCGTGGCGTCAAGGCGAGCGGCGGCGGCGACGAATTCGCCGACACGGGCGTTGAGGTCCTCAGAGGTGAGCCGGTCCCGTAGCCACTCGTAGCCGGGGAGCGCGCCGCGGCTCTCTTCGGGGACGCCGTCGCGGTACTTGCCGGTCAGCAGACCCGAGGCGAGCGGGCTCCAGGTGGTGAGCCCCAGCCCGTGGTCCTGGTAGAGCCGCAAGTACTCCTCCTCGACGCGATCCCGTTCGAGCAGGTTGTACTGAGGCTGCTCCATCACCGGCGCGTGGAGGTGGTGGCGTTCGGCAACGGCATACGCGGCCCTGATTTCGTCCGCCGTCCACTCCGACGTCCCCCAGTAGAGCGCCTTGCCCTGGCTGATGATATCGTGCATCGCCCAGACCGTCTCCTCTATCGGGGTCTCGGGGTCGGCACGGTGGCAGAAGAGCAGGTCGACGAACTCGAGGCCAAGCCGGTCGAGGGAGCCGTCGATCGCCTGGAACAGGTACTTGCGGTTGAGCGTGTTGGACATGTTCACACGCTCGCTAAGTCCAAAGAAGATCTTTGTCGAGATCACATAGTCCTGGCGCGCCCAGCCGAGTTTTCGGATTGCCGCACCCATTATGCGCTCGGATTCGCCCCGCGAGTACACCTCTGCATTGTCGAAGAAATTGACGCCGGCCTCGAAGGCCCGCTCGAGGCAGCGCACCGCGAGGTCGGCGTCGACCTGCGGGCCGAAGGTCACCCATGAGCCGAAGGAAAGGAGGCTCACCTTCAGCCCCGAACGTCCGAGTCGCCGATATTCCATCTCTGCTCCTTTGCTCACACGCCCGCGTGGGCGCCGAAGCTAGCCTAAGCGATCGCCGACTGGCCTAGCCTCTTACAACTACGGCCTTAGGTCGGGCATTTTTCCGGCGCCTGCCCAGGCTGCAAGCCTGGCGGGATGTACTGCCCGTCGTAGAACGAGGAGGCGTCGGAGGCCACCGCGCTTGGGGGCGTCGTGGCCGGGGCAACAGCCGCCGCGCCAGTGGCTTGAGTGCCGGCCTCGAGCCAAGACGTCAGCACAGCGCGGCCAGGAGCCTTCGAGCTTCCCGCCCGGCCCGGCCCGGCCGCAGCCGCGCTCGTGGTGACAGCCGGGTTGGTGGTCCCGGCCGTGCCGCTTTCTGTCGTCGCCGGCAGGCCGTAGCTCAGGAACTGCTCGACCATTTGCTGGTCCTCCGAGGGCACGGGGTCGAGGGCGCCCGGGACCTCGGTCGAGTTGACCGTCGGGTACGTCCACTCAGGGATGCCGGCGGCGTTCGCGTGGCGGAGCACGGACGCCAGGTTGATGAGCTGGGAGCTGGAGAAATGATCGTCCACCGTCAGGCTGCCGGCTACCCCGGCGATCACTCCGTTGAGGGCCACCGGGTTGGTCGGTGCCACTTGCTCGGCCTTTTTTATCGCCAGTTTGATGAAGTCCTGCTGGCGCTGGATGCGTGCCAAGTCGCTCTCGGGCACGAGCTGGTACTGCCAGGTACCGTCCAGGTAGTACTGGTACTCGCGTGAGCGGACGAAGGCCAGCGCCTGGCTCCCTTTTAGCAAGACGCAACCGGCCTTCGGCACGCTCAGGTCGGAGTACAGGTCCCGGGCAGGTGTGGGGAAGTACTGGTAGACACCACCTATCGAGTCGGCGATCTGAGTGAACGAATAGAAATTCACCACCATGAAATGGTTTACGTTGATCCCGAAGTCCTGTTGGATCGTGCTCACCAGTAGGTCCGGACCACTGTCGAATGCCGAATTTATCCGGGTAGTGCCCACGCCTGCGATGGGGACGAGAAGGTCACGGGGGATTGACATGATGGCGACGCTCGAGGTGGCGGGGACGATCCGGACGAGCATTATGGTGTCGGAACGCTGCCCGGTGACGTTGTCGGTGCTCCCGAAAATGGCGCTGGCCCCCTTACCGAGGTTGCGGGTGTCGCTACCTACGGCGAGCACAGTGATGGGTGCCCCAGGCTTGGGGGTGGTCAGCCCGTTTACGGCGATCCGGTTGACCTGCCCGAGACGCCACTGGACGTAGCCGTAGGCGGACGCACCCAACCCCAACATCGCCAGGACCACGACATTGGCCAAAATGAGCATTCTCCTCGGCCACCTTCTATGCCGCGGTATCCGGGGCGAGGCCGTGCTTCCCGGGAGCGGCTGGCCAGTCAGGCGTGCGCCGCGGACGGCGTGGTCAACGTCCATGTGCCCACGATGCTAAGCCCGCACCGGGCCGAAATCGGTTTCCGGCGATGGGAAAGGGCCCCACAAAGGCCACATGGCGTGTTTCGCGCGGCCGCGGGCCGCAAGTTGGCCACGTTCGACCTTGCTCAGGGAAGTCAGCCGGTGCTGGCTGCGCCTGCCGTCTGCAGGGCCTGGTAGACCGATCCGGCCAGGTCGCTCAGGTGGTCGTTGTCGGTCGAGCTATTGACCGCGAGCGCGATGATGGTGCCGGAGCGGGGGAAGTACATCTGCAGGACCCGGGCGCCGAAGGCCTGGCCTTCGTAGTACCAGAAGTTGCCGTTCTGGCCGGAGGTGGCCTGCGCGACGCCGAGCCCGTAGCCGAGCGCGTCTGCGGGGGTGGCGCGGACGATGGGCTTGCCGGTGGCCTGGGACACCAGGGACTCCAGCTGGTGCTGCTGGCGGGCAGGCAGGAGCCGCCCCTGGTAGAGGTCGCGGTCCCAAGTGGTCATATCGGCCAGTGAGCTGACGATCCCGCCGGCGGCTTGGGCCAGGTCAGGCCCAGGGGTGGCATGGGCTTGCCGATCAGCGACGGCGGCCCGCCGGCGATGTAGAAGTAGCCGGTCGGCACCCGGCCGGCGTCGGCCGTGGGACAGGTGTACGGGGCCAGGCACGTGGTGAGCAGCCGCAGTGGCCTAACGATCCGTTTCGTGAGCTGGTCGGCATACGAGTCGTGGGTCACCTTCTGAATGATCATCTGCGCCAGGATGTAATCGGTGTTGGTGTAGTGGTACCCGGCTGGGCCAAGGGGGAGGCCAGCGACATAGGAGACCAAGCGGGCGGGGGTGAACCGGGTGTCCTCGTCCGCTGCGAAAGCGGTGGCGAAGGCCGGCTGGTAAAGATAGTCCGGGATGCGGCTGGTCATGTCGAGTAGCTGGCGGACCGTGATGTGGCGCCAAGCGGGGTACTGCGGCAGCCATGTGCCGATTGGGTCGCTTATGGACAGCTTGCCCTCGGCTTCGAGCTGAAGAAGGATCACCGAGGTGAAGGCCTTGGTGTTGCTGCCGATCTGCCAGAGCGCCCCCGCCGTTACCGGCGGCCCGCCGTCGTAGCGCGTGCTCCCGGTAGCCAGGCTGATGGGTGGCCTGGAGCCGGGGAAGGTGACCCGCAGCGACACGGCGGAAATATGCTCAGCGGTGCGCCGCTCGCTCAGGTAGCGGCTGAGGTCGCCACGCAGAGCCGTTGCTAGGGCCGCCGCGCTCCTACCCGGCTGACTGGCTGAGGCGCTGGTGGCGCCTAAAGACAGCGTCCCGGCGGCGAGCAAGGCGCAGGTTGCCGCGGCGGCCGCCAGCTTGTCCCGGACCGGCTTAATGTCAGTCCTTGTCCTCATTGTTGGTCCTTTCTTGGTAGGTGCTTGATTTGTCTCGGAGTGGACGTCACCGGCTCAGGCGTCGCGGTGCGCCATGCGCAGTGATGCGGCCCCGAGGGCGACGGCGGCGTAGGCGCACAGGACCAGTACGGCCGCGCCTGGCCGGAGCAACCCGGCCGAGCGATGGACCGTCACGGCCGCCTGGACGGCGATGCCGGGTATGTACTGGCGCAGACCAGCCGGGACCATCTGGCCCAGGATGGCCCCTCCGAGGATGAGCATCGCTAGAGCGGTGACTGCTCCGGCGGTGTGGCGAATGACGCCGGCAAGCCCGACACCGACGATGGTGACCAAGCTGGCGGCCACGGCCCCGAAGATGAGGGCCTGAACGGTACCAGGATGGCTGAGCGCGACCTCGATGTGCTTGCCGGCGAGGAGGCGCTGGCCGAGCTCGAAGCTGACTACATCGCATAACAGGGCCAGCGGGAAGACAAAGGCGGCCGCTGTCGCGGCCTTGGCGACCAGCACCTGCCGGCGACCGGGCATCGCAGTGAAGGTGGTCCGGATCATCCCGGTCGTGTACTCGGAGGCCACGGACCGCACGCCGAGGGCACCGAGGATGACGACCGCCACCCACAGCCCGGTGAGCGAGGTGCTGGTCGGGTCGAAAGCCTGGCGTTGCTGGGCGCTCGTAGTGGCCCATGAGCTGGCTTGGACGGCGGTCGCAATGGCCGAAAAGCCGATCGCCGCCAGAACTGTCATGGCGACCGTGCGCCACGTCGAGGGAAGGGTGCGGAGCTTGGTCCACTCCGACTTGAAGGCGCGGCGGGCGGCGGTTGCCCGCACAGAGGGCGTTGGTGGGCTCGGGTAAGTGGTAGCGGTCATGTCAGTTTCCTTTCGTTGCAGAGGCCAGCTGGCCGGCGTGATATTCGGTCTCATCTCGGGTCAGGTCGAAGAACGCCTCTTCGAGCGACGCTCCCTGGACGGCGAGCTCATAGAGCGTGATGCCGTGGGCGGAGGCAACTCCGCCGATCTCCGCGGTGCCCAGGCCGGAGACGACCAGGGCGCCGTCGGTGCTGATCTCGACGGTGGCGCCCCGGAGGGCTAAGGCTTGGGCGAGCTCTCTCGGCTCCAGGGCCCGAGCCCGGACGGTGGCGGCAGAGTGCCCGTTGACGAAGTCGTCGGTGCTCGCATCGGCCAGGATGCGGCCTCTGCCGATGACAAGCAGATGGTCAGCGGTCTGGGCCATCTCGCTCATGAGGTGACTGGAGAGGAACACAGTTCGGCCTTCAGCCGCGAGCGACTTCATGAGGTTGCGGATCCACAAGATGCCGTCGGGGTCGAGGCCATTGATCGGCTCGTCGAACATCACCGTGGGCGGGTCTCCGAGCAGCGCGGCGGCGATGCCGAGGCGCTGGTTCATACCCAGAGAGAAGGTCCCCACCCGCTTCCCGGCGACATCACTGAGGCCGACGATGTCAAGCACGTCGTTCACCCGGCGCCGAGCGATACCGTTGCTGTCGGCCAACCATTTGAGGTGGTTGGCTGCGCTGCGGCCGCCGACAATGCCCTTGGCATCAAGCAGCGCCCCCACCGAACGGAGCGGGTCGGCCAGATCGCTGTAGGGCTTGCCGTCGACGAGGACTGAGCCCGCGCTCGGGGAGTCCAGGCCCAGGATCATGCGCATGGTGGTCGACTTGCCAGCCCCGTTGGGGCCGAGGAACCCGGTTACCCGCCCGGGCCGGACGACGAAAGAGACTTCGTCGACTGCCACGGTCTTGCCGTAGCGCTTAGTGAGATGCCTTGCCTCGATCATTGCTCTTCCTTTCGTCGATGCTCCGGTGTTGCCAACAGCGTGCGCCAAGCGCCTGAGGTGGGACTGACGTGGCACTGACGGCGCCATGTCAGCGCCTCACGCCAAGGACGGGTGACAACCGGGAAGGTGGGCCCCGAGATCATCGAGCCCGTCCCGGTGCCCTCCGCGCCATCCGAGCTCGGTCACGATACGAACCGCGAGAGGGTCGCAGCCGACACTGGAGAGGTGCTCACGGAGCAGGTCGGCGGCTCGACTGTGGTTTCCAGCGGCCGCCGTGCGGACCACTTCGATGTGATGACGTTCCCAGTTCGCCTGGCGACCACCGATAACGCCCGGGGGCGTTCCGGTGAGGGCGTCGATATCGGCGATTGCGAGCCCGAAGGCCGGATCGGTCGTGACCGCTCGACGCAGCGCCGCTATCGCGTCGGCCGCGTTCGCGGCCTGCTGCGCTTGGCGATAGAACGCGGCGGCCTGGGTGTTTGCCGTGATAGCCCGACCATGGTCCTCGACTGCGGGGCCCGCAGCGGAGGCGAACTGGGTGTGGCGTGTGTTGGGCCGTTCCAGGTCGCGATCCATGACAATCAGGTTGCGTTTGTGACCTGAGGCCGCCCTGAGGTCGTGCTGAGGTGCCAGCGCCGGTGGTTTGAGATGGCCTGCGCGAAGAAACCTCGACTGCTGTCTTGCTGGTTCAGGCCGAGGTTGGAGTGAGGCGGGCCGCCAGTGCCACCAGATCTGACTCGTCGGTGAGGGAGCGATGCGAGAGACCTGAGGCTCGCCGTTGGGCCAACGCTACGAAGCTGTCGGTGTTGGGCTGAGTGGGGTCTGCGATCGCCGTGGCTGCGGCCAGGGCGGAATCGGCGAGCACTTGTGACTCGGGATCCCCGATCGCCTTCGCTGCTCTGACGGCCTCTGCCGCGAAGCTGACTGCAGAGGCGGGTTGACCCGAACCGATCGCCCACCAGGCCAGCCCTGCCAGCACCCGGGCTTGCCCGTTCGGTAGGTCGGCGTCGCGGTAACGCTGCGCGGCGGTGTCAAGCAAGCCTCTCGCCCGTGCCAGGTCACCGAGGTGACGGGCGACGGCCGCTTGGCCGACCATGGCATCGGCCGAGAGCCACGGGTTGTAGCAGCACCCGATCGCCTCTTGGTAGAGATCGTCGGCGGCGGCGGCGTCGCCTTGCCTGGCCCGCAACCCGGCCAAAGAGACGAGGCAAAACGGCAGGTAAGGGTGCTGTCCCGAAGCTCGGCACCTCTCCAACAGCACCTCGTACGCGGCTGACGCACGCTCGAGGTCACCCTTTGCTGCGGCAACTCCGGCGAGCGCGTTCAGCGCGTTGACGACCAGCAACACTTCACCTGCTGTGTCGAAACGCTCAATGCTCGAAAGGGCCGCTGCCTCGGCCTCATCGAGACGCCCCAATGACGCCATATTCCAGCTGACCAACATGTCGTGTGTCGCGAGGAGCCACCCGTGCTCATGAGGCCCGAGGAGCATCTGCGACTCCATCGTGTCGGGTGTAGCGAGGAGCCACCGTTGGTCATCAGGGCCAAGAAGCATGTGTGCTTCTGCCAAAGCCGCCAGGGACCGGCTGAATTGGTGGGCGCGTATCAGCACCGACGCTCCGAGCAGGAGCGCCTCGGCCAGGCGAACAGGGTCGCCGCCCGGCCGCAACACGGCGATCGCCTCCTCGCATTCGACGACGCCCGCCGCCGGGCTGAGAGACATGCCGACGCAGTAGCCGTGCCAGACGAGGGCGGTGGCGTGCAGCTCAGCACGGTGTTCCCCTTTCGCGCCCAACGCACTGGCGAGCCAACGGGCTCCTTCGGCAAAATCGCTATTGACAAACCACAGCCAGGCCATTCCCGAGACCATGGACAGTGCGGCGTCGATGTTCCCGCCAGCCAAATGCCAATCGAGGGCAGCTTGCAGGTTGCCCAACTCTGGGGTCAGACGTTGGCTCCACTCGTGCGCCCTGGCACCTCGCAAGCGCTCGTTGGCGTTCTCGGCGAAGCGGCGGTAGTAGGCGGCGTGCCTGGTGCGAACGGTGCCCGCCTCGTCGGAGCCCTCTAGGCGGCTGGTGCCGTACTCCCACAACGTCTGCAGCTGAGTGAACCGAGTCTCGCCGGGTACCGGGGCGGTGACGAGGGACTTGTCCACCAGCCGACTTATGACGTCGAGGACGTCGGTGCTCGGGAGCTCGTCGTCGACGCAGACGGCCTCGACGGCTTCGAGCTCGCAGCCGCCAACGAAGACCGACAGCCGGGCGAATAAGCGCCGTTCGTCTTCGAAGAGGAGGTCGTAGCTCCAGTCCACGACGGCCCGTAGCGTCTGTTGGCGAGGTAGCGCGGTGCGGGCGCCGCGGGTGAGCAGCGCGAAACGGTCGCCGAGCCGCTCGGCCAGCGTGGACAGTGGAAGGGCTCGAAGGCGCGCGGCAGCAAGCTCGATGGCCAGGGGCAGGCCATCGAGCCGTCGGCAGATGCCGTCGATAATCGCGTTGGCAGGGCCGTCGCCTTCGAACCCTGGCTGGACCGCACGGGCACGGTCCACGAAGAGTTCGATGGCAGCCGGGGCCGCCAGCCCGGCCACGGGTATGAGGATCTCGCCGGGAACACCGAGCGGCTCGCGGCTGGTGGCCACGAGGCGGAGACCGGGTACCCTTCCGACGAGGGTGTCGGCGAGGCTCGCAGCCTCGCCGATGACGTGTTCGCAGTTGTCTAGCACCACCACGAGTGTGCGCCCGGCGAGGTGGCGGGCGATGAGCTCGGCCGTCGATCCCGAAGGCTGGGCATCACCCAGAGCAGGACGTACGGCTCCGAGCGTGCCGGCCGCGGCCGGGGCGACCCCTGCGGGATCGGTGACGCCAGCCAGTTCGATGAGCCAGATGCCGCCCGGGTGCTGTTCACGCAAGCGGGCCGCCGCCTCGACCGCCAGACGGGTCTTGCCCACGCCGCCGGGCCCGATCAGTGTGACCAGGCGGCTGGAGGTAATCGCTACGCCCACCTGTTCCAGTTCTGCGTCACGCCCGACGAAACTGCTCAGTGGTTCGGGCAGGTTGCCTGGCAGCGAGGGTGGCGCCGGCGCACGGGACGCTGGCGGCTGCTCGGCGAGGAGGGACGGGTCGTGGTCAAGGACGCGGGTTTCCAACTCGCGCAGGCTCGAGCCTGGGTCGACCCCGAGCTCGTCGACCAGGCGGTCACGGATCTCGGTGTAGGCCCGCAAGGCTTCGGCCTGGCGTCCCGCTCGGTAGAGCGCCAGCATGAGCAGCTCCCAAAGGCGTTCGCGTAGCGGGTGGTCCCGGCACAGCGCTTCCAGCTCGCCCACCAGCTCGTTGTGACAACCAAGCTCCAGGTCCGCTTCGACTCGGTACTCGGCTGCGACCAGGGCTAACTCGTTGAGATGGGCCCGCTCGGCGTCGGCGAAACCGGCATATGCGAACTCGGCCAGCGGCTCGCCCCGCCGCAGCCGGAGGGCATCACCGAGAACGGCGGACGCCAGGGCGACTTCGCCCTCAGAGCTCAGGCGGCGCCCTTCGCCCACCAGGGCCTCGAACCGGGCTGCGTCAAGGTCAGCGGAACCGATATCGAGCGCGTAGCCGGCTTCGGAGGTGACGATGGCGGAGGCTCCGAGGGTTCGGCGCAGCTGGGCGATCTGCGCCTGCAGGGCGTTGGCCGGCTTCGCCGTCTGCCCGTCACCCCACAGTTGGTCGATCAGACGATCGGCGCTGACCGGGTTCCCTCGGTTGAGCGCCAGGAGAGCCAGCAGGGCCCGTTGCTTGGCGCCACGAACGGGGGTCGCCACGCCCCCGCTGACCACCTCGAGCTCGCCGAAGAGCTTCACTTCCACGCTCCCACGGTAGGACCGTTTCCCGGACGCGGCGTGATTAGGCGGGCACGCCCACCTCGCGCCCACGGGAGCGGGATGGTTTACTCGGCTAAAGGTTGAGTTGCGCTGTCGGTGCAGCTGATGTACCTGCATCGGCCTGCGCAGGTACGGTCGAAGGGTCGTGCCCGGCCATCCCGACAACCGCAAAGGCGAGGGAGAGGACGGCGAGGAAGACCCAGCCCGCGCCGTAGCTCGTGTGGGGCACGAGATGCCCGAAGATGATCGGGACAAAGAAGCCGCCGATCGCCGCAAGGGTGAGCATTAGGCCTGTCGCCGAGCCAATGTGCTCGGCATGGATGTTGCTGACCCTGGATGGCACCGCCAACCAGGCGGCGAAGCCGAAGATGAGGAAGAAGCCGATCCCAATCCCGAGGGGCCAAAGCAAGATATTGGGCACCACTGGGATGAGAGCCAACAAAGCGGCGATGGCGACCAGCGGTCCGACGACGAACATGCGCAGGTTCGTGCTGCGATCTGCCAAGTGGCCTCCGAGCACACTGCCCGGGATGCCGGCGAGGAGGATCAGGGCGGACAACAGCCCACCTGCAGACGGGTCGAAGTGGCGATCGGTCGTCACGTACTCGCTGAATAATTGCGATGTGGTGAAGTAGGCGCCGTAGCCGCCGAGTAGCGCAATTCCGTAGACCCACAAGTCCCTGGTCATGAGCGCCGACCGCAGCGCAGCGCGGTCAAACTTCATACCACCGAGCGAGTGGCCACCTTCTGGAAGCCGAAAGGCCGCAACGGTGACCGCGGCGACCAACAGCTCGAACACTCCTCCAAGGACCATCGAGGTATGCCAACCCTCAGATCGCTGGACGTACAGCCAGACGTACAGAGCGAGCGCGGCCCCCGCGCTGAAGGCGGCTCCACCGGTCACACCAAGTGCAAAAGTGACGCCGTTGCCGCGGAACCAGACGACCATTGAGGCGGCGGTCATGGCAACAAACACCGAACCTCCGATGCCACTAAGGACTCGGAAGCAGGCGAGCTCGACGTAGCTGTGCGACAGCCCGGACATGACGCCAGCTGCCCCCTGCACGAGAAGCCCCAGTACCAGGGTCCTCTTCATACCGATCTTGGTGGCGAGCACGCCGCCTGGGATGTGCATAAGCCCGTAGCCAACGATGTAGAGCGAGATGAGCAGACCGAGCGACCCGAGCCCGACTTTGAATTCGGCGCCGATGAGGGGGAACGCCGTAGCGACGTCGAACCAGTTCAGTGTAAGGGCGACGATACCGAGGCTGACCACTGCGAGCATGGGCCACCGGGCGTGGCCCTGGTCGGCGCCACGGACGGATGTCATCGGTCATCCCCTATCGGCAGTGCCGTCCGGTGACCAGGATGGGACCGGCCGTTGAGCGCTGGCAGCATTCCCGTAAGGCCTATGCGGTTACGGGTAAGAGTAGCCTAGGCCCGTGGGCTCCAGCTCTGCCGCTCGGAGTGGCGATGGTTGCATTGGGCCCGGGACGCCCCCCCGCTAGCCCGTGCCTACCCGCGTCGGCTTCGTCGGGCGTCAGAGTGAACTTAATGTCCTCGATGAACGGCTCTCCGCCGCTCGGATGGGCCATCCCCAGGTGGTGTACCTGGAGGGTGAGGCAGGGGCCGGTAAGTCGACTCTGCTTTCACGCTTCCTCGGTTCGCTTCCGGGCTCCCGGGTGCTCGAAGTTGCTGGCGACGAGGCGGAGACATTGCTTACTTACGGCGTCGTCGACCAGCTTCTCCCGGGGGGCCCGACCGAGCCCGGCGCAGACCCGATGGCCGTTGGTGCACGCCTGCTGGACCTGTTCGACCAGTTGCAAGCCGATGGCCAGGTCGTAGTGCTCGCCATCGACGACTTGCACTGGGCCGACCGACCGTCGTCGCGTGCGGTGCTGTTCGCGCTGCGGCGGCTCCGTGCGGACAAGGTCTTGGCCGTCGTGGCAACTCGGCCCGGGGGGCTGGCCGACCCAGGTTGGGAACGGTTCGTGGCCGGTGACTCACGTGTCACGCACGTCCGCCTGGGCGGCCTGAGTTCGGGCGACCTAACCGACCTGGCTAGCGCACTTGGTTTGGGGGCCTTGTCGCCCCGGGACGCGTCTCGACTTGCGACGCACACGCGAGGCAACGCTCTTTACTGTCGGGCTTTGCTCGACGAGATCGGCATTGTTGGTTTGAGCGCGGGGGAGGGCGGGCTGCCGGCACCGCGAAAACTGTCCGCCCTGATCCTCGCTCGAGTCGCAGCGCTCCCACCCACAACGCAGTCACTCTTGGCCGCGGCTTCGGTGCTGGGCCAGCATGCGCCGGCGTCGTTGGTCGTCTCGGTCGCTCAGGTACCAGACGCGCGCCGCGATATGGACGCCGCCGTCGGCGCCGGCTTGTTGCGCGAAGACCTTGTGCGGTCCGAGCTGAGTTTTACCCACCCGTTGTACCGGGCCGCCATCTATGACGATCTCAGCCCGGCGGTCCGCCGCGGGCTACATGGCCGCGCCGCGGCCGTAGTTGTCGGAGCCCAGCGCTTGGCCCAGCGGGTGGCGGCCGCCGTGGGACCGGACGAACAGCTGGCCGGTGAACTGGAGTCGGTTGCCGTGGCCGACGCCGACCTTGGCGACTTGACCGCCGCAGCCTGGGCGTTCGAACGATCGGCCTACCTCTCACCCGATGCCGAGCGACGGGAGCGACGACTGCTCGACGCCGCTGGAGTCCAGCTCGTTGCTGCGGACAACGCCGGCGCAGCGCGGACCCTGGCAGCCTGCCGGGCCACCAGCGCCCGCCGTGACGCGCTGTCCGGGCTGCTGGGCATTTACACCGGGTCGCTCGACGCAGGGAACCGCCTGATAACGGCATGGGAGAACCACGATCCGGGAACGGAAGCGGAGGTCGGGGCGCGGGCGGCGACATCGCTCGCGAACTGGATGGTCATCTCGGGTCACCCGGACCAGGCGCTCTTGTGGGCTGATCGAGCAGTCGAGGGCACCCTCCCAGGGTCGGCGCTGCACACCCGGGCTTGCGTCGCCCAGGCCTTTGCCCTGTCAGCCGCTGGTCGGAGCGCCGATGGGCTGGCAGCGCTGGGCCTGCTCCCGGCGGCCGAGAACGAGGTGCAGGCGGCAGCCACCGACGCCGTGATCATGCGAGGCATGCTGAAGCTCCGCATTGACGATCTGGCCGGCGCTATTGCCGACCTCAGCGTTGCCGCCGCCCGCCTCCGCAACGGCCTTCCCGCCAGTTACCCGGGGATGTGCTTGTCGGATCTGAGCGACGCGTACTTCCGCCGGGGCGACTGGGACGCCGCGCTGACCTATGCACAGCTGGCAACCTCGCTGGCCATGGACACTGACCGTCCGGTTGACCTGTCGCGGGCGCACGCCCGCGCCGCCCAGGTCCTCGCCTTCCGTGGACAATGGGCCGCCGCGGGTACACACGCAGGAGCGGCGCGGGCGGCGGCTGAGCGCTTCCCCCGGACGCTCACCATGGCTGGTGCCGCCATGGCTGCCACCTCGCTAGCCTTCGCCCAACGAGACTGGGCGGGCGTGATCGACGCGGCCGAGCCGGTCCGGGTGGCCGGCCCCCCCAGCGTTGGCGGCCTGCCCGGCGTGCTCAATTGGAGGGCGTTCGAAGCCGACGCCCTCGTGGGCTTGGGGCGCTTCGGCGACGCCGAGCGCGCGCTCGACGAGTTCGGTTCCGCAGTCCCAGACAACGGGCTGGGCTCAGCGTTGCTTGCCCTGGCCCGCTGCCGTGGCAACTTGGCCGCGGCCATGGGTGACGAGACGGGCGCGGAGAAGGCCTTCTCGCGGGCCCGCTCCATCAGGACGATGGCGCCGATGCCGTTCGAGGTCGCCCTTTTGAACCTCGATGACGGTCGCTGCCTGCGCGGGTTCGGGCACGGCCCGGCGGCCGTTGCCCGCCTCGAGGAGGCGCACAAAGCGTTCTCGCACCTAGGGGCGGACCCTTTCGTGCAAGCGTGCGCGACAGAGCTCGCCGCCCTGGACGTCACTGCTGCCTCCCAGGGCCCGGCCGCCCTCCTCGGGCTCAGCCGGGCTGAGCTTGCGGTGGCGCGGCTGGTCGCTACAGGGTTGACCAACCGGGAGGTGGCCGGCCAGCTCTACGTGTCGGTGAAGACAGTGGAGTACCACCTTCGCAACAGCTACATGAAGCTCGACATCACCTCCCGCCGTGCCCTCACGGCTCTTGTCCGCTGAGAGGCCGCGCCTGCTGAGCAATTAGGCCGGAGGCGAGCCAACTCGGCCGCTGTTGTGCGCGGTCAAAAACTAGGGTCCGACCTAGGGTCGCGCCCTAGGGACAAGACCTGGTCTATCGGCGTTGACTAAGAGCCATGGACAGCTCAGCAAGGCCGGCGCAAACCGTCCGTCTTCGTGCTAGAGGTCGACCGCGCATCGGACGGACGGCTCGAAGGACGAATAAGCACCGACGGCTCTGACACTTGGAGCCCGTTCTCTGGCGTGCTCGAGTTGCTCAAAGTGCTCGAGGAGCGTACCTAGCCGATTTTCGAGCCCCGCTCACAACCGCCCAAAAGTGCAAGTACTTAGCCAAAAAGGAGTCACCCATGAGGATCCAGATTGACAAACCAGGTGGAGGGAGCAGGCTCCTTCGCCGGTCAATTAGCGGACGGGTACTGGGCGGCGTCGCCGCCGGGTTCGCCGATCATTTCGACTTCGACGTGAGGTATGTGCGGCTCGCGCTGGTCCTGTTGTCGTTTATCGGAGGGGCGGGTGTCCCCTTCTACCTGGCGGCGTGGGCCTGGTCCCCGAGGAAGGGTCCAACATCGCCATCGTCGACCGCATGTCCGCTCAGACTGGCGGTCAAAGCGTCATGACAGGTCCCAATGCCGCCAGCGACTTTCCCAACCTCCAGCGGGCGCACTTCGTCGGCGCAGGCTCTTGCGGATGAAAAAACCCGCCGCCCGCGCTTGGTGCTGTGGGCCGCCGGCGTTATCGCCCTTATCGGCTTGGTGGGCGGAGGAGCGGCATCCTCGCACCTGACCTCATCACTGAGCGACTATGACGCTCCTGGGTCTGCTGTGGTGTTGGCCCAGCACCAAATCCAACGGGCCACTGGCGCCAACCCAGAAGAGGGTTACGAAGTTGTCGTCCGCAGCGTAGCGCCGATCAGCGGAGCACTCGGCGCTGCCGGCGCGAGTGGCGACCGTAGTAGCCCTCCTCCGGGCGCGCCCAGAGGTCAAAAGCGTGCTCGATTATTCCAACACCGGGGACAGGACAATGATCTCCAACGACGAGGCTCTCACCGTCGTTGTAGCCACTGTTGGTGCCGTACAGGAAAAGGAGGCTGTCACCGCCCTCCAAAGCGCCATCGCCGCCCAACCTTCGTTGAAGGGGAACGTCTGGTTGGGTGGGCCCACGGTCGCCGATGTCCAAATCGCGGCGGTGTCGTCCCAGGACCTTGGGCGAGCGGAGCTCCTGGCTCTCCCATTCCTGGTCCTATTGCTCTTCTTCGTGTTCCGTGGCCTTCGGGCTGCCGCTGTCCCGCTCATCGGCGCGCTGTTCGCCATATCCGTCACCTTGGGGGCCATGGGCGTCGTCATGATTGTCCTGCCCCTGTCGGTCTTCGCCCTCAACCTGGTGATCGCGCTAGGGCTAGGCCTCTCCGTCGATTTCAGCCTGTTGGTAGTGTCCCGTTTTCGGGAGGAGTTCGGCCGCCATGGTTCGCTCGACGCTGCTTTGGCCACCGTAAGGCGCACCGCCGGTCATACTGTACTGTTCAGCTCGGTCACTATCGCAGCGGCGATGATGACCCTCGCCCTCTTCCCCGAGCGCTTCGTTTACTCCATGGGGATCGCAGGCGCCATCGTCGTATTGGCAGCTGGTGGTTTCGCATTCCTAGTCCTCCCTTCGCTTTTGGTCATCGGTGGGGAGCGCATGAGTGCGCCTTCGCAGCGGCGACCTCCCGTTGCGGCCGCTGGCGCGGGGAACAGGGGCCGCTGGTATGGGGTGGCAGAGTTCGTAATGCGCAGGCCGGTCGTCTGGGCTACTGCAGCCGCACTGGTGCTGCTGGTACTCGCCGCACCGTTCCTGCATGTCTCGTTCACAGGTGGTGATGCGAGCGCCTTGCCAACGAGCAGTTCCGCCGGCGCCGCTTACAAGCTTGTCCAAACCAACTTCAGCGCTTTTTCTGAAGCACCCGCCGGCCTCCTGGTCGATTCCGGCCACGTGACGCCGGCGCGCCTTGCCAGCTATGGCTCCACCGTGGCCGCAGTGCCGGGCGTCAAGGCCGTCTCGTCTTTCCAGCACCTGGGCGGGACGCTGTGGGAGTCCGACGTAGCGCTGACTTCAGCACCACTGTCTCCCGCCGCACAACAAACGGTAAGGGCACTGCAATCGCTCCAAGGCCCAGGGCAGGTCACCGTTGTGGGCCAGACAGCTTCGTTCCTGTCCCTGCAGAAGAGCCTGGGCTCGCACCTACCGATCGTCCTTGGCTTGATCGTCCTCATCGCCTTGGTGGCGCTGTTCGCCATGACGCGCTCGGTCGTGCTCCCGGTTATGGCCGTGGTGATGAACATGTTGACGATCGGCGCCGCGTTCGGGGCGCTCGTGTGGGTGTTCCAATGGGGGAACCTAAGACATCTGTTGGGTTTTGCGGCAACAGGTGCTCTCCAGTCGACCTCATTGATCATCATCCTCGCCGTGGTGTTCGGGCTGTCGACGGACTATGGCGTGTTCCTGCTCGGGCGCATCAAAGAGGAGCATGAGACCGGGGCCGACCCGGGCCAGGCGGTGGCTGTCGGTATCGAGCACACCGGGGGGATCGTTAGCGCGGCGGCGTGCTGCTTGGCTTTGGCAGTCGGTGCCCTCATGCTGTCGCGGTTGGTGTTCGTGAAGGAGCTCGGGCTCGGGGTGGCCTTCGCGGTCGTCCTCGACGCCACGATCGTCAGGGGACTGCTAGTGCCCGCGCTAATGAAGCTCCTGGCCCTGCCAGCTGGTGGTCACCTGCTCTCGGCCGAAAGGTCCCTGATCCGATCATCCTCCCGACACCCGTCCTGGTGCTCGACCCCGTCGTCCATGCTGGCACCTCGGCTGGGAAATAGGGCGGTGCCGACAGTGGACAAAGCTGAGCGAGCACGTCAACGCATGTTGGCACCCGCTCTCCCCCTTACCGCGGCGCTGTACATAGGCGCGGAGGGTGCCAACCCCAAGGGCACCGACCAATTGGTCACAAGATCGGCAATCGCGTTCAAAGTGCTGCCGATCGCGGCGGACCACTCGACCCAGCTCTATGTCTCGATGGCTGCCACCATTGCGGCCGTGCTCGGCGGGACGGGTGCTCTCTGTGGCGTCATCGTGAGCGTCTCTGTCGGTATCAATCTCGCTGCTGGCGCAACAGCAAACGTGACCCGCGATGCGGCTGCGCGGTTGCTGGTCACAAACTTCAACTCAGGACCCGGTCAGGCATTCACGGACGTCTACGCCTTCAGCGAGTTCTTCGCGCCGATCATCATGGGGATCGCTCTGTGGCGAAGCCACGGTGTGCCACGTTGGTTGGCGGTCTTGTTCGCAGTGGGTTTTGAGCTAGCCGAACAGACAGGGCCCGTCGGTTCCGCCGAAGTCGTCTTACAAATGGCGCCGTTCGCGTTAGCGATGGTACTTCTCGCGGTCCGGCTCTGGCGAGCTACCGAGGTGGCCGTACCTGTCAGCATCGATCACGAGCCGACATTCGTCACTGTCTGATGCCCCCCAATTACCTAGAGAGGAACACGAAGAGATGACGCTAACCAATCCGGTCCGCCGCGTGTCAGTGCTGAGCACGGGCCATGTACAGAATCCGCCCCGACCATGTGGGGTCTACCTGGCGGCCGATGTTGTTGTGGTTGCTCACATCTCGCCACTGGACAGTTCCTCGGCCGATCAACGCGTATGTAATAGAACACCGCGACGGTCTGGTCCTGTTCGACACCGGCCAAGATAGAGCGTCGGTCACCGATCCCGGCTATTTCCCAAGCGGTCCCACGAAGGTCCTCTACGACCGTCTGGCCACCTTCGAGATCGGCCCGGGACAAACGCTCACCGCTGGGTTGGGGCGGCTCGGTTACGCCGCCAGTGACGTGCACACCGCCGTCCTGTCCCATCTCCACCAGGACCACATCGGAGGCCTTAGCGAGCTAGGCCAGGCGGACATCGTCGTGAGCCAAACCGAATGGGGCACCCTATCGAGCCCACTGCCCGAAATGCGTGGGCTAATGACCCGGCACATCGACCTGCCCGGGGTTCGTTGGCAGCGTATCGAGCCCGCGCCCACCGACGACCCCGAGCTAGCCCCGTTTGCCCAGAGCCATGACCTGTTTGGTGACGGCAGCCTGGTCCTGCTGCCCACGCCAGGGCACACGCCGGGCTCGATGTCTTTGCTGGTCCGCCAAGCCGGCCTACCACCGCTCATGATGGTCGGCGACCTGACCTATGACGTGCACCTGCTCGAGCATGGTCATGTCCCGGGAGTCGGTAAGCGGGCCGGCCTGCAAAAGGCCACAGGCATGGTCAACAAAATGCGCGAGCGCATGCCAGACCTGGTGGTCCTTCCCGCTCACGACCCGGGATCAGCCGATCGGTTGGCCGAAGCAACAGGTCAGGCCCCCTTGAGCCTCGCCGGTTGAGCAGTGCCTACCGGCACCTCCCCGCATCACGGCACTCAACGTTAGGAAAGGAGATGGGAAAAGAGATGGAGATCGACAAGCTCGAGGCAATCAATGTCGACGGGGCCACACAGTGGATCCGTGTTCGCGGCACCGGCTCATCCAACCCAGTGCTCTTGCTGGTCCAGCAGGGCCCAGGGTTGCCCATGATCAACGAGGCCCGCCGCTTCGAGCGCCTCCTCGGGTTAGAAAAGACCTTCACGGTCGTTTACTGGGACCAGCGCGGCTGTGGCCGTTCATTGAGAGAACGCCAAGACCGTGCAGGCCTGAGCCTTGAGCGGATGGTTGGCGACACTGTGTCGCTCCTAGCCCTCCTGCGAGACCGGTTCGGTGGGAAAACCCATGTTGCCGGTTTCTCCTTTGGAGCGACCGTCGCGGCCTATGCAGCGGCAAAGCGCCCGGATCTCGTGACGACGTTGGTGGCAGTGGGCACCGACGTGGACGGCTCCGCCGCAGCCATTTGCGCATACGACTTCGCGCTCCACACTCCGCGCCAGCGAGGCAACCGACGCGCCATCCGCCAGCTGGAGGCCATCGGGCAGCCCCCCCACCTGAGGCCGGAGCAGTTCTCGACCCGGGCCCGTTGGGCGGCCAACTTCGGCGGCATTACCAGAAACGAAACCTACGGGAGCCTGGTACGCGCTCTGCTCGGGAGCCTCGTCGGCTCGCGCGACTATTCGCCCCGCGACGTCATCCGGACCGTTCGCGGTATCGAGCGCGACCCAAGCTGCGCTGTTGGCCGAGCTCGCCGATCTGGATCTGGTCCAGGCCTTGCCCGTCCTCGGTGTACCTGTGGTCATGGTGCAAGGTCGCCTTGACCAGGTGGCGCCCCCAGGCACGGCGGAGCATTACTACCGCGTCTTAGAGGCACCGAGCAAACAGTTGGTGTGGTTCGAAAACTCAGCGCATACACCGCATCTCGAGGAGCCAGAAAAGTTCCGAGCTCTCCTCGGGCAAATCCGGGGTCGCGAGGCAGTCCTCAGGTGACACCCCGCGCACTCGAGACGCCCTCCGGCGTCGTCCATTTACACGATGCTACATGTCAAATATAAGGAGCTGGCCATGAAACACGACGTCGCTGTCCACATTGAGAGCCGAGAACTGCCATGAGTAACACACAGTCGTGGATGCTCTATGGCGCTGCCGGTTATACAGGTGCCTTGATCGCGCAGCACGCGCAAGAGCGCGGCCACCGGCCCATTCTCGCAGGCCGGGATGGGACGGCCCTCTCGGCACTTGCTGAAAAGCTCGACCTGCCGCATATCACCCTAGGGTTGGACGACAAGGCCGCACTGGCCACCGCGCTGGCTGACGTCGACCTTGTCCTCAACGCCGCCGGGCCCTTCCTACATACCGCAGCCCGCCTCGCCGAAGCCTGCCTCAACGCGGGAGCTCATTACCTCGACATTGGGAACGAGCTCCAGGTCTTCCGTGCGCTCTATGACCTGCACGGGCGCGCCGATCCTGCCGACATCGCGATCATCCCCGGCGTCGGTTTCGGCGTCGTCGCCACTAACTGCCTCGCCCGCTACGTTAGCGACGCTGTCGGCGGCGCCCAACATCTTGAAGTCGCCAGCCGGGCCGCCACCGCCCAAGCCGGCCCAGGTGCCGCTGCTACAAGGCAGGAGAACCTCCCGTACGGAGGCTGGATCCGCACGAAAGGTGAACTATACCCACTGGAGCTTGGCGCGGGCATCACAACGATTACGTTCCCGAACGGGCGATGCCCCATCATGCCGGTGCCGACCGGTGACCTTGAGGCGGCATCCCAAGCCACCGGTGCACCTGACATCATCGCTTACAGCGCCATTGCCCCGTCTGGCGCCGATGGCGAGAAACCAGATAAGGAACATGTCGTGCCCCACACTTTCCAGTCGTTCGGCTGGGCACGAGCCAGGAACGCCGAGGGCGCCATGGCTGAAGCGTGGTTACAAACGGGTGAGTCTTACGCCTTTACGGCCACCTCCAGCATCCGGGCCGTGGAGGAGACGCTCGCGCGGTCCTTGCGCGGGGCGCTCAGCCCTGCTGCGGCATTCGGCGAAGATTTCGTCCTAACGGTCCCAGGTACCACTCGAACTGATGCGATCAATGCAAATATGTCGCCCACGAAAGCGCTTCAAGAGGAGAACCTCGAATGACAGTCCTATTGCCCGAACCGACTACTTATTTGGCTCGTCCTGAAGGACGGATCGGCTATGACATCGGCGGTCAGGGCCCACTGGTTGTACTCGTGCCCGGTATGGGCGACCTCCGAAGCGCTTACCGGTTCCTCGCTCCGCGCTTGCGCGAGGCAGGGTACCGCGTCGCCTGCACAGACCTTCGGGGCCACGGCGACAGCGACGCCACTTTCAGCTCTTACGGTGACCTTGAGACCGCAGACGACATCACCGCTCTCATCGACGAGCTCGGCGTCCCGGCCGTGGTGGTCGGCAACTCCATGGCTGCCGGCTCTGCGGTCCTCGTGGCGGCGTCCCGGCCCCTGCTCGTGCGAGGCCTTGTGCTCATCGGCCCATTCGTGCGTGACCCGAAGACCAGCGCCATGAAGCGTGCGCTCCTGCGAGCAGCTATGGCGAAGCCGTGGGCGGCAATTTCATGGAAAGGCTATCTACCCAAATTGTACGCTGGCCGCAAACCAGCCGATTTCGACGAATACCGCGCAGAGGTGATCAAGAGCCTGCGCAAACCGGGACATGAGAAGGCATTTTCGCTAACCACGCGCACAGGCCACAAGGCGGCGGGAGCGCGCCTGGCCGACGTCAACGCTCCCGCCCTGGTCCTCATGGGTGAACAGGACCCGGACTTCCCATCTCCAAAGAAGGAGGCCGATTGGATCGCGGGGGTGTTGCACGCAGAGGTCACCATGGTCCCCGAGGCCGGCCACTACCCCCAATCACAGCGTCCCGACGTCACCGCCGACGCCGTGTTGGGGTTCCTCAAAAGACTAGATAGTTGAAGACCCAAGTTCTTGGTGAAACCGTCGTTGCTATCTCTGACGGAGCGGTTTTCGGGCCTCCCCGACGCTGGCTACGTCTCGAAGGCGCGACGCTGCTCGTAGGGTCTTTGATCGCCTATTCGACAACTCGTGAGAGCTGGTTGTTGGTCCCACTGGTGTTGCTCGTCCCCGATGTCGCAATGGTGGGCTACCTCAGAGGTACCCGAGCGGGCGCGCGCATGTACAACCTCGCCCATAGCACGCCGTTGCCGGCGGCACTCGCCGGCTTCAGTTGGTGGCAACATGACCACCTGGCCCTTGCCCTGGGCCTGGTCTGGCTCGCTCACATCGGTATAGACCGCCTGATGGGATATGGTCTCAAGTACGGCGATCACTTCCAACACACTCACCTCGGCGGCCCACGCAAACGCGAGGCTGGGGCGGAGGTCGCATCGAGGGAGCGGACGTTGCCATGAACGACCTCCATGTGGTGCTGGGGACAGGGGCGATCGGAGCCGCCCTCATAGCCGAGCTCAGCTCCATGGGGCTACCGGTCCGCGCCGTCAACCGCTCCGGCCGAGCCGACGTGCCCGAAGGTGTTGAAGTAGTCGCCGCTGACGCCTTGTCTGCCGACTTCGCCGAGCGCGCCGGCAAGAGAGCCGCTGTGGTTTACCAATGCCTTAGCCCGCCATACCACCAGTGGCCCGCCATGTTCCCGCCGGTCCAGGACGCGGCTGTCCGTGCCGCCCGCTTGGCGAAAGCTCGGTATGTCTCTTTCGAGAACACCTATATGTACGGCGATACTCACGGCGCGCCTCTCACGGAGGCGACGCCATTGCGAGCGCAGACCCGTAAAGGCAAGGTCCGCCTGGTCATGGCTGAACAACTCCGGGACCTTGCAAAAAAGGGCGACCTCGATGTCGCCACGGCTCGGGCGTCGGACTACTTCGGCCCTCGAGGGACGGTCCAATCACCCCTCGGCGACCTCGTGATCGGTGCCACGCTCGGGGGTAAAGCGGCCCGCCTTATTGCCCGTCCCGACCAACCCCACAGTTATTCGTTCACCGGTGACGCGGCGCGCTGTCTTGCTGCCCTCGGCACTCGCGAAAACGTCGCTGGAGAGATCTTCCACGTCCCCAATGCGCCCGCCCGGACCACCGGTCAGGTCATCGCGATGATCTCAGAAGAGCTCGGGCGAACGGTCAAGATCAGCGTCACACCCCGACTGGTACTGCGCACTATCGGCCTGTTCAACCCAACGATCGGCGAGCTCGACGAGATGCGTTACGAGTTCACGCAACCTTTCGTCGTGGACAGCACCAAAGCGGAGGCGAAGTTGAAGCTCTCGGCGACCCCCCTTGATCATGCGGTCTCACAAACCGTCTCCTGGTTCCGTCGCCTCAGGCAGCTTCAGAGCAGCCGTTGAACAGCCCCGGGAGAATTGTTATAACCGAAAACCGCAAACTGAGATGCGGTGGGCGGTGCACCGCGGCGCAGCGCGCTGGGGGGACGGACGTGATTGCCGTTATGGGCGGTAGGAAAAACACGACCGAGGCCAGCCGCCCAGAAGACCCCGGGCCCGCTCCCCCAGCTCGTCATGGGCTCTGGCCATCAACAACATTGTGATTTTGGGAGGCTCCTCCTCGGGTAACGCGAGGTTCTCGGCACTTCGGTTATCGCTTACTTCCCAGCCGCCTTGGGGCGTCTTGTGTGACTGGGTTTGCTGGAACACCGTGATGGCTGCTGGGCGAGTTTCCCAGCCCCTGTGCCCCACCGGTGTTCATCACGGCCACGATCGCACCGGTCCCGACTGTAACGGTGCCAAACGCGAGCGCCCTCGCACGGAAGCTGAGATGGGGACGGGCCGGCGCAGCGGTCCTGGCGTGCTGCGGGCTGGTAGGGCGGAAGTGCTGTGGTGGCCGCTTGTGCCTCATGTGGTTTGGTTGGTAACTCGCCATACAGATCGGATGTTACCCACCGTCTGGTTGGGTTGGCACCTAGGAACCCGTAGACGCTTCGCTCGGAAGCGCGGGCGCTACCCTATGTGATACCGGAAGTAGCAAAAGCGAAACTGGTGTGGGTTTCACCTCGGCGCCTAGGTGGCGGGCGTCCTGGTGTCGCGTGGCTCGTCGATGTCCGCTTCGAGGGGGGCCTCGCGGCTGTTGAGCTCGGATGCGCGTCCGCGTTTAACCGTGTACATGGCCAGATCGGCCTGCTGAACAGCGCGTTGGACGCTGTCGCCCGGAGCAGACAGGTAGGTGCCAACACTGGCGCGAGCCGTTACGACTTGCCCGTGCACGAGATGCGCCTCGGCGAGCGCCCGATCAATTCGTGCGGACAGTGCGGCCAAGGCACCAGGGGTAACACGGGGGGCGATAACCGCAAACTCGTCACCACCGAGCCGGGCCACGGTGTCTTGGGGCCGGACCTGGCTACGGAGCCGGTGTGCGATGGTTATCAGGACCTCGTCGCCCGCGTCGTGCCCAAAGGTGTCGTTGATCGACTTGAACCCATCAATGTCCAGGTACAACACACCAACGTCGCTGCGGGCGGGTCGGCCACTACGTAATTTCAGTGCCTCGGCAAGCCGGCCGGTGAACAAGGTGCGGTTAGCCAGGCCGGTGAGCGGATCATGGGCGGCCTCACGAGCGACCACCTCTTCGGCCATCTTTCGCCGCGTGATGTTGACGTGGGACGCGACCACTCCGGGTACCGCCCCGACGAGGGGGGTGATCCGCAACAAGAACCAGCGGTTGACAGTCGGCGATGGGCATGGGTACTCCAACTCGCTGTAAAGGCTGTCGCCGGCCAACACGGCTCGTAGACCAACACCGACACGACCCGCGTCGTCGCATCCAGCGCCGGCGGACCGGTCGCATACGTCCAAGTAGTTGACACCTACTCCGGTGCTCTCTGGCAAACCGCCGTTATCGAGGGCGAACATCCGCCAAGCGTGATTAGTTGCCACGATTGATGCCGAGCCGTCCAGCACGGCGGTCGCATCCGGCAAAGCGTCGAGAACCGAGGTAGCCAACCCGTCACTCATGAGGAACACCACCTTCAGAATCCTACGGCCGTGCTTGGAAAGAGCGCGATCGACCGGACACGTCCAATAAGTTCTTCTCAGGCGCCGCGCTTTTCTGTCCGCAGCGGCGAGATCGTAGTGCTACTCGCGCGGCGGCTAATGACGGCACCAAGGGTTGCCCCCCGGGTCGTCGTCGCGAGCGTTGAGGTGAGCGAGCAGATTTGCCAAGTGCGCGACGAAGCGCCCGGCTTCCTCATCGTCGAGGTCCCTCAGGAACCTTGTGAGGGCGTCGGCGTGGCGGTCCCGCATTTGGTCAACTGCTGGTTTGGCCGTCTCAGACAGCGAAACGACGATACGGCGCCGGTCAGCCTCGTCGTGTTCGCGCACCACCAGCCCCGCTCGTGCAAGGTCGCCGACGACCATGCTGGCGTGGGCGATGCTCATCTCGACCCGCCGGGCCAGCTCCGAGACAGTCGCAGGGCCGCCACTCCGAGCGAGACGAGGACGGCAACATGGCGCTCACGGTGGCTCCCGCCCACCTTCAAGATGGGCGGCACCTCGCCTGCTCGCCGGCGCAAGGCGAACGCCAGCTGAGGAAGAAGGGGGGCCAAGCGGGCGATGTGATGGTAGGGATGCTTGTTCAAGAGACTTTGATAGTTAAAGATCCTTGCGTTATAGTGTAGTTGCTTGAACCCCAAAGGAGCGAGATGGCCGACAACACCAACCACTACTCGAGGTACTCGCCCCAGGACCGGAGCCTGCGGGCCTCGGACCAAGACCGGGAGGCGATCGGCGACCTCCTCCGCCGCCAACATGTGGCAGGCCGCCTCGACGCCGACGAGTTCGCCGACCGGTACGGGCGGTGCCTGGAGGCCAAGACATATGCCCAGCTCGACGGGCTGATCGCCGATCTCCCCTTCGATGGCCGGGCGCCATACCAGCCCGGCCCGGCCGCTTGGGCCAATGGTGAATGGACGGCTAGAAGGTGGCGAGCCGGGCGGCGCCTGTGGCGCGTCCCGGTGTCCGCCTGGGTGATCGTGTTCCTGGCGCTTGCCGTTGGTGGCCACTTCTTGCTCTGGCTGGCATTCCCGCTGTTTTTCCTCTTCGTGCTGCGACCGCTGATCTGGCACTCTGCCTGGCGGGCGGCGGGCCCTGGCCCCGGGTGGGGACAGCGTGGCCCATGGGGCTCATGGGGTTGCCGGTCTGGGTTCGCACGGACCGGCAGGCCGACTGTCTGAAGCTATCCCGAGCGTAGCGACTACCTGTGACAGCCGTCCCATGGTGTGGGCTAAAGTGAGCCCATGCGTCTACACATTGTGCTGGACGACGACCTTGTGGCCGATCTCGACCGTCGCGTGGGACGGCGACAGCGCAGCTCGTTCCTCGCCGAGCTGATCCGCCGCGGCTTAGAAGACGAGCGTCGGTGGGACGACATCGAGTCGGCCCTTAATGGGATCCCCGACACGGGCCACGAGTGGGACGAGGACCCGTCGAGCTGGGTCCGTGCACAGCGCCGGGGAGACGCTAGGCGCGCCGGATAGGTGGCCAGGCTCCTGCTCGACTCGACGGTCCTGATTGACGCGCTCCGGGGGCGACCCGCCGCGGCGCGGGTGGCCGGGCTCCGACGGCTGGGGACGGAGCCCTGGGTGTGTGCTATTTCTATCGAGGAGATATGGCGCGGGCTGCATTGCGCGGAGGAACCAGTAGCCCACCGCTTGTTCAACGGCCTGCGGCTCGCGCCGCTGGGCGCCGCTGAGGGGATCCGTGCTGGGACCTGGCGACGTGAGTTCGCTGGCCGAGGAGTAACCCTTCACCAGGCCGATTGTCTGATCGCGGCTGCCGCTTTCGGAGTTGGTGCATATATTGCCACGGCGAACGTCGACGATTTCCCCATGGAGGGGATCACTGTCGATCCCTGGCCGGCCGGTATTTGAGGGAGGCGCCCTCACTCCTTTCGAGCGGCGACAACAAAAAGCGGCAAAACAGCCAAGGGACCTTTTAGGAGGTCGCGCCGCGCCGCCCTTTACCAAGCATGCGGTTCAGGGAAGGACCGTCGGGTCACCCGACGGCGGGCCTCTCAGGCCGGGCGTAGGCGGCTTGGCGCGCCTGCGATGACCGGTTTAGAAGTCGTCCCCGGTCCTCCACGCCATTTCTTGGAATATGAAGGAGTTACCGTCAGGATCAAAAAAACCGGCGAACTTAACTCCGCCTCCGACCTCTTCGACGGCCGAGACATCCACACCTCTGCCTACGAGTTCAGGCGGGCCCCCTCGATATCGGCAACAACAAGATGGAGCCCCTTGACGGAGCCCGGAGGAGAAGCTTCATAGACCGGGAGGCCAGTACCTATGCTGATCGAGCAGGCCGAACCAGGCGGTGTCAGCTGCACGACTCGCACCCCTTCGGCCGGCTCGACGTCCACGTCCTCGTTGAAGCCCAGCTTCTCGATATAGAAGGCCTTGGCTCGGTCGACGTCGGCTACCGGGATTGGTACCAGCTCCAACTTCATGTCCATTCAGGACCTCCTCGTCGGCTACGAGCGTACCTTTGGGGATGCCCACCGATCATCCTCGCGGGCGGCCTTTGGGGACGAACCGGTGACGGCTGCGCCAGGAGCTCGCCGGACAGGCAGCTGACTCGGATGCCGACGCCTATACTCTCCGCAAGCCGACGCGGCGGCGGTTGGTGCCAGGGGGTTTACGAGCGAAAGGGTTCCTATGGGTCCTGCTGAGGCAGCTGGCCAGCTACGGTTTGACGTCCCTGGGCCGGGGTCGTGGCATATCGATCTGGTCCACTTTCCACGCCCGGTGACGCGCTACTGGAAGACCACCCACCCCGAGCCGTTCAAGCGCGGATTTCGCGAGTTCACCGGTTTCTATGGGATGCTCATCGACTCGCTCGCCTACCAGTACATCAACGGCTTTTGCTACTCGTCTGTGGTCCCGGTCGAACGTAGCGAGGCCCCTGCAAGGTTCCAGCGCGCCGAGGAGGTTTTCCAAGGGAAACTGTGGCGAGAGCAGCTCCGCGAGTGGGACGAGACGTTCAAGCCCGCCTCGATCAGGGCTCACCGCGAGTTGCAGTCGGTCGACCCGGGAACACTGTCCGCACAAGACCTCATGGCCTACCTGACGCGTTGCCGTGACCACCACGTCGAGATGATCTACCAGCACATGCGCTTCACTGGTGCCCCGTCGGTCCCAACCGGGGACTTCCTCGCCCATGTCGGAGATTGGACCGGGATGGCGGCGGCTGAACTGGTAGGCCTGTTGCGTGGAGCTGCACCCGTGTCGGCGGGCGCCTCCGGCGAGCTCGAGCGGCTTAGGACGGCCATGGCACAGGACGCCTCGGCGCGAAAGCTTCTCGAGTCGGACGAAGAACCTGCTGGTGTGCTCGAGGCTCTGCGGGCACTTCCAGGCGGGGCCGGGGCGGCGGTGTCGGAGTACCTCGACCTTGTCGGGTACCGGCTTGTCGACGGTTTCGACATTTCCGGCCGGTACGCGCTCGAGCTGCCCGACGCATTGCTCAGGGCTATGCGTGTCGCGCTCGAGGGCGAGGCGCCCGGACCGTCCGACGGCGAGGACCAGGTTGCCGACGTTCGAGCCAAGGTGCCCGAGGCGCACCGAGACCAGTTCGACGAGCTCCTCGGGGAGGCACGGCTCACCTACAAGATCCGCGATGAGCGAGGTGTTTTCAGCGACATTTGGGCATCCGGGATCATGCGTCGCGCCGTGATCGAATGCGGTCGCCGGCTCCAGTCCGAAGGCCGGGCCCACGACGCCGAACACCTCGTCGATGCTGATCTCGAGGAGATGCTGTCCTTGCTCTCCGGCGCAAGCGAGCCGTCGGCGGACGAACTTGCGGCCCGCTTCGAATTGCGGACCTCGCTCAGCGCGAAGGACGCGCCGGACCACTTGGGCGAACCGCCGTCTCCGCCACCTGACCCATCTCAACTGCCCCCCGGGGAGGGACGAATGATGAGGGCCATGGGCCTCGTGATGGGCGAGATGTTCGGGACCTCCGACGCGAAGCACGGGACAAACCTCGTCCGAGGCGTGGGCGCAAGCGCCGGCGTTTATGAGGCCCCGTACGCCGGCTGACCGGGCCTAGCGAGTTCGACCGGATCGTCAAGGGAGACGTCCTTGTCACCGAGTCCACTTCCGAGGCCTTCAACATATTGTTGCCGCTTCTGGGGGCAATCGTGACCGACCGCGGCGGGTTGCTTTCGCATGCCGCGATTGTGGCCCGCGAGTATGGGATCCCAAGCGTGGTCGGGACCCGCGAGGCGACCAGCCTCATCGCCGATGGTGCCCGCGTGCGCGTTGACGGTAACAAGGGCGAAGTGTCGGTCCTCGGGTGATAGGGGTCGTCCCGCTTGTGGACGCCCGCGACACCTCAGTCTTTGGGTCGAAGGCCGTTGGGCTGGGTGAAGCGGCCCGGGCCGGTCTCCCGGTACCCCCAGGAGTCGCCCTTTCCGGGCCCGTTGTCGAGGCGGTCGCGAGTGGGGATAAAGCATCTATAAACGATGTCAAGGCGTTAGTGGGCCCCATTGGCGGCCCGCTCGCAGTGCGCTCCTCGGCAGCTGACGAAGACGGTGCCGAGGCCAGCTTCGCCGGGCAGCACCTGACATTGCTCAATGTTCCCTCGGTCGACGATGTGAGCTCCGCCGTCCGGGAGGTCTGGTGGTCCGCCAATTCCGATTCGGCGATCTCGTACCGCCAGCGCGTCGGCCGCTTCACGCGCCCGAGCGTGGGTGTCGTGGTGCAGGCTCTCCTAGATCCCGATTGCGCGGGCGTGATGTTCACCCGGAACCCGGTGAATGGGGCTGACGAACTCATGATCGAGGCGAGCTGGGGGCTGGGTGAGGCAGTCGTCTCAGGTCGCGTGATCCCGGACCACTTCAGCATCGAGCGTAGCGGCGAGGTTCGCGAACGCACCCGGGTTTCAAGAACGTCGCGGTGCGAGCGCTCCCACAAGGCGGGACGACAGAGCAAGAGGTCCCCCCCGATCTCGTCGAACGCTTGTGCCTTGACGAGGGCCAGCTCAATGAGCTTCAACTCTTAGCCGACAAGTGTGAAGAGGTTTATGGCCCAGCGCGCGACATAGAATGGGCGTTTGCTGGTGGGCGACTTTATCTTCTCCAGTGCAGGGCGATAACCCGAGCCGGCCCAGACGGGCCCGCGAATTCGGGCGGGCCCGGCGAAGTTCTCGGCCGCGCTCGCCTGTTCAGCGGCCTCGAAAAGCACGACGTCGACAAGATCGCCGCTCTTTTCAAGGAACGCCGTTTCGCAGCAGGAGAGACTGTGATCAAGGAAGGCTCGGGCGGTGCATCGTTTTATGTGATTGTGTCTGGGTCGGCGACGGTCACGATCGGAGGCGAGCCGCGTGCCATCCTCCAGGCGGGCGACCACTTCGGTGAGATCGCGCTCCTCGACGAGGGGGCGCGCATCGCCACCATTACCGCCTCGAGCGAACTCGTCTGCCAGGGGCTCACATTATGGGAGTTCCGTCCTCTCGTCGAAAAGAACGGCCTAATCGGCTGGACGCTCATGCAGAACCTCGCGAAGGAACTGCGCGCGGCCGAAGAGGCACTCGCGTCACTTCGTAGCCAAACGACGATCTCGGATCCCGCCCGATGACCGCCCGCCCCGGGCGCGCCCTAATCGGCTCAAACCAAGCGGCGCAAGCCAGCAGGGTCGCGTTTAGCGTCCAGATGTGTGCGCTAACTCGGGTTCACAATTGTGAAACTCAACAACTGGCACGAATAATCACGACGGAGCCCGCTGAAGTAGTGCCCGGCGATTCGCTCTCTAGGCACTGAATTCTGATGGTGCGTCGGCCGCGATTGACACCAGCCCGGTGAGCGTCATGGGGTCTAAGCGATTCCCCCGGCTCGCTCTGGTCCGAGCCGAGAATCACCACGCGCCACCCGGGTTTGCCGCCTGGAGGTCACACGCCCAGATCGCCCAGGTCTCTACGTCCGCGAGGAAGTAGTTCGCCGTCACGTCAAAGTCGCCGACGATGGGCAGGACCTGGTTCATTACGGTCGGTTCAATGCCAGTGGCGGGGATTGGAACGTGAGTGGTCCCCGAGAAACGTCTGATATGCAACGCCTTGGCCCACGGGCCCTTTGTCGCCCCGGCAGCCCTTGTGGCCCTTGTGGGCCCCGTAGCCCTTGTGCGCCCTGTGGGCCGGCCGGTCCCTTCATGTGCACAGATGGTGGGGGCAAACGCCTGCACCCGTGGCCGCAACTCATGGTCCCATGGGCTCGCGCAACGTGGGCGGGTTCGGGGTTCCAGGGCCTGAGGCACACGAGCGCAAACAGCACGATGCGGAACCAGTTTTACCTCTAACCGTGTTGTTCAAGGGACCGCCAGTGGGCTGAGGCTGCCTTCGCAATGCTGGCGCACCTGACGGCAGGTAATTAGGCATTCGTTTGCGCAGCGACCAGGCCTCCCACCTATAGTTCGTACCGCCTGCCAAACCCCCTTTCCTCAGAACAAGGACAGGGGCCCAGATGCTTGGCCCACTTGCCGAGAAACCGGCTGAAGACCGGTCTTCAAAGTGGTCGTCGGCTGGCACTTGGCGGCCGGAGCCCAGCAGCCTCGGGGCTCTCGTCGTGAACTGAGCACTCCAGCTCCTTAGCGACTTCCCTACAGAAAGGTCGACCCGCATATGTTGCGCAGCACCAACCATCACCGGTCTCGTCCCGGTATCGTCCACCCATTCAGGTACGCCGTGACGGCACTTGTGACCACAGTATTGGTGGGTTTGTCGCTCTCCGCTATCGGAGCCACCGCCGCCAGTGCGTCCACCGCGACGCTGTTCACCTCTTCCACAGCCGGCACCTACGAAGTGACCATTCCCGCTGGTGTCACCAGTGTGACAGTCACCGCCACCGGGGGGACCGGCGGCAACGAGACGTCAAGGTACGGTGCCGGGCTTGCTCTGGGAGGGGAAGGGGCGGTCGTCACCGTCACTGAGAGCGTGACCTTTAACGAGGTGCTAGACGTCGATGTGGCGAGCAACGGAGGTAACGCCGACTTCGGTGGGGGGACCGGGGGGACCGGGGGGACCGGGTACGGTGACGGCGGCCAGGGCGGACCGAGTACCGGCGGTGGCGGCGGGGCGGGCGGCGGCGGCGGTGCGTCCGATGTCCTCATCAGCGGGGGCATCCTCCCTTTTGTGGTGGCTGGCGGTGGCGGTGGCAACAGTGGTGCTGCCGATGGCGGTAACGCTGGCAGCGCCGGCAGCTCCATCGACATCAACTGTGCCGGGGGATCCCCAGGTGGCAGCTCCAGCGTCGGGGGGCCTGGAACCTGCAACAGTGCGATCACTACCGACATCGCTGCTGCTGCCCCGCACACCGCGACAGCGGGCGGCGACGGTGGCGAGGTCGGCACCACCGTCACAGGGTTCTTCGGTGGCGGTGGCGGCGGCGGCGGGTATTACGGCGGCGGTGGAGCTGCGTTCGCGGGCGGTGGTGGCGGCTCCAGCTTCCCGTCTGCTGATGTGACCGGGCTGGACGGTACCGCCACCCCGTCGGTCACGATCACCTACACAGCGGTGTCGCCGGTGGTCACCGCCGGGGCCACAGCCACCTTCACCGGGGGCGGCGCACCGGTCATCCTGGACTCCACGCTGACGGTGACCGACGCCGGAAGCAGCACCATTAGCGGCGCCACGGTCGCAGTCGCCAACCCCCTGACCGGCGACACGCTGATCTTCATCGACCAGAACGGCATCGCCGGGGCGTACAGCGGCGGCACGCTCACCTTGTCGGGAAGCGCATCGACCAGCGATTACCAAACGGCGTTGGACAGCATCGCCTACTCGTTCACCCCCTCCGACGGCGACCCGACCAACGGCAATGCAGACTCCTTTCGGACGATCGATTGGTCCGTCACCGACAACAACGCCGTCATATCCAACGCCGCTACCAGCACACTGAATGTGGCACATGCCGCTCCGACGGTAACTGCCGGCGGGACGGTGACCTACGCCGTAGGCGGCTCCCCGGTAACTCTGGACCCTGGGTTGACGGTGGCCGACCCGGACAGCGGCGGCCTGCTCGTATCCGCCTCTGTCACGATCCAGTCCGGGATAACCGGCAGCGGGGATGTGCTCAGCGCGACCACCTCCGGGACCAGTATCACCGCTAGCTACAACGACAACACCGACGTACTCAGCTTGACCGGCAGCGACACGGTGGCGAACTACGAAAACGTCCTCGACAGCGTCACCTACTCGTTCACGGGAGACCCGACCGATGGCGGGACGGACAACAGCCGGACGATCACCTGGGTGGCATCCGACAGCACGGTCGCATCGTCTTCGGTGACAAGCTCACTCGACTTCGACAGTCAATCCGCGGCGGGCAGCTACAACAGCACCAACGGTGACGCCCCCTGCACCACCACCCCCGCCGGCAACTACGATTCCGGGACCGGGAACACCACACCCACCCCGTGCCCGGCGGGAACCTTCAGCGATGCTACCGGGGCGACCAGCAGCGCCACCTGTGCCCTGGCCCCGGCCGGCAGCTACGACACCGGGACCGGCAATACCCTGGCCATCCTGTGTGCCCCCGGCAGCTACAGCACTGACGCCGGGAGCGCCACCTGTGCCCTGGCCCCGGCCGGCAGCTACGACACCGGGACCGGCAACACCTTGGCCGCACTGTGCGCGCCCGGCAGCTACAGCACCAACGCCGGGAGCGCCACCTGTGCCCTGGCCCCGGCCGGCAGCTACGACACCGGGACCGGCAACACCTTGGCCGCACTGTGCGCGCCCGGCAGCTACAGCACTAACGCCGGCAGCGCCACCTGCGCCCTAGCCCCTCCGGGGAGTTACGACACCGGGCCCGGCAACACCTTGGCCGCACTGTCCGCGCCCGGCAGCTACAGCACTAACGCCGGCAGCGCCACCTGCGCCCTAGCCCCTCCGGGGAGTTACGACACCGGGACCGGCAACACCTTGGCCTTCCTGTGCCCAGCCGGGACCTTCAGCGATGCTACCGGGGCGACCAGCAGCGCCACCTGTGCCCTGGCCCCGGCCGGCAGCTACGACACCGGGACCGGCAACACCTTGGCCTTCCTGTGCCCGGCCGGGAGCTACAGCACTAACGCCGGGAGCGCCACTTGTGCCCTGGCCCCGGCCGGAAGCTACGACACCGGGACCGGCAACACCTTGGCCGCACTGTGCGCGCCCGGCAGCTACAGCACTAACGCCGGGAGCGCCACCTGTGCCCTGGCCCCGGCCGGAAGCTACGACACCGGGACCGGCAACACCTTGGCCTTCCTGTGCCCGGCCGGCAGCTACAGCACTAACGCCGGGAGCGCCACCTGCGCCCTAGCCCCGGCGGGGAGCTACGACACCGGGACCGGCAACACCTTGGCCGCACTGTCCGCGCCCGGCAGCTACAGCACTAACGCCGGGAGCGCCACCTGCGCCCTAGCCCCGGCGGGGAGCTACGACACCGGGACCGGCAACACCTTGGCCGCACTGTCCGCGCCCGGCAGCTACAGCACTAACGCCGGCAGCGCCACCTGTGCCCTAGCCCCGGCGGGGAGCTACGTCCCCAACAGCGGAGCCATCTCCGCGACACTGTGCCCCGCTGGCAGCACCAGCTCCATCGGGGCCGTGGCCTGCACCGTCCCCCTCACCCTCACCGGGTCCCCGTCCCGGGCCTTATGGACCGGTGAGCCGGTGCTGTACCAAGCATCTGTTCCCAAGGGCTCCTCGTCTGCGGTCACTGGAGGGACGGTGACGTTCGCGGTTGGCGGCTCCACCATCCGAGGTTGCAATACCCTCAAACTGGTCAACGGGTCGGCCTACTGCCCGGACGCCTTCTGGACTGGGGGGGTTTACACCGTCACCGCCGCGTATTCGGCAGGTGCCAATATCACCACCACCGTGGCCACCCTCTACCAGACCGTGTTCCAATCACCTGAGATCACTGGAAGCGATCACACCACGACCTCCGTGGGCGGCTCGCTGAACTTCCAGGTGACAGCGCAGGGCTACCCGGCGCCCACATATAAGGAGCACGGAGCCCTTCCGGGGGGAGTGAACCTCTCCTCGTCTGGGCTCCTCTCCGGCAGCGCCCTACCGGGGACCGGCGGGGTGTACCAGTTCGAGATCACCGCCTCTAGCCCAGCCGGAACTGACAACGAGGGCTTCACCCTGGTGGTGGACCAGGCGCCGGCCATCACCAGCGCCAACCACGACACTGTGGCGGCGAACAAACACTTCGCCTTCCAAATCCAAGGAACTGGGTACCCGGCTCCTAGCTTCTCGGCTACCGGGCTCCCGAAGGGCGTCACACTGTCGTCGTCCGGCGTCCTTTCGGGTACACCCACCAAAACGAGTGTGTACCTGATCACCATCTCAGCCGCCAACTCGGTCAGCACAGCTACCCAGCAGTTCACGCTGACCACGTAGCGGGGGCACCGCTGGGGCACTCCCGGTACTAGGTCATCGGGAGTGCCTCAGCCTGCGCCATCAACGACACCTCCATTTCAGTATCGCTGCCTGCTCCGCCGGGATCCCGTCGTAAGCCGCCTTCTGCCACACGGGCTAGTCCCCGTCACCGGATGACCTTTGCACAGAGTTGGCTGACTTGCGCACCGAGCACTCCACGTCCTCACGGTGTAGGGCAATCCTCGCACGCACCTCCCAACTCGGAACACGCGGCTGGTGTTTCGGCCGGACGGGCGCAAGCTACCGGCTGCCCCAGCATCACTGGCGCGACCCCCACGCAGCCTCCTCACTGGCCACGTCTTGGAGCAGTTGCCAAGGGTAAGGCCGTACTCGTAGCTGTGGTAGCCCCACGCGGGGCCGGAACCAAACCCGAGGTTCCCGACCACCTTGTCGCTCCCGACCGGGCGCGTGCGGCTACCCCCGGCGAGGCTCGTGACCCGGAGCCAGGTACCTACACGATGGGGGCCGAGCGTTTTCACGACCGTGTAACGAGGCGCTCTCGGTCGAAGATAGCCGAGACCACCCGCCAGCCCAGACTGTCGACGAGGACAAGGACGGCCGCCAGGCCGAGAGCCACTGCCAGGCTCTGCGGTATCACGCCGAACGACATGAGCGCCGTTACCGCCACCGGCGGGAAGCTGGCGAACGTGCCGATCTGTTGGGCGACCCGGACGTCGCGTGCGCGAGCCGAGACGGCGATGCCGACCAAGATGGACCAGCCCGCGATCAGAGGTGTAAAGAGCCCCAAGGCGAGCAGCAAGGGCGCCCGGAACACCGCTGAGGGCACCCCCGGGTGGGCAAATAGCGCCACCGAGGCCAGGACGACGCCAAAGATGGCGTAAGAGATCGCCATGGTTGGTGCCAGCACGGCGAGTGCCTTACCCACGAGGAACTCTCCGTTGGTGATGGGGGTGGTGAGCAGCGGCTCGAGAGTCCCCTGCTCGCGCTCCCCCACCACGCTGTAAGACGAGATCGTGGCCGGGACGAGGGCCGGCACCAGCAGCATGAAGAGCATTGACAAGCCCACCGTGGTATCGAGCGCGCCGCTCGGCTGCCCGGCGGGGATGGTCAAGATGTCGATGAGCGTTGCGGTGACGAACACGAACGGCGCGACCGCCATTGTGAAGACGATGAAACGGTTGCGCCGGTAGTCCCGGAACTCCTTGCGGGCGATGGCACGTACACGCCCAATGCTCATGTTCATCTCCCGGCCACCTCCACGTCTCGGTCCACCAGCTTCATGTAGACGTCCTCAAGCGAATGGCGCGACTCTGCGATTGACAGGATGTCCGCGCCGGCCCCCACCAGCGCGCGAGCCACCTCGGGGGCGGCCACCTTTGTGTCGGTTACTGACAGCAGGTAACTGGAACTGCCCTCGGCGCTCCAACCCTCGACCGAGGTGACCGAGCCGAAAATGGCCTCAGGCACGGCTAGCGGGGCCAACGTTTCCACTGACAGTTGCTTCTTGAACAGCCGGTCCCTTAGCTCGTCTGGCCGGCCCACCGAACGGAGCGTGGTGGAGAAGATGGCCACCCGGTCACAGAGGCGCTCCGCCTCCTCCAGGCGGTGTGTTGTGAGGAAGATCGTCACGCCCCGCTGGCGCAGCCCGTCGATCAGGTCATGCACCTCCCGGGTTGCAGCCGGGTCTAGGCCAGAGGTGGGCTCGTCCAAAAAGACGACCTCGGGCTCGTTGAGCAACACCCGGGCCAGCCCGACCCGCTGGCGCAGGCCCTTGGAAAGGGTGCCGCAGGGGTCCTCGGCCCGGTCTGCCATGTTGACCGCCTCGAGGGCGCGTTGTATCGCGCGGGCCTGGGTCGGCCAGGCCGTAGAGGCCGGCGAAGCACTCGAGGTTCTCCGCTACGCTCAGGCGCAGGTAGAGCCCGGGCGACTCGGGCATGACCGAAATGCGCTGGCGGATCTCGACCCCGTTCTCCGGCCTTAGGGACAAGCCCGCAACCGTGGCCGAGCCTGAGCTCGGGGCGATGAGGGTGCCCAAGATGCGGACCGTGGTCGTCTTGCCGGCGCCGTTGGGGCCTAGGAACCCGAACACCTCCCCTCGGGCCACGCTCAAAGACAGGCCGTCGACGGCTGTGCGGTTACCGAAGCGCTTGGTCAGGCGCTCGGTGATGAGCGCAGGCTCAGAGATGTTGGTCCCGATCATCGACGGGATCCCCAGGCTTGGGCGGTGACTAGGCGGGGGGGAACGGCGTCGTACGTCCTGCACCTCTGGTTCGATCGCAGACCCGTTGACATGTATAATGTGATATATACATGATATACATAGTTGCTAGCAGCCAGTCAACCCAAGCTGGCACCGAAGAGCTGCAACCTCACAGGACGACGCAACCTGCCAGGGTCTGATCAACGGGGTATCTAAGACCTGGCTCTACGAGCTGCTGGCGCGACACAAAGCCGAGGGCGAGCAAGGGTTGGCGGCCCTGCAAGCGGCAAGCAGCGAGACAGCACAATGGCAGTGCTCATCCCCGCTCCACATTCGTTGGGGTCGTGCCGAAGGCAATGGCGTTGCCTTGGGCGGTGATCAGGCGGTAGCCGACGTCCGCGTCAGCGACGATGCCGACGATGCGCTTGGTGTTCGAAGCTGGCAGCGAACCGAAGAACCTGGCGTCACCGAAGGCGGTGACGGCCCCGTTGGCACCGACTATCCAGTAGCCCTTCCCGTCGGGGGTGGCGGCGATACCGACGATGTGGCGGTCGAGGTCTATGGTCCCGAGTGAGCCGTAGAAGCGGGCGCCCCCGAAGCTGAAGACCCCGCCGTCGGCCCCGACGAGCCAGTACCCCTCGCCCCCGGGGTCCGGCGCCATACAGGTGATGGCCCGGTTCAAATGAGTACCGGCCATGGACCCTTCGAAAGTTGCATCGCCGAAGCTGAACACCCCGCCGTCGGCGCCGGCCAGTAAGTAGCCGCCGTTGTTCGCGGTGCCGGAGATGGCCACGATCGGGCCATTGAGGTGCCGGTTACCAAGGGAACCCAAGAATTTCGCGTCCCCGAAATTGAACACCCCGCCGTCTGCGCCGGCCAGCCAGTAGCCGTTGCCGGTGGAGGTGGAGCTGATGGCCACGATGGGGGCGTTGAGGCTGGCGGCGTTCTCCGAGCCGAAGTTACTTGCATTGCCGTGGTCCGACAGGTCCCCGCCCGGGCTCAGCGCCCAGTACCCGGCACCGGTCGGAGTGGCCGCCGCCCCACCACCGCTCTGCCCCCACGACGGCGACAGGGGGACCGTGACCGGGGGCGCCGCCGGGACGGTAACAGGCGGGACCGTAACAGGCGGGACCGTAACAGGTGGGACCGTAACAGGTGGGACCGTAACAGGTGGGACCGTAACAGGTGGGACCGTAACAGGTGGGACCGTGACAGGCGGGGCCGTAACTGGCGGGGCCGTAACTGGCGGGGCCGTAACAGCTGAGACGGTAACCGGGCCCGAGGTCCCGGTGATCGACGAGGTCACCGAGTCGGTGGCGGTGATGGTCTGGCTGCCGGCGGTGACCAGGGTGGCGCCCGGGCTAAAGGTGTGGGCTCCGCTGTCGCCGGCCACGAAGGTGTAACTGGCGGGCAGGCTGGCAGCTCCGTCAGAGCTGGTGAGGTTCACGGTGCCGACGTAGCCGGCGTCGGTGTTGGCGTACACGTCGAGGGCGGTGACGGTGAGGTCAAACGGGGCCCCCGCGGTGGCGGTCGCCGGCGCGGTGACGCTGAAGACGGTGGCCGGCCCGGCCGACACGTCGAAGGGACTGGAGTCAGCCGAGGTCAGGGCCCCGTCGGTGGCGTGTAACTGGTAGCTCGTGCCGGTGGTATCAATCTCGCAACCGGTGAACCTCACCACGCCGCTGATCTCCCCGGACTGGGTGCAGCCGGTCAGGGCCCCGGGGCCGCCTGAAGTAGGGGTGACCGGGGTAATCGACAGGGTCACGGTGGAGGCGTTGGCGGTCACCGGGTTGCCGGAGGCGTCCTCCACCGTCACCCGGGGCTGCGAGGACAGGGCCGAGCCAGCCACCGAGTAGGTCGGGCTGACGGTGAACACCAGATGGGTGGGCAACGGCGTCACAAACGTGAACTCGTCGCCTGGGGGGTTGGCCACCGAGGTGCCCTGAGGTGTGGTCACCGTGACGTTGACGGTCCCCGCCGCTCCTGCCGGAGCGCCACAAGTGATCGAGGTGGCGCTCGCCACGGTGAAGGGCGCAGTGCAGGCGTTGGTGCCGCCGATGTCGGCGCCAGTAGCCCCGATAAATCCGGTGCCGGTAATGGTGATGGAGGTGCCCCCCGCGGTGGTGCCGTAGTCAGCAGAGACCCCGGTGACCGTCGGGGCCGTCTCGTAGATGAACTGGTCGCCCGGGGAATTGACCACCGAGGTGCCCTGGGGCGTGGTCACCGTGACGTCGACGGTCCCCGCCGTTCCTGCCGGAGAGTCGCAGGTGATCGAGGTGGCGCTCACCACGATGAAGGGCACAGAGCAGGCGTTGGTGCCGCCTATATCGGCAGCGTTGGCGCCGATGAAGCCGGTGCCGGTGATGGTGATGGCGGTGCCGCCCAGCGGGGGTGCCGTTGTCAGGGGCGACCCCGGTGACCGTCGGGGCCGTTTCGTAGGTGAACTGGTCTACTGGTGCGTTCGTTGCCGAGGTGCCCTGGGGCGTGGTCACCGTGACGTCAACGGTCCCCGCCGGTCCCGCTGGAGTGTGACAGGTGATCGACGTGACGCTCACCACGGTGAAGGCGGTCGTGCAGGCGTTGGTGCCGCCGATATCGGCGGCAGTGGCCCCGATAAAGCCGGTGCCGGTGATGGTGACGGCGGTGCCACCCGCGGTGGTCCCGTTGTCAGGGGCGACCCCGGTCACTGTCGGGGTGTCCTCATAGGTGAACTGGTCGCCCGCGACGTTGACCGCCGAGGTGGCTTGGGATGTGGTCATCGTCACGTCAACGGTCCCCGCCGGTCCCGCTGGGGTGGTGCAAGTGATCTCAGTGGGGCTCAGCACGGTAAAGGGCGCAGTGCAGGTGTTGCCGCCGATGTCGGCAGCGGCGCCACCCGTAAACCCTGTGCCGGTGATCGTGATGGCGGTGCCCCCTGCGGTGGTCCCGTTGTCAGGGGCGACCCCGGTGACCGTCGGTCGTAGCGGCACGTAAGAAATAGCGATGGCCGCGGGAGAGCTGCCCACCGGGATGGCGGTACCGGCCATGTTGGTGGAGGTTCCAATGGGGGTGACGTCGCCGTCGCTGCCGTCGGTCACGTAAGCCGTTGACCCGTCGGGGGTGATGGCGACGGCGCCTGGGCTCTGACCCACCTGGATGGGTAGGCCCGGGACGTCGGTGGAGGTGTCGATTGAGGTAACGGTGTTGTCGCTCTGATTGGCCACGTAGGCGGTGGACCCATCGGGGGTGATGGCGATGGCGCTTGGATAGTTACCCACCGGGATGCTGGCGCCGGCGATGTTGGTGGCGGTGTCGATTGGGGTGACGGTGCCGTCGAGGAAGTTGACCACGTAGGCGGTGGACCCGTCGGGGGTGATGGCGATTGCGCTTGGACCGCCACCGACCGGGATGGTTAGGCCGGGGGTGTCGGTGGCGGTGTCAATGAGGGTGACGGTGTTGTCGTTGTAGTTGGCCACGTAGGCGGTGGACCCGTCGGGGGTGATGGCGATCGCGTCGGGACCGCCGCCCACCGGGATGGCTAGGCCGGGGGTGTTATTGGCGGTGTCGATGGGGGTGACGGTGCCGTCGCCGCTGTTGGCCACGTAGGCGGTCGACCCGTTGGGGCTGATGGCGATTGCGTCGGGATAGGTTCCCACCGCGACGGGGGTGCCGGGGGTGTTATTGGCGGTGTCGATAGGGGTGACGGTGCCGTCGCCGCTGTTGGCCACGTAGGCAGAGGCAGAGCCGGGCGTGATGGCGACCGCGTCGGGATTGGTACCCACCGGAATGGGAGGGCCGGGGGTGTTATTGGCGGTGTCGATCGGTGTGACGGTGTTGTCGTTGTAGTTGGCCACGTAGGCGGTGGGAGACACCGAGAGGTAGCTGAACTGGGCCGCAGGGGCGTTGGTCGCCGAAGTGCCCTGGGGGCTGGTCACCGTGACGTCCACGGTCCCGGCGCCTGACGGGCTGGTACAGGTGATCGAGGTGACGCTCACCACAGTGAATGCGCTGGTGCAGGCGTTGGCCAGGCCAATGTCGGCGACAGTGGCCCCGATGAACCCTGTGCCGGTGATGGTGATGGCGGTGCCCCCGGCGGTGGAGCCGTTGTTGGGGGCGACCCCGGTGACCGTCGGGGTGGTCTCGTAGGTGAACTGGTCCCCCGGGCCATTAGTGGCCGAAGTGCCCTGGGGCGTGCTCACCGTGACGTCGACGCTCCCCGCCGCATGGGCCGGAGAGCCGCACGTGATCGACGTGGCGCTTACCACGGTGAAAGGCGCAGTACAGACGTTGGTGCCGCCGATGTCGGCGACGGTGGCCCCGATGAACCCTGTGCCGGTGATGGTGATGGCGGTGCCCCCGGCGGTGGAGCCGTTGTTAGGGGCGACCATGGTGACCGTCGGGGTGGTCTCGTAGGTGAACCGGTCGCTCGGGGAGTTGACTACCGAGGTGCCCTGGGGCGTGGTCACCGTGACGTTGACGGTCGCCGGCGTTCCTGCCGGAGAATCACAAGTGATCGAGGCGGAGCTCACAACAATAAACGGGGCAGTACAGGCGTCGCTGCCGCCGATGTCGGCGACGGTGGCCCCGATGAACCCGGTGCCGGTGATGGTGATGACGGTGCCCCCCGCAGTGGGACCGTTGTTAGGGGCGACCCCAGTGACCGTCGGGGCGTTCTCGTAGGTGAACTGGTCGCCAGGGGGGTTGGCCACCGAGGTGCCATGGGGCGTGGTCACCATGACGTCGACGCTCCCCGCCGCATGGGCCGGAGAGCGGCAGGTGATCGAGGTCGCGCTCACCACGGTGAAGGGCGCGGTGCAGGCGTCGGTGCCGCCGATGTCGGCGACGGTGGCCCCGATGAACCCGGTGCCGGTGATAGTGATGGCGGTGCCACCCGCAGGAAGGCCGTTGTTAGGCGCGACCCCGGTGACGGCCGGTGGCGGCGCCACATAGGAGATAGCAATGGCGATGGGGTTGTTCCCCACCGTGATGGTGCTGCCGACGGTGCCGGTGGCGATGGTGATGGGGGTGACAGTGCCGGGGCTGTTGTCGTAGGACACATAGGCGGTGGACCCGTCGGGGGTGATGGCGATGGAGCGCGGGTTACTGCCCACCGCGATGGGGGTGCCGGCGACATTGGTGGCGATCGTGATGGGGGTGACGGCGCCGCCATAGTTGACGACATAGGCAGTGGCCCCGTTGGGGGTAATGGCGATGGCTACGGGATCACTGCCCACCGCTATGGGGGTGCCGGCGACGCCGGTGGCGATGGTGATGGGGGTGACGGTGCCGGTGCCGCCGCTGTTGGCCACATAAGCGGTGACCCCATTGGGGGTGATGGCGATGGCATCGGGATAAGTGCCCACCACGATGGAACTACCGGTCGCATTGGTTGCCGTGTTGATCGGGGTCACACTGTCGCTGCTGTCGTTGGACACGTAGGCGGTGGACCCGTCGGGAGTGATGGCGATGGCGTTGGGAATGTTGCCCACTACGATGGCGCTCCCGGGAACGCCGGTGGCGGTGTTGACGGGGGTGACAGTGTTGGCGCCGTCATTAACCACGTAGGCGGTGGACCCGTTGGGCGTGATGGCGATGGCGTCGGGAGCATTGCCCACTGCGATGGCGCTGCCGGCGACGCCGGTGGCGGTGTTGACGGGGGTGATGCTGTTGCCGCTGTCGTTGACTGCGTAGGCCGTAGACCCGTTGGGTGTGACGGCGATGGCGATGGGATAGCTGCCCACCGTTATTGGGCTGCCGGCGGTGTTGGTGGCGGTCTGGATGGGGGTCACGCTGTTTCCGCCGTAGTTGACCGCATAGGCAGTGGGGGTGACAGAGAGGTATAAGAACTGGTCCACGCTCGAGGTCAACGAGGTGCTCACGGCCGTGGTCACCGACACGTCGACGGTGCCGGCCGTATGAGCCGGCGTCACCGCGGTCAGCTGCGTGGCCGAGTCCACCGTAAAGCTGGTGGCTGCGGTGGTTCCGAAGTCGACAGCACTGGCACCGCTCAGGTTGGTACCAACGACGTCGACCGTGTCCCCGCCGGCCGTCGTTCCGATCGAGGCATCCACCGCCGTCACGTGGGGGCTGGTGGGGCTGGTCCCGTAGGAGAACTGGTCGGCCGGGGCGTTGGTCGCCGAAGTGCCCTGGGGCGTGGCCACCGAAACGTCGACGACCCCAGCCGCACCCGCCGGGGTGTTGCAGGTGATGGAGGTGGCGCTAACCACGGTGAAGGCGGTGGTACAGGCGTTGGCGCCGCCGATGTCGGCAGCGGTGGCCCCGATAAATCCGGTGCCGGTAATGGTGATGGAGGTGCCCCCGGCGGTGGGGCCGTAGCTGGGGGCAACCCCGGTGACGGTCGGGGCGGCGCTGAAGGTGAACTGGTCGGCCGGGGCGTTGGTCGCCGAAGTGCCCTGGGGCGTGGTCACCGTGACGTCGACGGTCCCCGCCGGACCCGTCGGGGTGTTGCAGGTGATCGAGGTGGCGCTGACCACGGTGAAGGTCGTGGTACAGGCGTTGGTCCCGCCCACGTCGGCAGCGGTGGCCCCGATGAAGCCGGTGCCGGTGATGGTGATGGCGGTGCCCCCGGCGATGGTGCCGTTGTTAGGGGCGACCCCGGTGACCGTCGGAGTGGGCTCGTAGGTGAACTCGTCGCCAGGGGGGTTGGCCGCCGAAGTTCCCTGGGCCGTGGTCACCGAGACGTTGACGGTCCCCGCCGCTCCCGCCGGGGTGCCACAGGTGATCGAGTTGGCGCTCACCACGGTGAAGGCCGAGGTACAGGCGTTGGTACCGCCGATGTCGGCAGCGGTTGCCCCGGTAAAGCCTGTGCCGGTGATGGTGATGGCGGTGCCCCCGCCGGTGGGACCGTTGTTAGGGGCGACCCCGGTGACGGTAAATGTCGGCGCCACATAGGAGATAGCCATGGCAATGGGGCTGTTCCCCGCCGCGATAGCGGCGCCGACGGCGCCGGTGGCGGTGTTGATGGGCACGACGGTGCCGGGGTTGTTGTCGTAGGACACGTAGGCAGTGGACCCGTTTGGGGAGATGGCGATTGAGCGTGGGTTGCTGCCCACCGTGATCGGAGTTCCGGCGGTGTTGGTGGTGGTGTTGATAGGGGTCACGGTGCCGCCGTAGTTGACAACGTAGACAGTGGACCCGTTGGGGGTGATGGCGATGGCCACTGGATCGTGGCCCACCGTGATGGGAGTCCCGGCGGTGTTGGTGGTGGTGTTGATTGGGGTGACGGTGCCGGCGCCGGTGCCAGCGCTGTTGGCCACGTACGCGGTTGACCCGTTGGGGGTGATGGCGATTGCGTCGGGATAGGTTCCCACCGCGATGGCCGTCCCGTGGGTGTTGGTGGTGGTGTTGATGGGGGTGACACTGTCACCGCTGAGGTTGGACACATAGGCGGTGGACCCGTTGGGGGTGATGGCGATGGCGTTGGGAAGGTGACCCACCGCGATTGCGGTGCCGGGCACGCCCGTGGCGGTGATGATGGGGGTGACGGTGTCGGCGCCGTCATTAACGACATAGGCAGTAGACCCGTTGGGGGTGATGGCGATTGCGTCGGGATAGGTGCCCACCGCGATGGTGCTGCCGGCAACGCCGCTGGCCGTGTTGATGGGGGTGACGCTATTGCCGCTGTCGTTTACCGCGTAGGCGGTGGACCCGTTGGGGGTGACGGCGATGGCGATGGGATAGCTGCCCACCGTTATTGGGCTGCCGGCGGTGTTGCTGGCCGTCTGGATGGGGGTGACAGTGCCGGGGCTGTTGTAGTCGACCACGTATGCGGTGGGGGTTACCTGTAGGTATGTGAACTGGTCGGCGCCCGACGTTGAAGAGGTGCCCGAGCCCACCGTCACCGTCACGTCGACGGCGCCCACCGTATGAGCTGGTGCCACCGCGGTCAGCTGGGTGGTCGAGTCCACCGTAAAGCTGGCGGCTGCGGTGGTGCCGAAGTCGACCGCGCTCGCACCGCTCAGGTTCGTACCAACGACATCGACGGTGTCCCCACCGGCTGTCGAGCCGACCGAGGCATCCACCGCCGTCACGGTAGGGTTGGCGGTAGCCGCGGCCGGGGCCGTCAGCATCGCCGCGCTGGCCATGAACGCCACCATGGCCACGGCCAAACTCGAGACGCGAGGTCGCCATGACATTGCCGGGCGACCTGGGTAGGCCGGTGAACGGGCGCCCCAGGTGCGTGCCTTTTGGTGATGAACAAAGGCTCGTCTGGCTGAGACACGTAGGAATGTCATGGAAGGCCCGAACAAAATTCGCGCAGGGTCCCGAAGGCCGATCGGCTGCCCGCCGGCGCGAACCAGTAACTGAAGACCCAGTAACTGAATGAGAAGAACTCTCTGTTGCGCGTCAGGAGCCGGGAGTCGTGGCCGGTGCTTGCGGAGGCGATAGCGGCTGTGGTGCCGTGAGCTACGACGCTGCCGATGCTGAATGCGGCCCAGTAGCCGGGCTCGGCATCGATCGAAACTTCGTCGACGATGCTCGCTCTCGCCGTCGGTTTAGATGAGCCAGCAACCAACGGCTCACGCGTGGCACCCTCGGCGGGAGAGCTTGTCACTGCAGCGGGGGTCCCACCACACGAAAAGACAGGAGGGCTCCTGCAATCATGGTGGCACGGGAATTTCTAAGGAGGTGCGGCGTCCCCATGGGATGGGGTGAGTGCCGCTTTCCGCACAGGTGTTGGCCGACCGACGCGTGGCCCCCCGATTTCATACTTTCAGAGACGACAAGTATTTGCCAATACCTGAGGATTTCTTAGCTTTAGGACGGCCGAAACCGCTTTTATTCAAGATCCTTGGATTTCGGGCGACTTATGGTCGGACTTAGCTTATTATTAAGGCGGGATTAGGGAACTTCGAATTACGCGATTCGGTATCTCGGTGATCTTCAGCGTTTAGTCGCGACCTTCATCGCTCGACTCAACTGAGGCGACGTAGTCTCGGTGAGCCGTGGGTGGTCCCAACGGGCGAACTTCATCCTTGCCGGCCCGCTCCGCTCGTGTGCGTCACCCAGCCTTGGCCGCTGCTCGCCGCGAACGATCGCTTACGGCGATGCCGTGGGGATCCGGGCGAAGGCGCGCACGGGGAAGGTCCCGAAGCCTTCGATCTTGGGAGGGACGGCGGTGAAGAACGCGCCGCTCGGTGGGATGGAGTGGAGGCCACGGAGATGCTCGACGACGTGGACATCAGCGCCGAGCAGCAGCGTGTGAGCCGGACGGGCCCCGCCTGCCTCCGGTTCAGTGTCGTCGATGTTCAGCGAGTCGATACCGACCAGTAGGGCGCTTTGGTCGACGAGGTAATGGGCACCGGCCTCGGTGAGGAACGGCGCCGTTTTCGCATAGGCGGGTGTGCCGAAATGCCGGTCCCAGCCAGTGTGCAGCAGCACAGCTTTGCCGGCAACGTCGCGGTCGTAGAACACCGAGGCAGGGATACCGCGCTGCACAGCGTCCGTCAGATGGAACGTCTCGGCGGGTAGCTCGACCAGCGTTTCGAGGCTGAGGCCGGCGAGGTCGTTGCCGTTCGCGTAGCGGTGGAACGGGCTGTCTAAGTACGTGCCCGTATTGCCGACCATGGTGATTACGTCCATCGCGAACGTCGTTCCCGCCGCGTAGCGCGAGACGGACTGCTCGCGTGTCAGGTGGGGGGTGATAACCGGTCCCGGTAGCCCTGGGTAGGTGGTCAGTCCCGCCCGGATGGTGTGGCTCACGTCCACGATCCGATACCGCTGTCCCGCAGCGGTGCCCATTGGCGGGGTGTTGACCCCGCGGCTGCCACGGTGAGGCTCCTCGACGATCGCAAGCGCGCGAAGGTCAACACTTCCGACCAACGCGAGGCCGAGGTGCTGCACCAGCAGCCGGGCGACCTCCCTCTCTGTCACCTCGGCGGAGGGAAGGTCAAGTCTGAAGCCCTCGGCGGTCAGAGTGCCGCCATTGACGAAGGTGATCGAGACATCGAAGTGCGCCCGGTACTCAGCCACTCCCTCATCCTCTCGTCTGGACCGGCGTCACGATGGGCAAGAGCCGTTGGCCGGGGCGGCCCAGCGAGAAACTACCAGCCCACTAGAGCGAACCTCATCTACCGGGCAGGCGTTTTACCGGGATGACCCGCCGGCGATCGGGTACCGGGTCGTCGCTCTGGTATTCGCTCGCGGACAGGTGTTTCCGTGAAGGCGACGCCTGACTAGAGCCGCAGCCGCGCTGCGACATCATCCGGCGAAGGCATCGCGGCGATCTCTTTAGCGAGCTGCCGGGCCCGCTGACGATAGGTGCCGGTGCCGAGCACGGTGCTGAGAGCGGCCCGTAGAGCAGGGGCGGTCACTTCTCCTGGCATCAGGGTTAGCGCGGCGCCAGCCCCCGCGAGAAGGTTGGCGTTGATGAAGTTGTCGGCGCTCTGAGGGAGTGCCACCGAGGGAAGCCCGTGCGCGAGGGCCCCGAACATGGTGCCGGCTCCAGCGTGGTGGACCACTGCGGCGCAGTGAGGGAGAACCTCCGCCTGAAGTAGGTACTTCTCGACGTGAGCGTTTTCCGGTAGCGGCGCCAGGGCCGAGGGATCGTTGTCTCGTCCGATCGTGGCCAACACGTTGACCGGCTCATTTCCTAAGGCATTGAGCACAAGGCGGAAGACGTCCAGGTTGTTGTTGGAGAAGGTTCCCAGAGTCACGTAGACCAGAGGATGTTCCGGGTTGGCTTGTGGAAACGGCATCGCAGGAGGCTCCGCCAGCGGCAGCGGAGCCGGGCGCAAGGTCTGCACCTCGCGGGGCCGACGGCCGTCGGGCCGAGCGAAGGTGGGCAGATCGTAATCGTGGTCCCCGAGTAGACCCCTGCGGCCGGCGGGACGTCAAGGCCGAACTCTCGCCAGATCGGAGATACTGCGTCGGCCACGAGGTCAAGGACGTCCCGGTCCATGAGCGGCCCTATGGAGTGCAGGACTGCGTGAGCCCCTGTGGCCGCGCCGACAAGCGGGGCAGCAAACACATACGGGTCGAACACGAGGAGAGCCGGCGCTGACTCCTTGCACAGTTCGAGCAGGTCATCGACCATGAGCGCCATCCCGATCTCGCCAAAAAGGCGGGGGACGAAATAGCCTTGCACCCGCGACGGGGCCAGCCCGTCACCGGGTACCCCCCGGGTCCGTGCCCGAAGCGCAGCGAACCAGGAACCTAGCGCCGGACCGACGGCACGGAACGAGAGCCGACGACTGGTGACTGCCTCCGCCATATCAGCTCCGCTGGCGATTATGACCTCGTCGCCACGGCGCGCAAAGGCCTCGGCAAGCGGGAGGAGAGGTAAGACGTGACCGCTCTGTGGTACACAGCTGACGATGACCCGCACCGAGCCCTCCCGAGGTAACTGGTCCTACGAGCAGGCTACTTCCGGTCGCGTGGAGCCACTGCCGTCGGTCGCCACCGCGTCTTCCATATGCCAAGTACCGGCCTTGTAGATCGCTGCTGGTGGTTCGCTCATTGATGGGACCCCTTCTCGGCGTTGAGCCCCGTTGAGCCCCATCGATCGCGGCTTGGCTCAACCCAAAACCCGGCAGGCGCATAATAGGCGTATGCCAAGGGTGCGGGTATGCCTTCCCGAGGACATCTACCGAGCCGTGAAGGACCGTGGGCTACCCGCGTCGGAGCTCTTGCAGCGGGCGGTGCGGGCCGAGCTGCGCCGCCAGGCGCTGCTCGAGGAGACAGACCGTTATCTTCAGGACCTCGTCGCCGAGGTCGGGGTTCCTAACCCTGACGCCATAGGCGAAGCAGACGCGCTCTCGCAGCGGGTTCGCCGCACGCGTCCCGGCCGAAGTGCCTCATGGGCGTGCTCGTGCTCGGCTCTGGTGCCGTGACCGGCTTAGCGCGGCGTAGCCAGGACACCGCAGCCCTGATCGCAGTTTTCATGCGCGAGGGCGTCTAGCGCCCTCTCGTTCCTTCTGTCGTCCTCGTCGAGTGCATTAGCGGCCGGCAGCGTAACGACGTCCCTCACCAATCGTTTCCTAAAGACCTGCGAGGTCATACAGGAAGTCCCGCAGCAACTTGCACGTTGTGCCCCGGTGCTGCGGGCGTCAGCGGGTAGAGGATCACCGGTCGACGCCTTGGCGGTGGCCGTGGCAGAACCAGGGGGCGCCGTGCTCAGTGGCGACTTGGCGGATCTTGGCGCGCCGGCGGCTCACGCCGACGACGTGATTGTCGTTCGCGCGTAACCCAACCACGGGCCCCGACGCGGAGGCTCCATTCCGTGCCCGTGCAGACAGGATCCGCATAAGGTTGCTGCGTGAGCCATGAGGTGCAAGGTGTGGTCGCCATCGAGCAGGGCAAGCCTGTGTCCCTGGAGACGATCGTGGTGCCCTCCCCGGGCCCGGTGAGGCGCTGGTCCGGGTGCAGGCGTGCGGGGTCTGCCATACCGACCTCCACTACCGAGAAGGCGGCATAACTGACCAGTTCCCGTTCCTGCTGGGCCATGAGGCGGCCGGTGAGGTGGTCGAAGTAGGCGCCGATGTCAGGGGCCTCAACCCCGGGACCTTCGTTGTGCTCAACTGGCGGGCCGTCTGCGGGCAGTGCCGGGCCTGCCGAAAGGGCAAGCCCCAGTACTGTTTTTCGACATTCAACGCCACGCAGAAAATGACCCTGAAGGACGGGACGCCCCTGACGCCCGCCCTCGGCATAGGGGCGTTCAGCGAGCTGACCTTGGTAGCGGCGGGCCAGTGCACCGAGGTCCCGCGCACCCGGCCCGAGGTGGCCGGACTGTTGGGCTGCGGGGTCATGGCCGGCCTGGGCGCCGTACTTCACACCGGGCAGGTGGGCCCGGGAGACAGTGTGGCCGTTTTCGGCTGCGGCGGTGTCGGGACGGCGGCCATTGCCGGGGCCAAGCTGGCGGGAGCGACGGTAGTGGTCGCGATCGACGTCGATGACCGAAAACTCGAACAAGCTCGGGCCTTCGGGGCCACTCACACCGTCAACTCCAGGCGCGAGGACCCAGTCGCCGCTGTGCGCGCGTTCACTGGTTCATACGGCGCCGACGTGGCCGTGGAGGCGGTGGGCCGGCCCGAGGTGCTCGAGCAGGCGTTTTTCGCCCGCGACCTGGCCGGCACGGTTGTCCAGGTGGGGGTACCAACCCCTGACATGCGTTTCCCTGACCTGCCCATGCTCGAGTTTTTCGGGCGAGGCGGCGCACTTAAGCCGTCGTGGTACGGCGACTGCCTACCCAGCCGCGACTTCCCCATGCTTATCGAGCTGTACCTCCAGGGCAGGTTGGACCTGGACAGGTTTGTCAGCGAGACGATCGGTATCGACGAAGTCGAGGCAGCTTTCGGCCGAATGGCCCGCGGGGAGGTCCTGCGCAGCGTGGTCGTCATATGACCGAGATGCCCGCCCGGCCCTAATAGGCCCCGGCTGCTCGAAGAAGTGGCGCCCTGTTCCCCACCGAACAACTCCTGCCACCTCGCGAACAACGCCCTGACCCGGGCTTTCGGTGGAGGTGATGGGACTTGCCGGCCGGGAGACCGCACGGAGTTGCGCCTTGTCCGATCTGGTAGTCGGCCCTCGCGGCGGGGGCTCAGCGCACGAGGGTGTCGTAGAGGAGGCCCAGACGGCCACAAGCCCTCCTTATACCGGGGCTATCGTCCCGGCTGGATGCCAGTACCCGAGCAGGGAACGATTCGGCAGCAGCCACGACCTCGGCTACCAGGGTCGACAGGCCTGTCTCCTTAGCGCCGAGGGTTCCCATGCGCCACGCTAAGTTCCGCATCGGCCTGATCGTGAACTCGTCAGGAAGCTCGACCAGCGCGGCATCGAGGACCTGCCGCTCCGAGACGTCTAGATTGCCGACCAGGGCGCCGGACTGGCCCGGGCTGCGCCACAGATGGCACCTCGAGGACGGCGTTCGGAGGTCCTAGGCCAGCGCGCCGGTAAGGACACCGAACCCGAAATCCTCGGTCCAGTCGAGTTCGTAGAAATCGTGCCGGTGTCTCATACATGTCAAAAAATGCAATCCACCCAATGCCGTGCGGCACGTCAGCACTGCGCCCGGCCAACGCCAGCCCGAGGCGGGCGGGTGCCACTGAGAGCAAGAGCCGCTCGTGCTCGACCGGTTCGATGACTTCGTGCTCAGGCAACGCGAGCCCCGGGAACTGCGCTCCCCAGGGTGCGACCATGGCCAAGAAGTCGGCTTTCTCGTCCTCGTCGTCCTCCCAGTGCGCGGCGAAGTGGAAGTCCGCGTGTTGGGAAAGCCAAACCGCCTTCTCCTGCGACGCGAACCGGCTTATCGGGACGCTCCAACGGCCTCGAATGACATCGCCAACGTCGTACTCGTCGAGGTCCTCGAGGTCTGGAGGCCCCAACTCTCCCGTGTCCCAGGGGCGGCTAGGCGCCGACCGGTCTGTCAGGTTGTCCAAGAGCACCGGGACAAGGCCACGCGCTGCCGCCGGCACACGGAGCGCCTGCCAGACGGGCCCCGGATCTCGAGCACATCGTTACTAGCCCACAGCGAGGGAGGTGCGTCATGCGCCGTGTCGCTAACTCGAGCCTTCACGGCTTTGCCGGCCGGGAGCTGGACGCTACCAATACTTACAGAGCTGCCGTCAGGAAGCCCGTGGTTTACGTCCACGGGCCAGTCTGTCACGCAGTGCTGGGTCGGGTGCCCCACTGGGCCCGAAGGGCGTGCAACCGCGTGGCCAGATAACGGGCACCGGGACCACCGAGAACCGACGTGAAGCTGGCCGTTTGTGGAAAACGGTCCGCACGCTATCGCGCAAACGTCATTAGGAGATGAAGCGGTGGATGGCCTCGTTGGCGTGGTACTGAAACGACGGGTTGGCGAAGTCGGGGAAGATGTTGGCTTGGTTGACCAAGGGACCGGTTATCGTGTTGGCTGCGCTGGCGTAGAACACGCCGCTAGACAGAGCCGGGTCGGTGACGCCGTCGACCAGTCGCTTCGCGCCCACCTCAAGTTTGTGGGAGATACCCAGGCGAGGCATGACGTATTTGGCCGCTATACGTTGCGGTAGCTTAAGGTCGTTGGGGGCGTGGGTGCCGGTGGTGTTCCCGGGGCTCACGGTGATAAAGCGGCGGTCCGGGTACTGGCGGGCCACGCAGGCCATCCACAGGGCCCCGATGTACTTGACCTGCCCGTAGTGCAAAAAGAGGTCAGTTTTGCGGGAGGCGAAATAGCTGCCGTCGATGACAGTGGCGAGCTCGTCAGCGGAGGTGGATACGAAGGTGGGCCGTTTCATCCGCATCTTCGGAATTCCCCTGGCTTGCTCACTTCCGGCTAAGACCGCCACCTCGCCAAGGCGGTCCTCGCTCAGCAGCGCCTCCAGGAGGACAACGTGGCCAAGAACGTTCTGCGCGAACATGTAAGTGGCCCCGTCAGCGGTCAAGTCCATGGGAGTTTTGCCGCCCATTCCGCCGGCGATCATGACCAGCACGTCGAGGGGCCCCTTGATGCCCGCCAGGCCGGCGTGGACCGAACCCAGATCGGCGACGTCCATGAGAACGATGTCAAAGATCTGCCGGCGGGTCGCGGCTTCGAGCTCGGCCTTTGCCATTATCGCCCGGTCTTTATTCCGGCACGCTAAGTAGATCCGCGCCACCTCGCGACGTAGGGCCAGTTGCCGGGCCACGTCCTTGCCGATCCCGGCGTTGGCGCCCGTGATCAGTACCGTCTTTCCTGGGAGTGTGCTCACTGGTATTTCCTCTCGTTTTCTGTGGCCTAGTCAGGCAGGACAGCTCTTGGCGGGTTTCGTCCACCGGTTGACCCGTAGCGGTTGACGAGCACTGCGAGCCGGCACTTTCGGGCCTGACGGCATCGAATTCGTCGCAGTCGTTCGCGCTGACCACCGGCGGCGATAAAGATGGCCCGAAGCAGGGACGGCAGGTCAGCAGGGCTGACTTATATTGAAAATAGTGGTATATCTGGCTTCGCGAAGCAGGAGCGCGAGCACCGACTTCATCCAAACTGGCCTCCAGCGCACCCTTTCAGCCACTACTTCCGCCGCTGCTCCGACGATCTGTAGACGAGCCACGCGACCCCGCTCGGTCACGGGCTTTGCCGCCGCGACGGCACGCTCGCCCGTGGACTTCATGATCCATGCAAAATATGGCGAGTTCCATACGAGCCAGCCCACCAATACTTCTGCAACGGTGAGGAGGCGGGATCTGGAGCCACCTCGATCAGCTAGGGAGGCCGTCGAGCAAGCTGAAACGGGCATCCATCGCGACACTTCGGACATCGATCAGCTGCTGATATCCAGGCGAGTTGTACCACTTGATGGCCGTCTCATGGTCGGGGAACCGCATGAGTGCCCCTGAAGTGAGCGAGCCATCGCCGTGCAGGATCTCCCAGTTAGCGTTGGCGAGAACCTCGCCTCCGTGGTCTTTGGCCGTCCGCCCGGCCTTGGGACCGTATTTCTCACGGTAAACATCCGGGTCGTTGACGGTGAATTCGACAATTACGTATGCGCTCATGTGGGTACTCCTCAGTTGTTAGTTGTGATGTCTGTTCTCGGTCTTCACTCTTAAACGTCACCGCCGACAGGCGTTACGTCGCTACCCGGCCTCCATCGACCGCAAGAGTGACGCCTTGGACGAAGCTGGCATCATCACTGGCGAGGAAGACGATCGCCGCAGCAAGTTCCTCGGGCTCAGCTACGCGACCTGCTGGTGCTAGTGCTGCGAGCTGATTCACCATCTCCTCGGGGACTGCTTCCATCATGCGGGTGCGCGTCGGGCCGGGGGCAACGGCATTGACCCGAACACCACTCGGGCCGTATTCGGCGGCCCAGGCCTTGGTCAACAGTTCGAGAGCTGCTCGGCTGGCGCCGTACATAGCCATGCCGGCCTGTCCAAAGCTCGCGACCATCGTGGAGATGTTGACGATCGAGCCCCATCCGCGTGTCGGCCATGGCTGGCGCCAGTGACGCGACGAGGAAGAACGGGATCTTGACGTTCACTGCAAAGGTCTCGTCGAACTCTGCTTCGGTGGCTGCGTTGCTTGGTCCGAGCAAGGCGACGCCAGCGTTGTTGATGAGGATGTCGACGTGACCGTCGCCCGCCTCAGTGGCCCACTCGACCAGGTCCTGGGCCGATTCCAGGTCGCTCAACGTGGTGAGGCTGAACGTTGCGCTACCGCCGCTGCCTTCGATCTCGGCGACCACGTCTTTGGCTCGTTGTTCGTTGCGCCCGACTACCAGTACGTGAGCGCCGCGGGCGGCCAAGGCGATGGCCGTAGCCTTGCCGATCCCGCTCGTCGAGCCCGTAACCAGAGCAGTCTTGCCTCTTAGATCAGTCATGCGTTGGTTTGTCCTCTCTCGTCAAAATTGGGTTGTGTAACTCACTATGACACAAGCGGACTGGGTTGTCAAACTCAAAATCTTGCTAGGATGGGTGGCATGGTCAACGAGACGAGTGACCGGCCGAAGCTCACCCCCAAGGGAGCACGCACCCGGGCACGAATAGTGGAGGAGGCCGCCGCCCTGATCCATGAGCGCGGGGTGGCAGCGACAACCTTGGAAGACGTCAAGGCGGCGGCGGGAGTCAGCGGCTCTCAGATGTACCACTACTTCCCCGACAAGAACGAACTCGTGCAGGCGGTCATCGACTACCAAGCCGACACCATCGTCAATCGCCAGCGGCACGCGCTCGGCAGCGCGAACGGAGTCGAAGCCTGGCGGAACATGGTGATCACCGCAGCGAAGCGCACCAAAGCGAAGGGGGGCTGCCCACTTGGCTCGCTCGTTGGTCAACTCGCCGAGAGTGACCCCGAGGCCCGAGCGCTCATTGCGGCAGGGTTCGATCAGTGGGCAGCCGCCATCAGCGATGGACTCAGATCCCTTCATGCCGACGGGAAAGCTCCGGTCCGACATCGACCCGGACGACCTGGCCACTACTCTGCTCGCCGCGCTCGAAGGAGGACTTCTACTCGCCCAGGTACTTCGGAGTTCCCGCCCGATCGAAACTGCGGTCAATACCCTCCTCGCCCTTGCCATCGGCAGATGAGCCCAAGCCGGGCTCGTTCACAGCCATCGCCGAGGTCGGCTCACGGCTCTTGGATGATGCACGTGCATCCACACGATGCGCTTGCGGACTCGCTGCCGTTCGTGATGCGCGACACCTCGTCGCTCCCAGTGGGTTGCTCAGGTCTGGCTTTTCGTGAGCTCATTCAGCCGAGCCTGACTGCTCGTGCAGCTTGGACGTGGACCGGCCTCGTCAAGAGGAACGGAATTTCGTGACAGCTCCTGCCGTGGGGAAGACGTTCCACCTCGACCTCGACGGGACGGCAATTGCCGGCCGCTACATCGAAGTAGATCCGCCCGCACCGCATGCTGCTTGGATGGGACCGTGAAGGAACCGACACGGCGACGCCGACACCTACATTCATTGAGATCACGCTCACCCCGACAGATGACGGCACAAACGTGAGGGTGCAATTCTCCGGCCTAAGTGCGGAGGATGCCGCTTTCTATCCGCAACTCTGGGTGCGTCACCTTGACCGGATCGCAACTGCCTTGGCTGGCGCCGAACCCGCGCATGGCAACTGAGTCAGGAGACCGCATCCTCTGAGGTCAATCCTAAAGTCCGCTACTGGAGCCGCGGCAGGGCCGGAGCAGACGCCGTCAAGGGCGCCCACTGACGGCGAAAGGTCGAGCCACGCGTCGACGGATCGTGGGCACGGCAGCCGATCTCATGGTTGAGCGGGGAGTTTCGGCGGTGAGCTTGGAGGACGTGGGACGTGCCACATCTACCAGCAAGTCGCAGATGTACCACTACTTCGCCAGTAAGGACGACCTCGTAGCTGCCGTCGTCATCTGTGTTCAGGACCGGATCATGGCTTTCCACGGTGACCTGCTCGTCGCGGTCGAATCGGTGGACGGCCTGCGAGGTTGGGCTGATTCCGTTGTTGCATTCCACCGGCGGGGGCCACGGTGGACCGGCTGTCCTCTCGGCACCCTGTCCAATGAGCTAATGAGTGTGGCCGTAATCGGTCGCCTCGAGGTACAGGAGGCCTTCGGCTCCTGGCAGCTCCTCCTCACACGTACCTTGGTGCGGCTCCAGGACTCGGGGAAATTGCGGGCCGATGCCGATCCGGAGCGCCTGGCCACAGCAACACTGGCCTCACTCGAGGGTGGTCTGCTCATGTCAAAGGCGCTCCAGGACGAGGCCCCGCTTGCCATCGCACTTGATGCCGCACTTGGTCATCTGGCGACATTTGCCAGCAGCCAATAGCCCGCTCGCCAGTCGAGTTAACTCAGGAACAACGGCAGGGGAACGAGGACTAGTTGCAATGGATCGAGGTTGACGTAGACGAGGACGGGGAACCCGAGGTCAGCGCAATCTTCCCAACTCGGCTCACCGAGGCAAATCGAGACCGCCGATCCGAGCCTCTCGGAACTCGTCCCACCGATCCTCGGGGCGACCGCACACATTGAGCCCCGTTGAGCCCGTCAGGTCGGCCTGCGAGGCATTCCCCGCGCCCCACCTCGACCTCGACAAACACGCCCCGCTCGTAGTTGACCCTCGTAACGCGAGCCTCAACCTTCGGCCGTAAGCAGGTGCCGGTCCATTCAGGCCAAACCAACAGAGGAGGTCGATTACTGTCGCCCGTAGTGAGCGACACGCGCCACCAGCCTGACGAGGCCCTTCCCACGGTGTCGGTGATCGTCCCGACCTTTCGTCGCAGTGAGTGCATGAAGGAGTCCTTGCAGCCGTTGCTCGCCGATCCGGCGACGACCGAACTGGTCGTGGTCGTGGATGGCCAGGACGCGGCATCCGCGAGCGTCGTGGACCAGTTTGCCTCAGTCGACCGACGGGTGACCCTTGTGATGCCCCCTCATGGGGGGAAGAGAAGCGCACTAGCGGCGGGTCTCAAGGAGGCAACCGGCGACGTAGTGCTATTGATCGACGATGACGTGGTCGCCGGGCCAGGCCTCGTCACTGGCCACGCTCGCCACCACAAGCCAGGAGAGCGCCTGGTCGTCGCCGGTTACATGCCATGCTGGGAGACGCCTTCAGCCAAGGGAGTGGCGTTTTTCACCAAGGAGTACGGAGCTTCCTACGAAAGGCATTCCGCGGCGATCGAAAGCGAGCCCTCGCTGCTGCTCCGCCAGCTATGGGGCGGGAACGTCTCGTTGCGCCGGTCGGACTGTGAAGCCGTCGGTTTCACGCCATGGCCGTTCCGCCACGAGGACCGGGAATTCGGCCTGAGATGCCTCCGCCAGGGAATGTCCGGCCTTTTCGATCGCCAGCTCTACGCAGAGCACCATCATTTCAGGGATGCGAGACATTTCTTGGCAGACCACCGTGCGTGGGGCGCGGGCGACGCGTGCCTCGCGCGAGCGGTTCACCGAACTGATCGGGCCGTTCGACCCGGACGACGAACTACGCCGTGCCGGGCCGATCGTAAGTGTGCTGTTGTCCCACATGTCGACCCCGCGGCGTAGCCCCCTGGTCACGACGCCGCTCGTGGCCCTCGCCCGAGTGGCGAGCTTCTTGCGTATAGGCAGGGTCGAAGCGAGGGCCTATTTCATCGCTTGCCGCATCGAGTCCCGCGTCGGTTCCGTGCAATTCCGCCATGGAACGGGGCCCCTGGGGCCCGAAGGATGACCGGGGCAAACCGGCGCGAACCGAAATCCTGAGACGGTGAAAAGACGTGCCTGCTGCCGTTCGCTGGCAAGACCTAGCACCCCGACCGCGCCCACTACTTGCAACCATCGCAAATACGGAGCACCCAGGTCGGGCGGCCGTGATGGCCCGCGGGGTATGACGTCGGCAGTCACGCCCCGCCAACATGCTTACGCGGATTTCATGAGATACTCACGGGCCATCATCGACGCGGTCGAACCCTCCCCAACGGCCGCTGCTACTCGCTTGATGAATCCGCGCGGATATCTCCCGCGGCAAAGACGCCCGACATGGACGTCTCCAGCCAAGTCGCACCCTCACGCCCGGTAAGTATGAACCCGTGATCGTCGAGATCGACCACGCCTTGAAGCCATTCGGTGGAGGGTCGTGCACCAATAAACATAAAGAGCACGCTGGTCTCGAACGTCTCCCGCTCTCCAGAAGGGCCGGCAAGCACGAGACCGGTGAGCCGCCCCTCACCCAGCGCGTCGACCACTTGGACCTGGGTCCGAATTGAGACGTTCGCAATCCCTTCAAGCTGCTGAACAAGGTAGTCGGACATGCTTTTTTTGATGGAGTCACCCCGGATCAGCACCGTCACGTTCGCTCCACCCGAAGCCAGGTGCGCGGCCGCCTGGCCGGCAGAATTGCCGCCTCCCATCACGGCCACGTTCAAACCAGCCATTGCGGTGGCATCTCCTGCCGCAGCCCCGTAGAACACACCGCGACCGACCAAGGCGTCGACCGCCTCGATACCGCTCATCCGATAGCTAACGCCGCCAGACAGGATGACGCACGGGGCACGAACGACGTCGCCGTTGGAGAGTGTTAGCACACGCTTCCTCCCGTCGGCGGCCAACGTGACAACTGCTCGGGTCACGATCGTCTCAGCTCCGAGTTGTTCGGACTGCCGGCTCGCTGATTGGGCGAGATCCGCGCCCCTGATCCCCCACGGAAACCCGAGATAGTTACGGATGTGGGCGCTTGTACCCGCTTGACCGCCAACGGCGCTCGCCTCCACCGTTACCGCACGGAGCCCCTCGGATGACGCGTAGATGGCCGCAGCGAGGCCGGCGGGACCAGCGCCCACGATCGCAACGTCGTACTCGGCAGCTGCCGGAGAGGTGTGCGCACCAAGGGCCTCTGCCAGTTTGGCTTCGGTAGGAGCTGCCAGCACCCGACCATCCCACAGGCGCACAGCGGGCAGCGCCAAACCCGCTAGTGGCCCAGCCATGAGGTCCAGGGCCTCATGCGAGTCGCAACCCAGCAATCGTGTAGTCACGCCGTTGCGGGCGAGCATCGTGGCCAGGGCCAGTCCACGGGACCGTTCCCGCTCCCCCACGATCGTGACCTTTTCGAACCGGAGCTGGTTCTCGTCAGCCCACACCCGTAGGGCTTCACTTATTACGGGGTAAAGCTCCTCCTCGGGGGAGGCCCATGGTTGACCCACGTAATAGTCGACATGTCCCAACGTCAGGGCTTGGCTCAGTGCCGGCGCGACCGACGTGTCCCCAACGCGGACCACTGCAATTCGCCGGGCCCCTGGCTGGTGCGCTGCAACCTGGTTCATTGCCGCGAACTCCCGCGAACCGATCGGAGCGAGCGCAATCGCAATCGGGCCACAGGCGGCGATAGTCTCGTTCGAGACCTCCGGGCGGTCGAGCCCTACGACCGAGTAATCAGCACCGAAGCGGCGTTGGATCGCTGCGGTCAGATCGCCACGGGAAATGGGGTCGGAAGCAAAGACGACGATGCTCGGCACAAACCAATCCTTTCACGGACGCGGCACCGGAGCGCCTGGTCGTCCATCTACGCTGCTGTGTGGCATCAAGCTTCGGAGCCGTAGGAACGTCTCGATGCCAACGTTTATAAAGGGAGGGGATGGCTAAGGACTCCCGCGCCAGGCAACCTGCCGCACAGAGTGCGAATGAAGTCCAGCGCGTCGATCTCGATGCGATCGCCGCCCACGCCCCGGATAAATTTCCCGCCAGCTGGGCCATCGAGCACGAGCTCAAATGGTTGACCATGGATATCAGCCCATTCGGCCACAATGTCGGCGACAAGGCGGCCATCGTGATCGGGGCTGAGTTGCATCGGGCGCTCGATTGCCACGTTGATATCGATCCGGTGAGCCCAGACATCTCGCGTGAAGCCGACGTCCAGAAGGTATTTGAGGGGCGCCCATCCGATCGGCGGTCCAAACGGGAGGGGAATGTAACGGGCTGGAGGCGGTGTGCGCCACCGCCCCTTGACCGCCCTCGGCCCTACCACCGCGACCCGCGCGACGATCTCTTCGTTTGAAAGGTGGGTGCGCTCTCGGATCTGGAACTCGTTCATCCCGTCGACCCAGTGGTGAGAGTCGATCTCCTTGTTGAGCGGGATACCTCGTCTCAACTGGCGGACGAATTCCCGGACCGACGCTTGGGATTCGGCCGAGCCGAGGATGTGCAGCACCATTTTGCGGACGTCCCAACCGGTGCAATCGGTGGGAGTTGCCCATTCCTCAGGCGTGAGTGTTGCCACCAAATCCGCGAAACGGGTGAACTCCTCTTCGGCGAGCACTCGGGCTTCGGGACGGCTGATCCGATTTGGCATCATGAACTTTCGCTCCTTTGCTGCACGTCGTCGACATAGAGATCGACGAGGCGGTTGAGATGACGGGCCAACGGTTGCCGCCAGGATCGTTGCTTAGCTGCGCCTCCATCAAGCCGGCGACGATGGCCACGATGCAGTCGATGTCGCCTTGTTTACTGACGCCAGCCTCGTTCATCAATTCGTAAGCACGTCCCAATACATCCTCGGCGAGGCTGTAGGAGCTCGGGGAAGGTACGAACCCCGGCACATGTCGAGCGAAGAGCAGCTCGTAGCACGCCGGGTCCTCGAGCCCGAACGCGACGAACTCGGCCAGGAACCGCTTCAGAGCGGGGGCTCGGCTGAAGACCTTTACTCGACGACGACACCGGACACCAGTGCGGACCCGAGCGGTGAAGTGACTTCCTACACGTACTACCCGGGGGGCCAGACGGACACAACCACCACCCCGGCTGGCGTTACGACCGACGTTTATGACGCAAGCGGCGACCTGCACACCGCTACTTATTCGAGCACGGGCACCGGTTATTCCGTGCCGACCAACGACACCTACACATACAACACCGACGGCACGCTGCACACGATGGCCGACGGGACCGGGACGACGACATACGTCTACGACGCCAACGCGGACGTCTCGTCAATCACAAACGGTACAGGGCTCGAGCTTTCGTACGGTTATTACCCAGTCGGCGATCTCGGCTCGGTAACTTACCCGAACAGCGACTCAGTTACCTACGCTTACAACGCTCTTGGGGAAGAGTCGTCCCTTACTGACTGGCTGAGCAAGACCACCTCGTTCGGCTACGACTCCGACGGTCTGCTTAAAACGGCAACATTGCCCAACGGGATAACCGAGACGACGGCATATGACAACGCCGACCAGGCATCTTCGATCACTGACACCGATGGGTCGACCACGGTGGCCAGCTTCGACTACGACCGAGACCCGAACAACAACCTCACCTCAGAGACCGACACGGGCACACCGGGGCCGTCGAGCCAGAGCTACACCTACGACACTGCCATGCGGGTGAAGACCGACGGCAGCTCTTCGTATAATTACGATGCGGCCTCGGACCTGACGACGGGGCCGGGCGGTGCCACTCAGTCGTTCAACGGCGCGGGCCAGCTTTGCTGGTCGATGGCCAGCCCGCCGGGCGGGTCGACTTGTGCCTCCGATCCTTCCGGGTCGACGACCTACAGCTATGACAGCGCCGGCGACCGGACCGCAACGACGGCGCCCGCCTCGACGTCGAGTTACACCTGGGACCAGAACTTGAAGCTTACCTCGGCCACCTCGCCCGCCGGGACGGTCGACTATGGCTACAACGGCGCAGGCGAGCTCTCCAGCCGTACGACCGGGGGCAGCTCCGCCAACCTGGTCTGGGACCCGGTCGGCATGGCGAACCCGGTACTCGTCGATGACGGCGCCAACTACTACATCTACGGACCGGACGCCCTGCCAACAGAGCAAATTTCTGTGGCCAGCGGGACTGTCGATTACTACCTGCACGACCAGCTCGGCTCCACCAGGGCGCTCACCAGTTCTTCTGGTGCAGTGGTGGGATCCTGGACCTACAACGCCTGGGGCGGCGTCGTGGCTTCGACCGGGGGCACCGGCACGCCGACTCCGACAATCTCTGCTGTGGGCAGCCTTGCCAGCAATGCAGGCAACGGGGTCACCACTTTGTCCGTCGACCCCTCCCACGTCGGCGATGCCTTGCTGGCGGTGGTCAAAGTCTCCTCGGCGACCACGACTGTTTCGTCGCTCTCGGGCGGCGGGGCGACCGGCTGGTCCAAGCTGGAGTCCTACGCCGACGGTTCCCACGACAACGAGATTCGGCTTGGCACTGTTACCACGACCGGGTCGGCCACCCTCACGGCCACCTTCTCGGCGAGCGTGTCGGGCGTCGATGTCGACTTCAACGCCCAGGAGTTCACCGCCGGGCTCGGCTCTGGGACCACCTGGTCCAAAGACACAGGTAGCGGCCAGTCAAACTCCGCCGGCTCGACGTTCGACTTTCCTTCCCTCACCCCCGCGGGCACGGGCGAGCTGTACTTCGGCTACGCCCGGGGCGGCGGGACGACATCTGGAGGCGGTACCTCAGGCTTTAGCTACCCGCCTCACGGCCGACGGCAACGTGGTCGCTTACAACACCGACGTGTCAGCTACGGTCACCCCAGTTGGTGACAGCAGCGGGGGGTCGACCACGTCGACGGTGGCTGTGCTGGTGACGGCGAGCGGCACGGGCACGCCGAGCCCTACCATCTCAGCTGTGGGCAGCCTTGCCAGCAATGCAGGCAACGGGGTCACCACTTTGTCCGTCGACCCCTCCCACGTCGGCGATGCCTTGCTGGCGGTGGTCAAGGTCTCCTCGGCGACCACGACTGTTTCATCGCTCTCGGGCGGCGGGGCGACCGGTTGGTCCAAGCTGGAGTCCTACGCCGACGGTTCCCACGACAACGAGATCTGGCTTAGCACTGTTACCACGACCGGGTCGGCCACCCTGACGGCCACCTTCTCAGCGAGCGTGTCGGGCGTCGATGTCGACTTCAACGCCCAGGAGTTCACCGCGGGTCTTGGCTCTGGGACCACCTGGTCCAAAGACACAGGTAGCGGCCAGTCAAACTCCGCCGGCTCGACGTTCGACTTTCCTTCCCTCACCCCCGCGGGCCGGGCGAGCTGTACTCGGCTACGCCCACGGAGGCGGGACGCTGTCGGCGGGGACGACGACGGGCTTCAGCTACGAAACTACCGCCGACGGTAACGTGATCACCTTCGACCCCAACACCTCGTCTACGGCCACCCCCAACGGGTCCGTCAGCCCGGCCGCCACCACGTCGACGGTGGCTGTGCTGGTGACGGCGAGCGGCACGGGCACGCCGAGCCCTACCATCTCTGCTGTGGGCAGCCTTGCCAGCAACGCAGGCAACGGGGTCACCACTTTGTCCGTCGACCCCTCCCACGTCGGCGATGCCTTGCTGGCGGTGGTCAAGGTCTCCTCGGCGACCACGACTGTTTCATCGCTCTCGGGCGGCGGGGCGACCGGCTGGTCCAAGCTGGAGTCCTACGCCGACGGTTCCCACGACAACGAGATCTGGCTTGGCACTGTTACCACGACCGGGTCGGCCACCCTCACGGCCACCTTCTCGGCGAGCGTGTCGGGCGTCGATGTCGACTTCAACGCCCAGGAGTTCACCGCGGGCTTGGCTCGGGGACCACCTGGTCCAAAGACACAGGTAGCGGCCAGTCAAACTCCGCCGGCTCGACGTTCGACTTTCCTTCCCTCACCCCCGCGGGCACGGGCGAGCTGTACTTCGGCTACGCCCGCGGCGGCGGGACGACATCTGGAGGCGGGACTTCAGGCTTTAGCTACCCGCTCACGGCCGACGGCAACGTGGTCGCTTACAACACCGACGTGTCAGCTACCGTCACCCCAGTTGGTGACAGCAGCGGGGGTTCGACCACGTCGACAGTGGCTGTGCTGGTGACGGCGAGCCCTGCCCCGCTTACCCCGCTGCTCTGGGCCGGGCAGTACCAGGACCCAACGAGCGGGCTGTATTACATGCAGGCACGCTGGTATGACCCGGGGACCGGCCAGTTCATGAGCGTGGACCCCGACCTCGTCGATACAAACCAGCCTTATTCCTATGCCGGCGACGATCCTGTCAACGAGGAAGACCCGAGCGGTCGAACTACGCTTGGCCTGTGTGGGTCCTTTAACTTGAGCCTTTTGATTTTCAGCGGGTCGGTGACCGGGTGCTTGACGAGAATCGTGACCGGTTACGGACCGTTCCGCTATAACAAAATAGCGCTGGTAGTCTCGCCGGCAGTCGCTTTTGGACCAGGCATCGGGTACAGCGGAGGCCTTCTGTACGACATCAGCAATGCCGACGCGCTCCCAGAACTCGGCGGCCCCTTCGTATATGTGGAACTAGACGCGGATATTGGTGTCGGGGTGGGCATAATCGTGTACTTTACGCCGCCTGGCACTGGCACCCCTGGACCGTTCATCTGGGGCGTTGAATTTGGTGTCGAATTCGGGGCCGACCTAAGCGTTCACGTAGGTCTCAACGACACGACCGTACAAGGCCTGGGCGTATTTCGCGGCGTCGCGGACGTAGCTTTTGACACGGCAGCTGAACCGGCAACGTATTTAGCTGACTTCGTGGCAGAGGGGGCGCAGTGGTTGGCCGAGGCAGAGGTGAAATACTCCGTTTGGGAAGCCTCGCAAGGGGAGCCCGCGTGCCCTGTCACTTGACCCGTGACACTCACGCGGCGATTGCGGCCAGCCCTATGGCATATCCGTGTGAGCGTCGAGATTGCCGACTGCCGAGTGGTCGCCACCTATTCGGTTCACCTGTTGACTGTCGTCAGTCCTCGTCCGGGGTACAGGAGGTCGTCTCCGAACGGAGGCCTGACGTATCATGGAGAGGTGGATGTCGCGCGAAGAAGTCACGCCCGTGAAACGGCCGGCGTGAGGCTTGGACGGGAGTAGCGGTGCGGTCATCGGTCCTTGTCGGACTAAGTGTTGCTGCATCCTTGTGGGCGTTGCCATCTGCAACGTGCGTGCTACGTGAAGGTCTCACCCAGACAACGATGATCACCGCGATGATGAGACGGGTATCGGGAACACAGCCTGAGGCGACCGCCCAGACCTTGGTTCTGCGGGTAGAGGACCTTCCCCCCCATTGGGCAAGCGACGATGGGGCTGGAAAGTGTATCGAAGCTGACGTCGGACCGTGGCCCGGGAACCGTTGTCCCACGCCTCCGCCGGCTCAGCAAAGATTTGACGATAGGTTCGCCTCTTGCCTAGGAATCCCTGTATCGCGTGTCGGGATGTTGACTGGATGGGATGAACCCGGCGAGCCATTCACGTACGCGTCGTCCATTTACACCGCGCCCGGTCAAGGATCCACGTCCGGATTAGCGCCTCAAGCTCAATCCTACGTTACGATGGACGGATCAAGTGCATGGCAACGTTCCGATTTGGCCGCGTTGGCGAGGTCAGACGTTGCGGCATGTTTTAAGATCGAGCAGGCCAGCCCAACCTGGGGCCTTGTCAAGGCTATCGGCTCCGCTGCGCACGGCTCGCTTTCGTGGACCCCGTTCCGCCGGATGCCGGCCGCAGTCATCGTAGGTGTAAGCGCTGTTGCGTATCAGACCGCTTTCGGTATCAGCACGGCGAAGCTGACTGCGTATCTGAGTTACTCGTTCGTTATCATGGGGGCTGGGCGAGTGGAAGAGGCGCTCGTATTCCAGGGCTCATCGGAATATCCGGTCTCTGGCGTATTGGTCCGGAAAATCAGTACCGAACTTGAGCAACGCTTGGTCAACTCGGCGGCGTCTCAATGACGACATAGCATCGAGCAGTCAACGAGCGGGCCTAGGCGGTCCGGAGAGCTCGCACGACCGCTCGTGAGGAGATTCAGCGGGCACGTCTGAGCCGAGGCGGCAAGCGAGAGTACCCGAAGCGGATCGGTATTAGGTTTACGGCGACTCCTCGCATTGAGAGCGCCATCAAAGCTGCATCCCGTGTAAAGGTGTAGAAAACGATCAGGCCAAAACTGGTCCGGTCTGCATAGAACCTTACCCCCCGCCTGGGAAAGAACCCAACGGCAGATACGTCTATTAGCTCGTCGTATCGGGCCTCCCAAGTGGGCACTGTACTCTTCAGCCAGTTCAGATGGCTGGCGTCAATCCGCAACCCATTCGGGAACAAGGTCAGCCTTGCTTGCCGCCCGGTGTTGGCGCCAACATAGTCGTAGCCGCCTCGAGGGCGACCCAGGCGGTAGCCGCCATGGAAGCTCAGTTGGGGACCGGAACCCTCGCCAAGGTCACCTGCGTGCCTGTCACCTGGTACTGGCTCGGTGTACTCGTCCATCGAACGGCGGTTTTCTCTCAAGGGAAGAACGCGGCCGATCGAAGACCGTCCCGCAGTCGCCTGATGAGGCTACCCTACCGTACTTGTCGCCCGCCAGCCTGTTCGGACTGTTTGATTTCCTCGGGTGCACATCTCCATGCCTGTATGTCAAGCAAGCTGCGGAAAGGAAGCGGGTCATCCGCTACCACCTACAACGCTGCCGTCGCAGCGGTCTATGAAACGTGTTCGGGAAAGGGTCAAGGCCTTGATGTGGGTTTGTCAAGCCAGACTGGCCCCACCGTGCTCACTCACCTTGACTGGGCTTGTCAACTCGGGTTGGCCCCACCTTGCTCGTGGCATACTCACTTTGACTGGTCGAAGCCAGTCGGACAGCAGTTGAACGACGTCATCGAACGTCTCAACCTGTTCCTACGGTCAGGGCAACTACTTCCGCATCGGGAACGCGGCTGACAAGTTCGTCTCGTTAGACTGCTATGTAGCCTGGCGTCTGAAACGCTTGATCATAAAGAATCGCGGCCGGAGCGCCTACGTTTCGGCCGTCTCGCTGGCGACTGACTCTCAGCTCCCAGAGCGGCGCTTCGGCCTTGTCCGGGGCCGGCTGACGTTTCGTGCCACCCGTTGTGGCGAGTGAGTTGTCCTGAGGGGCCGGAAAGCACGTGGGCGTTGTCGTTGGGCCACCGTGTAGTGGACCTAAGGGGCCACGGAAAGCCCCCAGACATCGTTGCGAGCCCTGCGGGGAGCTGCGGTTGCCGCAGTACAGAGGAGGAACGGGACCTACGCCTCGGCGTGGTTGAAGCCTCGGTCCGCGCCGTCGCCGGGGCGTCTCGGAACTCGTATGGCTCACACTGACCCCCCCAGGGTCCCGGCATCGTAATCGGGCGGCAGGTCCGGTCGCAGCTGAGTATCCACGAACAGGTGGGGCCAGTCCGGCTTGACTGAGTGAGCACGGTGGGGCCAGTCTGGTTTGACAAACCCAGGCCTAACAAACCCACGCGGCCGTGAACGCCACCACGTCATTGTTGGGCACCCCGTCGCAACGTTCGAGCTGGCCGGTAACCATTCTCCGGTGATGTCCCGCCCCGCATGAAAAGATGAGGCTGTGGTGCTTTGCCTGGCAGGCCAGCATTCGGTCGAGTCATTCTGCCGAAAACGCTCGACCGCGCACGCTCTCGCCGACGTACGTGCATCTCTCGCCCGCACCCGGCAGAACCGCCGCTCAGAGAGGCTGTGTGCCTGGAACGTACATCCGACCACACCCGAGGTCTGTGTTGCACGCTGGTATGACCCGGGCACTGGCCAGTTCATGAGCGTGGACCCAGATCTCGCCGAGACGGGCCAGCCGTATGCCTATGCCGGCGACGACCCGGTCAATGAAGGGGACCCCAGCGGCGCTATACCAACTCCCGGTTGTGGTCCCGGAGCGAATATTAGGAAGGTAGTCCAAACTTATAGTGCTAGACGGTACGGTGGAGGGGGCTATATGACCGCCACCCTCTATTGCGGCAACAATTCCTATGGATACCGCCACATAATCAACGACCATAACCAGAATCACGTTGCGGACTTTGATTATGCAGGCGCAAACGCCTGGACGCTGTTCAGTGAAGCGATAGCTGCCACATTGAAGACGCCACAGCCGTTGTCCCCGACGTATCAGGAAGGCAACGATACCTATCTGTACAATGGTCCCTGGACCAACCTGAACTATGGTGAAGACATACAGATAACTTATCTCTTCTTCGTGATAATTAATACGGTCGGCACGATCATTTCTGCATACGCTCGCGAGCGGTCGAGTAGCGCAATTCCAGGGATGTTGGGTGCCGCGCCGGAGGGGAGTGTCGGCACGACGCAGTCTGATGGCGTACGCCTCGCGTCTACCGGCTCATCCTTCGAGTGCCTACAAGTGCTCGGATAGTTGCGTGAGGTCCTTCGCCGGTTCAATCATCGATGAGTTGATCGTGTTCCTCAGGAGTTCGCGTGTGGATGAGTCGGGCAATAGCTCTCCGGTGGCGTTTCCGTGGCAGTGCATCGGTATGTCCTTCACTAATCCTTCGGACCAAACAGCGCTATCGATTCTTCTCCGGGATGAGTCTGGCAGGGAGCTTGAGGTGCTCGCTAAAACCGAGACCTTTGTGTCTGATGATTACGTTCCTAATACGAGTCGATTGTCGAACGAAGCTTTCCGCATATCGATCGCTTTAGAGGAACAAGTGTTCTCTTATAGCTCTGATAAGCTTCCGCCTGCTGTCGAGCTGCACTAATGCGTGTCGGTATTTAAGAGCGGTACCATCGAGGGCAGCCCCATGCCGGAGTTGTCCACTCGGTTAGGCTGACGGGTGCAGGCTACTGATTTCGAAGCGGTTGCGGGCCACGGCAGCAACCGTGCCAGGGTGAGGTCCGAGGCGGCACCGCTTCGACGCTCCTGTCGCCAACCCGGCCCGTTCGGGGAACGGCTAAAGCTTATAAAGCGATGGCTACCACCCAGATCGACCTCGAAGTCGACTTCATGGACATGACGAACAATCGGCGCCTTTGGGCCCGCCTTGAAGGCGCCAGGCCTGCTTCGTCCCGGTCGCTGGCCGCCATGCCACGGTGGGTTGCAAGGACCCTGAGGCGGCGGTGGCGAAGGTGCTCTCCGTCAACCCCGACGGCGACATCGAGCTCGAGGTTCTCCCGGGCGCCGTCGTGTAGCACCGGACTTGCTGGCCTTTCGCTGAACCAAAAGGCTCCGGGCTATCCGGCCATTGCACATTCACGTCCTCGTTCATACGGACCCGTTCACGGTGGGAAGATGACAGCATGAGCCTGTGCGCCACGCCACGCGCCGCCATCGCGCTGGGTTGCTGTCAAAGACACGCGGCGCCACAGACGTCGGGCGGCGTAACTAGGTTTCCTGTTCCCGTCTGGCGATGCTCCAGCTCAGAGAGGCCCTGCGCCGCCGAAGTACGTGAGAATCCACGCGGGGCTTGTGTTGCGCGCTGGTATGACCCGGGGACTGGCGAGTTCATGAGCGTTGACCCTGACGTCGCCGAGACGGGGCAACCGTATGCCTATGCCGGCGACAACCCGGTGAATGCGAGCGACCCGAGCGGTCTCCATAAGTGCAACGCCGCCGACCCTCTGACTTGGGGTGGGTGTGCCTTGAATGCGGTAGACGGCACAATCCCGAGTCTCATTGAAAGTGTCTCGTGGGGTTGGGGACCAAAGGTGAAATCGGATCCTTGTGACGAGGCTTGGACACTAACGGTCAACCCCACAAATTTCAGCCGCGCGCTTTGGTTCAGCGGTGTCGGGCCCGCGGGGCTCTTGGAGCAAGCATGGTCCCAGACTCTCAACTTGGCTAACGCTGCCGCGAACTCAGCTACGCCATCGTCGGCGCCGCGCCCCGTCGCGGACACCCCGTCCAATTACCACCAGTTCGCATGTCATTGGCTTGTAGTCAGAGAAATCCCAGGTAGGGCATTCCATTTACAAACCTGGTTTCCCGACCGCAGCGTTGTCGGGGAGATCGGGTCGGACTGCAATCCACCGTCGGCTTTCCATAACCCGATACCAGGTACCTAACTTTGGCGCACATGGAGGAAGATAACCACCTCCCAACGGTGTTGGGACTTACCGTCTGTTCCTTGTTGGCCTTAGGCGGCATAGGGATCATGACCTGGTACCTGATTTTCTTCTCGTCCCTTTGGGACGGCGGGGACCGGCCATTTGTCGACATTACCTGGACCGAATGGGACATTAGTGCCGTCGCGTTTGTCATATTGGTGGTGTCCTGCCTTGGCATCTATCTATTGGTCCACGCGGTAGGCCAAGCTGCCAGAGAGAAGTCGAGGACCCAACTGGCCATATTGTCGGTAGTCTGCGGCGCCATTTGCATACCACTAGGCGCCGTACAACTATTCCTTACGGCAGCGTTTGGGGTCTCATATGTAGCCGTGATTAGCGGAGCCAGGGCGAATGGCCGTCCTCTAGGTGCCGGAGCTTCAACGTCGAAGAAAGCAAGCGCGACGGTAGGTATTGTCCTCGGTTTGATTGGGTGTGCAATCTGCGTCTTGTCTATGTCAGTTTGGCTTTTAGGAACCACGCCAGGCTCACGGACACCTTTTTATTGATCCAGGCCACGCCCGAATATGTGGGCTTTGACCACGAGCCACGCCCTGCGGCGCTGCCGCCGCTCATGGCCCGGCGCTGCTCGTCGCTCTCGCTTCGCCGGGCGTCGGGGGCGAGCCACGCGTTCCGAAGGTCGAGGGCGCGCCCGGCCAGGTGGGTGTCCCGGGTCAAGTTCTCTGGACAGATTTCTATATGAATAGGTTTGGTTGAGAGCGTCGGCGAGCTCTGCGCCGAGGTCACCGGCGCCACATCTCCTCCGGGGTGTCCGTGGCCGTGATTAACTCCCCACGTGTTGGCCGAGGCTTGGTGGGATCGGCCAGGTACACCTGCACCGGCGTAACGAAACCAAGGTGCTCGTGGGGGCGGATCTCGTTGTAAATCTCGCGGTACTTCTCACACTCAGTCGCCAGGACCAGGCCGCTCGGCACCTCCAGGCGGTAAAGGTGCTCGTACTTGACCGAGCCGTAGAGCCGCTCGATCACGCCGTTGGCCTGGGGGGACCTATAGCGTGTGCGTACATGGGCCAGCCAGGGTCGAGACCCGATGAACCTGGCGAAGGCATCCGACTTATAGGCGGGCCCGTTGTCCGACACGATGACCAGCGGCTCGAGCTCGCCCGTGTCGGGGTTCACGCAGTCCTCGGCCAAGGTGGTGCCTATCAGGGCCTCTGCTTCGGCGATGGCCGCCATTATGGCGGCGATGGCGTCTTTGGCCGTCTCGGTCGGGTTGACCGGGCAGGCCAAGCACACCTTGGCCACGTCGTCGACAACTCCCGACAGCTCCCATTTGCCCGCGCCGGCCGTCTCGAACTCGGAGAAGTCGGTCTGCCATACCCGGTTGCGCCTGGTAGGCGGGGCGACGAACACCGCCCGGCGCGCCTTGGCCATCTGGCGCCGCTCGGTCTGGTAGCGCACCGGCAACAGCAGTCCCTGCTTGGCGAGCGCTCGCTTGACCGACGCCTCGCTCACGACGTAGCCGTCGGCGCGTAGCATCCCGTAAATCTTGCGGTGGCCCCATGCTGAGCCGTGCTCGGTGCCTTTTTTCTCCGCTGCGGCCTCGGAAATGGCGTCGACGTGGCGAGGGCGCACGACTACGAAGTCGCGGTGGTTGGTGGTCGCTACTTCGTGTACTCGGAGCCGTTCGGCCACGGCCACGACTGAGGCGTCGACCAGGCCAAGGCCCAGCTCCGCGTAGGTTTCGACCAGTTCGATGGCCCGGTCCCAGTCCTGGTCCAACAGGTCGACCCGGCTGAGCTCGCCCCGGGTGGCACGCAAGAAGCGGGCTTCAGCGGCCGGACCGAGCGGGTCTCGATCAACCAAGACGTCTCGGTGATGACCGGGACGGGCACCAGCAGCGGGCCAGGGTGGCGGCCAAGGAGCGTGGCGCAGGCGAGATGGTGTGCGTCATCCTCATCAGCGCTGGCGTAAAGCACGCCCGTATCGACAACGATCACACGTCGGAGCCGTGCTTGTCGGCGAAGGCCTCCCGGATGATCTCCTTGTGGCGCTCAGCAGTGTCTGACCGCCCGGAGCGGCCGATCCCTATGAAGCTCAAGCTTCGACGGGAAGGGAAGGACTCGGCCACGACCTGGCCCAGCAGCTCCTCTGACGGCACCCCACGCTCGGCAGCGGCGTCAGCCACTCGTGCGGCAAGGTCGTCGGGGACCTCGATCGTCAGCTTCGTCATAACACAACAATCATACGGGCAGGCACGACGCGCCAGAGCGACGGAGCATCGCTGCAAGCGGCGGTCGCAGCTCGACAGTTCTTAGCTTTCTCGACCCGGGGTCACTGGTGACTTGCCCGAGCACCTCCGGCCGGCTCAACGCGGCGTGAGAAGATGGCGATGTGAGCCCATGCCTCGCACCGCACGGAGGAGACCAGTTGCTCTGCGGGGAACGCGTACCCGCGCGGCCCGTCGCCCACGTACCTAAATCGGCAGTCCGGGCTGTGCAATGCCGCAGGTCAGGAAGGTCGTTCACCTCGCGAATACGTCGCAACGTGTGCCGGGTCTGTGTTGCCCGCTGGTATGACCCGGGTACTGGCGAATTCATGAGTGTCGACCCCGACCTCGCTGAGACAGATCAGCCTTACGGCTATGCCGGCGACGACCCGGTCAACGAGGGGGACCCGAGCGGGCTGTATTGTGCCGGGACAGTTGGCGAGACTGAGTGCCCGAACCCTCTCCCTGGCCCGCCTGTGGAATACCCAATTAGCGGGCGGTTCGTTCAGTGGGTAGCGGCTCTTGAGGGGACGTGTTCCAGCAGCGGTCAATGGTGTTACGTTCAAGGAAATTGCCAGATCGGATATGGCCACGATGCCAATGACCTCATAACCCCCAATGTTGGGTGCGGTGCCACGTCTGTGGAAGGGTTTAGGGTTCCGCTGTCACAGCCCGACCAGGTTCAACTCCTCAAACAGGACCTCACCTGGATGGAGATAAGAACAGCAGCCGATATCCCGGCACCGTTAACGTGGAACCAGACTTATGCATTGACCGACTTCGCGTATGCCTTAGGGACAGGTTATTTCGCGGAGACCTCTCCCATATGTAGTGGTCCATGCTCCCTCTTCGATTACCTGACAAGCGCTGGCGTTGGTAACCCTCCGTCCGCAGCGACGGCGTCGAAGGTTATCCAATTGTTCGAGAACTATAATAGCGGTGGGGAAGATGCCAACCGCAGGTACGACGAAGCGATCCTGTTCCTGTACGGGCGCTATACCGTCGCTCCTTATCCAGGTACCACTGCATCGACAGCATCATACATACTGTGCGGAACATCGACCGACTTAGGGAGTGTCGTGTGAGTAACGTCGTATCTCGAGCCGAGCGGGCGATTCTCGGTTCTGTCTCATTAGTCATCTTATTGGTTGCTGTTTACTCATCGTCATCCTCAGCCGCATCGAATAGTACGACGTCCACGAATGGCTCAGTAACTTACAACAACGCCTGCGAGCGAACAGCGATCTCGCAAATTGCACTTGACGACTGCCTCGCTAGCGAGCTTACGCAACTAGACGTACAGCTGTCGGCGGCATTGGCCAAGGAGAGCCATGTCTTTGGTGCAGAACTGACCTTAGCGGCACAGTCTCAATGGAAGAAGTTCGTATCGGCCGACTGCAAGATGTACGCCAACCCAAACAAAGCTGGCACCATCTATCCATTCTTGTTGGAGAAGTGTCAGCGAAATCTTACAGTGACACGCATCGAGGAAATCAAGCAAGATACTGCCTCTCAACCCCAGTGATCCCTGCCATCGTCTGGCTGAGGGGCGGTGTTGCCAACCCCAAACCTGTCTGGAAATAACGGTCGACATGCGGAAGCGGCTGGTGTCGGCTCCGATAGCGGCGTGCGCGGGGTCAAGGTGAGAAGATGACAATGTGAAGCGTTGGCTCGAAATGTCAGGGAGCCCGTCCTTGTGCCGAAGATGCGAGTCCACCCAAGTCCGGGTCGGCGTATGCGGACTGCGTCAGTGCGTCGTGCGAAGACCCAGCTCAGAGCGCCCTTGCGCACCCAAAGTACGTGAGAACGCACACCGGGTCTGTGTTGCACGCTGGTATGACCCGGGGACGGGGCAGTTCATGAGCGTGGACCCCGACCTAGCCGAGACCGACCAGTCCTATGCCTACGCCGGCGACGACCCGGTGAACGAGGCGGACCCGACGGGGAGGGACACTCAGTACGGGCTCACGACCGGGGTTTGTGGCGACTTTGTTGCTGCCATCGGCCTTGGCATCAGCCTAGGCATCGAGGGTCTGCCCTGTTGGCTGGCTTCCAGCTCGGGCAACCCGGGGATCTCTTGGACGACTGGGATCCCGGCGTTGACTGCCGGGGTCGTCGCGAGCGCCTCCTTGGATTTCGTAGTTTCGGATGCCGGGAACGTTAAAGAGATGGGCGGACCCTTCTACGCGGCCCAGCTCAATTTTGGTGTGATCGGCGACGTCACAGCGGCAGTCTTCTGGGGCGTAAGCAACCCGCCAGGCAATGCGTCAATGATCGGACCGTTCAATGGCATCTTCGGGGTTGAGTTCTCGGCACCTCCATTCGATTGGGGTTTAGCCGCTAGCGGCGGTCTTTGGTTGCAGAACACCTCGGTCCACGAGTTCTCGGGCTGGGCATGTTGGCTTAGCGGAGAATGTGCGATTGCCAAGACCTTCTCAAAGTTGATCGGCCCTCTTCTCCCATCGAAAGGTGAGGCCGACGCCATCCTTAGTGCTGCCTGGCCAACTGTAAAGAAATATGTCGGATCCTGCGCGAGTGAACCCCCCACGATTTCAGGGCGTTCTTGATTAGAGGTCGAGTTATGTTCAAAGGCTGGATTGCACGTGACGCGACACTCGCGGGACAACCATCGTTGAGCTACATCGGGGGCATGCGACGCGGCTTTACGGGTATCGGTAACTGGACTTATCCACTTGTCAGGCTAAGGATTTACGAGGACGGCCTTGAGTTGGGACCATCCGTCCCGATCTTGAAGGCACTAGTTCCTATCTGGAGAGCGCGCTTCGAGGACATTTCGGTAGCCGAGTCCGTTGGTGGTGGCCAGCCCGATTCCGCTGCCAGTTTTTCAGTCATGGCTGTGACCTTTAGTCCAACCCAGCGCTGGGGCATGATGACCCGCGGAGTCAGGATCATGGCTGCAGATGGCGGGTTTGCGATCTTTTGGTGCACCCGGCGGGATCACGTCCTCACCACCCTGCAAAGCCGGTCCGTAAATGTGAATTCAGAGCCCCAGCCCTTCCATTTCTTCAGCCCCCGTTCGTAAGGACCACCGAATCGCGTATGGGTTGGTTCGCTCAACCCTGAGCAAAACGGCGGTCGTGATCTCTACCGCCATCGGGGTTCGGTCGTCCCGGTTGGCACTGCTCTCCATGGCGAAAAGCGCCGGACCTATGGCAGGCTGAGGTCTGGGCGCCGTCCGTTCTGGCCGTCACTGAGTTGTCCTCGGGGCTATAGCGTGACCCTCTGCGACCGGGGAAGTGCTAAATGCCCCCAGCGGCATCCTCAATCGCGCAGCACGTCCAGCAGGAGCGCCTGAGGGGTCATCGGTGACGGCTTGGACCGGGGAGGCCCGCACCGTCACCGATGGACGCTAGAGCACGTCCCGGCGCTTAGCTTACGTCCCGGCGCCTGTGGCGCCGTGGCCCCGAAGACGGTCGCTTACGGCCAGCGTGAGCACTTCCTCTACTCACTATCGAGCGCTCCGCGGGTTGCTGTGGTCATTTGGACAAGATCGTCACCCTGCTGGCCGGCGGCGAGGTTGGCAACCCGTCAACCTCTATAGTCCAAGGGGTTGCCCCTCAAGGTCGCTGAACCAGGGGTTGTGACGATGATTTCCGGGTACTGGCGCCGTGCCGTAGCGACGACCGACGCTCAGTGACCGCGCAAGCGCGGTTTGCGGGCTCCCTCCTCACTTCGAGCTGCCTCGTGACGGGCCAGGAAGGCCTCGAGCAGGGCGCGTACGTTCGTCTGTTCGTCCTCGTCCAAGAAGACGGTCGCCTCAAACAGCAGACGCATGGCTTCGTCAGCGGGCAGCCGCGGCTCGTCACCGAACACCAAAGCGTCCGCGCTAACTGACAGGGCGACGGCCAGGCGCCGAAGGGCCCGAGGGTGGGCTCGGTGGTGCCCGCCTCGTAACGGCGCAGCTGGGTGACGTGCACCCCGGCACGCTCGGCGAGGCTGACCTGGGTGAGCCCGGCCTGGCGGCGTAGGAGGGCCAAGCGTTCCCCAAACTCCACGCGAGCGACCGTAGCAGGCCCTTGCGACGATATTGGGTATCTGATATCATAGATACTAACATGCACAAAAGCGAAAACGGAGAAGCTCCTTCCGCACCCCGCCATCTCGTAGCGCAAGAGCTCCGCCCCGGTGCCAGCGACCAGGAGGTGCTGAACGCCGTCGTCGAGCACTATGTGCGTTGTTTGGCTAGCAGCGAAAAGGCAAGGGAAATGGTCGGCTCCCTAGGCGTCGACGACCAGACCGCTCTCGCCTTCCGAGTCGGCTACTCTGACCGCTCCCTTGGCCCGGGGCTGCCAGGACGGCAGTGGAAGCAGGGCGGTGAACTGCGCTCTGTGCTCACCCGCCTCGGCCTCTACCGTGCCTCGGGCCACGAGCACTTCGTCGGCTGCCTGGTCGTCCCCGTCACAAATGGCGAAGGTGAGATCGTGGGCCTTTGCGGCAGGCGTCTTGACCGCGGCGCCGGCGACCTCTGGGCGGAGGGGCTCCCGGGCGGCTGGTTCAATGAACCGAGAACGTTGCCTCCCGAAGTGCTCCTTGCCGCTGACGTTTTCGATGCCCTCGCCGTCATCGGGGCGGGACGCCACGACGTCTTGGCGCTCGGGCGCCCCGGGTCTATTTCCCGTGACGATGCAAAGGCTCTGGGGGGCCGGGGCGTGGCCCGAGTGGTCCTGCTCGGCCCGCGAGCTGAGCAGGCCGCCGAACGGCTTGGTAGCTCGGGCATCGCTATGAGCAAGGCTGGCACGCACGTCTCAATTGGAGAAGTGCTGAGGGGCGCCACCGACAGGACAGGCGCGTTGGCCGCCGTGCTCGCAGACGCTGAGCCGGTTGGGGCTCAACCGTCGCTTCGGGGCACACTCGGTGCCATCTCCGTCTCCCCGCCACTCGCCGAGCTACCACCACTGTCGCCGAGCGTCTCCGGCGATGCCGCCGAGCTGTACGTGGCGTTCGGGGAGCGGCGCTGGCGGGCCCGGGGCGCCGGGCACTCCTCGAGCCCAGGTTCGTTACGGGTGGCCCTGTCGGTGACCGACGGGCGCTCCGGGCGGTTCCACCTGGACACCCTCGACCTATACGTTGCCCGTGCCCGTGCATCCTACCTAGCCGGTGCGGCAGCTGAACTACGCACCGGGGCCGAGACGCTGCGCAAGGAGCTGGCCGAGGTGATCTTCGCCATCGAGCGGGCACAGACCGAAGACGCAAAGGAGGCTCCCGCCTCCGTGGAGATGACAGAGGCGGAGCGGGCGGCAGCCATGGAACTGCTGGGTTCGCCGGACCTGCTCGGCAGGGTGGGAGCCGACTTGGCCTCGCTCGGGGTGGTGGGAGAGCAGACCAACCTTGTCGTCGCCTACCTCGCCACCGTCTCGCGCAAAGCCGAGCGGCCCTTCGGCGTCGTGGTGCAGTCGACCTCGGCCGCTGGCAAGTCCACCCTGGCCGACGCAGTGGCCGCGCTCGTCCCCGAAGAAGACCTAGTCAGCCTGTCAGCGCTGACGGCCCAGTCGCTCTACTACCTGGGAGCGGGCGACCTCGCCCGCAAGGTCCTGTTCGTGTCCGAGGAGCACGGCGCTTCACGCGCCGCCTACGCGCTGAAGCTGCTCATCAGCGAGGGCCGCCTCGCGATCGCCTCGGCAGGCAAGGACCCCGAGACGGGGCGTTTGCGAACCCGCAGCTACGGGGTGGAAGGCCCCGTCTCGTTGCTCATGACCACCACGGCGGCCGAGGTCGACGCCGAACTGGCCAACCGACTGGTCGTGCTCGGCGTGGACGAGGACCGGGCGCAGACCCGGGCCGTCCAGGCGGCCCAGCGCCGTGCCGCCACCCTGGAGGGACTTATGGCCCGTCTCGGGCGCGAACCGGTGATAAGGCTTCACCGCAACGCGCAGCGCCTGTTGGAATCTCTTCCCGTGGTTGTCGGCGGTGCCGAGGAGCTGGCCTTCCCCGACTCGTCGACGCGTCACCGCCGTGACCATCAAAAGCTGCTGTCGGTGATCTCGGCGATAACCCTGCTGCACCAATACCAGCGTCCCCAGGCAACGGTCGAGGTGGCCGGCACCCCCGTGCGCTATGTGGAGGCGAGCGACGAGGACGTCGCGCTCGGGGCCCGGCTGTGCCAAGAGGTGCTCGTACGGGCTGCCGACGAGCTGTCACCGCCGGCCCGGAGGCTCCTTTCGGTCATGGAGAGCGGGAATGGGGCGGCGTACCGCCACTTCCCAGGTGAGTTTCACCCGCAGGGAGCTGCGCGAACTGACCGGCTGGTCCGAGCACCAGGTCCGGGTCGGCCTGGGCCGTCTCGTCGCTCTGGAGTACGTTTCTGAGCGTCGCGATGGGCCGGGCAGGCGCCATAGCTACGCGTTGGCCGACGATGAGCTCGCGGGACCTCGCGAGGGCCCGCGACAGGCGCGCGGCTCATCCTCGCGAGGTCAATCACCGGCTCTACCTGGGCCGGCAGCGAACCTCGCGACATTTGCAGCAACTAGTAGCTCAAAGGCTTCGCAGGTACGCAAAGACGACGTAGACCCCGGTCCGATCTTGGAGGCCCAACGGTGACCAGGACGGGCACCCGGGCCGACTACGCGCTGGTCGACGCGCTGGAGGACCACCTGGGCTGGTTGCTCACGCACGGCTACTCGCACGCCACCGTTCGGGTCCGGCGCTTCGAGCTGCGCAATCTCTGCGGGTTCCTCGCCGAGCTTGGCATCTTCGACGTCGCAGACGTCAGCTTCTCCGCGCTCGAGTCCTACCAGCGCAACCAGTACCACCACCGCAAAGCCGACGGGGCTCCTCTGTCGTTCCGGACCCAGTCGCACCGCTTGGTGGCGGTCAAGTTGCTGTTCTCTTGGTTGGTGCGCCAGGGCCAGCTCGGCTTCGACCCAGCGGCGGCCATCGAGCTGCCCAAGGTGGAACGTCGTTTGCCCGAAGCCACCCTGTCGGCCGAAGAGGCCGAGGCCGTCCTGGCCGGCCCCGACGTCACCACACCGCTCGGGCTGCGGGACCGGGCCGTGCTCGAGGTGTTCTATTCGAGCGCCTTACGGCGCTCCGAGCTGATCGGCCTTCGTCTCGCTGACATCGACGGCGGCCGAGGGACGGTATTTGTCCGCCAGGGAAAAGGCGCCAAGGACCGCTACGTCCCCATCGGCGAGCGGGCAGTGGCCTGGGCACGCCGTTATGTGCATGAGGTGAGGCCGCACTTGGCCAAGTACCCAGACGCTGGTGTGCTGTTCCTGTCCGCCAGCGGCGAGCCGCTGTGTGCCGAGTGGCTGACGCGGACGGTGCGCGCCTACGTGAAAGCCGGCGCACCGGCGAAAAAGGGCAGCTGTCACCTCTTCCGCCATTCGGCTGCCACCTTGATGCTCGACGGTGGTGCCGACGTGCGCTACGTCGCTGAGTACCTCGGGCATGAGAACCTGGAGTCGACCAAGATTTACACCCGAGTCTCGGTCGAAAAGCTCCGCGCTGTCCACCAGGCCACCCATCCGGCCGGGAAAGCTGAGAGGCTAGCTCATAGCGTGGTGGACCCCTGAGCCCCGCCCGTCCCCCACGCCTATGCTGGGCTTGTGACGCACCTCACTGTTGGGCTTGATGATTCCGAGGCTGCCGAGCTTGCGGCCGAGGCTTCGCGCCAAGGCCTCCAAGCAGACGAGCTCGCCCACCGTGCCCTTGTCGACTACCTGCAGCGCTCGAGAGTGACGGCTGAGCGATTGGAGCCCAAAGACGCGGTCCCGACTTTTGTCGGCATGATGGCATCGGAGATGCTCCGTGGCGAGAGTACCGACGAACTGCTCGCCGGAGGTTTCGGCCGATAGCCCTCCTGGTCGACACCGGCCCTCTTGTTGCCGCGGCCAACACCGCTGACCCCGACAATCCGGCCTGCACGGCCCTGCTCCGCTCCGAACCCGCGCCATTTGTGGTATCCCCGCTGGTCCTGGCCGAGGCCTGTTACCTGATCGGCAAGTTCGGCTCGGCCGACAACGAGGCGACGTTCCTTAGGGCCATGGCCCGGCACCCATTTCAACTGGAGGCTCTCTCGACGGCCGACCTCGAGCGAATGGCCGAGTTGGTCGCGGAGTACGGCGACCTCCGCCTGGGCGGCACGGATGCTTCCGTGGTCGCACTCGGTGAGCGTCTCGGCCTCACCCGGCTAGCGACACTCAACCGCCGGGACTTCAGCGTTGTCCGTCCTCGGCATACTGAAGCCTTCGAGCTCTTACCGGCGCCGACAGGACCGCAGCGACGATCGCGAGCGCCGCGATGACAAAGCGTGCCTCGGATAGCCCCTACCACGTGAGAAAGCCAAGAACCCGGGACAGCTCAAGCATCAGCGCGATCAGGACCCGGCACCGGCGGGCCCGGTCCTTTTGCCGAAAGCGCGCAGTCCGGCCGGACCTCCCCCACGTACTTGGCTGTCGTGCTCCCGTCCGGCAACGGCCCAGCTCAGGGCGGCCTTGCACCGTCGAACTACGTCAGAAGGCACGCGAGGTCTGTGTTGCACGCTGGTATGACCCGGGGACGGGCCAGTTCATGAGCGTCGACCCCGACCTCGCCCAGACTGATCAGCCTTACGCGTATGCCGGCGACGACCCGGTGAACAGTTCGGACCCGAGCGGGTACTGCTCGAACTCACCAACAGGAGTGTGCTACGAGCCGGGCGGCGGCATCGACCCGTACTGGGATTCAATTATAAACATGACGGCTGCCGCCCAAGGACCCATAGAGACGGCGTATGGCAATTATATAAAGGAAGTTAGGAACATACCCCTGCCTCGTCGGGCTGTAGACGACGCATTAGATACGCTCCAGAACGACGTCAACCGAGTATTCCAAGATGTCATAGGGACTATGAACGATGGCTCTGGATCTCCGTGTGCCCCTTACTTGGAGGGTAATTTCACTCAAGCCGCCAACCAAGCTGGAGTCAGTAGCGAAGATCTCGCGGAGGGTTCGCTCGCGTATGTAGTTTTCAACATTAGCAACGTCGTAGATGACCCATATACGACGGTCGGCTTTAGTAGCTACTTGGTTCGCAAGTTTGTGCAGACGGGGTGGGCACAACAAATCTTGTTGGATAAGGAGATTGATTGGGCTGATAGCGCCACTGATGCGGAGGATGGCGGGATTAAGACGATCTCGGAACCTGTCGGTAAAGCGCTGGGTTGGTTAGCGAGCTGGTGTGAAGAGACCGCGGCCGACCTGATCTCCTTGTTCGCCATTGAGGATGAGTAGGAAGTTGGCCGATAGGCAGCAAGGAGAGAAGCTGCGGCTAGTCCGTGCCCTGCTCCCGATGGCTAGCCTAATGTTGGCTAGCCTAATACTTGCCGTGGTCGTACCCGGCCAGCGCTCCGCCGTAGCCAGGGAAGCTAGTGGCACTGCGACAACTGGTGTGCCAGGTGGTGGGTATTCAGTACCACCATGCCCTAATTGGGCGCTTGGCAACCCTGAGTTTCCGTCACCCCGCGGCCAGGCGTTCATGGCGTTCGATCCACATATTGGCCAGATGGTCCTGTATGGGGGACTTTCCGACCTCTGTTTATCGACCAAGGCTCTTTACAACAACTTTAACCGCCACTTGGCTTTGGAACGGCCATATGTGGCACTCGGCTCACCCACAAGGCAGCCCCGGAGTGCCAGCCACAGAAGGCGGGATGGCTTACGATTCCCGCCTTGGCGGAATGGTGATGGTTGCAGACTTGAACGGTCCCAACTTGGCAACATGGTTCTTCAACGGGAAGCGGTGGCAGGAGTTTCATCCCGCGGTCAGTCCACCCGCTGGAGTCGTCTATCTTGCCTACGATGCGGTTACCGGGGACATCGTCCTGCTGAGTGCCAACCGCACTGACGTTGTCTGGGTCTTCAACGGAAAAGATTGGGCGCCAGGGACGCCGATGCCGACTCCATTCCTACCAGCGGCAATAGCATATGACCCTGCCCTGAACTCGGTGATGGCCATCGGTTCGTCAACAACCGGGACGTTTGAGGAACTCATACTGGTCAAAAAGGCCTGGGCTCCTCTTCAGACAGATGGTGCCTCGCCTGAAATAAGACCGACAGATACCAACCTCGCAATGACGTTTGATCAACATTTGAATGAGATGGTGCTTTATTACGGGGACCTGACACCGCCGCTAGTGAACCAGACGTGGGTTCTAAGAGCTAAGGATTGGGTTTTGTTGCATTCGCAAGGCAACCCATCGCCCCGAAAACTAGCGAGTCTCAGCTCTTGGGACGCCCAGGGTGACGTCGCACTCTTCGGTGGGGTAGGCCAAACGAGTTTTTATAACGACCTTTGGAGATTCTCGGGGGAGGGCTGGGTCCCTGTTCCCTAGGCAGTGTCCACAGCATAATTCGGCATACGGTCTGTGAACCTCGCCCCAACCCTTCTTGTCCTGAACCACGCCCCCAAGACCTATCGGCAGTCGGGCGATTGGCCAATCAATTTGTTCAGAGATCGAGCTATCTCCGACAGATGCGGGCAATGTCGCCTGATCAGAGGATTGAAGTTTAGACTGACTCGCTTGCCGTTTTTCAGGACGGCGACCATGCGTTCGCCGTTGCCTGAGGTGAACGCACCGACCTGGGGAAGTTGAAGGTCAATCAACGCTATGTCGGCCCGTCTTACCCGCCTGGTGCTGATGCCGTTGATCGCGACAATCCTGATGTCATCGACCAAGACGGCCGCTCGCCACGTGCGTAGAAGGACCAATAGAGCGAAAAGCGCCCAGCAGACCAGCACGATGATCTTTGCAAGTTCGGGGGCGATCCCAGTCAACAGGGCGGCTATTAGCCCCAGCAGGACGGCGTTCAGGATTAGACGGCTGACGCGATGCGGAAGCACGAAGCGCATCGGCTGGATGATTTCGGCTGCCCCGATTGTCATCGCACTCCTTCAGCCCATCAGCTCTTGCCTTGAGATAATAAGAGTCTATACGATCGCCTCCGAGTTGACTTCGCAGAGCTGTATGTAGTGCTGCCCCTACCTTCATGGCGGCCCCATCGGGCAGGAACCACGAATGGCGTTGTCTCCAACAGCCGGGCGCAACAGGTCGAACTAGGCGAGCTCTCCGGGCCGATAGCTCGTGCGTCGGCAGGGTCGGCGGCACGAACAGGGCCGCAGCTCGGCCACCTTCGACTACGACCGCGACGACTCCTGGTTGCCACACGAGCTCCCAGGCTTCGACCTCGTTCCGACGACGGTCTCCTGCCTCCGACGTGGCCTTGGTTGGTCAATCGAATGCCGGGAGATGATGGCCTCCTCCAGGTCCGAAGAGCACGCCTCGTTGATTGCAACGACCCCGTGGCTGGCACTGTGGGTGGTACGTTTTTCCAACATGCCTCCCTATGAGCTCAAGCCTGAGTACATGCACTTCTACGTCATAGGAGGGACCGACAACCCAATTGAGGTCGTGCTTGACTACGTAGAGCCCGACGGAGATTTGAGAGGCTGGGCCGGTACATGCTAGCAGTGTGACAACGATCCACTTGCGCTGAGCGTGTGGCAACCTCTCGATTATCATGGGGCGCGTGCCCTGATGCGAGCAGTGCGTGGCGAGCAGCTGGGCGATAACGAAATGGCTTCGCTCATGATTAGAGTCAGCAAGCAGCTTCCTCCTACACCTGCCAAAATAGGTGACGAATAGTGATCCGGCCCAAACACATGGGGCGCCCAGCTGCTGTCCGAGCCGGGTCAGGGCTCATGCGGGAGCCGAGCACACGGAAAACGCCGCTCCTTCTTGTCTAATCTAATAACATGAAGTCTTTCGGATTGATCCGGCGGACGACTTCAAGCGAGTTCATCTCTATGACTCGGCCACATTCATGGCAACAGTACTGGTGAGTGGTCCAGGCCTTTGGAGTCGGTTCAACTTCGTGATTGGCTTCGTTGATAGGGTAAAATCCGGAGTCTGACGGTGTATTGCCGCAAATGCAGACCCACGCATCGACGTCTTGTGGTTCGTGGATGATATGTTCCGCCATTTGGTACTCCTCCGCTGTGCTTACTTAGGATTTACTTTCTTGTTACGATCATTTACGATCGTCAATTCCTAACAATTGACAACGTGGGTGCCGCAACCTGTGATTACCTCTAGAATGTCGTCCCGCTGCACGAGCTGACGGCCAAAGACATCCGGACTACGACGGTCTCGATGTTGCCGTCTGTATGAAGTCGCCCGATCAGAGCGACGAGGGCATCGAAGTTGTGGTCTCCGTCGTACTCGTCGAGATACTCGTCAACGACGTGGAGGCCCAGTTCGTCCGCCTTGTGTCGACATTGTATCGTCTGAGCCTCCTGCAATCTGTTGAAGCGACCCTTCCCACGGAGACGCTCCATTGGGCTTACATTCGTATACATAACGGTTCGCAGCTGGTGGTTTGTCGATTGATTGTTGCTATTCATAGCGACTACTCCTGTGTTACTTCTTTCAACTAATTCTCGCGCCGAAAAGGCGTCCTGCATATCGCGTTATTTACAACATTGTCCTTCCAGGCAGTACAGGGGTGAACCGTGAAGTTATCCACAGGATTGTGGTGTCAACGTGTGCCTTCCTGGCGTCATCGGTCACACGGCCAAACCTGAAACAGGCATCGAGTGGCACTTGGAGCAGGCATCAAAATGCCCAGGTGCAGCAGCGGGCCTCGTTTGCAAGAAGGAGGACCGAAACTGACTAACGGTGTCGTCCCTGACAGTCGTGTTCAGCAGAACGTTTGGGCAGGTCAGCATGCCCATGAGTCGTCGCGTCGCGGTGCAATCAAATGACTAATCGAGGACACGGGTTCTTAGCTCGAGCGGTGGCCATCCCGTGATGGGCCGCGGTTCACCCCGCCACAGGTCTTTCGTGTCTTCGTCCGGCTCGGGACGAAGGTCGGTTGGCCACTGGTTGTCGTACGTCACCCCAATGAGAATCTCCGTAGAGCCGACGGAGGGTTGTGCGAAAGAGGTGCCGTCCTTCGCCACGGCGAGCTGCGAGCCGAAGTAGACGGGGAGCCGGGCGTCCACGGCAGGGCCGCCCACGCCCGCAAGGCCTGGCTGGCCGGTACCGGCGAAGATCGAGAGGTGGCCGTCGCTCTGCCAGCGGAGGATCTGGTCCCGGTCGCTGTCAACGATCAGGAGGTCGCCGTCCGGTTCGATGGCAAGAGCCTGGGGCCGCAAGAGGTCCGGCTCCTGGTGTGCCGTCTCCACTTCACCGGACAGCGAACGCGGTAGCGGTACAGCTCCGGGTAGGGACGCCGGCGGGTTAGGGCAGACATAGCTCTCGGCCTCGACGAGCATGCAGACCGTCGCCCACGAGATCTTCCATCGACCATCGGCGAGGACAACGTTCCCGACGAAGCGCTGCTGGTAGCCACCGCTGCCCTGGTCGGAGATGCTGAAGTCGACCGTCGCAACGCCCGGCGCGACAACTTTGATCGTCGAGACGGAGCTGGTGCCATTGGGCAGAAGCGCCGAGTCATCGGAGCGTGTCTGAGCTGCGCCGCCCGCGATGGCAGCCGCCAGCGGCCCGTCGACAGCGTCGACGTAGGGAGCGAGCTGCTTCGCTGGTTCAGGTGGGCCGACGAGGTGCCTAAAGGCCGCTACGACCTCGGTCCGCATCCCTGGTGCACTGTGCGGTGAAGGCAACGCACTCGCGACCGGGTAACCCCCGCCGGGGGCAACGACGATGACGACGACTGAAGGCCTACAAGCCCCTTCAGCGCCCCGCACAAACCAGGCCTTCGGTTCTCCACGATCTTGCTTACGCCGAAGCCCAGAGCTTCGTTCCAAGGAAGATGGCAGTTTCAGGGTTGGCTTTACGACCCGTGCCCGAGACGGCCTGGTTAGTGTGACCAGTAGAATGCCATACGTGTAGTTCCAATCCTTGAACTGCTTGGACTCCTGTGAGGTGCTCATGATCGATCCCAAACGTATCTCAGCGCTCCCGAGGCGTGTCGGGCTCCCAGCTATCCCCGTTCCGCCTGGCTAGCTGATGACCGCGACCCCACACCGAAACGCATCGTCACCCGTTCCTTCGCGCGCCCGTAACCACCGACAGTCTTGGCCTGCCGAACGAGCCACGCCTCCACGAGAACGACCCTCGACGCGCCAAATCTACGCCTTCGCTGACGAGAGCGGCGACTTTTCCTTCTCGAACCAGGCCGCTTCCAAGTACTTCACCCTCGGCACCATCGTGCTCTACGACCCGACGATCGGCGACCGCCTACTGGCCTTGCGCCGCGAGTGGGCTTCTGAAGGCCTAGGCCTTAACACCACCCTGCACGCCACCGAGGACGAGCAAGCCGTACACGATCGCGTCTTCACCTTTCTCGGTTCTGAGGACTTCGAAGCCGACTTCACCGTCCTGGAGAAACGCAAGCTTCCAACGTCCGTCCGTTCCCAACAGGCGCCCTACAAGGACGCCTGGACCCGGCATTTCAAGACCATGGGCCCCGCTGCCTGCAGACTCAAGACCAACTCCTGGTGGTCGCGTCGGCACTTGGCCTTCGCAGTGAGCGCGCCAAACTACAAGCTTGCGTTGACGAAGCCACGCGTTGGACCGCGCAAAACTCTCCTACCAAGTAGCCTTCTGGCCGTGCGACTCCGATCCTTGTCTCCAGATCGCCGACTACTGCACCTGGGCGGTCCACCGCAAGTACGAACGCCACGACAAGCGCGCCTACAATCTCATCAAGACCAAGATCAAGAGCGAGGAGTTGCCACTCTTCGATCAGCGGCGCGTAATAACGAACAAGTTGGTTACAGCGGCAACTCTTCGATAGGCCACCACTAACGACGACGCGACCTTCTATCCGCGTGAGTCACGGGATAGGGGTGTTGCGTGGCGTCGTTGGGCTTATGCAGTCCGGCCGCCCATAGCGGCTATGCCGAAAATCAGTCCGGCGACGATTACCGCTAGTGCGACCTTGCCGGCCTTGTCCTGACCCTCATGCGCCTGAAGCTGTGCTGCCAACTGAAGAGCCTCGACTAACAACTCAATGTCTTGGCGATAGAAGGGGGGCGATACCATCTCTACGGCCTCGGTAATTACCTGCCCGTTGGTTGTGTTGAGCCAAGTGCCAAGTTGGAGGGCGCGGAACTCGGACATCGCAAGCAGCTCATGTGCCAGTTGTTCGGCGGTTGGGCGTGTCGAAGGTACGGTGTAGGGGAAGGGCATTTCCAACCATGGCTGTGATGCCCAGGCTTGGGGTGTGTAGCCACGAGGCAGTTTGATATATTGGACAAGGAATTGTGCGATTTGCTCTTGCTTTGTCACCATGTCTTTCCTTTTATTTAGATGAACCGATGGCAGCCGCGGCTGCAACTACCATCAGAGCGCCACCAAGAGCGCCAAGCAACACACCAACGTCTCGCTCGTTAAGTGAGCTGGAGTTACGTGGCGCCAACAGATCTGTAAGCGGGTGTTGACAATGGGGGCAATGACCAACCGCCAACAGATCGTAACCTCTGATCGGCTTGCTACATCCCCTCTTAGGGCAGACGCCGATCGGCAAGAGGGATCGTTTGGCGAAAGCAGTTAAAGTCGTCAGCTCGTTCTGGGATCGGGCCAGCTCGCTGTCCACTTGGGCCTCTTCGGCAGAGGCGATTGCCAATTTGGTCTCGAGATCAGCTACGGAGGCCTCGTCCGAGGCCGCCCCTAGGCCACGCTCCAGAAGGTCGACCACGGCCGAGGTCAGCGTCACGCCCCGGTCTTGGGCGTAGGAGTCCAGAGCCCCTTTGAGTGTCTCGGGCACCCGTGCATAAACTACCTGGCTCATGTCAGAGAATGCCAGCAGAGCTCTCAGGGAATGCAAGGATTGACTAACAGAGGCCGGAATCCACACGTTCGGAGGCCCGAGACCCCCCGGTGACGAGGCCAACCGAACGGGCGGGCTTGAAAGTGCTGAGGTGGTGGTGGGTGCCGCCCAGGACCGCGTGACGGCGCCCCAACGCCATCGTCTCAAGCGGACCCGTTCGAGTAGCACCCACAGGGAGTACCTTGCAGGACGCTACTTGAACCCTGTGGAGGGAGTGGTGTCTGGTTCCACAAGATACCGGACACCTGTCGCGGGACATAGCGGACACCAGAATGAAGGGGTGTGCGCATGGAGCTCGCTGGTTACGTCGTCAATGCCGTGGTGCTGGAGGGCCGTCCGGTAAGGGAAGTGGCCCGGGCCCACGGGGTGTCCAAGACCTGGCTCTACGAGTTACTGGCTCGGCACCAAGAACTGGGCGAGCAAGGGTTGGTGCCCCGCTCTAAACGTCCCCGGTCTTCCCCGAGCCGGGTGAGCACGGCGCTTGAAGATGAGATCGTCGAACTGCGCAAGTCCCTGGCCGAAGAGGGCCTCGACGCCGGGCCCCACAGCATCCAGTACCACTTGCAGTGCCGCCACCGCCGGAAGAAGTCGGTCGTGCCTTCGGTGTCGAGCATATGGAGGGTGCTAAAGCGGAGAGGATTTGTAACCCCTCAGCCGCAAAAGCGGCCGAAGTGCTCTTATGTCCGCTTCGCGGCGGAACTGCCCAATGAGTGCTGGCAGGCTGACACGACCCACTGGTCGCTCGCCGATGGCACCGACGTCGAGGTGCTCAACTTCTTGGACGACCACTCCCGGCTGTTAGTGGCTTCGGTGGCCTTCATGACCACCAAGGCAACCGACGTAGTGGCCGTTTTCCAGGCAAGTGCCGAGCACTTTGGGCTACCGGCGTCGGTGCTCACCGACAACGGTGGGATCTTCACCGCTGAAAGCCGGGGCGGCCGCTGCGCCATGGAGACCCTGCTCGGGGCTCTCGGCGTCACCTACAAGCACGGCAGGCCCTACCACCCACAGACCCAAGGCAAAGTCGAGCGCTTTCACCAGACGCTGAAAAAGCACCTGGCCAAACAGCGCCGCCCGGGCGACCTGGCCGAGCTGCAGGCCCAGCTCGACCGCTTCAGGGCTTACTACAACCAAGTCCGTCCACACCGGGCCATCGGCCGGCGCACCCCAGCGCAGGCCTATGGCGCACGCACCAAGGCCGTCGCCAAGCCCCCGTTGTTGCCGAACGGCCACTACCGGCTGCGCCACGACCGCCTCGACAAGGCAGGAAAGGTCACGCTGCGCTACCAGGGCCGGCTACGCCACATCGGCGTCGGTCGCGCCCACGCCGGCATCAGGGTCTACCTCCTGGTGGCCGATCGCGACGTGCACGTCCTCACCGAGGACGGCGAGCTCCTAGGCCGGCTCACCATCGACCCGGACAAGGATTACCAGCCCATGGAGCGCCCGCTAGTGTCCGGGATGTCTTGAGACAGCCGTCCGGGATGTCTCGCGACACAACAATGGTGGAGGTGATGGGACTTGAACCCACGACTTCTACGATGCGAACGTAGCGCTCTTCCGGGCTGAGCTACACCCCCCGACAGCGAGAGTCTAACGCCCGAGCGAGGGGGCTACAGGCGGCTCGGGGGTCTTAGCTTGTCGTCGCCCGGCGGTTGCTGATGGCGTCTACGGTCACAGCCACAATGAGCACAACGCCGGTGATCACGTACTGCAACTGTGCGCTCGTTTCGAGGAGCGCCATACCGTTGACGATACCGGCAATAACCAGACCGCCGATGACACCGTGGATCGCTTTTCCTCGCCCGCCAAAAAGGCTGGCGCCACCAATGACAGCCGCCGCAATCGAATAAAGGACCAGCTGGCCGCCATCGACGCTCGTCGAAACGCCCTGGAACTGGCCCGCGATTATCAATCCCGCGATCCCTCCGTTGAGAGAGCAAAGGGTAAAGCCCAGTGTCCGGATCCACTTGGTATTGACACCAGCACGGCGGGCCGCTTCGCGGTTACCGCCGATGGCGTACATGTAACGGCCCGGCTTGGTCCGGTTCAACAACAAGCTCCACAGGAGGAGGATGCCCAGGACCTCCAGGACGAACCAGGGCAGGCCCCGTATCGGGCCTGCAGCTGCCAACTGGCTGCGATTAGCGTTGACGATGAGAACTAGCCCCGCCCCTGCCGCAGCGATTGCAACGATCTTCACGATCGTAAGGCTGACCGGCGGCGCTACCAGGCCGCTGCTACGGCGGCGGTTGTCCCTGAACCACAGTACGACGGCGTAAATTACTACCAAAGCGCCAATGATCACCCACCCTGCCAACAGGCTGTTGGTGTGACCAGTAGCAAAATCGTCAAAGATCTTGTCGTTAATCGGTACGGTGCCACCGTTGCCCAGCACGAGCAACAGGACCCCTTCCCACCCGAGCAACCCGGCCAGTGTGACAACGAACGAGGGCAGCCCGAGCCTCGTGATGAGGAGGCCCTGGACGAAGCCGATAGCGGCGCAGGCGCCCAGGGAGACCACGATGACGATTGCGAGCGGCCAGGGATGGGTCCCTGACAACATTTCCGCTGCTATCGCCCCACCCAAGAGCCCGACGTAACCAACTGACAGGTCGATCTCACCCAGAAGGAGCACGAACACGATCCCCATGGCCATGACCATGTACAAGGAGGCCTGCTGGAGCCAGTTAACGAGGTTCTGAGCTGTCAGGAAGTGGCTGTTGCCGGCCTGGAAGACGATAGATATGAGCACCAGCCCGACCACGACAGGCAAGACTCCGCTGTCACCGGAGAGCACCCTCGACCAGTAGGCACGGGCGTAAGTCCCGAGCGAGACGACGGAGTTGACAGGGTTGGCCGCAGCAGACGGGGCTACTGGCTCCCCTGTAGCAACGGCTGGTGAACCAGCCTGCTCGAGCGAGGGGATCGGCTCAGCTTCTTGGGTCATCGTCAAGCTCCGTTCGGCTTGAGAACGCCTGGGACTGTTCGCGACGTAGTACCCGACGTGACGAGGTCGACCACCATCTGGCGGTCCAGGTCGGCGGCTGGGATCGAAGCGACCAAGCGCCCGAGGTAGAGGACCGCTATCTGGTCTGCAACCTCGAAAACATCGTTGAAATTGTGGGACACAAAAATGACCCCGAGGCCGCGTTCGGCCAAACGGCGAGTCAGTTCGAGCACCATGCCGGTCTGGGCGACCCCCAGGGCGGCCGTCGGCTCGTCCATGATCACAAGCTGGGAGTTCCACATCACGGCCTTTGCGACAGCGACCGCCTGGCGCTGTCCACCCGACAAAGAAGCCACGACTTGGCGTACTGAACGCACCGTGGTAACACGAAGGCTAGCGAGGGTTTGCGACGCTGCGGTCTCCATGTTGTTCTCGTCTAGGAAGAAACCCTTCGTCTTCTCGCGCCCGAGGAACATGTTCTGGACGATGTCGAGGTTGTTGCACAAAGCCAAGTCCTGGTAAACGGTTTCGATACCTAGGGCGGCTGAGTCACGGGGCGACCTGATGTGGACGGGCTGGCCCTTCCAGTAGATTCTGGCCCCCGTCAGGAGGGTGGATCCCGGCGATGGTCTTGAGAGTGACCGACTTACCGGCCCCGTTGTCGCCCACCAGGGCGGTCACTCGTCCGGGGTAAACCTTGAGATTGATATCAGTGAGCGCTTGAACGGCCCCAAAGTGCTTGGAAAGGTTCCTGAGTTCCAACAACGGCACCCCAGCTGCTGTTGAGGGCACATCCCCGCCGCCAGCGCCAACCCCCTCGATCGCGCCGCTACTGCTCACTTTGTCTCATTTCTTTCCCCTCGCTCTTCGGTCGTTGCCCACCTCTCCGACCGGGTGATTCAAGCGCCCAAACCGCACCTGTACCTCAGCACAGGTGCGGTCGGGCGTCTTTATGCGTTTTAGCTAGCTACCTATTGGGTTGCCCCAGCAGGACTAGTGGATCCCGAACTGCTTGCAGGCTGCGCCAATACCGTTGCAGATGGCGGAAACCTTGTCGAACCCGTCAGCTACCACGGTCTTCTCCATGTTGGCTGTGGTGACCCACATCGGGGTCTCGAGGACGGCCGGGATGTTGACGGCGGTGTCCTTGCCCGGAGCGGCGCTGTGGTCGATGGTGTTCGTACCGACCAGGCCCATGGGCAAGCTAAGACCGGCACGCAGGTAGAGAGCAGCAGCAACGGCTGCCTGAACCTCGAGGTAGATGGGCTTGTAAACGGACCCGCACTGGTACCCAGTGAGGATGTCCTGCATGCCTTGGACGGTGCCGTCCTGACCGGTCGTCGGGAAGGTCCAGGGCTTCACGCCATCTTCCTTCAGGTCGGCTACAACGGAGTCGTCCAAGCCATCGTTAGCGACGACGGCAGCGTTGATGGTCGGGTGCGCCGTGAGAGCCTCGGCGAAGATCGTGCCGCCCTGCAGGTTGTTCCATGCCGGGACTGCCTGCTCACCGACCTTCTTGTATTTGCCGTCCGCGTAGTAGGACTTGAGCACCGAGTTGTAACCCTGAGCGAACAGGGTGGCGTTGTTGTCGGTCGGCGACCCGTCGAGCTCGAACACGTGTGGGCTCTTCACATGCCATTTGGCTATGCAGGCCACAAGGCCCTGGCCCTGGAGCTGGCCGACGTGGACGTTGTTGAAGCTGACGTAAACGCTGGCCGAGCCGCCAAGATTGAGGCGGTCGTAGTCAAGGGTCTTGACCCCGGCTGCCCCAGCGGTCTTCTCGATGGCGTCGCCAGCAGTCGCGTCCAACGACGTGATGCCGATGACCTTCGCGCCGGCGGTGATCGCGGCCTGCGCTTGGGTGGCCTGGGTGGTGTCGCTCCCCAGGGCGTTCTCGACGATAATGTCGCTCGCTGGCAGGCCAGCAAGTTCTAGTGCCTTCTTCAGGTACGGCGCATCGAAGTCAACCCAGCGCACCGAAGAGGCCGTGTCGGGCAGCAAGAAGGCAACCTTGCCGGTACCTGCGGCGGTGATGGGCTTCAGCAGAGGCATTGTCGAGAAGGTCTTGTTGAAGTTGAAGGCCATGGCCGATACGGTCGGCGCCGTCTGAGCTTCGGCCGAAACGCTTACGAAGCCAGTCAGCAAGCTGAGACCGGCAACGCCGGCAGCCGAGTAGCGCACGACGCGCTTCCTAGGCGAACTGATTGTCATTATTTTCCCCTTTTGTGGCTAACCGGTTCCGGCGCCTAGCGAGAGTGCTGACGCCAACCAGCGATGTCGGCTCTGACGCTACGACTGGCCGCGTGAACGCGAATGTAAACACCTCCTGAGAAAAGTTTAACATAGTATTAATTCAAGAGGCAGTCCGCTTTTGCAGCCGCTCAGCTGTTTGTGCCGGCTCCTACAGCCTCGACGGCGCCGCGGCCGGTACCCTCGACCGGGACCGATACCCTTACCTGCGTCCCGCCGCCCTCCGGCCGTCGCAGTTCGATCTGGCCGCCGTGCGCCTCGACTATCCCTCGAGCTATCGACAGGCCGAGCCCGGCCCCCCCGGTCAACGTCCTGCGCCGGTTTTTAGGCTCGAAGAGAGCGCCGGCGATATCGTCGGGCACTCCCGGGCCGTCGTCGGTCACACATATTGCCGCTGTGGGCCCTTCGATAAGGGCGCTCACCTCGACGTGCGTGCCTTCCGGGTTGTGCCTGAGGGCATTGTCGATGAGATTGAGAAGGACCTGCTCCATCCGGTCGTGGTCCGCCCATACTGCGGGGAAGCTCGGGTCGATAAGCACCCGGACCATCTCCCTGCTCGGGGCGGGAAGGCAGCCCACTGCTGCTTCCAGCACCAGCGCAAGGTCGCACCAGTCGCTCTGCAGCCGAAGGATCCCCGACTCGATTGCCGAGAAATCCAGAAGGTCTTCCACAAGGCGCCCGAGGCGCGCTGACTCTACGGCCACAGTATTGAGGAAGCGCTGCTGGGAGTCCCCGTCCCAAGTCACGTCGGGTTGGAGCAGGCTGGACGCGTAGCCTCTGATCGCGGTTAGAGGCGTCCGCAGTTCGTGGCTCAGACGGGACAGGAACCCCTGTTGCATCTCCTGAGAGCGGCGAAGAGCCGCCGTCTCCTGGTGCGCGACAACGGCGTCTTCTCTCTCCAGAGCAAGTTGGAACGACCGTGCGGCATCCTCCATGAGGTCGGTCGACCCTTCAGGCAAAGATAGGTCGTCCCAGCGCACCACAAGGACGGCAACGCCGCCTTGGGTCGGGAACGGCACGGCCACACATTGGCCGCCTCCAGGTAGTCGCGCCTTTTTGGCCTTGCCGTCCTGCGGGCCGCCGGCCAGGACCTGGCTGGCAGCCTCCAACAAAGGAGAAGGGGTACCTTCGGTGTTGCTAGCCCCTGTGGCACGGGACGAGCCGATCTCGCTAAAGCAACGACTGTCGGCACCGTCGTCGCCCTTCATGATCTGGAGCAGGACCTCGTCTGCCTGAAGCCCCCGCCGCAGAGTGCGTAGGGCGAACGCGAAACCATCTGGGACCGAGACCGAGCCTGTCAGCGTTTCCAGCACTTCCCGGATCGTCTCAAGGACCCGGTTGCGCGAAGTGAGGTCGCTCAGCAAGCGGTCGCGCTCTATCGCACTGGCCGCGTAACCCGCGTAGAGCCTGACCAGGTCCAACTCGTCGCGCTGGGGGACCCCTTTGGTGGGCCGCAGGATCGTGATCACCCCTATCAGCCCGCTCGAGCCCATGACGGGTACGGTCCAGGAGCTCTCCGCCTTGACGGACCTCGCCAACCCCCTCAGCTGGGCCCATCCGGCGCTGTGCTCGATGTCTTCGTCGATCACAACCTGCTCGCTCACCGACGCCTGCCCGACGGGGCCTTTAGCGGAGCCATAGGGCACTTCGGCCCACCCCGCGGGGAGCGTGCGCGGGAAGCCAAGGGTCGCGGCACAGCGCAAGACATCGCTTTCTCGCAGGTGCACGGACAAGCACTTGTTGTTGAGGGCCGCCCCCAGCGACGACAGGATCACAGACAGGCTGGACGAGGGGTCGGTGGACGCCAACTGGTCGACAAGGCCCTGGAGGCGGACGAGCTGGCGGCGAGCCGAGGAGTCGACCTGTTGGCCCGATAGCAGGGCGATGACGTCGTCGGGATGGCTCGCCAAGGGGTCTACGTCTGCAACCACGCGCCCGTGCCGCAAGATGACGATCCGGTCAGCCAACCGGAACATCTGGTCAACATCGTGCGAAACCAGCAGGATCGTGGTCCCCTGTTGGTGAAGCGAGACGATGAGATCTTCCACCTGGGCCGTCTCGTTGGCGCCGAGTGAGAAGGTCGGCTCGTCAAGGACGAGCAAGCGGGGCCGGTCGAGCATCACGCGCGCTACCGTCAACAGCTGCCGCATGCCGCCGGACAGCGCCGCCACCTTGGTCGACAAGGCGGGAAGCGGTATTTTCCACTCGTCGAGGGCAGCGCTGGCCTGGCCATAGAGCGAAACATCGTTGAAGAAGAAATGGCCCTCCCGGCCGAGGAACAGATTTGCGGCAATATCCAGGTTCCCGCAGAGCTCGGTGTGCTGGCGCACGATCGCAATCCCGCGACGTGTCGCCGCCCGCAGGCGAGGGGGCAGCGGGCGGCCGTCCAAGAGGATGCGCCCGGAGCTTGGGGCAATATCGCCGCCAACACACGCCACGAGAGTCGTCTTGCCGGCACCGTTCTCGCCTGCCACGGCGACCAGCTCTCCGGGGAGCACATCTAGGTTTACGGTGTCGAGTGCGCACAGCGCGCCGAAGCGCACCGACAGGTCGCGAACCGACAGCAGCGCATGACCACCGTCCAGCTCAGGCCCGGGGAGCACTGGGCCGGCCTGCCCAACCACGGCTTGGGCCAGCCGATCGCTCACTTGCGCAGTCTGCGCTTCAGGAGGGGTCACGTCAAGGCACCGCTGTCGAACTAGTCCGGCGCGAAGCGATAGCCGGCGCGGGGTTGAGTAATGATCACGGGCGGACCGCCGTTGCTTTCCAGTTTGGCCCGCAGTCGCCGGATGTAGACCCGTACGTACTCGGTCTCGGTTGCATAACCGGGGCCCGAAACGCGCCTCAACAGCTGGGCGTGTGTCAACAACTTGCCTCTGTTGATAGCCAGCTCGCGCAGTAAAGAGAACTCCGTCGGCGTGAGGTGGACGATCTCGCCCGCTTTGGTCACCAGGCTCATCTCGAGGTCGACGACGACGTCACCGACCTCAATGCGCAGCCCCGAGGCCTCAACCGGCTCAGCGGGGCGAGTCCGCCTGAGCGTGGCAGTAATGCGCGCCATGAGCTCCTCGATGCCAAACGGTTTGGTCAGGTAGTCGTCGGCGCCGTAGTTGAGGGCTGCCACCTTGTCGTGCTGACCGCCGCGAGCTGACACGACGATGATCCCGACGGCTGAGCGCTCGCGCATCTGGCGGCACAGTTCGAAACCGTCGGCGTCAGGGAACATCAGGTCAAGCAGCACGATGTCGGGGCGCTCGGTTTCCAGGAGCTGAAGTGCGCGCGAACCGTCCGGCGACAAGCAAGTGTCATACCCGCGAACGGTCAGGTTGCTGCGAACGAGGTCGACGATGTTCGGGTCATCTTCGACCAGCAGTGCCTTGGTACGCCTCTCCACCATGGTCAACAGGGTCCCAGCACAAGGCGAAGAGCTGCCCTCAAAAGACTGCGGCTCAAAAGGTGGTGACCATTCCGTACGGTGTGCTCCGCCTCCAGCGTACAGCGTGCGCGGCCGCCGCCGCCGTGGCCTCTGGCGGCCTGCTCGCAGTAAGGCTCAGCGGGCGCTGACTAGTGCCAGGCTGGCATAGCTGTCGAAGTCGCCGTAGCTCTCGTCACCGTAACCTTCGTCGGTGTAGTTCGCAGCGCTGTAGCTCTCGCGAAGGCTTTGCTCGGCGAACTCGTCGGTGTCGCTCATTACGACGCGGAGATCGGAATGCCGCAGAGCGTGAGCGGGGACGTAGCTGGCAACTTCAGCAGCGGGCTCCCGGATTTGGGCACGCAACCGCACTGGCTCCTCGGCGACTGCCACGCCGACGTGCACGGGTGGTAGCCCGGGGTCAGCGGTCAACGTTTGGACGATGGGATTTTGCACCATCGGGCTGCGCCGCGTCGTTGCTGACCCGACAGAAGCCCGCGCCGCCCTGACCAGGAGCGATACGTAGGAGGCAAGGGCCAGGTCACACAGCACCTGGGCGGCCAAAGCGACGGTCGAACGGCTGAGGAGTGCCACCGCGAAACTCACCAAGACGGCCCCGGCAAGGACAGAGAGCGTGTCCCTGCGCCGGCGGCGAATCTGGGCGCGTTTGTGGCAAAGAGCAAAGGCGGGATGGGGGGCGGAGGCCGAAACAATCGCCGGCGTACGGAGCCGGTAAGCGGGGACCACACGCTGGGGGGTGGCATGCTCCAATACATGCAGAGCGCGACGGTAGACCCCAGCAGTGTCCGCCCTTGCGGGCAGCCGCGACCAGAACCAATAGATCAAAACGACGACCCAGAGGCACGCCACCAAAAACTCAGTTCCCATAACGTAACTCCTAGGACAACCGCGAATCCATTAAATGGACGGTAGCCCCAACAAAAGCGGAAATGGTGGATGCTAGCTGTTCGCGGTCAACAACGCACATTAAAAGGGCGCCTGTTGAGCGGCCGTCAAGCGTCGAAAGCCGAACTGTTGCCGCCGATCAACCCGTCTATTTCCTCCTCGATGGGCAGCACCCGGCCCACATCAGGTGTCCCAGAATTCAAAGCATTGGCAGTTTCCCTCCGCCAATGCCCACCCCTACCGCCTGTCTTTTCCCATAAGGCAAGATCGCCAATCACCATCGCACGGTCGACCGATTTGCACATGTCGTAAATGGACAGGGCCGCCACGGCACAAGCAGTGAGGGCTTCCATCTCGACGCCCGTCCTGTCGACGGTCTCAACCTGGGTCTCCACCTCGACGAAGTCGTCACCGATCGTGAAATTAATCGTGACGGCGCCGACCAAAAGGGGATGGCAGAGGGGTATCAGGTGAGCTGCCTGCTTCGCCGCCTGGATCCCTGCAACGCGAGAGACGGCCAAAACGTCGCCCTTGCTCACCGCGTTGCTGGCCACCTTGGAGGTCGTCTCGGGCTGCATGTGAACACGGCAGCGTGCCATGGCCCGCCGGTGCGTGGGTTCCTTGGGCGTGACATCGACCATCCGAGCACGTCCCAACGGGTCGGTATGGGTCAGACCGCGCTCGGGCATTAGCGCAAGCTTACGTGAAGCGACGAGGCGGGCACCTAACGAGAGGTCCGGGCCCTCGCCCCGACGCTCAACCGCCGATCTGGCTCATGCTTCGATCAGGGCGTACGAAGTTGACCTTGCCGATCGAATGGCCCGCCCACTTTGCCGCGACTTCGGCCGTGATCGCTTCTGCGAGGTCGTCGTCGCTACCCCCGCCACGCATAATCGAACGCAGGTCGCGCTCACGCACAGCGAACAGGCAGCTCCGTAGAGCACCCTCCGCCGTCAGGCGGACCCGGTCGCAACTGGAGCAGAAGGGCCGGGTGACGCTCGCGACGATGCCAACGGCACCCGCCCCGTCGAGGTAACGGTAGCGGTCGGCTGGCTCTACACCGCGAGCTTCGGAAGGGACCGCCCCTGGCGCAGCCTCGGGCATGACCGGCTCGAGAGGGTAGACCTTGCCGATTCGCTCCAAGATCTCTTTCGCCGGCACGACACGCTCGAGATGACCATTCCCCGGCGCCGTCGAGCGGCATGAACTCGATGAAGCGCACTTCCACACCCCGTTCGCGCCCGAAGCGAGCAAGGTCGACCACTTCGCCGTCGTTGACACCCCGTACCAGCACCGTGTTGATCTTGACCGGCCGCAGCCCAGCTTCAAGAGCTGCATCGACACCCTCGAGGACCTGGGCCAGCATGTCCCTGCCAGTGATAGACGCGAAGCACTCGGGCCGCAACGAATCGCATGAGATGGTGACCCGGTGCAACCCAGCGTTCTTCAGGGGCCCTGCGAGACGGCCAAGGGTTGCCCCGTTGGTAGTCATCGACAGTTCCACGGGGAAGCGGGCGAGCCGGGCGACCAGCGCAGGCAGCTGCGCCCGCGCCGTCGGTTCGCCCCCCGTAACCCGGACTGAAGTGATACCGAAACGTTCAACGAAGACCTTCGTCACCCGCTCGATTTCGTCGAAGGTAAGGATCTCGGCGCGAGGGAGCCAACGTATGTCCTCTTTGGGCATGCAGTAGGTGCAGCGGAAATTACAGCGGTCTGTAACCGAGATCCGCAGGTCGCGGGCTTGGCGCCCGAAACCATCGATCAGCGGGACAGGCACAGTGCAATCAAATGCTGGACTTTTGCGGAGGCAGAGCGCCTTGCTTGGCCAGGTGCTCTACGAGGAACTTGTGAAAAGGAGGCCCGATGTCTTCGCGCTCGAGGGCCAATTCGACCGTCGCCTGCAACCAGTCGAGCTTGTTGCCGACATCGAAACGCCCCTCGCGAAAGGTCCAGCCGTAGACGGGCTCACGCTCGGCGAGGGTCTTGATCGCGTCTGTGAGCTGGATCTCGCCGCCGCGACCCGGCTTGGTGGCTGCAAGGACATCGAATATCTCAGGGCCAAAGACGTAGCGGCCCATCACCGCCAAGTTGGAGGGCGCCTCATCGGGTGCCGGCTTCTCCACCAGGTCCTCCACCTGTACGAGGTTGTCGTGGAGGGGCTTGACCGCCGCGCAACCGTACGAGGAGATGTCCCGGGGCGCCACTTCCTTCAATGCCACGACGCTATGACCATAGCGCTCATAGGCCTCGAGCATCCCCGCGAGGATGCCCGCTCCGGGGTGCATGATGTCGTCGCCGAGCAGGACGGCGAAGGGGAGGTCGCCAACGTGCTCGGAAGCCACGAGGACTGCGTGCCCCAGGCCTCGCGGTTCGCCCTGGCGGACGTAGTGGATATTGGCCATCTCGGCAATGCTGCGCATTTCCTCGAGCTCAGCTTCCTTGCCCCCGGCCGCAAGATAGTACTCGAGCTCGAAGGACCGGTCGAAGTGGTCCTCTAAGCTCCTCTTGCCGCGCCCTGTGATGACAAGGATGTCGGTTATCCCGACCGAGACGGCCTCCTCCACCACGTATTGGATGGCGGGTTTGTCCACGAGGGGCAACATTTCCTTAGGCTGGGCTTTCGTAGCCGGAAGGAAACGCGTCCCCAGGCCGGCAGCTGGGATCACGGCTTTAAGAACTGGTTGCGCCATGCGCTGGGCTCCTTGTCAGGGGTAAGACCTTTCGCCGTGCAGCCGTCGGCCGGTATAATTAGCACTATAACCGCAAGAGTGCTAATGAAAGGGCTGCTTCATTCATGCCAACCTACGAGTACGCCTGCAAGGCATGCGGCGAGCACCTCGAAGTCGTCCAGTCGTTCAAGGACAATGCCCTCACCGAATGCCCCGCGTGCGGCGGGCCACTGAGGAAGGTCTTCGGCAATATCGGCGTCGCCTTTAAGGGAAGCGGGTTTTATAAGACCGACAGTCGCTCTGAGACGGGCAAGGGTGCCCATAAGGCCGGCGAGCCCAAACATGCCGAAGCCGGCGCGGCCGCCAAGTCTGAAGGGACCAAGTCCGAAGGCTCCAAGTCCGAAGGGACCAAGTCTGAAGGGACCAAGTCGGAGGGGACCAAGGCAAGCCCGGCCAGCACACCCAGTAGCTCGTCGCCGGGTTCGTCGGGCGGTTCGTCCAAGGTCGCCGCCGCCTCGTAGGGACTTGAGCGCCCCGCCGGCCCCGGGCCGCGCTGTGGTTCAGATCCCGCTGAGCGACATCTCGCCAATGGCGAGGGTCACGCCGGCGGCGTGAGCCGGCAACCATTCGAGGTCGTTGCCTATTACGTCGACGCCGAGCAGCATCCGTTGGATGCTCGAAGCTATCGTCGCCTCCCTGACCGGGGCGCCCAGCTCGCCGTTATGGAACAGCAAGCCCTCGGCACCGACAGAAAAGTCGCCGCTCACAGGGTTGACGCCGGAGTGCAGCCCGCTGACCGATTGCACGAGGAGCCCGTCGCCGATCTTGGAGAGCACTTCGGCGACGCTCAACTCCCCAGGCAGCAGGTATATCGCCCGGGTGCCGACACCCGGTGCGCTCTTGTAGCCGGCGCGGACCGCGCTCGCCGTCGAAGCGGTCCCGGCGCGGCGAGCCGACGTGCTGTCGTAGAGGAACCGTCGCAGCACACCCTGCTCGATGAGAGTGTTCCGCCGGCACGCCAGGCCCTCGTCGTCAAACGAAGCCGATCCCCAGGCCGCCGGCTCCGTCGGGTCGTCAACAAGCGTGACGCCTGGCGCGGCGACTGGCTCGCCCAGCCGGTCGGCAAAAAGCGAGACGCCCTTCAACACCATCTCCCCGGAAAGCACCGAGCCGAGCAGGCCTAGCAGCTGGGCGGTCACGCGGGGTTCGAAAACGACCGGGAGGTGAGCAGAACGCGGCTTGGTTGCCCCGAGCAACCTCACGGCACGAGAGACCGCATCGTCGGACGCCTTCGAGGGCACGAGCTCGGAGGGTGCTCGACCCACGGTGTAGCCGTAAGCAACCTGGCTGTCCACACCCTCGCCGGCCACGGCGATGGCCGCCAGGTAGCAGGCGGTCGAGCGGTCGGCAGCCGAGATGCCGAGAGAGCTGGCCAGGGCCATCTCGCTAGACGAGTCACCCCAGTTGACGGTCTCTACCTGCCGTATGCGGGGGTCGCCGGCACGCACCTCCCGTTCGAGCTCCAGGGCGGCGTTGACCTTGCGGTCCGTCGGGCAGGTCGCCAGCTCGTCGCGCCAAAGGTCAAGTGCCACCGGGGTCGAGCCGTCCGGCTCCGGGAGCCCCACCCAGGGCTCGGGGCTCGAGAACGAGGCGTTGTCGCGCGCTTCCTGCAGGGTCTCGGCTATGACATCTTCGTCGAGGGAGCCCGCATAGGCGAAGCCCTGGCGCCCGCCGGACACGACCCTGATGCCGGCGCCGGCCGAGGTAGCCGACGACAAGGACTCGACCTCACCGTCGTAAACCGCGACCTCGGTCTCGGTACCGCGTGAGAGATACACCTCGACGGCCTCACCGTCGCGGGACCAGCCTGCAACCCGGACTGCCAGGTCCAGTAGCTCGCTCAACGCGCGGTCCCGCCGATAGTCAAGGCCCGCACACGCAGCGTCGGCTGGCCCACGCCGACCGGGACACCCTGGCCCTGCTTGCCGCACGTGCCGGGCCAGCCCATTGCGAAGTCGTTGCCGATGACGTCGATGTCCATAAGCGCCTGCGGGCCGTTGCCGATCAGGTTCGCGTCCCGGATGGGCTCGGTCAGCTGGCCGTCTTCGATCAGGTAGGCCTCGGTCATCCCGAACACGAAGTCGCCGGTGGCGGTGTTCACCTGGCCACCGCCGAGCTTGGCCACGTAGACGCCGTGCGGGGTCTGGCGGATGATCTCTTCAGGGCTCTCTTCGCCGTTCATGAGGAAGGTGTTGGTCATGCGCACCATCGGGAGGTGCTGGTAGCTCTGGCGCCTGCCGTTGGAGGGCGTGGGTCGCCCTTCCTTCTTTGCCCGCATCCAGTCCCACATGTAGTCGGTGAGGACCCCGTTCTCGATCAGGACGTTGCGGGAGGTCGGGTGGCCCTCGTCGTCGATGGCAAGTGCGCCCCATTCATGGCTCATCGTCCCGTCGTCCACGAGGGTGACGAGCGGGCTCGCGACCTCCTCGCCCACCCTCCCCGTGAAAACCGAGACGGCCTTGGCAATGTGGTCCGCCTCCAGGCCGTGGCCACAGGCCTCATGGAACAGGACTCCCCCGCTGCCCGCCTGGATCACCACAGGCATCGTCCCGGACGGCGCCGGCCGCGCCTTCAGCTTCAGCAGGGCGCGATCGGCGGCCGAGCGCGCAAGATCCTCCACGTCATAGCGGTTGAACATCTCGAAGCCCATCGTCAACCCGACGGCCTCGCCGCCGGTTTGCATCCCGGTGTCGCCATTTGCGACGACGTTGGCGCCGAAACGCACGCGTACCTGGTCGTCGCTTGCGAAAACGCCTTCTGAGTTGGCAACCAAGACCTGTCGGCGGCTATCTCTGTAGTTGGCGTTGACCTGGCGGACGGCGCCTCCGGCTGAGCGCGCGGCGGCATCGGCTCGGCGCAGCAGATCCACCTTGTCGGCCTTGCCAACGCTGGACGGCAGCACCTCGACCGGAGACGGGCTGTGCGGCGCGGAGCGAGAAAGCGCAACTTCGCGAACCCCTCCCCCGCCGCCACGTGCCGCCCCGGCAGCGACCTCTGCTGCAGCAAGCAGGCCCCGCTCCGAGAGGTCAGCCGTATGGGCGAAACCGGTCGTATTGCCCACCACGACCCGGATCCCAGCGCCGCGCTCTCTGCCGGAACTGATGTCTTCGATGCGGCCATCGTCGAGCGCGACCACCGAGCCACGCCGGTCCTCGGCAAAAACCTCGGCGAACTCACCACCTGTGGCCAGGGCCTCTCGTAGCACCCGGGCTACGACAGCTTCATCGATCAAAGCTTGAGTGCTTGGGGTTTCAGTTGCAGTCATGGTGCTGTCCAGGGTACTTGGCCCTGCGCAGGATGCGTACGAGCGCAGCCGCCCGGGAGTTCACGCCTGGGGAGCAGTACCGCCAGCAGGAGACAAGAGGTAACTTTGAAGGGTGCTGCTGGAGACCATCAACGGCCCGAGCGACCTGCGCCGGCTGGATCTGGAGCAACTGACGGCCCTGGCGGCCGAGATCCGCGAGTTCATCGTCCAGGCGGTGTCGGCGAGCACCGGGCACCTAGGGAGCAACCTCGGGGTCGTCGAGCTGACGCTCGCCGTGCACCGAGTTTTCAATTCGCCCCGTGACAGCCTCATCTGGGACACCGGGCACCAGGCCTACGTCCACAAGCTGCTGACCGGGCGCCGCGAGATGTTCACGACGCTGCGCCAAGCCGACGGCCTGTCGGGTTACCCCTCACGAGAAGAGTCCGTGCACGACTGGGTGGAAAACAGCCACGCGTCGACGGCCCTTTGTTACGCTCACGGCCTCGCGGCCGCAGTGGCCCGCAGCGCCAACCCTCGCCGCCACGTGGTGGCAATAGTCGGCGACGGGCCCTTACCGGAGGAATGGCTTACGAGGGCCTCAACAATTTGGGCCACAGCGGCTCACGCGTCATCGTCATTTTGAACGACAACGGCCGCTCCTACGCGCCAACCGTGTCGCGGCTTTCCGAAAGCCTCACGCGGATAAGGCTGCACCCCGGTGTCAGTTCCGCGAGGCGCCGCATAGAAGGTGCCGTCCGCGAGCTCCCGGGCGTCGGCAACCTTGCCTATTCGAGCCTGCAAGGCGTTTATTCGGCGATCAGAGAAGTCATAGAGCCGCCGGCATTTTTCGAGACGCTCGGTGTGCGCTATGTCGGCCCCCTCGACGGGCACGACATCGCAGGTTTGGAACAGGCGCTCCGCCAGGCCGCCACCCACGACGGCCCCATTGTCGTGCACGTCCATACCCAAAAAGGGCGCGGCTATGGGCCGGCGGAGGACGACGAAGAAAAATGCTTGCACGACGCTGGTTCTTTCGACCCTGTCACCGGCCCGTCCGCGTCGTCCAGGGCCATCAAGGGCTATACGCTCGCGTTCAGCGAAGCGATAACCGAAATAGCCGCACGCCGTGACGAGGTCGTCGCAATTACAGCCGCAATGCCTGGGCCTACTGGCCTGCTGCCCTTCGAGCAACGGTGGCCGGACCGGTTTTTCGACGTCGGTATCGCCGAGCAAGCAGCAGTAACCTCGGCGGCGGGCATGGCCATGGGAGGGCTGCGCCCGGTGGTGGCCGTTTACTCGACATTTTTCAGCCGGGCGTTCGACCAGGCCAACTTGGATGTGGGCCTCCACGGCCTGCCAGTGGTCTTCGCGCTCGACCGGGCCGGTATCACGGGGGAGGACGGCCCAGTGCCCACGGGATCCTCGACATGGCGCTTTGCCTGAACATCCCCGGGATGACCATCTTTGCCCCCTCTTCGGCACAGGAGCTGAAAGTCATGTTGGCAACGGCTCTGGAGCTCTCGGGCCCAGCCGTTGTCCGCTACCCGAAGACGGCCGCCCGGCAGGTCCCGGCCAGCCAGGTCGGCAATGGTCTGTGCGCCAGGCTGGTGCGCTCGGGCGACGGGTCGGTCTGCATCCTGGCGGTCGGCAAGTTGCTCGAGGCCGCCGAGGAAGCGGCCGCGCTCCTCGCCGGCGAGGGGGTCGAGGCGACCCTTTGGGACGTGAGGGTCGTGCGCCCGCTCGACCCGGCCATGATCGCGGATGCCGGGCGGCACAGCTTCGTCGTGACGGTAGAGGACGGGATCCGCAATGGGGGGGCCGGTAACTTCATCGCCGACGCCATCGCCGACCTCAACGCCACCCGCCAGAGCCCTCCGGTACTCACCCTCGGGGTGCCTACGGCGTATATCCCGCACGGCAAGGCAGACCGGATCCTCGGTCAGCTCGGCCTCGACGGCCCAGGGATCGCAGCCTCGATATTCAAGGTCGTCGAACGGGTGCCTGGGATGCAGTCGCCCGCCGGCCTGCGGGTCGAAGACATTACCGTGGATGAGCGCACGGCCGTTCAGGCGGACGCTGCCACGCGGGGCTGAGTACCCCGGCTGTGAGCCTCATAGGTGCTCTTGTGCGCTGAGATGGCGTGAAATATAGTGAGGGCTGCAGCCACTCTCTTCCCCCTCCTGCACCTTCGGCTCGCCTGGGAGGCTCACATGTACCCGCAGCTTTGTTTTGCCCCCGAGTTCATTCACGTCCACGCGTGGCCTGACGAGGTCCTCGACGAGCTCGGCTTCGACCCACGCTCGGCATACGTCGAGGAGTACTGGTTGGGGATCCTCGGCCCCTCGACGGTGTGGCTCCTTCGCCGGCTCGCAGCGGGCTTCGAGTTCAGCCCTTCCGGCTTCGACCTCGACCTGGCTGAAACGGCTCGGTCGCTCGGCCTCGGCGACCGCAGCGGACGGCATTCCCCCTTCGTCCGGGCCATCAACCGCACCGTCCAGTTCGGCCTCGCCCGCCTCACTGGCCCCGTGGAGCTGTCCGTACGACGACGTCTGCCTTCCCTCAACAGAGGGCAGCTCAACCGGCTCTCGCCCGCCCAGCAGTTGCGCCACGCAGCATGGCAGGAGGAGCAAATGCTGGCTCTCGGCAGCGAGCAGGCCTTGGCCCGTTAGCCTGGCGAGCCTTGACAACCTCGTCGGGTACCCAGCCCGTCCACCAAGGCCGAGCAGTGCGCTGCGCGACGGCCCCGGAGACCTGGGCCTGGGAGGTCCCGGGCCCTGCGGGGGCGCCCGACGTGCTGCTCGTCCACGGTTGGATGGCGACAGCAGCCCTCAACTGGTACGGCTCTCTCGATCACCTCGGCCGGTCCTTCCACACGGTCGCCCCCAACCTGCGGGGCCATGGCCGCCTGGGCCGTGCGGCTCAGCACTTCAGTGTCGAAGCGAGCGCTGACGACCTGGCCGAGCTGATAGACGCCCTCCCCTTGGAGAGGCCCATAATCATTGGCTATTCCATGGGCGGGGCCGTCGCGCAAGTGCTTGCGAAGAACCACCGCGAACTGATCGGTGGGATCGTGCTTTGTGCCACGGCCGCTTCGTTTGCAAGGCACCACGAGCTCCGGCCCGTGGTACGCGTGGTCAGCAAGATCGCCGCCGCCGGCTCGAGGAGGTACCCCGACGCGGCAGAAGGTCTTCTCCACTGGCAGATAGCAAGACATGACCGCACCGCGGGAAGCCGTGGGCAGAGCCCGATGGGCAACACAATGGAGTGGGCAATGGCAGAGCGCTCAGAGTCGGACTTGGCAACCTTCATCGAGGCCGGTGCGGCGCTCAACGCCTACGACAGCAGCGACTGGCTACCGGACCTGAAAGTGCCGGCGGCTGTCGTCATCACGTCCCGAGACCGCACGGTTGTGCCGTGGCGTCAAGAAGCACTTGCCGCCCTCATCCCAGGGGCCCGGCGCTACGTGGTCGATGCCGGCCACGACGTCGTGGTCGCCGCTCCTGAGCTTCTCTTGCCGGTCCTGGTCAAGGCTTGCCAGGAGCTCGTCGACCCGTAAGCCCTGTGCCTCAACGCAGCGAAGCGGATACCTCACCGGCTGCGTCGACGACGAGGGCCGCGTAGCGCTCGCCGGGCGCCCGGCTGGTCCGTTCGATCGGCCCGGAAACCGACAGGGCAGCCACGACAGCACCGTCCAGGAAAACCGGCGCACTTACCGAGGCCACGCCCAACTCCCGCTCTTCGACGCTCTCGGTCCATCCCCGGGCTAAGGTCTCGGGCTCGCCGGAGAGCACTCTGCCGGCTGAACCCTTGTCCATTGGCAACGACGCCCCGACCGCGACGATGGTGCGCAGGCTGTGCGGCGACTCGAGCGAGACGATACAGACACGGTGCCCACCTTCTGAAACAAAAAGCTGCACGCTTTCACCTGTCCTGTCCCTGAGGCGCTCGAGGGCCGGGCCGGCCGCCTGGGCCAGACCGAGCCGGCGCTGCCCGGCGAGGCGGCCGAGCTCGACGAGGCGCCCACCGAGGCGGTAGGTGCTACCGCCGTCTTTTTCGACCAGGCCATGTGCCGCCAAGGCTGTGGCCAAACGGTACGTCGTGGCTCGAGGAAGGCCCGTGCGCGCGACCAGCCCGGCAAGGCTCAGAGGCCCGGCGGCAGCGAGGCTGTCGAGGACGCTAATAGCCTTGCCGAGCGACCCTGCCCCTTGTACACTGTCTCTCATAACGAGATAGTATCCCACTATGTGGGACACCCACAAGCGCAGGATCCACGACAGTTGAGACGGCCCGGTCTCAAGGAGGCGAAGTGAGCACCACAGGCTCGGCGGCCACGTTGGCCGAAAAGGTATGGCAGCGCCATGTAGTCCGCTCCGGCGACGGCGAACCCGACCTGCTCTACATCGACCTTCACCTGGTCCACGAGGTGACCTCCCCACAGGCCTTCGACGGCATACGCCTGGCTGGGCGCGCAGTGCGCCGGCCCGAACTGACCGTCGCCACCATGGACCACAATGTGCCTACAACGGCACTCAACGAGCCCCTCAGCGACCCCATTTCGGCTCGTCAGATGGAGGTGCTCGCGAGCAACTGCGCCGAGTTTGGGATCAGGTTGTTCGCGATGGGCGACGCCAACCAAGGGATCGTCCACATCATCGGGCCTGAGCTCGGCCTCACCCAGCCCGGGATGACTGTGGTGTGCGGCGATAGCCATACCTCTACACACGGTGCCTTTGGAGCGCTCGCCTTCGGTATCGGCACGAGCGAGGTCGAACACGTCCTGGCGACGCAGACACTCCCCCAGGCACGCCCGCAGACTATGGCGGTAACGGTCGACGGAGACCTCCCGCTGGGGGTCACCGCAAAGGACATTGTGTTGGCGATAATCGGCCGCCTTGGCACCGGTGGCGGGATCGGCCACGTGATCGAATACCGCGGCTCAGCGATCAAGGCACTGTCCATGGAGGGCCGGATGACAGTCTGCAACATGTCCATCGAAGCAGGTGCGAGGGCCGGGATGGTTGCGCCGGACGATACGACTTTTTCCTACATCGAGGGACGCCAGTACGCGCCGAAAGGGCACGATTGGGAAGCGGCTCTGGACGACTGGCGTTCGCTCGCGACTGACGACGGTGCGCGTTTTGACAAGCATGTCGAAATTGACGCGAGCTCCCTTGCACCCCACGTGACTTGGGGCACCAACCCCGGCCAGGTGGTGCGCCTCGACGGGGCCGTACCGGACCCCGACAGCTTTTCCGAACCTGCAGCCCGCGAATCGGGCGAGCACGCGTTGGCCTACATGGGGCTACAGGCGGGCACTCCGATGCGCGAAGTAAAGGTGGACACGGTATTTATCGGGTCCTGCACCAACGCGCGGATCGAAGACTTGCGCCTGGCTGCCTCCGTCCTGCAAGGGCACACGGTTGCCCCAGGGCTTCGAGCCTTAGTCGTACCGGGTTCGGGCCAAGTCAAGATCCAGGCTGAAAAAGAAGGGCTGGACACCGTATTTATCACCGCCGGGTTCGAGTGGCGCAACCCCGGTTGCTCCATGTGCCTCGCGATGAACCCCGACAAGCTCGCACCCGGCGAGCGTTGTGCCTCTACTTCCAACAGGAATTTCGAAGGACGTCAGGGCCGCGGAGGCCGCACTCACCTGGTATCTCCGGCCGTCGCCGCAGCAACCGCTGTGGCGGGCCATTTCGCTTCCCCGGAGGATCTGCAATGAAACCGGTAAGAGTCATCACGGGCCGAGCCGTGCCACTGGACCGCAGCGACGTCGACACCGATCAAATAATCCCCGCATCATGGCTCAAAAAAGTAGAGCGGACCGGGTTCGGGCAGGGCCTCTTCTCGGAGTGGCGTGACGACAGGGACTTCGTGTTGAACAAGCCTGAATATGCAGGCGCCACGATATTGGTGGCCGGCCCCAACTTCGGGACCGGTTCCTCGCGCGAGCACGCAGTCTGGCCCTTACCGACTACGGCTTCGAGGCCGTGATCTCCCCCCGTTTCGGCGACATTTTCCGCAACAACTCCACCAAAGCAGGTCTCCTACCCGTGCAGGTCTCCCCAGAGGTGGGCAAGGCGTTGCTGGAGGCGGTCGAAGCCAACCCGTCCCTCGACATCACCATCGACCTGGAGTACCTCCGCTTGGAGGCACCGGCGGCCGGCATCGAGGCAAGCTTCCCCCTCGACCCTTTCACCCAACACCGCTTGCTCGAGGGCCTCGACGACATAGGGCTCACATTGCGCTTCGAAGCGGAGATCGACGCGTACGAGCCGGCTCGGCCGTCCTGGCTGCCGGCGGTCACCGCTTAGGCCCGCTCCTGGCGGTCGTGCCCGTCGGGTTTGCCGTCGCCTCGCGGCGCACGTCTGGTGACGATCCCGCCAGGAACGGGCCCGCCCCACAGCCGTACGTCCGCCCGTCAGACCGCACTCGAGTACCAGGAATAGAACAAGAACGCATCTAACGGCTTGAGATAGTATGAACAGACGCCGCCCCAGGTCTAGCCCGGAGCAAGCTGATATGCTGCTTCATTAGCGGGGTGGAGCAGTCAGGTAGCTCGTTGGGCTCATAACCCAGAGGTCGCTGGTTCAAATCCAGCCCCCGCCACCACGTCCGGCTGTTCGTCGCGCCTCTCTGCGCACACACCCTTCAATGACCAGCTCTTTTCGGACCGTTTCCCGCGTTATCCACAGGTTTCTCGGGCGTTTTTCTCGGGACCTTCTCAAGTCTTGCGTACGCAGCATATGCAGCGTGGCGCACCTCGAGTGGCCCACACGCTGCACCTTTCCGGCGGAGGCGCGCTCCGAGGCGGCAATACATAGGGCAGCCCAACGCATGCGCTATGCAGTTGCTCTACTCATCCCCCTCTCCCCTCATGTGGCAGCGGACGAGGTGATCCGGAACGTACGTGTGCTGCCCCACGCGTCGAACCCAGACCTGCGGAGTCTGCGTGGGGTGTCCGTAGGCGTACATAGTTGTTCAAAAATGCCTGTGGTTACTGGGTTTCTCCTTCAACCGCGTTCACAGCTGTTCGCCCGCGTAAGCGTTCTATGGCTCCGCGTTTGGCTCCGCGACCGACGCAGATCCATCGTTTCTGGCGAGTCGAGCGACCGCCGCCAGGGTCAAGGCGACCACCAGTCGAACTGCTGCATCCAGGGGATCTGGCCGTAGTAGCCGATCCCGAGCGAATCACCGTCAGGCTCGTACGCGCTCTGCCACTGCGCCTCGGAATAGAGGGGCCCGCGACCTCGACCGGGGACCCGCCGGCAACGACCACGAGCCAGAGAGCATCCTGCTTCACGAACAGCAGGTCACTCCCGTTGCGGGACCAGACCGGCACCGACGCACCGCTGATGCCGTCGATGCGCCGCGAGGTATGCGTACGCGAGCCCCACACCAAGAGATCGTGCGCCTCGTACCACGCCAGCGATGGTCAGCCGCCGTTAATGCGATCGGGGCCTTGACGTAGGCCAGGTACGCCCCGTCGGGCGACCAGGCCGGGTCGAGCGTGACCCCCGGGCCGGGGCGCCGGCCGGAGGATGGGTGAAACAAGGTTTGCCGCAACTCTGAGGGTCAGGACCCGTCCAGGTCGATGCCCCGGGGACGGGGGTGCACGTCCGGGACGAAAGCTGGCAGGTTTCCACCTGCTTGCCCGACCCGATCTCCCGCCCGCCGGTGCTCTCGACGATCGCCAACGAGCCGCTCCGGGTGGCGGCGAGCGCGACCGTTTCGCCGTCCGAGAGGGTTGCGCCGATCAGGTGAGGCCGGGCACCTGGCCCGCTAACGACCTCGAGCGGAGTGTCGTCGTTGTTGTGGGTCATCCCGCTCGAGAACACCCAGAACCCGATGCCCCAGCCCGGCACCCAGCCGGCGAGGTCGGCGATGACGTCTCGCCCGCCGCACCCTGTGCAGATGTTGGGCAGGGTCTCCGTGTTCTTGATATCGAACCAGGTCGTAGGGCCTCCCCCGCCGATCGGGTACGCGCGGACGGCTGAGCTCCCGTCGGGGCCAAAGTCGACCGTCGATACGGCGACCACCGCGCCCGAGGGGGACCACAAGGCGTCCACGACGTAGCCTCTAGCAAGCTTGCCCGGCGGCAGGGTGAACAACTGACGGATGGCTCCCTCCGGCGACACCACGTCCACGGCGTTGGCCCGCTGGCCGACCTGGGTGACGACGGCCAGGAAGTCAGCTGTCGGGCTCCAGGCCACGTCGCCGACACCCCCGACGGGCACGTCGCTCAACAAATGGGCACCCGTGCCGTCGCCGTGGGCCAGCCAGAGCTCGGCCTGGTACGAAGTGTTGGTCGAGCGGACGGCGATGTAAGCGAGCCAACGCCCGTCGTGGGACAACATCGGCGAGAACGGTTCGAACCCGGACGGCACCGGCAGTTCCCGCAGGGTGCCGGACGTCCCGTCCAGCGACCAGACTCTGTCGCTCGAGATGAAAGCCAGCTCACCCTGTCCGCTGAACGCAGGCATATTGACTTTCGGCTGCCCAGCTCCCTCAGCTCCTGCCGAGGCGGCCCATGGGACGATGAGGGCAGCGCCAAGGAGCGTCACCACGACCGGTGTGACTCCTCGCCGATGCCAGCCCATGACCCGATAACTCGGCGAGGGCGCGCTGAGTTCCCATCCATAGCCCGGTGCTGGCCTGACGGGCCGGGCCTATCCTAATCAGCAGCTCTAGGCGTCACCCCCTCAAGTAGTATCGGGCGGTGCCATCGCTGCTGCCACCGCTCGCCCGACGACCGGTTGCAGGTGATCGTCCGATCCCTCCCAGGTACGACCCCGTGCGACAGGTGAACCAAGTTTGGGAGCGAGGCATGTGGGTCGATTCCTGGGAGGCGACCGATCCTCCGCGGACGAAGAAGGCCGACCACGAGACCGGCGAGGACTCAAAGGGCGAGTAGCTCCCTGCTCCCTGTAGCTGTCCTAACCAACCGGCAGGACACCGCAGCCGACGATGTCATCCGTCGCCTTGCAGAAAAAGTGTCCGCGTCCTGCGCATCAATGCGAGGATGTCGCCCTTTCGTCAGCTCCGACTTGGCGTACAGGGGGCTTTGCGCTTGAACTCGGTGCCATTTGGTGGCGACAGTTTCAGGTCCCGCACGAGAACTCGCTTGGGCTGCACACCCCGGACGAACTCCTCCTCGTGAGAGCCCAGTGGCGTGCGTGGCTCTCCGTTTCGAGGACAGCGGAGCGACATCGGTGAATGACAGTTGGTCGGCACGTAAAGCCGAGAACAAGGTCTGTCAACTGCGCTCGGCGACGGCCATCGGCTTCCAGGTTCCAGAAACCGTTGTCACCAATGACGTAAACACGGCTCGGGACTTCGCGGCAGACCAGCACGGCCGTACTCGAAGTCCCTTTCCAGCGCCTACTTCGAGTTGTCGGACGGTGGCTTCGTATTCACCCAAGAGCTCACAGAGGAGACACTCTCCGATGCCGCAGCATGGAGCTCCCAGCCGATGATCGTCCATCACGGGTGGCCGGCACGAACGTACGGGTCGTGGTCGTTGGGGAGCGCTGCTTCGGTCGTGCTGTGACACGACGGCAGTCGACTGGAGAACCGAGGGAATCCGCTGTAGTTTGGCGCCCCTGGACCGTGCCCGACGGGTTGGCGGTCCTCTGTCGTGCCTACAACCAACACACGGTACGTTACGCCACGTTCGACTTCATCGACGACGGCGAGGACATCTGGTTCCTGGAGGCCAACCAGGCAGGCGAATGGCTGTTCATCGATCGTCCCCTCCAGTTGGGCATCTCGGAAGCGATCGCAGACGTTCTAACAGCTTGCGTTCGGGCAAGTTGCGAGGAGCGACACCTGATGGCCGGCACGCCTACCGGACAGCGACAGGCACTGTCGAGGTTCGTCAAGTGGGTACTGGTGCTCGTGTTCCCGACCCTCCCCATAACGATCTACAAGAACGCGAAAAAACTCCCCGTCGACACTTCTGACGCCACCTTCAACCGCCTTCGCTCGGAATCGGAGGGTGAGCTCGGCCAGGGCAACGAAGGGCGGCGGGAAGCGGTGAGCGTCATATACCAGAGCGACATTGACCGTATCGCGGGACTTGAGAGTAAAGCGGTCGGCCTGCTGAGCGCGGTGGGCATCGTCGCCGCCGGCGCTTTCGTCTGTGTGATCGGGAAACCACCCGCTTCATTTGTCGCGTTCCGTCGCTCTTGCCTACGCCTTGCT